>NZ_JAIXUB010000027.1 GCF_027484205.1 Flavobacterium sp.
GGATGGGACGGAACCTTTAATGGACAACCACTACCATCAACTGATTATTGGTTTAGTGTAGATTATATAGAACAATCAAAAACAAAACAATTTAAAGCCCATTTCTCATTAAAAAGATAATATCGATGAATTTCAAGAAATTTTATTTAGTAGTATTCCTATTTGTAGCAAAGCAATCTTTTTCGCAGGAAGTTTTACCTGTATATTCTGATTATTTATCAGATAATTATTATTTATTGCATCCATCGATGGCAGGTGCGGCAAATTGTGCCAAGGTAAGACTAACGGCCAGACAACAATGGTTTGGACAAGAAGATGCACCCGCATTACAGACTTTGAGTTTTAATGGAAGTGTAGGAGAGCGTTCAGGAGCAGGAATTATTTTGATAAACGACAAAAACGGATATCATTCACAAAAAGGAGCTCGATTGACTTATGCGCATCACTTGATGTTTTCTAGAGATAATGTTGATTTGAATCAGTTATCATTTGGTATGAGTGCAGGATTTGCACAAAGTTTATTAGATGAGACATCATTTTATGTAGCAAACCCTGATTATGATCCTGCAATTGATGGTACTATTGAGCAAAGAGCGATGTATTTTAATGTTGATATTGGAGCGAGTTATAATTATTTAGATTTTTATGTACATGCTACTGTAAAGAATGCTTTATCGAGCGATCGTAAACTTTATACAGATAGAGAACCTGTAAATTTAAAACGCGTCATCATCAACTCAGGATACACCTTTGGAGATAGTGAAACTTTAATGTGGGAACCATCATTTATGTTTCAATATATTAGTCAAACAAAAGAATCATTGATTGATTTAAACGTAAAAGCATACAAAGCATTAGAAACAGGTACACTTTGGGGTGGATTATCGTATAGAAGAAGTTTAGATGGTGCACAGTATGTTGAAGGCAACTCAGTGGCAACACAAAAGTTACAATACATTACACCAATACTTGGATTTAACTTCAAGAATTATATGTTGTCTTACACTTATTCACACTTGTTAGGCAATGTAAAGTTTGATGACGGAGGATTTCATCAAATTACACTTGGAATCAACTTGTTCTGCAAACCAGAGAAATACCACTGTAACTGTCCAGCAGTGAACTAATTATAAATGAAATAATATAATCCCGATGTGAAAGTGTCGGGATTCTTTTTTTAAAACTTATGATAATAAAAACCGTAAACGGAAAGTCTCCGAAAATTCCAGAAGATTGTTATATAGCTGAAAATGCAACTATTATAGGAGATGTAGAATTTGGTTCTCAATGTAGTGTTTGGTTTAATGCTGTTATCCGTGGTGATGTTCACTACATTAAAATAGGTAATAAAGTTAATATTCAAGATGGAGCAGTTATTCATGCGACTTATTTAAAGCATCCTACTAATATTGGTAATAACGTATCAATTGGTCACAACGCCATTGTTCATGGTTGTACTTTACATGATAATGTTCTGATAGGAATGGGTGCAATTGTTATGGATAATTGTGTTGTAGAAAGTAATGCAATCGTTGCTGCTGGTGCAGTTGTTACTCAAAATACTGTTGTAGAATCTGGAACTATTTATGCTGGAGTTCCTGCAAAGAAGGTTAAAGATATTAACGCATCAGATTTTGCTGGGGAAATTGAACGTATTTCCAATAATTATGTCATGTATTCGAGTTGGTATAAAGAAGAATAGTATTTTGAAATTCTGAATTTATTCAAAATTGTTTACTCTTTAGCCCTGATGGAAGCAACTACCGTGTAGTGCGGACAGCAGGAATATGGCTTACAAGAATTACTAATGATTCGCTCTAAATTTTGAGTAATGTTTTTCCATGAATTAGTACTTGTGGATTGATAAGTACAATACAAAAAACTCCTGAAACTACTAAAAATTTTAGAATATTATGAAGTTGTAAATAATGTGGTTTACTATTTGATTTCCAAAGTAAAAGCAGAAAAAATATAAGTACTATTAAGCTTATGTAGAAATAAATATCCATGTAGCCAACGTCGTAAATTTCTACTAAAAAGTAAACTGGAATTATTGTTGCGATTGTCAATGCAGTGATAGTTTTTTTGGCAAATTCTTCACCATATTTTACTGGAATTGTCAAATAATCATTGGCAATATCGCCTTTTATGTTTTCTAAATCTTTAATAATTTCTCTGATTAGAATTAGGAGAAACAGGAAACTTGCATGTGCAAAAATTTGTGGATATAAATTTTTGTAGTATAGAAGTATGGCAAAAAAAGGAAGAACGGCAAGCAAAGAAGCTGTTAGATTACCAATTATAGGATATTTTTTAAGTTTGTGAGAGTAAAACCAAATCAAAAAAATATAAGCAGAAAAAAATAGAACGGCTCTAAAGGAAACAAAAAAAGCTAAAATTGCTACAAGAAAATTTACAGTGAAATAAACTTGAAGTTTTGTTTTTTGACTTACCAATCGGTCAATCATTGATTTGTTAGGGCGATTGATTAAATCTTTTTTACTGTCGTAAAAGTTATTTATAATATATCCAGAAGCAATGGTTAAACTAGATGCGATGACAATAATAAAGAGGTTAAAATCTAAGAGTACATCTAAAGCACGTTTTTCTGGAGCCAAAATAAAAATGGCTGAAAGGTATTGAGCTAAAGCAATTATTGGAATATTATAACCGCGCACCACAGAAAACATACTGATAATTTTCATTATAGTATGTTTGGATTGTCGGCTAAGCATGATTGATAAATTAGAATTGATAAACGACTTCTAATTTATAATCTTTAAGAGATTTTTTAGCTTTTTCTAAATCTTCAGTAAAACCTAAAATATAGCCACCACCACCAGAACCACAAAGTTTTAGGTAGTAGTCGTTAGTGTCAATTCCTTTTTGCCAAATTCCGTGAAATTGTTCAGGAATCATTGGTTTAAAATTATTTAAAACTACTTTTGAAAGCTTTTTAGTATTTGAAAACAATGATTTTAAATCACCACCAAGAAAGTTTTCTACACAAGCATCTGTATATTTTACAAATTGATTTTTAAGCATGGTTCGGAAACCTTGGTCTTTTAAGTTTTCCATGAAAATGTTAACCATTGGAGCGGTTTCGCCCACAATTCCAGAGTCTAAAAGGAATACTGCGCCTTTTCCGTTGGTACTTTGAGTTGGTATTCCTGTAGCTTCAATATTATCTTTAGAATTTATTAAAATTGGAATACTCAAATAACTATTTAATGGATCAAGACCAGAACTTTTTCCATGAAAAAAAGATTCCATTTGAGAAAAAATATTTTTTAATTGAAGTAATTTTTCTCTAGTTAAATTTTCTAAAACCGTGATTTTATTGTCGGCATATTTATCATAAATTGCTGCTACTAATGCACCACTACTTCCTACTCCGTATCCTTGTGGAATACTTGAATCAAAGTACATGCCGCGTTCTACATCAGATTTTAGAAGTTCAATATTAAAACGCACTAATTCTGGTTGTTCATTTTGCAATTGTTCTAAATAAACAACATATTTTCTTAAACTTTCATTAGATTTTATGGCCTCAGAAGATGGATTTTCATCAACTTTTAATGCGCCATTATAAAAATTATAAGGAATAGATAAACCTTTAGAATCTTTGATGATTCCGTATTCTCCAAAGAGAAGAATTTTTGAGTAAAATAATGGTCCTTTCATATTCGATTTGAGCTAATGATAAATTATAATTTTTGTGAACCTAATCCAATTTCATCACAAATATACTGACCATTTTGACAATAGCCAACTAATTCGTCCTGAATAAATTGCAATGTTTCAACTCTAACGTTTTCGGGATACAAAACATGAACATTTGCCCCAGCATCAAGTGTGAAACATACTGGAATTTTTGTTCTATTTCTATAATTCCAAATTTTATTTATTATTTCTAAAGTGTTTGGTTTCATTAAAATAAAATAGGGCATCGAAGTCATCATCATAGCATGAAGAGTTAATGCTTCACTTTCTACTATTTTAACAAAATCATCTAAATTTCCATTTTCTAAAACGGATTTCATAGCCGATAAATTGTGATGTGCTTGCGAAAATCTTTGTAAGGCAAATGGATGATTGTGCATTAAATCATGTCCAACTGTGCTAGAAACTTGCTTTTCACCTTTATCCACAAGTAAGATTGTATCTTGATAATTCTTAAAATTTGAATGTACTTCTGATGAAAATGCTACCCCAAATAAATCGGAACTTTCTTTTATTTCATCATGTTTACCCCAAACTACAATGTTACCTTTTACACTTCTACAAGCACTTCCAGAACCTAATCTTGCAAGAAATGAAGCTTTTTGATAGAAAAAATCATTTGTAATTGTAGGATTTAACGCTTTTTCCAAACTCATTATATTCATCGCCAAAGCTGCCATTCCTGAAGCCGAAGAGGCAATTCCTGAACTGTGCGGAAAAGTATTTTTTGTATCAATCGTAAAATGATACTCTTTTAAATAGGGACAATAAACTTCAATTCGCTCAAAAAATTTTTGAATTTTTGGTTTGAATTCTTCTTTAGAATTTCCTTCAAATAATAAGTCAAATGAAAATATACTTTTACTATCACTGATTTCAGATGAAGTGTTTTTTTTCTCAAATGATAATTTTGTGATTGTTTTACAATGGTTTAATGTGAAACTAATAGATGGATTTGCCGGAATTTGATGTTCTTTTTTACCCCAATATTTTACTAATGCAATGTTACTTGGTGCAGTCCATTCAAAAAATCCATTAGTAATTTCACTATTGTTTGAAGTGTAAATAAAATCCTTTTCGGATGACATAGGTTCTAAATTTTGAACAAAGATACTTATTTTAGAAAAACGAAATGATTTTGTTTACTATATTTGTGAAAATTTTAAACAAATGCAAAAAATTCTCAGAATCAGTTTAGTTGTAATGACTTGTTTGGTAATAGGTTATTTATCGGGAATGGTAACACGTGAAAGTATCTCAACATGGTATCCAACATTGGTGAAACCCGTTTTCAATCCGCCAAATTGGATATTTGCACCAGTTTGGACAATTTTATTTATAATGATGGGTGTAGCAGGCGGAATTGTTTGGAGCAAAATGGAATCGGATGAAGAAAATGTAAAAAAAGCATTTAGATTTTTTATTATTCAACTGGGATTAAACGCACTTTGGTCTTTTATTTTTTTCTATTTACATAATCCATTTTTAGCTTTGATTGAAATAGTTCTTTTGTTATTAATGATTTTTGAAACGTATTCTCAATTTAAAAAGATTGACAAAATTGCTGGATATTTACTTATACCATATTTAGCTTGGGTAAGTTTTGCAATGATTTTAAATTTCAGTATTTGGTATTTGAATAAATAAAAAAAGCTTCTCAACTGAGAAGCTTTTTTTTATCTTGCTACGTAAACCCATCCTGTTTTTGTAGTGCCATCTGTTATTTCTGCAATATAGAAATAAGTTCCTTCTGGCAAATCATCACCATTTGAAGCTCTACCAAACCATTCGTCAGTATAGTTTTTATAACTATTAATTTTCATTCCATATCTATTAAATAATTCTAATTTTTTTACATTACATCCACTTAAATTAAAAGTGTCATTTTTAGTATCTCCATTTGGTGAAATTCCATTTGGAAACATACAATTAGAAATTATTGTTACACTTTCTTCATATTCACAACCATTTGAATCTTGAACAGTTATTGTGTAATTTCCTGGAGCTAAATTTGAATAAGTTGTTGAATTAGAAAAAGAACCTCCATTTAAACTATAAGCATAAGGAGAAACACCATTAGTAACTCCATTTATTACTATGATGCCTTGTGAGGTTTGATTAAATACATCTGAAACTGAAATATCTAAATCTGTTGGAGATGAATTTACAACCACATTTAAAGTTGTTGTTGTTGCACATTGTCCAGCATTTGGAGTAAATGTATAAGTTCCGTTTGAAGTATTACTTACAGTTGAATTCCAAGTTCCAATAATTCCATTATTAGATGTAGTTGGAAGTGTTGGTGCAGTTGAACCTGAGCAAATTGGAGCCATTGCAGTAAAAGTTGGTGTAATATTAGGATTTACAATAACACTTAAAGTTGTAGTTGTTGCACATTGATCTGCATTTGGTGTAAATGTATAAGTTCCACTTGATGTATTGCTCACTGTTGAATTCCAAGTTCCTATAATTCCATTATTTGAAGTTGTTGGAAGAATTGGAGTAGTTGAGCCCGAACAAATTGGAGCAATTAAAGTAAATGTTGGTATAATATTAGGATTTACAATTACATTTATAGTAGTAGTTGTTGCGCATTGCCCAGCATCTGGAGTAAAAGTATAAGTTCCTGAAATTGTATTGCTTACTGTTGAATTCCATGTTCCAGTAATGCCTTCAATTGATGATGTAGGAAGTATTGGAGCAGTTGCGTTTTCACAAATTGGAGCAATTGCAAAGAAGTTTGGAGTTACTGAATTTACATTAATTGAAATTGAAGTTGTTGTCGCACATTGTCCAGCATCAGGAGTAAATGTATAAGTTCCTGAAGTGGTATTGCTTACCAGTGAATTCCAAGTTCCTGTTATTCCATTGTTAGATGTAGTTGGAAGTGTTGGAGCAGTTGAACCATAACAAATAGTTCCAATTGGATTGAATGTTGGCGATACTGAATTTACATTAATTGAAATTGAAGTTGTCGTGGCGCATTGTCCAGCATCAGGAGTAAATGTATAAGTTCCAGATACAGTATTACTTACTGTCGATGGATTCCAAGTTCCAGTAATTCCATTATTTGAAGTTGTTGGAAGAATTGGAGCAGTTGAACCATAACACACATCAGCAATAGTATTAAATGTTGGAGTTATAGTATTTACATTTATTATAATTGAAGCTGTTGTTGCGCATTGACTAGCATTTGGAGTAAAAATATACGTTCCAGATGTTGTATTATTCACTGTAGATGGATTCCAAGTTCCAGTAACTCCGTTATTTGATGTTAAAGGTAATGACGGAGCAGTTGAACCATAGCAAACATCCGCAATAGTATCAAAAGTTGGAGTGATATTAAGAGTTACAACAATATTTAATGAAGTTGTAACAGCACATTGTCCAGCATTTGGCGTAAAAGTATAAGTTCCTGAAGTAGTATTACTTACTGTTGATGGATTCCAAGTTCCAATAATTCCATTGTTTGAAGTTAATGGTAACGTTGGTGCTGTTCCATTTTCACAAATAGGTGCTATTGTATCAAATGTTGGAGTTATTGAATTTACATTAATTGTAATTGAAGTAGTTGTTGCGCACTGACTTGCATCAGGCGTAAAAACATAAGTTCCTGAAATTGTATTACTGACAGTCGATGGATTCCAAGTTCCAGTAATTCCATTATTTGATGTTAAAGGTAATGATGGAGCAGTTGAACCATAACAAACATCCGCAATAGTATCAAAAGTTGGAGTGATATTAGGAGTTACAACAATATTTAATGAAGTTGTTGTCGCACATTGTCCAGCATCAGGAGTAAAAGTATAAGTTGCAGAAGCAGTATTACTTACTGTTGATGGATTCCAAGTTCCAATAATTCCATTGTTAGAAGTTAACGGTAACGTTGGTGCCGTTCCATTTTCACAAATAGGTGCTAATGCATCAAATGTTGGAGTTATAGAATTTACATTAATAGTTATAGAAACTTCAACCGCACATTGACCTGTATTAGGTGTGAAAGTGTAAGTTCCAGAAGTCGTATTGCTTACTGTCGATGGATTCCAAATTCCAATAATCCCATTGTTAGAAGTTGATGGTAATGTTGGAGCAGTTGAACCATAACAAACATCTGCAATGGCATTAAATGTTGGAGTTATAGTATTTACATTAATTGAAATCGAAGCTGTTGTTGCGCATTGACTAGCATTTGGAGTAAAAATATACGTTCCAGATGTTGTATTACTCACTGTCGATGGATTCCAAGTTCCAGTAATTCCGTTATTTGATGTTAAAGGGAATATTGGAGCAGTTGAACCATAACAAACATCCGCAATGGCATCAAAAGTTGGAGTGATATTAGGAGTTACAACAATATTTAATGAAGTTGTAACAGCACATTGTCCAGCATTTGGAGTAAAAGTATATGTTCCAGAAGCAGTATTACTTACTGTTGATGGATTCCAAGTTCCAGTAATTCCATTGTTAGAAGTTAATGGTAAAGTTGGTGCTGTTCCATTTTCACAAATAGGTGCTATTGTATCAAATGTTGGAGTTATAGAATTTACATTAATAGTTATAGAAATTTCAATTGCGCATTGACCTGCATTAGGTGTAAAAGTATAAGTTCCAGAAGCAGTATTACTTACAGTCAATGGATTCCAAATTCCTATAATTCCATTATTTGAAGTTGATTGAAGTACTGGAGCTGTTGAGCCATAACAAACATCGGCAAAAGAACTGAATGTTGGAGTTATAGAATTTACATTAATAGTTACTGAGACTTCAACAGCACATTGTCCTGCATTTGGTGTAAAAGTATAAGTTCCAGAAGTAGTATTACTCACAATTGAAGGATTCCAAGTTCCAATAATTCCATTATTAGAAGTTGTAGAAAGCGTTGGAGCAGTTGATCCATAACAAATAGGCGCAATCGTATCAAAAGTAGGAGTTATTGTATTTATCGTAACCGATATTGAAGTTGATGTAGCACATTGCCCAGAATCAGGTGTAAAAGTATAAGTTCCAGAGGAAGTATTATTTACTGTTGAAGGATTCCAAGTTCCAGTAATTCCGTTATTAGAGATTAAAGGTAAAATAGGAGCTGTTGAACCATAACATACAGGAGGTATAATATCAAATGTAGGCGTTATATTAGGATTTACAACAACATTTAATGAAGTTGTAACTGCACATTGTCCAGCATTTGGTATAAAAGTATAAGTTCCAGATACAGTATTGCTAACCGTTGATGGATTCCAAGTTCCTGTAATTCCATTATTTGAAGTTAATGGTAAAATTGGTGCTAATCCATTTCCACAAATTGGAACAATAGGATTAAACGATGGAGTTATATTTGGATTTATTGTTATGTTTAAAGTAGTAGTTGTTGCACATTGTCCTGCATCAGGTGTAAAAGTATACGTTCCTGATGAAGTATTACTGACTGTTGAAGGATTCCAAGTTCCAGTAATTCCATTATTTGAAGTCAATGGTAAAATTGGAGCCAATCCATTTTCACAAATTTGAGCAATTGGGCTAAATGCTGGAGTAATATTTGGATTTATAATTACATCAATAGTTGTTTGCAAAGCACATTGTCCAGCATCAGGCGTGAAAGTATATGTTCCTGATAAAGTATTACTTACTGTTGAAGGATTCCAAGTTCCAGTAATTCCATTGTTTGATGTTAATGGTAAAGTTGGAGCTAACCCATTTTCACAAATTGGAGCAATAGGATTGAATGTTGGAGTTACATTTGGAGTTATGGTTACATTTAATGTAGTTGTTGTAGCGCATTGTCCTGCATTAGGAGTAAAAGTATATGTTGTAGAAGCAGTATTACTTACAGTTGTTGGGTTCCAAGTTCCTGTAATTCCATTATTTGATGTCGTTGGAAGTATTGGTGCAGTTCCATTTTCACAAATAGGAGTGATTGGATCAAATGTTGGGTTAATTATATCAACAGTTATTGTGATAGAAACAGGTAAAGCACACAATCCTGCAGTAGGAGTAAAAGTATAAGTTTCAGATGCAGTATTACTTACTATTGATGGATTCCAAGTTCCAGTTATTCCATTATTTGATGTGGTAGGAAGTGTTGGAGCTGTAGTTTGATAACATACATTCGGTATAGGGTCAAATGTTGGAGTTATATTTGGATTTACAATTACATTAAGAGTTGTTTGTAAAGCACATTGTCCAGCATCAGGAGTAAAAGTATATGTTCCAGATGTTGTATTACTTACTGTTGATGGATTCCAAGTTCCAGTAATTCCATTATTAGAAGTTGTTGAAAGTATTGGAGCTGTTACATTTTCACAAATAGGAGCAATAGGATTGAATGTTGGAGTTATGTTTGGATTAACAGTTATTGTTACCGTTGTGTTGGTTGCACATTGTCCTGTATTAGGTGTAAAAGTATAAGTTCCAGAATTAGTATTACTTACTATGGATGGATTCCAAGTTCCATTAATTCCATTGTTTGATGTTGTAGGAAGAAGTGGAGCAATAGCATTTTGACAAATTGACGATGGTAATGTAAATGTTGGAGTTGTATTAGGAATCACATTAATATTAATAGTTCTAACAGTAGCACATTGTCCTGCATTTGGCGTAAAAGTATAAGTTCCAGATGTTGAATTACTAATTGTTGATGGACTCCAAGTTCCTACAATTCCGTTATTTGAAGTTCCATTTAAGTTAGGTGGAGTTGAACCTTGACAAATTGTTGTCGGTAAAGTAAAACTTGGAATGACATTATTTACCACAAATATTGTTTGAACAAAAATATTGGCACATTGTCCAGCATCAGGAGTAAAAGTATAATTAAAAACACCTGCTACAGAGTTGTCAACAGTTGCAGGATTCCATGTTCCAGAAATTCCATTTGATGATAAATTAGGTAAAAAAGGAGGCGTTCCAAATCGGCATAAACCAGGGTTCAATCCTTCAAATTCGGGGTCAATTTTAGGAGTAACCGTTACAGCTTGTGTGTTTTGTGTTGTAGATGTTGCACCACATGAATCCGTAACTGTTAAAGTGTAAACTCCACCACTTGCTAAAGTAGCAACTAATGTTGGATTTTCATTATTTGATGTAAAACCGTTTGGTCCTGTCCATGAAAAAGTGTACGGAGCAACTCCATTGGTTGGATTTGCAGTTAATGAAATTGTATTTCCTTCACAAACAGTTGTAGGCGATACAGTTGGAGCACATGATGGATTAGAAATTGTAAAATTGGCTTTGAAATTATTGCCAAAATTACTAATGTATTTTGTGGTTTCACAAGTAGAAGCACTTACATCAGAACCTGTAAAATCATAGTAGATTTCTAAGACATAATTTCCAGGAAGTAAACTTGAAATAAAGTCTACATTTGTAGAATAATTTTTCCATTTTTGATCACCATTTGAACATGGTCCAAGTCCATCAAAAAAGGTGCTATTTGAAGTATCACAATCGGAAATTGTGCTTAGAGGGATAGTATTAAAACTTCCTGTTGGTGATGCGCTTGATGGATAAACTCTCCAATATAAATTTGCACTACAAACATTTCCTAAAGAAGTTTTCCATGTTTTAATTTCACCTCCTGTAATTCTTGCGCAAGTAGAATTTTGTCCAAAAGAACCAAGATTAACACCATTGAATAAGGTGGCGCTTGGATTTGGATTAATTTGGTTTACACCATTTCCAGTTGTGTTATAAACGGTATTGCTTATTTTGATTCCACTAGCAAATGAATCAAAATTTTGACTAAATGTAATTGACGATAATAATAAAAAAACTATAATATAAATTTTTTTCATAAACATAAATTTGATTTTATGCCATAAAAAAATAGGTTAAAAGTAACCTAGGTAGATTTGTGGGGACAAATAATGTAGCAATATAAATAGAAAAAAAATAGAAAAAAAAATATCAACTTAATCTGTAAAAATATTCGATGTATTGCATCTTTTTATAGACTAAAAAAAGTATTTTAATAAAAAAAGCTCCAAAAATTTATGTTTTTGGAGCTTTTATAAAATTATAACTAATTATTTTATAATTAATTTCTTAACTTCTTTTAATCCGTCATTAGTAGTGATTTCAATCATATAAACACCTTGAGAAAGTTCAGATGTGTTTATTTGTGTTTGATTTGAATTTACTTCATCAATCATTTTGATTGTTTTTCCTAAAACATCATGAATTAGAATTGA
>NZ_JAIXUB010000021.1 GCF_027484205.1 Flavobacterium sp.
AGTCCTAGTAGACCAACAAATAAATCTCAACTTTTTCAGTTGGGATTTTTTGTTTAAGCTAGGCGAGAAGTTTATCCCGATACTTCGGGAAGTCCTATTAAATCAATAAAAAAACCTCTTAAGAAATTAAGAGGTTTTTTATTTTATCTGTTTTTGTTTTTAGATTTTGAAAGTAATTACTGGACGAGAAGCATGGTTTACTAAATCCTCACTAATACTTCCGTTGAAGAAGTGAGAAAGTCCTTTTCTTCCGTGTGTACTCATTCCTATTAAATCGGCATCAACACTATTTGCAAAATTTAATATTCCTTTTTCAACATTACTTTCGTTGTAAACATGAGTTTCAAATTTGTTAATTTTAAAATTAGCAACAAACTCGTTCATGATTTGTTCAGATAATGAAGTTGGTTTGAAATTATTTGGTGTATTGATCATTGCTAAATGAAGGGTAGCATCAAATTTGTTTGCAAATTCTACTACTTTTTCAAATGGTTTTTTGATTTCTTCAGAAAAATCAGAAGCGAAAACAAAATTATTTACATCAAAGTTTTCTTGTTCTTTTTTAATAATTAAAACAGGAACTTCAGAGCTTCTAACCACTTTCTCAGCATTAGAACCAATAAACATTTCTTTGTAGCCACTTGCACCGTGTGAACCCATAACAACTAAATCTACATCATTAATTTTACTTGCTTTCAGCACACCTTCAAAAGCTAATTCAAATAAAACCGCTTCAGAAACTTTAATTCCATCAAGGTAATCTTCATCCATTAACTCCTCAAGTCTATTTATTGCAGCATTTTTAAAGAACATAATTTCAGGAAGTTCTTTTCCAGAGCCAACAGCATCGCTTCCTTGATGAGGAAGTTCAAGCATATGTAATAAAATTATTTCACCATTATTTTTTCTTGCAATTTGGGCAGCTACTTTTAAAGCATACTCAGCGTGCTTAGAAAAGTCTGTAGGTATCAAAATTTTTTTCATGATATTGTTGTGTAAATTATTGGTTATACATGTCTTAATATTTCAAGTATAAAGGTAAGAATTTTTTTTAAGATTTTTAAATGATATTTGTCATATAAAAAAAAAGACTATATTTGCACCATTATTTATTAGTACAAACTAAATAATGAGGGAAGCACTGCTTCCCTCTTTTTATAAAAATATGACATTTAAAGAACAAGTTTCAAAACTTTTAAATGATGCTTTGTTAGAAAAGCAAGAAATTTTTTTGATAGAATTAACAATTTCAGATAGTTACAAAATTATTGTAACTTTGGACGGTGATAAAGGTGTAAATCTTCAAGATTGTATAGATATCAGTAGAGTTATCGAGAATAATTTAGATAGAGAAGAGCATGATTTTTCGCTAGAAGTTGCGTCAGTCGGAGTTGGTTCTCCTTTAAAAATGACACGTCAATACAAAAAAAACATAGGTAGAACATTAATTGTTAAAACTAATGAGGAAAAAATAGAAGCCGAATTAGTAGAAGCAAATGACGAATATATAGTGTTGTCTTGGTCGGCAAGAGAACCTAAAAAAGTAGGAAAAGGTAAGGAAACGGTTCAAAAAAGAAAAGAAATTTCTTACTCAGAAATAAAAGAAGCAATTGTTACAATAAATTTTAATTAAAACAGAATAATGGAAAATATTGCATTAATCGAATCATTCTCAGAGTTTAAAGACGATAAACTTATTGATCGAGTAACGCTTATGGCGATTTTAGAAGATGTGTTTAGAAATGCTTTAAAAAAGAAGTATGGTTCTGATGACAACTTTGATATTATCATAAATCCTGATAAAGGTGATATGGAAATTTGGCAAAGAAGAATTGTAGTTGCTGATGATGATTTAGATTTAGAGCATTTAGAAATTACATTATCTGATGCAAGAAAAATTGAACCAGATTTTGAAATTGGTGAAGAGGTTTCTGAAGAAGTAAAACTTATAGATTTAGGAAGAAGAGCAATTTTGGCTTTACGTCAAAACTTAATTTCTAAAATCCACGAGCATGATAATACTAATTTGTACAAACAATTTAAAGATATTATCGGCGAAATTTATACAGCAGAAGTACACCACGTTCGTCCAAGAGTTGTCATTTTAGTCGATGATGAAGGAAATGAAATTGTACTTCCAAAAGAAAAACAAATTCCATCTGACTTTTTCCGTAAAGGAGATAACGTGAAAGGAATTATTGAAAGCGTTGAATTAAAAGGAAATAAACCACAAATTATTATGTCTAGAACTTCTGAAAAGTTTTTAGAAAAATTATTTGAACAAGAAATTCCTGAGGTTTTCGACGGCTTAATTATGATTAAAAAAGTAGTAAGAATTCCAGGTGAAAAAGCAAAAGTAGCTGTAGATTCTTATGATGATAGAATTGATCCAGTTGGAGCTTGCGTTGGTATGAAAGGTTCACGTATTCACGGAATTGTTCGTGAATTAGGTAACGAGAATATTGATGTAATTAATTATACAACAAACGCATCTTTATTAATAACAAGAGCTTTAAGTCCTGCTAAAGTTTCTTCTGTAAAAATTAATGAAGAAACAAAACATGCTGAAGTTTTCTTGAAGTTAGAAGAAGTTTCTAAAGCAATTGGTCGTGGAGGTCAGAATATTAAATTAGCAGGTCAATTATCAGGTTACGAATTAGATGTAATTAGAGAAGGAAGTGCAACAGAAGACGATGATGTTGAATTAACAGAATTCTCAGATGAAATTGATGGATGGATTATTGATGAGTTTGCAAAACTTGGTTTAGATACTGCTAAAAGTATTTTAAAACAAGATGTTGCCGATTTAGCTCGAAGAACAGATTTAGAAGAAGAAACAATACAAGAAGTAATGCGCATTTTGAAAGAAGAGTTTGAAGATTAAACTTTTTTTCAACCCAACAATATAAAAAAGAATTTATAAAAGATTTTATGTCTGAAGAAAGAATTATTAGAATAAATAAAGTTTTAAGGGAATTAAATATTTCATTAGAAAGAGCTGTCGATTATCTAAAAGATAAAGGCATTGCTATTGATGCAAATCCAAATGCAAAAATTTCTGATGCAGAATTTAATATTCTTCAAAGTCAATTTGCTGGCGACAAAGGAAACAAAGAAGCTTCCAAAGGAGTTAGTGAAGAGATTAAAAAAGAAAAAGAAGCACTTCGTCTTGAAAGAGAAAAGGAAATCGAAGATAAAAGAAAGCAAGAAGAAGAGCGTCAACGTCTTGAAGTGATTAAAGCTAAGGCAGTTGTTACAGGTCCAAAACAAATTGGTAAAATTGATTTGGAACCAAAAACTACACCTACTAATAACGTTCAGCCAGTAAAACCTGCCATTGAAAAGCCTGTTGTTGAGAAAGTAACTGAGGAAAAAGTTGAGGTTAAACCTGAAAAAACTTTAGAAAAAGTTCAAGAGCAAAAACCAAAAGTTGAGGAAGTAAAAACTGAAGAAAAAGTTGATAAAAAATCAGCAACTACAGAAGAAGCTCCAGCTGATGAAACTTTTACAACACAATATCAAAAACTATCTGGTGCAACTTTAACAGGTCAAGTAATTGATTTATCTCAATTTAATAAACCTAAGAAAACAACACCGCCTAAAATCAACAGCGCTAATAAAGTTGATCCAAATAAGAACAAAAGAAAAAGAATTCCACCAAAACCAGGCGAAGCACGTCCTGCAAATCAAGGAGGAAATAATGGTGGACAAAATAAGCCTTCAGGAACAGGTGGAAATAAATTTGGACCAAATAAACCAGGTGGAGGTTTCCAAAAAGGAAATAGACCTGCAATTGTTCAAAAAGTTGAGCCAACAGAGGAAGAGGTTAAAAACCAAATTAAAGAAACTTTAGAAAGACTTCAAGGAAAAGGTAATAAATCTAAAGCTGCTAAATACAGAAGAGATAAAAGAGATTCACATCGTCAACGTACTGATGAAGAGCAAAGAGCTATTGAAGAAGGAAGCAAAACAATCAAAGTTACAGAGTTTGTAACTGTAGGTGAAGTTGCAACTATGATGGATGTGCCAATTACAAAAGTTATTGGTACTTGTATGTCTCTTGGTATTATGGTTACAATGAATCAACGTCTTGATGCAGAAACTTTGACGATTGTTGCTGATGAGTTTGGTTATGAAGTTGAATTTATAACAACAGATATCGAAGATGCAATTGAAGTTGTTGAAGATAGACAAGAAGATTTAGTATCTAGAGCTCCAATCGTTACGGTTATGGGTCACGTTGATCATGGAAAAACATCTTTACTTGATTACATTCGTAAAGAAAATGTTATTGCAGGAGAATCAGGAGGAATTACTCAGCATATTGGTGCTTATGCAGTTACTTTAGATAATGGACAAAAAATAACATTTTTAGATACTCCAGGTCACGAAGCGTTTACCGCGATGAGAGCACGTGGAGCACAAGTTACAGATATAGCAATTATTGTAGCTGCTGCCGATGATGATATCATGCCTCAAACTAAAGAAGCAATTAGTCACGCTCAAGCCGCAGGAGTTCCAATGATTTTTGCAATAAATAAAATAGATAAACCTGCTGCAAATCCTGAAAAAATTAAGGAGCAATTAGCGGGTATGAATTTACTTGTAGAAGATTGGGGCGGAAAGTATCAATCTCATGATATTTCAGCAAAAGTTGGTACAGGTGTAAAAGAACTTTTAGAGAAGGTTTTATTAGAAGCAGAAATTTTAGATTTGAAAGCAAATCCAGAAAAACCTGCTGTAGGTACAGTAGTTGAAGCTCAATTAGATAAAGGTCGAGGTTATGTTACAACAATTCTTGTTCAAGCTGGTACATTAAAAGTTGGTGATTATGTTTTAGCAGGTAAAAATCATGGTAAGATTAAAGCAATGCATGATGAAAGAGGTAATAATGTTACAGTTGCTGGACCTTCAACACCAATTTCAATATTAGGTTTAGATGGTGCGCCTACAGCTGGTGATAAGTTTAATGTATATGAAGATGAAAGAGAAGCTAAACAAATTGCTGCTAAACGTACTCAATTAATACGTGAACAATCGGCTAGAACTAAAAAGCATACTACACTTGCTGAACTTGGTCGTCGTATAGCTCTTGGTCAATTTAAAGAGTTAAATATTATTATTAAAGGTGATGTTGATGGTTCAGTAGAAGCATTGGCCGACTCGTTCTCAAAATTATCAACTGAGGAAATTGAAATTAAAATTATTCATAAAGGTGTAGGAGCAATTACTGAAACCGATGTTATGTTAGCTTCAGCATCTGATGCAATTATTATTGGATTTAATGTTCGTCCTGCAGGAAATGCTAAACAATTAGCAGATAAAGAAGAAATCGATATCAGAAATTATTCTATCATTTACGATGCAATCGATGACTTGAAAGATGCAATGGAAGGAATGCTTTCGCCTGAAATGAAGGAAGAAATAACAGGAACTGCTGAAATTAGAGAAACTTTCAAAATATCTAAAGTTGGTACAATTGCTGGTTGTATGGTTACTGATGGTAAAATCTTTAGAAATTCTAGAATACGAATTATTAGAGAAGGTGTAGTTGTTTTTACAGGAGAATTATCTACCCTAAAACGATTTAAAGATGATGTAAAAGAAGTTTCTAAAGGTTATGATTGTGGTATACAAATCAAGAATTATAATGATATAGAACAACTAGATATTATTGAAGCTTTCCAAGAAGTAGAAGTAAAGAAAAAATTGAAATAAGAATTGATAAAAAAATCCCGATTACTCGGGATTTTTTATTTTGATAAATTATTTATTTGGTTTTATTAAAATTGCATTCGGGTATTTCTTTTTTATAATTGTTAAACTTTTTTCGGCTTCAATTCTTGTTTTAAAATTCCCGACAATAACTTTGTATGTAGGCGTATTAAAAATTATCGTGGCATCGTAGTTTTTATTCTCTCTTTTAAAGGTAATCAGTTCCTTTTTTGCAATTTCGTTTGTGCCATTAAAAATTTGTATTTTAAATCTGTTATTATTTGTAATTGAGGCGTTTATTTTTCTTTTTTCTGCTAATAATTGCTCAAATTTTTCATCTTGTTTCACATTTATACTTTGAGCGTTTATTATATTAAAGGTGTTAAATATAACAAATGACATAGTAAAAAAAACGGTTCTTTTTTTTGTTAAAAATTTCATAATAGTTTGATTTATATGCAAATATATAACTTATCAAAACAAATAAAACATTCAATATTATTTAGAATTAATATAAATTGATAACTAAGATATATTTAAGGTTTTGAGAATAATTGATAAGTCGTATTTTTGTGCAAGTTTTAAAAAAAGTATGAAGTACTTTCTAATATTGTATTTAGAAAAAATCATACCAAAATTGTCGATAATCATTAATAATATGAAAAAAGTGGGTAACCATAATTCGATTTCTAGGAAGTTAATTCTAAGCTTAGCTTTTTTGCTAACATTCTCCTTAAATTTATTTGCTCAAGAAGCTGCTTCTACAGCTGCTCCAGCAACTGTTCCTGCAACATCTGCTCCTGCAACGGGAACTGGTGATGCTGTAAAAGGGAAAGAACTTTTTAATGCTAATTGTGCGGCATGTCATAAATTAGATGCTAAAGCTACTGGTCCTGCTTTGCGTGGTGTAGCTAACAAGTATGATATGGCTTGGATTTACAAATGGGTTCATAATAGTTCTGAACTTATTAAATCAGGTGATGCAAAAGCGGTAAAAATATTTGAGGAATATAACAAGTCAGTTATGACTGCTTTCCCACAATTATCTGAAGCAGATATTGACAATATAATCGCTTATACTTCTGAACCTGCACCAAAAGCTGAAGCTCCAATAGGATTAACAAAAAAAGATGGTGGATTAGAAGCTACAGATTCTGGAATATCAAATAATGTAATTTTAGGATTTTTAGTAACAGTAATGTTGTTACTAATTGTAATGTTGTTTTTAGTATACAACATGTTGACTAAAATTGCTTCATCAAAAGGTTTAGAGCTAGTTAAAAAAGATAGATCAATATTGTCTGTTTGGAATGCCTTTGCTAAAAACCAATTTTTGGTATTAGTTTCTTCAATATTCTTATTGTTAGCGAGTGGTTATTTTGTGTACGGATATTTGTCTCAAATTGGTGTTGACCAAAATTATTCGCCTATTCAGCCTATTCATTTTTCTCACAGAATTCACGCAGGAAGTAATGGTGTTGATTGTAAATATTGTCACTCAGCAGCAAGAGTTAGTAAGAACGCAGGTATCCCTTCATTGAATGTTTGTATGAATTGTCATAAAAATATTGCTGAAGTAGCAGATACAACCGCAACACCTGAATATTCTAAAGCATTTTATGATGGAGAAATCCAAAAGTTATATGATGCGGTTGGTTGGGATAAATCAGTACAAAAATATACAGGAAAAACTAAACCTGTTAAATGGGTTAGAATTCATAATTTGCAAGATTTTGTTTATTTCAATCATTCTCAGCACGTTTCTGTTGCAGGTATTGAATGTCAAAAATGTCATGGTGAAGTTCAAACTTACGAAATACAAAAACAATTTGCTCCATTAACAATGGGTTGGTGTATTGAATGTCACCGTGCTACAGATGTTAAAATGGAAGGCAACGCTTACTACGATAAAATTCATAAAGAACTTTCGAAAAAATATGGTGTAGATAAATTAACTGCAGCACAAATGGGAGGTTTAGAATGTGGTAAATGTCACTATTAATATAATACTAAGAAGCTAATTTTTATTTACGATATGTCATCAAACAAAAAATACTGGAAAAGTGTTGAAGAACTAAACGAAAATAGTTCTATTGTTGAGACGCTTAAAAATAATGAATTTGTTGAAGAAATTCCAACAGATGAATTTTTAGGAGACGCAGCGTCTTTGTCATCATCATCAACTACTCGTCGTGATTTTTTAAAGTATGTAGGTTTCAGTACAGCTGCGGCAACTCTTGCGGCATGTGAAGGTCCAGTACATAAATCAATACCATATGTAGTTCAACCTGAGCAAATCATTCCTGGTGTTGCAGATTATTATGCAACAACTATGTTTGATGGTTTTGATTTTGCAAATCTTTTAGTTAAAACACGTGAAGGTCGTCCTATTAAAATTGAAAATAATACAATTGATGGTGCTAAATTCTCTGCAAATGCTAGAGTACACGCGTCAGTATTATCTTTATATGATAGCATGCGTTTAAAAGCTCCAAAAATGGACGCTAAAAATGCAACATGGTCAGAAGTAGAAGCAAAAATAAAAACTAGTTTAGCAGATGCTAAAGCTAAAGGTGGTCAAGTAGTTTTATTGACAAATACTTTAGCTAGTCCATCAACTGAAAAATTAATTGCTGATTTCTTATCTAAAAATCCAAACTCGAAACATGTAATTTATGATGCAGTTTCAGAATCTGCAGCTTTAGATGCTTTTGAATCAGTTTATGGTGAAAGAGCTTTAGTAGATTATGATTTTTCAAAAGCGAATACAATAGTTTCTATCGGAGCAGATTTCTTAGGAGATTGGCAAGGTGGAGGTTTTGATGCAGGATATTCAAAAGGAAGAATTCCTCAGGCTGGAAAAATGTCTAAGCATTTTCAGTTTGAAGCAAATATGACTTTATCTGGTGCATCTGCTGATAAAAGAGTGGCTATGTCTGTGGCTAATCAAAAGCAAGCACTTGTAAAAATATATAATACTATTACAAATTCTTCAGTTTCTGTTTCTTTAAATAAAGAATTTGAAGTTGAAGTAACAAAAGCGGCGCAACAATTGAAATCAGCAGGAAGTAAAGGTGTTTTGGTTTCTGGTATTCAAGATAAAAATGCGCAACTTTTGGTTATTGCAATTAATCAAGTTTTAGCGAGTGAAGCTTTTTCAACTTCTGGAACTAGACAGATAAGAAAAGGTTCAAATGAAAAAGTAGCTCAATTAATTTCTGAGATGAATGCAGGTAGTATTCATACTTTAATTATGAGTGGAGTTAATCCAGTGTATACTTTAGCAAATAGTGCTGCATTTGTTTCTGGACTTAAAAAGACTAAATTATCTGTTGCCTTTTCATTAAAAGAGGATGAGACTGCATCAATAACTAACATTGCTGCTGCAGCACCGCATTATTTAGAGTCATGGAATGACCATAGTTTAACTAAAGGTACTTATTCTTTAACTCAGCCTACAATTCGTCCATTATTCAATACAAAACAATTTCAAGATGTTTTAATGTCTTTAAATGGTTCTGCTGGTTCATATTATGATTATTTAAAATCTAATTCAGGAGCAATAATTTCTGGTTCTTCTTGGAATAAAGTTGTTCACGATGGTGTATTTGTTGGAACTCCTTCAAGTGTTTCAGGTGGAACCGCAGATTATAGTTCTGCTGCTTCAACATTGGCTCAATCAAAAGCTAGTGCTGGTTTCGAATTAATACTATATACTAAAACAGGTTTAGGAGATGGTCAGCAAGCAAACAATCCTTGGTTGCAAGAGTTTCCAGATCCAATTACAAGAGTTTCTTGGGATAATTATTTAACTATTTCAAAAGCTGATGCTGATAAATTAGAATTGGAAAATGAAATTGTTGCAAATGGAGGTTTAAACGGAAGTTATGCTACGATTGCCGTTGGAAATGTAAAAATTACTGCTCCAGTTATTGTTCAGCCAGGTCAAGCTAAAGGAACTATTGGTTTAGCTTTAGGATATGGTAAAAAAGCATCTTTAAAAGAAGAAATGCAGGTAGGTGTTAATGCCTATGCTCTATATAATAATTTTTCAAATGTTCAATCTGCTCAATTAGCTAAAGTCGATAATGTTCATGAGTTTGCTTGTGTTCAATCTCAAAAAACGCTAATGGGTAGAGGCGATATTGTGAAGGAAACAACATTGGAGGTTTTCAATACTAAAGATTCTAAAGAATGGAATCCTGTTCCAATGGTATCTTTAGATCACAAACCTGTTGAAGCTACAAAAGTTGATTTATGGGAATCATTTGATCGTTCAGTTGGACATCATTTTAATCTTTCAATTGATTTAAATGCTTGTACGGGTTGTGGAGCTTGTGTTATCGCTTGTCATGCTGAAAATAATGTACCAGTAGTTGGAAAAGAGGAAGTAAGAAGAAGTAGAGATATGCATTGGTTGCGTATTGATAGATATTATTCTTCTGAAGATACCTTTGCTGGAGATAATAAGAAAAAAGAAGAATTCGACGGTCTAACAGGTGAAAAAGGTTCATTAAGTGGATTTGGCGAAATGGAAAATCCTGCTGATAATCCTCAAGTTGTATTCCAACCTGTAATGTGTCAACATTGTAATCACGCTCCTTGTGAAACTGTTTGTCCAGTTGCGGCAACATCTCATGGTCGTCAAGGTCAAAATCAAATGGCATACAACAGATGTGTTGGAACTAGATATTGTGCAAATAACTGTCCATATAAAGTACGTCGTTTTAATTGGTTCTTATATGCTAATAATGACGAATTTAATTATCACATGAATGACGATTTAGGACGTATGGTTGTTAATCCAGATGTTAATGTTCGTTCACGTGGAGTTATGGAAAAATGTTCAATGTGTATTCAAAGAACACAATTAACAATTCTTACCGCTAAAAAAGAAGGAAGGGAAGTTGCTGTTGATGAGTTTCAAACAGCATGTTCAAGTGCATGTTCTACAGGAGCAATGAAATTTGGAGATGTTAATAATGAAGCTTCTGAAATAGCTAAATTAGCTGCAGATAAAAGAGCATACCATTTGTTAGAGCATGTTGGTACTAAACCAAACGTGGTTTATCAAGTAAAAGTTAGAAATATATAATTAATCAAGAAACAATATAAAGGATTATGTCGTCTCATTACGAAGCACCCATTAGAAAACCCTTAGTTATAGGTGATAAAAGTTATCATGATGTAACTGTTGATGTAGCTGCGCCTGTCGAAGGTAGAGCAAATAAACAGTGGTGGACTGTATTTTCTATCGCACTTGCCGCTTTCCTTTGGGGAGTTGGTTGTATAATTTATACAATTTCTACAGGTATTGGAACTTGGGGATTAAATAAAACAGTTGGTTGGGCTTGGGATATTACTAACTTCGTTTGGTGGGTTGGTATTGGTCACGCAGGAACACTTATTTCTGCTGTACTTTTGTTATTCCGTCAAAAATGGAGAATGGCTATTAACCGTTCTGCTGAAGCTATGACAATCTTCTCTGTTGTACAAGCAGGATTGTTTCCAATCATTCACATGGGTCGTCCTTGGTTAGCTTACTGGGTTGTACCAATTCCAAATCAATTAGGATCGTTATGGGTTAATTTTAACTCACCATTGTTATGGGACGTATTTGCAATTTCAACATATCTTTCTGTTTCGTTAGTGTTCTGGTGGACAGGTTTACTTCCTGATTTTGCGATGTTAAGAGACAGAGCAGTAACTCCTTTCACTAAAAGAGTTTATTCAATTTTAAGTTTTGGATGGAGTGGTAGAGCTAAAGATTGGCAACGTTTTGAAGAAGTTTCACTTGTTTTAGCAGGTTTAGCAACTCCACTTGTACTTTCGGTTCACACTATAGTATCTTTTGACTTTGCTACCTCTGTTATTCCTGGTTGGCATACAACAATTTTCCCACCATATTTCGTTGCTGGTGCCGTATTCTCAGGGTTTGCAATGGTTAATACTTTACTTATTATCATGAGAAAAGTATCAAACTTAGAAGCATACATTACAATTCAACATATCGAATTAATGAATATTGTAATCATGATTACAGGTTCTATAGTTGGTGTTGCTTATATTACGGAGTTATTCGTAGCTTGGTATTCTGGTGTAGAATATGAACAATACGCTTTCTTAAATAGAGCAACAGGACCTTATGCATGGGCTTATTGGTCAATGATGACATGTAATGTTTTCTCTCCACAGTTTATGTGGTTCAAAAAATTGAGAACAAGTATTATGTTTTCATTCATTATTTCAATTGTAGTAAATATCGGAATGTGGTTTGAACGTTTTGTAATTATTGTAACGTCATTACACCGAGACTATCTTCCGTCTTCTTGGACAATGTTCTCTCCAACTTTTGTTGACATTGGAATTTATATCGGAACAATTGGATTTTTCTTTGTTTTGTTTTTATTGTATGCAAGAACTTTCCCAGTAATTGCACAAGCAGAGGTTAAAACTATTTTGAAATCTTCTGGCGAAAATTATAAAAGAGAAAGAGAAAAAGAAGGTAATAATCATTCAGAAAAACATTAATATTTGTTATGAGTAGTAATAAAGTTATACACGCGATATACAATGATGATGATATTTTAATGGATGCCGTAAAGCAAACAAGAAAAGCACATCATCATATTGAAGAGGTTTTTACACCATTTCCTGTTCACGGATTGGATAAAGCAATGGGATTAGCTCCAACTAGACTTGCAATTTGTGCATTCATCTATGGATGTATTGGAATTACAGTGGCAACAACAATGATGAATTATATTATGATTACTGATTGGCCTCAAGATATTGGAGGAAAACCTAGTATGAGTTACATTCAAAATATGCCTGCTTTTGTTCCTGTAATGTTTGAAATGACTGTCTTTTTTGCAGCTCACTTAATGGTTATCACATTTTATATGAGAAGTAAATTGTGGCCATTTAAAGAAGCTGAAAATCCTGATGTTAGAACAACAGATGATCATTTTTTAATGGAAGTAGCTGTGAAAGATAATGAAGAAGAATTAACATCTTTCCTAAAAAATACAGGAGCAGTTGAAGTTAAAGTAATTGAAAAGCATTAATTTTAGATATGAAAAGTTTAATTAAAATAGCAGGTCTATTAGTGTTAGTAGTTTCAGTTTCATCATGTAAAGATGATTTGAAACCTAACTATCAGTACATGCCTAATATGTACGAATCAGTAGCATACGAAACTTATTCAGAATCAAATGCTTTTAATTCTCCTTATGGTTTAAAAGGTAAGGAAGGTCAACTTCCTGCAAAAGGTTCTATCAAAAGAGGTTTTGAACCTTATGATTATCCTAACACAACAGCAGGATATGATGCTGCTAAAGCAAATTTAAAATCACCTTTAGATTCTACTTCTGTTGATATGAAAAAGGCAGAAGAATTATATCTTATCTATTGTGCTATTTGCCATGGAGAAGCTGGTGATGGAAAAGGTAAACTTGTTAAGCAAGAGAAATTTTTAGGAGTCCCTAACTATAAAGATAGACCAATTACAGAAGGTAGTATTTATCATGTTATTACTTATGGTTTAAATTCAATGGGTTCTCATGCTAATCAATTAAGTTCTCACGAGCGTTGGTTAGTTACAGAGCACGTACTTAAACTTAGAAATCAATAATAGATTAATTCAATAAACAGATAGTTAAATAGATATGTACACATTTTCAAAAAATTTAAAAAACATTGCATTTGCCTTAATGATCTTAGGATTGGTAGGTATAGTGTATGGTTTTTTAGCCGCTCCAAAAACAATTGAAGAGGTAGAAAAAATAGTTGCAGAAAGTCATCATGATGGCGCACATCACACAAATGCTGAAGCGACACACAATACGCATGCAACTCACGAAAAGGCAAGTATAGACACTACTCATACAGCTACTTCAAATGAAGAGGTTGCAGAAGTTGAAAATGATTCATTACATTCTGAAATAGTTTCGAGTAACCAAGAAATAACTGAAGATACAATTGCTCATGAAGAAACTTCAAATTTAGATGTTGCTGCAATTCATGCTGAGGAAGCTAAAGATGTAGCTAAAGAAACAAAAGTTGATGAAGAGAAAGAGCATCATGCTCATCTTGAACATGTTTTGCATCAATTGCAAAATAAGCCATGGGCTGCTTTATACGTTGCTTGTATATTCTTTTTGTTAATTTCAATGGGAGTTTTAGCTTTTTATGCTATTCAACAAGTTGCACAAGCTGGTTGGTCTCCAGTTCTATTTAGAGTAATGCAAGGTATAACTGCTTATTTACCTGTTGCATCGGTTATTTTCTTTGTTTTATTGTTGCTTTCAGGTTTTCATGTGAATCATTTATTTGTTTGGATGAAAGAAGGTGTTGATGTTGTAGGTCACGAAAATTATGATAAATTAATTGCTGGAAAAACCGGATATTTAAATGTTGCGTTTTGGTTAACAAGAGCTGCAATATTTTTACTTGGTTGGAATGTTTATAGATATTTGTCAAGAAAGAACTGTTTAGCTCAAGATGAATCAAACGATAATTCTTTTTATAAAAAGAATTTTAAAATGTCAGCGGCATTTTTAGTATTCTTTATTGTATCCGAATCAATTATGGCTTGGGATTGGATTATGTCAGTTGATCCTCACTGGTTTAGTACATTGTTTGGCTGGTATGTTTTTGCAAGTTTCTTTGTAAGCGGTATAACAACAATTTCAATAGTTACATTATATCTAAAATCTAAAGGTTACTTAGAAAATGTAAATACGAGTCATATTCACGATTTATCAAAATTTATGTTTGGTATTAGTGTATTTTGGACTTACTTATGGTTCTCTCAATTTATGCTTATTTGGTATTCAAATATTCCTGAAGAGGTTACTTATTTTAAAACAAGAATTGAGCAATATAATCTACCATTCTTTGGAGCAGTAGTTATGAACTTTATCTTTCCTTTCTTAGTTTTAATAAATACTGACTTTAAACGTATTACTGGTATTGTTGTTTTCGCTGGAATCGTTATTTTATTTGGACATTATATTGATTTCTTTAATATGATTATGCCAGCAACAGTTGGTGACCAATGGTTTATTGGTGTGCCTGAAATAAGTTCATTGATGTTTTTCTTAGGTTTATTTATTTTTGTGGTATTTACTGCATTAACAAAAGCACCTTTAACACCAAAGAGAAATCCATTTATCGAAGAAAGTAAACATTTTCATTATTAATATTTAAAGTAAAAACAAATGACAAGTTTTTTGGTACTTTTTGTTTTAGTTTTATTATCAATTGCAATTTGGCAATTAACTAAAATTTATGACCTAACTCAAATCGGACAAGCATCAGACGATTCTCAAATCGCTAATGATAATGATAATAAAGTAAATGGTTACTTAATGTTTGCTTTTTTAGTATTCATTTATTTAACAACAATCTTTTGTATTGTAAAATATGGTGATTTACCATTAATGGATTCTTCAGCTTCAGAGCATGGAAAAGAAGTAGATCAATTGATGTGGATTTCAATGATATTAATTTTCTTTGTTCAAACTATTACACAAGCGTTATTACATTATTTTGCTTTTAAATATAGAGGTAAAAAGGGTCAAAAAGCAACGTATTTTGCCGATAATAATAAATTAGAATTTATTTGGAGTTCTATTCCTGCAGTAGTATTGGCAGTATTAATTTTCTACGGTCTTTATGCTTGGACAGATATTATGTTTGTAGATGAAGATGAAGATACTATAGTAGTAGAATTATATGCTAAACAGTTTGGTTGGGAAGCAAGATATTCAGGAAAAGATAATGTTTTAGGTAAAGCTAATGTTAGATATATTGAAGGTGTTAATACTTTAGGAGTTGATTTAGCTGATCCAAATGCTCAAGATGATATCGTTGTAAATGAACTTCACTTGCCAAAAGGGAAAAGAGTTGTTTTCAAAATCCGTTCTCAAGATGTTCTTCACTCTGCATACATGCCTCATTTTAGAGCTCAAATGAATTGTGTTCCTGGAATGGTTACTCAGTTTTCATTCATCCCAACAGTTACAACTGAAGATATGAGAGCTAACGAAGATATGATTGAAAAAGTTGCAAGAATCAATAAAATTAGAGAGAAAAAAAGTGCTAAATTAGTTGCTGAAGGTAAAACTGCTCTTGATCCTTACACGTTTAATTATCTATTATTATGTAATAAGATTTGTGGAGCTTCACATTACAATATGCAAATGAAAGTTGTGGTTGAATCTCCTGAAGAATTTAAAGCTTGGTTGAAAGATAAACCAACTTTAGTTCAAGCTGTTAAAACAGCTAATGCTTCACCTGAAGCTTCTGAACAATCTGAAAATAAAAATGATTCAACAACTGCTAAAAATGACACTACAGTTATTGCTAGCGTTGAAATGAAATAATAAAAATAACTTTACACTTATATGTCAGCAATGAGTAACGAACACGATCACCACGAACACGATCACCACGAAGAGCACCACCATAAGGATACCTTCATTACTAAATATATTTTTAGTATTGACCATAAGATGATTGCTAAACAATATCTTATTACGGGTATTATAATGGGTTTGATAGGTGTTGGTATGTCAATGCTTTTCAGAATGCAATTGGCATGGCCTGAGGAATCATTCAAAATTTTTAGTTTTTTCTTAGGTGAAAGAATGGCTCCAGGAGGAGTTATGAATAATGAAACTTATTTAGCTTTAGTAACCATACACGGAACAATTATGGTGTTCTTTGTATTAACTGCAGGTTTGAGCGGTACATTTAGTAATTTGCTTATTCCTCTTCAAATTGGAGCTAGAGATATGGCATCAGGTTTTATGAATATGATTTCATATTGGATGTTCTTTCTTTCAAGCGTAATAATGGTAATTTCACTTTTTGTTGAGTCTGGACCAGCTTCAGCAGGTTGGACTATTTATCCTCCATTAAGTGCTTTACCTCAAGCAATATCTGGTTCAGGTTTAGGAATGACTTTATGGTTAGTTTCGATGGCTATATTTATTGCTTCCTCTTTAATGGGTTCATTAAATTATATCGTAACGGTAATTAATTTAAGAACAAAAGGAATGTCAATGACAAGATTGCCATTAACTATTTGGGCTTTCTTCATTACAGCTGTAATTGGAGTAATTTCATTCCCGGTTTTATTATCTGCAGCTTTGATGTTGATTATGGATAGAAGTTTTGGTACTTCATTTTTCTTATCTGATATCTATTTAGCTGGTGAGGTATTAAACTATCAAGGTGGTTCACCTGTATTATTTGAGCACTTATTTTGGTTCTTAGGACATCCAGAAGTATATATTGTATTGTTACCAGCATTAGGTATTACTTCTGAAGTTATTGCAACAAACGCTCGTAAACCAATTTTTGGTTACAGAGCGATGATTATGTCAATTTTAGCAATTGCGTTTTTATCTACAATTGTTTGGGGTCACCACATGTTTATATCTGGTATGAATCCTTTCTTAGGTTCGGTGTTTACATTTACAACCTTGTTAATTGCTATTCCATCTGCTGTAAAAGCATTCAACTATATTACTACGTTATGGAAAGGTAATTTGCAATTGAATCCTGCAATGTTGTTTTCAATTGGTTTAGTTTCTACATTTATCACTGGTGGTTTAACTGGACTTATTCTTGGAGATAGTACTTTAGATATTAATGTACACGATACTTACTTTGTAGTTGCTCACTTCCACTTAGTAATGGGTATTTCTGCTCTTTACGGTATGTTTGCAGGAATTTATCACTGGTATCCTAGAATGTTCGGTAGAATGTTAAACAAAAATTTAGGTTATGTCCACTTTTGGGTAACAGCTATTTGTGCTTACGGTGTTTTCTTCCCAATGCATTTTATTGGAATGGCAGGTTTACCAAGACGTTATTATACAAATACTAATTTCCCACTATTTGACGATTTGCAAGATGTAAATGTTATTATTACAACTTTCGCATTAGTAGGTGGTGCATTCCAATTAGTTTTCCTTTGGAATTTCTTCCATAGTATTTTCTTTGGTAAGAAAACAGTTCAAAATCCTTGGAGATCAAATACTCTTGAATGGACTGCTCCAATTGAACATATTCATGGAAACTGGCCAGGTGAAATTCCTGAAGTATACAGATGGCCTTATGACTATAGTAAGCCAGGACATGATGAAGATTTTGTTCCACAAAATGTCCCAATGAAAGATGGTGAGGAAGTTTTACATCACTAAAATTATTAATTCAAAATATAAAATGCCTTTCGTATGAGAGGCATTTTTATTTCTTATAACTTTGCTATATTTGTAGTATGAACGAACATTTAGATCCAACAAATAAAGGGTATAATTCTGATGAACTTGATTTAGAAAAAAAATTAAGACCTCTTTCTTTTGATGACTTTACAGGGCAAGAACAAGTTTTAGATAACTTAAAAGTTTTTGTTGAAGCAGCTAATCAAAGAAATGAAGCTTTAGATCATACTTTATTTCATGGTCCACCTGGATTAGGAAAAACAACACTCGCTAATATACTTGCGAGCGAACTTGGTGTTGGAATTAAAATAACTTCAGGTCCAGTTTTAGATAAACCTGGTGATTTAGCTGGTTTATTAACAAATCTTGATGAGCGCGATGTTCTTTTTATTGATGAAATACATCGTTTAAGTCCTATTGTTGAAGAGTATTTATATTCCGCAATGGAAGATTTTAAAATTGATATTATGATTGAATCTGGTCCAAATGCCAGAACAGTCCAAATTAATCTTAGTCCATTTACACTTATTGGTGCAACAACGCGTTCTGGATTATTGACTGCGCCAATGAGAGCTCGTTTCGGAATTCAAAGCAGGTTACAATATTATAATACAGAATTACTTACAACTATTGTTCAACGTAGTGCTTCCATTTTAAAGATGCCTATAACCATGGAAGCCGCTATAGAAATTGCAGGAAGAAGTCGTGGAACACCTCGTATTGCCAATGCTCTTTTACGTCGTGTAAGAGATTTTGCTCAAATAAAAGGAAATGGAAAAATAGATATTGAAATTGCCAAATTTTCTCTCAAAGCATTGAATGTTGATGCGCACGGTTTGGATGAAATGGACAACAAAATTCTAAATACAATTATTGATAAATTCAAAGGTGGTCCAGTTGGTCTTTCAACATTGGCAACAGCCGTTTCTGAAAGTGGCGAAACTATTGAAGAAGTTTACGAACCTTTTTTAATTCAAGAAGGATTTATCATGAGAACACCAAGAGGAAGAGAAGTTACTGAGAAAGCATATAAACATCTTGGAAAAATTAAATTAAATGTTCAAGGAGGATTGTTTTAATTTTGATAAACAATAAAGAAAAATACAGTCAGATAATTAAAGCCGAATCCAAAAGACTCGACTTTCTTTCTTGTGGCATATCCAAAGCTCAATTTCTTGAAGAGGAAGCACCACGATTAGAAAATTGGCTCAACAAAAATCATCACGGTCAAATGTCCTATATGGAGAATCATTTTGACAAGCGATTAAATCCTACTTTGTTAGTTGAAGATTCTAAAAGTGTAATTTCTTTATTATTGAATTATTATCCTTCGGAATTCCAAAAGGAAGACAGTTATAAAATTTCAAAATATGCTTACGGTCAAGATTATCATTTTGTAATTAAAGAAAAATTAAAAGAACTTTTAAATACTATTCAAACAGAAATAGGTGAAGTGCACGGAAGAGCTTTTGTAGATTCTGCTCCGGTTTTAGATAAAGCTTGGGCGGCAAAAAGTGGTTTGGGTTGGATTGGTAAAAACAGCAATTTAATTACTCAAAAAGTGGGTTCTTTTTATTTCATTGCTGAGCTTATAATCGATTTAGAATTAGAATATGATAATCCAACAACAGATCATTGCGGAACATGTACTGCATGTGTCGATGCGTGTCCAACAGAAGCTATTGTTGCGCCTTATGTCGTTGATGGAAGCAAATGCATTTCATATTTTACCATTGAATTAAAAGATAATTTACCACATGAAATGAAAGGTAAATTTGATGATTGGGCATTTGGTTGCGATGTTTGCCAAGATGTTTGCCCATGGAATCGTTTTTCAAAATCACATAACGAACCTTTATTTAACCCAAATACAGAACTACTTTCTTACTCTAAAAAAGATTGGGAAGAAATTACAACAGAAACCTTTAATAAAGTCTTTAAAAACTCTGCTGTAAAGAGAACAAAGTTAGAAGGTTTTAAAAGGAATATTGATTTTTTGAAGAAGTAAAATTTAATTATTGGATTTCTTTTTTTCAGAAAATAATGCGCTCTTCTAGCTCTTCTAAAAAAAATATTTATAAAAATAAACAAAATGTCAGGTTTCAATTTAACTCTAATTGTATGTTGTAAAAAAATATCAAGGAAAAGTAAGTTTTTTTCTGATTTAAATTTTAATAAAGAGGTTAAATTTTGCTCGTTGATAAATAATGAATTTTCAATTTGTAAAGAATTAAATATAAAAGGAGGGAATATTTATATTCATGATAATTTTTTTATTGAGTATGATGGCGAAATGAAAAATTATGGTTATTCTGAGTTGTTTTGGGAAGAAGTTCTTGTAAAAATAGATAAACCTCAATGTTCTATTAATATTAGTAGTATGTCAAGAAATTTTGGTAGTTTTTCAGTGATATTAAAGCATGTAGAACAATTGCTGTTGGAAAATTATCATTTTTTCTTAATTACAAATAATTTAAGTGATGAAATAGTAAAAAAGTTTGAAAAAACTAATGAATTATTAAACATAGAAGGTGATTATTTTCTAATTTCCGAAAAAATAATTAATTATTTTATTAGTTGTGAAATCCTAGATTTTATGGAATATTGAAGATTGTTTTATTACTTGATTTGAAAACTAACTCTAGCAAAGAGTTTTTATGAAAAACTCCACAAATCTTTCATCATTTTGTATAAATTTTTTTAATAAAAAATACGTCAAACTTTTTACTAATTTCCGATCTAAAATTTCTCAAAAGAAAATCAATAAAAGTTTCCTTTTTAAGTTGATACTGCTACCTTTGTAAGTCAGAATAAAAAGAAAATAAAATGCACAAAGACAATAAACGTAGAGAAGCACTTTTATATCACGCAAAACCAACTCCAGGTAAAATTGAAGTAGTTCCTACAAAAAAATATGCCACTCAAAGAGATTTATCACTTGCCTATTCACCAGGTGTAGCTGAGCCTTGTTTAGAAATTGCTAAAGATGTAAATAATGTTTATAAATATACCGCAAAAGGTAATCTTGTAGCCGTAATTTCCAACGGAACTGCGGTTTTGGGTCTTGGCGATATTGGTCCAGAAGCTTCAAAACCAGTAATGGAAGGAAAAGGTCTGCTGTTCAAAATCTTTGCAGGAATTGATGTTTTCGACATTGAAGTCGATACAAAAGATGTTGATGCATTTATTGAAACCGTAAAAAATATTGCGCCAACTTTTGGTGGTATAAACCTAGAAGACATTAAAGCTCCAGAATCTTTTGAAATAGAAAGACGTTTGGTGGAAGAATTGAATATTCCTGTAATGCATGATGACCAACATGGAACGGCAATTATTTCTTCGGCAGCTTTGCTCAACGCAGTAGAATTAGCTGGAAAGAAAATGAGTGAGGTAAAAATGGTCATTTCAGGAGCAGGTTCGGCAGCTATTGCTTGTGCAAATTTATATGTTTCCTTTGGTGTAAATGAGGATAATGTTGTAATGTTCAATAGCAAAGGTGCTTTGAGAAAAGATGATCCTTCTATTTCTGAAAACCAAAGAAAATATGCTACCGATAAAAATTATGATTCCTTAGCCGATGCTATGGTTGGTGCTGATGTTTTTGTAGGTCTTTCTACAGGTGATATTGTAACTCCGGAAATGCTGATTTCAATGGCAGAAAACCCAATTGTTTTCGCTATGGCAAATCCAAATCCTGAGATAAAATACGATATTGCAATAAAAACTAGAAAGGATATCATTATGGCTACTGGTCGTTCAGATCATCCTAATCAAGTAAATAATGTTCTTGGTTTTCCTTATATTTTCCGTGGGGCTTTAGATGTTAGAGCAACAAAAATTAACGAGGAAATGAAAAAAGCAGCTGTTGTTGCTTTAGCAGAATTAGCCAAAGAGAATGTTCCTGAACAAGTGAATATTGCTTATGGTGAAACCAAATTAAATTTTGGTACCGATTATATTATTCCAAAACCATTCGATCCAAGATTGATTACAAAAGTTCCACCTGCTGTTGCCAAAGCAGCAATGGAAAGTGGTGTAGCTTTAAACCCAATTACCGATTGGGAGAAATATGAAGAAGAATTATTAGAACGAATGGGTTCTGATAATAAAATGGTGCGTTTATTGACAAATCGTGCAAAAACAGAACCAAAACGAATTGTTTTTGCCGAAGCAGATCAATTGGATGTATTAAAAGCGGCTCAAATTGTTCATGAGGAAGGAATTGGTTTCCCAATTTTACTAGGAAGAAGAGAAGATATTTTGGAATTGAAAGAGGAAATTGGTTTTGATGCCGATGTACCTATTTTTGATCCAAAGACAAAAGAAGAAGATAATCGCAGATTGAAATATGCTGATATTTTTTGGAAAGAAAGAAGAAGAAAAGGAATTTCGCTTCTTGATGCTCAAAAATGGATGCGAGAAAGAAATTATTTTGCTGCCATGATGGTCAATGAAGGCGATGCAGATGCAATGGTTTCAGGTTATTCAAGAAGTTATCCATCAGTTGTGAAGCCATTAATTCAGTTAGTTGGAAAAGCTCCAGGAATTTCCCTAATTGCTTCAACTAATATGATGATGACTAATCGCGGACCTATGTTTTTATCTGATACTGCCATCAACCCAAATCCAACAGCAGACGATTTAGCAAAAATTGCTTTAATGACTGCAAAAACAGTTAGAATGTTTGGAATGGAGCCAGTAATTGCAATGGTTTCGTTCTCAAATTTTGGTTCGTCAAATTATGAAAGTGCTAATAAAGTAAGAGAAGCAGTAGCTTATTTGCATCATTATTATCCCGATTTAATTGTTGATGGAGAAATTCAAACCGATTTTGCATTAAATCCTGAAATGCTTCAAAAGAAATTTCCATTTTCTAAACTTGCAGGAAAAAAAGTAAATACCTTGGTTTTCCCAAATCTTGAATCAGCAAATATTACCTATAAATTACTAAAAGAATTATACAAAGTAGATTCTATTGGACCAATTGTTATGGGAATGGATAAACCAGTTCATATTTTTCAATTAGGTGCAAGCGTGGAAGAAATGGTAAATATGTCTGCTGTAGCCGTTGTTGATGCACAGGAAAAACAAAGAAAACCAAAAGCAGAAAAAAAATAAAAGTCAATGTAAATGCCACTTTGGATATACTAAAATTTTGTAATTCAACTTTTTTGCTATATTTGAATGGTTTAATTAATACTTATGATTGCTCACATACAAGGAAAATTAGTTGAAAAAACACCAACAGAAGTTGTAATCGACTGTAATGGTGTTGGTTATCATATAAATATTTCTTTGCACACGTATTCGCTTTTGCCTTCAACAGATTTTATAAAACTATTTACACATCTGATTATCAAAGAAGATTCACATTCTTTGTATGGATTTGTAGAAAAATCTGAAAAAGAAATATTTAAAATGCTTTTAACCGTTTCAGGAATTGGAGCAGGAATAGCAAGAACGATGCTTTCGTCTCTTGAACCAAGACAAATTATTCAAGCATTAGCAAGTGGCGATGTAGCAACAATTCAATCAATTAAAGGAATTGGTGGCAAAACAGCACAAAGAGCAATCCTCGATTTAAAGGATAAAGTGTTAAAAATTTACGATTTAGACGAAGTTTCTATCTCTCAAAACAATACAAATCGAGATGAAGCGTTATCTGCTTTGGAGGTTTTAGGTTTTATTAGAAAAGCTTCCGAGAAAATCGTCGATAAAGTAATCAGTCAAAATCCAGATGCAACGGTTGAAGTGATTATCAAGCAAGCATTAAAAAATTTATAATTTTTGAAAACACATTACCAAAAATATATGCAATCAGCATTTAGAGTTAGTATTTTATTATTGCTTCTTTTTTCAAGTTGGAACTCTTTTTCTCAAGTAGATGAAAATGATACAATACCAAAAGGAAGTGATTTAGGTAAAATTAAATTAGGAAATCCACCAAGTATAGTTGATGCTTACAAGTATGATCCTGTTACGGATAAATATATTTTTTCAAGTACTTTTGATGGTTTTAATATTAATTATCCAATAATTTTAACACCAAAAGAATACGAACAACTGGTTTTACGTGAATCAATTAAAAAATATTTCAAAGAAAAATCAGATGCCATTGATGGTAAAAAAGAAGGAACTGAAGAAGCAAAAAGAAACTTATTACCAAGATATTATGTAAATTCAAGTTTTTTTGAAACCGTTTTTGGGGGAAATACTATAGATGTAAAACCTACAGGTTCAGTTGAAATGGATTTAGGTGTTCGTTATACAAAACAAGACAATCCGTCTTTTTCACCAAGAAATAGATCTACCACAACCTTTGATTTTGATCAAAGAATTAGCATGAGTTTACAAGGAAAAGTAGGAACTCGTTTAAATGTAAATGCTAACTATGACACACAATCTACTTTTGCTTTCCAAAATTTAATTAAATTAGAATACGACCCAACAGTTGGTGGTGGAGAAGATTCTATTCTTCAAAAATTAGAAATTGGAAATGTAAGCATGCCATTAAATAGCTCATTGATTCGTGGAGCACAAAGTTTATTTGGTGTGAAAGCACAATTACAATTTGGTAAAACAACTTTTACAGGAGTTTTCTCTGAACAAAAATCACAAACAAAAAGTGTTACTTCGCAAGGTGGAGGAACGATTGAAAATTTTGAATTGTTTGCTTTAGATTATGATTCAGACAGACACTTTTTCCTATCACAATATTTTAGAAACAAGTATGATAATTCGCTAAGAAATTATCCTAATATTGATAGTAGAATCCAAATTACTCGTCTTGAAGTTTGGGTAACAAACAGACAAAATCGTGTTAGTACAACTAATAATAATTTAAGAAATATTATTGCACTTCAAGATTTAGGAGAATCAACATATACAGGTTTGTCTAATAACCAACTTGTTGCAATTGACCCAATTCCACCTACATTCTTTATTTTTAATCCAACAGAAACACCGCCAGATAATGATGGAAATGTTCCGTCGGATAATAAAAATAACCAATACGATCCAGCACTCATCGGAACAACAGGTTTATTGAATGGTGATATTAGAGAAATTGTAACTTCAAGTTCAGGTTTTAATACTACAGTAAGTGAAGGAATTGATTATTCAAAACTTGAAAATGCAAGAAAATTAAGTCCAAATGAATATACTTATCATCCGCAACTTGGTTATGTTTCCCTGCAACAACGTTTAGCAAACGACGAAGTTCTTGCGGTGGCTTATCAATATACCATTGGAGACGAAGTGTATCAAGTAGGAGAATTTGGAACTGATGGTGCAACGGCAACAGAAGTTAACCCTTCAGGAGTTCCAGAAACGCAAACATTGATTTTAAAATTATTGAAAAGTAATTTAACCAATGTTCAAAAACCAGTTTGGAATTTGATGATGAAAAACATTTATCAAATTCAAGGTGGTTATAATTTACAACAAGAAGATTTTAGATTTAATATTCTTTATACTGATCCGTCTCCGTTAAATTATATTACTCCAGCAGGAACAACGCCGCTTCCAGCAGATGTAGCAGAAACACCACTTTTAAGAGTATTCAATCTTGATAGATTAAATTATAATAACGATCCGCAAGCTGGAGGTGATGGTTTTTTTGACTTTTTAACCAGTGCTTCTACGATAAGTAGTCAGCCAAGTAATCCAAGTTCAGGTGTTACTCAACCAAATGCTCCAGGTATAACAGTTGACCAACAAAATGGTAGATTGATTTTTACAACAGTAGAACCTTTTGGAAAACATTTATTTGAAAAGTTAAGAACTACAGCTTCAGAAAATTATCAAGGAGATCCAAACTCTATTGCTGATTATAATGAAAATCAAAAAAAATATGTTTTCCGAACAATGTATGCTAGTACACAAGCAGCAGCTTTGCAGGAAAGTGAAAAAAATAAATTCCTTTTAAGAGGTAAATATAAATCTTCAGGTGGTGATGGAATTCCTATTGGAGCTTTTAACGTTCCTAAAGGTTCTGTTGTGGTAACAGCAGGCGGAAGAGTTCTTGTTGAAGGTGTAGATTATAGTGTAAATTATCAAGCAGGAAGAGTTCAAATTCTTGATCCTTCTTTACAAGCTTCAAATACACCAATTGAAGTTTCTGTTGAAAACAATTCGGTTTTTGGACAACAAACAAGACGTTTTTTTGGTGTTAATGTGGAACATAAATTTTCAGATAAATTCCAAGTTGGCGCTACGTTTTTAAAAATGACTGAAAGACCATTCACACAAAAATCAAACTATGGTCAAGAATCGGTAAACAATACTATTTTTGGTGCCAATTTAAATTATTCTACCGAAGTTCCATTCTTAACTCGATTAGTGAATAAACTTCCTAATATGGATACTGATGTTCCATCAAATATATCCGTTCGAGGTGAAATTGCATTCCTAAAACCAGATACACCAAAAGCAGACCAGTTTGAAGGTGAATCAACTATTTATGTTGACGATTTCGAAGGTTCGCAAACTACAATTGATATGCGTTCGCCATTATCATGGTATTTGTCTTCAACACCTGAAAGAAATTCAGATAGTGATTATTTAGATTTTGGTGCAACTTCATCAGGTTTAGAATATGGTCATAAAAGAGCAAGATTAGCTTGGTATAATATTGATCCAACATTCTATACACAACGTCCAGCAGGAATCACAGATGATGATTTGTCTTTAAATACTACTAGAAGAATTTTTAGTTCAGAGTTGTATCCAGAAACTGATATTGTTCAAGGACAATCTCAAGTGATAAATACTTTAAATTTAAGTTATTTCCCTACAGAACGTGGACCATATAATTTTAATCCAGCAGCGGCTACAACAAATGATTTGCCAAATCCAACTGAAAATTTTGGTGGGATAACACGACCAATAAATTCAACCAATTTTGAGCAAGGAAATGTAGAGTTCATGCAATTTTGGATTTTAGATCCTTATGTTGGAAATGGCGCAATTGATGGTGGAAATGCGGGTAAAATTTATTTTAATCTTGGAGAAATTTCTGAAGATATTCTAAAAGACGGAAGAAAGCAATATGAAAATGGATTGCCAGAAGCTGGATCAACAACACCTACTTCTTCAACTATTTGGGGACAAGTGCCAGGTTCACAATCTTTGATTTATGCTTTTGATACTAGTGGTGCCAACAGAGCTGTTCAAGATGTTGGACTTGATGGTTTTAACGATGATCAGGAAAGAACGTTACCAGATGTTAATCCTGCATTTTATGCTCAACCTGATCCAGCAGCAGATAATTATCAATACTTTCTTCAAGCAAGTGGAAACGTAATTGATAGATATAGAAATTATAATGGTCTTCAAGGAAATTCTCCAATTGAAGTTACTGATACTAATAGAGGATCAACAACAGTTCCAGATGTTGAAGACATCAATAGAGATAATACTATGAATACTATCAATGCTTATTATGAATACAGCATTGATATTAGTCCTTCTAGTCTTGCAACAACAGGTCAAAATTATATTACAGACATTAGACCAACAACCGTTACATTACCAAATGGTTCAACTACTCAAGCTAGATGGATTCAATTTAAAATTCCAGTTTCTGAACCTGAAAATGTAATTGGTGGAATTTCAGATTTTAGAACAATTCGTTTCATGAGAATGTTCATGACTGGATTTCAACAACCTCTAACAGTTCGTTTTGGAGCATTAGATTTAGTTCGTGGCGAATGGCGTCGTTACACAAGTTATTTAGATTATAATGATACTAATATTTCTGATGACGATACAACTTTTGATGTTCAAGCGGTTAATATTCAAGAAAATGGTGATAGAACACCAATACCTTATGTAACGCCTCCAGGTGTAGTGCGTGAACAAAATTATCAAAACAACACTTTGATTAATCAAAACGAACAATCACTTTCATTGAGAGGTACAGGTTTAGAAGCTGGAGATTCTCGTGCGGTGTTTAAAAATGTAAGTGTTGATATGCGTCAGTTCAATAAATTGAAAATGTTTTTACATGCTGAAGCATTGCCAGCTGATGAACCTTCATTGGAAGATAATGAGATGGTAGCTTTTATTCGTTTCGGAAATGACTTTATTAACAACTATTATCAAGTTGAAATTCCTTTAAAGAAAACACTTCAAAATGCTTCCTCTAGTGCAGAAGAGGTTTGGCCTGAGGAAAATGAAATTGATTTGACATTGGCGTTATTAACGAAGTTAAAAATTCAAGCCATGGGAATTGATCCTTCAACATTACCTTTAGATGGTGTTTATTATCAAAATGAAGAGGATTTAGAACCATCTGCGGCAAGTAAACCTAATAAGTTGCGTCTTGGTATCAAAGGAAACCCAAACTTTGGTTTAGTTCGAACTTTAATGGTTGGTATTAAAAATCAAACCGATGTTTTAAATACAACAGAACATCCTTTAAATCCTAGAGAAATTTCGGGTGAAGTTTGGTTCAATGAGCTTCGTTTAGCAGAAATGGATAATAAAGGTGGAATGGCAGCTGTTTTAAATGTTGATGCTAATTTTGCAGATTTTGCAACAATTTCTTCAACAGGTAGAATGAGTACTATTGGTTTTGGTTCTTTAGAACAAGGTCCAAACGAGAGAAGTCGAGAAGATATTAAGCAGTATAATATTGTAACCAATTTAAGTTTAGGAAAATTACTTCCAAAAAAATGGGGAATTAATTTACCATTCAACTATTCTGTTGGAGAAGAAATCATTACACCAGAATATGATCCGTTTAATCAAGATATTCGTTTAGATCAACTACTTGATAATACAACTGATGCTGCTGAAAGAAGAAATATTGAAAATCGTGCTATTGATTATACAAAAAGAAAAAGCATCAATTTTATTGGTGTAAAAAAAGAAAGAAGTCCTGAGCAAAAACAACGTTTTTATGATCCAGAAAATTTAACACTTTCTTATTCATACAATCAAGTTGATCGTCACAACTATGAAATAGAAGACTATATTGATCAACAAGTGAATACTGCTGCCGATTATACTTTTGCTTTCAAACCAAAAGCAGTTGAACCTTTCAAAAAAGTAAAAGCATTCAAAAAGAGTAGCTATTGGAAATTATTGAGTGATTTTAATTTTAACTATTTACCATCAAATATTTCTTTCAGCACAAATATTAACCGTCAATATAATGAACAACAATTTAGATTAGTTGATGTTGAAGGAATAGGTCTTGAAAAATTATACAGAAGAAACTTTTTGTTTAATTATCAATATGGATTCAATTATAATCTAACAAAAGAATTAAAACTTAATTTCACCGCTTCGTCAAATAATATTGTTAGAAATTATCTTGATGAAAATAATGAACCTGATAATAGTTATAACATTTGGACAGATTATTGGAATCCAGGTTCGGCAAATCAGCACAATCAACAATTAGTAGTGAATTATGCTTTACCAATTAATAAAATTCCTTTTTTAAGCTTTATTAATTCAAACTATACTTATACGGGAGATTATAGCTGGCAAAGAGCTTCTTTAGCCATGCAAGAAGTAGAATCAGGCGGAATAACATATAATTTAGGAAATACTATTCAAAATGCGGCTTCACACAGATTGAATACTAAATTTACTATGGAAACGCTTTACAAATATTTAGGGCTTACTAAAGGTAAAAAACCAACACCAAAACCAACTGTAGCACCAAAACCTGGAGAAAAAGTGGTAGCAGTTAAACCTCAAGTTCAAAAAGAAAGAGGTGTGTTCATGGATGGATTGATTGGTGTTTTAACAAGTGTAAAAAATATAACTATTGATTATACAGAAAATAAAGGAACAATTCTTCCAGGATATACTCCAGGAATTGGATTCTTTGGAACTGCAAAACCAACTTTAGGATTTGCTTTTGGAAGTCAAGATGATGTTCGTTTTCTTGCGGCGCAAAATGGTTGGTTAACTAACTATCAAGATTTTAATCAAAATTTCTCTCAAGTAACTAATAAATCATTGAATTTTAATGCAGAGATGATTTTGTTCCCTGATTTTACAGTTAATTTTACCGCAAATAGAATTTACGCAGATAATTTCTCTGAGCAATATGATGTGAGTTCTGATGGGACATATAACTCAAGATCGCCCTATAATACTGGAAATTTTGCTATTTCTACCGTTATGTTAAAATCTGCTTTCAAACAAAGTGATGAAAATTATTCTTCTGCGTTTAATGATTTTAGAGGTAATAGAATTATTGTTGCAGATAGATTAGCCACACAATATTATGGAAACTCACTTTTTGCAAGAGATGCTGAAGGTTATCCTGTTGGATTTGGAAAAAACAGTCAAGCAGTATTAATTCCATCTTTATTATCAGCTTACACTGGTTTATATACTTTTGGAGCTAATGATTCTGCTAAAGATATTTCATTGAAAGCTTTCAGAAATGTTCCAATTCCTAACTGGACAATAAAATATACCGGATTGATGCGTTATAAATTCTTTAAGGATAACTTCAAAAAGTTTTCTATCAATCATGGTTATAAAGCAATGTACACTATTAATTCGTTCCGTTCTAATTTTGAATACGATCAAAACCCAACAGGACTTGATACAGGTGGAAATGTCAACAATAAATTAATTATTGGAAATATTAACTTAGAAGAGCATTTTAGTCCGTTAGTAAAAGTTGATTTTGAATTAAAAAACTCTTTCAGATTTAATGCGGAAATGAAAAAAGATAGAGTACTTTCGATGAGTTTTGACAATAATTTGCTGACAGAAGTTAACGGATTAGAATATATCGTTGGTCTTGGATACAGAATTAAAGATGTAATTCTAAATTCGCAATATGCAGATAACTCTCAAGGAATTATTAAAAGTGACATCAATATGAAAGTTGATTTCTCTTATAGAAATAATAAAACTATTGTACGTTATTTAGATTATGATAACAATCAATTAGGTGGAGGACAAAATATTTGGTCTGCAAAATTGACGGCTGATTATTCTTTTAGTAAAAACCTAACAGCAATTTTCTTTTACGATCATTCATTTTCTAAAGCTGTAATTTCAACCTCTTTCCCATTGACAAACATAAGAAGTGGATTTACATTGCGATACAACTTTGGGAACTAATTAAAATTGTGATAAAAATCATTTTTAAAATAAAATAAGAAGCCCTACATTTGGCATGAAAATAAAATTAACAAACTAACTAACTATTATCAGAATGATACCAGCTAACTTAAAATACACAAAAGATCACGAATGGGTTTCTCTTGATGGAGATGTTGCTACAGTAGGAATTACTCATTTTGCTCAAAGCGAACTTGGAGATATTGTTTATGTTGAAGTTGAAACACTTGATCAAACTTTAGAAAAAGATGAAGTTTTTGGAACTGTTGAAGCAGTAAAAACAGTTTCAGATTTGTTTTTACCTTTAGCAGGTGAAATTATTGAATTCAACGAAGACCTTGAAAGAAATCCAGAAAATGTAAATTCTGATCCTTATGGAAAAGGCTGGATGATTAAAGTAAAAGTAGCTGATGTTTCTCAATATGATGAATTATTAGATAGCGAAGCTTACGCAAGTTTAATTGGTGCTTAATAAAAAAACATTTCTCTTACTTGCCACTCTGTGGACAATTGTTATAACTGTTTTAAGTTTAATAACATTTGATTCTTCTATTGGTAGTGAAATTAAAATTCCAAATAAAGACAAAATGGTTCATTTTGTCTTTTATTTTTTATTTGTAATACTTTGGAATTTATACATTGACTTTAAAATGTTTCATCCTAAAAAAGCAATTGTGATTTTGTTTACTGCAATTGGCTATGGGGTTTTAATGGAAATTTTTCAAGGAATATTTACAACTGAAAGAACAGCAGATGCGATAGATGTTTTAGCTAATTCTACTGGTGCAATTATAGGATTAATTACCACGAAAATATATTTTCAAAATAAAACACATTAAGAATCTCACATTAGTGGGTTTTTTTTAATTTTACCATAAATATTTATTTTTAATAGAATGAAAATCAAACAATATCTTGATTCTACTTATTTGAAAACGGCTGAACAAGCAGGATTGACTGTTGAAGAAAATAAAGAAATCGTAAAAGGTTTTGTTCAAGAAGCTATTGATGAAGGATTCAAACTTATCATGATTCGTCCTGATATGGTTGCTATGGCCAGAAAAATGATTAATGATGCTAATTCAAAAGTTACCATAGGAACTGTAATTGGTTTTCACGAAGGCACAAAATCACTTGAAGATAAGTTAATAGAAGCCAATAAAGCAATAATTGATGGCGCAGATGATTTAGATTATGTTTGCAATTATGAAGCTTTTAAAAAGGGTGAAATAGATTTAGTTAAAAAGGAAATTCTAGAAGGAACAAAACTAGGTTTAGACCATCATAAAATTGTAAAATGGATTATTGAAGTTGTTGCTTTAACAGATATGCAAATAATTCAATTGTCAACACTCATTAAAAATGTTGTGATTGCTAATTTTAAAGAAGAAAACTATCAATCCGTTTTTGTAAAATCATCAACAGGATTCTTTAAAACTGAAAATAATTTACCAAATGGCGCTACTGTTCCATCGATTATAATAATGCTTGAAAATAGCTCGCCACTTCCTGTAAAAGCTGCAGGCGGAGTTCGAACATATGAAGAAGCAGTGCAAATGATTAATCTTGGTGTAAAAAGAATTGGAACTTCTGCTGCAAAAGCAATTGCAAATGGGGCAGAATCAAATAGTGATTATTAATTTTATCCTATGAAAATGTATAAAAAAATTGCAATTGTATTTTTAGTATTTTGGTCTTTTGTTGCAAATTCTCAAAATAAATTAAGTGAGCAATTTCCTGTTTTTCCTAACTGTGAAGGAAAGCAATCAAAAGAATTAGAAATTTGTTTTTACAATGAAGTACAAACATTTGTATATAATAATTTCCAAGTTCCTGAAAATTTAAAAAGCGCAAAAACGGTAGTTGTTGTACTTTTTGAGGTTAATGAAAATGGTAATTTTAAAGTACAATATGTTGATGCAAATGACGAAAGCTTAGTTGCAGAAAGTAAACGAGTTTTTTCAAAATTACCTAAAATTAAACCATCAACCTATGCAGGAAATACAACGTATTCTAAGTATTCGATTCGAATTCCAATACCATTGCAAAATCCTGCCGAGATTCCTTTTTTAGAATTAACTCCTTCAAAAAATAGTATCTCATCAACAAAAGGAAATACTGAAAAGGAATTGACAGAAATTGATAGTTTAAAGTATAATAAATTTCAAAATCCTCAATTTAAATCACATTTAAGCATTCCGCTGTCTCATAGTTATTATTCCCAATTTGATGCTGCAATGAATCAAGTTGGAGCAAATAATCATACCGTTTCAAAACCATACACTTTTTCAGAAGTTTCTAAGTATTATAATTTAGTAGATGCCAACTCAAAATTAATGAAAAACAAAACCACTTGGTGGGGAAAAAAGTTATGGAATGAGAGTATGGTTCAAATTCAAGGTGAGGATTATTGGTTTACATTGAACCCAATTTTTGATTTACAATTTGGGAAAAGTGATCCAAGTGAGGCAAAATATACTTATGTAAACACACGTGGACTTCAAGCTCGTGGAGGTTTAGGCAAACAAATAAATTTTACAACAACAATTTACGAAAGTCAAGGACGATTTGCGGATTATTTCAATAGATATGCTGAATCCATTGCGCCAGCAGGAGGAAATCCAGCAATTATTCCAGGAATAGGAATAGCAAAAGAATTTAAAACTGATGCTTACGATTTTCCTTTAGCAGAAGCCAATTTAACTTTTGCTCCAAATAAATTTTTCGACTTGCAATTGGGTTATGGTAGAAATTTCCTTGGTGATGGATATCGTTCATTACTTTTGAGTGATGGTGCAAGTCCATATCCTTTTTTTAAAATAAATACCACTTTTTGGAAGATAAAATATACTAATACTTATATGTGGATGAAAGATGTTCGTGATGCAGTAACAATCGATCGAACGTATGCAACAAAATATGTTGCCAATCACTACTTGAGTTGGAATGTAACTAAAAAATTCAATTTAGGATTTTTTGAATCTGTGGTTTGGAGCAATCAAAATGACAGAGGTTTTGATATGAGTTTTGTTAATCCAATTATTTTTTATCGAGCAGTAGAATTTTCATCTTCTTCACGAAGCGGAAATGCACTTTTAGGATTGACAGGAAAATATAAATGGAACAATCAAATCAATTTTTACGGGCAATTTCTATTAGATGAATTTTCTCTTGGAGATATGAAATCAGGTGAAAAATCATGGAAAAATAAATTTGGATATCAACTTGGAGCAAAATATTATAATGCGTTTAATATTAAAAATTTATTGCTTCAAGCAGAATATAACCATGTTCGTCCTTATGTGTATGCGCATAGCGAAATTATCACTAATTATGGTCACAACAATCAAAGTTTAGGACATCAATGGGGTGGAAATTTTAGAGAATTTATAGCAATTGCTCGTTACAACAAAGGAAGATATTTTGCAGATGCTAAAGTAACCATTGGAAAACGAGGATTAGATTTTGCTAATTCTGGTGCAAATTCAAATTATGGAAGTAATATTTACAGAGATTATGACGAAGAAAGATTTGCTAATACTGGAGTTGAAATAGGACAAGGAAACAAAACCAATGTTTTCATAGCCGATATGCAAGCTGGATATTTAATTAATCCTGCCACAAACCTAAAACTTTTTGGAAGTGTAATCTACAGAAACTTCAATCCATCAACCGAAAATCTAACCGATTTTAAAGAAAGTACTACGTGGTTTTCTGTAGGAGTTCGTTGTGATATATTTAATTGGTATTTAGATTATTAGAAGAATTTAGTTATTGAAATCAGTTAATTAAATTTATGCGTAATTATTTTATTGTTATTTTATTACTTACAAATGCTATATCCTTTTCTCAACAAGAAAATGAGATATCTGATAGTGACTATAAAAAATTACAAGCAAGAGCTAGACTAAATATTAACAATAGTGTTGATAGTTCTTTTTATTATGCAAATAAAATAGAAAAATCTTCTAATAATATTCATAAGGCATTTGCTAAAGGCATAAAATCGTATTTATATCAAAAAAAAAATGATACAATTCAATCTAATAAAAATTATGTTTTAGCTAATGAACTTATAAATAAATCTAGTGACTCTTATGAAAAAACTAGAACTAAAGCTTTGATTTTAAATTATAAAGGATTGACAGAATGGAAGAGAAAAAATTTTTCAGAAGCATTAAAATCTTATTTCAAAGCAAAAGAATTAGCAAATTTAATTAATGAAAAAGCACTAGTTATAACTTTAAATACAAATATTGCTTTGTTGTATGCAGATACCGGCGACTTTGACAATGCAATCAAAATCACAAAACAATCAAATAAGTTTATAGATAAAAATTCATTACTCTATGATGATGAAAGTTTAAAGCTAAACAAGAGTTTAATTAATTTAAACATAGGTAATTATTTTTTTAAGAAGTACGTTGAAGATACTAAGTTTATAGAGTTTTTAGACTCATCTGAAGTATATTTTCAAAAGTGTATTGTGTTTTCAAAAAAAATACATGAAAATAAATTTATTGCTCAAAGAAATTTAGCAAGTATTTATCATTTTAAAGGAAAATATGATAAGGCCGAATTGCTACTTGTATCAGCTTTGTCAATTTCAAAGGATAAGAAATTTGAAAATGAATATTTTGATATAATTTATAATATTGGAGATTTGTATTATTATAAAAAAGATTATTTAAAAGCATTAATTTATTTTAAAAAGACAGATTCCATATATCTAAGAAGTAAAATTTCTCCAATAAATTATATAAAATCAAATTATTTCCAAGCTAAAATTTATGATTCCATTGGAGATAATGAAAAAGCATTATATCACTCAAAAATTTATTTAAATAATTTTGAAAAAAACGAATTTAAAGAAAATAACGAGATAGCTAAAGTTAACTTTCTCAGAAATAATGAAAATGTAAAAGAAGAAATTTCAAAAATTATAACTCAATCGGAACGCAAAATTCTTTTTAGAAATATTATTTTAGTTATTTCCATTTTATTTGCTTTAATAATTGTTTATTTTTTATGGAGAAATATTAAAATAAAAAATAAAACTCAACTTTTGTTTGATGAATTCAAATCTAATAATGTTAAACTAACTGATTTTAATGTTGCAGATTTAAAAAAACTTATTAAGCCAAGCGCAATATCAATTAGTGAAGAAAAAGAAAAAGAACTGTTAGAAAAACTTAAAGATTTAGAAAAAAAGAACTATTTTCTAAGACAAGATTTTTCACAAGCTTTTGTTTCAAAAAAGCTAAAAACAAACACTACATATATTTCAGTTATTGTAAATAAATATTATGATAAAACATTTAGTGAATACTCTAATGAATTAAAAATAAATTACGCAATAAATGAAATGCTGAATAACCCAACCTACAGAAAATATTCTACACAAGCAATTGCAGAGAGTGTTGGTTTTAAAAATAATGTTTCATTTACAAAGTCCTTTAATAAAAGAACAGGCTTAACGCCTGCTCAGTTTATTAAAAATATTGAAGATAAAATTAACTTCTAGGAGCAGTAGAACTTTCATCATCCTTATCATCTTTTCCTCCACCACTTCCACTTCCCGCCGTTTGGGAATTTCCTCCACCTGTTGTACCTCCACCATATATGGTGTTTAACTGTTTTCTGTTTAATTCATCATGTTTAAATAAACTCACGGATAATTTTTTGATTTTCATAATTAATTTGGTTTTTAAATTGGTAATTTGTTATAACTCAAAATTAATCATAATTGTTTTGGCTAATTAAATTTTAAAGTTCATAAAAGGTTATTAAAAAAAAACTCAATAAAAATAAGGCTTTACAAGGTGTTTTGAAATTAGATATTTTATAAATTGTCTATGTTATAATTTATAAAATATCTAATTTCATTGTTTTAACTAGTGATTTTTATTATAAAATTTGTGGAAGAGAAGTCGAAACTTTCAATTCATAAATTTATATATAATGTCAGTAATATTTAACAAGTTTTTGTCGATTCATAAGTTTTCAAGTCTTTATAACGAATTTAAAGATAATTATGAATCACATCCAAATTACCCAAGTTTATTTGCTATAACTGATACATTAAGCATTCTAAAAATTGAAAATGTAGCTGCTAATGTTCCAAAAGATCAATTAGAAGAATTGCCTGATTGTTTTCTGGGTTATGTTTATGATGAAGAAAAAGGTTTGGACTTAGCTTTAGTAGAACAAAATAAGGACAAAATAAGCATAACCTTTGAAGATAATAAGAAGCAAGTTCTTTCTGTTAGTTCATTTAATGAAATATGGAATGGTGTTGTCATTGCAATTGAACCAAATAAAGTAAACGATAAAAAGACAAATGCTACATTAAATAAAACAATAGTAGTAGCATTAGGGCTTTTTGGGTTGTTTTTTTTAAAACAAGGAACTGAATTTTCAATTTTACCTAATATTAGTTTTTTTCTATACACAATTGGTTTTGTTTTTAGTGTTTTTATAATACAAGAAAAACTAGGTAGTGGTCAAGCAAGTATATCTAAATTATGCTCATTTAATGAGACTACTTCTTGCGAGTCTGTTATCAATTCTACAGGAGCAAAAATTAATAATCTGATCGATTTTTCCGACTTACCAATTATTTTTTTCAGTACATCGGCTCTTTCAATGTTGCTCGATTCAACTTCTCATTCAATTATTAATGGCTTAAGTTTATTTTCAATTCCAATAGTATTTTATTCAATCTGGTTGCAGAAAGTAAAACTTAAAAAATGGTGTATTCTTTGTTTGTCAATTTCTTCAATTTTAATTTTTCAAGCCGTATTTTTTTTAAGTAATGACACCAAATTCAATTATAATATTACTACATTTTTTATTTCAATAACTATTGTAAGTGCATTATGGTTTTTTATAAAACATTATATAGAAAGCAATGTTGATCTACAGAAAACAAATAAAGAATTAAAAAGGTTTAAACGCAATTTTAAAGTGTTTGATTTGCTTCAAAAACCGTTAAAAGTCCCAATAAAAGCTGCTATTTTTTCCACTATTGAAATTGGAGATAAAGAAAACCCAATTAGTATTTCATTAGCGTTAAGCCCAAGTTGTGGTCATTGTCATACAGCATTTGAAGACGCTATTAAATTATATAATTCAAACAAAGAGAAAGTAAGTCTTTCAATTTTCTATAATCTAAATCCTGAAAACAAAGACAATCCATATCTAGAAATTGCTAGAAATTTAATGCAAATTAACAGTTCTAATCCTGAAAATTGTATTGAAGCAATATCTGATTGGCATATAAAAAAGATGCATTTATCAGAATGGTTATTTAAGTGGGAACAGAAATTCATTGATATAGAGATTGACGAAGATTTACTGGCACAATATGAATGGTGTAGTCAAAACGAATTTAATTATACTCCAGTAAAAATAGTTAATGATAGAGAGTTTTCTAGTGAATATGAAATGGAGGAATTAAAATTCTTCATTTCTGATATTGAAGATCAAGAATTAAAACCAATTAACTTGTTTAATTAATTTCATTTTGAGTCAAATCTCTCAGTTGACTTAAAATGTTTGAGAGAATTTAATCAACAATTAATTTTAATCATGAAAAAAACAATTTTAAGTTTAAAAGGAGCTAAAGAATTAGGATCTAATGAGCAAAAGTCGATTTCTGGTGGAGGATGTCTTTGTAGAGGAAGATGCGCAACAGGTTATTATTGTGTTGGTAAATGTGGATGTTGTTTAAACGGTACAATTTGTCTTTAATTTATTATTCAAGGTAAATATCAATAAACAGACATAAATCTCAAATGTCTTAAAATAGTATTGAGAAATTTTAATCAACCATTAAATTTTATTTATTTATGAAAAAATCAATTTTAAGTTTAAAAGGAGCAAAAGAGTTAAATGCTCAGGAACAAAAATCAGTTTTAGGAGGTGCTTGTCCTTGTGAAGGAAGATGTCCGGCAGGATATGAGTGTTATGGTAAATGTGGATGTAGATGTATTAGTGGTTACTGCTAAAATTCAAGTCATCAAAATTTATTTAAAAAATTAATTAACCATTAAATATAGTATTATGAAAAAATCAATTTTAAAATTAGAAGGAGTTAAAGAATTAACAAAAAATGAGCAAAAAGTAGTAAAAGGCGGAGCGATTCCAAAGTGTGGTTATATTTGTTTTCCTGGATGTAGTGGATGTCCAAAATAATTTATAATTATGAAAAAATCAATTTTAGGTTTAATTGGAATCCAAGAGCTTACTAAAAACGAACAAAAATCAATTCAAGGTGGAATTCATCGTTGTGCAATAGATGGTTGTCCTGTTGGATATTGTTGTACAAGAGTTGGATGTAAAACAGGTAGTGCTTGTATTCAAATATAAGTAATAAATTAAATAGTCAAAATTTTCAATTGACTTTAAATTGTTGAAAAATTAATCAACCATTAAATTTTATTAATTATGAAAAAATCAATTTTAAAATTAAAAGGAGTTCAAGAGTTAACAAAAAATGAGCAGAAAGAAGTTAACGGAGGAGCAATTCCATTGTGTCAAAGACCAGACGCTTGTGCATATCCTCAATGTTGGAAATATTTTACTGTTGAGGCTTGTTTTGGAACACCAATAGAGAGACCATAAATGTAAGTTTTGTGTAATTATTTCTGTTTAAGAGAATTATTAATTTTTAATATTATGAAAAAATCAATTTTAAATTTAGTTGGAGCTCAAAAACTTACTAAAAGTGAGCAAAAAGAAGTTAATGGAGGTGCTCAAAATTATTGTATGCAAGCAAAAAATTGCGCAGATCCGGCATGCAGAAAATATTATACTGTTGAGGAATGTTTTGGAACTCCAATAGAGAGACCATAAATGTAAGTTTTGTATAATTATTTCTGTTTAACAGAATTATTAATTTTTAATATCATGAAAAAATCAATTTTAAATTTAGTTGGAGCTCAAAAGCTTACTAAAAGTGAGCTAAAAAACATTAATGGATCCGGTAGTCGCGAATGTAGATTTATTTGTGGTGTAACTGGAGGAGTAATCGGTAAAAATGGTTATTGTATTTGTTATTAATTATTTTGTTAAGTTAAAATTTTGAACTGTCTGAAAATTTTCAGACAGTTTTTTTAGTATTAAACATTTGTGAAATTACTTTATTTATAATAGTAAAGCCTTGTTTGAGTTAATTGTTTTTTAAAATTAAATATATAGTTTGTGTCAGTTTTTGTGTATTTTTAAACCCACAAGAGTTTTCACTATTCTTATTATTTACATACAATGCGCAAATTATTAATACTAGTTGTTTTATTTTCTAACGTTCTTGCTTTTTCACAAAATGGTAAAGTATTATCAGATAAAGAGTACTATTCACTTCAAGAAGAGTCAAGAAGACTTATAAATGCAAATATTGATAGTTCTTATATTCTTGCTGATAAAATTGAAAAATCAAATAAATATCTTCATAAAGCTTTTGCACTAGGTATTAAATCATATATTTTTCAAATAAAAGGTGATTCAATTCAATCAAAAAAAAATTATGCTAAAGCAGTTTTTTTTCTAAATAAAGAAAAAAACTCTATAGAAAAACTAAAAATACAATCCTACTTAATAAATTTTGAAGGTCTGTCTGAATGGAAAAGAAACAATTATTTAAAATCATTAGATTGTTTTGAAAAAGGAGAAAAAATATCAGAAGAGATTAAAGATACATTTCAGATTATAAAGTTCATGGGTAATAAAGCCTTAATTAAAAGTGAAATTGGGGAATATAATAGTGCAATAAAAATAACTAAAAAGGTTCTTTCACTAATTGATAGAAATATTAATCAGTATGATGAAAAACAATATTACTCAAATAAAAGCACAAATAATTTGCATCTAGGTTGGTATTTTCAAAAAAAATATCAGAATGATGTTTCAAAAAAGAATTATTTAGATTCGTCTTTTTTTTACTATGAGAAAGCAATTTTTTATTCAGAATATTCATTAATTAATAGAATAAATGCAGAGAAATCAATTGGTATTAATTTTCTTTTAAAAGATGAATATGATAAAGCTTTAAAGTTATTAAAAAAAACACTTGTTTTAATTAACGAAGATGATGGTGACTATAAAGCAGAAGTAGCAAATATTAACTATAATATTGGTTGCTGTTATTATTTTAAGAGAAAGCGATTAGAATCATTAGCATATTTTAAAAAAGTAGATTCTTTGTATCATTCTAACAAAAATAAAGTTCATGTAGTAAATTATATTGGTTCAAATAACTATCAAGCTAAAATATATTTAGAATTAGGAAACCTCAATGAGGCAAATAAATATTCTAAAATTGCATCAGAAGAGTATGAAAAAAATACGGAATACTTAGCAAATAAAAAAAATGAATTGATTAGCAGAATTAGTAGCAAAGAACTTCAAAATGAGATGCTGGCAATTCAAAAAAAATATAGAAGCGAATTTATTTTAGGCACAATTTTAAAAAGTATTATTATACTATTTGTTTTAGTATTAGTTTTTCTATTAGTAAAAACATACAGAGATAAAAAAAGAATAATCGCAAAAGTAAATTTGTTAATAGAGGAATCAAAAAATGAGCGTAATAAAGAAGAAACAATTAAAAATAGTGAAATAGATAAAAAAACAATTCTGATTTCTGGTGAGGAAGAGGATGAAATAGTAAAGAAAATTAATTTAGTAAACGAAAAACAACTTTACTTAAAACAAGAATTCAATCAACAATATCTTGCTAAAAAGTTGAAAACTAACACTACCTATTTGTCGTACATTTTTAATAAAGTTTATGGAAAAACATTTAGTGTTTATTATAATGAGTTAAGATTGGACTTTGTTATAAATGAAATAATAAATAACAAAAAGTTTAGAGAATATAGCACTCAAGCTATTGCTGAAAGCGCAGGTTATAAAAATGCAGATTCTTTTACTATTTCTTTTAAGAAAAAGACAGGATTAACACCTTTTCAATTTATCAATGAAATAAAAAAGAGAGAATTTATTTAAATTCTCTCTTTTTTATTGAGTTTAAGGTTTAGCATTGCCATTTGTTGCGCTTGATCCTGTTCCTGTTGTTCCCCAATCTATATCGCCAATTCCAAAATCATCTGGTTCGTCATTTTGATGATTTAACATGTCTTCTGTTATTCCACCAAAAACTTTTTTCATTTTTGAATTAGCAATTTTCTCTTCTTGAAAATCATCAAGGATTAATTTTTTTGTTTTCATAGTTTTATGTTGATTAATTATTTATTCAAATTTACACGTTTGGATGTGTCTTTTTCATATTTAAACAATCTTGTTTGCTTTGGCGGTATGTAATCGCCGTAACACTCTGATATTATTGGAATTAAAGAATAATAAATCTCCTTTAATTTGTAAATTATAGAACCTTTATTTTATAAATAATATTTTCCTTTTAAATTTTCTACTTCTTTTTGAGTCAATTTTGTGAAAGTTAAAACCAAAAACATTTCACAAGTATGTTGAAGTTAGTACAAAAGAATATCTCATTAATTGGTTATTCAAGTTTAAGAAATGAATTTGAAGAACTGTTTTTATCACATCCAAATTACCCAAGTTTATTTGCCGTAACTGATTCATTAGATTCGTTAGCAATTGAAAATATTGCAGCACGAATTGATAAGTTGCAATTGAGTGAGTTGCCAAATGTTTTTTTAGCATTTGTTAATATTGAGGATGGAAAGGAATTGGTTTTAGTTAAAAAAAGTAACGATAAAATAATTTTTGAAACTGAAAAAGGGGTAAAGTCTAACCTTTCTACAGATGATTTTGTTGCTATTTGGGATGGAATTATCGTTGCTATTGAACCAAATGTTGTAGAAAAAACAATAAATACAAAAAGTAATAATTATTTGTGGCTTATTCTTTTTGGATTGTCAATTTTTGGTGTTTTTGTATTTAGAAATGGATTTAACGGCAATCAATTATTTTTCTTTTTTTCGTCTATTATAGGATTAATAATAGGTTTTTTTATTATTCAAGAGAAATTTGGTGTTCCAAATGAGATTGCTTCCAAGATTTGTAATGGATTAAAATCAACTTGCGATTCTGTAATAAAATCAAAAAGTAGTGAAATCAATAGTTGGTTAAGCTTTTCAGATTTTCCTATTTTGTTTTTTGGAATCAATATTGTAGCGATTTTTCTTTCTGTTTCGTCAATTAATTATATTGGAATTGTTAGTGTTTTATCCATTCCTTTTCTTGGATATTCCATTTGGTTACAAAAACAAAAATTAAAAAAATGGTGTGCACTTTGTTTAATTACAGGTTCAATAATTTTCCTTCAAAGTATTGTTTTTTTGCTTTCTAATAATTTTCAAATAAGTAACAATGATAGCTTTTATTATTTTTTTAGTCTTGTATTTATTTCAGCAATTTGGTTTTATATAAAGCCCATTTTTGAGAAAAAAATTAAAAGTGAAAAACAAGTTTCCGAACTTATTCGATTTAAAAGAAACATTAAATTATTTGAATTTTTGTCAAAGGATATAAACTCAATTCAATTATTTGATACTCTTCATGGAATAGATATAGGAAATCAAGAAGCAAATATACAATTGAACTTGATTTTAAGTCCAAGTTGTGGTCATTGTCACAAAGCTTTTCAAGATGCAATTAGTTTATTGGAAAAATATCCAGAAAAAATGAAGCTTCAGATATTGTTTAATGTAAATCCTGATAATTCTGACAATCCATATCAATTAGTGATTCAAAATCTATTAGCTATAAATTATTATAGAAATCAGGAAGTTTTAGAGGCAATATCAGACTGGCATATAGAAAATCTTAGTTTGGAAATTTGGCTAAAAAAATGGGGTGGAAATGGAATAACTACAGATGTTGAAAAACAAATTCAACTACAATACAATTGGTGTTTAGAAAACAATTTCAACTACACTCCAGTAAAGATTATTAATGACAAATTATTTCCTGACGGATATGAAATTAGTGAATTAAGATATTTTTTAAATGATTTTAACGAACTGATTAAGGAGGAAAATAGAGCAATAGCACAAGCTATTTATTAAAATATTGTTGCAACGATAGTCAAAAATCTCAATTGACTTTAAATGTTTGAGATAATCAATCAATTTTAATTTTAAGATATTATGAAAAAATCAATTTTAAATTTAGGAGCTCAAGAGTTAACTAAAAACCAACAAAAAAGCATTAATGGTG
>NZ_JAIXUB010000023.1 GCF_027484205.1 Flavobacterium sp.
AATTGCTTTCAAAATTGTATCTTTACTTATAATTCCCAACAGATGATTTAAACAAAGCCATTTCAGCACCGTTGTGAATTGCTTTCAAAATTGTATCTTTACTTATAATTCCCAACGATACCTTACACGGTTTACATCAATGTTATGTTGTGAATTGCTTTCAAAATTGTATCTTTACTTATAATTCCCAACGTTGCGTCTACTATGTAATAATTATCTTTTGTTGTGAATTGCTTTCAAAATTGTATCTTTACTTATAATTCCCAACCAAAACTAAACTTACCACCGATAACCCAATGTTGTGAATTGCTTTCAAAATTGTATCTTTACTTATAATTCCCAACAAGAGCAAGCAACAACAAATGATGCTTGGTGTTGTGAATTGCTTTCAAAATTGTATCTTTACTTATAATTCCCAACGAAGTCATTTTAAAGAATGGTACGACAATGGTTGTGAATTGCTTTCAAAATTGTATCTTTACTTATAATTCCCAACAATTGGAAAAGATAATGCAAGAAAAATTAAGTTGTGAATTGCTTTCAAAATTGTATCTTTACTTATAATTCCCAACATGCCGAGTCGTAATAGATTGAAATGTTGGGAGTTGTGAGTAATATTAGAATTCAAAAATACGTGTAGTTGAAATGATAGTGTAGAGAACGAGTTAGTTTTTTTATAATTCTACCTAAAATTAAAATAATTCCAATTGTTGCGAAGGTTTGTCAGTTTCTACTGGTTTTTTACCATAAAATAGTTCCATCATACCAAATTGCTTATCGGTTATTTGCATGACACCAATTTTGCCATGCTCAGGTAAACTATTTTTAATTCTTTTAGTATGCACCTCAGCATTTTCTCTACTAGCACAAAACCGCATATAGATAGAAAATTGAAACATAGAAAAACCATCGTCTAATAGCTTTTTACGAAATAAACCTGCTATTTTACGTTCTTTACGGGTCTCAGTGGGCAAATCAAAAAATACTAATATCCACAAACTTCTATACTGATTTAATCTACTATAATGTTCGTCATACATTTTGTAGTTACTTTATAAATGAGTTACCATTTTAACTTCTTATTTTGTTACCTCGAGTTCAGTCGAGAGGCAATTATAAATAAACTGGATATAAAATCTTTCTAGAACTCCCTTCAAAACATTCATGCAACGAATTTGTTGTTCTACTCATAGCTACCATAAGTGGACTTCTTTTTCCATCAATTTGCACATCAATAGAGGCAATGCTCAACAATTGTTTTTTTATGTCAACAGTTAATTCCTTGATATTATCCTCTGTTTCCATGATATGACAAACTATCAAATCCACAAACGGTCGATATGGTTCCATAATATCGTCTGCTAAACAATAAGCATTGTATTTATTGCGATGAAAAATCCCTAATGTGGGCAACATACCAGAACTAACAAGTGCTCTCGCTGTAATACCTCTTAAAATAGCATAGCCATAATTCAACAAATTATTAGGAGGTAATCCTTTTTGTTGTCTAGTAAAACCTTCAATTTTAAATAAATTATCCCAATAATACACAGCTGCTCTAGCTTCGTGGTTTAGTGCATCGCCCGAAGTAACCTCTTTTGCCCAAAGTTCCATCTTGCGCATTGGTATTCCTTTTTCTTTAAGCAATGCACCTTGATTACTAATTTTCGCACTAATAGTTTGTTGCCACAAATTTTTCTTTAATGGGAGTGAAGCCTCAATCTGATTCCGAAATCGCTCCGTTTGTTCCGAATGACCACTTAAAGGCATCAATAAACCAATAGGTAAATGATATTGATCACAATTAATTAATGCTACATTGTTGTTAGTCAATTTTTCCAACAATCCATTAGTGATTGTAATTTGCTGATTTTCCATCACAATAACACCTATATCTTCTATAGCCACAGTTTTAGTTTCTTGTTCCTTGTCCGGATAAGTTACAACCAACTGCTCATTTTTTGTACTTAAATAAGCTGGATTACCGAAGAAAAGTGTTTTTTTAATCATATCAATATTCGCCTAGTTGAACAATTTTACCTAAATGATTTAATCTCACTTTTATTATGTTATTTAAATTATTTACACTTTGAATTACTTTATATGTAATGCCCTTTAATTCTTTTGGAGTTTCGATTTGTGTTTCTAAATGATGTCTAAACCAAAAACCAGAAAGTAACGAGCCAAATTTTTGAACTCTATAAATATTAGGACTAATTAAATGATAATTATTTGGTTCTAATAAATCAATTTCATGTGGGTTAAAACTCTCTGAAGGAAAAATGAAGAATTCATTTTGCTTGATAGAGAATAAAAACTCCCATCCTTTTTCATGATTTTTATTTATTACTGATAATCCTAAATTCTTCCTCACTACAGCATCATAAAAAGAAATTACTTCTTCTTGTAAATTTCCTTTTTCATCTTTATAAATAGCTACATGATGATTGTTTCCAGTACTTATAAAATCTACTGGTATTGGTTTTCCGTTTTCATCCAAAATCTCATTTCCTAAATGGTCTTTTTTAGTATGTAATGCTTGCGCATTACTAACACCACTAATAGCTACTCTTTTTATAGAAATTCCTTTTTCTTTATTTAGCCAAATAGGGTTTTCGTCAAGATTTACAAAAGCTTTTTTAGCATCACCATTAAAATCATTTAATCGGTTTTGCAGAATGGTTTTTATACCAATATCAATTACTTTTTCAATTTTTAAATCTGGCGTAATATCTTTTCTTATAGTGTAATCATCTTCAAACCAAACTAATTTTACTTTCTCAGGAACTGCTATTGTTTTATTAGCATCTAAATAAATAGGATTTTTAGCTAAAACATTTTTCCCTGTAAATGCTTTTTTAGGGTCATTGTCATGCTCTTCTAATCGTTTTAAAAGAGCTTCACGATATTGTTTTTTGGCAACTTTTGTAATATAATCAGCAGTAAAATTGGCATTTACTTTTTCTTCTTTTGTAACATACTGTTGCAGTTTGCCATAAACAGTTTCTTTATGCAATTGTCCTCTTGGAGTTAATTGTATTTTTTCAAGAGTTCCACCTTTTATTTTGATACTATTTTTGTTTTTAGTAACAACTTTATTTTTAGCTTTATATGAAATCAAAATACTCTCTAATTGTTTTTTAGCTTCTTCTCTAAAATTTGTTATTGGAGTAATAAACCTCAATTTTCCGTTTTTATCTTTCTTCAAATATTTAGTTTCAATTCCATAAATTTCAGCACCTTTTTTATCTTCTTTGGTTCGTGCATTTAGATTGTTTAAGTATTGTATATAAACAGGCTTTGTAAAAGCCACAGTTATAGCATCCATAGCATGATGACGATGGTCATTACGTTTTGTCCAATTTTTTATTTTGTATAAACGTTCACCATTTTTACCTTCTTCTTCTATCGTTAATCCAAGTTTGTGGTATTTATCCCAATTTAATTCTTTCATTACTTCAACCAATTCCCAATCTTCACGCAACTTGTCCGTTACACTACCAATAGTTGAGGTTACAGTTCTTGAAACTTCTAGCAATATTTCTTTTGCTTTTTTAGCTATATATTGTGTCTCTCTTAATTGTCTATCAATGAATCCTTCAGGTATTTCATTGTCAGCCATTAACAATTTATTTTGTTTGGTTCTACTAATTTTGCCAAACAAACTTTTTACTCTTTTTTCAAATTGATCAAATTCCTCATTCGATAGTTTTTCTTTCAAGAAAGAATAAGCCGTTTTATTGCTTTTATCAATATTCAATTGACGTTCACAAATTGTTTTATTTGAAAAACTATCATCAAACAATCTTGATTTTGGAATGATATGTTCAATATCATATTCTTTAGAGAATAACTTAGAAGCCTCAATGGGTTTTCCTGTATATATTGAAATTCCATCACATTCTTTCCATAGTTTATAACGAATAATATCATTACGAGTTACTCTAGCAATGCCATATTCAGTATGTAGTAATTTCTTTATTTGTTCATGCTCTGCTGTACTTTTATTAATAGCTTTAGTCATTTCATTTCTTTGCTCATTATTGTTTTTCAACTCACGAGCCAACTCAACTCTTATTTCATCTGGTTTTCCCATAGTTGGGTCTTCCATAATGGCATTTATAACATTAACCATTTGGTTCAATATTTTTTCTACCACAGGGTTACGCAAACTATTTTTCTTAATTAAATCAAGTTTATTTTTTAATTCTCTTTTATCATTATCCTCTTTGGTCAAAGAAGAAGAATGATTATATCCAACCATTAAACATGCCTTATCATAAATATGCCCATCTTTCAAATGAGGTAATATTTTCTTGATAGCTTTAGCACTTAAACTACCATAATCTGCTTGTAAACTAACATTTAATAAAAACGGAACGTGTTGAGGTTTGAAACCAAATTTATTGATTAAAGTTTGTTTTAATTGCTCATCTTCTTCAGAAGAATATAGCAGGTGCCATAATTGATAAGACGGTTGTTTGTCAAATTCATTTCCTTGTATAGAAGTGTCAAATTCTAATAATGATGTTGACAATTTTAAATCCTCAAAGGCACTTTTAAAGATTTTTACAATATCATCAGCATCAAGTTTTGATAAATCCAATTCATCATAACCTTCATAAATCAATATTTTTTCAAATGCTTTAAATAATGCTGTATTAGTTCTGTTGCCTTCAATTTTTTTAAAGTTCACAGTATGACTATTTTTTTTCAAACCACAAAATTCAATCAATTGCAAATCAGACATACTGTCTTTAAAAGTTAAAGCATCCGCAATTTGTTTTTTTAATTCTTCACTTAACAAGAACGGCTCTTTTGTGACTTCATTTTTTACAATTATGTTGTTCAAATTTTGCCATATTCTAAAATCTTGAAACAATGGAGACGATTTAGGAATGGCTTTATGTCCTTTTTCAAATTCACAATGACTAATTAAGTGTTTTTGTGATTTCAACTTTCTTTGATAAAAAATAGTTATATCTCTAACTTCTGTTTTTAATTTATCATTAAGTTCAGGATAAAATGTAGCTTGTGTTTGCCAAATAGTTTCAAACTCATCCATATAATCTTGTCTATAGAAAACTTGATTTTTTAAACGAGAATATGCATTTTCTTTAAGCTGATTATATTGAAATTGTCCAACAGTTTGTTTATTAAAATACAATTCTTTGCTTCGGTCACTAATAGCGCCCAAATAACCACTAGATTGGTTAATCTGATTATTAATTTCAGTCAAAATATAAGCCAAAACATTCAATTCCAATTTTGTTTCTAGAGCTTCATTTCTCCATCGATAGTGTTGTAGCTTTGTTTCTTCTCTACTTCCCTTATTTTCTACTAATTCTATTTTTAGTGTTTTAGTGAAGTGCTGTGAAGTCAACGTTCTTGATTTTCCTTTTAAATCTTCAATCAACATATTGTTAATCTCTGTATGAAATTTATTTTGAAATTTTACAATCTTTTCAATCTCTTTTTGCAAATCCGATCGATAGAAATCGGGAATAAATTTCCCTCCTTTACTTAAAGAATTAAATATCCATTGTCCGGGTGTTAAGTTATTTTCAAATAATTCTTTTGCAATTGCCATTCCATCAATTGCTTCTCCTTCTTCAATTGTTTTAGCTTTTCTACTACTTTTATAACCACGTTTTTTATTAAGCATCAACAACACTTTAACCAATTCTTCCTTAGTTACTCTTTCTGTTGCAGCTTTTGCTCTAACTTGATAGGATGAAAATGTAGTTTCTTTTCCATTTTCCGCATAAACAAAACCATCAGGTATAAATTTGATACCTTTAAATAATTCTATTAGAGCATTTCTTCTTTGTTTAAAGCGTTGTAAACCTCTTCTTGCACCACGTTTTAAAGTTCTATCAGCATTTATGGAAATAGTGTTACCCTTTTTAAAATCAGCTTCCTCATCAGTTGTTAAGGGTACAATGCGAACTCCTGAATTTATTATTTTTGAAGTTTCATTTTCTTCACCCTCATGTATAAATGCCCATCCAATTGATGTTGTACCTAAATCTAAACCTAATATTTTTTTCATTTTTAAATTAATTTTAATTGCTTGTAACTATCAATTAGATTATTTATTCCTAATAATTATTTTAATTAATATTTTTTTTTTAATATTGTATTACAATTTTGAAGCAATTCACAATAAGGATTATTCCGTTGTGAAAACATTCAAAGCGGCAACTTAAAGTTGTCGCTTTTTTTTATTTTAATTACCTTGTTTAATTTTCAAACCTACCAAAATTAGCAAATTATTTTATTAATAAACTACGTACAAATACTTAATTTTTTCAAAAATAAAATTCAAATGTTATACTATTTTACGGAAAACCGTAAAAGCGATTTTTTTTCATTTTTTTTTTACTTCAAGGAGTTTTGTTCGGGTTTCGTTCGGGTTTCGTTCGGGTTTCGTTCGAGAGAAACCAGTGTTTACTGCATCTTGTCAAAACAAATCCCGAACAAACCCCGAACAAAGTAGCAAAAAAGGGCTGTTTTGTTAGTCAAATCACGTCAAAGTACGTCAAAGTACGTCAAAACACGTCAACGTACGTCATTAGGGTTAAATTATATACTTGATGTTGGAGGTGTTGCGTTATATGGTTGTAACGTTACAAGTAAAGGGTGTTTAATCAATTTATTTTTAATCTATATGGGAACATATAACAAAGGAATTTTAGGTGCGTTTTCAGGTAAAGTTGGTCCTGTTGTAGGCGCAAGTTGGAGAGGTAAAGAGGTATTGCGTAGTTTACCAAGAAGAGCCAATAGAACAGCAACGCCAAATCAGGCATTGCAACGATTGAAGTTTAGTACGGTTACTTCGTTTTTAAATCCGTTTTATCCTGTTTTAAGCCGCTATTATGGAAACAATACAGGCGAAAAAACAAGGTTGAATCAGGCAATGTCGTATCACATTAAAGAGGCAATGGTGTATAATGAGCCTGTCTTTGATATGGTGTATAACAAGGTGTTAATTGCAAAAGGTGATTTAACCGGGATTCAAGCGGGTGTTATTTCTTCGACTGATCCAAGTACGGTTAGTATTGTATGGTCAGACAACTCGGGCGAAGGAGAGGCAAAGCCTACGGATAAGCTTGTGATTGCTCTTTATGAGCCTACTTTGAAGTCAACGGTTTATTCGTTATCGGTTGCTGTTCGAAGTGCATTGACGGGTGCTATTCTTGTACCAACGTCGTTGACTGGATTGACGGTTGAGGTTTGGGGTACGTTTGTTTCGGTAGATGATAAAAAGTATGCTACAAGTGTTTATTTAGGTAGTGTTTTAGTTGCTTAGTATTTTTAATGTAATAAAAATTATCCCGATTTTGTTCGGGATTTTTTTTTCAACCCTTACGTCAGTTCGAGTGATTTTATAAAATGAAAATGCAATTTTTGTTTTATAAAATAGTATCGAGAACGGTTGTTAGCTATATCGTTTCATTTTCATAAGGTTCTCGATAAAATTTCTATAAAACAGCTGGTCGCAGTTTTATAAAAATCACTCGAACTGACGGTAAGTATCGAGAGAGGTTCTTTAAGATTGTGTTTTATTTTCAAAAGGTTCTCGATATAATTTCTATAAAACAGCTAGTCGCAGTTTTATAAAAATCACTCGAACTGACGGAAGTGTTAGTTTGACGATTTTCTTTTTAGTACTCACGTCAGTTCGAGTGATTTTATAAAATGAAAATGCAATTTTTGTTTTATAAAATAGTATCGAGAACGGTATGAAAACAATATTTTATATTTTGCTAAATGCAACAATCTTATGTTTATATGTTAAAATGTTCTGATAGTTCCTATTATACAGGAGTTACAAGTAATTTAGAACAAAGAATGTTTCAGCATAACACCGCTTTTTTTCCTGATTGTTATACTTCTTCGCGAAGACCTGTTGAGTTAGTTTTCATAGCAGAATTCACAGATATTAATTTGGCAATTGAAAAAGAAAAACAAATTAAAAAATGGTCAAGATTAAAAAAAGAAGCTTTAATAAATGATGATTATGAAGCTTTGCCGAATTTGGCAAAGAAAGATTTTGATAAATAGTGTTTCATTTTCATAAGGTTCTCGATACAATTTTTATAAAATAGCTGGTCGCAGTTTTATAAAAATCACTCGAACTGACGATAAGTATCGAGAACGGTTGTTAACTATATTGTTTCATTTTCATAAGGTTCTCGATACAATTTTTATAAAACAGCTAGTCGCAGTTTTATAAAAATCACTCGAACTGACGATAAGTGTCGAGAACGGTTGTTAGCTATATCGTTTCATTTTCATAAGGTTCTCGATACAATTTTTATAAAACAGCTGGTCGCAGTTTTATAAAAATCACTCGAACTGACGGTATGTATCGAGAACTGTTTTTTGAGACTTTGTTTCATTTTCAGAAGGTTCTCGATACAATTTTTATAAAACAGCTGGTCACAGTTTTATAAAAATCACTCGAACTGACGATAAGTATCGAGAACGATTGTTATCTATATCGTTTCATTTTCAGAAGGTTCTCGATACAATTTCTATAAAACAGCTGGTCGCAGTTTTATAAAAATCACTCGAACTGACGATAAGTATTAAGAACGGTTTTTTGAGACTGTGTTTCATTTTCAAAAGGTTTTCGTTAGTCCCGATACTTCATAATACTATTTCAAAAACTGTTATTTTTAAAATAAAATATAACTTTAACACAAAGTAGTGTTATTTTCCTACAACTTTAACATTTTGCACAATACTACTGTATGGAAAGTTTCGTTATAGCCTTCATAATATTAGTTTAATGAGTAAAAAGATCAAGCAATTACAGGAGGAAGTGGCATCATTGAAAGCATTACTTCATTATGCTATACAGAAAAGCGAGGAGGAGCAATGGCTTGATAGTGCTGATGTAAAAACGTTATTTCATTTTAGTGAAAGTAAGTTGTACCGTCTTCGAAAAGCAAATCTAATACCTTGTACTTTAGTTGGAGGTCGATACATGTATCCTAAGAGTTATTTTAGTGATGTGTTGATGGGGAAAATAAAAGAGAAGTAGTTTTATTTTGACTACTATTTTTATTTGTGTTGCGCATAATTATAAAAACTACATCACTTTCTATTGTTGATGTAGTTTTTTTATAAAAATTAATTACTTAACTAATTATTTAAGTTCAGAGAGAACTATTTTTTTCTGTTTAAAAGTATTCTTCATTGCTTTTTCTCTAACTTTTGGGTCATTGCTATTGATGAGGTCAAAATACTCCACAGGAACCACTTGCCATGATAAGCCATATTTGTCTTTGCACCAACCACAAGAACCTTCTTCGCCGCCATTTGCCGTTAATGCGTTCCAATAATAATCAACCTCTGCTTGGTCTTTGCAATTAACAACCATTGAAACAGCTTCGTTGAATTTGAAATATGGTCCAGCAGCTAAAATACTTAGCTCAATGTTGCCAATTTCTATTACTGCTGTATCAAAGCTGTCCTGTCCACCTTGTTCTTTAGCTTCGGATGGATTTTCATAGTTGTGGTATTCTTTTAGTTTACCATCTTTGAAAATCGAAAGGTAATAGTTTGCCACCGCTTTGGCATCTTTATCAACCCAAAGGCATGGTGTTATTTTTTGGGTAATTGAACTTGCTTTTTTTGTTGAAGTAGTATCAACTTTATTATTTTTGTCAGCATTCTGTTGCGAATTTCCACAAGCTGTTAAATTGGCTATTATCAATAAGGTTAAAAGTTTTTTCATTGTATTAGTTATTTAAATTTGGTAATAAATTTGCTAATTCGTTCAAAGTCGCCGTAAATCCTTCTTTGAAGCCCATTTCAATCATTCTTTCCATTCTTTCAAGCGATTCGTTGTAAATAGAAATGCTAACCTTTGTATAATTGTTTTCTTCACTAAAATTCAAATCCCAATTAGAACCAGGTAAGTTAGGGTTTTCTTCTTTATCTGCAAATGAACTTAGGAATTTAAAATTAGTCTTTGGCGTGATTGAAGTATATTTTTGAATGGACCACATTTCTTGTCCTTCTGGACTTACCATGGCATAAAATCGTCGTCCACCAACTTCAAAATTCATTACTTTAGTTTTTGATTCAAATGGTTTTGGTGCCCACCATTGGTCTAGAATTTCTTTATTTGTAAATGCTTCCCAAACTAAGGAAAGTTCCGCATTAAATACTCTTTCAATCGTTACCGTTTTTGTTGATTTGTTCACTATAAAGTCAAATTGTAAAGCGTTCATGTTGTTATTTTTTAAAAGTTGATAATAAAGCGTCTAATTGATTCAAGCCCATAGTAAACCCTTCTTTGAAGCCGAGTTCAATTACTTTTTCTAAATCGGCTAAGGTTTCATATTTTGCTTCTATAGTTACTAAAGTTATTCCATTTGCTTCAGTAAACGTGTTGGTCCATTCAGTTCTTGGCATGTCAAGGTTAGTAACGCCATTCTCATCACAAAAAGCATCTAAACCAGTATAACTCACTAGAGGATTAATTTTTATATAATCATTTTTGCACCAATGGGATAGATTTTCAGGACTAATCATGGCATATAGCCAAGTACCACCTTCTTTAAAATCCATTGATTTTGTTTTGATACGGTTTTGGTGCCCACCATTGGTCGAGCAATTCGGGTTTTGTCCATGCATCCCAAACTAATTCCAAAGTTCCATTAAATTCACGTTTTACATTTACGGTTTGTGCTTCTTTATTGATAGTAAAATCAAATAATAAATTACTGTTCATTGTTTTTGTTTTTAATTGTTGCTAATAGAGTGTCAAGTTGATTAAATCGGGTTTCCCAAATCGCTCTGAATTGTTCCATCCATTGGTCAATTTCTTTCATTTTGTCAATTTCAAGTGAGTAATAAATTTCTCTACCTTTTTGCTCTTGTTTTATAAGATCACATTCTGATAGTATTCGCAAATGTTTTGAAATGGCTTGTCGAGTAGTATTGAAGTTCTCTGCAATGGCATTTGGCGTCATGGCTTGTAGCGCAATCAAGGTTATAATGCCTCGCCGAGTTGGGTCGGCAATGGCTTGAAATATGTCTCTTCTCATTTGTAATATTATTTTAATGAAACCAATTGGTTGCAAATATAAATGCAACCTTTCGGTTGCGCAAATTTTTTTACACTTTTTTTAAAATGTAGGGTAGAAGTGAGGAAGTTGAAATATTGAAAGCAAAAAAAAACTACATCATTGCTGAGGTAGTTTTTGTTTTCTCTTTAGTACTATAGAAAGTCTTTTGTTTTTTATTTATGACTTAATATTATTGTAAGTTCAGGAGATATAGATGCGCAAAATAGTACTTTATAGCGTATTAAAACTCCAATTATTGTTTTAATCTGTCTCTACATTTTCATCAAATTTCAATACAAATTTTTCTACTTTATCTGGATCTAATTTGCACTCGTTTAATGTTTTATCTGCAAGTAATTTTTTAATTAATAATTTCTTTGTGAATATATATGACTTTGATGTAAAGCTTAATTTCTTGTCAAGAAAAGTTATCTTATTGTATAGTGAACCATATCTACTGTTATGGATGTATTTTAAAAATATTATTTCATTTCCATCTAAATCTGAAATCGAAACATTATTTACATCTCCACTTATTTTCAGACATTCTTTGCCGTCAATTGACACAACATCATCTTTAATTTTAATTTCTTGACTAAAACCTACAAGGCACATAAAAAGTAAGCTTAAGGTTAAAATGTTTTTTTTCATTTTCTTTTTTGTTTTAATTGTTATATGTTATTTATTATGGGATTCTTTTAAAATATCTTTTACATGTTACTTCTATCGAAAATAATATATTTTGATGTTTTTGAAGATGTTTAAAAAATTAATTTAAATGATTTTTAATTAAAATTTCGAAATGATTAAAAATTGGTTTATAGGCATCATTAAATTTTTGTTTCTGATTGGAATTTAATATTTGAAAACCATAATCATCTGCAAAATTAACCTTTATAGTATTTGTTAATGAACTTGTTACGATGATTCTCATAGGTAAACTTAAAGGATTTACATTTAACCATCCATTTAAAACGGCATCTTCGCTTTTACCTGAGTATGCAATTAAGCCATCATTTACATCTTCAATTATTCTGAAATTATTTTCTTCTAATAATTTTCTAATTTTTAAGATGGATGCCTCACTATAATTTGATGGAATCTCAAATTCATAATTAGCTTTGCCTTCTTTTAATTTTGAAATTTTATTTTTCGATTTTTGAAATTGTCTTCTTGCTTTGCTTCTGATAATTAAGATTATAATTAGAGCACCAATAGCTATTATTGCTAATATAATTAGTAAAATTCTTTTCATGATACGTTTTTTTTTTGGCTAAAGATAAAAATTATTGCGAAACGTAAACATGAATTTACAACAGAATTTGAAATTGCGAGAAACGGCTATTATTCGGAAACCATAATTCTGATGTAACGTTTATTTTTTTCTTGTGACTACTTATTTTTTGTGACACAATAAAATTAAGTATCGAATTTACTTGTGAAATAATCATAAAAAAAACCACAAGCAATAACTTGTGGTTCAAAATATTAAAAAAGTTTCTTAAATATTAAATCCTCCAGAAACTTCAAGGCGTTGGGCGTTAATCCATTTAGATTCTTCACTACATAAAAAGGCAACAACTGAACCAATATCGTCTGGCAATCCAACTCTTCCTAAAGCGGTATTTGACGATAACATATCGTTTAAATCTTTATTATCACGAACAGCACCACCACCAAAATCAGTTTCGATTGCGCCTGGTGCAACAGTATTAACTCTAATTTTACGCACACCTAATTCTAAAGCTTGGTAACGGCTTAACGATTCGATTGCGGCTTTCATAATTGCATACGCAGCATATCCGTTAAAGCTAAAACGTGCCAATCCTGAAGAAATGTTTACAATACTGGCGCCATCTTGTAGTAATGGCAATAACTTTTGGGTTAAAAAGAATGCTCCTTTTAGATGAATGTTCACCATGCTATCAAATTGTTCCATAGTTGTTTCAGCATAAGAAGCATGAATTCCAACTCCAGCATTGTTGACTAAAGCAGAAAGTTTCTCGGTATGGAATTCGTTCTTTAAAGTCGTAGCTAATGTGCTTGCGAAATGGTCAAATGAATTGGCATCGGCAACATCCAGTTGAAGTGCGAATGCTCTACGTCCGTTATTTTTAATTTCATTTACAACTTCTTGCGCGAATTCGCTTTTAGTTTGATAGGTTAGAATTACATCAAAACCTTTTTTTGCTAATTGCAACGCCATATCTTTTCCAAGTCCACGGCTTCCACCTGTTACTAAGGCAATTTTGTTTACTGTATTTGTCATTTTTATTTATGAATTAATTACAGTGCAAAGTTGGGTAATCTACCTCAAGTGATTGTTGCGAGATTCAAAGTGTTATTTGTAAAAATCAAATAATTAGTTTTCTCGATAATGTAATGGCGAAGTTTGGGTTTGCTTTTTAAAGAAATTAGAAAAATGAGCTACTTCGTCAAATCCGAGGCAATTGGCAATTTCAGAAATATTCCAATCAGTTTGTTTTAAAAGTATTTTAGCTTCTTGTGTGATGCGACTTGCGATGATTTCGGTGGTGGTTTTTCCGGTAGCTTCTTTAAGTACTTTATTTAAATGATTGACGTGGATGCGAAGATTTTCTGCATATTCCTTTGCAGTGCGCAACTGAAGTTCATGATTAATCGATTCTATGGGAAACTGTCGTTCGAGTAGTTCTATAAAAAGCGACGAAATTCTGGAGGTCGCATTGTGGGTTTCTTTAGTTCCTTCAATAGGTTTTAGTTTTTGTCCCGTATGAATAAGTTCACTGACATAATTACGTAAAAGATCATATTTAAAAGCATAATCGGATTGAATTTCGCTATTCATTTTTAGAAAAATGCGTTCAATGTCATTGAATTGTTCGTCTGTGATATGGAAAACAAAATCGCTTTGATTGCTAAAAATAGGAAGTGTATCAAGATTTAAAGCGGTTTTAGATTTGTGCATAAAATCAGCAGTAAAGACACAAAAATAACCCGATTGGTTTTCGTCTTGTGGCATGTAACGGTATGGAATTCGTGGTGATGCAAAAAGAATTCCTTTTTGTTTGATTTCGATTTGTTTATCGGCATATTCCACAAGATTGTGTCCGTTTATAAGACTGATTTTGTAGTATGTTCTTCGGTTGTAAGGCATTACGATTTTGCCTTTGCAAACCCTGTTCATTTCACCAATATTGAATATGTTAAAATGACCAATATCGTTATTACTTTGCTCACTGAAAAACAATTCGGTTAACGGGCATTTATCGTCAAATATTTCTTTGTAGAATTCGTTTATGGAAATGGTTGTCATTTTGTAAAAATCAAATATTTTGCAAAGGTAATAGTTTTTATATTTTTTAGATGAAAAACATAAAAAAACCACAAGTGTGTACTTGTGGCTAGTTGTTATTTTCTTTTAAAACAGTTATGCCATCGAGTGAAATCCAATTGAATTTCCTTCAGTGTCTAAAGCAATACCGCAAAATCCGTGTTCGCCTAAAGACATTTTTTCTTGAAGCACAGTTCCGCCAGCTTGTGCCACACGAGAAAGTTCTACAGAACAATCATCGCATCCAAAATAAACTAACGTTCCGCCATTTCCTGGTGACATGTCTTTCATTTTGCACAATGCACCACTGATGTTTTTTCCACCTTCTTCCCAAGGAAAACATAGCATTTCTAGGTCGCCAAAACCACCAGGAGTTTGCATTGGAATCATGGTTATGTTTAATATAGTTTCATAAAATTTTTGGGCACGTGCCATATCGGACACATAAATTTCTACCCACGCAAATGGATTTTTCATAGGGTTTGTTTTTAGTTATTGATTGTTATTTCAAATGTAAAAAAAAATTGTATTATTGTGGTAAGCCTTATATTATTTTTGAAGATGAGTTTTATCAATTGTTATCAATACTTAAAAAAGTTAGCTTCTCAGTCACTTTCACATTTGGATTCGGAGACGATAGTCAAATATGAAAAGTTATTGAAGACTGAAGTACGAATTGATAACTCAAAGTTCAATACTAATGATGTGGAACGTTTTCTAGAAGCATTGAAAAATAGAAGTGCATTGCTTCAGTTTTTGCCCGAAAATGAAGAATTCTATTCGTTGCTTTTTGAACGATTTAATTTCTTGAAAGACTATGGCGTTCCTAATTTCGATAACTACGATTATATTGCTTTAAAACAAGAAATTTCTGCTAATTTGATGAATGAATTAAATCAATTTGTCATCACGCGATTAGAGCAACAGGATTTTCTAGCTTTAAAAGTATTACTGAAATATAAAGAACTTCTTCCTATGGAAGTGTTGGATTTATTGACACATCGGTTAGAGTTTAAACTCGATAGTTATATTGACGCTATTAATAAAAAAGGAAAAATAGACAGTCAAAGTGAGTTTAAAAATATTTCCGATTTAATCAAATTATTTCCATCTTCTATTTTAGTAAAAAAGGAAAAGAAAGTAAAAGAGTTAATAGCGCAAGAATTATATGATGCCTTAGGTAATATCAATAAACCTGGTATTGTATTATTTTTTGAAGTGATGACTCAAGGTTTCTATTACATGTTTCACGTTCCAACTGATCCTAAAGAATTGAAAATTCGTCGTCGTGTGATGGGTGATTTTAAATTCATGACTGGAATTTTAGGCGTTGTGATATTAATTATTGCGGTTGGGATTTTATTTTTAAAGAAAGAGGAACCCATTAAACAAAGCGATTTAGAACCTAAAGGATTTTATGAAAGTTTTGCGAAACCTACTCAAAATAATGTGTTACTCATTGGTAATTATTCAGATACTTTAAAAACGGGTTTTGATTTTGTGAGTTCAAGTTATGTGGTTGCTGAATCAAAAGAAACTGTTACTATAGAAAATAAAACAGATTATGATTTAATTGTTTTCTCTGATTTTGAAATGGTAAAAGAGTACACAAAATTCTTTAAAAAGAATGATTTTAAAGGTCGCTATTTTTATATTAAAAGTAAGGATTCCTTGATTATGGATAATGTTTTTTATCCTATGCATTTTTATTTTGGGCAAACGTTATTCAGCACAAAAACATCACAACAAAATCCTCCTAATTTACCTCGTTTTTTTCATGCGCATAAAAACACTACAGATTTGGTAAAAAAACATTTTGAATTGAAAAGTGCTAAAATCACTTTTGAAGGCGATAAGAATGCCATCATACTTCGCTCCGATAGAGCCATTTTTATGGATGGAAGTAGGATTGAGATAATGAAGTTTTAGTTTTTAGAAAATCGATTCTGTTTGATTTTTACTTTTTTTGTAATGTATATCATTTACTTCCATCTCAAAATAATAATCAAATGATTTTCCATCTTGTAGAATAGGAATGTAAATTTTTATATTATTTCCCATAACTTTTTTTGCTCTTTCAATTCGTTCTTTATCTTTAGGATTATAATAAGAAATTATAGGAAAGATTGGTTTATTGCTCCAATAAGAATCATGAGAAAATGAACTTTGGTTATATTTTATATCGTCAATAGGTTGTACAAAGTCTAGAATAAATGATTTAGGAGGAATTACAGTTGGAGCTTGTAATTTTTCTTTGTCAATATATTTCACATTTTTATGAATAATTTTTTGAGCTTCACCATTATAAACGAAAGATGCTTCATCCCAATTTATTTTTAAAGGTTTATCGCTTTTATTCATAATTTTTAATGCGACTTCAGATTCCATAAATAAGAACTCTACTATAAGTTTTTCATCTTCAAACTTTAATTCATTAGAAACGGTTGGTTTTTTGAGTTGTAACTTATAAATATAGTATTCAGGAGAGCAAGAAGAAAGGAGTATGACTATGATTAATAAGAATGTGTTTTTTTTCATATTTATTTTTAAAATTTAATGTTTAAAATATTTTTATATTGTATTCCTAAATTGGAACCCTTTTTTCAACTTTATAAAATAATGCAATAAAGAAGAAAAAAAAATCATTAAACACTGAAAATCAAAAATACAAAACATATTTTAATTCTGTCAAATAGTGAAATTCCTAAAGCCTTAATTTCTAAAAGCCTTTATTTTCTATTTTTTCGGCTTTAATTTTTTATAAAGTCCTCGGGGTAATATCCATACAACATATAAACTTTACCTTTTTTAATTTTATAATAAGGCTTTTTGTAAATATCCTCTAATTTTCCATGAGAGTTATATCTTGAAATAATTATTGGTTCTGCCATTTTTACTTTGTGAGGTTCTTTTTCACATTTTCTTTTTGTAGAGTCATATTCTTCAAAAATAGGCGAAGCCCATTTACCATTCTTCGTTTTGTAAACTGGTTGATATTGATATTTTTTATGAATTAGACTATCACAATATTTACCAACAAATAGCAATACATTTTCAAATTCATCATATTTTACCTTTGAAAAATGATCATAAGAAACAAATTCAATAGTATCAGAATTAAAATTATTAGTAAAACTCTTTAGGATTTTATATTTAGATTTGAATTTAGAATCCATTGAAATTAGGTTACAATAATTTGGTTGACTTGCATAACTTACATCTATTTTTTTTCCAATAAAAATGTATAATTCTGGTTTTTTTTCAATGCAAGGAACATATTCTACACAAGGTATAGGTTTCAAAATAATATTTATTGAATCTTTATTTAACATCAATTTTGATACTTTATGAGTTTGCGGATAATATTGATCATTTGAAAACACCAAACTATCTTTTAAGTCTACTTTTATAGAAAATTTTCCATTTTCATCTGAAAAACAAATTAAATCTTTATTTTCCCACATTTTCTGATAAAGTGAATCAGGATAATTTTCAGATAATCTATTCAAAGTGTCGTTTAGAACAATCATTATATTCCCTTGATTTTTAGAAGTGTTAGCTATTCCATTTAAAATAATTTTCTGTGAACAGATGCTCTGAAAGCAGAGAATAAAAGTTATAATTAAAATATTTTTCATAGTTGCATTAAATTATTGAATTTGACCGTGTTCTTAGAAAAATTAAAGATAAATTTCCTCACTTTAAAAAGTTGACAAATCGTAAGTTTGAAACTTTCAAATGGATACTAAAGATCAATTATATTGAGTAGAATTTAAATTAATACTAAAATTGTAAAAGCTTAAAACTTTTTTTCAATGGTTTTATTTAAACATTAATTCTTGAAGTTTTCCATTATTATTTGCATCAATATATATTTGCATATCGTTATTTAATGGCAAATTATTTTCTATTTGTTTTGAATAATCGAGGAATATTTTTGCTCCTTCATATTGCACTTCTCTTACTTCAGGTAAGTCAGAAAATTTTATTCCTTCTACTTTCACAAATTTAATAATACGGTTTTTTTCAATTTTTTGAATAAGATTATAATGCATCATTGACAATATATACATAAACTGTTGATTATTCTCTTTTGTTAGTTTATTGTAAAACTCTCCGAAGGTTGGTATACCAAATTCAGTGTCTTTATTCATCCAAAATTGAGCAATTTTGGCAGCATAAAGAAATTCCTCTGATTTTGGATTCATCGGATTAGAAAAAATATATGTAGTTGCCTCAAATACCAATTTATCGTAATTATTAAAACTTGGATTTTCTACTTTCTCCATTTCTTTGAATTTTATTTTAAATTGTGAAAGCATGATGAATGGAAGAAAATAGAAAATGATAAAAATTTTTTTCATAGTGGAAATTTTAATTTTTTATGGTTTTTTTCAAAATGTCTTGTGAAGTATTGTTAATTATAGAGTTTGTGTAAACTGGAATCAATTATTTTTATAAAGATAAAAATTCTTGCCAAGAATCTATATTATTATACTTTTTTATCGAAGCTTCCTGTTTTTTTGTTGAAATAATATATTTCGATTAGTTTTTTAGGTTTTATATTTAAGCTATAGCTTTTTGGTTTATCGATGAATTCACCTTGAAAAACTTTGATTGTATCAATACAATTATCGTTTTTTTTATAAAGAACATCAATATAATGTACATAATCTAAAATTTCTTTGTCTTCGTTCCAATGAAATGAGGATATTTCATAATTGAAAATTGAGTTTATTTTGTGTGTTTCAGAATTGTATCTCATAATATCCATGTAGTGGTAATTTCCCAATGTGCCGCCACCAGCAGATTCAACTATAAATTCTTTTTGGTCATCATTACAATTTACATTTATAAATTTCAAATCCTCACTGCCACCATATTTTGAAACATTAGCTATATAGTCTATTTCATTTTTAGTTTTTCCATCAAAAAAAATATAATTTCCCATTTCACAAAAAATATATTCAGGAATAGAATCGGTATTTAAATTTACCCTTTCAGGTTTTATAGATTTTATATAATCATCGAATATTCTTTTATTATTTTCTACGATTTCACTTTTCTTTACTGTTGTTTTCTTTTCGGTTATTTCTTTTTTGCAACTAATAAAAAAGATTATTGAAAGAAGTAATGATATTGTTTGAAGTTTTTTCATGTGTTAACCATAGTTTTTTTTAGCAACCTCTTGTATAACTCCAAAGGTTTGGTTCTCCATTATCGTCAATTACTTTTAGCCAACCTTCTGAAGTGTATTCCATATTTTGGTCTTCACTTAATTCAGTATTGCAAGGATGTTCTTTGTATTTTGTGATTTTAACCTTGCACCATTGTCCGACGGTAGTGTTTGTTAGCTTAATTTCAAATAGTTCTCCTCGTACAGATCCAATTACTTCGCTATTTGAGTTTGGTTCTTTTCGTAATCTCAATCCTGGTTCGTTAGCGTAATAACCTAATTCATTTTCACTTTGCTTAATTAAGTGTTCCAACCAACTAACAGTCTTAAAACCTTGGTTTCTAATTTCAGAAACCTTTAACCAGTAGCTTTTAGAAGTGTCAAGTACTTTTATAAATCCTTGGATTGAATCTTTATAATTTATGGCATAAATTTCATAAGAAATTTGTCGATAGTTGTCAACTTTTATTTTCTTATTACCGGTTTGTAAATAGATATTGTATGGAACTTGATCATCTTTTTTTATGTCACCTATTCTTTTCAGTTTTCCAATAAATTTTCCATTTGGATTGTCATAAACTGAAAAACCTTGTTCTGGTGAAAGCACGCAACAATACTTTTCAGAAGTTTTCAAACTATCAATAATTGGAACAATAATGCCGCGTTTGGCTGATTGAGAAAAAAATAATATTGGAAATAAAATTAGGAGTAATAAAATTGATTTTTTCATTTTGTATTCGTTTCGGTTTTAATCGATTTTTAAAATTACTGCTAAATTCTAAAAACTAAAATTGTCCTTAGCTTCTATCATTTGATGAATTTATCTTTTTTCAGCTATTAACTTTTTGATTATTCTTCTCTTTCCTTTTTTGGTAAAAACTTTCACCCACAATGTTAAAATTCCATCGCATCCACTTTTTAGTTTTTCTTCTTCATTGAATAGTATTAGCACTGTTGAAATTTTATCTCCTTTTTCAAGCCAACTTTTTATATTTTTAAAATATTGTTTTTTGCTATCAATTTTTTGACCAGTATTTCCTGATACAATTATGATTTTTTTATTAGTAAAATCAAAATCGTTGCGTTTTTCTTTAAGATAATTATTTAGGAATTCAGATTCAGTTTTTGTTAATTTAAAATCATCATCTAATCCACATTCTTCAATGTTTTGAGCGAAAAGAGTTGATATAAATAAAATAAAAAACAGTGTTCTAATTGATTTAAGTTTTTTCATATTATTACTTCATTTAATATGTCTTGTTGTCAACATGATATTTCTGTTGTAAACAAAAGCACAGAACTAGTGAATTGATTTTATTTTGATAAAGGTAAAATTTCTTAAGAAATTGAAACGTGAATTTACTATAAAAATTGCAATATTGTCAAACGGCTGTTGGTGGATGTCTTAAATTTTATTCAGTTTTCCTTCTCTTTGTAATATTCTTTGAAGTGTTCATTTTACTCGTGCACAAGCTTATTTGATTTTGGCAGGTGTCTTGTTTACTTTTACATAAGGCTTGTTTACTTTTGCATAAGGCTTGTTTACTTTTACATAAGGCTTGTTTATTTTTACATAAGGCTTATTTACTTTTACATAAGGCTTGTTTACTTTTACACAAGGCTTATTTACTTTTGCATAAGGCTTGTTTACTTTTGCATAAGGCTTGTTTACTTTTACATAAGGCTTATTTACTTTTGCATAAGGCTTGTTTACTTTTACATAAGGCTTATTTACTTTTACATAAGGCTTGTTTACTTTTACACAAGGCTTATTTACTTTTGCATAAGGCTTGTTTACTTTTACATAACATTGTGCAAAATAGCTGTTGGCAGTAGTTTTTTTATTTTTTTAAACCTAATATTTTTCCATAAACAATAAATTTATAGATAATTATAGCTGTTAATATGCTTGTAATTAATGATAATATTCCAATTATAATCGTTGCACTTCCTGATATTTGCCATTTTCTTTTATGGTAAAATTCTTCAACTTTAATCAAATTTGGTTTTGAGAAATTTTCAGCTTTTTTAAGTTCTTCAATATTTTGATATTCGGTTAGTTTTTTTTCAATTAAGTTTATTGAGTAATATTTTTCATTGTAAGTTTTACAAAATACTTTTTTCTCAATTTGTTGGATTTCGGAAACGTCACTTAATATTGATTTTCCATCGCATTCTATATATGCTTGTTCTGGTAAGTCAATCATTAAAATTTGGTAAGATTCGTCAATTGGAGCATACCAAGAGTCTCCAATACCAATGTCGACTTTTTTGATTTCAGAAATAAATACTGAACCAATGAATACAAAAATATAAAAGGAAAAGAAAATGTGAAATGGAATAAAAATTGATAAAATTAATTTCCTTTTTTTCTTTTCTGGACTACTTATAAAATACGTTATTATTAAACTAAAGAAAGCAATAATTGAACTTACAATAAATAAGAAAATTAAATGTAATAAAATTGAAAGTCCAAATCCCATATTTTATTTCGTTACGATTTTTTAAAATTACTGCCAACGTATCTCGGCTTCATGAAGTTGCGATGAACCTAGACCAAGCCTTCACAAATATATACAAAACTTTAAATTAAAGACCTTTCCAATTTCAGATAAATACCGTGCCATGCCATTTCTTGAAACCGTTGTTGGCAGATGTATTTTTACCAAGTTTTTCTTTCCTCATAGTCAGGTTTGTCTAAATATTCCATTATAAATGTACTCATTTTTGGTTTCAATTTTTTATATAAATTGTCATAAATTGGGTCATTGTATTTGTGAATTGCTTTGAAAACGAATTCTTCATTGTATTTAAAATACCAAGTATCGGGATAGTTTTTTCTATCTAATATTTGCGTTAAAAGTTCTAAACTTTCCTGGCTCTTATATTTTGCAATTGCACGACAATAATATTTTAAAGCATCATGACCAAATTGCTTTTTCTTTTTAATTTCTTCGTTAAAAAAATTTACTAAAATTGGAAAGAATTCTTTATTAGGAAATTCTTCAAAAGATTTAAAAATATAATTATTACAATTTGGGTTTTCGGAAAATTTTTTGAAATTATTTTTTATGTATTCAACATCATTTTCCTTTTTAAATTTAGAAAGTGAAAATGTAATTGCTAATTTTTCACATTCATCAGATGATTTTGAAGATTGATTTTTAATTATAGAATAATATTTTTCTTGTGGATTTATATCCATCATCATTCCAATTGAATTAGGTAAATAGATGTGTTTTAATAATACACTATCAACTAAAATATTTTTTTCAGTTTGTCTTAATTTTCTACTGTCTACAGCTTTTCTAATTAATAAATCTGAAACCATAAAGTTATCAGCTGCATCTTCGTAATACCACCACTCAACTTTAGTTGTGTCGCTCAAATGCCCCAGAAGTATTTTAAAATAATCTTTATCATTTTTATTTACTAAAGTTCGATAAGCTATTACTCTTAATATTGGGTCTTCACAATTAAGTAGTTTTAATAGTTCTTCCTTTGTGCAATTTTCTTTTATAAAGTTTCTTGCAATTGTATCACTTGAAGGAAGTTTTTTTTCAGAAGCTAGTTTTTTCAGATGAATTTGGAGTTCACTTCTAAAGTCAGAAATTTTATTTGGATACGGTTTTTCACGTCCACAACTGAATAATATTGAAATTAGAATTATATACGCGATTTTTTTCATAATATATCTGCCAACGTTTCGCGGCTTGCTTCAGTGGCAATGATTTATGACCTAGCCTTTACAAATATAGAAAAAACTTTAAATTAAAAACCTTTCCGATTTCAAATAAATCCCGAGCCAAGCCATTGAAGCAAACCGCTGTTATAAGCCGTTTTTATTTCCCTTTCCGCCACTCTTGTAATGTCATTAAAGTTTTAGTTTTTGGATTAAAGTATTTTATTTCAAAAGTTTTTTGGTATACATAATATTCTAATTCTTTATTTCCGGCTTTTACTTTAACCCTATAATATTTTTTTCCAGTGTCAAACGGTGATTCTAAAATACCAGTTGAAGTCCAATCTTTTTGATTTTCGGGGATTTCCATTATTAAATCCATAATCTTTTCCCTTATTTCATTGTCAACATCACAAATCTCACAAACTTCAAAATTTGGATTTCCAGTTGGGAAGAAAATTTCGTTGAGTAACGGTTTATTTTTTTCTAGTTCTTCAACTCTTTTTTGAGTCCATATATAATAAATAAAATGCTTTCTAGATTTATCTTCTTCAAGGTTTTTTTTGTATGTTTTAATAGCAGAAGCTTTGTCTCCAACACTTTCATAATAATTCCCAAGTGCGTAATAGTTTCCATTCCAATTGCCAATGCTATCGATAAATGATTTAGCAGTTTTATAGTCTTTTAATTTAATGTAGTTTGCGGCATAAGCAATAGCAACGCTACCATTTTTATATTTACTAAAATCTAATTCGCTAATTGATTTGTCATATTTTCCAGTTTTATAGAATAACTCGGCTTTAAAATAGTGCAAACTACTTTCGATATTAGTTTTTATCTGCGATTTATATTTATCTGTTTCTTTTTTATTAGCAATTAAAAAGCTGTCTACTATAGTAATTACTTCTTTTGGGTTATTTTCTGATTTTTTGTAAAGCTTAATTAATTGAATATCAAATTTTCGGAATTCATTAGAAACTTTATCCATTTCTTCGTGCATTCTTTCGTGTTCATCTTTGCAAGAAAATAGAAGTAATAAAAGGAAAAATATGAATGTTTGCAGTTTTTTCATAAAATGGCTTATAACGTTCCGCGGCTTCGCGACAGTTGCGATGCCAGCGAACTGATTATTTTCTGTTAAAGATAAATGTTTTTCGTGAACACGTAAAAATAAAAACCAGCAATTGCGCGAAACCGCTGTTATGCGCTGGCTCTTTATTCAAACTTTAATAACTCACTATAAACTTCGGTATCTTTTATTAGAAAAAACACTTCTTCAGCACATTCTCCTGATGTGAAATTATGATTGGCAGAAGAACCCATATATGTTGTATGGTCTTTCTCTATCCATCTAAGTTGAATTAGTTTTTCTATTGTAAGCTTGCTAAAAAACTTTGACCCTTTGAGGTTTAACTGTTTAAAGTAAACCATTTTAGATAGGTCAGCAACACTGTAAATTTTTATGAAACTTGAAAGTTCGTAATCATTTAGTTCTCTCAATCCTTCTACAATAAGTAATTCTTTGAAGGTTATAATTTTTTCGTTGGATAAAATTTCCGCGGCGTAATGTCCTAAGATTATTGAGCCAAATACAGATTTTGAGTTAATTGCATTTTCAATTACTGTATTCAAAAAATTATAGTTTTTTTCATCTTTGAGATAAGCTTTTAACCTTTCTGTATTTTTCAAATCAAAACTTTCCGGATCTAAATTTAAAGCATACGATTTTAGAAATTTTTTAAACTTTCTTTTTTTGTTAAAGGTGTAAAGAGAATGTATAGCTTTTATTGGAGAAAAAATGTCACCAGCAGTTTCGGTCAAATCTTTAACAGGTTCAAAATATGAATCTATTAAATCGTCAAGATTTTCAATATTCTCTAATATTTTTTTGCTTATGTCGATTAAGTTCTTCATTTTGTGCGGGTTGGATGAGCTTGCGCATAACTCATAAATACACGCAACTCATTATTTTTAATCTTTTTATTATTAATAATTTAATAACGACTATTTATAAATGTGCAATGCGTCTATTTAATTTCAAATATATAAAAAAAATCCTCAACTGTTTTCAATTGAGGATTTGTAACGATATGGTTTTAATTAGTATAAACTTGGAAAAACGGTTGGTTTTGCTTCGTGCATAATCGCATAGACTTTTTCAAAAATATCTTCTGCTGAAGGTTTTGAAAAATAGTCACCATCAGTTCCATAAGCAGGACGATGTGGTTGTGACGCTAAAGTTTGTGGTGCTGCATCTAAAAATTGATAACCGTTTTGTACTTCAATAATTTCTTGTAAAATGTAAGCACTTGCGCCACCAGGAACATCTTCATCAATGACTAACAAACGATTGGTTTTAGCTAAACTTTTAGCAATATCATGCTTGATATCAAATGGTAACAACGATTGCACATCGATGATTTCGCAACTAATTCCAACGGTTTCTAATTCTTTTGCGGCTTGTTCTACAATTCGCAACGTCGAACCATAAGAAACTAAGGTAATGTCATTTCCTTCTTTTAGTGTTTCAACAACGCCAATTGGTGTTTTGAATTCGCCTAAATTAGTTGGCATTTTTTCTTTCAAACGATAACCGTTCAAACATTCTACCACTAATGCCGGCTCATCTTTTTCTAATAATGTATTGTAAAATCCTGCGGCTTTAGTCATGTTTCTTGGCACTAAAACGTGAATTCCACGAATGGCATTGATGATCATTCCCATAGGCGAACCAGAATGCCAAACACCTTCTAATCGATGTCCACGCGTTCTAATAATCAATGGTGCTTTTTGTCTTCCGTGTGTTCTGTATTGTAATGTTGCTAAATCGTCACTCATAATTTGAATAGCGTACAACAAATAATCTAAATATTGAATTTCAGCAATAGGACGCAATCCACGCATTGCCATTCCAATTCCTTGTCCAAGTATGGTAGCTTCACGAATTCCTACGTCGGCAACACGAAGTTCACCATATTTTTCTTGCATTCCTTCTAAACCTTGATTTACATCACCAATATTTCCGGAATCTTCTCCAAAAATTAAGGTTTCAGGATATTTTGAAAAGATGGCATCAAAGTTGTCTCTCAATACTAAACGTGCATCAACTTCTTCGGCTGAAGCATCATAAGTAGGAGCAACTTCAACTGATGTTAATACGTTTTTATCGGATTCTGAAAACAAATGCGAACTGAATTTTGGTTGAATTTTATTGGTATAATTTGTAATCCAAGTTGCCAATTGCGATTTTCCATTTTCTTTCACAATCATCCGTAACACTTTACGAGCTGTGGTTAAAATATCTTTTCGAATTGGTTCTTTGATTGCTGCTAAATCTGAAGCAATTTTTTCAATGAAGATTTTATTTTCACTTGAAGATGCAATGGAATTCAATAAGTCGACCAACTCTTTTTGTTCCTCTTTCATTGGAGTTACAAATGCTGTCCAAGCGGCTTTTTTACCTTCAAGAACGTCTTTTTTTGCTTGATTGTCAATTTGGTCTAACTCTTCGGCTGTGGTCAAATTATTTTCAATTAACCAATTACGCATTTGGGATAAACAATCAAATTCGGTTTCCCATGCTAAACGTTCCGCATTTTTATAGCGTTCGTGACTTCCAGAAGTTGAATGTCCTTGAGGTTGCGTTAACTCTTGTACGTGAATTAAAACAGGCACATGTTCTTCGCGAGCAATTGCAGCTGCTTTTTCATAAGTTGCTACTAATGAAGGATAATCCCAACCTTTTACTGTTAGAATTTCATAGCCATTTGCATTCTCATCACGTTGAAATCCTTTTAAAATTTCAGATATATTTTCTTTTGTAGTTTGGTGTTTTGCGTGCACAGAAATTCCGTATTCGTCATCCCAAACGCTCATCACCATTGGTACTTGTAAAACTCCTGCTGCATTGATGGTTTCAAAAAACAAACCTTCAGATGTAGAAGCATTACCAATTGTTCCCCAAGCAATTTCGTTTCCGTTTTCAGAGAAATTAGTTTGGTTAATTCCTGCTACATTTCTGTAAATTTTTGAAGCTTGCGCCAAACCAAGTAGGCGAGGCATTTGTCCTGCAGTTGGAGAAATATCAGCCGATGAATTTTTTTGTTTTGTTAAGTTGTTCCAATTTCCATTTTCGTCAAGCGAATGGGTTGCAAAATGTCCGCCCATTTGTCTTCCGGCACTCATTGGATCAAAATTAATGTCAGTATGACCATACAAACCCGCAAAAAATTGCTCAATTGTCATTGCACCAATGGCCATCATAAAAGTTTGATCACGATAGTAACCTGAACGGAAATCACCATTTTTAAAAGCTTTTGCTAAAGCCAATTGTGGCACTTCTTTTCCATCACCAAAGATTCCAAATTTAGCTTTTCCTGTAAGTACTTCACGTCTTCCAAGTAAACTGCATTCGCGACTTATGGTTGCAATTTTATAATCGTTTAAAACTTCGGTTTTGAAATCTTCAAAAGTAATTTCGACTTTGTTTTGTGTTTCGGTCATAACTGAAAATCTTCTTAATCGAACAAATTTAATGAAAAAGTAGTAAAAATTACATTTCTGTTGAAAAAATATAATTTAATTATTGATAATTAATTTGTTGAAATTCACAACTTAGTTGAATTTTATGTAGTTAAAACAAGGATGTAATGTGAAATATTTAAAATAGTTATGGCTTAGTTGCGGATTAAAACCATTTTCTCGTAAACAAATTAACTAAAGTTTGAGGAGAAAAAGTAACCACAAATCTAATTTTATCACCATAATTAGGTTGTGAAATTTCCCAACCATTATTAGAGTGTATTGGGAAATACAACTCAAAATAATCGGTAACTAAATTAAGACGAATTCCGTTATCGTAGATGAACTTTTCTTTAGAATTACTGTTTTTCATAAAACCAAAATCACCATAAACTTCAATCCAATTCCAAATATTGAAACTCACATTTGTGGTTGCAATCCATCGATTAGCAAATCGGTTTTCGAGCATTGATTTAAAACCACCTTCGTGAATAAATATTTGTTGGCTGTATAAACCTGTGGTTTCAGAACGTCCAAGGTATTCATAGTCAAATAAATAATCTGTTGGTCTATCCACACCAAAGCTAAAGAAATCGGATGCATTGTTGTTGTATAAAAACATTCCTGCAAACATTCTAACGTTCAATTGACGGTTGTTGTTGAATAGTTTTCGGTATTCAATTTCGCCAGAAAGTTTTCCAAATTTACTTGAAAATTGTAAATCACCTCCGATGTTGAAATGGTTTGTAACTTCAGTTTTGACATTAAAATATTTGGCATTAAAAACAGAATAGTTTTCGGTATTATCAGTAATAAAACTCGATGCTTCGCGATTAACTAAAACTTGTCTAAACAATAGTGTTTGTTTTCTATTGTCTCTCAAACTTGAAGGACGAAAACGCATGACTACCGATGGATTTAGTCTTGTATACAAAGCATCTGGCGCATAATGAAACGAGGATGCGCTAACAGCATAACGAATTGAAAATAAATTACTTTCACGATTAAATTGATTTATGGATATATGACCTGAACCAGATAGTGAGCTTGTTTTTGTTGAATAAGTGGGATTGAAATCAAAATTAAAAGGTTTGTCAAGAATTGTTTTATTATGAAAACGCATTCCTGGTAGCAAACCATCATAAATATTAAAAGTCAATGTTGGCACATATAATATTTGATTGTAAAAAGGATCTTCTAAATCCTTCATGAAATTAAATTTTAAGGGCTTGTTGCTGATTCTAAATGGTTTAAGTGATTTCCAATTGTTTCTTAAATTAAATTCTGGAACTTCATTTTTATAGTTAATTACAATTTTATCGGCATTTTTTCTGTTGAAAGTATAAACACTATCTTTTTTGAATTCGTCAATCCACTCTTTAAAAACTATCTTTTTGCCTTTTAAACCATAAACCGGAATAGGAACGTGGACATTGGTTTTATTTACTAGAGAAAATGAAATACTGTCTTTTGTTTTTGATAATTTATCAAATTTATAATCGATGATGTCTCTTGAATCGATGATAGTATTGAAATACCAATCAATGTTTTTATTTGAGTTTAAAAATATAATACTTTCAAAATCTCTTCTAGTAGTTTGATGTGTTTTATTTAAATCGTAAAAATATTTGATACTTTTTTGAACAATATTGTTTTCAAGATAGCTGTCAAGATATTTCAAACTCAATCCTGCACGATACTTAGAAGCAATTTTTTCATTGAATTTGATTAAAGTATTTTTTGCGTCGCCTAAAGGTTGGTCCAGATTTTTACGAGCCATTAGCATATAAAAATAGCTGTATTGTTCGTTAAAATCTAAAGAAACTAATCGATAGCCACGAAGTAATTTCAATTTAGAAACATTTCCCATCATCTTGGCATTTGGATAATACTCGTCGATGTATTTCATCATGGTGTAGATTTGGATAGCATCGAAAACCCAATTGTCTTTTCGTTGGTCTAGTTTAAGTGTATTTTTTAAATAATTATTTAAATAGGTTTTTAAGAATTTCAATTCATAAATAAAAGAATCTTCAAATGGACTTATAAATGCTGGCAATTGATTTAAACCATAAAAAGGATTTTTTTCATAGTCATTTTGAGATACAGTTATGTTTTCAAAAGGATATTTTCCAATGTTTTCGGAAACGTAATTTGTAACTTTATCAATAATTAATGACTTTTGAATTCCGTCTAATTTATTGTCTTTTAAATCAGTAAAAACATTTACTTCATTGTTTTTAAAACTTGAAAATTGGGTTTCTTTTTCTATGTAAATGCTAAAATCCAAACGGTTTTCGCCTGAAAGGATGTAAGTTGTATTGTCTTTTTTGGTTTGAGTTAAATCAGAAATTAATGTAAACTCTTGAGGAATTCTGAATTCTATTTCAAAATTTGATAAACCATTATTGATGTCATCAAGATTAGCATTACTATTTTTTATAAAATCATGATTTTCAAAGCGTGCAGGTGTTAAAAACCAATTTTTGAGGTTGAAATTTCCGTTATCGGAATAACCGTATTTCGTGAATTTATCGTTAGGTATTTTGACCGTGTAAGATATAGTAAGTTTTAATTCTTGATGTGGTAGTAATTTATTTTTAAGCTGGATTTCAATAATATCAGGTTTGTTTCCAAAACGAATCCATGATAAAATTGATTTATTTTCGTCAATGAAAGTAATATTATCTGTTCTGCCTCGCTCTTTTTCGGCTGCAAGATGAAAACTTCTCACAAATTCGTCAGAAAAGCGTCTTGCTAAAGGTGTGTCTTTATCTGAATAAGCATGATTCCAATCGTTTAAAACAAGGGTTTTTAAAGTGTCGTTTGTTTGGTTGTTAAAGGTTAACTCTTGATAAATATTAAGTGTCTTTTTTTCAATATCTAATTCTACATTCATCTTTGAATGATGTTGAGCAAAAGCTACAAAGCCAAATAAGAATAGTATTAAAGTATATTTTTTCAAGATTTAGTTTTTGTTTTAAATAATCGGTCAAAGATTTCGATAGTAAATTTTTCTGCTCCTTTTTTATTCATATGACCACAAGTTGCAAAATATTCATCTTCAGTAACAAGGTTTTCAAATCGAAGTATTTCAGGATAAACAGCGTTTATTTTATTGAAATATTCCATATTGATTGTTTCCTTGCACATTGGTGTAGTCATAGCAATCAAATTTATGTTATTTTCTTTACAGATTTTCTTAATTTCTTCATAAGATTTATTTTTCTTAGGCGAGTATTTAGATAAATCAGCAGGAATCATTGGTCTTTCGTTTTTTGTTAAAGGATAAAAACCATCGTTATCTAAGGCGTTTGTTTTTTTATGAATTGCCGTTTGATACATTTCTCTAAATCCAACTCGCGCGTCATAATGCATGTATCTGTAAAACGGAATGTAAAGTAGTTTTTCGTATTCATCAATGTTTTCATAATGATTTCGAATCGTTTTTGATGAATGTAGATAAGGCATAAACAAGGAACGAATGGCTTCAGAATGATCGTTTGTATTGATATTCAAATCGACTTGAAGTATTAAATTATCAATTTTATAATTACGTTCCACCATCAATTTTAGCATCAAAGCTGATTCTTCGAGTCGAGAACGTGTTAATCCAAAATTGAAAGTTTTATAACCTTTCTCATTAAATATTTTAGGCACAAAATGGTTGTTTACTCTCGACGAACCCAGAAAAACTACATCATACTTTTTATCTTTTGAATTGTATAAGTAATCAATTTTTGTTCTAGAATCAGATTGCATGTAAACTGCAGTATATAAAATATCTAACAACACTAATGTTATGATTAGTATTGCAAAACCTTTTAAAAGAAATTGTATAAACTGTCGCATTAAAATTGGAAATAAATAAATTCTTTGTAATCTGAAAAAACTCCTAAAGCTACAATTGCTGCTAAACATAAACCTAATTTCAGCCAACTATATTTACCAGAAATGGGTTCGATTTTATTTCTGTTGTTCCATTCTACTAAAACAAAAACAAAAATTAAAGCCATTAAATTGTGACTGTAGCGTTCGATTCTGAAATATTGTTCAGAGAAATGTAAATCGCTAAACATTCTCATAATATAATTATACGCATCTGTAATGGTTTTGGATCTAAAAAATATCCAAGCCAAAGCTGTAATCGCAAATGTTGTGGTGATATTGAATAAAATTCTTATTGATTCTAAATTTAAGCCCAAAGTAAAAGCATCAACATTTTTTCGATTTCTATTTAATAATAAAAGTGGCAGAAAATACAAAGCATTTATCAAACCCCAAACAATGAAAGTCCAATTCGCGCCATGCCAAAATCCACTTACTAAAAAGATGATGAACGTGTTTCTAACTTGAAATAATTTATTGCCTTTGCTTCCGCCAAGAGGAATGTATAAATAATCTCTAAACCATGAAGAAAGTGAAATGTGCCAACGACGCCAAAACTCTGCAATATCTCTAGAAAAATAAGGATAATTGAAGTTTTTCAATAAGTCAATTCCAAATAATTTTGATGTTCCTAAAGCAATATCAGAATATCCTGAAAAGTCGCCATAAATTTGGAATGAAAAGTAAATCGCTCCTAAAATTAATGATAAGGAATTCATGGTCGAATAATTATCAAAAATTTCATTAGCATAAATTGCACACGAATCGGCTATGACAACTTTCTTAACCAAACCCCAAATGATTTGGTAAATTCCTTCTTTGGCTTTTTCGAAATTAAACTTACGTCTTCTTTTAATTTGAGGCAAAAGATGTGTAGCGCGTTCAATTGGACCGGCAACTAAAAGAGGAAAATAGCTTACAAACAAGGAATAATCAACAAAGTTTTTTTCAGATTTTATTCGTTTGTAATAAATATCAATAATGTAAGATAATCCGTGAAAGGTATAGAATGAAATTCCAACAGGTAGAATTAATTTTAATAAAATTGGACTTGCTGTTAATCCAAAACCTTGTAATAATTCGGCAAATGAAGTAGCAAAAAAATTGTAATATTTGAATATTCCTAAAAATCCTAAATTGATGGAAATACAAAGCCAGAGCCACATTTTCCGTTCTGAAGGTGTCTTGCTTTTTTCAATTTTCATTGCGGATACATAATCCAATAATGTTGAAAAAACCAAAAGAAACAGAAACCTCCAATCCCAACATGAATAGAAATAATAACTCGCTAAAATTAAAATATAATTCTGATTGATTTTAGATTTATGCCCAACAAACCAATACATTATAAAAACGATTGGAAGGAAAATGGCAAAATGTAACGAGTTGAAAAACATCTTTTAGTAAAAAGTTGAGCCACGAATTACACAAATATTCACTAAATAATTTGTGAGAATTTGTGTAATTCGCGGCTCAAAATTATTTAAAAATTCGGACTTAAATTGTATTTTTTGTAGAAGTTATCCAAAGCTTCAACAACTTCATCTTCAGTATCTACAACTTTAATAAGATTCATATCTTCTGGATTGGCATTTTTTTGCTTGTCAATCATCACATTTTTGATCCAATCTAAAAGTCCTGACCAAAATTCGCTTCCCACCAAAATAATCGGGAATTTACCAATTTTTTTAGTTTGAATTAAAGTTACGGCTTCAAATAATTCGTCTAATGTACCGAAACCACCAGGCATTACTACAAAACCTTGCGAGTATTTTACAAACATTACTTTACGAACAAAGAAATAATCAAAATTCAGGTTTTTGTCTTTATCGATATAAGGATTGAAATGTTGTTCGAAAGGTAATTCGATGTTTAAACCCACCGAAGTTCCTTCGCCACGATGTGCACCTTTATTTCCGGCTTCCATAATTCCTGGTCCACCACCAGTGATGACACCATAACCTGCTTTACTAATTTTGTAGGCAATACGTTCTGCCAATAAATAATATTTATCTTCAGGTTTTGTTCTTGCTGAACCAAAAATAGATACACAAGGACCAATTCTAGCCATAGTTTCATAACCATTTACAAACTCTGACATGATTTTAAAAATCGCCCAAGAGTCGTTACTTCTTATCTCGTTCCAAGTTTTTTGTATTAATTTATCGTGTATTCTGTGATCTTCGTTTTCGTAATCGTGATGTGCCATAATCTATATATTTTAATTTTTTTGCAAACGTGCTAAAGTAATTCTTTTTTCAAAAACTGTGGAATATGATTTAGTTTTTTGACAAAAAGATGTTATTTTATTTTATTATTTTTTTAGGTGCTAAAAAATTCTCCCCTGTTACAACACTTTTTCCAGTACTTTGTTCTAATTCAATACGTGCATTTTTTGCTACAGCACCACCTTTTTTGCTAACTTTTGCATTTTCAATCAATCCTTTTGCTTCTTCTTTTTCTGCGATTTGTCTTGTTGATAATTCAGCCAATGCTGTAAAAATTAACTCCGCTTCACTCATGTGGTCACGGAGATTTTGTGATTTTAAGTTTTTTATTTCTTTATGTTTTTTAACACTCAATCCTGTCCATTCTTGGTGGATAATATTGGTTAAAATTGCAAAATCTTTTTTCTCTTCAATTCCAGCTTCTTTCCAATAATCGGTTAATTTATTGCGGGTTTCTTGTCCCATCATTCGTTGCTGAATCCATTTTTCACTTCTTCCGTGTTGTTTCCAGTTTTCTCTTGCTCTGTCAATACTTTGCGCAGGATCTTGAATTTCTTGAATACGTTCATATCCAACCTTTGCCAACCATTGTTTAAACGGTTCTGCTTTTGGAGAAGGAACAGATTGGACTATTCGTAATACATCTTTTACATTGCCAGCTAGAGTTTTACGATTTTTTCCATTTGTTTGCATTGCTATCTGGGGACAATTTGTCCCTATGTAGATACCTAGTTCAATATCTCTTTTTCTAATTTTTTTTAAATAATCAGTGGGATTTACGGAATCAGTTAATGCCTCAATAATATCAACTAATGAAAAATACCATGTTTCAGTTTCTTCTATGTAACTTCTTCTTATTTGTTTGCTCTCAAAAATGGCCAAAGAATTATTATTTTCCATAAAGTTAAATTTATTTTTCCAACTCTTTTTTCAAAAATTGTGCAGTGTAACTTTTTTTATTCTTTACAATTTCTTCAGGTGTTCCTTTACAGATAATTTCTCCGCCGCCTTTTCCACCTTCCATACCAACGTCAATGATGTAATCGGCTAATTTTATAACGTCTAAATTATGTTCGATAATCAGCACCGAATTTCCTTTATCAACTAATTTTTGAATTACATCCATTAATACTCGAATGTCTTCGAAATGCAAACCAGTTGTTGGTTCGTCCATAATATAAAACGTATTTCCTGTATCTTTTTTGGATAATTCTGTTGCCAATTTTATACGTTGGGCTTCACCACCAGAAAGCGTTGTACTTTGTTGACCAAGAGTGATATAACCTAACCCAACATCTTGAATGGTTTTAACTTTTCTATTAATTTTCGGAATCATTTCAAAGAAATCTACCGCTTCATCAACCGTCATGTTCAACACATCAGAAATTGATTTTCCTTTGTAACGAATTTCTAAAGTTTCTCTGTTAAAACGTTTACCCATACAGGTTTCACATTCTACATAAACATCTGGTAAGAAACTCATTTCAATAGTTCTAACTCCAGAACCTTCGCAAGTTTCACATCTTCCGCCAGCCACATTGAAACTAAAACGTCCAGCTTTATAACCGCGAATCATAGCTTCTGGCGTCATGGTAAACAAACTTCTAATCTCTGAAAAAACATCAGTATAAGTCGCAGGATTACTTCTTGGAGTTCTACCAATCGGACTTTGGTCAATGTCGATTACTTTGTCAATATGTTCTAAACCTTCAATTTTCTTGTAATGCATTGGTTTTTTGACACCATTAAAAATATGAGCATTTAAAATAGGATAGAGCGTTTCATTAATCAACGTTGATTTTCCACTTCCTGAAACTCCTGTAACGCAAATTAGTTTTCCTAACGGAAATTCAACCGTAACATTTTTAAGATTATTTCCGTTGGCACCAGTTAATTTTATTGATTTTCCGTTGCCTTCACGACGTTTCTTTGGAACTTCAATTTGCATTTTGCCGTTCATGTATTGTGCGGTTATGGTATTTTCTTTCAGCAATTCTTTGGGTGTACCTTTACTGATGATGTTTCCACCAAATTTTCCAGCTTTCGGGCCAATGTCAATCACATAATCGGCATATTCAATCATGTCTTTGTCGTGTTCTACAACCAAAACAGAATTTCCAATATCACGAAGATTTTTTAACGAATTAATCAATCGTTCGTTATCGCGTTGGTGCAAACCGATACTTGGTTCGTCCAAAATATAAAGTACACCAACCAATTGCGAACCAATTTGTGTCGCCAATCGAATACGCTGTGCTTCACCACCAGAAAGTGATTTTGAACTTCGGTTTAAGGAAAGATAATTCAAACCAACATCCATTAAAAACTTCAATCTATCGTTAATTTCTTTTAGGATTTCAGTGGCAATAGTTTTTTGTTTTTCAGATAATTCTTTTGGTAAATTTTGAAACCAAATAGTCAATTCTGAAATATCCATCGCTGATAATTCAGCTATATTTTTATCGTTTATTTTAAAGAAAAGTGATTCTTTTTTCAATCGAGAACCATTGCATTCTGGACAATTGATTTCGTCCATAAAGTCTTTTGCCCAACGTTTTATGGAAGATGAATTACTATCATCGTGCTGACTTTTTATAAATTTAGCAATTCCTTCAAAATCAATTTTGTATTCTTTAGTAACACCAGCTGCTTTTGAAACCACTGAGAATTTTTCATTTCCACCGTTCATAATCATTTCCATAGCTTCATCAGAAATGGTTTCGATGGCATCAGTCAATTTAAAATTATATTTCTCACCAATAATTTCTAATTGTTTAAACATCCAAGACGATTTATATTCACCAAGCGGAGCAAATCCACCTTTGTTAATAGATAATTTCGGATTTGGAATAATTTTTTTTATGTTGATCTCGTTTACGATTCCCAATCCATTACAATGTTCGCAAGCACCTTTTGGAGAATTGAACGAAAATAAATTGGGTTCAGGATTTTGATAGGATATTCCAGTTGTTGGACACATCAAAGTTCTACTAAAAAAGCGAACATCATCACTTTCATGTTCGATAACCATCATCACATCTTCACCATGATACATTGCTGTTTTGATGCTTTCTGCCAATCTTTTATCAGTATCATCATCATTGTCTACTTGCAATCTATCAATTACAATTTCTATATCGTGAGTTTTGTAACGATCCAATTTCATTCCTGTGGTGATGTCGGTAATTTTACCATTGACACGAACTTTTACGAAACCTTGTTTGGCTATTTGTTGGAACAATTCTGCATAATGACCTTTTCTTGCACGAATGATTGGAGCAAGAACATTAATGCGTTTTCCAGCAAAATTTTCCTTAATCAATTTTTTTATTTGTTCATCAGAATAGGAAACCATTTTTTCACCAGTATTATAACTAAAAGCATCACCAGCACGAGCAAACAATAATCTGAGGAAATCGTAAATTTCGGTGATTGTGCCTACAGTAGATCGAGGTGATTTACTGGTTGTTTTTTGTTCGATTGCAATAACAGGAGAAAGTCCGTCAATTTTATCTACATCAGGACGTTCTAATCCACCAAGAAATTGACGTGCATAAGCAGAAAAAGTTTCAATATAACGGCGTTGTCCTTCAGCATAAATGGTATCAAAAGCCAACGATGATTTTCCCGAACCCGAAAGTCCAGTTATTACAACAAGTTGTTCTCTTGGAATAGTAATATCAATGTTTTTGAGGTTATGAACTCTTGCACCAATTACTTCAATTGTATTATCGTTTTCTAGCATATTTTTAGTCAAAACGCAAAAATACGATTTTATGAGCAAAATTTAGTTAGTCAGAACAGAAGAATTTGTTAAAGATTTTTATATTTGACGAAAACAATCATTACTATAAAATATGAAAATTTTAGGAATAGGATCACGTATTAAACATTCAGAATTTGGTTTGGGAGTTGTAACGAATGTGACTTCTAAACATTATTGGGTAACTTTTATCGAAAATGGATTGGAAACAATTGATGTTGATAGTGAATTTGAAGTAATTGAAGCTGTAGAAGACGAGGTAGATTCAGTGAGTTTTTATGAAGTTGAAAAAACTTTGAAAAATATTCTTCAGAAATGGAGTGATGTAACCCAAATTGTTCCCATTGCAGACAAATGGAAAGGTGGAAAGTTGGTAATGGAACCAGGAACACCAACTCAAAACAAAGAAGTTCCCATCGATACTTTCTTCAATAAAATAATTATGGTTAGAGATCGACTTCGAGTAATGGAGCAAAAAATCAATTCAAGTAATTTAGATAATGCTGAAAAAGTGGAATTGCAGCAATACATAACAAGATGTTACGGAAGTTTGACCACATTTAACGTATTGTTTAAAAGTACTAATGATTATTTTGTTGGAGAGAAGACAAAATAGTATTCAGTAGTCAGTGTTCAGTTTGCGAACTGCCAACTGAACACTACTAGCTGATAACTCTTTTCCTTTTACGATTTTCTATATAATCTTCAATGGCTTTTTTTGTAGTGTACCAATTTCTACCTTCTTTATGAGCGTCGATTTTTCCTTGACGTGCTAATAAACTTATGTATTCTTGACTGTATGGCGAATTAGGTTCACTTACAATATTGGAAATTTCTTGAAAATCATAATCATTATCGGGCAACGAACTTAGATAAATATTTAAGGTTCGTTCTTGTGCCTGACACATGAGTAACATCAATTTTTGATAGTTTCCATTATTGGCTTGATTTAATGCCTCATAATATTTTTTTCTATCATTAGATAAAATAATGGCAGGCGGAAAACCTTTTCTCATTAATAATAAATTCATTGCTAATCTTATCGTTCTTCCATTTCCATCAAAGAATGGATGAATCCAAACAAATTTATGATGAAAAATAGTTGCCAATTCAATGTCGTTCAATTGCAATGGATTGGTATTTACAAAATCAATTAATTCATCCAGTAAATCAGAAACTTTGTTGGCATTTGGTGGAACAAAATTTGCTCCAGAAATTCTAACACCACCATTTCTAATTCTTCCTGCAAAATCTTCTTCAATCATATTAAGTACTAAACTATGAATGGATAGTATATCGATTGCTCGAATTTCATAACTATCATCAACAATTGAAAATAGATAATTGATTGCTTTTTCATGATTTTTTGCTTCAAAATGTTCTCTGAGTGATTTTCCTTTAACGGTAATTCCTTCTTGCAAAACCATTTGAGTTTCTTGAAGCGTCAATGTATTTCCCTCAATACTATTAGAATTATAAGTCCATTCGATAGAAAGTGATTCTTTAATTTTTTGCAAAGCAATGTTTGGCAATGGTCTGCTTCTTTTTAAAACATCCATTTTATCATACAATCTATCAAATGTTGATTGTAATTCATCTCTATATTTTGTATCAATGTTCCACATAATACTGCAAATATATTTCTTAATATCGGATAATGCAAATTTAAAATCTATCCGATATTAAAATTTTTCAAAATTCAATTTCAACTTCAAAATTCAATTTATTGTAGTACTATTAAGTTTTGGTATTGAATTTGAAATTGATTTTTGATATTGTTATTGCAATTGATTTTACTCAATAATCATTTCCTTCAATTGCTCACGATAAGTTTCAAGAATGGAAATTTTAGAAATTAATCCGAAGAATTTACCGTTTTTGGTTACTGGAAGTACTGTTACATTTGAAGTTTCAAATTTTTCAATAATGGTTTCCATTCCATCATCGTGGTTGATGATTTCTTGTGGTTGTGAAAGGATTTCCTTAATTTCGGTAAATTTTATTCGGTAAGGATTAAAAACGATAGAACGTATATTTTCAAAATCAACAATTCCTAAAAGTTTATGCTTTTCATCTATTACAGGAATTATTTGTTGATTTACATTTGATAAATGTTCGATAAGATTTTCTAAGGATTTCTCTAAAGTAATAGTTTTAACATTGGTTTCAACTAATTTGAGAAAATCAATACTTTGCAAAATATTTTTATCCTTATCACTTGTAAAAACTTCTCCTTTATCGGCTAATGTTTTAACATCCATAGAATGTGGTTCCATTTGTTTAGAAACGGCATAACTTATCGAAGAAACAATCATTAAAGGAACCATTAAATCATAACCACCAGTGATTTCACCAATTAAAAATATGGCTGTTAATGGTGCATGAAATAAACCACTAAGGATTCCTGCCATTCCTACAATGGTAAAATTAGTTACTGGAAGATGCGAATTGATATTGGTCAAATCCATAAATTTTGCCACAAAAAAACCGAGATACGAACCCACAAACAAAGAAGGAGCGAAGTTACCTCCATTTCCACCTGAACCTAATGTTAAACCTGTAGCAAAAGATTTTAATAGGACAATTAGACCAATGAATCCTAATAAAATCCATTCGTTACTTTTATGATTTTCTAATAAAGTATTTTCTAGTAAACTTTCTGGATGCGCTGTTGAAAGTGTTTTCATGCTTTCATAACCTTCACCAAAAAGTGTTGGAAAAAAGAATATTAAAACGGCTAAAATAGTCGCACCAAATAATGCTTTTTTATAGGTATTGTTTTTAAATCGGCTAAAAAAATGTTCTACTTTTCTAAAATTTCTAGCATGATATACAGAAACTAAACCTGCTAAAATTCCTAGTAAAATATAGTAAGGTGTGTTGTGAAAATCAAAATTTTGTTCTTGCTCAAAACTCAATAAAACGTCTTGACTTAAAAGTACTTTAGAAACTAACGCACCAGTTGCAGCAGAAATGATAATCGGAATAAAAGCGGAAATACTAACATCGGTCAAAACCACTTCTATGGCAAATAAAACTCCAGCAATTGGAGCATTAAAAGCGGCACCAATTCCGGCAGCAACACCGCAAGCAAGTAATAAAATTCTATCTTTTTGAGAAAGTTTATATTTTTGAGCAAAGTTGGAACCAAAAGCTGCACCAGTAATTACAATTGGACTTTCTAATCCAGCAGAACCACCTAATCCAACGGTTAACGAACTTGTAATAATTTGCGCATACATTTGTTTTTTTGGAATGATTCCACCTTTTTTAGCAACGGCATAAAGAATACGCGAACTACCTTTTTCAATTGATCCATCAAGAAACTTTTTGATGACAAAAACGGTTAGCAAAATACCAATAATTGGGAAAATACTATTTGCAAAGGGCAGTTTTAAATAATTGTTGGCATAATTTGCAAAGATGAAAACATTATGTGCAAAGTTTTTAAGAATAATTACAGCTAAAGCACATGATATTGCTACAACAACCGCAGATAAATAAATGAAATTACGTTCAGATAAAATCGTTTTTGCCATGAAGAATATGGATTCTAATCGGCGCGCAATTTTTCTGAAAAATAATTGAAGGATTACTGATTTTCTGTTTGGCATTTTTTATTTATTCACTGCAAAAGGCAAAAGTAGTGTTTTAAAATTTACATAAAAAAATCCGATGAAGGATATTTATTTCATCGGATTTTGAATTTATTTATTCACAACTTCTTTTGTTAAGAATTACCTCAATTGGTTTATAAACTCTTTCACCAAATGAGGAATCATAATAATCATTCGAGTTATAATTTCCACACAATGGGAATATATCAATTTCAGTAAGTTTAATTTCTTTAGTTCCATAAAAAGTCCAGTCATTGTTTCCATATTCGCAAAAACTTTCAATTTTTAAATAGTAATTTTCAATGTCAAGTCTACTTGGAATTATTACACTATATTCGTCAGATAAAAATGGGAATCTATTATTTTGAGTTAAAATGTAAACTTTATTGTTTATAATTTTATCTTTCTTTTTCTTAACCAAAGTGATTTTCAAATTTGGAATAGTATTTATATTTTCTCTCGTATGAACTTTTACAACTATTATTGAAGAGCCATCATAAGGACAATGTTGTGCATTAATGAAATTTGAAATTAGTAAAATAACAAATAGAGCAATTTTTTTCATCTTAATTTACAAATTTAAAGGTTTAACATCTCCAGTTGCCGTGATGATATAATAACGATTGTTTCTAATGATAGTATTTTTTGGCAATTGATCTTCTTTCAGTTTGATACGAATTGTAATGTCATAAAAAGCTTGAATCGTTGGTTCTGTAATATCAGGATTCATCACAAAATTGTGGTCTTTCACTAAGGCTTGGTTATAATATTGAGTGGTATTTTTCTTGATATTATGAACTTCTCCTTTTGGGTCAAAATTGGCATCAGCTTGAGAATACGCTTGATAACTTCTATAACTTTCCATTGGATAAGTAACATTAAAACCTTCTTGAAGGATTTTCTCTTTTTTGTTTAAATCGGTATTCATAATTAAAGAATAATTTGCCATTTGGTCTCTAAAAACTTCTAAAGCTTTCTTTTGCATTTGACTTCTTACCATATCAAAATTAGTAGTTACATAATCGACTTTTGCGATATCATAAATTTCGTTTTTACCACAAATTGATAGAATTTTATCAAAGTCATTATTGTTTCTAAACTTTATTAAAATATTCTTTTTCAATTCAAATCCAGATGGTTTTTCGTTGTATGTTTTTGGGTTAAATATCTTTTTTTCAACTGCATAATCGTAAGTAGGTACAAACGAAATCATATCGGTTTCAACCACAATTTCTTTATTGAATAATGCTAATTCTTTCATTACGTTACCAATTCGTTCGTCAATTAAGTTAGTAGCTTCCTCTGCGGTTTTTCCTAATTGAAGCACCGCAAACGTGGCAATTTGAGCAGTTGCACGTTCGTTATAAATTCCTTTAATAGTCAAAACCATTTCGTCTTGACTACTTGACGTGGTTTGAATCGTGTTTACTCTGTTAATAGTGTAACTACCATTACCGTAAGCACCATTACCGTAATCAGCATTTCCTTTTTTTTCGTATTGTGCATTTCCCATGTCTTGTGCATTAGCAAAATTGAATGCGATTGTAAGAGCGATTGTTGTAATTAAATTTGTCTTCATTTTTTATAAGTTTTTAAAATTAATGATGCAATGTTACTCTCGTTTTTCAAAGTGGGTTTGGTAAAACGACTTTCAACTAACTGTAAAGTTTTTTACTTACATTTACAGTCCTTTTACAGTTGATTTTCAGTAGAAATATCAAATTGTAGATTTACTTTTGAATCGAATTATTAGAATGACAGAACTTGAAAAATTTCAGGAATTGAAACAAAAAGTGCTTTTGAAATATCAAGAGCATCATCCTTTTTTTCAAGGAACTTGGAAGACGTTTAGTTCGCAGGATATTCAAAATTTGATTGGTTTAATTGAAGAAAAGTGTAAGCAAACCATTAGCGAAAAATGGATTTACATGCATTTAAAACCCGAAACCAACAACAAAATTCCACGAAAAGATATGCTGAATATTCTATCGGAATTTGTGGGTTTTTCAGGTTGGGATGAGTATTCATTTGAGGAGAAATTATTTGAATCTGTAAAATCTAAAGAACCAATTAAATCAAAAAATAGACTTTGGTTAACTCTTTTAATATTGATTTTTGCCGTTGTAATTGTGATTGTATTTTTTTTTAGAAATGAAGATTCAAAACCCAAAACAATTCAACTCAATAATGAATATACGAATGAAAAAGTCAATGCAGAAGAAGTTAAAGTTTTTGAGGTAAAAGATTCAGTCAAACAAGAATTAGAGATAAAAGAAGGTAAAGTTCAAGTTTCAAATAATGGTAATGAGAAATCAAAATTAGTCATTCAAAGTCCGTTTTACGAACCGAAAACAGTTAATTTGGTAATGGGTGAACCATATAGTGGTCCAAGTCAAGTTGTATCTTTAAAACCCGATGATTATGCCATGATGCTTAAGGCTTTTATGTTATCAGATATTAAAGATTGGCAAACTAGAAAAGAGCAATTGAATAAAATATTATCAGATAATTTGGAGGTAATCGTGATGTTGAAAGACGATTTGGGCGCAGAATATTTCAATAAAAGCGAGTTTTCACAAAAGTTGATTGTACCAACGGCTTCATTGAAAAAGATGAAGATTGTTGAAATTAAAAACGATGCTAATGATAAGATTCAGTTCATTAGAATCAAACAAGAATAAAATGAATAAGAAATTTTTACTTATAGTTGTATTTTTATGTAGCTTTTTTGTTGAAGCGCAATCCTCAATGAATGAAAGTGTTTCTGAAAAGAAAGCGGCAACGGCTAAGACTTTAAATAAAAGATTTTCTGCCAAAGTTTTGAATGCTTATCAAGAAAATTCTAAAACTAAAGTAGAAGACTTATTTACTTATTTTCAGATGCTTACTGATGCTAAATTGAATGATGATTTTAAGAAGGAAGTAGTCAAAAATATCAATTTATTGTTTCAAAATCCGAATACAACAGTGATTGATTTCACTTCAGATTCTTTAGATAAAATTACGTTACAACAGTTTATTCAGAAGCTATTAATTTCTGAACCTATTTTATTTTCAGTTTCAGATGAAAGTAGATTTGATTCTGTTGAATATCAAAGTTGGAAAACAGGATACACTGTTTCAAGAACAAAATCTGGTATAGTTACTAAAACTAAAATTGTTCAAAAAGTATTTTTCTTTGAAACTCCAAAAATGTTTGGAGAAGAAACTAAAGTGGTTTTTTCTACGATTTTGGGTGAAATGTAGTTGCTTTATTAGTCTTATCGTTTTTTAACCACAAAGAAACATAGAACAATGAATTATAAAAAGAAAATTTTAGGCATTTCATTTTCACATAGCTATGTAATCTATCCAAATCGAAGATTCTTTTTTAAGATAAGCAATCTATGTTTCTATGTGGTAAAATTTAAATTAAACAGTGAAGTTTATATGTGATTTTTGAAATGGTTTGCCTACTTGATATTTCTCAATGCTTCACGTTGGCTTAAAGGCTTTAAATTGGTTGAATTCACATATTCTAAAACACCATTTGGATTAAAACGACTGTAATCTCTCAAAGCCCAACCAATTGCTTTTTGAATAAAAAATTCATTTGATTCTTTGTGTTTTTCACATTCTGATTTTAGTAAATCGAAATTGGTTTTTTCTTTATAACTCAGCTGAAAAATGATGGCACTTCGGTTCAACCACATGTTTTCAGAATTTGAAAATCGTTCAATAACTTCAAACGTTTCATTCGGAAATTGTTGCAAATAGCCACCTAATAAATATTTTGCCACAACATCAACAGAATCCCACCAAGAGTTTGTAATGATTAGATTTTCAATTAATTTAACATCTTCTAAAACATAGTTTTTTTTGAATTCTTTGACCAATAAATCTATTGCGCATTGATGAAATTCTCGTTCATTTTTGTTGAATAATTCCCAAGCAATAGTTCTAAAATTGGCTTTAATATCCGTTTTATACTTTTCGTAATTCTCTTTAAAAATAGTTCTTCTTTCTTCGGTTTTAATTCCTAAAAAAGAGAAATTATTTTTCATATAATTTTCCATCGGAATGGCGATTTCACGATTGGCTTTTTGATGTAAATCGGTATTAAAATTAGTTATAAAATTCATTCTAATTCTTTTAATTTCTCTTCACAATGATTTCGTAATTCCTCAAAAAACAAAGTAAATTCTTCTTCAAATTCGGAATAAAATTCTTGAACTTCAACAATCGATTCTTGCATATTGGCGCGATGTTTTGTTCGGTAATCCATTTGGAATAAAATCATTTCTAAACCTGCTAATGACGCATAGCTAACCAACCAATTTCTGGCAATCATATAAGGTAACATTCCTTTCGTTTTTTCTGTTAGAATTTCGTAATTATCTTGAAGTAATTTGTAAAAATTTGCGGAATAATCTTCTAGTTTTTCGTTAGAATAATTATTCCAATTCTTAGCTAAAAAATGGTCATAAACTATGTCCATAATCACACCAGAATAATGTCCGTATTTTTCGTGTAATCGATGTTTACTTTTTCTGTAAATGGGATGCGCATCTGTAAAAGTGTCAATGTAACGATGTAAAAGAATACCTTTTCGGATTTCATCAGGATAATCTAAGTAAGAATTTCCACGAACGCTATCTGCCATAAAATTTCCAATTTTAAGCAAATCGTTGTTCCCAGAAAGATATATGTGAGCCAGGAAATTCAAATTTTTAAGTTTAAAAGTTTAAGGTTTATGAGTTTAAATGGTTTTGAATCCATCTTACTAACAAAACTTTTCTTAGTATTTGTATATGGTTTTGTAAATATATTAAATCTTTCAATGTTTTATTGAAATCCAAATCATAACTTTTTATATTTGTATTTTAGATGAGTTAACTCTTAAACATTTAAACTCATAAACTCTTAAACAAAAAAAATGACATTAATAAAATCAATATCAGGAATTCGTGGAACTATTGGCGGAAAAGTTGGTGATAATCTAACACCAGTTGACGCAGTAAAATTTGCTTCGGCTTATGGAACTTTTCTAAAAAATAATAGCTCAAAAGATAAATTAACTGTTGTAATTGGCCGTGATGCAAGAATTTCGGGTTCAATGATTCATAATTTGGTTCAAAATACATTAATAGGATTAGGAATAAATGTTATTGATTTGGGACTTTCTACAACGCCAACTGTTGAAGTAGCTGTTCCATTGGAAAAAGCTGATGGTGGAATTATCTTGACAGCTTCTCATAATCCAAAACAATGGAATGCTCTTAAATTATTGAATGCAAAAGGTGAATTTTTGAATGGTGATGATGGTGCAAAGATTTTAGAAATTGCTGAAACAGAAGCCTTTGATTTTGTTGATGTAGATTCGTTGGGAGAAATTACGACTAATGATTCTTATATGGATATTCACATTGATGAAGTTCTAGAATTACCTTTAGTTGATGCTGATTTGGTTAAAACCAAAAAATATAAAGTAGTTGTAGATGCTGTAAATTCTACTGGTGGAATTATAATTCCGAATTTGTTAGAGCAAATGGGTGTTGAAGTGGTTAAATTATACTGCGAACCAAATGGTCATTTTCCGCACAATCCAGAACCATTGAAAGAGCATTTGGGTGACATTTGTAAATTAGTTGTAGAAGAAAAAGCTGATTTCGGAATTGTAGTCGATCCAGATGTTGACAGATTAGCGTTTATATCGAACGATGGAGAAATGTTTGGTGAAGAATATACTTTGGTAGCTATTGCCGATTACGTTTTGAGCAAAACTCCAGGAAATACAGTTTCTAACATGAGTTCGTCTCGTGCTTTAAGAGATATTACTAACATACACAACGGAAGTTATCAAGCAAGTGCTGTTGGAGAAGTAAATGTAGTAGAATTGATGAAAAAAACCAATGCCATTATTGGTGGAGAAGGAAATGGCGGAATTATTTATCCAGAATTGCATTACGGAAGAGATAGTTTAGTAGGAGTTGCATTGTTTTTAACTTATTTAGCAAATCAAGAAAAAACGGTTGCCGAATTACGAGCAAGTTATCCACAATATTACATGAGTAAAAATAAAATAGAATTGACACCTCAAATTGATGTTGATGCTATTTTAGTTGCAATGACCGAAAAGTATAAATCAGAGGATATTACTACTATTGATGGAGTAAAAATTGATTTTGCAACAGAATGGGTTCATTTAAGAAAATCGAATACTGAACCAATAATCAGAATTTATACTGAAGCTCCAACGCAAGCTGAAGCCGATACATTAGCGTTTAGAATTATTGATGAGATTAAAGCAGTTGCGGGAATTTAGTATGAGAAATGATATAAATTTTTGGGACAAGTTTTTTCTTAATTCACATAAATTAAAATACTTTTTTTTTCACTTTAGTATTTTAGCATTTTTTATAACATCAAGTCTTATTTTTTTTAATACTAACTGGTGGATTCAAGTAGTTTTAATTTTTTTTTACATTTTATTTAATGTAATTATTTTTAAAGTTATTATAAAAAGAATAGTTAGTATGCCTAATTCAAGTACTTTGAAAAAAGGAGATAGTAAACTTGAATATAAGATTGTTGTTTATATTAATCTATGTCTTTTTTTATTTTATCTAATTACTCACTATGAATTTAATATTTCCCCTTTTAGATTTGACTTAGTAAATAATTCTTTGTTTTTTGATGCAGTTACTCAAAAAATAGGAGCTACATTTACAGGTATTTTATCACCATTATTTGCTTTATTAGCAGGATATTTAACTTATATAGCTTTTAGAAATCAACAGATACAGAATGTTATTAATAGGTAATATGAGGCTATAAAATTTCATAGAGATAATTTAAAAGAAATTAAGAAAGAAAAAACTAATTCCGGAAAGTTTGAAGGAAGAAGAGTTTTTATTGAATTTTTTAATGAAATTAAAATTAGTTACTTTTTCGTTAATGAATTTTATAAAGATAAAAATGTTATTGAAAAATATAATCCGAATTGGATTAATAAAGAATGGGAAATTCAAAATATTTCTTATTTGCTTTTCTTTTTTGGAATTAAGGATGATTCCATTAACTCTAATATATTTCAAGCTGCTTTTATTCATAATGAAGATTTAGTTTTAAGAGAGCAAGAGATTTATTCATTAGTTGAATATTTAAAAGAAAATGTTAGAGAAAATAAATTAGAGGATAAAAAAATGTATTGTTTTGGTATTACTATAAATGATAGAATTGATAAAATAGATTTTTTTTATGAGCCATTTTGTGGTCATCAGAATAGGTTAGGTCATTACTTTAGACATTTATTTGGAATTGCAAAAATGCTTAGGAGAAATGCTGAACTTGAAGATTCATTTTTTAGCAGTGTATTAAAAAATCAATTATCAAATTACGAACAAGTTTTACTCTATTATAATTCATGTAGTTCAATAGGAATCAATTGGTTTAGATTAGGATTTATTCAAGAGTTTTCTTTAATACACAATATGCCATTTAATTTGTTAAATTTTGGTTTTTCTCCCAAGATTGATTCTAAATTAAATTCTTTTTTTAATTACAAATGGGAGGAAGAATGGAAAGCTTGGAGTGAAAAAAATGATAGAGAAAATATTGAAAAGAATTATTTTGAATGGGATGAAACTGCAATAGCAACTAAAAGAATATTAGATTTTTTTCAACAAGAATCCATAAATCAAATAATATCAAAATAATTTTTATGCCTGTCAAGATTCAAAAACTACTTTTATTTTTTATTATTGTTGTATTTTTCTCCAACTGTAAATCGGTGGAACGTTATAACTCTGAATTATCACAACCTATTCCTGTTGAAAAACTTCAAAAAGATATTGATTATACACAACGAAAACTGAATCGATTGTATCCTAATTTGCATGGATATATTTCTAAAGAAAAGCTTGATTATAAATTTGATAGTATTAGAAATGTAGTCAACAAACCTATGACGAGCAAGGAGTTTTATTTTGTGATTAGTCCTGTAATTTCGTCTGTTCGTCAAGGACACATGACAATGACGCCAGTATTACCAAAAGTTACTAAGAAAGAAAACAAACGCATGAAAAAAGCAGGTGATGGACCAATGTCGCAGTTTTTTTATGAATGGGAAAACGACAAATTATTTATCACTCAAAATAAATCGGCTAACAAAAAAATCAAACTTGGTAGTGAAGTTATTTCTGTGAATGGTATTCAACCTCAAGCAATTTATAATAAATACAAAAAAAGTCTTGTATCTGATGGTTTTAATACGACGTATCTTAGAAAATCATTTTCTAAACGATACACTATTTTTATGACTAATGAAATTGGAATTAATGATAGTTTGAAATTTGTTTTTAAAGAAAAAGATTCTGTTTTTGAGCAAGTTATTTCAAGATTTAAAAAAGATAACAAAGTAGGAGTAAAGGTTAAAACTAAAGTAAAATCAGTTGATTCAGTTAAAACTGCAGTTAAAAAACCAGTAGACAAGAAAAAATTAAAAGAAGAGAATAAGTTCAATAAAATTTATGGTTACAATAAACTGTTAAACGAGTATGCTAAAAGTTTAAAGTTTTTTCAATCTGATAGTTCTGTTGCAATTTTAAGAGTTAAAAATTTTTCGGATGGAATTCATAAAAAAGCTTATGAAGCTATTTTTGATTCGATTAAAAAGAAAAATATCAAAAATTTAATTATTGATATACGTGACAATCCAGGCGGAAAAGTTGCTGATGCTGTTGATTTATATTCGCATTTAACAAATAAAGAGTTTGTCATTTTGCAACCTGCCATTGTTACTTCTAAAACCAGTTTGTGGAAGTTAGGTTTATTTAGAAACATACCAAAATTGTCTTATCCATTTGCGGCGGCTTTTTATCCTTTTTATATGGGATTTTCATATTTTAGAACTACCAAAAATAATGATGGAACGTATCAATACAAATTAATAGGTTCGAAAAAACGACCTAATGCAGAAAATTATTTTGATGGAAAAATTTATGTTTTGATTAATGGAGGAAGTTTTTCAGCATCGTGTATTTTATCGGCTTCGTTGAAAGCAAATCCTAATGTAACATTTGTTGGAGAGGAAACAGGCGGAGCTTTTAACGGAACAGTTGCTGGAATTATGCCTGTAGTTGATTTACCAAATTCTAAAATTCCATTGCGATTGGGATTAATGGATATAAAAACTATCAATCAAACGGAAGTTGACGGAAGAGGAGTTTTTCCTGATGTTGAAATTCCATTAACGGTAAGTGATAAAGTCAAAAACAAAGATCCTCAATTAGATTGGATTTTGGATGATATAAAGAAAAAACGCTGAAATTAATCAGCGTTTTTAAAATTAAATTTATTGAGGTTTTTCATCAAAATTTATCATCCAACCAATACCAAATTTATCGGTGAACATCCCAAAATAAGCACCCCAAAATGTTTTTGTCATTGGCATTATAACTGTTCCGCTAGCAGAAAGACCATCAAATAATCTGTCAGCTTCTCCAGTACTTTCTGTATTAATGGATATCGAAATGTTAGTACCAATTACAACATCACCACTTTGACTTGTGCTATCGCTTCCCATTAATACGGTTTCTGAACTTATTGGTAACGAAACATGCATGATTCTATTTGCTTCTTCTTCACTTGGTTTTGGTGCGTTTGGATTGTCAGAAGGCATTTCGCCAAATCTTCCCATATAAGGAAATTCTCCGCCAAAAACTGATTTGTAAAATAGAAATGCTTCTTCACAATTTCCATTAAAAATTAAATAAGGATTTACTGTTGCCATTTTTTAGAGTACTATTTAATGTGTTATTTTTTCTTATTATTAGATTTTTCTATATTTTCTTTAATTCTAAATTCGGTTATTTTCTTTATTAAATCATAGGGAATTTCTTCATCAAGTTGAAATTGAATAGTTCCTTTTGAGGTGTTGTATTTTGATAATTCTGATTTGAAATGTTCCACACCACTTGCTCCAGGATAAAAACCAATATGATTTTTATAAGCTGCAAAATGTACTAAATTTCCATGAAGTTTGAATGTTGGAATGCCATAACTAATTTTCTCTTCAGCATTAGGAGCAATGGTTCTAATTAATTGACGAATTTTTTCAAGAATCAATACATTTTTTTCAGATTGTAACTTGATATAATCGTCAATTGTTTTAAAATCAGTATTCATTTAACAAGTATTTGATGAAACTAAACTATAAAAAATAATTAAGAACTACAAGAAAGCATCGAACAACCTATTTTTTCCCTTGCCCAATCTGGTCGCTTTGTAAACCATTTTTCGAATTCAAGTTGCTCATCATAAGGTTTTTTCAAAACTTGATGTAATTCTTCAACTAAAGAATAATCTTCATTATTTGCAGCATCTATTGCTAGTTGTGCCATGTAGTTTCTTAAAACATACTTTGGGTTAACTTTATCCATTTTTTCTTTACGAACGTCATCAGAATGGTCTTCTAAATTGATTCGCTCAATATATTTTGTAAACCATTTTTCCCAACTTTTAAGAATAGATTTAGTAATTTCTTTAGGATTGTAGAAAGCATTATTAATAATTGAAATTCCACAACCTGCAGAATCTTCTTTTTTAACAGTACTCAATTCTCTGAAGAATATGGTCATATCAGTTTCGGATAATTGTAATACATTTTCCAATTCAGAAATGAGTTTCTCATCATTTTTATGAAATTTTTCTAGACCAAGTTTAGACTTCATCATATCTACATAATCAACGTCATAAAAAGTTTTGAAATCATTTAAAATTTTTTCCAATTCTGATGATTCTTCAATTAAAGGATACAAGGCATTGGCAAGTTGAAACAAATTCCATTGTGCTACATCAGGTTGATTTCCAAAACGATAACGACGGTATTCTCTGTCTGTTGTATTTGGAGTCCAATTTGGATCGTAATCTTCTAACCAACCATAAGGACCAAAATCAATAGTCAATCCTAAAATAGACATGTTATCTGTATTCATGACACCATGAACAAAACCAACACGTTGCCAATGAATAATCATTTTACGTGTTCTTTCCGCAATTAATTTGAAAAAATGAACGTACTTTTCTTTTCCTTCTGATTGAATTTCAGAGTAAAAATATTTGATTGTAAAATCAGCTAGTGCTTTTAAATTTTCAATATCATTTTGTGCTGAAAAAAGTTCAAAATTTCCAAATCGAATGAAAGTAGGAGCAACTCTGCAAATAACTGCGCCTTTTTCATAATCGGCATTTCCATCATACATTACATCTCTAAGAACTTCGTCACCTGTTGAAATTAATGAAAGCGAACGAGTTGTTGGAACACCTAAATGATGCATAGCTTCACTACAAAGATGTTCACGAATAGAAGAGCGCAATACCGCTAAACCATCAGCTCTTCGAGAATATGGTGTTGCTCCAGCTCCTTTTAACTGGAGCATAAAGGTTTGATTATTATTTTTAATTTCTGCTAAAACAATTGCTCTTCCATCGCCGAGTTGACCAGCCCAATTTCCAAATTGATGTCCAGCGTAATTCATTGCGTAAGGTCTAGAATTTGGTAAAACAGATTTACCAGAAAATAGTTCTAAAAAATCTTTTGAATTTGCTTCATCTGGTGTAATGTTCAATAAATCAGCAACTTCTTTAGAATAGTGAATTAATTTTGGATTTGAAGGTATTCTCGGATTTACATAAGAAAACGCCGCATTTAACACTTGACGAGTAGTATTTGTTTCGTTAGTGTCTGCTTTTAATTCAGAGGAAAATCTATTATTTAATTTAAATTGCATTATTGTAAATGTATTTATTCAAATCTAAGCAATAAAATTGGTAATTACAGTTAAAAAAATGATAGTTTTTTGTAAAATGAAATCTACAAAAAAGTCCCAATCAATTGAATGGAACTTTTATAAAGTAAGAAATAATAAAAGAGTTAGGTTTTTATTGTTACCTAACTCTTTTCAACCTAACCAAACAAAATTTATCTTTTGTTACATGGACAACTGGAATCAAAAATTTCCACATCGCCATGTCCACCTTTTATTGTCCCACTATTGTTATAAACATGGTCGTAATCTATAAACAAATCTGTTAAAGTATTTGCAGAAGTTATTGGGCTATTACCAGAAGAGCTCATTCCTTGAACACCATATAAGAGTACACCTGTATTATTTGCATAGTTCATAGCGTTTGCTGTTGCCCAAACAACATCATCTTTAACAAACGAACCTAAATTTTCTCTATCACCATAGTCAACTCCGCCAGCAGAGTTATCTCCAGTAAGATAATCACCGGTATAAAACATGCTGCCAACAATCCACGAACTTCCTGAATTTATATATTCTAAAACCTTAGAATCGTGTGGAGCACCACGTTCGGCAAGTAACATTCTACCTGAGCAAGAAAATGCTATATCAGTTATTTTGGCTTGTGTACCAGGAACATTTGCTATTTCAAGTTTTGGTTGTGAAGAAGAATCAACAAAAAGTTTGGTTGAACCAATTTCGTTTGCTAAAAATTCACCACTAGAATCTAACTCAATAGAATAAATGCTTTTTGTACCAGTAATTCCGTTGAATGAATTTGAGAATGTTGGAATTGATTCGGTTAAAGTTCTGGCAAAAAACACATAGGTTTTATTGTTTTTTTCTAAAATACCAATTCCCCATAATTGTTCACCAGCAGCAACCATTCCTGCACTTGGAGTAAGTTCTTGAACAAATGGATCATAAATACTCTTTACAATACCTGTTGTTCCATCAATTCTGTATATTCTTCCATCTTCGAGATTTGTAGCAAATAGTTGATTGTTTTTTTTATCAAATGCAATGTTGCCTAATCCAGTATCGGCGTTTGGAATCTTTGCTCTGCCAACAGTGTTTGTATTTAAAAAATTTTCTGTAGTTACAAAGTCAATAGTTGATAAACTAACAACATCGGTTTTATAAATTCCTGCTGAACCTGCTGTACCAAAGCTAGAACTTGTAAAAGGAACTACAGGATAATCAATATTATACAGCTTTGATGCTGAAAGATAAATTCCGTTGTTGTCATCGATTGCAATTCCGAAAACTTGTCCGATGTCCGATTTATTCCATCTAGTTGGAATTACTTCTACAACTTTATTTGTACCTAAAGATAAATCATTCCAATCGGAACCAATTGGTGCATTACTAGTAAATGTAGTTTTATAAATTGCTGCTGTATTACTAATATTATCCATATTCATTGTATTTACCATAAAACCTTCGGGTTCATTGGGTGTACATTCAGTTACATAACTGCATGATTCTTTGCTGCATGATGTTGATAATAGCAACATGGCAATGCCGCTAATTTTTATAATTGATTTTTTCATTTTTATCTGTTTTTAGAAATTAGTTAGGACAAATTACTTTCATCTCAGTTCTTCTATTAATAGAATGTTCTGCTTCGCTACAGTTTACGCCATCAGCACATCTGTTTAATAATCGGGTTTCACCATATCCAACACCAGATATTCTACTTCTGTCTATTCCTTGAGAAACAACATAATCAACTGAAGCATTTGCACGATTTTGCGATAGTGTAGCATTGTATTTATGAGTGTCGCGACAATCAGTGTGTGAACCAACTTCAACTTTTACAGTTGGATTATCTAGCATAAAACGAACTAATCTATTTAGCTCAGGTTTTGCAACTTCCTTAATAACATATTTATCTAAATCAAATAAAATATTTTTCAGGTTTAATCCTTTTCCACAATCTACTTTCTCGGCACACATTTCAAGTTTTACGAATAGATTTTTATCTCTGTTATAATCACCACCAGTAACTCTTTCGATTTGAGAAAAATAGTTTTCTTTTCTACCATACAATTCATAAGTTCCTGTTTCAGGTAATTGAAGTAAGAAGTTTCCTTGTGAATCAGTCATTGTTGATTTTTTTACAGCTAAATCTTTATTTTCTAAAGTCACATTGATTCCTGCAATTGGAGTTGTAGAGTTACATTCAAAAGCGCGACCTTTGATAATGAAGTTTCTATCACCATATAAAATCTCTTTTGAAATGACACCACCATTTGCTTGACAATTAGATAATTCCTGAATAGTTAATGTTCCATCAATAAGATTTACACTATTTAAAACACCTTTAATTGTGTAGTTATCTGCTTTTACATTGTCAAAAACAACTACACCAAAGCCATTTGTTTTTCCTGTATTAGTTGTTTGCCCAGAGCTATTTACTAAAACAATATCAGTATCAGGTAAGATTTCTTTAGTATATTTATCTCTAGCAGTTATACTTACTTTACAACCACAAGTTTGGCAAGCACACATTGGTGGCATATGAGTTTTTCCACAAACGGTACATTGAATACATTCTGAACATATTTTTTTCTCTTTAACACCAGGACTTAATTTAATAGTAATTCCGGCATAAACTCCAATTGAAGAAATATCACAATTGCATGACTCACGATTCGCTGGAGTTAGCGTTGTAATATTATTTTTAGGAGTTTCATTAAGAGTTGAAGTAGTTGTAAAAGGTGCATAAGCAGAAGAATATCCTGTTGAAGTATCAACAAGTTCGTCAACACCAAAATGTCTTAAATAATAAGCTCCAGCATGGATTCCAAAAGTAGTATTAAAGAAATAGTTGAATTGTAACGACGCTTTTCCTGAAAGTACATTTTTTGCGTCATAACCAGCGTGATAATTCAGAAGAATAGGCAATAGAGTAGAAGTTGTTCCATCAAGTTGAAGTTTTCCTCCTTTAATATTTCCTAAACCTGCTCTAAATTTTAATTCAGTAGAAAATCTATTGCTTCTTTGGTATTTAAAACTTGGTCCAATACCATAGAAAGTTCTAGTAATATTATCTTTCGAAAAGTTTAAACCCGAAATTGGTGCGCCACCAAAAAACAAATTTGTAGTTGGATACGTATTTTTAGGACTATTTTTTATGTAATCAAAATCTGCTCCTAATCCAAACCAATTCCAATAATAATCAGCCGAAGCACCAAGTTCTAATCCACCTTTATAATCAATATAAGGTGTGTTGTTGTCATACATCGGAATCAAATCATAGCCACCACGAAGTGAAAATTGAAATCCTGAATTGTTTACTGTAGAAGCTACAGGTGTTGTAACTTGCGCATTTGTTTTATATATTATACTTGCGAAAAGTATAAATAAAAGAATTTTAAATTGTTTCATAATAATAAATATTAATAAAGGTTTATGGTAAAGCGTTAAGTGCGGCCGTTAAGCTTTCTTGAGTTCCAACAATAGTTTCTGCTAAAGTGAACGTTACTTGATGATTTTCTGTGAGTGGAGTAGATGGTTTTATCGCATATCTAAATTTTCCATCTTTTTCTGTTACAAAAATTAAATAGCATTCCATTCCTACAGGAAATTCACCATAAGATTTGCCTAATGAGTTTGGAAAATCTTTTGAAGCGAGAAACACAAAACTATTTGGACCTGAATATCCCGCTGGAACTAATGAAGTGATTGTAGTTTTTGGTCCTGAATAATCATAAAATCTATCACAATTGAACCAACCAAAATCTTGGAAGAAAGCAAAATAACTTGGATCTCCATTTGTTGGATTTGTTTGAATAGAAAAATCTACACCTGTTACTTGTTCCCATGCGATGTCGCCATCTTCATTTGGAGTTCCAGCAAATGGTAGCATTGCAGGATCAGTTCCACCTGATAAAGCTGTTGGAACTTCAAGTTGCATGAAGCAATCAGAGGTTAGAACAACTCCATTTTGTGTTGCCTCAATAAAGAATTCACCTCCAGAAACTAATAATCTATCTTCTCCAGCAGCAGTTTTCCCCATCGTAGCTTTATTTGATGTAAGCATATCACCACGATCAAATATTTCGATGAATTCTAATTTTACTTCTCCTGTAACAGGAACACCAGCTTTGCGCAAACATCCACCATTAATGGTAAGTTTAACACCTTTTGCAGAAGTAAACGTATAAGTAGAACTTGCATCAAAGATTGCTGCTTGTTTCATACTTATTAATTTAGCTTCAAATAAATTTTTGAAAGTTTCTGATGATGGAACTTGTTTTCCAGGACTTCCATCGTCATTGTTGCAACTTATAAATGACAGTGTCACTAAAAGTAGTAATCCGATTTTTTTTAATTGTTTCATAATTTTTGTTTTTAAGTTGTTTCTAATTTTAAATTCTGATGTATATCAATTGGTTTTATAATTTGTTACCCAAATTTTGATTTTATTTTGAATAATAATTTGCACTACAAAATTGCCAACATCCTCACTTTCAATTGATGAGTTATTAACTAGAAATGACTTGAGGTTACAACGGAATTTTTTACCGTCTTTTAACGGATATAGAAATAGGTAAACAGCGGTAGATTTTTTATTCGTGTTGTTTTTACTTTGTATCGATAAAATTCTTACATTTATTAACTAAAAATCAACCCATTATGAAATCACAAACTTTAAAATGTTTAGTACTTATTTTGTTAACTGCTTTAATCACTGCTTTTCTAACCTGTTGGTATTGTAAAGGCAAAGATATTGTAGATGTTCCAGGCGGAACTCGAAGCAATGATATTTGCATGGATTATACTACAGTTCCACCACCAACATTAACTTCAGATTTAGTAAGTAGTATGGTAGGAACTTATAGTGGTGCACAACTAAATAATATTCAAACTGCAACTACTAATCCTGTTCCAAATGATGCTCGTGCTATTTGGTTTGAACTAGAAACATTAAAAAAGTTTCTTTATCATATCGAACATAGTGCTAATGAAAATCTTTCAGCATTGAATGGCAGAAAACTAGGCGTTAGAATTTACTATGCTGCATATCCTAAAAATGATAAAATGAAGGATTTTTCACAATATCAAACCGATACGACATTCAGTTTTAATCCTGCTTATGAAGGAAAACATACTCTAGTTATGGTACCAACAATTTCAGAGCGTGATGGCAATGTATATGATTTCAATCCATTAGATGTAAACTCATATAATGGTTTTGTAAACATGACTCCTAAAGGTAGATATAGTAACAGTAATAGTTATCAAATGCTAACTCTTGGCGCTGGAGCTGTTGAAGTAACTTCAAGTGGTTCAACAACTGTGAATGTTAGAAATCATGGAGTGTTGACTCCACCAGATTTAGTTGTTGGTGCAGGATTTTAATTAGTATAGTTATGTATAGTAGACCACCATTTTTATTAGATTTATTACATATTTGCGAGTTTATTGCATTGTTTTTTGGTGTTTTAAAATTTAATTCAGTAAAACAATCTTATTGGAAATGGTTTGTCTATTATATATCATATATATTTATTTATGAAATTGTAACAGCTTTTTTATCTGAAGTATATAAAATTAATGTTGAAAAAGTTTCTTCTTTGATTCAAATCCCATTAGAATTCATTTTTTTATATTGGTTGTTTGCATTTAAATCTCTTAAAATCAAAAAATTATTTTATATTTTCACATTAACCTATTTATTTTCAATGGTTTTAGAGTTTAATTTAACAAACTTAAAAAGTTTTACATTTTATTCTTTAAGTAAGACTTTTGGAACATTATTGCTTCTTATTTTAGTTGTATTAGAATTCATGAAACAAATTAAAAGTGATTCAATTTTAAAATTTAAAGAAGATAAAATGTTTTACATAAATATAGGTGTAATTTTATTTTATGTTGGAAATATGCCTTTTTTTGGATTATATAGAAACATTATTGAATTTCCTGAAATTTGGAATAGTTACTATAAATATTTTATGTTGTCCAATTGTGTAATGTATTTATTATTTGCAGCATCATTTATATGGGGAAAAGTCAAATCATAATAACAATAGTACTATTCATTATTTTTTTTATTGCATTTTTCATCGCAATTATTGCCTTTGTGCTTCAATACCGTCTTAAAAAGAAAGAACACACTATGCTTTTAAATAACCAACACGAAGAACATCAAAAAGAACTTTTATCTACACAGATAGAAATTCAAAATCAAACGATGCAGCACATTGGTAGAGAAATTCATGATAATATTGGACAAAAATTAACTCTTGCAAGTTTATATACACAACAATTGGCTTATGAAAATAAAGCTCCTCAAATAACGGAAAGTATCGAAAACATTAGTGCAATTATCAATCAATCGCTTTCAGAGTTGCGAGCTTTGTCTAAATCGCTTACTGATGATTCTATTGATTCTTTATCGTTAGTTGAATTGATTCAAAGCGAATGTGAAAAAGTAAATGAATTAAAAAAATGCAAGGTCACTTTCAAAAACAATGAAGATGCAGCCAATTATAATTATCAAATAAAAAGTGTCTTACTGCGAATTTGTCAAGAATTTATGCAAAATAGTATCAAACATTCTAAATGTAAAAACATTAATATTATTTTGATGAGGAACAATGACCATTTAAGTTTTATTCTTGCTGATGATGGAAAAGGATTTGATGTTGATAAAAAAAGCAATGGAATAGGATTGTTAAACATGAAAAAAAGAACAGAAATTATTGGAGGAAAAGCTTCCATTCAAAGTTCGACTTCTAGCGGAACTCAATTAACCATTTCAATACCTTTATAAATGAAAAAGTCAATAGTTATTGTTGATGATCATATTTTGATTGCCAAAGCTTTAAAAGGAATTATTGCCAATTTCAATAATTTTGAAGTGATTTATGAATGTGAAAATGGTGCTGATTTGATGACCAAATTCAAATTAAACAGCAAAATACCAGATATTATTTTACTTGATATTAGCATGCCAATTATGGATGGATTTGAAACTGCAAAATGGCTAAAGGAAAACTATCCTTCTATAAAAGTCATGGCGTTAAGCATGCAAGATGATGATCATTCTGTAATTCAGATGGTGAAAAATGGAGCCAAAGGATATTTGCTAAAAAATACACATCCAATGGATTTAGAAAAAGCTTTGAATGCATTAATCACAAACGGACATTATTATCCAGAGTGGGCAGCATCAAAAGTATTTGCAACAATAGGAGAAGAAAACGACATGAAAACAGCAAAAATAAATTTAACAGAACGTGAAAAAGAATTTCTAAAGTTTTCTGTAACCGAAATGACTTACAAAGAAATAGCCGATAAAATGTGCTGTAGTCCAAGAACAGTTGAAAGTTATCGTGATAATTTATTTGAAAAATTAGAACTCAAAACACGAGTTGGTTTAGCTGTTTATGCTTTAAAAAATGGTTTAGATAATTAGATTTTGAAAATCAATTTTTCCTTATCTTTGAAGTCAAAATCAAAGTGAGGAAATGATTACAACGGAAACCAAAACAGAATTAGAAATTTACTTCAAGCAATTTCGCGATAATATTATCGGAATTGACCAAGAATTTGAATCACCATTCGGAACGAAAAAAATTATCTATACCGATTGGACTGCAAGCGGAAGATTATATCGCCCAATTGAAGAAAAATTAATGAACGATTTTGGTCCGTTTGTAGCAAATACTCATACAGAAACAACCATATCAGGAACAGCAATGACAATGGCTTATCATGAAGCCAAACACATTATTAAAAAACATGTCAATGCTAATGAAAATGATGTTTTAATCAACACAGGAACTGGTATGACTGGTGTGGTGAACAAGTTTCAGCGCATTCTTGGTTTGAAAATACCTGAAAATCTTAAAGATTATATCCAACTACCAAAGGAATTAAAACCAATAGTTTTTATTTCCCACATGGAACATCATTCTAATCAAACGTCATGGTTAGAAACTATTGCTGATGTTGAGGTTATTCCTGCCAATGATGAAGGACTTTTTTGCATCAACGAATTCAAAAAATTATTAGAAAAATATAAAGACAGAAGTTTCAAAATTGCTTCTATCACTTCGTGTTCCAATGTTACAGGAATTAGAACACCTTATCATGAAGTGGCTAAAATTATGCATCAAAACAATGGTGTTTGTTTTGTCGATTTTGCCTGTTCTGGACCTTACGTTGATATCAATATGCATCCAGAAGATAAAGAAAGTTACCTAGATGCTATTTTCTTTTCACCTCATAAATTTCTTGGTGGTCCAGGAACTTCTGGAGTTTTAATTTTTAATCAAAATTTATATAAAAATAATGTGCCCGATTGTCCTGGTGGCGGAACTGTTTCATGGACAAATCCTTGGGGCGAACATAAATATATTGACAATATTGAAGATAGAGAAGATGGTGGAACTCCAGGTTTTCTTCAAGTAATTAAAACCGCTTTAGCTATTCAGCTAAAAGAACAAATGGGTGTTCAAAATATATTAAAACGTGAGCACGAAATTGTTGAGTATGTTTTTGAACAACTAGGAACGATCGAAAATATTAATATTCTTGCTAGCGAACATCAAAATAGGTTAGGCGTAATTTCGTTTTATATTGACGACTTACATTACAATCTAGGAGTTAAAATTTTAAATGATAAATTCGGAATTCAAACTCGTGGAGGTTGCAGTTGTGCAGGAACTTACGGACATTATTTGCTTCATGTGGATCAAGAAACATCAAACGATTTAGTTTGCCAAATTACCTCTGGCGATTTAATAAGAAAACCAGGTTGGATTAGAATGTCAATTCATCCCACAACAACTTCAGATGAAATACAATATGTTTGTGAAAGCATAAAATCGTTAGCCGAAAATCATAAAATTTGGGAAAACGATTATCTTTACAACGGAAAAAACAATGAATTTAATCATAAAAATGCTTTAAATTCTGAAAAAGAACTAGTTAAAAATTGGTTTAAAATTTAAGAATACAAAAATCTAATATCTAAAATATAATATAAAAATGTCAGACGATAAGAAAGTGATTTTCTCAATGCAAAAATTGAGCAAATCGTATCAAGGAAGTGATAAACAAGTGTTGAAAAATATTTATTTAAGTTTCTTTTATGGAGCTAAAATTGGTATTTTAGGTTTAAATGGTTCAGGAAAATCTTCATTATTAAAAATTATTGCAGGAGTTGATAAAAATTATCAAGGTGATATTGTTTTTGCTCCAGGATACAGTGTAGGTTATTTAGAGCAAGAACCACAACTAGATGATTCAAAAACGGTTATTGAAATTGTAAAAGAAGGAGTTGCAGAAACGGTTGCTGTTTTAGACGAATTCAATAAAATAAACGATATGTTTGGTTTGCCAGAAGTTTATGAAGATGCAGATAAAATGCAAAAACTGATGGACAGACAAGCTGAATTGCAAGATAAAATTGATGCATCTGGAGCTTGGGAATTAGATACCAAACTTGAAATTGCAATGGATGCTTTAAGAACTCCAGATGGCGATACACCAATCAAACATCTTTCTGGTGGAGAACGTCGTCGTGTGGCTTTATGTCGTTTGTTATTGCAACAACCAGACGTTTTGTTGCTTGATGAGCCAACGAATCACTTGGATGCAGAATCTGTACTTTGGTTAGAGCAACATTTAGCACAATATGCAGGAACAGTAATTGCGGTAACGCACGATAGATATTTCTTAGACAACGTTGCAGGATGGATTTTAGAACTAGATAGAGGTGAAGGTATTCCATGGAAAGGAAACTATTCTTCTTGGTTAGATCAAAAATCGAAACGTATGGAGCAAGAAGAAAAAACAGCTTCAAAACGTAGAAAAACCCTTGAGCGTGAGTTGGATTGGGTTCGTCAAGGAGCAAAAGGACGACAAACAAAACAAAAGGCACGTCTTCAAAACTATGACAAATTGTTAAATGAAGATCAAAAAGAATTAGACGAAAAATTAGAAATTTATATTCCAAATGGTCCGCGTTTAGGTACCAATGTTATTGAAGCTAAAGGTGTTGCTAAAGCATTTGGCGATAAATTATTATACGATGATTTAAATTTTACGTTACCACAAGCAGGAATTGTTGGAATCATTGGACCAAATGGTGCTGGAAAATCTACAATTTTCAGAATGATTATGGGTGAAGAAACACCTGATGGCGGAACTTTTTCAATGGGTGATACAGTAAAAATTGCCTACGTTGACCAATCTCATTCTAATATTGACCCAAATAAATCTATTTGGGAAAACTTTTGCGATGGACAAGAATTAATAATGATGGGCGGAAGACAAGTAAATTCTCGTGCTTATTTATCAAGATTTAATTTTGGTGGAAGCGAACAGAATAAAAAAGTTTCGGCACTTTCTGGAGGAGAACGAAACAGATTGCATTTGGCCATGACCTTAAAAGAAGAAGGGAACGTACTTTTATTAGATGAGCCAACAAATGATTTGGATATCAATACACTTCGAGCTTTAGAAGAAGGTCTTGAAAATTTTGCTGGTTGTGCAGTAGTTATTTCTCACGATAGATGGTTTTTAGATAGAATTTGTACCCATATTCTAGCATTTGAAGGAGAATCTCAAGTGTATTACTTTGAAGGTGGTTTCTCTGAATATGAAGAGAATAAGAAAAAGCGTCTTGGTGGTGATTTAACTCCAAAACGATTGAAATATAAAAAGTTAATAAGAAATTAAGTATATTTGCATCAAATCCCAATTAAGTTTGGGATTTTTTGTGTAATTTTTATAAAATTAAAGCCCCAAACTTTAAACTTATAATACAATTAAATTGAAGTTATTTAAAATAGGAGTTCTTCTAGTTGCCTTGTTTGGTTCACAGTTATCATTTTCTCAAGAGCAAGTTCGTTCTAAAAAAGAAATTGAAAAACTGTTGACTGATGCAGGAAACTCTTTCTTTAATTTAGAGGTTGACAAATCTTTAAAACTTTCTAAAATTGCTTTAAATGAGGCTCATCATCTTAAAAATGATGCGTTAATGGCAAAAGCATATAATATCATTGGTTTAAATTTTGAAGAATTTTATGATGTTGATAAAGGATTAAATTATTACAATAAAGCTTTAAAACATGCTAATTTAACCAATAATGATTCCATTAAGGATTGGGTAAATAATAATATTGGTAATGTTTATTCTTATAGAAAAAACGATTTTAAAACCAGTCTTAAATATTATAAAAAAGCATTATATTTTTCTGAAAAAATTAAAGATTCAATCGAGATAATGTACACTCGATTGAATATTTGCTCTGCTTATTTTGCAACAAATGATTTCAAAAATGGTGTTGGTTATTTAAATAGCGTTAAAAATTTTATTACAAATGGCGATCAACTTGAAGCAAAAATTTCAATGTGCACTTTATATGGTTCCTATTTTAGTTATTTGAATGATAATGGCAAAGCCGAATTATTTTTTAACCAAGCAATTGAATTAGGTGTCCAAAATAAAAATCAACTTTTAGATTCCTATGTTTGTGATGTATATAATGATTATTCAACACATTACAAGAAAAATAAAGATTTTGAAAAGGCATTATACTACTTAAATCTTCACAAGGAACTTAAAGAAAAAGTTTATAATGAGGAACGTACAAAAAAAGTTAAGCTTGCCGGAAGTGAAATTGAACTAGAAGAATTAGAACGTCAAATTAATAAAATTGAAGGCGAAAAAGACGAGCAATTAAAAGATTTGAAAGAGTCTAAACTTATAGTTTTGCTTTTTGTTATTATATTTTTCATCCTTTTATTATTACTTTATTCTTTATATAAAAACAATAAGTTCAGAGACCAATCAAACGAAGAGTTGAAAGTTGCAAATGAAGAGCTAAAAGTTGCAAAAGAGAAAGCTGAAATTGCGTCTCAATTAAAAACACAATTTGTTTCTACAATTAGTCACGAATTGCGAACGCCTTTATATGGAGTTGTTGGAATTACAAACATTATTCTCGATGAGCATAAGGAGTTAGCTAATAGTCCGCATTTGAATTCATTAAAATTTTCTGCAAGATATTTACTTTCTCTTGTTAATGATTTACTTCAAATAAATAAAATTGAGGAGAATAAAATTACGCTTGAAAACATGATTTTCAATATTTCTGATGAAATTAGAACTATTGTTGATTCGCTTGAATTTATTGCGGTAAAAAACAATAATAAATTAATCACAAAGATTGACGCTTCCATACCAGAATTTGTCATTGGAGATAAATTGCGTTTGTCTCAAGTTTTTATGAATTTGGTAAGTAATGCTTTAAAATTCACAAAAGATGGTGAAGTAAAAATTATTGCTAATCTTGATAGAATTGATGGAACAAAGTCATTTATCAATTTTCAAGTTATAGATAATGGTGTAGGAATTGCCAAAGAAGATCAAGAAAAAATATTTGAAAAATTTGTTCAAATTGAGCGTAAAGAAGGCGATTATCAAGGAACAGGTTTAGGTTTATCTATTGTAAAAAAATTAATCGAACTTTTTGGAAGTAAAATTGAACTTGAAAGTGAAGAACGAAAAGGAACAACATTTACATTTACTATTGGTTTTGAATCAGATGAAGCAAAACGAAACGAAATTATTAATAATATAGTTGTTGATTTATCGCCTACAAATTTCTATAGAATTCTTGTAGTGGAAGACAATAAAATCAATCAAATTGTAACTAAGAAAATACTAGAAACTAATAATTTCAAGTGTACTATTCTTGATGATGGTTATGCCGCTATTGATTTACTTGAAAAAGAAAAGTTTGATGTTATTTTGATGGATATTAATATGCCAATCATCAATGGATTTGAAACTACAAAGCTCATAAGAAAAAAAGGATATTCAATTCCAGTTATTGCCTTAACAGCATTTGATAAACAAGAGATTACTGAAGAAGCTCTAGCGTCTGGAATGAATGATATCATTATAAAACCTTTTGAATCAGCAAGGTTATTTCAAATTATTACTAATTTAATTAATAAAAAAAACATTGATTAATACCAACGTTTTTTATTCTTCTTAGAAGCATCCGATTTTCTCGAATTTGTTTTTTCTTTATTTTTATTTCTTAAATCAGGTTTTGCATCAGGATTTGGAACTTCATTGGTGTACGGATAAGGATGATCGTTAATGACTTTAATATTCATTTTAATCAACTTTTCGATATCTTTCCAATATGTTTGTTCGTCTTTCGCGCAAAAAGAAATTGCTAAACCTGTATTACCTGCACGACCAGTTCTTCCAATTCGGTGAACATAAGTTTCGGAGATATTTGGAATATCGAAGTTAATTACAAATGGCAAACTTTCGATATCAATTCCACGAGCTGCAATATCAGTAGCAACCAAAACTGAAATTTCTTTATTTTTAAACGCATCTAAAACACGTTGTCTTGCATTTTGTGACTTGTCTCCGTGAATAGCTTCTGCTGTTACGTTGTTTTTCTTTAAAGCTTTAACTACGTTATCTGCTCCATGTTTTGTTCTTGTAAAAACTAAAACATTTTCGATTTTATCATTTCGGATAATGTGATACAACAATTTACGTTTGTCTTCTTTACCAACAAAATAAACTTTCTGATTTACTTTTTCAGCCGTTGATGAAACTGGATCAACAGATACATATTTTGGTTTTGTCAAAAAAGTATCGGCAAGTTCACGAATTGCTATTGGCATTGTAGCCGAAAACAAAAGCGTTTGACGATTATCTGGCGTAAGTTTTACAATCTTTTTTACATCATTAATAAATCCCATATCAAGCATTTGATCCGCTTCGTCTAGAACTAAATGATGTAAATGATCTAAATCAATAAATCCTTGTTTGTGTAAATCTAATAATCTTCCTGGTGTTGCAATTAATATATCAATTCCTTTTTTCAATTGATCTACTTGTGGCACTTGACTAACTCCACCAAAAATTACCATCGAGCGAATATTAGTATATTTTCCGTAAGTATTAAAACTTTCGTCAATTTGAATAGCAAGTTCACGAGTAGGCGTAACTACAAGAGTTCTAATTAGTTTTCTTTTAGCAGATGAACCTACAATTCTGTGTAATGAGTTGATAATTGGAATTGCAAATGCTGCTGTTTTTCCTGTTCCTGTTTGAGCACAACCTACCAAGTCTGTTCCTTCCATAATAATAGGAATGGCTTGCTGTTGAATAGGTGTTGGATTTTCATAACCTTCTTCGGTTAATGCAGTTTGTATGTTTTTTAATAAGTTTAAATCGTTGAATGTCATAAATATAATGCCTCTTGCATTGTTAAAATTGATTGCAAAGATAGGTTATATTTAGTCAATAGAAATTTTATGAATCAATTTCCACTTTTCCTTTAATAAAATCGGTAACTAAATAGCCAATTAATTTACCTACTAAATGATTGTTTTTTTCATTATCTAAACTTGGTGCACCTTCGCAAATGTGTAAGTAAGCGGCGTTTTGATGTTTTCCAAAAAAGTAAATAAATCGACGCAATTCTTCCACAGAAAAACCACTTAAAGTCATGGCAGAACTTGCAATATTTGGAATAGCATCTAAATCAATTTCAATTCCATAGCAATCATTTTTTATAAAACTGTGTGCCAATTCTATTTCGGTTTGAAAGTTTTTTTCTCTTCTAATATTTACTTCGTCGTAGGTATTAAAACGAACACGATTTTCTAAATCTTTCAATTCTTTTAGAACACTTTTTGAGGTATAACTTTCGTGCAATCCAAAGATGAAATAGTTTTTTAAAAAACCTTCTTCATAAGCATATTTAAAACCATTTCCGCTGTGTCTTCCTTCCATAATTCTAAAATCAGAATGTGCATCAAAGTTGATTGCGTTTATTGGTTTTCCTTTGGCTAAAGCCGTTCCTTTAATATTTCCGTAAGCATTGTTGTGTCCGCCACCAATAACAATAGGCGTTTTTCCTGCTTTAACAATTTGTGAAACAATATGAACGACTTCTTTATCAATTTTGACAACTAATTCGCTCATTTTCTTTCTGTCAGTAATTTTGTTGAAATCTAAATCTTTGATAGCTTCCATTTCTTCAGAACAATCTAAATGTCCTAAAATGACTATTTGACTTCCTTTACAAAAACGGTTGTGTTGAATATTAGCAATACTTTTAATTGCACTTTCCCAAGCAGAATCAGCTCCAGGACGACCAAAATTTGCTCGAACACCAATATCTTCGGGAATTCCAAAAAGGACAAATTGTTGTTCACACTTTTTTAGAAATTCTAATACATCTTGCTCTTTTGGAATGGTGACCATTTTTTCGCCATACTTCACTTCACCACTTCTGTGATTCGTAATTTTAGATAAATCAGAAACCGAAAAACGGATTAAATTGTCCATAAAAAATAAATGTTTGCTCAAAAATAATATAATTATGTTAAGATACGTTTATAGCACATATAATATTGTTAATTTTGTCCAATAAAAAAGCTACACTATGGAAAATCAAAAAAGTAATTCAGCTCTAAAAGCAGTAATATTAGTACTTTCGTTACTTTTAGCAGGAAGTTTATTTTACATATTTCAGTTGACTACAAAAACGGAAAACCTTGAAACTGAAATTAAATCGGAAAAAACCGAGAAAGAAAATGTACTTACTGATTTAGAGGAATTAAAAGCTACTTACGATGCAGCTATTGCCGAAAATACATCAATGAGCGACGAATTAATTGCAGAAAGAGAAAAGGTTGTGCGATTGATGGAAGATTTGAAGAAATCAAATGGAAATGCGGCTTCAATGGCAAAATACAAACAACAATATGAAGGTTTGCAAACTAAAATGAAAAGTTTGATGCAAGAAATTGAAGTTTTGAAAAAACAAAATCAAGAACTTACCACTGATTTAGACAGTACAAAAGTAGTTTTAGAAGAATCTCAAAATTATACAAAAACACTTGTAGGACAAAACGAAGAACTTTCTAAAACAGTTGAAAAAGGTTCTAAATTGTCAGTTTTAAATTTAAAAACAGCAGCTTTCAAATTAAAAAGTTCAGGAAAAGAAGTTGCTACAGATAAAGCAAGACGAGCAGATGTTTTAAAAGTTAGTTTCACTATTGCTGAAAACAGTATTGCTAAAACTGGTGATAAAACCTATTATGTTCAAGTAATTGACAGTAAAAACAACGTTCTTGGCGAAAAAGCTACAGAGACTTTTGGTGATAAATCATTGACGTATAGTTTTACAACTTCTGTAAAATATGAAAACAAAACCGTTCAAGTAACAGAAAATTTGAAAGGAAAAGATTTTGAAAAAGGAACTTACTTTGTTAATGTTTTTGATAAAAACGAATTGGTTTCAAAAACTAGCTTTACGCTGAAATAATATTTTTAAGAAGTCGTTTCAATTTTTAGCTTCAATCATAAAAAATTAAACTTCATCAACTACAATATAAAGGCATTTGTGTTTCGCAAATGCCTTTTTTGTTTATAACTCATGAGTTTATTAACGACAAGCAATGCCATTTTTAATGTTATTTTGTGATATTATATACAAACGATGACCAATAAAAAAAGTATACCCATTTTAATCGGAATTATTGGAGTTCTGATGATGCTTCTTGCTGGAGCAATTGGATATATTATGGGTGGAAATAACTCAAATTCTTCGCAACCTTCAAGCATAAGTAATGATGCTAAAGTAATGGAGGAAATTGAAGAGTTAAAATCGATGTATGATTCTAAAATTGCAGATAAAACCAACTCTTACAAAGCATTGCAAGAAGAAAAAGAAAGAGTAAATCAACTTGTTGCAGAACTTGAAAAAACGAAAGGCGATGCCAATGCACTTTTAAAATATAAAACAGAATACAAAAATCTTGAATCTAAAATGCGTATTTTGGTAGATGAAATTGTGGTTTTAAAAGGTAAAAAAAGCAAAGCAATTTCAACAAAAGCCATTCCAGTTAAAGCTACAAAAGAAGTAAAAACTCCAACAGAAATCAATATACCTAGAAATCAGGTTACATCTAAAAAAGAAATTCTTACACCAGAAATTAAGAAAGAAGTGGAAACACCAAAAACGGAAGATGTTTTTGTAAAAGCCGCAACTACAAAATCGGAACCAGTTGTTGTAAAACCAGAAGTAGTTAAAAATGTTGAAAAAAGATATTCTAAGGTAACGATGTCTAATGTAAAAGCTGGTGCTTTTGTTTTTAAATCAGCTGGAAATTATGCTGAAACTACTTCTTCAAACAAAACCGATGTTATAAAAATAACTTTTACGCTTGATGCAAATCCAAATGCGAAAGCAGGTGAGAAGATGTATTATTTTCAAGTCATTAACGGGAAGAATAATGTTTTGGGTAAAAAAGTTACGGAGTTTTTTGAAGAACGTTCGCTGACTTACAGTTTTAGAAAATCATTTGATTATAATAATGAAAATGTAACAATTACTCAAGAATTCCTGCAAACCGATTTTCTTCCTGGAACTTATTTTGTCAATATTTTCGATAAAGATGAATTGGTTGGGAAATCAAGTTTTACTTTGAAATAAACTTATATTATTCTCGTTCTAAACCAAATTTAATTGCTGCTGTAAGAACTTCAAAGTTTATATCTTTCAAGTTTTTAAATTTGATGCAATAACCTGTTACATTGGCTTTTCCTAGTTCTTTGCCGTAAGTAGTTGCCAAAAAAGTTTTATCCTCAATCCCAATAATATAGACTGAAATTCCTGTAGTATTTGCACTAATCCCAACTTTATAGAATTCTTTAGTTGTTCCATCAGCATAGTGAATCATTTGAAGACCATAACCAACATTTGGATTAGAAACTATTTTTCCATCTTCATTTTTACCGTCTAAAAACCACAATTTACATTCAGGATTTATCTCTTGTATAGCGTTGTGAAGCAGTTGTAAGTCATTACTTTTTTGTGCAGTTTGACTTTCAATATAATTTTTGATTTGTTCTTGAATGTTCATATTAGTTTTTATGAAGTTTATTGGTTTTATCAATTTTTTGGAAACAATAGCAACCTTAGAAAATCTGAATAAAATTTTAAAATTTAAATTGATTTATTTCTTTAAATAACATTTTGTATCTGAGAATTTATTCTTGTTGAATCCATTCGTATTTTCCATTTTTCAGATAAATTATTCCACCACCACAACTTTCTTCAGCGTGGATAAATATGCCATCATTTTGAAGTTTAATTTTATCAGATTCTTTTATTTCTTCTTCCGATACGATTTCTCCTTCGTCATTTACATTATTCCAATATGTTTTATTTTTTGGTGCTTTTTCAAATATTCCTGCCCAATCAATTTCGTTGAATCCTTGCTTTAAGATATCGTTTCCCATTCCGAAATAATCGGTTCTTTTTCCGTTTCCGAATACTATTCGTAATCCGCTTTTTCCATTTTTAGTGCTTGTTACAATTTCTACAATTTCTTCTAAATCATCGCCATCTAAATCACATGAAATTTTATTGATTTTATGCTTTTTAGATATTTCTATGGTATCGTTTTTATTTTTCTCGGTTTGCGTATGTGAAGTTTTGTTTTTTACGATTTCAGAGTTTTTAGATTCATTTTCGTTTTTACAAGAAGTAATCGTTATTGCAATAAGAAGCAAAATTATATTTTTCATACTTTTTATGTTTTTCTACAAAACTTAACCAATATTTTTGATAGAAAGTTTTATATATGATTAAATGCTTTTTTTAATAATTGATTTCAATTTCCAAGTGGTTAATACAGTCAATGTTAGTAATATAAATGTCATTATTCCATAAACAAACAAGGCTTGTTGATTGTAAACAACTAATGTATTTTCATCAAAATAAGTTCCTTCTGAATTGTAATCCATCTGAAAGCGAATGTAAAATGTATAACCAAATAACATTGTCAAAAGCAGAAGAATTATTAATAGTACAAGAAATCTAATTTTCATTTTTTACTTTTTTGTTTATTATAAAGTATTGAAATTGTAGTTCTTCCTCCTTTAATATCATAATCAATAGAAATTTTTCCCCAATTGAATTCTCTTCTAACTCCAACTATAGTAGTTAACCAATTTTCATACACTGCTATTTTTTCCATTTCTTCTTGTTCACTCCAATTTTCCCATCTTTTGGCTTTAAATTCAGTTTCAGAAACAACGAATGTAATCATTTTTGTTTTTTCATTATGGAAGCATACATTCACATTGAGATACAATTCATTTACTTTAAGGTTTTCAAAGTGAATCCATTTGTATCCATTTTTAAAGTCAGTAATACTTTTATCGATGTTAAAACTATTAGTAACTTCAAAATCAATATCTGGACCTAATTTGATTTCAAAATTCACTACAATATGACCAGTATTAATATCGATCATTTTTGTAGTTTTTGTTTTAAAAAATTAGAAAACTTTTTTATCACAAAAGCTATTAGAATTCCAGTTAAAAAGCCACTTATTATTCCTATAGTTAATCCAATAAATATTGATTTTGTTTGGCTCCACCAATGTATAATTCTATTTGTAAGCCAAAAGGTACCGCATCCCATTACACCAAAAGCAAATGTGCAGAAAACTATGGCAAACGTTCTAAAACCAGAGGTTAAAGATTTTTTATTGATACCAATGATTACAGATGTTGATAGCGCTCCAATTGCAATTAATCCAAAAATGAATAATAAAATTAAAATTGCAACTGCTATTGCAAGTAAAACACTAATACATATAAAGATTATTCCTAAGATAAGAATTGTAAATAAAAACAAATTAAATTCATCATCATTTGGATTTGCTGCTTGTAAAAAATAAATAATTGACGTTATCACTATTGATGAGATTTAAATTGTAGACATATTATTGTGGTTATGCAGGTTTTAAGTTTGTTGTTATCAAATGTAAACAAAACTTTGAAAGGAAAAACGTGATGAAAAAGGAAAAATATAATGACTAATATTTTATCAAAAACCTATGCCGAGTAATAGAGTAAAATTTGATTTATAAGCAGTTATTCTATTCCTCTGTTCGTTCATTCTCAACAACTTCTGCTACAAATATTCCTCTTTTGTCTTTGTAAATTTCAACTAAAAGGTTTGCTCCGCCTTCTTGATATGTCCGCTTTATTTTGAGCAAATATTTGTCCGCTTGCTTGTTAATGCTTAAAATTTCGTCATTTGCTCCAGCATCATCTTTAAGTTCAAAATAAGGGTAATTGTCTTCGTAATTTTTGCTCAAGACCATTTTTACAATTCCTTCATAGTTAATAGATTTATCTGAGAAAACTACTGGTGTGTTAATAGGACAACCTGTCAAACCTTCATCGTCCATAGCACCAATACCAAAATAAGTTGTTGCAATAAATGAAACTTGGTTATTATCAATTTTTACTATTTTGTTTTGAATGTGTTTAATTGGCTCATAAATTTTTCGACCGTCAACATAGCCTTCAAAATCTTTTGTCTTTATTTTGACATATTTGAATTCTTCGCAATAGTCGTCCGTTGGTTTGATTTTCTGATATTTGTCACTTACTTCCGTTACTTCTACAAAATGTTCGTTTAAGTAAGAAATGTCCTTAATTTCTTTAAAGTTTTCGTCTAATAGTTTTATTTTGTCTCCTAGTAAAATTCCTTTTCCGTTGACTTTGTAAAAAGTGATTTTAATTTGGTTTGCTTCAGATTTAACACTTTCTACTTTTTCAATTGTCTTAAGGTGTGTTTTATTTTCTCGTTGTTCACAAGAAATAAGTATTATCAAACTCAATATTGTTGTTAATCTTTTCATTTTATTCTTAATAATTGCTATTAACTTTCCCATGCTTTATGAAGTTGGAATGAACCAAGCCCAAGCCTTCACAAATATATACAAAACTTTTAATTATGATCTTTTCGATTTTTGATAAATCCCTTGCCACTTCATTTCTTGGAACCGATTTTGGCAAATCAGCTTTCTTAATTATTTTTTTGCCTGTTACTTTTTCTTCTGTGTCTTGTTTTTTCTTCCGTCATTCACTATTGAGTTTCCGTCATTTAATATTAAGCTTCTGCCTTTCACAATTGAGTTTCCGTCTTTCACTATTAAGTTTCCGCAATTCATATTAAGCTTTCGTCTTTCGCTATTAAGCTTCCGCTTTTCACTATTGAGTTTCCGTCATTTAGTATTAAGCTTCCGCCTTTCATTATTGAGTTTCCGTCTTTCATTATTAAGTTTCCGCCATTTAATATTAAGCTAATTATTCTTTAAATATGTTAGTAGATTTAGGTACTATTTTTTTAAATAAGCTATCTGCCAAAGTAATGGCGCTTGAATTCAGTTGCTACTGTCAGCACAAGCCAAAACAAATCTTCTAAATTAATTTGAAAGACAAAATTGAAAATACCTCAGTACTTTCGACTAAGACAGAAACGCAAGCGCAAGATTAGCAATTGATGCAAACGGAAGTTAGCAATAGTGTTATTGTTCAATAATTAGGTTTGGATATTTTTCTTTAAATTTAGGAATATCTCTTTCCTTTTTGTTATAAAGTCTTACAGCATTGTTAGCGTAGTTGAAATAAATTTCGCCAAGATATTTTACTTTACCTTTCTCAATATGAAATGTTATATTCATTGGAATTTCTCCTTGCGATTGGATATATCCACCGTTTTCATGTAGTCTAAGTGTAGTAAATTTATATTTGCCCTGAACCTCAGTAATTAAGAAATAATATACCGCTTTGTTCTCGTCAAAAAAGTCTGGTTTAAACTTCATAGAAGTCATTTGTTCAGGTCTTATTGTTATCATTCTGTTAGTAGAAATGCTCTTGTCAAGTTCTCCTAAATAGTGAAAAAAATACTGATTGAATATTGGTTTTTTATTTTCTATTGCTATTGTACCAACTAACATTCCATTGTTTGAATTTGCAGTAAATGATTGTGGAATTAAAGTTGAAGGCGATGTTGCGCAAGATGTAATTAATAAGTAAGTAAATAGAATAAAAATTAGTTTTTTCATTTTTTATCGGAAGCTTAACATTATTACTAACGTCTTGCCGTTTGGCGAGGTTGCGAACTTCATTCACTGACCATTACAAATATAACCAAAACTTTAAATTAAAGACCTTTTTATTTTTGATAAATCCCTAAACCAACAATTTTGTGAAATGGCTGTTAGATGACGTTTTTTTTCCCTTTCAAGTCGTTCAAATTTTTAGTGATTGTTGATTTGTCTGCTTTTGTCATTGCCAAATTTAATGCCATTTCAAAATTTTTAATTGCTTTCGTATTGTCAACGTCTGTGTATAAATTTCCTAATAATGAAAAATAAAAATGATTGTCTGCAAGATTTAATTTTTCTGCCTCAATGATTGCAGTATCTTTACCCTTTACTTGTGCCAACGCATAAGTTCTGTTTAGTGCTGTTATTGGTGAATATTCAATTAGCAAAAGTTGGTTATAAGCTTGTAAAATATTGTCCCACTTTTTTGGATTTTCCATTTTGCTACTATGCCAGTAGGCAATGTTAGCCTCTAAATGATATTTGCTTAACTCATTACCTTGGGCACTTTGTATTAAATAAAAATTTCCTTTTGCTATGAGTTCTTCGTTCCACAAATTTTTATCTTGTTGGTCATACAAAATTGGTTCGCCTATTTGATTGGTTCTTGCTTCAAAACGTGAAGAGTGAAAGCACATTAACGCCATTAAAGCATTTACTATGGGTTTGTTTGTAGTTTCATTTTCTATCAATAAATAATTTAAACGCATTGCTTCTAAACACAGTTCTTTTCGCAAATGAGTTTTCTGTGTACTTGAATGATAACCTTCATTGAAAAGCAAGTATAATGTAGTTAGTACAGTTTCTAATCTTTTATTAATATTGTTTTCAGTGGGTAATTCAATTTTGATGTTTTCTGTTCGTAATTTTTCTTTGGCTCTAAATAATCGTTTGTTGATGGTTTCTTTATTGGTCAAAAATGCCTCTGCAATTTCGTCAATTCCAAAACCACAAAGGATTCTTAATGCTAAACCAATTTGTGCTTCTGCTGGAATTATTGGATTGCAAATTGTAAAAATCATTTGCAATTGGCTGTCAGTTATATTTTTAAGCGATAAATCAACTTCTATTTCTTCACTATGGTTTTGATTCAATTTAAAATCAACAACTATTTTTTCAGAAAATGTTTTATGACGTTTAAGGTAGTCTTTGGTTTTGTTTTTAGCAACAGTATAAAGCCAAGCCGTTGGATTTTCGGGGATGCCTTTTAATCCCCAAGTTTCAGAGGCCAATAAAAAAGTATCGTTTGTAATGTCCTCTGCAATTTCAATGTGAACAATACCAAACAACTTACAGAGTACAGAAATTATTTTTCTGTACTCTGTTTTAAAAAGTTGTGGAATTAATGTTGCCTCGTTCAAATTAACCGTTCATTGCTATTATACTTCTTACTTCAACATGTCCTCCATGAATGAGAATAGGACAACCTTCTGCCAATTTCATGGCCTCATCAATGTTAGTAGCTTTTACAACTACATAACCACCAATAATTTCTTTTACTTCTGCGTATGGACCATCGGCAATTACATTATTAGGTTTCAACGTTCTTCCTTCAAAACTCAAACGATTTGCGTTTACAATTTTCCCTTGTGCGGCAATGCCACCAAACCAATCCATCCATTGTTGAATGTTTGATTGCATTTGTTCTGGTGAAGGTCCGAATGATTCGTTGATTTCGCTTTTGAAAATCATCATAAATTCTTTCATTATTTTATTTTTTAAGTTGTTAAAATTAATTGTTACTGGAATTATTTTTATCCTTGTACTTTTTGCGACTCTTCAAAATTTGGCCCGTACAAAGAAGGTACTTTATTTCCCGTCGCTCTTAAATGTGAGATAAGTTCACCTCTATGATGATACAAATGATTGTATAAGATGCTTCTGATAACTTGAATTTTTGGCATTGATGGAAAAGCCGTTTTTTCGTTATTCATTGTCATAGACCACACATTCATATATTGAGATTCATCCGATTTCTTAATGGCTTCTTGTGCAACTTTTACATTAGCTTCAAATTTTTCTAAAATAGTAGAAACTTTTGTTATGTCACCTTTGTCATACGTATAGGTACTCAATTCAAAGGCATCTTGGTTGAATGTAACATCATACCAGTTGTAAAGCTCTGAAATATGAGATGCTAATTGTCCAATAGACCAAAGATGCTGTTGAGGACGATATTCCAAAGCATTGTTTGGAATAATAGATAAAAGTTTTCTTGTGTTTTCGGCTTCGTGCAGAAATTCACCGAGTAATGCTTCTTTAATCATTTTTTTACTTTTTAAAATTATTTAAAATATTTGTTACAATCCTATGACGATTGGTATTATAAAAATTGGACAAATATTTCAAAGATTTTTTTTCAGTTGATGTTTCCAGAATGTTTGGTTAAAATTACAGCTAACGTTCTTTGGCTTTAGGTATGTTGCTTATCTTCAAGACTGTAAATAACAAATGTACCGAAAACAAAGAAAGAAAAAACATGATTGAATGAAAAAGATAACAAACAGGAATCCAAATTAATCACAAGCCACGCCATTGATGCAAATGTCTGTTAGGTGCAGTATTTATTTGTCACGGAAAATGATAAGTTGCGGAATATAAAAGATTTTGATTCTCCTTTTTAAACTCTTCAAATGCTTTTTTATACCATTTTGAATCAGTAGAAGTTCTTCCATATTCTTCAAAATTTTTGACATCAAACATTTCTCCATTCAACCAAGGTTCAATTCCATAAATCCCTAAACCAATTTTTTCAATTCTTTTAATAATAATTTCAAAGTCAGATTCAGAAAAATAAAATATAGATTTGGCATCAAAACCGTCATTCATGTTTTTGAGATCAAAAAAAACATTTGTTTTCAAATAGTCATGCAAATCTTGAGTTTTCGATATATCTTTCAATTGGCTATGTTTCTCAATATCTAATTGAGCTTTTTTTCCATATTTTCTTGCATAATATGCCCCAATTAAAATGACAATTATAAATAATATTTGTTGAGTCATTGAAGTTTTCTAATATTGTTGCTAACGTTTCCTTGCTAGAGCTTGTGGCGGCTTATGGAAATCTTTTTTTCCATAACCGACTAAGCGAAGTTATGAAAAGTAAACGGACAATTTACCGAAAAACTAACCATAAGTTTTAGCAAGTGTTATGCACGGTTATTATTTGGAATGTTTTGGTAGTTTATTGTTCCAAATTAAAATCTGAAATGTTGCTTTAGATAAGAATTCATTTAATTCATTTAAATCTTCATTTTTACATTCAAATCCATCTGAGACATAATTTGATTTTGCGTGGACAATTTTATTTCTAGTACTGTATAAAATTCTGCCTAACTGTTGGAATATACTGTCAATATTTTCTTGGTTAAGCTCATAGTTAATATCTTTAGGATTTAGCTTGGTATTTTTACAAATAAATTTAATTATACTTACAGGAAGTAAATTAAAAATATCAATAATGTCAACACTGATTGACAAAACCGTTTTGCATAATTCACTGTCAGACTTTGATTTTTTATATGAATCTGATATCTCGAAGAGCTTATTTAGATCATCATTTTCAACATTTCTATATTTTATGGTTTCCAATTTTCTAGACATAATTTCATATGCTTTTAATTTGGCAACTTTTGGGGAAAAGAACTCTATTATTTTATAGTAGCAAAGAAATTTTATTTCTGAATCTTTTGTATCTGCGGCTTTTAAGTAAGATTCGATAGAATCATTATATTCAATCAATTCGTTAATGCAAATGTCTTTTAATTTATCATCGTTTTCCTCTTCTTCCTCTTCGAAACCATAAAATTCAGTATCAAAATCAAATAATTCAGTAGTTTCAAGAAGAATATTTGTGGCTTGATAATATTCAAATATAAAAGTTTTGATAATCTTTTTTTCTTCTTCGAGCGATAGCTTTTGATTTCCTTTATACTTTATTTCCAATGCATAATAAGTTGTACAGGATGGAGCATATTTACTGTAATAACTGTATTTTACATTTGCGATTCCTAATAGAAAAGGAAATTTAACTACTTCGAGTGTAAATTCTTCATTTTCAAAGTGAAATCGAATTTTGTCAAGTAATGATTCTAATTGATCTGTTGCAAAAATTGGATGTTGAGATATGTTTTTAATATAAACATTTTCTAAAGAAAAATTAATGTCTTCAATACCATCTACATATTCTAAAAAATCTTCAGATGTATAGATTATCTCTTCATATTCTCTAGGAAAGTCTATTTGTACAAAATCTTCATCGAACTCAGAAATAGAAATTTCCAAGTTCAATTTTTTAAAGAAAAGAGTACACTTATTTACGGCTTCTTCGACAGTTTGTAAATTCATAATTGTATATATTGTTCTCGATAATTGTGAATAACTATTGTATATGTATGAAGTTATCATATATATCCACCCAATATTGCTATAACTAGTACAACATATTGGTTTATTTTTCTCAAATATAAAAAAAAACTACAACAAGTTAGGTCTTAAATTAAAAATCCGTCAAAGTAAAACTCTAACGGATTTAATTAAAATATAAATCACAATATGTATTATACAATCCTACAAAATACCCAATTCTGTCATGCAAGATTTCATCATTTGATAGGTTCTTTCAATGTCGTTATCTAAACCTATAGACATACGAATCAATCCATCAGATAACCCCATTTCTTTTTGTTCGTCTAATGGTATTTCACTAGAAGTTGAAGTTCCTGGAGCAGAGAATAACGTTTTGTAAAATCCTAAACTCACCGCTAAATAACCTAAGTTTCTGTTTTGCATCAATTCCATTAATTCGTTGGCTTTGTCTAACGTGCCTACGTCAATAGTCATCATGCCACCAAAACCATATTCTTGATTGATCATAGCATTATAAAGTTCATGACTTGGATGACTTTTCAAACCTGGATAAACTACTTTCAATCCGTCGTTTTCAAATTTGGTAGCTAAGTACATAGCGTTATAACTATGCTGTTTCATTCGGATGTGAAGCGTTCTCAAATTCTTCAAAATACTTGCCGAACGAAAACTGTCCATTGTTGCACCAAACAACATCATGGCACCATTATTTACATTTTTTAAATCATCAATAAACGATTGTGTACCACATACAACACCACCTACTGTATCACTACTTCCATTAATGAATTTTGTCAAACTATGAATGATGACATCAGCACCTAACTTTCCTGGAGCAACAGAAAGCGGCGAGAAGGTATTGTCAACTACCAATTTCAAGTTGTGTTTTTTAGCAATTTTTGCCAAACTTTCAATATCGGCAACTTCTAACAATGGGTTACTTACCGTTTCGCAATACAAAACTTTTGTATTTTCATTGATGGCAGCTTCGACAACATCTAGTTTTGTAATGTCAACAAAATGAGTTTTGATGCCCCAATTGGGTAACATATTTTTCATGAAAGCATACGTTCCGCCATAAATTGTTCTGCTCGAAACTATTTCGTCGCCAGCACTACAAAGTTGCATTAAAACTGGTGTAATAGCACCCATTCCTGATGCAGAAACATTAGCAGTTTCTGTTCCTTCCATGGCAGCCAATGCTTTTCCTAAGTATAGATTCATAGGAGATGAATGTCGAGAATATAAATAACAACCTTCGGCATTGCCTTCAAAGGTGTCGAACATTGTTTTAGCTGAGAGAAAAGTGTAAGTAGAACTATCTGAAATAGATGGATTTACTCCGCCAAATTCGCCAAAATATTGTAAGTCTTGTATTTTATCTGCAGGATTGAAGTTGTTCATAGTTTTAGTTATGAGTTGTAAATTATGAGTTTTTAGTTGTTAGTCTAACTATTCGATTTTGTTAATCTGATTTCAAAATTCATTATTAGTAGATTAAAAGTCAATAGTAAATAAGTTAATTAGATTTTAAAACTACTTAATATGTATTATTTAGAAAAAATAACTAAATTTGAAATTATAAATTTAAGTTTTTAGATTTTTAAAAACTTCCAACTTCTAATATAAATGGATGCAACCGACAAAAAACTGCTTCAGCTTTTACAGAATGATACTAAGAAAACGACTAAAGAGCTTTCTTTAAAATTGAATTTATCGGTTACTGCGGTGTATGAACGCATAAAAAAATTAGAGCGCGAAGGTATCATTGATAAATATGTTGCTTTGCTTAACAGAAACAAAATCAATAAAGGATTTGTGGTTTTTTGTCATATAAAACTCATCCAACATTCTAAAGATTTTTTGACAAAATTTGAAAGTGAAGTAGTGCAACTAACCGAAGTTTTGGAGTGTTTTCACGTAAGTGGTGACTATGATTATATTCTGAAAATTTGTGTCAAAGACATGGAAGAATATCGCGAGTTTATGGTTACTAAGCTAACTACGTTGCAACATATTGGAAGTACACACAGTACATTTATGATAGGTGAAGTAAAGAATACAACGGTTTTTACAGTTTAAAACATTAGTGTTTTCAATTCAGTTTGTCATTTCGACGAAGGATAAATCAGATCATGTCTACAAATTATGCAATTTCTCCTTCGTCTGATGATAAAAAACAATGCGTAATTCGTGAAAATTCATGAAATTTGTAAAATAAAAATTTGTAATCATGAAAAATCTATCAATTATAATTCTAGCTTCAATCTTTGTATTATCATGTAGTTGTAAAAAGAACGTATCAGAAGCAGACAATCAAAACATCAATCGAGTTTGGATGTTAGTAAGTTTTAAGAACTATACTAAAGAAGATTTAGTTAAGAAAAATGCTTTTTTAAATTTAAATAATTCTAAAAGAGCTTTGGCTAAAATGGGTTGTAATAATTTGTCGTTTGGATATAAAATTTCTGAGAATACGATAACTTTTTCGCAAGGAATTTCTACAAAAATGTATTGCCAAGGTTTTAATTTAGAAATTGATTTTTGCAATGAGATCACTTCAATTTTAACATACAAAATAGAAGGACACAAATTAACTTTAACGTCATCTAAAGGAGAAAAAATGGAATTTGTTGCTCAAGATTGGGATTAATTGTATCCTAGTATATTGTAATCTTGTAAAGTGTATTATAGTGTTTAAGAAAAAGTGTTTTTTAACTTTGATTTGGATAGTGTTCCTTCGACTGCGCTCAGGATGACAGATTGTCTAAAATTGAGATTGAAAATTGAACTTGATTTTTGAATTTGATATTGCCATTGCAATTTAATTCGTAAATTTGTGCAACTTTTAATAAAACACACAAAAATAGATATCATGAGTTCATTTGACGTAGTCATCATAGGTTCTGGTCCAGGCGGATATGTTTCGGCAATTCGTTGTGCCCAACTTGGTTTCAAAACCGCAATTGTAGAAAAATATCCAACACTTGGAGGAACTTGCTTAAATGTAGGTTGTATTCCTTCAAAAGCACTTTTAGCTTCTTCGCATCATTATGAAGAATTACAACATTTTGCCGATCATGGAATTGAAGTTTCTGGTGAAGTTAAAGTAAATCTTCAAAAAATGATTGAACGCAAGCAAGCCGTTGTTGACCAAACTTCTGGAGGTGTTAAGTTCTTAATGGATAAAAACAAAGTAACGGTTTTAGAAGGTGTTGGTTCGTTTGAAGATGCAACACATGTAAAAGTTACCAAAGCTGATGGTTCATCTGAAGTAGTGGAAGCAAAAAATATCATTATCGCAACAGGATCTAAACCTTCAAGTTTGCCTTTTATAAAATTAGATAAAGAAAGAATCATCACTTCAACAGAAGCATTAAAATTGCCAGAAGTTCCTAAACATTTAGTGATTATTGGTGGTGGCGTTATTGGAATTGAATTAGGGCAAGTTTATCTTCGTCTTGGTGCAGAAGTTTCGGTGGTAGAATTCATGGACAGAATTATTCCAGGTATGGATGCAGGTTTGTCTAAAGAATTGACTAAAGTGTTGAAGAAGCAAGGAATGAAATTCTACACGTCTCACAAAGTCCAATCAGTAGATAGAAAAGGAAAAACAGTAATCGTTAAAGCTGAAAATGCTAAGGGTGAAATCATCACTTTAGAAGGCGATTACTCTCTAGTTTCTGTAGGTCGTCGTCCATACACTGACGGATTAAATGCAGACAAAGCAGGAGTGAAGTTAACCGAAAGAGGACAAATAGAAGTAAATGATCATTTACAAACGAATGTTTCTAATATTTACGCTATAGGTGATGTGGTTCGTGGTGCAATGTTAGCACACAAAGCGGAAGAAGAAGGTGTAATGGTTGCTGAAATTTTAGCGGGTCAAAAACCACATATTGATTATAATTTAATTCCTGGAGTTGTTTATACTTGGCCAGAAGTTGCTGCTGTTGGAAAAACAGAAGAGCAATTAAAAGCTGATGGAGTTACTTATAAAGCAGGAAGTTTTCCATTCAAAGCATTAGGAAGAGCTCGTGCTGGTGGCGATACCGATGGTTTTGTAAAAATCTTAGCTGATGCTAAAACTGATGAAGTTCTTGGAGTTCACATGATTGGTGCTCGTTGTGCCGATTTAATTGCAGAAGCGGTAACTGCTATGGAATTTAGAGCGTCAGCCGAGGATGTTTCAAGAATGAGTCATGCACATCCAACATTTGCAGAAGCTATTAAAGAAGCTGCATTAGCTGCTACTGATAATAGAGCATTACACGTTTAATAAAAAACTTAAAATAGTAATCCCAAATCCCAAATTGTTTAATTCAGGATTTGGGATTTTTTTTGAAAAGTTAATTCCTTTGTTAAAATTAAGAAATCAAAATTGTTAAGGTTAGCAAATTTGTACCTTTGTTTATAATTCAAACGCTATTTAATATTTAAATACTTTATTCAATGAAAAAATTACATTTATTATTTCTTATGATAGGAGTAACCGCATCGGCTCAGTTTACTCAAAAACCTTTGCCTTATGCATATAATGCTTTGGAACCTTTTGTTGATGCTCAAACTATGGAAATTCATTATAGTAAGCATCATGCGGCTTATGTGAAAAATCTAAATGCAGCAATAGTAGGAACGGAAGCTGAAAAATTGTCAATCAAAGAAATTTTTGCAAATGTTTCAAAATTTTCACCAGCTATAAGAAATAATGCTGGCGGACATTACAATCACGAATTGTTTTGGTCTATTTTGACTCCTGAAAAAAATACAAAACCATCACCTGAGTTGGAGAAAGCTATTAATGATGCTTTTGGAAGTATTGATGCTTTGAAAGAAAAATTGAATGCTGCTGCGGCAACACGATTTGGTTCTGGTTGGGCTTGGTTGTATGTGGATAAAGATAAAAAGTTAGCCATTTCATCAACACCTAATCAAGACAATCCATTAATGGATGTTGCCGAAAATAAAGGAACTCCAATTTTAGGAATCGATGTTTGGGAACACGCATATTATTTAAAATATCAAAACAAACGTGCCGATTATTTATCGGCTATTTGGAATGTAATCAATTGGAATGAAGTAAGTAATAATTTTAAAGCGGCTACTAAAGGTAAGTTTGATGATTGGCCTGCACTGAAAGATTTTCACAAGGTAATGTCGCAAACATTTCATCCTAGTGAAGAAGGTAATCTTGAACCAATTCGAACACGATCAAAAGAAATGGTTGAGAAAGCAAATTTGTTAGCTAAATCAACAATTCCTGCGGAGTTTAATAAAAAAGAAGTTGTTGCTGCAGTACAAAAATTAGCTGTTGATAGTAAGAAGTTAGACAAATTAGTTAAAAGTAAAAAATCGGATAAAGAACTAACCGAAGCTTTAACAAAATTACACGATGTGTTTCATGAAATCATCGGACTTTGTACAAACGAAGAACATTAAAATAAAAGCCCTGAAGATTTATTCAGGGCTTTTTTATTTTGTTTTATTTCCATTCAAATAAATGTTTGTAACTGTTCCAATTGGCATAAATTAGAAATAAATTGGCTAGCAAAATAGCAGCAGCAATTGGTATTTCAGTTTTGGTTACAACAGCATGAATAAGGAAAATATTGATACTAATAGGTAATAAAATTATAACACCAATGCGTAAAAACTTACCTGATATCAATGTTAAACCCGCAATCAATTCAATGGCTTTTGCGACAGGGAAAATGTATTTTGAAGCCATAAATCCTGCCATTAATGTAGCTAAATCTCCTGTTGGAGTAGGTTGAGCCGGACCAAGATCAAAGAAATAAGATATAGAAGCAAAAAGCATCATGCCTCCAAGAAGTAATCTCACAATAATAATTGCAATTCTCATAAGTATTAAATTTATTGGTTAGTATTTCAAAGATAATAAAATATTTTTTCGGATGACATTCTTTAACAATTCATCGTTTTGTCAAAAAAGATAATTTTATTCATTAATGTCCGATTAAAATAGTTTTTGCTAAAAACTATTTTATTTATTTTCTCGCAAAGCCACAAAGCCACAGTTTATATCCAAGTTCTTTGTGCCTTTGTACCTTTGCGAGAATACATTAAAAATTAAGTTGAATCTAAATTCCCTCAATATTTATAAGGCTTAACAAGGTAATTGTTTGTTTTATCGGACAACGATGAATTTTATTGTATTTTTGAAGTCTTTATAAAATCACTGTGAGAACAATTCGCAAACAATCGCTTTCCAACATTTCTGAATTTAAAAATCAACTACTTCATTGGGCACAACAATTTAGAGAGGTTGTTTTTTTGGACAGTAATACCAATTATAATTCTAGTAGAAAGTATGCTAATTACGATTTTATTCTTGCCGTTGACGCTTTAACGTCCATCAAAACCGACTATACGAACGCTTTTATAGATTTACATCAATATCAAAGTCAAACTAACGATTGGCTTTTTGGATATTTATCTTACGATTTAAAAAATGACATTGAAGATTTAAAATCCAATAACAACGATGGTTTGCAGTTTCCTGACCTATTTTTTTTCCAACCTAAAAAGCTTTTTTTAGTTAAAGAAAATCAATTGGAAATGCATTATTTAAATATGTGTGATGATGAGGTTGATTCTGATTTTGAAGAAATTCTATCTTCAACTTCCAGCTTCCAACTTCCAACTTCTTGTATTATCAACCAACGAATTTCAAAAGAAAACTATCTTTCTAAAGTTGAGAAAATGCTCGAGCATATTCATCGCGGCGATATATATGAAGCTAATTTTTGTATGGAATTTTATGCAGAAAATGCGGTAATTGACACATTAGAAATCTACAAAAAACTAAACATAATTTCGGAACCACCATTTGCAGTATATTTCAAAAACAATACAGATTACTTGCTTTGTGCATCACCTGAACGTTATTTGAAAAAAGAAGGATTGAAAGTTATTTCCCAACCTATAAAAGGAACTGCTAAACGTTCGTTTGATATTGAAAGTGATGAAGTTTCAAAAACGGAATTGGAAAACAATCCAAAAGAGCGCTCCGAAAATATTATGATAGTCGATTTGGTTCGAAATGATTTATCAAAAACAGCAACAAAAGCATCTGTAAATGTTGAAGAATTGTGCGGAATTTATACTTTCAAACAAGTACATCAAATGATTTCTACAATTGTCTCAGAAGTTGAAAATACTACTTCACCGGTAGAAATTATTCAAACTACTTTTCCAATGGGAAGTATGACTGGAGCGCCAAAAATTTCGGCAATGAACATTATCGAAAATTTAGAAGAAACCAAACGAGGTTTGTATAGCGGAGCAGTTGGTTATTTTACTCCAAATGGCGATTTTGATTTTAATGTTGTGATTAGAAGTATTTTGTATAATTTTAAAAATCAGTATCTTTCATTTTCTGTTGGAAGTGCCATAACTTCAAAATCCATTCCCGAAAGTGAGTATGACGAGTGTTTACTAAAAGCTAAAGCAATGTTTGAAGTACTTCAATAAAAATAATTTACTTACTTTTGAACATGCTTACTACATTCCAAAATCACTTAAATAAAAACTTCCCATATCTAAAAGAAAAAAGACTTCTTTTAGCAACTAGTGGTGGCATCGATAGTATGGTTTTGGTTCATTTATTGCATCAATTAAACTATAATTTTGCTGTAGCGCATTGCAATTTCCAACTTCGTGGCGAAGAAAGCGATGCCGATGAAAATTTTGTAATAAATCAGGTTAGTATTTTGTCACATCGAGCGCAATCGAGATGCTTTGCAATAAAATTTGACACTAAAAAGTTTGCCTCAGATTATAATTTATCGATTCAATTAGCAGCCAGAAAATTGCGTTATGATTGGTTTTATGAATTGTTAGAAAAAGAAAACTTTGATTATATTCTTACGGCACATCATCTTGATGATAGTTTAGAAACTTTTTTAATCAATTTAAGTCGTGGAACTGGTTTAGATGGATTGATAGGAATTCCAAATCAAAACGATAAAATAATTCGTCCATTATTAGTTTTTTCTAGAGATGAAATTGAAACTTTTGCCAATGAAAACAATATTTCATGGCGTGAAGATTCGAGTAATGCCTCAGATATATATTTACGAAACAAATTGCGCCATAATGTAGTTCCAATTTTAAAAGAATTAAATCCTAATTTGTTAACCTCTTTTGAAAAAACTATTCAAAATTTGAAGCAATCGCAATCTATGGTTGATGATGCATCCAAATTAGTTTACAAAATTGTAGTAGAAGAATCTGAAAATGAGTTAAAATTTAATTTGAAGGAACTTTTAAAACTGCCTAATTATGATGCCTATTTGTACCAATGGCTCAAAGATTATGGTTTCTCGGCTTGGGATGATATTTATGATTTAGTGCATTCGCAATCAGGTAAACAAGTTTTCTGTGAGAACTTTTTATTATTAAAAGATAGGTCATATTTGATTTTATCTCCAAAGAACGAGACTAATAGGAATCAAATTTTTAAAATTGATAAGAATTCTAGCCAAGTTAATATTCCCTTAAAATTTGCCTTTTGTAACGTAGGTGACATTTCTATTTCAGATTCAAATAGTATATTTGTCGATGAAGATCAATTGAAGTTTCCACTTGAATTGCGAAAATGGCAAGAAGGAGATATTTTTCATCCGTTTGGAATGCAAGGCACAAAGAAAGTGAGTAAGTATTTTAAGGACGAAAAATTATCTTTAATTGATAAATTAAATAAATGGCTGTTATGTTCTGATAATCAAATTGTATGGATTGTAGGAATGCGACAAGATGAACGTTTTAAAGTAACGACAAACACAACTAAAATATTAAAAATAACGATTCTATAATGAAGAATTTCTTTTACACGCTTATAGCTTTTTTGGTTTTAACTAATGTAAATGCTCAAGTAAAAAATCCTGTTAAATGGACAACAAAAACTGAAAAAGTTTCTGATAATGAATTTAATTTAGTTATTAATGGAACGATTGAAGAAGGTTGGCATGTCTATTCTCAATTCACACCAGATGGTGGTTCGTTGCCTATTGTAATTACTTTTAAAGACCAAAAAGGAAACTATGAATTAGTTGGTAAAGCAAAAGAAAGTCCCTATAAAAAAGCATTCAATGACGTTTTTGAAGTTGACGAATATTATTTTGAGAAAAAAGTAACTGTTACTCAAAAAGTGAAAGTAACCAATCCTAAAGTTAAGAATATCAAGTTAAACTTTGAGTACCAAGTATGTAAAGAAGCTTGTATTAATGATAATAAAGATTTTACTTTTGAAATTCCTGAAATTAAAGTTGCAGAAAACTTAGATAAACCGGTATCAAATGTTGATTCAGTAAAAGTAGATTCTACAACTACCGAAGAAGTTAAAACTACTCCAGTTGCTACTCCTGAAACTAAAAAAGAAGAACCAAAAAAAGAGGAAGAACGCGGTTTATGGACCATATTTTTCCTTGCATTTCTTGGTGGATTTGCAGCTTTATTAACGCCTTGTGTTTTTCCAATGATACCGATGACGGTTAGTTTTTTTACCAAACAAAGTAAAACAAAAGCCGAAGGAAAAAGGAATGCTATTATTTATGGTATTTCAATTATATTAATCTATGTTGTTTTGGGTCTTGCAGTTACTGCTATTTTTGGTGCTGATGCCTTAAATGCGCTTTCAACAAATGTTTGGTTCAATATCATTTTCTTCGTTTTATTAGTTGTTTTTGCTTCATCATTTTTAGGAGCTTTTGAAATTATGTTGCCTAATTCATGGGCAAATAAAGTAGATCGACAAGCAGATAGAGGTGGAATTATAGGAATATTGTTTATGGCCTTGGCATTAGCAATTGTATCTTTTTCGTGTACTGGTCCAATTGTAGGAACACTTTTAGTAGAATCAGCTTCTAAAGGTGGAATAGCACCAGTTGTTGGAATGTTAGGATTTTCATCTGCATTAGCATTACCTTTTATGCTTTTCGCAATGTTTCCAGGTTGGTTAAATTCGCTACCAAAATCTGGTGGATGGTTGAATACAGTTAAAGTATCTTTAGGATTTTTAGAATTGGCTTTAGCATTCAAATTTTTATCCAATGCCGATTTAGTATTACAATTGCATTGGTTTGAAAGAGAAACATTTTTAGCATTGTGGATAGCTATTTTTGGAACTTGGGGAATTTATTTATTGGGAAAAATTACATTGCCACACGATTCGCCATTAACCCACATTTCTGTTGGAAGATTGTTTATGGCGCTTACAGTTCTATCATTTACCGTATATATGATTCCAGGACTTTGGGGCGCTCCATTAAAACTTATTAGTGCATTTCCGCCACCACAAACTTATAGTGAAAGTCCAAATGGAGTAGGAGGTTCATCTGTTGCTAGTGAAGAAAAACTTCCTGATGGTGCTGAAATTGGACCACATGGATTGATAGTTTTTACGGACTATGATAAAGGTTTGGCTTATGCCAAAGAAGTTAAAAAACCTGCTTTACTAGACTTTACAGGTCATGCTTGTGTGAATTGTAGAAAAATGGAAAATAACGTTTGGTCAGATGAAAAAGTATTGAATATTCTAAAAAATGAAATTGTATTAATTTCATTGTATGCCGATGATAAACGTCCATTGCCAAAAGAAGAGCAATTTGTATCAAAATCAACGGGATCTGAAATAGAAACGATAGGTGATAAATGGACCGATTTCATGATTACAAAATACAATACAAATACGCAACCACTTTACGTTTTAGTTGATAATCAAGGAAATAATTTAAATAAAGTTACACCAACTACAAGTTATAATCCTGATATTGATTTTTATGCCAATTGGTTAAAACAAGGAATTGTAAATTTCAAAAAATAATTTAAAAGCCCATCTAAATATTTAGATGGGCTTTTTGTTACGATGGAAGTATTATTTTAAAAGTCGTTCCTTTATTTATATCTGATGAAATAGATATAGTTCCTTTCAATTTATCTACAATTTTCTTTACACTAGATAAACCCATTCCAGTTCCGTAGTTACCATAGCGGTCTTTAATGTTTAAGTTTTTAAAGGATTTGTATATTTTGTCAAAATCATCCGATTTTATACCTATTCCATTATCTGAAATTTCAATTAAATAATTGTTTTCTAATTGTTTGAAAACAATTCCAATAGTAATATTTTCTTTGTCATTATATTTAATTCCATTGCTAATTAAGTTAACTAGTAATTGTATTAAAGCAAATTTGGACATTTTTAAACTATTGTATTCACTCGCATAAGAAATAGTTACATTTGAATCTATTGAAAGCATTTTTTTTATTTCTTCAACAGTTTCTGAAATAAGTAATTCGTCTTTAATTGATAAATCAATACTATCTAATTTATAATAATTTAAAATACCATCAATGTAATCTTTCAATTGAAGTGAACATTCTTCAATTAAATTTAGGTATTCAAAATTTTCATCTTTTAAAGCAGTTTCAGTATTTTCTTTAATCAATCGAATAAGAGAAATTATATTATTTAACGGAGATTTCATGTCGTGAGAAATTACTCCTGCAAATTTTTCCAACTCAGAATATTTTAAATGTAAATATTCATTATTGTCAGACAATTTTTTGAACTTTCTATGTAAAGAGAATAATTTTGAGGTTTGCTCTGCTAATATTTCCAATGATTTTATTTGCTTATCAGATAATTTTTTATTCACATAATCAATAACGCAAAGTGTTCCAAGAACAGCACCAGATTCATTGTCTTTTATTGGTACACCAGCATAAAATCCTTCATTAGTCAATCCATTCAGTAAGCCAACTTTTTTAAAATCTTCATCTTCCATTAATTTTTCAATAACAATAGTTTCAGCAGATTTTTCAATAGCAAGTGAGCAAAAAGAGCTTTCTCTAGAACTTTCATTATTGGTTAAACCAATTTTAGATTTAAACCATTGTCGGTATCTGTCAACAAGTGTAATTGTAGAAATTGGAGTGTCACAAAGTGTTGAGGCAATATAAGTGATATTATCATATTCTGACTCGGGTTCTGTGTCCAATAGTTGGTATTGATTTAAAATTTCAATTCTTTCGTTTTCGTCAATCATGTTTTTTTTGTTTGTAGTATATACGAAATATTTTAACAAATGGATTTGCAATTAATCTGTCGTTTCTAAGGTAAAAATTTCTTCTACTGATTTTTCAAAAAAGCGAGCCAATTTTAATGCCAAAACAGTAGAAGGAACATACTTTCCTTTTTCCATTGCATTTATAGTTTGGCGACTAACTTCAATTTGTTTCGCTAATTCTTCTTGCGAAATATTCTTAATAGCTCGCAAAACTTTTAAATTATTCGTCATCGTGAGTAGCTTTATTTAATTGATAAATTTTGTAATGAAAACGTATAATAAAGAACAGTAGCTGTGAAAAAATATTCAATATGATGAAGTTTCCATAAAATAATCCATAAAAGAAAATGGTATTGAATAAAAGTAAAAAAAGATTAAAATAAGTTGCCCAAACTAGACTTTCATATCTAATCTTTTCAATCATTTCATCTTCTGATTTTGTTTTAGAAAAACCAACAAATAGAAGGCTAATCATTAATAATATTGTCAAAAGTTCATCAATTAAATGATTTTTAATGAATACTAGATATTCTGATGCTCCAAGTATATTCGTTTTATACAACGCAAAAACTTTAAACTCTAAAAGATTTTCTAATTGACTACTGTCGATTAACCAAATGTACAGAATTGTAGCCATTGTAGGAACAAATAAGAACCATCCAATTTTCTTGAATGAATTCGGAAATAAAAAGTGTGTTTTCATGATTTTAATTTTTAAAAGTTAATACTTTTGTAAAGCATAGTGTACTAATAGTAAAATAAACTTTACAAAATGTATGCCATAATTTACATTTCTATAAAAATTTAATATTTTTAGTTTTTTTAATTTCAAACTATTATATATTTGCAACTGTATAAGCCATTTAATAAAAGTATAAGCCATGTTAGTAAAAGTATTTGGAAGCGCTGTCTTTGGCGTTCAAGCTACAACAATCACTGTAGAAGTAAATATTGATAAAGGTGTAGGTTACCATCTTGTAGGTTTACCAGATAACGCCATTAAAGAAAGCAATTATCGAATTGCCGCAGCTTTAAGCAATAATGGATATAAAATTCCAGTAAAAAAAATCACTTTAAATTTAGCTCCAGCCGATTTGCGTAAAGAAGGATCAGCATATGATTTGACTTTAGCTATTGGAATTCTTGTGGCATCAGGTCAGATAAAAGCTGATGATGTTGACAAGTATATTATTATGGGTGAATTATCGCTCGATGGAGGTTTGCAACCCATAAAAGGTGCTTTATCTATAGCAATTCAAGCACGAGAAGAAGGTTTCAAAGGTTTTTTCCTTCCGAAACAAAATGCTAAAGAAGCAGCAGTTGTCGATGGATTAGAAGTTTATGGCATTGAAAATGTAACCGAAATTATCAATTTCTTTGAAGGAAAAGGAACTTTAGAACCAACAGTTATTAATACGAGAGAGGAATTTTACAAAGAATTAGATTTTCCAGAGTTTGATTTTTCCGATGTCAAAGGTCAAGAATCCATAAAAAGATGTATGGAAATTGCTGCTGCTGGAGGACATAATATTATTTTAATTGGTCCACCAGGTTCAGGTAAGACAATGCTTGCCAAGCGATTACCAAGTATTTTGCCACCAATGACTTTGAAAGAAGCTTTAGAAACTACTAAAATTCATTCTGTTGCAGGAAAAATTAAAGAATCAGGATTGATGAGTCAACGACCTTTTCGTGCGCCACATCACACAGCGTCAAGCGTTTCTCTTGTTGGAGGAGGAAGTTATCCACAACCTGGAGAAATTTCATTATCGCATAATGGTGTTTTATTTTTAGATGAATTACCAGAGTTTAAAAGAGAAGTTCTTGAAGTGATGCGTCAACCTTTAGAAGATAGGGAAGTGACAATTTCGAGAGCTAAATTTACCATTACTTACCCATCATCTTTTATGTTAGTTGCGAGTATGAATCCGAGTCCGAGTGGCTATTTTAACGATCCAGATGCACCACAAAGTTCTTCACCACAGGAGATGCAACGTTATATGAGTAAAATTTCTGGACCACTTTTAGATAGAATTGATATTCATATTGAAGTTACTCCAGTTCCTTTTGATAAATTGACTGAAACTCGAAAATCAGAAAGTAGTATTGAAATTAGAAAACGAGTAACTGCAGCAAGAGAAATACAAAGTAAACGATTTGAATCATTTGATAACATTCATTACAATGCACAGATGAGTTCGAAGCAAATTAGAGAATATTGTGCTTTAGACGAAGCATCGTTGCAATTATTAAAAACTGCTATGGAACGACTGAATCTTTCTGCCAGAGCTTTTGACAGAATACTAAAAGTTGCTAGAACCATTGCCGATTTAGAAAATTCTGAAATTGTTGTTTCCAATCATATTGCAGAAGCAATTCAATACAGAAGTTTGGACAGAGATGGATGGCTGGGATGATATTAGATTTTAGATATTGATTTTACTTATCGCTAATAACTTAAAACTCATATCTAACCACTATTTATTAAATCTATAATATCGAGCACCAACTAAAACAGGATTTTCTTTTTCTATATAATCCAATGCAAACTCATTTTTAGGTTGTAAAACAGATTGTTTTCGTTCCTTTTTATGAAGTGTAATGTAAGTTCCAAAATCGATTTCTGTTGAATTATTTAAGGTTTCAAATAATTCTGTTTTTTCAATAACGGATTTCCAATGTTCTTGAACTTCGGCTTCAAAGACTTTTGATTTTGAACCACTTCCGTAGGCAATAAAACCAAATTTTTTAGAAATTAAATCTGTATTTTGTTGCAAATGAAAACATAATGTAGATAACATTCCAAGGAAAATTGAACCGGTGTACATATTTCCAACTTGTCCCGAAGCAATTTCTGAAGGAAAAATGGTTTGGTTTACAAATTCTAAATATTCAGGAGTTTTAGAAATGGTTTTTATATCTTCTGTTAGATTATTTTCTTTAGCGAAAATTTCAACAAATGTTCTTCTTGCTTGAAAACAATAGGGAAGGTGCATCAAAATATTTTCCCACGATTGGTATAATTTTCCGCTTTGATTAGTGATTTCTTTGTAGTGAAAATAAGCATCAGATGTTCTATTGATGTAACATTGATTTGAATATTGTCCATCAAAAACAGGTTGCTCTTTATAGATGGCAATTTCATTTTCTAAAATTCCAAGCCATTCAGGATTTTCATTTGTATTTAAAATTTCTTCTTTAGAAAAATAACGTCTTGGTTTGAAAAAATCAAAAACTCCTTGAGAAGAAACACCAACTTCTTGAGAAAATGCTAAAACCCTTGGATTAGAAGTAATTAACATCGCAATTGCTCCAGCACCTTGAGTGTATTCACCAGTAGAATTCAAATCATATTTGGCATTATCTGTCGCCACTACGATAGCTTTTTTTGTTGGATTTAAACGGATAAAATCTAAAGTAGTTTGCAAAGCATCTACAGCGCCAATGCATGCAAAAGTCATGTCTAAAGTATCACAATTGTTAAAAGTGCTTTCACCAAATTGTTGTTCCAATAAAGTTGTTACATAACTTGCAATGGGTTTTGATGAATCTACAGCACTTTCAGTTCCTACATAAATTCGGGCAATTTCTTTTGGATTTAAATTTTCTTGTTGGATGAGTTTGAAAACAGCATTTGCAGCAAAAGTTATAACGTCTTGATGGACATCAGGGAAACTCATCTTATATAATCCTAAACCTTTTATAAGTTTTTCGGGTTCAATGTTTCTGTTTTCTGCAAGAACTTTTATTGGTAAATGTATTTTTGGTAAATCAAATGCAATGCTGTCAATTCCGACTTTCATGATGGTAAATTTTGAACAAAATTACCATTTGAATTGATAAAAACCATTGAACAATATCTAATTTTTTGGCTTTAGAATACGAATTATTAAAGTGATAATTTTTGCCTATTTTTTTTAACTTTTATAAAATTATTAGATATGTTTTGTACAAAATCATAACAATTAAAGAATTTCCAACTTTGGTTTAATTCATAAAAAAAGAGCAATTTTATAATTGCTCTTAGTTTTTTATGATTTATTATTTTTATTTTAAATCGTAACCATATTTCGCAAAGGTATCGCCTTGTCCAACATCTCCTGTAGAATAACCAAGTTTGAACCAGTATTTTCTTTGTTCTGAAGTTCCATGTGTAAATGAATCTGGTTGTACATGTCCTTGCATTTTGCTTTGAATGGCATCATCACCAACAGCGTGTGCAGCACTTAAAGCTTCATCAATGTCACCTTCTTCAAGATATTCTTGATTGTAGTGTGCCCAAACTCCTGCGTAAAAATCTGCTTGAAGTTCTAAACAAACTGAAAGTTTATTTGCTTCTGCTTGGCTTAAACCTTGTTGCATTTGACGCATTTTGTTAGATGTTCCAGTTATGGTTTGAATGTGATGACCTACTTCGTGAGCAATAACATAAGCAATTGCAAAATCTCCACCTTTAGCTCCAAAACGAGTTTTTAATTCTTCAAAAAATCGTAAATCCATATAAACTTTTTTGTCGCCAGGACAATAAAATGGACCAGAAGCAGCAGTTGCACTTCCACAAGCGGTTTCTACTGCATCAGAAAATAAAACCATTTTAGGTTGTTCATATTGCAGATTATTTTCTTGAAATATTTGACCAAAGGTATCTTCTGTGTAAGCAAAAACAGTTTTAGCAAAATCACCAATTTCTTTTTCTTCTGCTGTTAATTGACGTTGTTCACCAGTTTGTTCAGTTTGTTGACCTTGGTTCATTTGTTCTAACATTGGAGTAAGCATTTTAGCATTTTCTCCACCAAAAAGATTAAGCAAAAGAATAATAATTCCTAATGCTCCACCACCAAGTGCTACTTTTCCACCGCTAGACATTCCTCTTCTGTCTTCAACGTTGTCACTCTGACGATTACCTCTCCATTTCATAATTTAATAATTTTTAATAATAACAAATATAGTTTTTTTGATTAATCTTTAATCCATTTTATAATGATGGATTTTAAATTTTCTTTTATTATAGGTTTTGAAGCATAATCGTTCATGCCTGCTTCTAAACATTTTTCCTTTTCACCAACAACCGTGCCAGCCGTAAGAGCAATGATTGGTACATGTTTTCCTATTTCTGTTTTTCTAATTTCAATAGAAGCTTCATAGCCATTTTTAATAGGCATTTGAACATCCATTAAAATTAAATCAGGTTTTAGAATTGAAAATTTATCGACTGCTTCTTGACCATTTTCTGCTTCGTATATCGTTCCATTTGGAATGATTTGTTTTATTAGTGTTTTAGCTAAAAGCATGTTGATTTTATTGTCTTCAACAAGTAAAATTTTAAAGTTTTCATGTCCAAAATTGATATTTTCTTTTTCTTCAACAACTTCAATTTTAGCTTCTTGTTGACTATTTTCAATATCGTTTGATGTTTTTAATTTTATGTCAAAAAAGAAATCACTTCCTTTTCCATAATCGCTCTCTAATTGTAATTTACTATTCATTAAACCAAGCAGTTGATTTGAAATAGTTAAACCTAAACCTGTACCACCAAATTTTCTTGTGGTTGAAGTATCGCCTTGTGAGAAAGAATCAAATATTTTTTGTTGGTATGCCTTTTGAATTCCAATTCCAGTATCTTTTACTGAAAAGCGAATTGTTTTTTCATCATTTTCTGTATCTTCTTTGATATTTACTGAAAGTACAACATTTCCTTTTTCAGTAAATTTTACAGCGTTGCTTAATAAGTTTATCAATATTTGTTTTAAGCGAACACTATCAACCCAAATGTATTTAGGAACTTGATTACTAATATTTAGACTTAACTCAATTTTTTTTGTATTAGAATCATAATTAATTAGTTCAATAACTTGATTCAGTATTTCATTCAAATCATATTTTTTAATATCTAATTCAAGTTTTCCAGATTCAATTTTTGAAAAATCAAGAATGTCATTTACAATTTCCATCAATGATTTTGCCGATTGATTGATGGTGTTCATATAATTTCTTTGAATGGCTTCTAAATTTGTATTTTTCAATAAATCAGTAAATCCAATAATTCCGTTTAATGGAGTTCGTATTTCGTGACTCATATTGGCTAAAAATTCTGATTTAGCTTTGTTAGCAGCTTCTGCAAATTCTTTTGCAATAATAGCTTCTTCGGCTTCTTTTTGTTTTGTTATATCAATATAGATTCCACCAATAAATTCAATCTTGTTATCTTTTTTAATGGCATCAGCAAATTCTTCAATCCAAACATAATTTCCTGATTTTGTTTTTATTCGGTATTTTGAATGAATTTGTTTGCCATTTTTGATGTCAGTAATTTGCTCAGAAATCACTTTGTTTTTTTCTTCAGGATGAATAAGATCTAAAAACGAAAGCGTATTGTTTAAGAAAAACTCTTTTCTATATCCTGTTAAATTTTCAATTTCATCGTTTAAATAAACTTTAGTTGATTGATCATCAAATTTTGATAAATAAACTGTGCCTGGAATATTATTAGCGATTAATCTAAATTTTTCTTCAGTTTCAGAAATCAGGTTTTCATTTTCATAACGTTCAATTGCTGATGAAATATTGTTTGCCAATGTTTGAAGAATATTAATTTCATCATCTGTCCAAATTCTTTCATTTGTACAATCATCAAAACCAATAAAGCCATAAAACTCTTTTTTAATAAATATTGGAATTACTAAAATCGATAATATATCTTCTTCTGTGAGCGTTTTTTTAAATTTTAAATCTTCTAAATCTTTTACTAAAAAATTAAAATGTTTGTTTTGTTGAAGCAGTTCAATGAATTGTAAAAAATTATCGTATGAAAAGTTTTGTAATTCTTGATTATCTATTTGTGGAGATATATTTTTGTTAACCCATTCATACTTTTGACTTACCGTTCTTTGTTTTGAGTCGTTAGTGAAGAAGTAAACACGATCGACTCTCGATGCTTTTCCAATGATTTCAAGAGTTTCATTACAGTTGTGAAATATATTTTTATTACTAATAAAACTGTTTGTAATATTTGCTAATGCAGAAAGTAATTCGCTTTTGTATTCTAGTTTTCTTTCTGCTTCAATTCTGTGATTTGTTTCAATGGCAATGGCAATAAAATCGCAAATACTTCTTGAAAAGTTAATATCTTCTGTATCCCAATTTTTAATTTTTGTAGTTGATTCAAAACATAAAATACCAATGAGTTTTCCTCCAGAATATATTGGTGAATCAAGCATTGAAAGTATACTGTTTTTTGGAAAATATTCTGCCCAAAATTCGCTTGTATCATTGTTTTTATAGACATCACTTGCAATGATTTGGTTTTCTGTTTCAATAGCTTCAAAATATGTTGGGAAATCTTTTTTATGAAGAACAAATCCTTTTTCATAATAATTCTTATTTGCTAAAAACAATTTTCCGCAAACAATTTTATCATCATAATAATTCCAGAAACTAACGCGATTAATATCAACTTTTTCAGCAACAATTTTTAGCAAGTAGTTTAAAAAATCATCAAAATTTTCTTGACCTGAAAAACTTTTTATAGTTAATTGTTTGATGACATCATTGTACTTTCTAACTTTTTTTTCTCTCCTTGAAGCTTCAATTTCAATGTTTTTTATAATCGTAATATCTCTTGCAATTACTGTATAACCTATTATTTTCCCTATCTCATTTCGTTTAATAGAAACGTTTTGTGATAACCATATGGTTTCATTATTTTTATTTATAATTGGAAAAATTAGTGTTTCAAAACTTGTTATTTCTTTTAATGGTTTTGAATAAAATGCGACTACTTTTTCTTTGTAGTCTTTTCTAATAAAATCTGTAAAATGTCGGCAATACATTTCTTCTAATGTATAACCCATTATATTTTCGGAATGTTTGTTTATAAAAGTATAATTTCCGTCAATATCAGTTTCATAGATAATGTCATTAGCACTTTCAATTAAATTTCTATGTTGATTTTGAATGTGAATTTGCTCTGTAACATCTTGCCCAATTCCAATAATTAAATTTTCATTGAACATTTTATCTTTCCATTGGATGTATTTATATTCACCATTTTTACATTTTAAACGTCTTACATACAATCGGTTATCAATATAGTTTTTATGATAATCTTCTCCAATAAATTCAGAATCTTGAGTTAATTCCCAAAATTTCATTCCCATAACTTCATCAGGTTCATATCCCAAAAAATTAGTTATTTGATCGCTACAATAAGAAACTTCACCTTTTTTATTTGTTGCAATAGTTAATGAGTTTCCTTTATTTACAATTTCGTTTGCAAATAAAAATTTATTTTTTGTGTTTACAAGTGCAATATGTCTTGCCATGTGAATAGCTATAATTGCTAAAAAGGAACAAAATAAAATTACAACCAAATTAGGAGTAATGTAGTTTTGATTATAAATACCAATAGTGAACAAAAGTGTTATAGTTGAAAAAACCCAATACTGAACAACACTTTTAAAAGTATTATAGGACAAAAAGAAAGCAATTATCAATTCGACATAGGAAACTAAGTCAAATTGAAATAAAAGTATTCTAAAATAAGTAGTTATGAAGTATAATAAATATAATGAGGTGAAGATATAATTGAGATAGTTTTTAATTATTTTTGTTTTTGTACTAATTAAATAGATTGATATCAATACTAATCCAAAAATGAAATTGGGTATAAAAAATGAATTTGTTCTTACTTTAAAAACCTCAAAAACGAGTTCTACTAATGGAAGTATGATTCCTAAAAAAAGTAAGTAAAGATTGTACTGTTCTTCTTTTGGTTCAAATTCTGAAAAATTATTGTTGAAATGCAGTTGAATTTTATTTGTTTTATCAGCAATAGTATAGATTAAATACAAAATCAAAACCACAATTGCTGTTAAAATCCATCCATTGCTGTAGAAGAATCCTTTAGATAAGTTGATAGTTAATGCAGAGTTAAATGCAAATAAGCATTTTTGTATACTTAAATTTATTAAATAATAAAACAAATTTATAGTGTTTGGCATCTAACAAGGAATTGATTTGTAAAGCAATATACAAATTTTATCGATATTTTACAAAATTTAAAGCCAATTCAATATTTTTTTAAGAGATTTTATCTTCTCTTTATAAGGAGCATAACGTAAAGGTAAATCTAACCATGTTCCTTTTTTTACAATCCCTTTTTTATGTGAAAAGGTTTCAAAACTCATTTTCCCATGGTATGCACCAATGCCACTATGACCAACACCTCCAAAAGGTAAACGATTATTTGAAAAATGAATTACTGTATCGTTAATACATCCACCACCAAAAGAGTGTTTATTCATGATTTGTTTTGCCCATTTTATATTGTTTGAAAATACATATAAGGCAAGAGGTTTCTCATAGTTGGAAATAATGGTATCGATTTCAAATTCATTTTCATAACTTAATATGGGTAATATTGGTCCAAAAATTTCATCTTGCATCACTAAGCTCTCTAGTTTTGGTTCGTTTAATAAAGTAGGAGCAATGTAGTTTTCTGCTTCTATGATTTTTCCACCATATAAAATAGTTTCATTTTCTAAAAATGAAGCCTGTCGTTTCCAATTTTTATTATTTATAATTCTTGCAAAGTCCAATGATTTTTCAGGATTTTCACCATAAGCAAGAACGATTTCTTCTTTTAAAGCATCAATTAATTTTGACTTAATTTTGGTTTTAACCAATATATAATCTGGTGCAATACAAGTTTGTCCTGCGTTGATAAATTTTCCCCAAACGATTCTTTTGGCAGTGAGTTTTAAATTGCAATTTTCATCAACAATACATGGATTTTTTCCTCCAAGTTCAAGAGTAACTGGTGTTAGAAATTGTGAAGCAGCTTTAGCAACAATTTTTCCAACGGCTACACTTCCGGTAAAGAATATGTAATCCCAACGTTGTGCTAAAAGTTTTTCAGAAACTTCAATTCCACCTTCAATTACTGTAACGTGTTCTTTATCAAAAACTTCCGAAACTATTTTTGAAATTATTTCAGAGGTATTCGGAGTTAGTTCTGATGGTTTTATTACGACTTGATTTCCTGCTGCAACAGCTGCAATTAAAGGACAAAGTGCTAACTGATATGGATAATTCCATGGAGAAATGATTAAAACTTTTCCATATGGTTCGCTTAAAATATAATCTGACGATGGGAAATTTAATAAAGAAGGCAAAACCCATTTAGGTTTTGCCCATTTATTGATGTTTTTTATAGTATGTTTTAAATCGGAAATAACATAACTTGTTTCAGTTGCAACGGCTTCAAATTCGGGTTTTTTAAAGTCGTTGAAAAGTGCTGTAACAATTTCATTTTCATACTTAATTATGAATTTTAGAAGTTGTTTCAGTTTATCTTTTCTGTAACTAATATTTGTTTTAAATTCCATGTTTTATAAGAAAGCCCATCTAAATCCTGTGTAAATATCAGCTTGTTTACTATCGTTTGCCAATGCAGTTATAATTGAACCTGAACCTAAATAAAAACCTCCAAGTCTTAATCCTACACCTGCATTAAATCCTGAAACTTCACTGTTTGTTAATGGTGCATAAACTTCAAAGAAACCTGTGTTGAATCGTGGAGTAATTGTAAGAATGTTTTGTGCAGTAATTTGATCATTATTTGAATCATCAGTAAGTTTTTGTTGAATAAAACCAGAAACAAACAGTTTTGAAACCAATTTTAAATCAGCATAAGCTGTAAATGTAGTAGGAAGTTTTACTTTGAAATCTTTTTTCTCTGCTTGTGTTTTATTTAAATATCCTTCACTTATTAAAATTGCTTCAACTTCATCAAGACTTTCTACATTTTCAAATATGCTTAAATCTAAACCAGGATTGGCTATGGTTGCATTTGGAATATTCAATACATAATCTGTTGAATAATTATTATCGTCTTTGAATGTCATCGAACCTATGTTTCTAATAGACATTCCAGCGTTTAATTTGTATTTGTTTTTGTACTGATTTTTAATTTTTTTAACAGCTTTTTCATCTGATTCATCAATGTCTTTTACATCGTCTTTCCATTGGTAATTAAAACCTAAATCGGTTGCAAATCCATTCATACCACCAAATACGGATTTAGAATAATCATCAAAATTTGAAAAACTATCAGCTAAACCACCAGAATATGCTATATTTAATGATGCGTTTGAAACACCACTCAAATAAGCAGTTGTTCCTACATTAGTAATTGTTCCCGAAAATTTATCTAAACCTAAGTTAGCATACGAACCAGGAAATAATAATTTGAATGTTGCACCAACATTAAATTTATGTTTTTCAGAATCCATAATATTTCTTGAAGCAGAAAAAGCAACTTCACCCCAAGTCGTACCGTTTATTCTTTGATTATAATTATTATTGATTGTAGTTGGCGCTAAAATGCTGCTTATGCCTGAGTTTGCAATTGCTTCTCCAATTTTCGTATCAATATCAACAAGGTCAAGTTTTCCCGTAGCTTTTGTATAAAATCCGAAACCCCATTTTTTGTGTTTTACAGCAACACCAATTCCATACAATTCCATATCAAAACGGGCGTTAACAGGCTCACTTCCTGTAAAAATTAACTCTTCAAAATCAGTATCAGATGTTAAATCGCTAAAACCAATTTTATTGTTGGCAACATTAAAACTTCCGCCAAAAATATTGACTTCAAATCGATTAGACATATTGTTCAATTCCGAAGGATTGATTCCAGCATTTAAAATTCCGACACGACTTGAAGTGCTTAAACCTGCAAAGTGTTCTTGAGAATGAACACCAATTGCTGCTAATAAAAGTGTAACTAAAATTGATTTTTTCATAAAATAGATTTTTGATATAGGTTTAATAACAAATCAAACGGATAAAACCCTAAATGATTGTGATGTAAAAATACATTTTTTAAATGGAATTCCAAATAGCGTCCGATGGAGTAGGAGCAATTATTTCGATTTTTTCTTTAGAAACGGGATGCACGAATGCTAATTTTCGGGCATGAAGATGAATTCCTCCATCAGGATTGCTTCGGTCAAAGCCATATTTTAAATCACCTTTTATTGGGCAACCAATGGCTTGTAATTGCGCTCGAATTTGATGATGACGACCGGTGTGAAGATTGATTTCTAAAGCAAAATAGTTATTTAATTCTTTTATGATTTTATAATCTAAAGACGCTTTTTTGCTTTCAGGAACTTCTTTTAAATGCGCTTTTGAAGTATTGTTTTTTTCGTTTCTTTTCAGAAAATGAATTAAATTATCTTCGTTTTTTGGTGGTTTGTTTTTTACAACTGCCCAATAGGTTTTGTTGGTTTCACGTTCGCTAAACATTTTGTTCAAACGTTCCAATGCTTTGCTTGTTTTAGCAAAAACTACAATTCCGGTTGTTGGCCTATCCAATCGATGAACAACGCCTAAAAAAACTTCGCCAGGTTTGTTGTACTTTTCTTTAATATATTCTTTAACAACTTCAGACAACGGTTTATCTCCAGTTTTATCACCTTGTACAATATCGCCAACACGCTTGTTAATCACAACAATATGATTGTCTTCGTGAAGAATTTGTAGGTTATCTTTTGTAGATACTATTTTTTCTGCCATCTAATTTCTGAAATCTGCTATCTAATACTGTTCATTAGCATTCGGAAAATCTTGACTTTTTACATCGGCAACATAATTCCCAATAGCTTTTGTCATTTGATCGTATAAATCTAAATAACGACGTAAGAATCTTGGACTGAATTCATTGTTCATTCCTAGCATATCATGAATTACAAGAACTTGACCGTCAACACCACTTCCGGCACCAATTCCAATTACAGGAATGGAAATACTTTTAGCTACTTTTTCGGCTAAATGCGCAGGTATTTTTTCTAAAACCAAAGCAAAACATCCTAATTTTTCTAATAATTTAGCATCTTCTAAAAGTTTTTCTGCTTCAGCATCTTCTTTAGCACGAACGGTGTAAGTACCAAATTTATATATAGATTGAGGTGTTAAACCTAAATGTCCCATAACAGGAATCCCAGCGTTTAAAATCTTTTTAATTGAATCTTTAATTTCACTTCCGCCTTCTAATTTTACTGCATGTCCACCAGATTCCTTCATAATTCTAATAGAGGATCGCAAAGCTTCTTTTGGATCTGATTGATAACTTCCAAAAGGTAAATCTACAACAACTAATGCACGATCAATAGCTCGAACTACGCTAGAAGCATGATAAATCATTTGGTCTAGAGTAATTGGCAAAGTAGTTTCGTGTCCAGCCATAACATTACTAGCTGAATCTCCAACAAGAATTACATCAACACCAGCAGTATCAACGATTTTTGCCATTGTAAAATCATAAGCCGTTAGCATTGAAATTTTTTCGCCATTGGCTTTCATTTCAATTAATGATTTGGTTGTAATTCGTTTGTAATCTTTTTTAGCTACTGACATATTTGGACTTCTTTGATGATTAGATTTTTAGACTTCATAGATTAAGAGGTTGTAAAAGTAATAAAATCGATTAGTTTTGTAATAAATACAATGAAAAATATACTAATATTTATAGCAACTTTTAAAGTACTATTTTATGAAAAAATCAATTCTAATTATTTGTTTGATTTTTACCACTTCATTTCAAGCACAAAATCAAGAAATTCAAAAGGTCATTGAAACTTTTTTTGAGGGTTTTCATGCAAAAGATACTATCAAATTAAAATCAGTTTGTTCCGATAAAATTATGATGCAATCGATTATGGAAAATGCAAAAGGTGCAAAATTATCTGATGAATCGACTAAAGAATTCTATAATTCAATAGCTACTATTCCACCTAATTTTAATTTTGAAGAAAAAATTTTAAGTTATTCTATTCAAGTTGATGGAACTATGGCTCATGCTTGGACACCTTATGAATTCTATATCGATGGAAAATTAAGTCACTCAGGCGTAAATGCTTTCACACTTTTTAAAGAAAATGGTTCCGAAGCTTCGAGATGGAAAATTATTTATGTAATTGATACAAGAAGGAAATCTTTATAAAATCTTTATACTTTCTATTCAGAATACTATTTTTTACTTATAACTATCGCCGTAACTTTGTCAAAAATTAATAACAATGGACAAGTTATTTAAAAAGAGTTCGATTAATCCTTATCTAATCAGTTTTTTATCTGTTGGAATTGTTTCTTTGTTGTGCTTATTGATAAGAGATAAAATAGATTATAGAATTGTGGGTTACCTTCTTTTAGTTGTAGTTTCCATTCTTGCTATTTTTCTTGAAATAAAGCCGGTTTTATTAGCGGCTATTTTGAGTGCTTTGGCTTTGGATTATTTATTTATAAATCCCTACTACACTTTGCATATCGATAGTGCTGAAGATGCTTTTTTACTAATCATGTTTTTCATAATTGCTTTAATCAATGCGGTTTTGACCAATAAGTTCAGAATTATGCAAAAGGCAATTCATATCAAAGAAACACGTGCTAATACTTTAAAATTATATAATACTTTACTAGATTCACTTTCACACGAATTGAGAACTCCAATTGCTGCGATTCTTGGTTCTATTGATACCTTGCAACAAAAAAATGTAAATTTATCTACTGAAACGCAACAAAAATTGCATAATGAAATAGAAATAGCTTCGATGAAATTAAATTATCAAGTTGAGAATCTGTTGAATATGTCGCGTTTAGAGTCTGGTTACATGCAACCAAAATTAGACTGGTGCGATATAAAAGAAATTATTTACAATGTGTGTAATCGACTTTCTGAAGAAACCAAAGATCATAAAATCAACTATTTAATTGACGAAAATTTACCGCTTTTCAAACTTGATTATGGTTTGATGGAACAAATAATTTATAATTTAGTTTATAATGGTTCACAACATACACCAAAAGGTGCAAAAATTGAAATTACTGCAAAATATGATGTAGATGTAGATTTTGATACTCATATTGATTTGATAAAAAAATGTATCATCACTATTTCAGATGATGGATATGGTTTTCCATCAGATGAAATTAATAGAGCTTTTGATAAATTTTACCGATTCAAAAATTCTAAAACAGGCGGAACAGGATTGGGTTTGTCTATTGTGAAAGGATTTGTAGAAGCTCAAAACGGAACTATAAATTTAAAAAACAATGAAAATGGAGGAGCAACTTTTGAATTGATTTTTAATGCAGAATGTTTATCAATTAATTCCTTAAAAAATGAATAACGGATTTTCTATATTGGTAATTGATGATGAAGTTCAAATAAGAAAATTATTAGAAATTTCATTAGAAGCTAACGATTATAAAGTGAGTTTTGCTGTTAATGGAAAAGAAGGAATCACGATGGCAGCAAGTCATCAACCCGATTTGATTCTGTTAGATTTAGGTTTGCCAGATGATGATGGACAAATGATTTTGGTCAAGTTAAGAGAATGGTTTCAAAATCCAATCATTATTTTATCGGTAAAAAGTGCTGAAGAAGAAATTGTAAAAGCTTTAGATAATGGCGCAAATGATTACTTGACAAAACCATTTAGAACACAAGAGTTATTAGCCAGAATGCGAACTGCTTTGCGTAAAAATTCTATTCAAAATGTTGAGCCAATTACTTCATTCGGAAACATTTCAATCGATTTGACTTCAAGAATTGTAAAAGTTAATAATGAAATTTTAAAACTTACTGCAACGGAATATGCACTTCTAATTTTGTTATTCAAAAATGATGGTAGAGTTTTAACTCATCAATATATTCTTAAAGAAATTTGGGGTCAAAGTTATTCTGAGCAAACTCAATATTTACGCGTTTTTGTGGCGCAATTACGAAAAAAAATAGAAGAAGATCCAAACCGACCAAAGTATATTGTTACTGAGTCTGGTGTTGGTTATCGATTCAATACCAGTTAATTATAATCTAAAAATTTAAAATTAAAAAATATGAATTGCATGTGTAAACATCGCAGTAGAGACTTCTTATGCCTATTTTAAAAAAAATTAAACTCATAAACTTTTAAACAAAAAACAATGAATATATCAGTAAAACAAAAAGTAACAGCAGCTACATTATTAGTGGCTTTAGGAATAATTTATGGTGATATTGGAACCTCGCCATTGTATGTAATGAAAGCTATAATTGGTGATCGACCAATAAACGAATTGTTAGTTTATGGAGGAATTTCGTGTGTCTTTTGGACATTAACTTTTCAAACTACTTTCAAATATATTTTGCTCACACTTTCAGCGGATAATCATGGTGAAGGCGGTGTTTTTTCGCTTTATGCGTTGGTAAAAAGATTTGGTAAAGGAAAATTGGTAATTCCAACAATTTTGGGTGCAACCTGTTTATTAGCTGACGGAATTATTACACCGCCAATTTCTGTAGCATCAGCCGTTGAAGGCTTGGAAGCTATTGTACCCAATTTGCCTACGATTCCTATTGTAATTGCAATTTTATCGGGAATTTTTCTATTTCAACGCTTTGGAACACAAAAAGTTGGTAGCGTTTTTGGACCAATAATGGTAGTTTGGTTTACGATGTTGTTAGTTTTAGGTGTTTCTCAAATTGTACAACATGTAGAAATATTGAAAGCATTAAACCCTATTTATGGTTACGAATTACTTACTCAATATCCAAAAGGTTTTTGGTTACTTGGAGCCGTTTTTCTTTGTACAACTGGAGCTGAAGCTTTATACTCTGATTTAGGACATTGTGGCAAAACAAATATTCGTATCACTTGGATATTTGTAAAAATTGCATTGGTATTTAATTATTTAGGTCAAGGTGCATGGTTGATGAGTCAAGGAAATGAATTTTTAAATGGTCAAAATCCGTTTTATGCTATCATGCCACAATGGTTTTTACTTATAGGAATTATTATTGCAACTTTGGCAACTATAATAGCTTCTCAAGCATTGATAAGTGGTTCATTTACCTTAATTAATGAAGCGATTTCTTTAAACTTTTGGCCAAGAGTTGCCTTGAAAAATCCAACTAATTTGAAAGGACAAATTTATATTCCATCAGTAAACACCATTCTTTGGATAGGTTGTGTATTGATGATTTTATATTTCAAAAATTCATCCAATATGGAAGCTGCTTATGGATTTTCTATAACAGTCGCAATGTTAATGACTACAATTTTATTATCCTATTATTTAATTTTTATCAAAAAAGTAAAAATGACTTGGGTTGCAATTGTTCTTGTGATTTTTTCAATAATTGAAGTGTCATTTTTTATTGCTAATGTGGTTAAGATAAAAGAAAGATGGATGTTTCTGTTTTTTGAATTATTCATTTTTATGGTGATGTATGTTTGGTATTACTCTAGAAAAATTAACAATAGATTTTTAAAATTCACCAATCTAAAAGAGCAAACTATTTTGTTAAACGAATTAAGTGAGGACGATAGTATTCCAAAATATGCTACGCATTTAATTTATTTATCTAAAGCTGATAAAACCTATGAAATTGAAGAAAAAATTATCAAATCTATTTTTGCAAAAAAACCAAAAAGAGCTGACGTTTATTGGTTTTTACATATCAATAGAACCAACGAACCATTTACTTTAAATTATGAAGTGGAAGAATTGTTAGATGATAAAGTAATTAAAGTAGTGCTTAATGTTGGTTTCAGAATTCAGCCAAAAGTAGAATTGTATTTCAAAAAAATAGTTCAAGAATTGGTTGAAAGAAAAGAGTTGAATTTGCACATTCGTCCCGATGGCTCAACAAAATATAACAACGAACCTGATTTTAAATTTGTAATAATTGAAAAATTTATTTCTGTAGAAAATGAGTTTGCCTTCAAAGAAGGTTGGATGTTGACATCTTATTTTTGGTTGAAAAAATTATCATTATCCGATGAAAAAGCTTTTGGGTTGGACAAAAGCGATGTATCAATTGAAGAATATCCAATGGTGTATTCGCCTGTTTCTAATTTAGAATTAAATCGTAAAACAAATAAGTAAAACAATCATGATTAAAAAAATAATTTTTGGATTTGCACTATTAAATATGTCATTGACATTGGCGCAAACCGATACAATTTCAACAAAAATTCCATTTGATGGAATGGATTTAACTTGGATTAATGGACAAAATCGTCAAAAAAAATTTCCATTAACATTTAAAGATTCTGAAGGACAAACAATCTTAACAGGAGTAACTTATTTAGACACCTATTACAATTATAATTTTGCAAATCCTACAGATAATACGCAAACTATATCGTCAACGATTGGTCGTCATAATGAGTTTACATTAAATTTAGCAAGTATAGGTGTTGAAACAAATTATAAGAATATCATTGGACGTTTATGGTTGCAATATGGTCAAATGGCATCGATTATTCAGGATGTTGATGGATCGGTAAACCACGGTAGAAATACAAGTATTAATAATTTAAAATATATTCGTGAGGCTTCTGCTGGTTATCATTTTGATGTTGCCCATGGCTTAAATGTGGAGATGGGGATTTTCATGAGTTACATTGGATTAGAAAGTTATATTACTCAAGAAAACTGGAGCTACCAAAGAAGTATGGTTTGCGATTTTACACCTTTTTATTTTTCAGGAGCACGCGTGCAATTTTATCCAACTAAGAAATTCAAAACGGAATTATGGCTTTTAAACGGTTGGCAGTCTTATAATAGTTCAAGCGATGGAATAGGAGTTGGAAATTCTAATTATTATCGACCAAGTGAAAATTTACAGCTTGTTGCTAATTTTTATTATGGAAAAGATACCCAAAATCCAGATGAGTTTGGTAATCAATCAAATCGTATCCGTTTTCATCATGACAATAGTATTGTAGCTAGATATTATAAGAAACTAACTTCAAAAGGAATTTCTCAAGCAGCATTAAGCATCAATTCTCACTATGGTTTTCAAAGTAATAACGATGCTAATGATGTGGTAAAAGCATCAGAAAATTTTATGTATGGAACATCTATTGCTAATAGAATTTGGTTCAAACAAAATAAATTAGCTTTGACTTTACGTGGAGATTATTTAACAAATCAATCAGTTGTAAATGGTGTGAATACTTCTCCATATTTAGCATTTTCACCAGCAGTTTCAGGAACTATTCCTAATGGCTTTGAAACGGCAATTGCCAATGATGAAAAACTGAAGTTATTACAATTTACAACAACATTTGATATTATGCCTAGTGATTTTGTAACTTTTAGATTAGAATATGGTTATAGAAATTCTAATATTCCTTATTTTACTTCATCCTCAGGAACAACTTCGCCAAGTGGCTATGTCAATGGACCAATAGGAAGTTCACCTTGGATGGCACAATTGCAAAAAAATGAACATCGATTAACTTTAGCAGTTAATTTTAGATTGTAGTTTTTTTTCATATTTTAAAAAGCAAATTTGATTATTCTAAAAAATAATTAGATTTGCTTTTTTTTAACTTATGAAAATACAATATACACTTTTAGTCTTTATTTTTAGTACAATTAGTCTTTTTTCTCAAGAGAAGAGTGAACTCAAAACAACGTTTTCAGGTTTTATTGAAACCTATTATTCTTATGATTTCAATCAGTCAATAACTGATGCAAAATTGCCTTTTATGTACAATTACAATCGTCATAACGAGTTCAATATCAATATTGGGTTGCTTCGTGCAAAGGTTGAATATGAAAATGCGTATGCAGTAGTGTCTTTACAATCAGGAACTTATGTTGATGATAATTATGCTAATGAAAAGATAAAATATTTAAACGAAGCTTATGTGGGATTGTATTTGGATCAATCAAAAATACATGCTATTGAAGTTGGTATTTTGCCAAGTTATATCGGATTTGAATCGGCTACAACAGCTTCCAATTTGACTTTAACGCGCTCAATTTTAGCTGAAAATTCGCCTTATTTTATGACAGGCGTAAAATACAATTACAAACCATCCGACAAATGGAATTTTGCAGCATTATTGACAAATGGTTGGCAACGAATCAATAAACCTCAGAAAGATGTTGCACCATCATTTGGAACTCAAGTTGTTTATAAATCATCAACAAATTCTACTTTAAATTGGAGTACTTTCGTAGGAAAAGAGTTCAATGGAATTGATTTCACTATGCGTTATTTTAGTAATTTGTGTTTTGATAAAAAATGGAATGATAAATGGCGAACTATTGCCGGTTTTGATTATGGTTTGCAAGATTTAAGTTCAACTAATAATTCATCTGCATCATGGTTGAGTCCAGTTTTTATTGCACAATATTCTATAAATCCAAAATGGCAAACAGCTTTTAGAACGGAATATTATCAAGATACTAAAAATGTAATTATTGCTTCAAATGATGAATTTAAAACACTTGGATTTTCATTAAACTTTGATTATTTGCCTAATTCAAAAGTAAAATTAAGAACAGAAGCACGTTACTTTGATAGTAAAAATGATGTTTTTCCAAAAGATTCTGATTTTGTTAATTCAAATTTCTTTTTGACAACTAGTTTGAGTTTTGAGTTTTAATGCTAAATTTAGCGTTTCATTCTACTGAAACACATGATAACAAGAATTCAAATTATTAAACGCTATTTTCGTTCACTTTTTGACCTAAAAGGAAGTCAAGAAGATGAATTAGAAACTGACAAAGAAGTAAGAGAAGGTGTTGTTTTTAAAGGAAAAAATCTCTGGCTTTTAGCCTTTGCAATATTCATTTCTTGTATTGGTTTGAATATTAATTCTAAAGCTGCCGTTATTGGTGCGATGATTATTTCACCTTTAATGGGACCAATTTTTGGAATAGGATTTTCTCTCGGAGTTTCTGATTTGGATTTATTGAAAGTAAGTATTCAAAACGCATTACGTATTGTATTAATTAGTTTAATCGTTGCAACAATTTACTATTTAATTACGCCTTATGCCATTGCAACCGATGAATTATTGTCATTTTCTCATCCAACTATTTTTGATGTTTTATTAGCTTTTCTTGGTGGAATGGCAGGATTTATAGCTATTTCACGTCATAACGGAACGCAGGTTTTAATTGGAGTTGCGGTTGCTACTTCATGTATTCCACCATTGTGTACGGCAAGTTTTGGTTTGGCAACCTTGCAATGGGAATACTTTGTAGGCGGACTTTATACTTACTTTATCAACGCACTTTTTATATGTGTTGGAAGTTATATTATTGTCAAGTATTTAAAATTCAGTCCTCATTCAAAAGAAAATGTAAAGAATGTAAATATTTGGTTTGGAGTTTTAATTTTTCTTGCAATAATTCCTGCAATGTATTTAGCTTATAATTTTGCTATTACGAATATATTTATTTCCAAAGCAAATCAATTTGTAACCAATGAAATTGATACAAAGCATCATGTTGTACAGTCAAAAATTGATTTTAAAAATAAATTAATCGAAGTAGATGTAACTGTTGAAAAATATGATGATTCGCTTCAAAAAATTATTGAAAAGCAACTTCAAAAAACTGACTTGAAAGATTCAAAAATTAAAATTTATCAAACCATTGAAGCAGGAAGATCTAATAGAGCAGAGTTCGATAAATTAAACGCCGAAATCGAACTGTTGAGAAATGAGATTAATAAAATAAAAAATAAGTAGGCTCATTTAACTCAAGATTATTAGAAAAATACTTAAGTTGTATTTATGCAATTAATAAATTTTAATATGTAATATTCTTTGTCCATCGTGCAACTAACTTTGTCATTAACAAATAAATATAAAAATGTTATGAGAAAAGTTAATGTAAAAAGTGGAAGTGTTGTGTTGTTTATGTCGGTTGCTATTTTTGGTTTCTTAACAGTTTCATGTAGTGATGATGACAATGATGGAGAAACATTAGCACCTTTAACAGGAAAATGGAGTATTAGTAAAGTTGGAACTACTGTTTCTGGTGTTGAAACTCTGATTGATGCACCACAAAACCAATCAGGTTGTGATAAAGATTTTATGAATTTAAAATCAGATAATACTGTTGAAGAAGGAAATTATGATTCAACAATTGATCCATGTGCTTTGTTTACAGATATTGGAATTTACTCTAGATCACATAACAATTTGACAAAAGTTGTTGATGGTGTAACTACAACTCAAGATATTGCTAATCTTACTTTGAGTGAATTAAAGTTAAAAGATGCTAGTGGTAACATTGAAGTGTACACCAAATAAGATGTATTTTAGTGAACTTTAAAAATTTTTGTTTACAAATTAAACTAGAATGGGAGATGATATTTTAAAAAATCATCTCCTTTTTTATGTCTAACAATCAGCAACATTCACGGCAACGGCTAAGCCACCTTCGGAAGTTTCTTTATATTTAGAGTTCATATCTTTAGCTGTTTGCCACATAGTATTGATGACTTTATCTAAAGGAACTTTTGCGTTTTTAGCGTCTGTTTCCATTGCTAATTCTGCTGCGTTTATAGCTTTAATTGCACCCATTGTATTTCTTTCTATACATGGAATTTGAACCAAACCACCAATTGGATCACAAGTCAAACCTAGATGATGTTCCATTGCAATTTCGGCCGCCATTTGAACTTGGTCTGGTGTTCCACCCATAACTTCGCACAACGCTGCTGCAGCCATAGCACTGGAAACTCCAATTTCTGCTTGACAACCGCCCATTGCTGCCGAAATAGTTGAACCTTTTTTGAAAATACTACCAATTTCACCAGCAACCATCAAAAATTGTTTGATTTCTTTTTCTCCAGCTTCGTGATTTTCAATAACCAGATAATACATTAAAACTGCAGGAATTACGCCAGCACTTCCATTTGTTGGAGCGGTTACAACTCTTCCCAAAGCTGCGTTTACTTCATTGACTGCCAATGCAAAGCACGAAACCCATTTCAAAATTTGACGGAATTTAACTTCGGTTTTTCTAATAGTTTCTAACCATTCTTGTGGATTATTGTAATTTGATAAACCAATCAAACCTTGATGCATATCAAAAGCTCTTCTGCGAACATTCAATCCGCCAGGAAGTATACCTTCTGAATGACAACCAATGTACATGCATTCTAACATAGTATTCCAAATGCGCATTAATTCTTTATCAATTTCTTCTTCTGAGCGCATGGATTTTTCGTTGTCGTAAACAACTTCTGATATTTTTCTATTTTGAGTGGTGCAATATTCTAATAATTCTTGTGCATTTTGTATTGGATAAGGAAAAGCACATTTTATTTGGTGTTTCTTTTTAGCATTCACACGTTCTTCTTTTACCACAAATCCGCCACCAATAGAGTAGAAGGTAGAAGTGTATTCTTTACCTGATGTGAATGCTGTAAATGTCATTCCGTTAGCATGAAATGGCAAAAAGTTTTTATTGAAAACTATGTCTTTTTCAAAATCAAAAGGAATCAAAAGCTGATTTCCTAAGTTAATTTGATGTGTATTTTTAATAGAAGTTATGATTTTATCAATATTTTCAACTGGAATGTATTCAGGATCTTGGCCACTCAAACCAAGCATTACAGCCAAGTCAGTTGCATGTCCAATACCAGTTAAAGATAGTGAACCAAACAAATCCACTTTTACACGAGTTGTTTTATCTAATAAATTTTCTTGATTTAATTCAGCTAAAAATCGTTCGGCAGCACGCCAAGGTCCAAGTGTATGTGAACTCGATGGTCCAACACCAATTTTTAACATATCAAAAACCGAGATGCATTCTTCCATAAAATGTAATTATAAGTAAAGCAAATATAAGGTTTAAAATGATAATTTGATAAAAATCATATAATTTGAACAGTTGTTTTTGATACTTTATATGTTAAACGTGTTTTGAATTGAAGAAATCTAATTTAATAACAAATAATTAGGAATTTTGTAACTACATTTTTATTTCTTTTGCATAAAAAAAATAGGATGCCATTCAACAAGTATTTTGTCTCTGCTTTATCTGCTTTTATTGTTTGGGGATTTTTTAGTTTGGCATTAAAACCTTTAGCTACTTATCCTTCGCTTGATATTTTGTTTTTTAGAGTTTTTATTGGTACATTTTTTTTATTAGTAATTACATTTTTCTTTAGAAGACATACTCTTGTTGAAGGAAAAAGAACTTTCATGAGTTTTACATTGCGAAAAAGGAAAAGGACACTTCTTATTACTGTTACAGGAGGTTTTTTATTGATATTAAATTGGTTTTTATTTATTTACGCTATCAATCATGTTAGTTTGCAATCGGCTTCTTTTGCTTATATTATATGTCCCATTTTGACAACAGTATTAGCTTTTATTATTTTGAAAGAGCGAATTGATTTTTGGCAATGGATTGCTGTAGCATTATGTGTTGTGAGTTGTGTGATATTGTCATATGGTAATTTTAAAGATTTAATTTACAGTATTGTAATAGCACTTTCATTTGGATTTTATTTGATTTCTCAAAGAAGAAATAATGATTTTGATAAGTTTTTAATTCTTACAATTCAGATGTTGATAGCTTCATTGGTATTACTTCCATTTTATCCAAGTTATGGAGGATTAGTTCCAACAGATTTTATTTTTTATGCATTACTACTAGTAATTGTAATTGTTTTTACAATAGTTCCTTTATTTTTAAATTTGTATGCTTTGAAAGGTTTGAATTCTTCAACTGTGGGAATATTAATGTATACCAATCCGTTGATTCACTTTTTTTTAGCTATTTTTTATTTTAAGGAAAATGTTTCCGTTTCTCAAGTAATTTCATATACTTTAATCGCAATATCAATAGTAGTATTTAATATTACTTCATTGACAAATTTGAATGATAAGCGCAGAAAAAAGTTGTCATAAAATGACATGTTGTCACATTTTAAAATAAATTAAACTTTTAAAACTGACATTTTTTTTAAAAATACCACTTGGCACAATCCTTGTCATATCACAAACAAGTTGAAAAACTAAATAAAAACATTAAATAGAAAATTAAGAAAATGGGAAAAATTATTGGTATCGATTTAGGTACAACCAATTCTTGCGTGTCAGTTATGGAAGGTGGAGAACCAGTTGTAATTGCTAATGCAGAAGGAAAGAGAACTACACCATCTGTAATTGCATTTGTAGAAGGTGGCGAAATTAAAGTAGGTGACCCTGCAAAAAGACAGGCAGTAACAAATCCTACTAAGACCATAGCGTCTATTAAACGTTTTATGGGTAATAAATATTCAGAAAGTGCTAAAGAAGCATCGACTGTAGCTTATAAAGTGGTTAAAGGAGATAACGACACACCACGTGTTGATATTGACGGAAGACTTTATACACCACAAGAATTGTCAGCAATGACACTTCAAAAAATGAAAAAAACGGCTGAAGACTATTTAGGTCAAACTGTTACTGAAGCGGTTATTACAGTTCCAGCATACTTTAATGATGCACAACGTCAAGCTACTAAAGAAGCAGGTGAAATTGCAGGTTTAAAAGTGATGCGTATCATCAATGAGCCAACTGCTGCGGCATTAGCTTATGGATTAGACAAAAAAGGAATTGACCAAAAAATCGCAGTTTACGATTTAGGTGGAGGTACATTTGATATTTCTGTTCTTGAATTAGGTGACGGAGTTTTTGAAGTATTATCTACAAATGGAGATACACACTTAGGAGGAGACGATTTTGACCAAGTAATCATCGATTGGATGGCAAACGAATTTAATTCTGAAGAAGGAATTGATTTGAGAAAAGATCCAATGGCTTTACAACGTTTGAAAGAAGCTGCTGAAAAAGCTAAAATTGAATTGTCATCTTCAACTCAAACAGAAATTAACTTGCCTTATGTTACTGCAACGGCTACAGGTCCAAAACACTTAGTTAAAACATTAACTCGTGCTAAATTTGAGCAATTAGCAGAAACTTTGGTAAAACGTTCTATGGATCCAGTTGCTAAAGCTTTGAAAGATGCAGGTTTATCTGTTTCTGATATCGACGAAGTAATCTTAGTTGGAGGTTCTACAAGAATTCCAGTTATTCAAGAGCAAGTTGAAAAATTCTTTGGTAAAAAACCATCAAAAGGAGTTAATCCTGATGAAGTTGTGGCAATTGGAGCTGCAATTCAAGGAGGAGTTTTAACTGGTGATGTAAAAGATGTATTGTTACTTGACGTTACGCCTTTATCATTAGGAATTGAAACTATGGGTAATGTTATGACTAAATTAATTGAGTCTAACACTACAATTCCAACAAAAAAATCACAAGTTTTCTCTACTGCTGCTGACAATCAACCAAGTGTTGAAATTCACGTTATTCAAGGTGAAAGAACTATGGCTGCAGATAATAAAACAATCGGTCGTTTCCACTTAGATGGAATTCCACCAGCGCCAAGAGGTGTTCCGCAAATTGAAGTAACTTTTGATATTGATGCAAATGGTATCATCAAAGTTTCTGCAACCGATAAAGGAACAGGAAAATCTCATGATATTCGTATCGAAGCTTCATCTGGTTTAACTGCAGAAGAAATCGAAAGAATGAAAAAAGATGCTGAAATGAATGCTGAAAGCGACAGAATAGCAAAAGAGAAAGCAGATAAATTAAACGAAGCTGACAGTATGATTTTCCAAACTGAAAGTCAATTGAAAGAATTAGGAGATAAATTATCTGATGATCATAAAGTAGGTATCGAATCTGCTTTAACTGAATTGAGAATGGCGCACCAAAATCAAGATTTAGAAGCAATTCAAAAAGGTCTTGATAATGTAAATGCTGCTTGGAAAGTTGCTACAGAAGCAATGTATGCTCAAGGAGAACAAGGTCAAGCACAAGAAGCTCAACCACAAGCTGATGCAAGTGGAGATCAAACTCAAGATGTTGATTTTGAAGAAGTGAAATAATAATTTTTATTATAAATTTGAAAACCGAGTTAGCAATAACTCGGTTTTTTTTATGTTTTATTTTGCATTTTGATTATCACAATGGTGTGTGGAAATGTTATTGCCGCTAGAAAAGAGAAGAACAGCGCATTAAAAATTTCTTTGTCCTTAAATGCAAAATATAAAAAAGCAATTCCAAAAAGCGAGATTATCCAATAGATAAAAGCAGACTTAAAATAATTTTTAAAGTTTTCAAATGTAAATGCTCCATATAAAAAATGAATTTGTTCTTTAATAGATGGAAAGCTATGCCAAACCACAAAATAGATTGCAAATGCCCAAATCAAATCTGCTGTTTTAAATATAATAGCGAATACAAATAGGTAAAAAATATTAATAATTATTTCTGATTTGAATTTTGTCATTTTTGAATTAAGGAGAATTCCCGAGATTATCAAAAGTAAACCTATTACAATAGTTATTAGTTTGAAGTTTATCGAGGCAATGGATGTGTTCGATATTTCAAGAATTATTTTTTTGACTTCGATTTCATGAAATTGGAACAATAAAAAAAGTATAAACAACCCATATATGGTTTGAAAAATCGTTAAGATTGTATTGCTTCCTTTAGATTTTAATTTATTCCAATGTTGTTCGCCAAAATGATACCCACTGAAAAGTATAAATAAGATCAAAGCCATTATTGGAAATATATAAAAAAGTAGTGCGCCTAAAAAAACCACAGCTATATAATATAGGACTATATTTTTTAATGATCTTGTGTTTTTTTCCTCATTTATCTTTTGATAAAGAGCTAAGTCATTGGCTCCGTGTAAGATTCCGAATAAGAATATTACTACAAATCCAATAACTTGTTGATACTTGAAAGAAAAATACATATTTATCCACAAGGCAAAGAAACTAATTAAGATGGCAATTTTGTTGGATTGTGACATAATATATTTTTTTAAAACTGTTTAAAGATATAAAAAAATAGTTAAACACTTTTATTTATTTTGTTTATTGTTTTTTAATTTTGATTAAACAAATAACTTAAATTTATATACTATGTCAAATTTATTATCAATTTCATTGGTTTCTAAAATGTTGCCTACTGACTATGTAGGATTTACATTTTTTATTGGATGCATGGCTATGATGGCTGCATCAGCATTTTTCTTTTTATCATTAAGTCAGTTTGATAAAAAGTGGCGTGTTTCCGTTTTAGTTTCCGGTTTAATTACCTTTATTGCCGCAGTTCACTATTTCTACATGAGAGATTATTGGGCGAGTTTTGGAGAATCACCAACTTTTTTCCGTTATGTGGATTGGGTTTTAACCGTTCCATTGATGTGTTTAGAGTTTTATTTAATTCTTAAAATTGCTGGTGCAAAACAATCATTATTATGGAAAATGATTATCTATTCTTTAGTAATGTTAGTAACAGGTTACTTTGGTGAAGCTGTAGATCCAACTAATGCTTGGTTATGGGGATTAGTTTCTGGTATTGCTTACTTCGCTATTGTTTATGAAATTTGGTTAGGTGAAGCGTCAAAATTGGCCGCAGCAGCTGGCGGAGAAGTTCTTGCTTCTCACAAAATCTTATGTTGGTTTGTACTTGTTGGTTGGGCAATTTATCCATTAGGATATATGCTAGGAACTGACGGTTGGTACACAGGTTTGTTAGGTAAAGGTAATGTAGATGTTGCTTACAACATTGCTGATGCTATTAACAAAATTGGTTTTGGTTTGGTTATTTATAATCTAGCTGTAAAATCAACAAAAGAATAATTTATAAGTTTTTATTGGTTGAAGCCGTCTTGTTCCCATAGCAAGGCGGTTTTTTTATTTAACATTTTCTATATAATTATTTTTGTATATTGCTTGACTATTAAACCATAAAAATACCATGAAAAAGTTTGTATTATTTACCTTAATTGCTCTTTGTAGCATTTCAAGTTATTCTCAAAAGAAAAAAGCAACTGTAAAAAAAGCTACAACAACAGCTAAAGGTGTTTTGGCTAAAGTTGATAATTTAGTTGCTGAAGTTAAAGCAGGAAGTTTTCAAATAACAATTGATGGTAAAGATGCCATTGTTGTAAAACCTGTTGATGCTAAATTCACTCCAACTGATGTAAAACTAACTTCATTTACAGCAAGTGGAACAAAATTATATCTTTTGTCTTGGACCGAAAAAACATTAAATAAAACCGATTTAAAAACAGAGGATATTACAACGGTATATTCGAATGTTTATGAGATTACTTCTAAAAAACAAGTTTTCTATAACACTCAATTGACGAATCATATTGTTGAAAAAGTATTTCTTGATAAACTTAAAAATGCTTCAGAAACGCAAGAACGCATGAGAAGAGAAGGTTTTGAATTCTTTTTAAATCCAGACGGAACGATTACTCAAAAGAATAAAACACAAGAAAATAAATGGGTTTATGATACTGCTAAAATGGAGTTTGTTGATGCCAAGAAAAAGAAGAAATAAATAAAAAGCGTCTCAATTTGAGACGCTTTTTATTTGAACCAATTTCCAATAGAGCGGAATATTCTTCCGAAGAAAGTGAATTTTTTTTCAGTGATTCTTAATCCTCCAGATACGTATTTTTGGGTTTTACGAATTGGATATTTTTCGCAAACAATTTTTACATTCAAGTTTTCTCCATCAACTTTATAATCGTAATTATATATTTCAAAATCTGTATTTTCTTGAGTAAATTCAATTCTTGAGCAATTATATGCTTCAATACTAAATCTACCATTAATATCAGTTTTTGTAGGTTTCACGTTTCCTTTATAATGAATTTCAATATCTGCTAAAGGAACATCATCATAGTCAACTACAATTCCACTTATAGTTACAATTTCTTTTTTTGGTTGCTCTAAAATTTTCTTATCAGTTTGCTCCACTTGAACTTTTTCTTGAGCCAAAACTTCATTTGAACCCAAACCAAGAAAACTAATTATTGTAGATGATGTAGCTAACCAAATAGAACTTTTTTCTTTTGGTACAATTAATTCTCTATCAAGTTGAGAAGTTGTGAATCTTCCACATAGTAAAGCATCTTTTTCTATAGCTTTAGCAATTTCTCTATCAGAACATTGAGTAAAATCAAAGACATTTTTATTACATAATTGACAAAATCTACCTTGTTCAGAAGGTGTCATTTCCAACCAGTTTTCTTGACATGGTTTCGGAATTGATATGTTGATTTTGTTTTTCATGAATTAGTAATTAATTTGAATTCAATGTTTAGATTGTTTAATACTATCTAAACCAGTTTCCAATGGTATTAGATATCCTTCCGAAGAAAGTCTGTTTTTTTTCTTTTACATATAATATAACTCCTGATCTATATTGTATTTTTTTAGTTTTTTTATTAAGTATAACTTCAAAATTTCCTCTTTCTGAATTAAAAGAGTGTTTTTCAGGAACAAAACCATCAATATTAAATGTTAGCGTATCATTTCTATCAATTTCAATTGAAAATTTTCCTTCATTGTCAGAAATTGTAGATCTATTTTCTTTTTTAGATGTAATTTTTACACCAGATAACGTTGAATATTCGTTATCTAAAATCCTACCATTAATTTTTATCTGATCTGAGCTATCTAATTTTTTTGTTGTATTAATAGTTTGCTCTACTTTAATTTCCTCTTGAGCCAAAACTTCATTTGAACCCAAACCAAGAAAACTAACTATTGCAGATGTTGTAGCTAACCAAATAGAACTTTTTTCTTTTGGTACAATTAATTCTCTATCAAGTTGAGAAGTTGTGAATCTTCCACATAAAAACGCATCTTTTTCTATAGCTTTAGTAATTTCTTTATCAGAAGATTGCGTAAAATCAAAGACATTTTTATTACATAATTGACAAAATCTACCTTGTTCAGAAGGTGTCATTTCCAACCAATTTTCATGACAAGGTTTCGGAATTGATATGTTGATTTTGTTTCTCATGAATAGTCTTTACACTATTGATGCTAATTTTAGCAAAAAGGTTGGAAGAACTACTGATTTATTTTAATTTCAAACATTTTATCCCAATTTTTTCCTGTTACAAAAAGTGTTTTAGTTTTAGGATTGTAAGCAATTCCATTTAAAACATCAGTATCAGGTAATTGTGTGATTTTTTTCTTTAAGTCAGCTAAATTTATAATACTTTCAATCGCTCCGGTATTCGGATTTATTATTGCTATTGCATCTTTTTGATAAACATTACCATACAATTTTCCATCAATCCATTCTAACTCATTTAACTCCTTGATTTTATTTGAAGCAGCATAAACATTAATATAACCTACTTCTTTTAAAGTTTCAGAATCTAGTTTATAAATTTTTTCTGATCCATCAGATTGATAAAGATTTTTACCATCATTTGTTAAACCCCAACCTTCAATTTTTTTAAAGTAAGTAAATGTTTTCTCTTTTTTGAAAGTATCAGCATTGTATACATAACCTTCATTATTTTGCCAAGTCAATTGATAAACTTTATTATTTAAAATAGTAATTCCTTCGCCAAAATATTGTTCTGCTAATTCTACTTTTTTATAAACTTCACCAGTTTTATAATTGGTTTTTCTCAAACTAGAAATCCCTCTAATTCCTGTTCCATTTCCTGCACCATTTCCTGTTCCTTCATACAAAGTATCTCTATAAAATTCTAATCCTTGCGTATAAGCTTTGATATCGTGCGGATACGTATTTACAATAGTGTAGGTTAGTAATTTTGGTTCAATATCAGATACAATTTCAATTCTCGTTGAATCTAATTCAGTTGTTCCATCAAAATAGGTGGTAGCTTTTATGTTTTGATAACCTAATTTTTGATTTTTAAGCGGAAATGTAAATGCAGAAGTTCCATTTGATGAGCCAACTCTTTTGTCGTTTATATTAAAAACAACGCTATCAATTTTTTGATCTTTCAAACTTGAAATTTGCAATGAAATTGTATCGTTTGTAGTGTATTGTGCTTTTAATTTTTCTTCGTTAATACTAAAATTATCCTCTTCTGTTTTGTTGCAACTGAAAGATAAAACGGCTAATAAAATGACTGCTAATGATTTATAATTTTTCATCTGATTGTATTTCTATTTATTGATACAAATGTATTATTTAAGATGTTAATTTCTTGCAAAAATATAAAAAGATTGTATCTTTGCACCGGCAAGTCCTACACGACCAGCTCCTGCAGAATCCTCCAGGATGGGAACATAGCAAAGGTATGTGGTTGTAGCGGTGCGATGTAGGTCGCTTGCCATCTTTTTTATTCCGTCCCGACACTTCGGTATCGTTTCGGAATTTATTTTTTATATTTGTTTGTAAAACATCAAACTAATTCCAACGCTCCTTTAATGAATTTATCTTGGCAAATAGTTCGATTAGAATTAAAGGAAACATTCTCCATTTCTTACGGAAATTATACTTTTAGAGAAGCATTAATTGTTTCTTTAAAAAGCCACAATACAATTGGTTATGGCGAATGTACAGCTATTGATTATTATCAAATAAATTTACAAGAATTTGTTCAAAAATTAGAAGTAATCAAAAAACAAATTGAACTTCAAAAGATACTTCATCCACAAGATTTTTACCGCTTTCTATTAACTTTAGAATTGCCAAGTTTCCTTCGTTCGGCGTTAGATTGTGCTTATTGGGATTTATTTGGAAAACTAGAAAACAAATCGTTTTCAGAATTAAATGCGATTGAGATTCAACAACTACCAGAATCGTCAATTACCATAAGTGTAGATTCAATCGAAAATCAAATTCAGAAAATAAAGAACTCATTGTGGTCAAAATTTAAAGTAAAGTGCAATCATTTCAATGAAAATAATATTAAATCTTTACTTGAATTAAATTATGATATCGCATTAGATTCCAATGGAAGTTTTGATAAAGAAAACTGTCTTTGGTTGCAAAATGAAATCACTTCCGAAAAGTTTTCTTATTTGGAACAACCTATGAAAAAAGGACAAGAAAATTATGAAATTTTAAAAGCCAATTTGCATTCTAATTGGATGGCGGATGAAGATTGTCAAGATGGTACTTCGTTAGAACAATTAAAACCACATTATAAAAGTATTAATATCAAATTAGTTAAATGTGGTGGATTGACACCAGCTTTGGAAATGATTCAAAAAGCAAGAAGTTTGAACTATAAAATCATGATTGGTTGCATGACAGAATCATCTGTAGGAATTTCTGCTGGTTCAGTTTTAGCATCTTTATGTGATTTTGCCGATTTAGATGGCGCTAATTTAGTCGCTAACGATATTGCAAAAGGAAGTCAAATTGTAAACGGTAAGATTCAACTTTCTGAAAAACCTGGATTAGGAATTGAAATTATATAAATAGTATTTCTATCTTTAGAAACTTAATTTAGAGGTTGATTTTGATACTATAAATCAAAATCTTATAATCTAAAATCTAATATTAAAAATGAGTAAAGTAGTATTAATAACTGGCGGTTCTTCAGGAATTGGAAAATCTATTGGTGAGTTTCTTCATGCAAAAGGATTTATGGTTTATGGAACAAGCAGAAATCCTGAGCGAATTCAAGGTTCGGTTTTTCCATTGATTGCTTTGGATGTAAGAAATGTGCAAAGTATTCAAAATGCGGTTCAAGAAATAATTTCTAAATCGGGTAGGATTGATATCGTAATAAACAATGCTGGAGTTGGAATAACTGGACCAATTGAGGAAATTCCGTCTGAAGAAATCAAAAACAATTTCGAAACCAATCTTTTTGGACCAATCGAAGTAATGAAAGCTGTTTTGCCACAAATGCGTTTGCAAAAATCTGGTTTGATTATAAATATCACTTCCATTGCTGGATATATGGGTTTGCCTTACAGAGGAATTTATTCTGCTTCAAAAGGAGCTTTAGAGTTAATTACCGAAGCTTTGCGTATGGAAGTAAAATCGTTTGGAATTCATATTACCAATGTTGCTCCAGGAGATTTTGCTACTAATATTGCTGCAGGACGTTTTCATGCACCATTAATAAAAGGTTCAGCTTATGAAATTCCGTATGGAAATACTTTAAAAACTATGGATGAACATGTTGATAGTGGAAGTAATCCGAACGAAATGGCAGAAGCAATTTATAAGATAATTCAAAATCCGAATCCTAAAATTCATTATAAAGTAGGCGCATTTATGCAAAAGTTTTCTATCGTTTTAAAAAGAATTTTACCCGATAAAGTATATGAAAAAATGCTGATGAATCATTATAAACTATAGCAATATCAATATCGATTTCAATTTCAATATCAAAAAGCAACAGCAATAAAATGTTTTAATGTTTATATTGAATTTGTCTTTGTAATTGCCATTGTAGTTGTTTTTTGTAATTGATTTTTGCAATTGTCATTGTCATTGAATTTTGAATTCGTAATTTTGCATCTTAATAAAACACAACTTAACTATATATTATGAAATTTTTTATTGACACAGCTAACTTAAACGACATTAAAGAAGCACAATCGCTTGGAATTCTTGATGGAGTTACGACAAATCCTTCGTTAATGGCTAAAGAAGGAATTACAGGAAAAAACAACATTTTGAAACATTACGTTGACATTTGCAATATTGTTGATGGCGAAGTAAGTGCTGAAGTAAATGCTGTTGACTATGAAGGAATGGTAAAAGAAGGTGAAGAGTTAGCCGATTTACATCCTCAAATTGTTGTAAAACTTCCAATGACTAAAGAAGGTGTAAAAGCTTGTAAATATTTTACAGATAAAGGAATTAAAACCAATGTAACTTTAGTATTCTCAGCTGGACAAGCATTGTTAGCAGCAAAAGCTGGAGCAACATTTGTATCGCCATTTATTGGTCGTTTAGATGATGTTTCTACTGATGGATTGAACTTGATTCAAGAAATTAGAGAAATCTATGACAACTATGGTTATGAAACTCAAATTCTTGCAGCTTCTGTTCGTCATACAATGCATATTGTAAATTGTGCAAAAATTGGAGCTGATGTTATGACTGGACCACTTTCGGCAATTTTAGGTTTATTAAAACATCCATTAACCGATATTGGATTGGCTCAATTTATTGCTGATTTCGAGAAAGGAAATAAGTAAAAGTACGAGATTAGAAATACTAAGTACGAGATAATAAAAAAGGCGATTTTCACATTTGAAAATCGCCTTTATTTATTTTATAACATTTCCGAAATTTGCACTATCAACGGAACACTAAAAACTACTTCAAATTATCTTCAAAGTTTGCGTCAAAAATATTTGAAAAGGCATTTATGATTTTTTTGTTATTATCAACAATAATAGTTCTATGTATTTTTGTGATAGCCCATTTTGCTCGTAAGTCTTCAAAATTCACACAATGTAATTCTTTGATTCCATTAAAGTTATACTTTGAAAGAACTTCTTTCCACTTAACTTCTTTATCGTTTAAATTAACCGCTATGAAATCAAAATTTGGATATTTTTTCTGTAAATCGATAACTTTTTTATGAACCGAAGTCATGTGTGAGTTGGCACTTTCCGTCCAAAAGAAGAAAACTGTATTCTTTTTAATTAATTCATCAGAAGTTGTTTTATTTCCATTCACATCAATAAAATCAACTTTAGGCAAATCAAAATTTGGTTTTAATAACTGAATAGCATTTCCAAGTTTAATGATTTCGTTTTTTTGGCTTCTGTCAGTAGAATATTTATAATATGTGTCCAAAAATAAGTTGTTATTACTCATATTTTGATCCTCAAGCATATATTTGAATGCCAAATTATTTAATACAATATTCTTTAACTTTTCATGCTTTATTAAAGTATCAGCAATATTTAGTTTTTCAATGTTTAGTTTTAAAGTAACCTCAGAGGATGATTCGTTATTATATTTAAGTTCAGAGACATTGTCAAGCATGTGACTGATGTACATTACGTATGGAGGAAAATCCGTTAAAACTTCATTACTAAAATCAATTTCATTTCTGTAGGCATAATAATCTTTTGGTAATTGTGCACTTACATCTTTTCCAGTTCTTTTTTTATGAATTAAAGGATAGATTTCCTTTTTAGTATAATGAGGAAAATCAACTGTTGCTTTAGCAAAAACATCAAATTCATCACTCCAATCAATTTCTTCTTTTTTTGAAGTATAGAACTTTTGATTTTTTTCAAATACCTTTTTTTCAGTCTTATTAAAGTTTACAAAATCAAAATCAAAAACTTCAAACATTTTATCTTTATCCTTTTCATTTCTCAAATACATTTCCATAAGGAAATTGTTTTTTTCATCACCACGACCACAAAAAACAACCGATTCATCAAAGTTTTTAGTGTTAATATGAACCATCAAACTATCGTTTTTATCAAAAAAAACATTTTGATATTCTGGTTCATGTTTAAAGTTATACAAACCTGGCGTTAATGAATCAAATTTTATGAAAAAAGTGTTGTCATCCTTTAGTTTAATGGTATCAAGGACTTCATTGTTTTTACAAAAAAGAACATATCGATTAGTTGGATTTACAACTTCACCACCAAAATAAGCAACATAATTATCTGCTGAAAATTCTTTTTTACAAGAACTCATCAATAATAAAAGTAATGTAGGAATTAAAAATGATTTAATTAAGGGCAATCTTTTCATCTATAAATTTTTTCAATAACAAATGTAGAATGTTGTATCTAAATTCATTGTTAATCATTAGTTAAAGTTAGAGTCCAATAATTTTCATATAAAACTCAATGATTAAAACGATTATTGAAGCAGAAAGTGCATAAATGTTTTTTAATTTTATGAGCGATTATTTTTTATTGCTGGTATTGATTTCAAATCTGATGAATTTTGTTTTTTTTGAAAAGTAAAAAATAGAACTATCATTAATATTGTGAAACTTAAAATTTGAAGAATTGTTTCTTTGAATTCATCTTGTTTGACTTCATTAAATTTTTTTTCATCAAAAATTAATCCCCAATTATTAATTTGTAAATAATATAGATTGATAATTTTTTTTGAATCTTTTAAGTTTTCAAGGTCACTTTTTTTAATTTTTATTTGAGCTTTAGAAAGTTCTTTTGAAAATTGAGGAATCTTATTGTTTATTGATTTATCAACCCCAAAAAGGCATTTATATTCAGAGGTTTTTAAGTAAATACTATATGGATTTCTTCCGCCCTCAGGTTTTTCGCTACCTATAATTTTTACATTTAATTCTGTGAGTTGACTTTGGGTTATTTTTTCTGGAATAGACAAAAAGAAATTTACAGCAATAGATAGAGGAATTGCTATAAAAAACACAAGAATTTTATTTTGATTGTTGGATAACAATTTTTTAAAGTTTAATGTTTTAATTCAACAAAATAGTTTGCTGTAACAAAGTTATAAATGGATTGAAATTTTTGCAAATCTGCGTGATAGGTTTTTGTTATAATAAAAAGTATAAAATTGAAATAATTCCTCCAATTATTAACACAAAAGTTTCTTGTTTTGTTATATATTTTTGTTTAAAACTCCGTTTGGAAGCTTTAGAAAACATTTCATAGTGTCCAATTAATGCAAAAGGATAAATCACGAAAAGTAAAACCGAAAATCCGAAAAATTTTTGACAAAGTCTTATGTCGTATGTTTCAATATTTTTTAGTGGATAAAGGAATAGGAATAAAACAGTTATAAAAACGGATAGTAAATTAATAAAGTCTGGTAATGGAAACCATCTTTTTTTTCTTTTGAGTGTAAGTTCCCTTGATATTCGGAAAGTAAAAATTGTTAACTGAAAACCTATTAATATTCCTGCAATTTCTATGAGTTCGTTTAATTTCATTTCAATTTTAATTAGAATAATTATAAAAACGTCTTATCGAGAATACATTTTTTGTTTCTTTTGATTGTACTCATCGAATTCATATTCTATGGTGAACGATTTATCAGTAGTATTTGTTAAATGTATTCTATTGAGTATTTCTGGTTCTCCAAAAACCTCCTTCGGAAATTCATAAGTTTTTTTCTGTCTTGTTTTTGCATCAAATAGTGTCATTCTATCGGTTTGTTTTGGAACATCATTTTCTGAATATAATACGACTTGTTTTGTAGTATCGACATCAATGATTGCACTGTATTGTTTTATCAAATTTTTTCCTGTTTTCTTTTCATATAATTGAATTACAGTTGGGTTTCCACCGCCAAAAGATTGACCTAAAATAAAGGTATCATCAAAATCAGAAATAACATATCCTAAATTTTTTTCAAGACATCCAAAAGAACAACTATTTAATGTATCAATTACTTTTTCATCTTTTTTAAAAATTAAATATTGTTCCTCGTTGTCAGTACTGTAAATAATAGAAAAACCACCTTTTAAATAAGTTTCATTATTTTCTTCAGTTTTTTGAATTGCAATAATTTTACTCGTGTCAATGTCTTGATTTACTTTTGAAATTTTAATTTCATTTTTTGGTATTACAAATTTATCCTTGTCTGATTTACAAGAAAAAAATAAAAAAAATGGTATTACTAAGGCAACTTTTTTCATGGTTTACATGTTATCTCATATGAATACAACTTTTGTAGCAATCATCACAAATATACTAATTTCCAATAAAGACTATGTCTAGTTTCGATTGTTTAATTTTGTACGGATTGCAAATCCGTAGTACCGGGTTTAAAACGATTAGTGAAGTAATTTTTGATTTTTATTAAGGTTAGGAGTTGAATATATTTGTTGTTAAGATTACACCATATAATTTATTGATAACAATTAGCACCTTCACAATATATTCCTAAGCTTTTTGTTTTGATGAATCCATCTGTATTTACTGTTATTTCAACAGATTCTTTGTAAATTGGATATTCATGAAATTTCACAAGATGTAATATATAGCCATTTTCAACTTTTCGATATTCACTTCCTCTAATATCATTATCAAGCAAATAGCCATATGTATGGGCTAAAAGCATTGCTTCTTCGAGATTGTCAATTGTTCCTAAAAAATCTCTAAACTCTTCTTCAGTTTTTAAATAACTTATCTTTTCATTATAAATCGTCGTAACATAATTACAACGAAAGGATGGATGTCCGCCTTGAAATATTCCCACACTATATTCTGGGTTAAATTTTTCTATAATTTTTTTTCTCAAGGATAAATCGCCACCTTGTTTTAGAATAGTGTGTTCTGTTTTATCATCCATTCCATGATAAAAAGTTGCATATTGCCAATACTGATATTTTTTATTTGGATTTAAATGTTTTGCAAGACTATCGCGATAATTATACCTTACGCTGTAATTTATTTTTTTGAAATTTTTAGTTTTTTTAGATTTATCTGTTTCATCTAAAATAAGAACATTATTGAACGTTTCTTTTTTTTGACAAGAAGTGAGGATAAAAAAAACAATTATAATTACATATTTCATTTGTTGGATTTCATGTTATGTTGTACAATCGTTAAATAGAAACAGACCATTATTATATCCTTCATAAATATACCAATTTCGAACAATGACTTTGCTTATTTTCAAACGGTTAGTTGTAATTTTTATTGTTGGCACGGTTTGCAAATCATTGCTATTGGGTTATAATTTTGGTGAATATTGTATTTTATTGTTTTCATCAAAATTATAAAAATCGATAGACATTGGATAAAAACTTTTTGAAGTATCAATTTTTTCTTGTTTATAAACAATTTTTAGAACAGATTTTTTTCTAATATAGGATGATTTTACAAAGGTTTTTGTACAATCATTTTCATCAATCACAACAATAGTTTTTCCTTTAATTTTAAATAAGTCATCATCAATTGTTTTGGGATATGCTTTTATACTCATTAAACATTTATTATCCCATTTTGAAAATGTTACTTCAATCATTTTAACTACTTCTTTATGCTCATGCTCATTAATATAAGTTTCTAATGTTTTCTCTAAATCATTAGAAATAATTGGATTTTCTATATTATTTTTTTTACACGAAAAGAGTGCTAAGAGTAAAATTGCTGAATATAATATTTTCATTATTATTTATTTTTTGAATTCATGGTTTTGTTTTTTTTGTTGCACTATTCATAAATAAAAGCAACATCCTTTCAAACTTGGTTTTTCAAAAAAGACTTAGCCAGTTTTTAAACAGTTAGTTTTGATTTTATTGCGGGTATTGATTGCAAATTCTTGCTATTTGTTGTTTAACGATTGAACTTATCGCACCCATTCAATTAATGAAGAAAAATAGGTCCAACTTTCATTTGATTTAATATAGATATTAAATGATCCACCATCTAAATTACCAGAATAGAATATACAAATAGAATTTTTTCTCAAAAAAACGGGCTTTGAAAAACTCCAATAATTGATATATTTTTTGCGTTTTGATAAGTCTTTAGAAGAAATATATCTCATTCTTGGTAGTTTATTCTCAATATAACTATTTTCATTGTTTGTTAAAATTTCATTTAAAGCTTGTTTGCACTCTTCTTTTGTAAAAATAATTTTTTCGGGAAGTTTTTTATCAGCCCAGTTTTCGTCACGAAGTAATTCTTTTAAGTGGTTAAGATCATAAACAATAGATTCGATAACAAAGTCAGGTTTGATTTTATCGGTGTAAATTATTCTTGTTCTAATTTCATTCTTCACATAATTTAGCAGAAATTTTTCTTCTTCAGTTTTAATTTGAGAATAAGATGAGAAAACAGTAATTAAAAAAGAGAAAAAAAATAGTTTCATTATTATAGAATTATAGCTAATTCATAAATAAACGAAACTTTAATCATATTCTTATGTAAAGAGGCAATTTTATGCTAAGATTTTGCTAGGTTTAAAACAGTTAGTTGCTATTTATATTATAGACACAGATTGAAAATCAGAGCTATTTTTAAGCCTTTATTCGTTCTTCTTTTCTTTCCAATATATTTTCTCTACCGCAAATTTCTTTGTTTTAGCGTCGAAATTGTAAATGATTGCGTTTCCAATTAAACAGTTTTCATAATTTTCTTTTGTTAAATACCAAGAACTTTCAATTTCAACTTTATTTTTACTTGTGAAGTTAAACTCGAATATTGGATCGTTCAATTCTTGAAACTCTTCATCGCAATTTTCAGTAGTTTCTTTTTTCTTTAATTGCTCTTTGTAATCTGAGAATATCGTTTTTTCGTCTAAATATTTTTTTAAAATATTGGATTTAACTTCGTAAAAATTTAAAGAATTTCCATCACCCACACGATCATTAGTGATGACAATAAATGAATTTTCTGCGGTTTTATATATGTTTATTGACCAAAACCCATCGACAATTGTAAAACCAGCTTTATAAGGTTCAAAATATTTTTGATTAAAATATTGAGGATTGTCATCGGTATAAAAATTGTTTGCTTTAATTTCATTATACCATTTCATTCGGTCGTTTAAGTTCCATTCCCAACTTGGAAAAGCACTATCAGGTAAAAGTAAAATAATGTCCAGTAAGACTTTGTTTTTTTTATAGTCGATTACAACTTTATTTATTGAACTTGACTTTTGAGTTTTTTTTGATGCTACGACTTTTAAAGTGTCATCAGTATTTAAATTTTTTGAAACCGTACTTTGTTTTTTGTTTTCACAAGACAAAATAAGTAAAGTCAATACTGTAAGAATAAGTTGTTTCATTTTATGGGCTTCGAAAGTTGGTTTTGATTTTATTTTGGGCACGGATAGTATATCCGAGCTATAAGGAAATGGAGAGTAGGAAGTAGTTTGATTAGCTAAATTTAGAGACTTTGTTTAATTAGTTGCAATGCATTCTTTCTGTTACTTTGAATATCTCTTTAGTTTCAGAAGGTTTCGAAAAATCATATCGATAAAGTTTTTCAACTACACAATTACATTTATTATTCGTCATTGAAACCCTAATAATTTTTGATTCACCTGACCAATTTAAATGTTTTGTATTATTTACTTTAAACCCTTTTGATTTAAGTTTTTCAACGATTTCAATTTTTTCGTTTTTGTCCTCTTCATATGATTTTAATTTATCATAGATACCAATAAATGCAATAGGTTCATTTTCGCATATTTCTTTCTTTTCAAAATCAAATTCCTTTAAAGTTATTTTTTTAAAATCATCTTCTTTAATAAAACCAGATTCATAATTGTAATTTTTGTCTTTACCTTCAAAACTGCTTATAATTTCAAAAGTTTCCAAATCAGCGTCATATAATATTTGGGTATTATTAATCATATGTTCTTTTGTTTTTCCCCAATCCTCGTCAATTGGAATAAAATCATTTACATTATTAACATTAAGTGTGTCGCTGCCGTAAATTAAAATATTGTCAGCTTTTGCCCATGGATATTTTAACAATTTAATACTATTAGGATTTACGCCTTTTATTACATAATCATTTATATTATTAGAAAAACCAAAGAAATAAGCGGAATCTTTATCACGAAAAATACAGTGTCCAATAAATCTAAAGGTTTTTGGGTCTATGTTTTTAATAACTTCTCCATCAATGAATAAATGATTTTTGTCTTTTCCAAATTCCAAATTATGTTCGAAATCAAAATTTAGTTCTTCAAATGTTTTTGCGTCTGCTTCTTTTATTAAAAGTTTTCCTTGTCCGCTTCCTTCGTTCCAGTATTCATAATAAACTTTTCCACCTTCAACTTTGTATCCGCGCGTACAACTTGTCAAAAGTAAAAATAGTAAAACTAAAAATAGTATCGAATTTTCTTTCATTGTATGAATTTGTTTCTCATTACTACTAACACATAAATTGATGCAACAATAAATAACATCCTTCACAAATATACGAATTTCGAATAATAACTTTGCTTATTTTCAAACGTTTAGTTGTGATTATTATTGTTGGTAAGGATTGCAAATCAGTGTTATCTTGTTAGTTTTATTTTATGTATGAATAGATATTTTCTAAATCTTGTTTCGTTAAATTTTGGAAAAAGCTTTGATGATATTCCTTTGCAAATTTATTGGTTTCAGTTGTGTCAATTTTTATTCGATTTTGTGTCATTATTTTCCAATATTTGATTGAATCAGTTGCTCTTAATGCTGGTCCGGTTGCCTTAGCATCTAATTTATGACATGCTGCGCAGTTAGAATTAAAGATTGTTTTACCGGCTTGACTTTCTTCAGAAATCGTTTCAGTACCGCAAATAAAAACATCAGATCTAGTTCCACAACTAGGATTTGTATTTTGATAGAAGGATAAATACAGTGTTAAGCAAACTATCACTATAATAATGACAGATGAAAATAGTAAAACATTATAAATAAATTTTTTTTGAATATTCATTTTTAAGTTTTGTAGACAAGAATTGTTTATGAACTATGAAGCGAAACGAAATTAAATAATCCTTCACAAATATACTAATTTACAACAATGACTTAGCTTGGTTTTGAATAGTTAGTTTTGATTTTTATTTTTGGCACGGAATTCTAATTTGATCTATTTGGTTAATGGTTATCTTTTTTTTGATCTATTAATTTCATTGTTTGATTATTGAAAGAGTTTTTTGCTTCAACTTCAGAGTTTCTTATAATACAATCTGCTATACTTAGATAAACTATTTGATTATCATCTTCTAAGTCTTCATTTTTCTTTATTGCAAAACCTACACTATCCATTCCATAATTTAGAATAACAGGTGTACCCTCATTAAATAATTGTTTTGAAATTCCTTTGAGACGCGCAATAGCTACTTTTTTTATTTCCTCATCTTTTATTTCTAGCAAATAAATGCAACCAATAATTGAGTAGAATTGCTCATTTTTTAAAATAGGATAACTATCAAATAGCTCACTTCCGTGATTTAAGTTTTTAAAGTATCTCGTTAACAATGACAAAGGAAAATTATTTTCAATTTCAATTTCATTTTCTGTTTGCGCAGAGGATAATTGTATCACAAAGAAAATAAAAAGTGTTAGTTTTAAATATTTCATATTTTACAAAATAAGTACAGAATATTTTTATATAATTATTTTATGCATAGATTACAAACCTGCACTGTAGGATTATCCAATTACTTTAATCATATTGATGTATATATTTTACTTCTTTATCTGTTTCATCATAAAATACAAAAACACCACAATCATCATTGAATATATTGTACATTTCGAATTGACAAATGAATTTAAATTTTTCACCTTTTGAGTTAATTGGTGTTTCATCATCTTGCCACCATTGTGGTTCATCAAACTTCTCAATGAATTCAAATACATTTTTATTTTCTGATTTTGCTTTCAAATACATTTTTTTATTTTCAATAAAATACTTTTCATATTTCTTATCGATTTTCAAAGCATTTTTAGAAAAGGTAGGTTTGTAAAGTCCATTTTCTTGTATTTTAAAAGTAAAATTTCCCATGCTTTCATTTTTTGGAAAGTTTTCATCATTTTCTTTTCCATCATAATTAAAGCTAACAAAAATGATATGGATTTTATCTTTAATTCCTTTATCTGACATGTCTATTGTTGCAATTGGAAAAAAATTTTCAAATCCTGAAAATTCATTTGTCAAGACTTCTTTTTTCTCAGGAAATTTTACATCACTTTGTAAACAAGCAAAATTTAGAAATAGAAATGGAAAAAGTAATAATTTTTTCATACGCTTATTTTGATTTTTATTGTGAGTAAGGATTGTAAATCCGTATTATTCACTATCTAATATATTTTCTTAATTAAACCCGTAATGCAACCAAGACAAATTTCTAGTTCAGAATTTCTGTTAATTATATTTTCTATTAAAACGGTTGGTTCATCGGGAATTACTATTCCTTTTTCTTTCAGTATTTTAAAACCTTCAACACCAAAAGCTTGTATTTCACAATTTATATTTTTCAACATTAAGTTTAGTTTTTTAATATTATTGTTTTTAACAAGAGCATAAACTAATTTTCCTCTATCTGTTGTTGGACTTCCATCACCACAGTGCATAGCAAAAGTTTCTGTTGTTGAAATTTCATCATAAATGTCATTAATTTTTTTATTAGAATTGTAATCACTATTTCTATTAAATAGAAAATTAATGATTTTTTTAGAATCATGTTTTTTATATTTCAAATCTTTAAAATAAAAAGTTTTTGCAGTTGATAATATAATTGAATCATTTAATGACAGAATATCAATTTGTGATTCTAGATTATCTATTTTTAAGTTGATTCTAGCATGTTTATATTCTAAAGTAATACTTCTATTGTATAGATTATTAGAATAACAACGATAGTCTTTTGGATAGCTTTTAGTTAATGAATCAAGTTTTAGTGTTAGCACAGAAACTTTTTGATTTCTGTAAATAATATCTTTTACAACAGAAAAATACTTTTTAGCATCAGTTTTTGTCTGTGAGACACAAAAAGAATAAAAAAAAAATAACTGGATAAAAAATATTTTCTTCATGAAATTTTTTGAGGTTTACTATATCTTAATTAATGACGCAATTAATACAAAAATATTGCTAAAATATATTGTTTTTTTATAAAAATTAATGATTTTTATTGTGGCATGGTTTGTAAATCCACACTATCGGATATAAGATCATTTTTTTAATTTTTAATTAATCTTCTGTATTGGCTATAAAAGCTAAAAAAGCCAAAAATAGAAAAGTGCCTGGTATTAAAAATAATGAATAAAAAATTACTTTCCAAACTATTGTCATTGTTGACAAATTCACGTCAACTCCCATTATAGATGTAATTCCACTAAAAATAATAATCTCTATTAGAAAACTTGCAAAAGCAAAAATCACTAATAGAAGAATACGCATCATAGGCGACATTTCTTCTTTTTCTTCATTTTTAGATTCTAAATTTATATTTGAAATAGAATCTTCACTATTTACTTTTTTATATTTCTTACTCTTTTTCTTTTTATCAGTTTTTGATATACTAAAAGCCTGTTTAAATTGAGGAATTAAACCAATTAAAGATACCAAAAGCGCTCCCAAAGCAATCCATTCAGATTTGTTCATATTTTTTTAAGTTGGTTTTAAGTTCCAAGCGCAATAATTACAACTAACACATAAAAGATGTAACAACCAATCACATCCATCACAAATATAACAAGTTTCCAACAAAGACTTTGCTTATTTTTGAAAGGTTAGTTTTGATTTTTATTGTGGGCACGGATTGCAAATTTGTGCTATCATATTGTTTGCTAACGTTTTAATTATTTAGGAAGATGATAAATTTGTACAGCTAATTTTACCTCTCTGTTTCTATCTCCATTTATATGAAACCTGTAATTAAACCAATTTACATCTGATTTATTAATGAAGCCTAAAAAATTTGAATGTTTGCTTGTTTCATTTTCTACTTTCTCTATTATTGCTGTAATATCTTTTTGTTTGACAAATAATATTACTGATGCTTTTGTGTCGCGCCAAGTAAGATAGCCAAGTAGTTGGTCAATCGTTGTTAGATAATTTTTTTCTCCACTCCAAAATTTACATTCTGCAATAAATATTACTGAACTATCGTGCCTTAACTGAATATCGGTTTTCCCTGTTTTATTAAATGTTTCTCCACTGGCACTTCCAAATTCAAAATTTGGGTCAAGTACCATTAGAATATGATCTCTTAAATCTTCTTCACCTTTTCCTTTGAAGAGGCTGGGCATTCTTTCAAAATTTTTACCAACATCGTTAATTAGTTTAAGAATCTTAAGATAATTATCATTATCAAGTGTTGGTTCTGGTTTATATCCTTTTTCTGTAACGGTTGGTTTTACAGTAATTTTCTCTCTTAGTTGTGGCTTAGGAACTGAAAAAGTTGAAACTACATTATTTTTCTTTCTTAATGGAACACCAAGTTCGGAAAGAAGATTATTTTTTGTGAGTAATTTTTGTCTACGTTGAGTAATATATTTAGAAATTTCACTATTTAAGTTTGTATTGAAATTTTCAATATCTTTTAATAAAGAATTATAATTATTGTGAATTCCTCTTTCTTCACTTTTAAAATTTCTTGTTATCTCTTCTGCATTGTTTGAAAAGTTTATGAATTCTACTAAAATACTATCAGCTAAAACTTCGAAATCTCCACCACCACCAATATAAAATGATGAAACTGGACAATAGTTTAAAAGATTTACATTACCAGAACAAGGAATAAAATATTGAATAATTTCCTTTTTGTATTTTTTACCTTCATAGACATCATATCTCATTGGAAAATATTCCGCTGGAACATCTTTTTCATAGCTATCTGCATAAACTTGTTCAAAATGTATTTCCGGCATATCTAATTTATATTTTGAGGTAAAATGCTCAATATATTCAATGATATTAACATTCAAAATATAATCTTCTGATTCGTTTTCAATTGATGATTTTACATTATTAAGTATTCTTTCAAAAATTTCAGATATTCTTCCTTTTCCAAAGATTTTAGATTTGTTTGTTCTATACATTATATTTTATTATTTTTTATTTTATTTGTTAGGTTTAGAAAAAAATGTCAGCCAACTAATAAAAAGACGCAATCAAGCCAATCACATCATTCACAAATATACCAAATTCCTACAAACACCAACCGCGTACTTTTACCTGTTTATCAACAAAATGTTGGACAAAAGTGCTTAGAAAAAAACTGAGAATTGAACAATGAAAACTGAACACTTTTCACTACTTTTGCACCGAAATTTAAACATAATAAAAAATGCTTACTGTATCTAATTTATCAGTTCAATTTGGTAAAAGAATCTTATTTGACGAAGTAAACACCACGTTTGTTCAAGGAAATTGCTATGGCGTAATTGGTGCCAATGGTGCTGGAAAATCTACGTTCCTTAAAATTCTTGCTGGCGATATTGATCCTACTTCTGGTCGTGTAATTCTAGAACCAGGAAAACGTATGTCGGTTTTGAATCAAAATCACAACATGTTTGATGAACATACGGTTTTAGAAACAGTAATGATGGGTAACAAAGTATTGTTTGCAGTGAAATCTGAAATGGATGCTTTGTATGCCGATTATGATGATAAAAATGCCGATAGAATAGGTGAGTTGCAAGTACAATTTGAGGAAATGAACGGTTGGAATGCCGAATCGGATGCGGGTTCGATGCTTTCTAATTTAGGAATTGGTTCGGATTTGCATTATACTTTAATGGCCGATTTAGAGGGAAAACTTAAAGTTCGTGTGTTATTGGCGCAAGCACTTTTCGGAAATCCTGACGTTTTGGTAATGGATGAGCCAACGAATGACTTGGATTTTGAAACCATCACTTGGTTAGAAAATTTCCTTGCTAATTATGAAAATACGGTAATTGTTGTTTCGCACGACAGACACTTTTTGGATTCGGTTTGTACACACATTTCGGATATTGATTTCTCAAAAATTAATCACTATTCTGGAAACTACACGTTTTGGTATGAGTCAAGTCAGTTAGCAGCGAAACAAAAAGCACAACAAAATAAGAAAGCTGAAGAGAAGAAAGCGGAGTTGGAAGAGTTTATCCGTCGTTTTAGTGCGAATGTGGCTAAATCGAAACAAGCAACTTCTCGTAAGAAGATGATTGACAAATTAAATCTTGATGAAATTAAACCATCAAGTAGAAGATATCCTGCGATTATTTTTGATGTAGAAAGAGAAGCTGGTGATCAAATTTTACACGTTCAAAACCTTGCGGCATCAGTTGAAGGTGAAGTGTTGTTTAAAAATGTTGATTTGAATATGGCGAAAGGCGATAAAGTAGTTGTGTTTTCAAAAGATTCACGTGCTACAACTGCTTTTTATGAAATTTTAAACGGAAATCAAAAAGCCGATGAAGGAACGTATGATTGGGGAATTACTACAACACAATCGTATTTACCAAATGACAATAGTGCGTTTTTCACAGACGGAAGTTTGAATTTAGTTGATTGGTTGCGTCAATTTGTGAAAACAGAAGAAGAGCGTGATGAAGTGTACGTTCGTGGTTTCTTAGGGAAAATGATTTTCTCTGGTGAAGAAGCTTTGAAAAAATGCACAGTGCTTTCTGGAGGTGAAAAAGTACGTTGTATGTTGTCTCGAATGATGATGATTCGTGCTAACGTTTTGATGCTTGATGAACCAACGAATCACTTGGATTTGGAATCGATTACGGCGTTTAACAATTCATTGAAAAACTTTAAAGGTTCGGTTTTGTTTACAACGCATGACCACGAATTTGCTCAAACGGTTGCCAACAGAGTTTTAGAAATTACACCAAATGGAGTTATTGATAGATACATGTCGTTTGATGAGTATCTTGACGATGAAAAAGTGAAAGAATTGAGAAAGAAAATGTACAACTAAATAAATTAAAAATTAAGAATTAAAAATTAATGAGTGTAAAAGAGAATATAATTCAGCAGAAATCATTTGCTTTTGCGGTTAGGTCTATAAATGCTTATAAATTTTTAACTCAAGAAAAAAAAGAATTTATTCTATCTAAACAATTTTTAAGAAGTGCTACAAGTATAGGTGCAAATGTTGAGGAAGCAATTGGAGGTCAGTCCAATGCCGATTTTATTTCAAAAATTAGTATTTCTTACAAAGAAGCAAGAGAAACAATTTATTGGGTAAGATTATTGAAAGAAACCTCATATTTAAATGAAAGTGAAGCAAATAGTTTATTAGAGGATGCTACTGAAATTTGTAAAATTTTAGCGAAAATAAAGATAACAATGAAAAAGGATAATTAATAATTATCCTTTTTTTATTAATTGATAATTTTTAATTTTAAATTTGTAATTAATTATAGCTTCATTATGAGTCAAAAAACATTGCTCACTTCTAAAGAAGTAACTATTATTCTTCATCGTTTGGCTTGTCAATTGATTGAAAAGCATCTTGATTTTTCAGACACTGTTTTAATTGGATTGCAACCACGCGGAAAGTTTTTAGCAGAACGAATTAAGCAAATTTTAGAGCAAGAATATCAAGTTAAGAACATCCAACTCGGATTTTTAGACATTACCTTTTTCAGAGATGACTTCCGTCGTGGCGAAAAACCATTGGAAGCCAATAAAACCCAAATCGACTTTTTAGTAGAAAATAAGAAAGTGGTTTTCATCGATGATGTTTTGTATACTGGACGAAGTATTAATGCGGCTTTAACTGCTGTACAATCTTTTGGAAGACCATCAGAAGTAGAACTTTTAACCTTAATTGATAGACGTTTCAGCCGTCATTTGCCTATTCAACCTGATTACAGAGGAAGACAAGTAGATGCCATCAATAACGAAAAAGTAAAAGTTTGCTGGATTGAAAATGATGGTGAAGATGCGGTTTACTTAATTAAAAATTAAAAATTACGGATTAAGAATATAAACTAAAACCAAGAACTACAACACAACTAAACAATAAATGAAAGAATTAAGTGTAAACCATTTATTAGGAATTAAATACCTTGTCAAAGAAGACATTGATTTGATATTTGAAACCGCAGATCATTTCAAAGAGGTTATCAATCGACCGATTAAAAAAGTACCTTCTTTGCGTGATATTACTATTGCTAATATATTTTTTGAAAACAGTACGAGAACAAAATTATCGTTTGAGTTGGCTCAAAAAAGGCTTTCTGCAGATGTGATTAGTTTTTCGGCGGCACAATCTTCGGTAAAAAAAGGTGAAACGTTGATTGATACCGTGAACAACATTTTGTCCATGAAAGTCGATATGGTTGTGATGCGTCATGCAAATCCTGGTGCGGCTTATTTTTTATCACAAAATGTAAAGGCAAGTATTGTAAATGCTGGTGATGGTGCACACGAACATCCTACGCAAGCTTTGTTAGATAGTTTTTCGATTAGAGAAAAATTAGGAGAAGTTGCTGGAAAAAAAGTTGTTATTGTGGGTGATATTTTGCATTCGAGAGTTGCTTTATCTAATATTTATGCTTTGCAAATGCAAGGTGCTGAAGTAAAAGTATGCGGACCAAAAACGTTGATTCCTAAATATATTGAAAGTCTTGGAGTTTCGGTGGAACCAAATTTGAGAAAAGCACTGGAATGGTGTGATGTAGCGAATATGCTTCGTGTTCAAAACGAACGAATGGACGTGAATTATTTTCCATCAACAAGAGAATATGCACAACAATATGGTGTTGATAAAGCGTTGTTAGATTCTTTAAATAAAGAAATCGTAATCATGCATCCTGGACCAATAAATCGTGGTGTCGAAATTACATCAGATGTTGCCGATTCACAACAATCGGTAATTTTAGACCAAGTTGAAAATGGAGTTGCTATCAGAATGGCAGTGATTTATTTATTGGCAAGTAAAATAAAACAGTAAAAAAATAATATTTCAGTTTCTCCAAGACGAGATTCTGAAACAAGTTCAGAATATATGAAAGTAGATCAAAAAGGACATACAACAACCATAAAAGATACACAAGGTGATGTCAATTCGTTTCTTGAAAAAGTAACACAGGAACATCATAGTTTTAAGACTCAAAATTTAATACTAGACATTACTCACGATAAAAATATAACTTTAAAAGACATAAAACTGTTTTCCGATTTATCTAAAACGCATAGAAAAGGCAAAAAATCATTTGTAATCGTTGCCGATGATATTGATTTTAACGCTGTTCCTGCAAAATTAATAGTCGTTCCTTCCTTACAAGAAGCACATGATATTATTGAGATGGAAGAGATTGAACGCGATTTAGGGTTTTAAGAAAAAGTTTAAGAGTTTAAGAGTTTAAAAGTTTGAGGGTTAAAAAGTTTATAAGTTTAATGGTTTAAGAGTTTAAAGAAATAAACATGAAATTAAATAACACAACAATATTATATATTTATGTAGGCGTATTATTTATACTAACCTATTTATTTGCAAGCCGATTAATTACAAGTTTTAAAACACAAGAGTTTGATTATTTACGTTTATCTGTGAATCTAGGTTTATTGATTTATATTATCATTAAAGTGGTGAAATTGGGTAAAGCGGAGAATGATAAAACGGATAATTTATAAGGTGTAACGCTTAACCTTTTTAAATATTTTAAACTTCTAAATCATTAAATGAAACTAACTATACTGGGCTGTTATGCCGCAACGCCACGAACCATTTCCAATCCTACATCGCAAGTTTTAGAAATAAAAAATCGTTTATTCTTAATCGATTGTGCCGAAGGAACACAAGTGCAATTGCGCAAAAGTAAAGTCAAGTTTTCTAAAATCAATCATATTTTTATATCTCATTTGCATGGCGATCATTTTTATGGATTAGTAGGATTAATTTCTACTTTCATGTTACTCAATCGCGAAAGTGATTTAACCGTTCATGGACCAAAAGGCATCAAAGAAATCATCTTACTTCAATTGCGAGCATCAGGTTCATTCACTGGATACAATTTATATTTTAACGAATTAGAATCCCATCAATCAGAAACTATTTTTGAAGACGATAGAGTAATGGTAAAGACCATTCCGTTAAAGCATCGTGTTTATACTAACGGATTTTTATTTCAAGAGAAAAATATCGAGCGAAAACTCAATATCGAAGCCGTTGAAGAATATGACATTGATAAAGTATATTACAACAAAATAAAATATGGTGGCGATATAACTTTAGACGACGGAACAATAATTCCTAATTCAGAGTTAAGTTTTCCTCCGCAAGTTGCAAAATCGTATGCGTTTTGTAGTGATACCTTGTACAACGAAGACATCATTCCCATTATTGAAAACGTAGATTATCTTTATCACGAAAGTACTTTTTTAGAAAGCGAAGCCCACTTATCTGAAAGAACCATGCATTCCACAGCTAAAGAAGCTGCAACAATTGCATTGAAAGCAAATGCAAGTAATTTAATTCTCGGACATTATTCTACACGCTACGGCAATATAAATCTATTTAAAGAAGAAGCCCAAACTATTTTCCAAAACGTGATTCTTGCCGATGATGGAAAAGAAATCGAAATGGAGTAATGTAATACTGAGCTTGTCGAAGTATGTAGCGAATGGCTTGGGCATTACTTGCAATCCATTTTCCTGCTGCTTGAACTCGCTTTTTTATAATGTTGCCCTCGAGTGCATTTCGACAAGCTCAATGTGACACCTCAGTCAACACTATAAAAAGAGCTCAAACAATTCAAGCATCAGGGCTAATTAGTAATTCATTTTAACATTTGTTTCCGTTTTAAGAGCAAAATCTCTGTAACTTTGTACCTACAATAATCAATTTAGTGCAATGAAAGATTTAGGCAATTACAGAAAATCCTACGATAAAAGTGAACTCTTAGAAACCAATATTCCAGAAGATCCAATCAATCTATTCAACAAATGGTTTCATGAAACCGAAGATTTTGGCGGTGTAGATGAAGTCAATGCCATGACTGTTTCCACAATTGGTTTAGATGGATTTCCTAAAAGTAGGGTAGTGCTTCTAAAAAAATTCAATGAAGAAGGATTTATTTTCTACACTAATTATGATTCTGAAAAAGGAAAAGCTATTGCTAGTAATCCGCACGTTTGTCTTTCTTTCTTTTGGCCAAGTATTGAACGTCAAGTAATCATTAAAGGAATTGCAGAAAAAACACCTGCTACTGTTTCAGACAATTATTTTGATTCACGACCAGATGGAAGTAAACTAGGAGCAATGGCATCACCACAAAGTCAAATCATTCCTGACAGAGATTTTTTAGAAAATCGATTAAAAGAATTAGAAAATCAATATGAAGGTAAAGAAATTCCCAGACCAGACAATTGGGGTGGCTTTTTAATTAAACCTCAAGAGGTTGAGTTTTGGCAAGGTCGTCCAAATCGTCTTCATGATAGGATTAGATATCAACTTCAAGATGGCTTTTTATGGAAAATCGACAGAATTTCTCCTTAATATGTAAGAATTTTATATTAATAAATTTAAAATTAATGCATTTTGTCGATTTTATTTGACACTTAAACGATAAAGTAGTAGTATTGTATAACCAAATCAGAAAAACGTTCTTACAATATTAACCCTAAAGATACTTGCCCCACATCTATCTTAAAATTTAACCTACTACTTATGAAAACAAAATTACTTTCAGTATTTATGCCAATGGTATTGGTGTTTACTATGATGTCATGTTCATCTGATTCTTCTGATGATTTATCTGGAGATTCTAAAATTGTTACAGAATACAATTACACTACTGATGAGTTAGCTTTAGCCGATGTTATTAACGATTACAGAGTTTCGCAAGGAATGAATCCACTTCAAATTATCAATCATATTTCATATAAATCAGAAGAGCATAATGAATATATGATTGAAAATAATGTTGTGAGTCATGCTTATTTTACTCAAAGAGCTAACAACATAATCGAAGTTTTAGGAGCTGTGAAAGTTGGAGAAAATATTGCTTATAACTTTTCAACACCAAGTGCTGCACTTCACGCTTGGCTAAATAGTCCAGGACATAAAGCTAATTTAGATGGAGATTACACTCACTTTGGTATTTCAATTTCAATTAATCCTGAAACAGGAAAAAAATATTACACTAACATTTTCATGAAAAAATAAAGTATTGATTTTTATAGTTTTGTTTGATTTTAAAAAGCCATTAGCAAATGTTAATGGCTTTTTTATTTGCTTAATTTTAATTGTGCTTTAATATATATTTTAAGTTTATATACTCTACTTTATAATATTCTTTGTTATAACTATTCAATTCATTTAAGTGAGTTGTTCTATTGCTGAGATTCGTTTATATTAAATATACTCATATCAATATATATTGATATGGTTATTGATGTAGATTGATTTAGAAATAGGAGAGAAGGCCTTTTTTAATTCATATTTGATTCATTTATTTATTTATTTATTTATTTATTTATTTATTTATTTATTTATTTATTTCTAATCTTATTCCTTATCTAATTTATAATCTTCTCTATATTATATAAAAAAAGAACCACACAAATTAATGTATGGTTCCTAGGGTTTAAATAATTGTATATTAATTAATCTACAATTTCGTAATAATAAATTCTGATCTTCTGTTAGCTTGGTGTTGTTCTTCGCTACAGTTAGATTGGTTAGTTGGTTCGCAACCGCAATTGTTTACTAGTTGTGATTCGCCATATCCTTTTCCTGTTAATCTGTTTTTAGCGATACCTTTTGAGATTAACCATGCCATGGTCGATTTAGCTCTTCTGTCTGACAATGCTGCGTTGTATGCTGCTGTTTGACGACAATCTGTGTGTGAACGTACATCGATTTCCATAGTTGGGTTTTGTTCCATTACGTCTAAGATTTTTGCTAATTCTAAAGCTGCATCTGGACGGATGAATGATTTGTCTAAATCAAAATAGATGATTTTGATTCCAAAGGCTTTTGCTAAATCATCACCTGGTTTAACAGGTTTTTTACCTAACTCTAATTCAATAGGTACAAATGTTTTTCCTGTTTCGTTAGC
>NZ_JAIXUB010000029.1 GCF_027484205.1 Flavobacterium sp.
GGAAGTAAAATAGTATTTCCTGCACTTAACATCGTGCCAGTTCCATTAGAACCTGTGTAGTAATTTCCTGTTGTTAATGCTGGTAAAGTATAACTGTCACAAGCTACAACATTAGCTGGTGCATCTGGAACAGGAATAGGAGTGATAGATGCAGTAGTAGAATCACTAGCAATACATCCTGAATTATTTACAACTACTTCATAAACTCCAGCTGTCGTTATTGTTATAGAACTTGTGGTGTCAGGAAGTGGTGATCCGTCTAACGACCAAGAGAATGTTACATCAGCATTACTATAATTTAAAGGAGTAACGGTAATAGTTCCTGTAGTTCCTGCACAGAAAGTCAAATCTGGTGTTATAATAAATTGAGGAGTTAAATCTTGAACGACCAAATTAAATGGACTAATTACATTACATCCAGTTAAATTACTTTCTACTCTAACATAAACAGTTTGAAGACTAGGAGTAGTGTTAGTATATAATGTTGGTAAAATATTAACATCATCTTGAGCATCTTCTAATGTTGCATGATAAGTAACTGTATAATTAGATGCATTCAAAGTTCCTAAAGCATTAGCAGTATTTTGACTTAAATCAAATTCATTATACATCATGTTGTTACATGCAGTTAAATTAACTGGAGTTCCAGCTGTGAAACCTTCATAATATTCAATAGTAACTGAATCATTTGCAATACAAGTTGTTCCGATGAAATTAGCAGATACAGAATAGGTTCCTTCTTCTGTTATGGTTAAGTTTGGACCTGTTTGTCCAGAAATTATACCAGACGCATTACTCCATTGGAAAGTGTAATCATCAGCATCTAAATCACTTTGTATGATATAAGCATCACCAGGACAAAGAGCTGTTCCATTTGCTTCTAAGAAGTCATCGCCTAATTCTACATTTCCAATATCAAAACTTCCTCCTTCAAGAAAAACTACTGAATCGTATGCAGTATCACTTCTATCTGCTACCACAAGTTTAATATGATATTGATGACCAGGAATAACTGTTGCGGCTGCCGTCATAGGAACGGTTACACCATTATAATCAATTGGTGCAGCAAAAGGACCAAAACCACCTGCAGCTCCATAAAATGCTGCAAAGTATTCTGGATTTACTGAAGCACAACCTGTATTATACAACGCATCTCTAATAGTTACAACTGAAATTGGAGTTGACGTACCAGGTATTAATGCTAAATTTGTTGTAACAGGAGTTACACCTGGAGTAATATCAGTTAGAAGGAAGGCAAAAGCATCTGAAAATGAACATTGGAAAGTACCATATTCCTCAGAAGCAAAAATAAATCTAAAACTGATAGAATCAGATAATGGTGTGAAATCAAATTCTAATTTTGAAGCATTTCTTGAATTCATAGCAGCACCTGTAGCAGCTAAGATTATTGCTTCTAAATCTGCATCACCAGTCCAAGCTGTTGTTCCTTCGCCTAGTGTTGTGTCATTTGGTCCAGGTACATTAACAACGCTACCTGTTGTTAAAACAACTCCTTCGTCAAATGGAAAATCTGAACCATTTTTATTGAAATAACCAATACCATTTGTTGACCCAAAATTGGTACCTGTAGAGGAAGTTACATTTGTAACAGCTGCACATGTTGAATTTAATAATACATCTTCAACTAGTTGGAAAGTATTGTATGTTGTCGTATTTGTAGATATTGGAGGAGGAACTGTACCTACACATAGATTAAATACAGAAGTTTGATTGCCTGTTGCTGTGTTGGTGTAAACTCTAATAAAATAAGTTTGTCCTACAACAAGAGCTGTTGCTAAACTTGTATTTGCATCACTACAATATACTTGAGTTAATGTACCACAACTTCCTGAGTATAAAACATGAAATAAATCAGTCGTACTTCCTGTAATATCAAGTAAACTTACTGTATGTGCCGTTGCTGTTGCTGTAAATTGAAACCAAACATCATCATCATCAGTTCCACCACAAGAATTTGCTTGAGGTGATGCTGTGGCACCTATTACAGTACCACCAACAACTAATCCGCAGTTACTATCTGTATTTACTGGAGCAACTGTTGCAGTTGCACACTCATCATTACTAATTAAGGTATTAAATATTTTAGGATTTGACCATAAACTAAAATCAGATGAACTACATGCTGATCTAACATAAACTTTATATTGTGTTCCAGAGCTTAAAGGTGTATAAATATATGGATTTGTAGTTGCTGTCTGCCATCCAGGTGTTGTAGCGTCCGGTGTTGGCGCTCCAACAGGAAGTATTAAAACATGCCATGTTGTTGCGGTACCTGTTTCGTTCCATGCAACAGATGCAGAATTCGTTGTAATTGCAGAAACAGAAACATTATTTGGTCTCAAACATGATGGTGCAGGATTACAAGTAACATTTGCAACCCATCCATCAGCATTTGTTGCAGCACCGCTTCTAAATCTAAAAGTTAAACAACCATCAGGGCTTGTTGAAGTAAAGGGTTCAGGAATTGTTGTTCCCCAATATGCTCCTGCTAAACCTCCTGGTACTGTTCCAGCAGGATTACCACTAGAAATTTGCTCAGAAGCTATAGAATTTCCATCAAAAACATAAAGTCCATCTGCAGTTGCTTGTAAATTAAATGATGTAAAAGTAACAGTTACTTGATCACCAGCATTTACTGGACAAACAGTATAGGTAACATCACTATTGTTTAAATAAAGTCCAAATGTTCCACCATTATCAACAAATGGTCCACCACATAAAGGAGGCGCGATTAATGTTGTAATGGTTCTTGGTCCAATCCAAGTACTTAATTCGGACACGGAACATTCACTTCTTACATAGATATCATAACAAGTTTCTGAAGACAAGCCACTTAAAACAAATGGATTTGTTGGAGCTGAAACCCATCCTGTTGCACTAGCTGTTGGGACTGGAGAGCCACATGGTAGAGCAAGTACTTGCCAAGCTGTTGCTGTTCCATTCTCTGTCCATGATAAAGTTACTGAATTATAAGTTACCGTTGAAGTTAATAAAGATTGTGGTTGAGGACATGGTGGAGGCGGTCCACATGTTACATTAGACGTCCATCCAGCTGCATTAGTAGCTGCTCCACTTCTAAATCTAAAAGTTAAACAACCATCTGCACTTGTCGAAGTAAAAGAACCCGGATTTGCGGTTCCCCAATATGCGCCTGGAACTGCACCAGGTACAGTACCACCAGGATTACCACTAGACATTAATGGAGCTGTTATTGAATTTCCATTGAAAATGTATAATCCATCAGCGGTTGCTTGTGTATTGAAACTTGTAAAAGTTACTGTTACAACTTCACCTGGAATTGTTGGACATATTGTTGTAATTACGTTTGAATTATTTGTATAATTCCCAGAAGATCCTCCAGTATCAGAAAATGTTCCACCACATGCAGGTGGAACTTGTAGTGTTGTAGCTGATACTGCTGATGTCCAATCACTAATATCAGTTGTACTACAAACTGCTCTTACATAGAAATCATAACAAGTATCTGGAAGTAAAGTGTTTAAAACAAATGGATTTGTTGTTGTAGTAACCCATCCTGTAGCTGATGCTGTTGGCGTAGGACTTCCACAAGGAAGTGCAAGAACTTGCCATTCAGTTGCTGCATTTGTATTAGTCCATCCCAAAGTTACAGATGTAGCTGTAATTGCTGATCTTGTAACAGAAATTGGTTCAGAA
>NZ_JAIXUB010000007.1 GCF_027484205.1 Flavobacterium sp.
AATAGTGCTGATGGTGCTAATTGGGACAGACCAAGAATTTTAATCAATGGAACTCCTACAGTCCTTACGGGATATAATACTTCTGGTTCTAGTACACAATCAGGAACAATGACAGTTCCGGTTACTGCTGGTCAAACATTTGGTTTTAATGTATTTACTCTTGATAATTCTTTTGGTGCTGCAACTGTTACTTTTAGTAATTTTGTTGCTTCTGCTACTCCAACTTTACAATGGACAGCAAGCAATGGAGGAACAATCGTAGGTGCGAATAATCAATTAAGCGTTTCGGTTTCTTCTGCTGGTACATATACACTTACAGCAACTAACGGAACTTGTTCAGCTTTTGATTCGGTAGATGTAACTTACTTTGCTACAACTCCGCAACCAACTGTCAATGCAACTCAATCATTCTGTGATGCTGCAACTGTAAATGACTTACAAGCAACTGGAACAGCTATTCAATGGTTTGTTGCTCCAACTGGTGGAACTGCATTAAATGCAACTGATGTTTTAACTAATGGAACTACTTACTATGTTTCTCAAACTTTAAATGGTTGTGAAAGTATCAGATTAGCAGTTAATGTATTAATCACACCAAGCACAACAAATACAACTGATGTTTCAGTTTGTGATTCGTATACTTGGGCTGTAAATGGAACAACTTACACTACTTCTGGAACATATAACTTTGTTTCGGGTTGTACTACTGAAGTTTTAAATTTAACTATCACACCAAGTACAACTAATACGACTACAGCTTCAGCTTGTGATTCGTATACTTGGACTGTAAACGGAACTACGTATACTACTTCTGGAACTTATAACTTCGTTTCAGGTTGTACTACTGAGGTTCTGAACTTAACAATTACACCAAATACAACTAATACAACTGATGTTGCTGCTTGTAATTCGTATACTTGGGCTGTGAATGGAACAACTTACACAACTTCTGGTACTTATAACTTTGTTTCAGGTTGTTCAACTGAGATTTTGAATTTGACAATTAATTCTGTTGCTACTCCAACAGGAAATAGTACGCAAACTCTTTCAGTAACGAATACTAATGATGCTACTATTGCCGATATTGTTGTTAGTCCAACTAATGTAATTTGGTACGGCTCTTCAGCAGATGCTTTAGCTGGAATCAATGCTCTAGATCCAACTACTGTAGTTACAACAGGATCAACTTATTATGCTGTATCTGTTTCAGGAACTTGTTCTAGTACACCACTTGCAGTTACAATTACAGTTGAATTAGGAACAGAAGGTTTCAATAACCTAAATTTCAGTTACTATCCAAATCCAACTTCCGATATTTTAAATATTAAATACAGTGAAGTGATTTCAGAAGTAAGTGTTACAAACTTATTAGGACAAGCTATTTTTACAAGAAATACAAATAGCACTGAAATTCAAATTGATTTATCATCTTTACCTACTGCAACTTATTTAGTTAAAGTAACTTCGGATGGAAAATCTAAAATTGTTAAAGTAATTAAAAGATAATATTTAATTATTTAAATTATAAAAGACCGTCGGTAATGACGGTCTTTTTTTATTATTCAAATAGATTAAATGAATTAGGAAAATAAAAGAAAATTTTCACCAATTAGGAAAACGTTTTAAACATACTTATGTTAATACAAAACTTTATTACTCTACAACTATTTTCTTTGTAACAGATTTTGAATCGGAAGTTATTTTAGCAAAGTAAATTCCACTTGACCAATTAGTTTGGATTTGGTTAATTCCAACAAATTTTGATTCATATATTTTTGAACCTAAACTATTATAAACTTCAACCGAATACTCAGAATCTAATCCAGAAATTGTAATTTCTCCTTTACTAGGATTTGGATAAATAACAACTTTAATATCTTCAAAACTTGAATTTGAAAGGTTAGAAAACCAAGGTTGACCTGCATTTGCACCCCAAATATAATCAGCCAAATTTGGATAATCAATAAAAGGATTTCGGTTATATTGCCAAGTATAAATGTAATTATTTCTATTCATCTCAAAATCATCTTTTGGATCTAAAGTATTCCATGATAATAAAGATGCTAAATCTCCTAATTGACCAACAGTTGAATCAGGAATATCGCCATTTACAACACTCAAAGCATTATAACGAACAGCCATATAAAAAACAGCACGAGCAACATCTCCTTTCCAAGAGCTTTGATTTCCGCTTGGACCATTGTATCCTGTCAAACCATAATCTTTATTATTTCTAATACTATTTTCTGGACCATCTTCTGCTCGAATATGATGTGCATCTGCATGTCCAGCAATAATATCATTTGCGTTTGTTGGTAGCCAAACTCCTATTCCATCTGCCACTTCAGAAGTTCCATCAGTGAAACCACCTCGTGATTGAGGATAAATATGTTCTCTATTCCACTTTCCTGTATTGTTACTAGAAGTTTGAAAATCAAATTTGGCCTTTGGAGATTCTACATACATCAACCAAACTTGATTACTATTTAATGGATTTTGATCAGCCACTTTTAAAATATCAACAATATCACCATAATTGTGTGCTCGTACTACAGAAGGATTTGCAATAATATCTTGTAAACCTTGTTTTAAAGCTGCACCTGAAAGTCCTTCAATTGAAGCATAATATCCTGTTGGCGCTGTGCTAGAAACTAAACCATAAGTAGGATTTAAAGGTGTTCCAAATGGCAATGTATAGAAATCATTATCAATGACTCTAACTTCAATTTCATCATTTAATCTGTTGTATTGAGAAGGAAGAACTCCAAATTTTACTTTTGCTAATTCATCTCCTTCATCTAAAACATCATCAACAAGAGTAATAGTTGTATTAAAAGTATTTGAGCCTGTTGGTATAAAAACAGAGGTATTTCCTGTAAAATCTGATGTATTGAATGTACTATTATTTAAGGAAAAATTAAAATTCAAATCAGATGTTACATTGGTTTGAGTAGTAAAAGTAACATTGAAAGATCCAACTTCTGTTGTAGAATTTGTTGAAACTGTTATTGTAATTCCATTATAAATAAATCCAGTTCCATCATTATTTGCGCCTGGTGTTGGTGTTTTACTTTCATAAGTTCCATCATTTTTCCTTTGTATAGAATTTACCGTACTTCCACCTGTTCCAGCACTTTCATTAAGTTGCGTAGTTACGCCTAAAATAGACATCAAACTCGTAGCATCAGGATCGGCTGTTCCGTAAACTATCGCATTAACTAGATTAACATTAGTGGCTAAAGTATTGTTAGGAAAATCTGAGGAACTACCTAAATATAGAGCAACTCCATCTGGACCATTTTGAAAAATACTTTCAGGCAAAAATTTATCAGGAACGGGTGAAACCAGTTGATTTCCGATAGTAAAAATTCCATTAACATCTGTTGTATAACCATCTAAATCGATGACATAATAACTTAAATTAATTTGCGAACCTGTTCCGTTATACAAAACTAAAACGTAGCCATCAAGTGGAAAAAAAGCAGTTGACGATTTTAACTCTATAAACTCTTTATCATCTGTACTTGGTGTATCGCAATCAAGTTCATTTATGAAAATCTGAGCATTCATTGAAAAGCTACAAAAAAAAACAATTGGGAGAAGCAGTTTTTTATACATTTTTTAAAAAATTAACATACAAAGTTATTAATAATATAATGATAAAACATGAACATTAAGTTAATTTATAAGTATAACATTTAAAAAACATATCTTAAAAGTGATTTGATATTGTTAAAATTTGAATACTTTTGCACGAATTATTTAATAAACATAAAAATGAAAAAATTAGCATTGTTTGCATCCTTATCTATTTTATTATTCTCTTGTGGTAAAGCAAAAGATGGTGAGTTTTTTGTGAGCGGATCTGCAAAAGGCATTGAAAATGGAAAACTTGTAATTCTTCAAACAATTGATGAATCAGGTATGAATACAATTTCTCTTGATACTGTAAAAGTTCAAAATGAACAATTTGAAATTTCAGGGAAAATAACTGAGCCAAGTATATATTCATTAGTTTTTCCTAGTCAAAATGGAGCAATCCCTTTTATTGCTGAACATGGAGATATTGAAGTTGAAGTTTATAAAGATAGTGTTCAAGCATCAAAAGTTTCTGGAACTTACAATAATGATGAATTTTATAAATTCAATATCAACATTAAAAAAGAGCAAAAAAGTATTCAAAAAGCAATGGAAACTTTTCAAAATAAAAACAAATCTGCAATTGAAGCTGCTCAAAAAAGTAATGATACCGTTACTTTAAATAAAATGACAAAAGAATTTAAAGATATTCAAAAAAGATATCCTGATTTCTTTATTAATTATGCTGAAAATAATCCAAAATCATTCATTTCTGTTTATATTATCGACGGAATGTTTCGCTCACCTGATGTTGACGTGAAAAAAGTGGAGAAAATGTATAACAATCTTGAAGATAATTTAAAGAAAACGAAACCAGGTAAAAAAGTTAAAACGAAACTTGATGAATTGAAAGGTATTAAAAATTCAAATGAAGTTGCAGTTGGAAAAAAAGCTCCAAATTTTTCGGCAAAAACACCTGATGGTAAATCAATTTCTTTAAATGAAAATTTAGGAAAAGTAACAATTATCGATTTTTGGGCTTCTTGGTGCAAACCATGTAGAGCAGAAAATCCAAACGTAGTTGCATTATATAATGAGCTACATTCAAAAGGTTTAAATATTGTTGGTTTTTCATTAGATGAAGATTTAGCAGCATGGAAAGATGCCATTGCAAAAGATAAAATTACGTGGCCGCAAATGTCTAATTTGAAAAAATGGGAATTAGAAACTATAACTAAAACATATAAAGTAGAACAAATTCCAACTACTTTTTTACTTGATGCAAATGGTACAATAGTAGCAAAAGATTTAAGAGGTAATGAATTAAAAGCTAAAGTAAAAGAACTTTTAGGCGTTAAATAATTTACTTCATATTAAAAATATTAAATCTCCTTCTTTAGGAGATTTTTTTATTTAAAATTACTTGCAATTAATTATTTATAAATACGTTTGTATATAAATTAAACATTATGAAAAATCTACTTTTAACATTATTACTCTTTTTTTCTCTAGTTTCATTCAGTAAAATCATTATTGATGATTGCATCGTCAAAGGTTCTGTAAAAGGATTAAATAATGGAGACTATATTTATTTAAAGGAAAGCAATGACAAACAAGAACTCAGAACTTTAGATTCAACTATAATCAAGAACGGAAAATTTGAATTTACAATTAAAACAAGTGAGCCAAGATTATGTGTGTTGTTTCACAAAGACATTAATGGAATTCCATTTATTGTTGAAAAAGGAATTGTTTCAGTTGATATTACAAAAGATGCCGTAAACAATAGCGCAAAAGTAATTGGTACATTTAACAATGATGAAATGCAAAAAATTGTCAACTCATCAAAAGTAATTTCTGAAAAAATTAATGCTTTTCAAACCAAAAATATGAGTTTGTATCAAAAAGCATCCGAAGAAAAAGACGAATCTACACTAGTTAGAATTAAAAACGAGTACGATGCATTACAAGCAGAACATTCAAATCTTTTCATAAATTACGCTGAAAATAACCCAAACTCTTTTGTTGCTGCTTTAATTTTAGAAAGTCTTGTAGCGAATCCAAATCAAGATTTTTCAAGAGTGACAAAAATTTATAATAGTTTTTCTGAAACTGTAAAAAACACAAAACAAGGAAAAAAAGTAAAAGATTTAATTACTCAAATTGAAACACAAAATAAAGCAAAAAGTAATTTAAATATTAATGCTATTGCTCCAGATTTTTCTGCTAAATCACCTGAAGGTAAAACAATTTCATTAAAAGAAAGCTTAGGAAAAGTAACCATTATTGATTTTTGGGCTTCTTGGTGTGGTCCATGCCGAAGAGAAAATCCAAGTGTTGTAGCTTTATACAATGAATTTCATTCAAAAGGTTTAAACATTGTTGGTGTTTCATTAGATCAAGATTTAAACAAGTGGAAAGAAGCGATAGTTAAAGATAAAATTACTTGGACTCAAATGTCAAACATAAAAGGTTGGCAAGATCCAATTGCTAAATTATATCATATAGAGTCAATTCCTCAAACTTACATTCTCGATTCGAATGGTAAAATAGTTGCAAAAGATTTGAGAGGCGAACAACTAAGAGCTAAAATAATGGAACTTTTGGAGAAAAAATAAGGAAATTATAATTTGAAATGTAAAAATCTTTTAAAAACAAGAATTTTATTCCATTCATTCCCAAAAGATTAAAATTTATTAGAAAATAATATTTAAAATTAGTTTGCAAACATCAAAAGTGTTTTTATATTTGCAACCTCGTTAAGCGAATGGGGAGATACTCAAGCGGCCAACGAGGGCAGACTGTAAATCTGCTGTGAAAACTTCGCAGGTTCGAATCCTGCTCTCCCCACGAATGAATAATTCGAAATTAAAAAAACGCCAAGATTTCTTGAGCGTTTTTTTAATTTTGAACTGTTTTCAAAGTGAATCTTTTCCAAATAAACGAAGTTAATCCTAACAAAAAAAGTCTAGAAATTTCTAGACTTTTTTTTTGCTATATAAGTTTGATTATTATTCTAATATAAAACTAACTGAAACATTAGCATTTACTTCAATTTCACCAACTGCTAAAGTTTCTTGTGACGCACCAGCATCAGCCATTTCCGCCATAGCAGCTTTATACATTGGTTGTGGTGGAAAATAATTAACCTGATTATCCGTAATTAAAAGTGCTTTCCCTACTTTTTGTCCCAAAACTGAAACATAGTCTTCAGCTTTCTTTTTTGCATCTCTCATAGCAGCTTTTCTAGCTTCTGCTTTGTGCTCTTCAATTTTTGAAGATTTGAACTCAACATGACTAATGTTATTGATTCCGTTGTCAACTAATCCCATCATTAATTCATCATACTTTGTAATATCTTTCAATAAAATACAAATACTTTGTGATGCTTGATAGTTATATTTCTTTTTGTCATAATCATAGTTTCTATTCAAACTCACATTTGTAGTTTGAAAATCAGTCGATGCAATTCCAAATTTCTTGATGAACTTAACCACTTTATCGACATTTTCATCATTTAGTTTTTTTACTTCTTTAGCATCTTTACCTAAATTTTCAACACCAAAGTTAATTTCAACTTGATCTGGTTTTACTTTAATTTTTCCTTCTCCACTTACAGAAACTTGTGGAATTTGTTTTTGCTCTTGCGCTTGTGTCATTGTTACAAATAATGTAAATAAAATTAATACTGCTTTCTTCATGATTTCTATTGTTTAGTTTTATTTATAATTTCAAAAGTTGTGCCAATTATAATTTTCCCTGTTTAGCCATTATAAATAAAATAATTATTGGAACGGCTAACAAAATAACCATCAATAAATTATCTGTAAACATAGATGGAACTTTTAACAATGTTATAACATATCCACCAATCGCTCCGCCAAAATGAGCCGTATGTCCAATGTTATCATTTTTTGCTTTCATTCCATAAATTGAATATAATAAATATCCAATTCCAAAAAGATAAGCAGGAATTGGTATTGGAATAAAAAACAAGTATAAACTCATGTTGGGTTCAAGTAAAATAGCTGAATATAAAATTCCTGTAACTGCTCCAGAAGCTCCAACAGCTCGATAACTATATTCATCTTTGTGAAACATCATAGTCAGTAAACTTCCAAAAATTAAGCTACCTATATAAATTAACAAAAAAGTAAGATTTCCCAGATAACCATAAACAATTGGTGCAAAAAAATACAATGTCAACATATTAAAAGCCAGATGAGGAATATCAACATGTAAAAATCCAGATGTAATCATTCTAATTTGCTCACCAGAACGAATACTTCCTACATGAAATTCATATTTTCTAAAAAAAGACACATCGTCAAATCCTTTTAAACTGAAAATTACATTAGCCGCAATTATTGCAAGCATAAAAATATTTAAATCCATATATCTTTTATTATTCTGTTTTAAACTCTTCCTTTCAAAGCATTAAAAACCCAAGCATTTGCTAAAAATCCAACTCCTGTTGCAGCAAAACCCCAACCCGCAGTTTCATCATATCTAAATGCTCCAAGTGCAATTAAAATCAAGCCCATTACAATCATAATTAATGTTGCCCAACCAAAAACTGTGTTTTTATTCATTCCCATAATTCTATTTATTTATTATTCTAACTAAAAATTTTAACTAACATTTCTTTTAATAAGTCGTGCGTTGATAATGCGTTTGCACCAACTCCTTTACTTTTTACATCAATATCTCTCAAAGTTGCAACAATTGAACTTACTTTCTTCATTGGATAATTCTTCAAAGCTACATCATAATCCTTCAAAAAAAATGGACTTACACCAAGAACAGAAGCTACATTTTTTGGATTTTTATCCTTTAAACCATGATATTTTAAAAGTTTAACAAAAAAACTAAATACTAAACTTGTCGTAACAACCATTGGATTATCCTTTGGATTATCAGCAAAATATTGAGCAATTTGATACGCTTTCAATTGATTTTTTGAACCTAAAGCATTTTGTAATTCAAATACATTGAAGTCTTTACTAAAACCTATATTTTCTTCAATATCTTTAGGATTTATAGTATGTCCTTTAGGTAAAATGATTTGAAGTTTGTTCAATTCATTACTAATCCTACTCAAATCGTTTCCAAGAAATTCAACTAACATTGCGTTTGCTTTTGGCTCAATTGCATAACCTTTTCCTTGCAAAACTCTTGAAATCCATGTACCCACTTGATTGTCATACATTTTTTTGCTCTCAAAAACTACTCCATGCTTGTCCAAGAGTTTAGTCACTTTTTTACGTTTATCGAGTGTTTTATATTTATAGGCAAAAACTAAAACGGTAGTAGGTTGAGGATTTTCGACATAACTTTCAATTTTGTCAATAGTTCTTGATAATTCTTGTGCTTCTCTAACAATAACAACTTGTCTATCAGCCATCATCGGAAATCGTTTTGCATTACCAATAATATCCTCAACGGTTACATCTCGACCATAAAGAATCGTTTGGTTAAAATCACGTTCGTGTTCTTGTAAAACATTTTGCTCGATATATTCTGTCAATTTATCAATATAATAAGGTTCATCACCCATAAAAAAATAAATAGGTTTAATGTTTCCTGCCTTAATATCGTTGATAATTTTTACTACTTCATCCATTATTTATAGTTTGTAGCTTATTGTTTATTGTTATTGAATTTCAAACCTTTCATTTCACAATTGTTTAAATATTTCATAAAAGCTCCAATTTTGTTTTTTACTAATTCCACTTTTAAAGAAACATTTTCAAATTCATTTTGAGAAATCAACTTTTTATCTAAAGATCTATACAATTGAGATTTTAATTCGCCACAAGAACCTTTTGAAAAACTTAAAAAATTTATAAATTCTCTATTTCCATTTCTTTCAAAACCTTCAGCAATATTATCCATAATCGAACCAGAACTTCTATCCATTTGATCTTTTAATGAATATCTTTTACCTAAATTTGTGGTCTCAAACAAATGTTCAATGTCAATACAAATCTCTCTTGACTTATTCCAAATTTCTAAATCTTCAAATTTTTCTATTTTTGCCATACAACTAAAAACAATTAACAATAAACTATAAACAACAAATTTTGCAAAAACTCAATTTTCCAACTTTTACGTTTCGGTTCAAAAATAGTGAAAATAAAGTAGCTATCTTCGATGAAATTAGGAAAAAATTTATCATTCTCACTCCTGAAGAATGGGTTCGTCAGCATGTAGTTCAGTTTTTATTGCAAGAAAAAAAATATCCAAAATCATATATTAACGTTGAAAAACTTATAAAAATCAACGACTTAAACAAACGTTACGATATTGTAGTTTATCAACCTAATGGTGAATTATTTTTATTAATTGAATGTAAAGCACCTGAAGTAAAAATATCACAACAAACTTTCGACCAAATTGCGCGTTATAATTTAGTTTTAAATGCTAAATATCTTATGGTTACTAATGGTTTAAATCATTATTTTTGCCAGATGGATTTCGATAACGAGAAATATATTTTTTTAAAAGAATTACCAAGCTATACTAAATAATGAAAAAAATTCTTCTAGTTCTTTGTATTTTATTTTGTTTTTTTTCTTGTGAAAAAGAAAAGAAAAATGAAACTTCTGTTGAAACAAAAGTAAATGACTCAAGCAAAGTTTTAATTAGTGAAACTTTAGAAGTCATTGATACAACTTTCAGTGAAACTAATACAATTGATGATTATTGCATTGCCTTAGAGTATTTAAAAAACGATTACACTAAAAAACTAAATGAAACTAATTCAAGTATAAAAAACAATGAGTTGTATGAAGAATATCATACTATTAGAAAAAAGTATATTTATAATATGAGTACATCTAATGATACATTGCTTTCAAATTATGTCAATCAATACAATGAAGAACAAGAAGATTATGTTTTAAATGCTGATTATAAAAGAATTACAAACCAATTAAAAAAAGTAGCAATCGAATTTTGGTATGTTGGTGAAGGTTATACCGAATTTAGAAGCATTCCAAGTCACTATCCTACAATGTTTAAAGGAAAGGTTTCTCAAGATTATCAAGATTTTTTAGATTTAATTGCTAAAGATGAAAAGGAACTTTATTCAGCAGATGCAGGTTTTGTAGTAAGTTTTGATGAAGTAGGAAGAAGAGTTGCTTCTTGGGAACAATTTTTAACAAAACATCCAAATAGTAAATTGGTAGATGAAGCTAAAGATATTTATAACAACTATCTTACTGATTTTATTTTTGGTTTAGAAAACACTCCAACTTATGAAGAAGAAACAGGTCTAATCTATCCAGAGTACATAGAAGTATATGATGATTTTGTAAAAAAATATCCTAATTCAAAAGCAACAAAAAAAATTCAAGAATTTCTAAAATTAGTTGAAAAAAAGACCTCATTTGATGACATTCATAAAGCATTGAATTTGAAATACAAATTTTATCAATGATTAACCATAAAAAAATAGCCGTAGTAATTTTGAATTGGAATGGTGTAAAATTGTTGGAACAGTTTTTGCCATCAATTGTTTCCTTTTCAGATGAAGCCCAAGTTTATGTTGCAGATAATGCTTCAACTGATGCTTCGGTTCAATTTGTAAAAGATAATTATCCGACTGTAAAAATTATTCAAAACAATGGAAATTATGGTTTTGCAAATGGCTATAACATTGCTTTACAACAAGTTGAGGAAGAATATTATTGTCTTTTAAATTCCGATGTTGAAGTAACTAAAAATTGGCTTACACCTATTCTATCGCTATTTGAAAACGAAAATAATATTGCCATCATACAACCGAAAATTCTAGATTTTAAAAATAAAGAATACTTTGAATATGCTGGTGCAGCTGGTGGATTTATTGATAAATATGGTTATCCATTTTGTAGAGGAAGGGTTTTTGAAACTATTGAGAAAGACAATCACCAATATGATGATGAAATAGAAATATTCTGGGCAAGTGGTGCGTGTTTTTTTATTAGAAAAGACGTTTACAGAAAACTGAACGGATTTGATGGTGATTTCTTTGCACATCAAGAAGAAATTGATTTGTGTTGGAGAGCATTTAATTTAGGTTTCAAAGCAAAATACATATCAGAATCAATAGTTTATCATGTTGGCGGTGCTACTTTAAACGAGGGAAACCCTAAGAAGACATTTTTAAATTTTAGAAATTCTTTGTTGATGCTTTTGAAAAATTTACCAAAAAATAAATTGTTTCCAATACTTTTCATGCGATTAGTTTTAGACGGAATTGCTGGAATCAAATTTATATTTCAAGGAAAATTCAAACATTTTTTTGCAATTTTAAAGTCACATTTTCATTTTTATCATTTGATTTCTAGAAATTTAAAGAAAAGAAATGCTTCTCAAAAAGAAAATTATTTTCAAACAAAAAGTATCGTTTACAATTATTTTGTTAAAGGCGGCAAGGTTTTTGAACAATAATTAACAATACTTTATAGTAAATCTTCGTTTAAACAATCAAGAAATTGTAATTTTGCAATATCAAAAATCAAATCAATTATGAAAAAAGTAATTTTTATGTTTTCATTAGCTGCATTGACATTAACATCGTGCGGAACAAAAAAGAAAATTGCCGAATTAGAGCAAAAAAATAAAGAATGTCAAGATTTATTAAATTCTACTACGGTAAAATTGAATATGTGCTTAACAGAAAGAGAAGCACTTGAAAAACAAAACGAATATTTAAAGAAAAACAATTCGGAGTTGATTAATAATGTTGGAAACATGACGACATTAACAACTCAAGGTGCACAAAATATTGAAAAAGCATTAGAAACTATCAAAGAAAAAGATTTGAAAATTTCAAGAATGCAAGATGCTTTGACCAAAAAAGACAGTGTTACGTTGGCTTTGGTTACAAGTTTAAAAAGTTCAGTAGGAATTTCTGATCCAGATATTGAAGTAAATGTTGAAAAAGGTGTAGTTTTTATTTCTATTGCTGATAAATTATTATTTAAAAGTGGAAGTTACGTTGTAAGTGACAGAGCAAAAGAAGTTTTAGCTAAAGTTGCAAAAGTAATCAATGACAAACCAACATTTGAGTGTATGGTTGAAGGACACACAGATAATGTTCCTTTTACTGGAAATGCAATTTTACTTGACAACTGGGATTTGAGTGTGAAACGTTCAACTGCTATTGTTAGAGTTTTGACTAAAGAATTAGGAGTAAAACCATCACAATTGATTGCTGCTGGACGTGGAGAATTTATTCCATTAGTAAGTAACAACACCGCTGAAAATAGAGCTACAAACAGAAGAACTAGAATCGTTGTTTTACCTAAAATTGACGAGTTCTACGAAATGATTGAAAAAGAAATGAAGAAACAGTAATTTAATATTTGATTTTAGATATTAGATTTTAGATATAAAACGCCTTGAGAAATCGAGGCGTTTATTTTTTATACCAATCCAGAAATGCTTTAACTTTTAATTTACTTATAATGAATTCAAAATCAGTTTTTATTGATAGAAATATTTGTTTTTGATATTCATTTTTCACATTTTGAATATAACTCTTATTAATAATAAATTTTCTGTTTATTCTAAAAAATAAATTTGGATTTAATTCTTCTTCAAGTTTTTCTAAAGATTTATTTACAATAAAACTTCGATTTACATTATTTAATAAAAACGTTGAATTGTTATCGCTATAAAAACAAATAATATCTAAATCATTAATCTTTTTTAACAATGAACCCGATGAAACTAAAAACGAGTTTTTTATTTTTTGATAATCGTTTTGTTCAAAATCCTTCCAACTAAATTCATGTTGAAAACCAATTCTTAACGTTTCTATTTTTAAAATTAGTTTATCTAATTTTTCTTCATCAATTGGTTTTAAAAGATAATCAACTGAATTATAATTAAATGCATTTAATGCGAATTCATTATAAGCGGTTGTAAATATAATTTTTGACTTAAGAGTGATTTTATCTAAAATTTCAAAACAATTTCCATCTCTTAATTTTATATCTACAAAAACACAATCTGGATGATTATTTTCTTTAAACCATTGAATAGCATTTTTTACTGAATGAAGAGTTGTTAAAACTTCAAACTCTTTAGAAATTAATAATTTTTGCAAACGATTTGCTGCAGGAATTTCATCTTCAATTATTACCGCTGTCATTATCTTTCTAAATTTAAAATAGGAATTGCTACTTGAAAATTACCTTGAGATGATGTTACTTTAATATTTTTATCTGTTAACAAAAGATACCTATTATTTATATTTTCTAAACCTAATTTTGTAGTTGATAAGGAGTTTTTAAAAGTGATAGAATTAGAAATACATAAATTATCATCCAAAATAAAAATTGAAATTTCAATAGAATTTATTTCGTCTAAACTATTATGTTTAAATATATTATCTATAATTTCTTGTAATGATAAAGATAGAATATATTGATAATTATACGATTCAACATTAATTTTAAATGAAAATCCATTTTCAAATTTAGCTTTATAAATTTCTAAATATTCTTTTATAAAACTTATTTCATCAGATAATAAAACAAAATCTTCCTCTTGATATTTTAGATAATGTCTATAGGTATTTGATAAATGATGTCCAAACTCGATGGCTTTTTTGGGGTTAATTTCTATGAAAGAAATCAAAGTATTCAAATTGTTAAAGAGAAAATGTGGATTAACTTGTTGCTTAAGTTGTAGATATTCTGAATTTTTTTTGATGTTTAAGTTTTGAAGTTCAATTAATCTATTTTTTTTATTTCGTTGATCTATTCTGTAAAACAAAATTGAAATTATTACTGTAGGAGAAAATAATTGAAGAACATAAAATGAACCAACATATCCTAAAAAATAATTCAATTTTGGAAATCCAAGTGCAAAAAGCGAGGGAAATGATAGAATTGAAGTCAAAAATATAAGTAAAAAAAAGTTATGTCTAATAAATTTGATTTGACTTAAAAGATAAACTGAAATTATTGATATTGTATTTACAATTAATGAAAACGAAAAAAACTTTGTAAATAACTTTATTAATGCAACTTCAAAACTATAAATATTAATATAGTCGAAAATATAAAAAAGTATTAAAAAGAGCGTCATTGTTACAGAAAGCAAAAGAACAAATTTGATATAAAAAGTAAGTTTTTCTTGAAAAACTAAATCAAATCTTTTAGTCATCTTTTTACTTACGTCAAGAATAAAAACATAAAAAAGAAAAATAGCAATATTTAATAAAATTTGAAAAAACCAAGTGGTAAATGAAAATGTTACAATACCTCTTTTAAAATAAAAATATTGAAAATAAAGAATTGAAATAGACGTTAATATTACCAATATTAGAATTGAAATTAATGTTTTCTTATAAAAACTTTTATTTATTTTTTCGAAAACATAAACACTACAAAAAGAAATATTTAAAAAAAAACTTGCTGTAAAATAGTTTACCCTCATGTTAGATAAATCTGAAAGATTGCCTCTAAAAACAATGATAAAAGTAATAATTATTAAAGGTAATAATCCCAAAAACAAAAACTTCTGAAAAGATTTCATAATATTAAATTTTAAATTCATTTCAAAAGTCAATAAAATGACAATAGTAATAAAATTTAAATTAGTGAATAGTAAAAAAAGCTTAGTGAAAAGAATTACAAAATATCCAAACTTCCTTTACCTTCACGGATAACTTCTGGTTCATAACCAGATAAATCGATTATGGTTGATGGAATATTAAAACCATAACCTCCATCAATGACTACGTCAACTAGATTTTGCCATTTTTCAAAAATTAATTCAGGATCAGTTGAATATTCTACAATTTCATCATCATCGTGAATGGAAGTTGAAATGATTGGGTTTCCAAGTTCTTTTACAATAGCTCTTATAATGGAATTATCAGGAACACGAATACCAACAGTTTTTTTATTTTTGAACACTTTAGGCAAATCATTATTTCCTGGCAAAATAAAAGTATATGCGCCAGGTAAAGCTCTTTTTAAAAGTTTAAATGTCGATGTATCAATTTGTTTCACATAATCTGAAATGTGACTTAAATCATAGCATATAAAGGATAAATTAGCTTTTTCAAGTTTTATTCCTTTTAATTTGGCTACTTTTTCAACAGCTTTCAGATTTGTGATATCACAACCTAAACCATAAACAGTATCCGTTGGATAAATAATCAATCCGCCATTTTTTAGTACTTCAACTACTTTTTTTATAGCCGATTCGTTAGGATTGTCTTCGTATATTTTGATGAATTGTGCCATGTTTTCTTGTTTAAAATTTAAAAGAGTTCAAGAGTTTAAAGTTGTTGCTTACGAAATTAAACCATTTTAAGCAACATTGAACAATTTAAACTATCCAATTACATCCAATTTTGCAAAACGCAGCAATAATTTTTTTATTCCTCCAACTTCAAAACGGATTTCTGCTTTTTTATCAGCACCAACACCTTCAAGGTTAATAACTTCGCCTTTTCCAAATCGTTCGTGCATTACAATATTTCCTGCTATTAATTTACTGTCAAATAAATTGGCATTGGAATTACTTGGAGCGTTACCAGAAACTGGTTTGAGTTTTCTAATATTTGCTGATGAAACTGGTTCTTCTCCATATCGTTTTGGTGGCGTTCCTGCAACAGGTTTTGCCAAACGCAATTTTGATTTATCAATATCACCAAAAATATCAATATCCATCATTGGTTTGTATCGATAACCTCCATTATCTATTGGATTTACATATTCTAAAAACTCTTCTTTAATTTCTTCAATAAAACGTGAAGGTTCGCTATCAGTAAGTTTTCCCCAACGATAACGTGATTGTGCATAAGTCAAATAGGCTTGGTGTTCAGCACGAGTTAAGGCCACATAAAACAAACGACGTTCTTCTTCAAGTTCGCTTCTTGTGTTCAAACTCATGGCACTTGGAAATAAATCTTCTTCCATTCCAACTACAAAAACATAAGGAAATTCTAATCCTTTTGCCAAGTGAATTGTCATCAGTGCTACTCTATCATCATCGCCAGTATCTTTATCTAAATCGGTTGCAAGTGCCACGTCTTCAAGAAATTCTGACAAAGCACCTCGAGCACCATCAACTTCTTTTTGACCTTCGATGAAATCCTTGATTCCACCCATTAAAACCTCAATATTTTCGATTCGAGCAATACCTTCTGGAGTTCCGTCTTTTTTTAATTCTTGAACTAATCCTGTCTTTTTTGTAATATGATCGGTTAAATAAAATGCATCTTGATTTTCATTAATGACTTGAAAACTCTTAATCATCGTTACAAAATCTTGCAATTTTGCTTTTGTACCTGAGTTTAATTTCAAATCAATTTTATCAATATGTTCCATAACTTCAAAAATGGAACGTTTGTAATGATTTGCAGCAACTGTCAATTTTTCAACTGTTGTGTCACCAATTCCTCTTGCAGGATAATTTATTACACGAATTAATGCTTCTTCATCTTTTGGATTTATCACTAATCGTAAATAGCAAATTACATCTTTAATTTCCTTTCTTTGGTAAAACGACAAACCTCCATAAATTCTATAAGGAATATCTCTTTTACGCAAGGCATCTTCCATAGCTCTTGATTGCGCATTCGTTCTGTAAAGAATAGCAAATTGTCCGTTGAGCATTTGATTGCGCATCTTTTGCTCAAAAATTTCACTTGCAACAAAACGTCCTTCTTCACCATCAGTTACACTGCGATGTACTTTAATTTTTGGGCCAAAATCATTTGCTGTCCAAACTACTTTATCTAATTTGGTTTTATTTTTATCAATAATTGAATTAGCCGCTTCCACAATATTTTTTGTTGAGCGATAATTTTGTTCAAGTCGATATGTTTTTACATTATCATAATCTTTTTGAAAATTCAAAATATTATTGATGTTTGCGCCACGAAATGCATAGATACTTTGAGCATCATCACCAACAACACAAATATTTTGAAATCTATCAGATAAAGCTCTAACAATCAAGTACTGAGAATGATTAGTATCTTGATACTCATCCACCATTATATAACGAAAACGATCTTGATATTTTGCTAAAACATCTGGAAAACGATTCAATAATTCATTAGTTTTAAGTAGTAAATCATCAAAATCCATGGCGCCAGCTTTGAAACATCTATCAACATAGTTCGCATAGATTTCGCCCAAACGAGGCTTTTTTGACATGGCATCTTGCTCTTGCAATTCAGGATTATTGAGATAAGCTTTTACTGTTATTAATGAATTTTTATAAGAAGAAATTCTACCTAAAACTTGCTTTGGTTTATAAACATCTTTATCCAATTGCATTTCTTTTATAATAGAAGAAATTAATCGAACAGAATCTTGTGTATCGTAAATAGTGAAATTTGACGGAAAACCCAACTTATCTGCTTCACTTCTAAGAATTCTTGCAAAAACCGAGTGAAAAGTTCCCATCCAAAGGTTTTTAGCTTCATTAGTTCCAACAATATCAGCAATACGTTTTTTCATTTCACGTGCTGCTTTGTTAGTAAAAGTTAGCGCTAAAATATTAAATGCATCAACACCTAGACTCATTAAATAAGCAATACGCATTGTAAGTACACGTGTTTTACCCGAACCTGCACCAGCGATAATTATCATTGGTCCATCTTTTTGCAAAACAGGTTCTTGTTGTGCTTCGTTGAGTTGGCTTATATATTTTTGCATCATAAGTTTAAACTTCTATCATAGTTTTAGAGATTTACAAAAATAGGTTTAGTTACCAATAATAACAATAAAAAAACCTTCGATTTATCAACTATTTTTTGCATCCAATTTAAAAATTGTTTTCCTTTGTAAACACTTAATTTTATTAGACATGAAAGCAAAATTTATACTCTCTTTTTTATTAGTTTCAACTTTATTTGGATGTTCAACTGCTGCAAAAAAAATGCAAAAAACTTACAATGCAGGTGAAGGAATGATTGTTGGTACCATTTGTATAGATAAAAAAATATATAATGGCTATACTTTCTCTTATTGTGATGATATTCCATCAATTAATGATTATCCAAATGAACAAGGAAGTTTTACTTACAAATATGACAGAGCAGATTTTAAGAAAAAAGGCAAATCGTATTTTCTTTTTAGTGTTGCTAAGCCAGAAGGAAAATATAAGTTTTTTAAAATCAAAATTTTTAATAATTCAAGAAACAACATTTCAATAATGGAAATTCCTGTTAACATGAAATTTGAGATAAAAGAAGGAAAAACAACTTATTTTGGTCAATTGAATGTTAATACAAGAAAGAAAATTTATACAGTTGAAAATCAAATTGAAAGAGATAGAATTTGGTTTGCTAAAAAAGCTAAACAAATACAATTTTAAACTATGAATGCAGATAAAATTATTGAATTGAGTTTTTATACACTTCCAGCATTAATTACTGGTGCTGTAGCGTATTATTCATTTAAAACATTTACTGATAGCGAAGACAAAAGAAGACGTTTTAATTTATTGAAAGAAAATCAAAAGCAATCATTGCCATTAAAACTTCAGGCGTATGAAAGACTTGCCTTGTTTTTAGAAAGAATTAGTCCGTCAAAACTTTTAATAAGAGTTGCCCCATTAAATGATGATAAAAGAGATTATCAAAATTTATTAATTCATCATATTGAGCAAGAATACGAACACAATTTAACACAACAAATCTATGTTTCAGATGAATGTTGGAACATGATTGTAACAGCAAAAAACACCATCATTCAAAACATAAGAAAAACAACTTTAAGTCAAGAAATTGCAAATTCAGATAAACTTAGAGAAACAATATTGAGTAATTTATTTGAAAGTGAATCTTCTACAGCAACCTCAATAGCATTAAGTTATTTAAAAAGTGAAGTTAAAGAATTTTTATAATCACTATAAAACAAAAAAAAACCGATTGAATTTTCAATCGGTTTTTTTATATCTAAAATTTTAGTTTAATTTTTTGAAGGTGCAGCAACTCTATCGTTGAATGGAATTACAACGTAAACATTTCTTACTGCTAAATTTGAAGCTGGTAGTTGTTGCGTATTAATTAAAACACCGTTAACATTATAAGCTCTAAAAGTCAACACTTCATTTCTTGGTACACCAGCAGATAAAGATCCATTTGCTCCTGTTATTCCTAAATCCATTAAAACATCTCCTGTTGAACCTGCTTGTCTGCTAATTGTAACTCTAACACCTTGAACTGGAGTTCCGTCAGCATTAGTAACAAAAACATTTAATGTTGCAACTGGGTATGCATAATCACAATTCCACCAAGAAAAATGAGACACATTTCCAACATATTTACCACCTATTCTTCTAGCAAAACCATTTTCTTCCCACATACCAGAAGTTTCATTAAAATGCCATAACGGAATAGTTGAAGGTGCTGTATCTAATTGATTAGCTGCAATTGGTAATGAAATATTAGCTGTATGACCAGTAGTAATTTGAAGTTTTTGATTATCATCACCTCTTAATTCAACATTAATCATACCATAAGTTTCCATACCAGAAATTGAACCATCTTCTCTCTCACCAATTAAGTTACCAGGCATTTTATCAAAAACTTTTGGATCTGCTGCATCTAAATGATTTACTATAACTTTAACATCTCCATTGTATGCTGTTCCGTTTTCTAACATGAAAGAACCATCAAAAGTAACTTTAGTTGTATTTGGTAATGTTACTTCAGAAACTACACCTGTTGGAATTGTAGCAGTTACATCCATAGGTAACATCATTATTGTCAATTCATTAAGACCTTCATGAGACATTACTAATCTTGAACCATCTAAATATCCTTCTTTCTTAGCTGTGAAATAAGCAAAACGCTCTTTTACATTTGCATTTACATAAGAAAAAATACCACTTGAATTAGTAGTTACTTCATATCCATTTAAAGATATAGTAGCATTTGCAATTGGGTTATTGTTGATGTCAACTATTTTTCCTTTAAAATCTCTACTTACTACATTTCCAAAAGTAAATTCGCTTTCCTTAGTAGCCTCTTCTTTACTATCACAATTAGTGAAGACTAAAGATAAAACTGCCATTCCTAAAAATAAAAGTTTGTTTGTTTTCATGTTATTCTATTTTATTATTAACTTGGGTTTAATACACATGGCAAAAGAACGCACATGTTGAAGATTTTGAAAAAAAATTCGTTATACAACATCAATAGTCGACAAAATGCATAAATAGAAGAATAATGAAAATTTTTTATGCTTTAAAAATTTACTTTTGTAGTATTAATGCGACTTTACATTAATATTAAATCATTTCTTAAATAGGTTAAAAGCAATTTTTTGGTAAAAAAAAAGACCGACTGAAAAACAGTCGGTCTTTATATATTAAAAATCTCTTTTTTAATTCTTTTTTGTTGTAGCAACTCTGTCGTTAAAAGGAATAACTACATAAACTGTTCTATTTGCTAATGTAGAAGCAGGTAATTCTTGTGTATTAATTAAAAGACCATTGATATTATAAGCTCTAAAAACAAATACTTCATTGTAAGGTACACCAGCAGATAAAGTACCGTTACTTCCTGTTACACCTAATGAAATTAAAGGAACATTCCAGTGGTCAGCAGGTGCAGTTACACTTGGTCTAAAAATTTCAACTTTAACGCCTTGAACTGGAGTTCCATCAGCATTTGTAACCACTACATTTAAATTAGCAACTGGATAAGCCCAGTCATTATTCCAAACTGTAAAGTGAGAAACATTTCCAACATATTGGTTTCCAATTCTTTCAGAAAAACCTTCTTCAACCCAAACACCTTTTTTTACATCAAAATACCACATAGGCATAATGTTTGGCGCAATAGCTTGTTGAGCTTGAGTAGCAATATCCATTGTGATTTTTGCTGTATGTCCTTCTGTTAATTGTAATTTTTGATTATCTGAACCATATAACTCAACATTAACCATTCCAAAAGTCTCTAAACCTTTGTAATCACCATTACTATCAATTGCTAGTAAAGAACCTGGCATTTTATCAAAAACTTTTGGATCGTTAGCAGGTAAATCTGCTGAAAGAACTTTTACAGTACCATTGTATACTTCACCAGATTCTGTTGTAAAAGCTCCATCAAATTTGATTGAAGTATTACCTACAGTTACTGTAGCTATTTCTCCAGTTTGAATCATATCTACTTTTGGAGTTAATAACATAATAGTTAATTCATTCAAACCATCATGTGTCATAACTGTTCTTGAACCACTTAAAAAACCATCCTTTTCTGCGGTGAAATAAGCAAAACGCTCTTTTACAGATGCATTTACATAAGAAAAAATACCACTTGAATTAGTAGTAACTTCATATCCATTTAAAGTAACGGTTGCATTTGCAATTGGATTGTTGTTTTCATCAACAATTTTTCCTTTAAAATCTCTTGATACAGTAGCACCAAAATTAAATTCATTTTGAGATGTAGTTGCGTCTTCTTTGTTATCACAATTTGTGAATAAAATAGACAAGACAGAAAGGCCTAAAATAAAAAGTTTATTCGTTTTCATATTTTAATAAATTTAATTTAATAATAAATTTGGGATTTACACGGTGCGAAAGAACACACAAGTTGTGAAACACAAAAAAAAAATCGTTAGAAAACCTCAAAACTCGTTGAATTGCAATATTGCTAATCAAAAAGACAAAAATTAACAAAATACTACTTAATTAGAAGTCTTTGTAATTGATTTTTTTCTTCAATCGAAAGGTCAGGAAGTAATTTTTCAAATTGAAGATAGCTTTTTTCATTCTTTATCAACTCTCTAATTTTATCTCGAGCATATTTTGTAAATTGCCATTTATGATGTGTTGTGGCATTAACCAAATTTTTGAGAACTTCATCATTTTCAGGATAAATTGAAAGATAACTATCAAAGGCATTTTGACGAATTGAACTTTCATAACTTGGTGACGTGTAATTTTTCAACTCATCTATAGCTTTTAATGCAATAATTGATGCTTTTTGATCATTCTCATGAGTATCAGCATATAAAATACATGATGTTAAATAAAGTATTCGTAACTCTTTATCACTTCGTCCTTGCCAATCTTTTGCAATTTCTAAATATTTACTTTGTTGCTCAGGAAAATTTTTCCATAAAGTAATAAATGATGTTTGTTTAGTTTCATATGAGGTATCATTCAATAATGTTTCGTAATCTGATTTGAATGAAACTGGAACTTTAGATAGTGTTTCAGCTACAGCTTTACGAATTGCAACATCATTAGATTTCATTGCCAAATCATACAATTCAGAGACTTTTTCAAAAGGTTCATTTCTAATTTGATAAATCACTTCTATCTTGAGTGGAAAATAACCGTTTGATTCTAAAATTGTTTTAAATAAATAATATTTGTCTTTTAAGATAGTTTTTCGCTCTTGTTGCAATTTTAATAAATCTTTGATGTAAGCATTTTTTGTTAAAAGAAAATTAATATCATTTGCAGGATATTTATAATCTTCCAACCAAACTTTCTTGAAATTTTCAGTATCAAAATCGGATACCTTTTTAATTTCTGCTAAAAAATCATCTGTTTCAGCATTTTTAAATTGGTATCGCTTCAAATAATTTTTAACCGCTTTTCTAAATTTCTTTTCTCCAATAGATTCCTTAATATAATGTAAAGCCCAAGCACCTTTTTGATAAAAGCTTAACGAACTTGCTTTTTCATTCATTACAGGAATTGTATCTGTTTTTGCAGCAACTTTCAATCGATTAGCATAACTATATAATTGATTATAAAAATAATCGTCACCAAAAACCTTACGTTCCGCAAGCAATGCATAATATGTTGCAAATCCTTCTTGAAGCCAATGATGTTTACCCGATTTTGCTGTAACCAAATCGCCAAACCATTGATGTGCCAACTCATGTGCATTTACATTCAAATAATTTCTATCATTAAATCCGCTTTCATCAACTACATAATCTTGTGAAAAAATAGTCGCCGATGTGTTTTCCATTCCAGCATAAAGGAAATCCTCAACCGGAACTTGACGATAAATTTTCCATGGATACTTCACCCCTATTTCTTTTTCAAGGAAATCAAAAATAGTTTTCGAATCTTTATAAGTGTATTGGTATTTATCTTCATCCATTGGTTTATAATAGTTTTCTAATGGAATACCACTATTTGAAGATTCTGTTTTATGAAGAAAATTTCCAATCGCAATCATCACTAAATAGGATGACATTGGTCGTTGCATTTTGAATTTATACGACAAATAATTATCTCCTTCTGACCAACTTCTAGCAACTTTTGTTTCAGTTAAAACACCATTAGAAATAGCTGTAAACTTTGACATAGCGTTCATTTCTTCAACAATAGTAACACTAATATTAAAAATTACTTTCTCATTTACATCATCAAAACTTGGCAACCAATGACTTGTGAATTTCCCTTGTCCTTGAGTCCAAATTTGTTGTCCTTTATCAATTCCTGTAAAATATATAGTCTGTTTTGGTATAGCATTATAAGTAAATGAAACCTTATTTTTACCTTTCTTAAATCCTTCAAATAGAATTAATTCCTTCTTATTATTTTTATAATTTACAGATTTTCCATTAATCAAAACCTCTTTAAAATCTATGTTTTTTGCATCAATTCTAATGGAATCAATTTCGGAAAGCACTTTAAATTCATAAGTGATTTCTCCATAAACAGATTTAGTTTTAAAATTTGGCTGAACATTTGCATCACATTTTATAAAATCAACCTTTGAAATTTGTTGACTAAAAGAAAGAAATGAAAAGAAGAGAAGAATTAAATATTTCATAGAATTATTATTGAATTACAAATATAGTTATTGAGAATCAAATTAAACTTTAGAAATACAAATTTGAGAAATTTATAAAATCCTCAATTTGAAATTGATATTTTCACTTCACTTCGATAAACTCAGTGTAAGCTAGCTCAGTTTGACATTGTTTTTGAAATTGAATTTTGAAATTGAATTTGAAACCTTATCTTCGCTCTATTGAAATTGAATTTTGAAATTGCAATTGCTATTTAAATGAATCCATTACAAACTCCAATAGAATATCTGAAAGGTATTGGTCCTTCTCGTGGCGAATTGCTACGGAAAGAACTCAACATACATCGTTATGGAGATTTAATGAATTTATTTCCAAATAGATACATTGACAGAACTCGCTATTATAAAATCAACCAATTGCAAGGAACAACTGCCGAAGTTCAAATTATTGGTAAAATAATTCATGTAAAAACGGTTGAATTTGGTAAAAATCAAAAACGATTGGTAGCCACATTTACTGATGAAACTGGGCAAATGGATTTAACATGGTTTCAAGGTGTAAAATGGATTCGTGAAAGTTTGAAACTCAATGAAACGTATGTGATTTTTGGAAAAATAGCCGATTTTAAAGGACAATATTCCATGGCACATCCAGAAATGGAATTGTTAGCAGAACACAAAGCTAGCTTGAGAAGTGCGATGCAACCCGTTTATCCAAGTACCGAAAAACTTACGCAACGTGGCATTACCAATAGAGTTGTAAACAAAGCCATGCAACAACTCTTTATTGAAACTAAAGCCCAATTTATAGAAACATTACCTTCCAATATTTTAGAAAATTTAAAACTTATTTCTAAAAATGAGGCAATGTTCAATATTCATTTTCCGAAAAGTCAGGAACTTTTGGCGAAAGCACAATTTCGATTGAAATTTGAAGAATTATTTTTCATTCAATTGCAATTAATTACCAAAAACTTAATTCGGAAACATAAAATTAAAGGACATCCTTTTGATAAAGTTGGGACAAACTTCACCGATTTCTACAACAATCATTTACCATTTGAATTGACCAATGCTCAAAAAAGAGTGATTAAAGAAATTAGAAACGACATGGGAAGCAATGCCCAAATGAATCGTTTGCTTCAAGGCGATGTGGGTTCAGGAAAGACAATTGTGGCTTTGATGTGTATGCTTTTAGCAAAAGATAATGGTTTTCAAAGTTGTTTGATGGCGCCAACAGAAATTCTTGCTAATCAGCATTTTATTGGATTATCTGAATTGGCTAAAGATTTAAATATTAATATAAAAATTCTAACTGGTTCAAGCAAAACTTCAGAAAGAAAAATCATTCATGAGGAACTTGAAAATGGCAGTTTAGATATTATCATTGGAACACATGCGTTGCTTGAAGATAAAGTAAAATTTCATAATTTAGGATTAGCAGTAATAGATGAGCAACATCGTTTTGGTGTAGAACAACGAAGTAAATTATGGAAGAAAAATGAAATTCCACCACACGTTTTGGTCATGACGGCTACTCCAATTCCGAGAACTTTAGCGATGAGTTTGTATGGCGATTTAGATATTTCTGTAATTGACGAATTGCCTCCAGGAAGAAAACCAATTCAAACAGTACATCGTTTTGATTCTAACCGATTAAAGGTTTGGAAATTCTTGAAAGATGAAATTGCTAAAGGAAGGCAAGTTTATATTGTATATCCATTGATTAATGAAAGTTCTACACAAGATTACAAAGATTTGATGGATGGTTATGAAAGTATTTCAAGAGATTTTCCTTTACCACACTATTTCATATCAATAGTTCATGGTCAAATGAAACCTGCCGAAAAAGAATCTGAAATGCAACGATTTGTAGCTGGAAAAACCAATATTATGGTTGCAACAACGGTAATTGAAGTTGGAGTAAATGTTCCTAATGCAAGTGTAATGGTAATAGAAAGTGCGGAACGATTTGGATTATCTCAGTTGCATCAATTGCGAGGTCGCGTTGGTCGTGGTGCTGATCAAAGTTATTGTATTTTGATGACAGGTTTCAAATTAAGTAACGACAGTAAAACTAGATTAGAAACCATGTGTAAAACTAACGATGGATTTGAAATTGCAGAAGTCGATTTAAAACTTCGTGGTCCAGGAGATATTTTAGGAACACAACAAAGCGGCATCTTAAATTTACAAATTGCTGATTTGGTTAAAGACCGAGATATTTTAATGGTAGCACGAGAATATGCTATAAAATTATTAAAAGATGATGCAGCAATGGAAAAACCAGAACATCAAAATCTTAGAAACATTTTTATAGAAATGAGTGCGAAAAAAAATATTTGGAATTATATAAGTTAGATTTCAGATTGCAGGTTTCAGATTACAGGTTGCAGATTACAGATTATAGATTACAAAACCTTTTAAACCTTTAAACCTTTAAACTTTTAAACTCTTAAACACATAAACTTTTTAAACTACACAAATGGTACAATACAACCCAAAAGACTGGTTAACTTTTATTTTCAGATTTCACAAATCGGATACGTTTCGACAATTACTTCCGATGATGATTTTTATTGGAATTTATTCGGGAATCATTGGTTATTTAGAAATAGAGTATTGGAAATTATCCGATGATAGTCACGTAAAAAATATTACAATAATGCATGGAATGTTAGGTTTTGTAATTTCGTTATTACTTGCTTACAGAACCAACACAGCTTATGACCGTTGGTGGGAAGGACGAAAACTATGGGGTTCATTAGTTAATAATTCAAGGAATTTGGCAATTAAACTTTCTGCAATTTTAAAAGATGAAAATGACCGAAATTATTTTAAGCGAATGATTCCTGGCTATGCTTCTGTTTTGCAAAAACATTTAAGTAATGAAGAGGTAACACAAATGCTTTTTGAAGGATTAGATTTAGAAATTGACCATCACAAGCATCGTCCAAATCAAGTGGCTAGAATGTTGTTTAAAAAAATTAATGACTTACATCAATCTGGAAAAATTTCTGGCGATCAATTGATAATTATTAATTCTGAATTACAGTCTTTTACAGATGTTTGTGGCGCTTGCGAACGAATTAAAAACACACCTATTCCCTATTCTTACAGTGCTTTTATAAAGAAATTCATATTCTTTTATGTAATGACTTTACCCTTTGGTTATGTATTTAGTTTAGGATATTATACCATTCCTGTTGTCATTTTTATTTTCTATGTGTTAGCAAGTTTAGAGTTAATTGCTGAAGAAATTGAAGATCCATTTGGTGGTGATGCAAATGATTTACCAACAGCAAAAATTGCCTCAAATATTAAAAAACATGTTGAAGAATTACTGTAATCATTGATTTTAACATTTTTTAGTATATTAGCTTTTTAAATCTATCTAATTGTAGATGAACTACTACAAATCATATAGTGAAACTTTAACATAAAAGAGTAATTTTGCACTTATGAAAGTACTGAATTTTATTTCTAAATTTAAGAAGCCAATAATAATAGTATCAACTATTCTTGTTGGGATTTTAATATATTTCATTTTCATAAAAAAAGAAGTTAGAACTGATGCTAATGGAAGAGTTCTAACAGAGGACGACTACGAATATTACAACGCTGATGTAAAAGATGACACGTTAGCAAAATTTGGATTTTGTGCTAAAGAAAATTATGTCATAACAGAAGATGCTGACGTGAGAAGAACTCCAAATAAAGCAATGTATAATTCAATATACAAATTGAAATTTGGAACAAAAGTATATACTAAAAATCTTGATGAAGAAAGTGACGTTGAAGATATCGACGAAACACTATTAGAAAGAGAAAAACGTGGAAAATTCATAGCTATTTATGCTAAAGAACCTGTTTTACTTTCGGAAAAACCAGTTGGCTATATTCATGAAGACGACATTATTCAGAAGGAAGAATTTCAGAATTACAAACCAAAGGAAAAGAAAATTGAACCTATTAAAATTGAATCAGCAATTAAGTCAACTATTGAAAGTAATTTATTTATTGATAATATAGAATATAAGTTTGCAGAAGATACAGAACGTTTTAATAACAGTTTAATTTATGGCGATTTCAATAATGACGGTAATAAAGATTTTGCCGTAATCCTTGATAATGTTGATAAAACAAATTCTGTAGTTCAAATATACCTTAACAATCCTTCGGAAAATATTTATAGCTTAGTTTATAAAAAAGTATATCCTTCTTTATTAAAGATAAAACTTATTGAAAAAGATAGTGATGTGATGGTTAACTCGGAAATTACAAAATTTCCACTTGATGGTGTTTTAATTTCAAATACTGATTTTAATTCCTTCTTTCACATTTTCAATCCTGATAATACTAGTTTTATGGTTTTACCAAACTAAAAACTACTTTTCATCATTTTATAGTTTAAATTACTTCATTTATCAGAATTTGATACTTGAAAATAATTGAATATTACCTATATTTGCACGCTCAAAATAATAAGATACAATGCGAATTTCATACAATTGGATTAAACAGTTTTTAAAAATCGATTCAAGTTCAGAACAAGTTTCAGAAATGCTAACCGATTTAGGACTTGAAGTTGAAATAGTTGAAAAATATCAATCGGTAAAAGGTGGTTTAGAAGGAGTTGTTGTTGGACATGTGTTAACATGCGAAAAACATCCTGATGCTGATCGTTTAAAAATTACAACGGTTGATTTAGGCAATGGAACTCCTGTTCAAATTGTATGTGGTGCAAGTAATGTTGATGCTGGTCAAAAAGTTCCTGTAGCAACTATTGGAACAAAACTTTTTGACAAAGACGGAAACGAATTTGAAATCAAGAAAGGAAAAATTCGCGGACAAGAAAGCCACGGAATGATTTGTGCAGAAGACGAACTTGGTCTTGGAACTAGTCACGATGGAATTATGATTCTTGATTCAAGTTTAGTTCCTGGAACTCCAGCTGCAAAGGTGTTCAATATTGAAAATGATGAAGTTTTTGAAATTGGTTTAACTCCAAATCGCGCCGATGCTATGTCACATATGGGTGTTGCTCGTGATTTACGTGCTGCATTAATTCAAAAAAATGCTTCATTAGAATTAATTACACCTTCGGTTTCAAAATTTAAAGTTGACAAACGTATATTAAAAATTGATGTTGATGTAAAAGATGCTACTTTAGCTCCAAGATATTGTGGTGTTACTATTTCGGGAATTACTATAAAACCATCTCCAAGTTGGTTACAAAATAGATTAAAAGCAATTGGGTTAACTCCTAAAAATAATGTAATTGATGTTACTAATTATGTTTTACATGAATTAGGTCAACCACTTCATGCTTTTGATGCCTCAAAAATTAACGGAAAAGTTACTGTAAAAACAGTTGAAGCAGGAACAAAATTTGTCACACTTGATGATGTAGAAAGAACTTTACATGAAGAAGATTTATTGATTTGTGACGATAAAGGACCAATGTGTTTGGCAGGAGTTTTTGGCGGAAAAAATTCTGGAGTAACAGAAAACACAACGGCAATATTTTTAGAAAGTGCTTATTTCAATCCGGTAACGATTAGAAAAACGGCAAAACGTCACACTTTGAGTACTGACGCATCGTTCCGTTTTGAGAGAGGAATTGATCCTTCAATAACTGAATATGCATTGAAACGTGCCGCATTATTGATTCAGGAAGTTGCTGGAGGCGAAATTACTTCGGATGTTATTGATATTTATCCAAAGAAAATTGAAGATTTTACTGTTTTCTTGAATTATGAAAAAGCATTCAAGTTAATTGGACAAGAACTTCCAAAGGAAACCATCAAAAAAATTGTTGCTTCTTTAGATATTAAAGTAAATAATTCATCCGATGCTGGTTTAGGATTAATCATTCCATCATACAGAGTTGATGTTCAAAGAGAAGTAGATGTTATTGAAGAAATTTTAAGAGTTTATGGATATAACAACATCAGCTTTTCTAAAAAATTAAATGCAACGGTTGCAAAATCATCTCGAACTGAAGATTATAAAGTACAAAATATTGTTGCTGCTCAATTGAACTCTTTTGGATTTCATGAAATGATGGCAAATTCATTGACTACGCCTGAATATACTCAACTTTCAGAAATGTTAAAAGAAGAATATAATGTAACAATGTTAAATCCTTTAAGCAATGATTTATCAACAATGCGTCAATCCTTATTATTTTCAGGATTAGAAGCAATATCATACAATATAAACCGAAGAAACAGTGATTTAAAATTATTTGAATTCGGAAAAAGTTATAGAAAATTACTTTCAGGATATAATGAAAAGAAACATTTGACTTTGTTTATTACCGGAAACAGAAGTAATGAGAGTTGGACTAGCGCTCAAAAACCAACCGATTTCTTTTTATTTAAAGGATATGTAAATTCAATTTTATCAAGATTGGGATTTGACAAAACTACAAATCTGCCAGTAAAAAGTGACTTCTTTGCAGAAGGTGTCGCTATAGGAATGGGTAATGATGTTTTAGTAGAACTTGGAACGGTTAAAAAATCGATTTTGAAACATTTTGACATCAAGCAAGAAGTCTTTTATGCTGAGTTTAATTGGGATTTGGTAATCAAATTATTATCAAATAAAATTAAGTTTACAGCTATTCCAAAATATCCAGAAGTGAGAAGAGATTTTGCTTTACTAGTTGATACTGCTGTGACTTTTGACTCTATATATAATGTAGCGCGTCAAACTGAAAAATCATTATTGAAAGACATTAATTTATTTGATGTTTATGAAGGTAAAAACTTGCCTGAAGGAAAAAAATCGTATGCTGTAAGTTTCACTATTCAAGATGCAACAAAAACATTAACTGATGTTCAAATTGACAAAATCATGAGTAAATTACAACACAATTTTGAAACAGAACTTGGTGCAAGTTTAAGATAGAAATTAAATAATTAAAAAAAATCCCGATTTTATAAAAATCGGGATTTTTTTTATTCCTTTTTCAAGAAGTCAATTAGTCCTTTAAAATAAGTTTCTTGATCGTCATACATACACATATGACTTCCATTACTACAGTAAAGATAAGTTCCTTTTTTAAATTGAGTGGACATCCATTTCATGTATTCTGGATCCATTGTATCGTATTTTGCTCCAATGACTAAAGTAGGAATAGTAACAGAAGGTAATTGACTTGAAACATCCCAATTTGTTAATTTTCCCGAAATTCCTAATTCGCTTGGACCTTGCATTGTAATATAAAGTGATGAATTTATTTTTCCCATAGCACGATTTACAGGTTCTGGCCATTCGTTTACAGGTTTTCTAAGAATGTGCTGGTTATAAAAATTATTCATTAACAAATCCATATATTTTGGATTTGAGTAATCTTTTTTTGCTTCTAAATCTTTAATCACTTTTAAAACTTCTGGATTCATTTGTTTTTCTAAAACTTTAGAATATTCTCCATATTTTGGACAACTAGCCATCATATTAGAAACTATCAATCCTTTCATATTTGATTGATATTTTAAAGCATATTGCATTCCTAGAATTCCACCCCAAGAATGTCCTAACAAAAAGAAATTGTCTTTATCAAGATTTAAAGCTTTACGAACTTGCTCCACTTCTTCAACATAACGAGGTAAATCCCACATTGTAGTATCATTAGGATTTTCTGAAAAACCAGTTCCAAGTTGGTCATAATAGATAAATTCAATTCCTTCTTTTGGAAGAAAACTTTCTACACATTCTAAATATTCGTGTGAAAGTCCTGGTCCACCAGTTAACAATAACAGCTTAATTTTAGGATTGTTACCAATGCGTTTTGTCCAAACTTTAAACTTCCCTTTTGGTGTATCAATAGTAACCATTTTTACACCGCCAACTTTGATATTATCTTCCGAAGTCGCATTAAAATAATCGTTTTGTTTGACTTCATTTTTACAAGAAATCAACAAAAAAAAGAGAGTAAAATAGCTGAATAAATGACTAGCTTTCATATCAAATTTATTTTTAAATTCTATTATAATACATTGCTTTTACAATTCCATCAGAAAGTCCAATTTTTGGTACATAAATTTGTCGAGCTCCACTCCACTTCATAGCACTTAAATATATTCGCATGGCATGAATAATAACGTCTGCTCTATCAGTATTTAAACCTAATTCGGCAATTCGTTGTTCATAAGTCAAAGAATTTAAATATTGATATTGTGAATTTAAGTATAAAACTAGTGTCGAAATTATTTTTATTATGGATATTTTGTGCTTCATTTAGATATAATTTTCTATTTTTTTGAAAAAGCGATTACTTTTTATTGAAATCGCTTTTAGACTAATTTAGTTTTCTATTGAAGTTTCCTAATTCTATCCATTTTCCATTTTCCTTTTTATATCTCATCTCATAGCATGTATTATTCCATACAGTTCCATAAATAGGCGTGTAAACAACTTCACAATAATTTAGAAACGCTTCAGTTTTAGTGTCATTGTAATATAATTCTTTTATAACAAATTTATGTTTATCAGGTTTAGAATTGAATGGTGTTTTTGGATAATCTATTTTATAATTATATTCATCATTTGATACAACAACAAATTTTTTATTTTGAATTTTATTTTTATCAATATATTTATAAAAAACTTCATCAACGTTTTTTTGTTTATCTTCTTTAGTGGTTCTAAATCGATTGTTTAACATCATAGAATCTTCATAGACAATAAATAAAGTTTTAGCATCATTATAAAATACAGTGTCAGAATATTTATTAAAAAGTAGATTAATAATTTTATAATCATCATTATTATTTATATCATTAATGATATTTTTTTTATGAGTATTGCATGATGTAATTAAAGCAATAAAGATTAAAGACATTATTTTATTTACTATGGACATGGTGTACTTTTTGGTGTTATTGTTCCTGCTAAAGCTGTTGGATATGGTGTGTTAGTATTTTCAGATAGTATAGTGTATTTTATTCTTTGATAGCTTGCAGTTCCAACAGGATGTAACGTAAGGAATGCCCCTGTATCTGTTAAACCACCCCAAGCTAAATCTTGATAATATTGATTTGGTTGCGTGCCTCCATCAATAATTTTTATTGCTTCTGCAATTACAGAAATAAAGGATTGTGCCATTTCATTATGTTGAAAATAGTTAGGATTCAAACCATATTTTTTTCGTTCAATAGCGTTAAAAATAATTGATAAATTAGTTAAATCTGCACTTGGTTCAAGATAAGGTGCAAGCTGTAAAGAATTATCATCAATTAAACTCAAAATATAAGCATGAATTAATTCATGAACTATTACATTAGCTTTTGCAATTCGTGTACCATTTTGATTAAAATTTGAATCAATTATGACTAAATAATTAAATGGAATATTAAGATTTGTTAATGGATCAACTCTATTATAAGTTGAACCAAAATCAGTGCCTGTCAACACGTCCGTTTTAATTTCAAAAGTATAACCTGTTTGTGGTCCTGTTTTTAAATTTAATCTATCCAAAATTTTAGTTAATTTTTTGCTTGTAGGTATAGATCCATTTAAAAAATTATTAACAATTGTAGTACTGCAAGGTCCTAAATTAGTATTTGTTAACACACTATCAATCATTGTTTCAAAATAAATGTCATCTGTATGATCATCATCTTCAATATCAACAAACGGTTGAGGCATTGTATAAACAGTATTTGTGTTACTTGTTGTTGATGAACCCGTTCCTGCTCCGCTTTGCCCTGAAAATCCTGTGTTATTTGAATTGTTTTCTCCTCCTGATGTTGACATAGTTCCTCCTGTACTATATGAATCATCATAATAAGTATAACAAGACGAACCGCTTGCAATTAATTGCCAAGACCATAGAGGAGCTAGAGTTGATTGACCACCTTGTGGTTCGCTAGCATATTGCCAAGTATAGGAAGTTGTACAAATAATATTATCCATTGGGTTCGCTATTTTTGCAGACATTAAACCGTTTTCATCAAACTCAGATAAAATATAAATTGGCTGTTTTTGATTTATTTCAGCTAAAGATAATTGTTTTAACTCTTCAGGTGTAAAATCATATTTAACTAAATAAATATCATAACTTCCGCTTTCTTTTTCGTTTAATAAAATATTCTCTATTTTTTCTGAACTATGTCTTTTTATAGGTATCGTATAAGATATTTTGCCGTTATATTCAATGTATTTTGCAAAATCTTCGTCAATATAAAAATTATTTACAGAATCATAAACAAGTCTGTTCTCTGTTTTTGCCTTGTTTCTAGCTTCAATTTTTCTTTGAAATTTTACAATATCTAAAGGTTTATTTGTTAGTGTTTTTAAATTTACTGTTTTAAGTATTAATTGATTTTCAGTGTTAGCATTTTCAATAAATTCTTTCTCTTCTGTGCAACTGTTTAGTAGTAAAACTGTTATACAAATGTATAAAAAGTGTTTTACATTTTTTAATTTTTGATTCATAATCTTGTTGTTTAAGGTTTATAATTATATATGAGTACCTTTTTTATAAAAAGGTTGGAACGTGTTGTAACTTTTTTTTCAAAGTCATTAAAGAACAACAAATTATGGAGGGATTTTTTTTCTAACTTTTAGTCGTTGGTCAATTTTCATAGTCTGCGTATTTATAAAACAACAGCGCAGGACATTCAAATTATACTTTCCAGAGAGCCCGACCAAAGGCAGTAGTAAAAGCAAATAGAACGCCTGCGCTTAACGCAGACATTTCTAAATTACTTTTCCCTTACTACTTTAAATATGGTCGTATTCTCTGAAAGGAATTGTAAAGCGAAACGCTATAATATTGTATTTAATTTAAATTTATCTTATGGTATCATTTTATTAGTATTTATATTCAAATATAATAGTTTTTTTGAAAGTAACACTATTTTGAATGCAGGACTTAAAAAAAACGTATTTTAATACGTCTTGAGGTGGTTTTAATGCGTGTCTGTACGTATTAAAAGTGGCTGGTAACGTATTTTTATACGTAAGGTAGCGTATTAAATGTGGTCAAGAACGTATAATTATAGGTTCGGAACGTATTAAAAGTAGCACGGAACGTATTAATATACGTTACCTAACGTGGTAAAAGTATGTTGGAACGTATTAAAATACGACTAAACAATTAAATTCTATTATAATACATTGCTTTTACAATTCCATCAGAAAGTCCAATTTTTGGTACATAAATTTGTCGTGCTCCACTCCACTTCATAGCACTTAAATATATTCTCATGGCATGAATAATAACGTCTGCTCTATCAGTATTTAAACCTAATTCGGCAATTCGTTGTTCATAAGTTAAAGAATTCAAATATTGATATTGCGAATTCAAATATAAAAATGAAAGAGGTTTGTCTTGATGTTTCTCTGATAATTTATGGATTTTATTGATGTTTCCACCCGAACCAATTAGCGCAATATTATCAAAAGGTTCACAATTAGTTTTAATCCATTTTTCAATTTCTTGCCAAACGATATCATTTACCATATTATTAAGCAAACGAACTGTTCCATTTTTAAATGATTTTGATGCAATCATTTTTCCTTCAGAAAACAAAGAAAATTCAGTACTTCCACCACCAACATCTACATATAAATAGGTTTTATCTGAAGCGAGAAAACTATTCAAATCTGAAGAAGCAATAATTGCGGCTTCAACTTTTCCATCAATTATATCGATATCAATTTCAGATTTTTGTTTTATAATATCAGTAACTTCTTTACCATTATAAGCTTCACGCATTGCTGAAGTGGCACAAGCTTTATATTTTTCAACTTTATAAACTTTCATTAAAAGGCGAAAAGCTTCCATGGCATCTACCATTCGATTTATATTTTCTTCTGAAATTTCACCAACGGTAAAGGCATCTTGACCAAGACGAATAGGCACACGAATTAATGCCGATTTATTAAACTGCGTTTCCTTTCCTTCTTGTTCTACAATATTAGTTATCAGCAATCTCATGGCATTAGAACCAATATCAATTGCTGCATATTTTTTTATTGAAATCATTTAATTAAAACTTGTTATTTATTTCCTCTTCTTGTTGTTTTTTGTAATAATTATAGATTTCGTGTTGCGCTCTAAAAATAGTTTCGTTTTCTTTTCTTCCTCTATATTTATTGTCTAATTTATCTGAATGTAATCTTGATTTTACATTTCCTTTCCAGCTTATTTCAAAAGTATCGATTAGTTGTTTTTTGATGTCATCTTGATATATTGGACATGTTACTTCTACTCTACCATCAAGGTTTCTAGTCATAAAATCGGCAGATGAAATAAACACTTCAGGATTATTTTCATTACCAAAAATAAATACTCTGGAATGTTCCAGATAATTATCAACACAACTGATGGCTTGAATGTTTTCACTCATTCCTTTTACACCAGGAATTAAGGAACAAATACCTCTAATTTGCAATCTAATTTTCACTCCAGCGTTACTTGCATCGTACAATTTATCAATCATTTCAAAATCAGATAAACTATTCATTTTCAAGTCAATATAAGCCGATTTTCCAACTTGAGCATTTAAAATTTCTCTATCAATTAATTTATAAAATTTTGAACGTGAATAATGAGGAGAAACAATTAAATGTTTATAACGATGTAATCTATAATTAATATCAAAGAATTCAAATATTTTAGAAATATCTTTCAAAATTTGAGGATGTGCCGTCAACAAAGTTACATCAGTATAGAATTTTGCTGTTGTTTCGTTGAAATTTCCCGTTGAAATAAATCCATATCGTTTGGTTTTTCCTTCTTCAAGTCTATCGATAACACAAATTTTACTATGTACTTTCAAACCTTTAATTCCAAAGATAAGTTCAATTCCTTCTTGCTGCATTTGCTCGGCATAAGAAATATTATTTGCTTCATCAAAACGAGCTTGCAACTCAATTTGGACAACAACTCGTTTTCCATTTTTTGCTGCATTGATAAGAGAACTAATGATTTGAGAGTTTTTTGCTAAACGATAAAGTGTAATTTTAATCGAAGTAACTTTTGGATCTAAAGCAGCTTCACGCAAAAACTTAATCAAGTATGCGTAGGATTGATAAGGTGCAAAAATTAGATAATCTTTTTGATTAATTTTACTTAAAATACTTCCTTCTAGCGAAAGACCTTTTACAGGAAGCGGACTTTTTTGCTGGTAAAGCAAATCAAATCTTCCAAGACTTGGAAAATTCATATAATCTCTTCTATTGTGGTATCTTCCTCCAGGAATTATACTATCAGTAGATTCAATTTTCATTCTATTTAAGAAAAAAGCAAGTGTATCTTTATCGATGGTTTTATCATAAACAAAGCGAACTGGTTCACCTATTCTTCTATCTTTAACGGAAGTTGCAATTTTTTGTAACATACTCTTACTCATGTCACTATCAATATCTAATTGAGCATCACGAGTAATTTTAATCATGTGTGCTGCAATTTTTTCATAATCGAAAATATTAAAAATACTATTTAAATTATAACGAATTACATCATCTAAAAGCATAATATACTTTTTCTCTCCAACAGCAGGAAGTACTACAATTCGATTAATATTTTTTGGCAATTCAATGAGAGCATAACGAATTTCTTTTTTAGGTTTTACTAATCCTAAAACTTTAGATTTAGAATCAGGTTTCATTACTAATTTAACTGCTAAATATCCGGCAGTATCTTTTAGAAGTGGAAACTCATCTAAATCATTAAGAATAATGGTAACTAATTCAGGACTAACATTATTGATAAAAAAATCGTGAACAAAATTTTGATGTTCTTGAGAAAGTTCATTTTCATCAACAATAATGATATTTTCTTTTTCAAGCTGCTTTTCAATGATACTTAAAACCTTTAAACTTTCAGATTGTTGTTTAATTACTATATCGGTAATATCTTTTACAAGCTGTTGCGCTGAAATACCACCAAGTACTTTCTCTCCTGTTTTACCCGAAAGACTTAACCTTCTTATTGCTGCAAAACGAACTCTAAAAAATTCATCTAAATTATTTGAAAAGATTCCTAAAAACCTCAATCTATCTAATAATGGAACTGACTCATCTGCTGCCTCTTGTAATACACGAGCATTGAATGCTAGCCAACTTTTTTCTCTATCTATGTAGTTGTAATTTTTTTCTAAACTCATAATTAAATATCACGTGGAAAAATAATTTTATTGGTTTTACCTCTATTAATATCGTCCCAACTTGTTGTTTCAAATATAATTGATACAAATCCAGATGTAGGAACATTATCAATAAAAATATCTCCAAATTTATTAACAAAATCTGTAATTGCGCTATTATGACCAAAAAGAATAAGATTATTATAACTATTTGAAGAAGATTTAACAATTTGTTCAAGTTGATTAACATCAAAAGTGTAGAGACTTTTCAAAAAAGTAGCTTTTGTGATGTCAATATTCCAATGTTCTAAAAATATTTTTGCAGTTTCAGAAGTTCTTTTTGAACTACTTGATATAATTAATGAATCATGGTCGATAAATAATTTTGATTTATGGGCAACTTTAATGGATTTATCTATTCCAACTTCTAATAGTGGTCTATCAAAATCATTTAGATAATATTCCAATGATGCTTTAGCGTGTCGTATGAGTATTATTTTTTTCATCATTTCACTTTTTAGTTATTAACAATACAAATAATTGAATAAAACAAATAATTATTGTAAGAAATTTTAAGTTAAATATTGTATTTTAAACCATTTATCCGTTATTTTTTGCACTTTATCGATTATTTTCTTGTGTATAATAAAAATGCTTTCTAATTTCGACAAATAATTGATGAATCCAAAAAATCATCTTTTATGATACAAAAATATAAAAAAAAGCACAAAAAAAGTAGAACAAAATCTACAACAATAATGTAAAAAAGTTAGTAATAATAAGGGATTACAAAGATTTTTGATTAAAAAATGACATTTTATCGAGTTTTAATGTAATTCATAGATAAAATAGTAAAATTGAAATATTTGAAACTATTTTTGGACCGTGTAAAATTTTGCCTCATTGTTAATAACTTTTTTAACAATGAAACCCAAACAAAAAATAAATATAGCATGATACAATTTATGCCTAAAACCCAGCTTATGAAAACAATAAACAAGTATTCGTTTATCCTTTCATTGATTACAATTTTATTTACTTCAAAATCATTTGCCGAAGGTACTCCAACACTTTCGCCTAATGCTGCAAACATAACTGCGGTATTAAGTGCACCTGATTTACAGAGTGGTTCATTCTACAACTGTAGTGAAGACAATAGAATTTATTTCAACATTGCAAATGCAGCAACTGAGAGATTGTACTTTGGTTTCGACTTTAGACAATATGCTGTTGGTGCAGTTCCAAGATTAAATAATGTCTACTATAGAATTAGAAGACCTGATGGAACTGTGGCTGTAACAGCATTGTGGAATAGTACTTTGGGTTCTGCAGGAAGTATTGACACGCATGCTAGAGCACTAATTGGTCCAAATATTGGATCCGTTACGACGGGTTATTCTCCTTTAACTTTTAACCCAACTGTAACTGGGGAACATTGGATTGAAATTTACAGAAGTAATGATGGTGGTGTTACACCATTAACTACAAACGCTGATAGAGCTGTTGCAGCACTTTTTGATATGACAGTTGCAACTACAGCTGGAGTTAGAAGAAATGGTCGTGTACACTCTGATAAATGGGGTTTAGTTGCTGTTGATACAAACTATGGAAATTTAGTAACTGCAAGTTCTGAACCTAATTTTTATGTTTACACTGCTGATCAAGTTGTATTATTTATTGATTTCCGACCAGGTTTTCAACCAATTGCATACAATTTAGCTGTAAATAGTTACGGGGTAAATCCTGTTGGTGCATTTAATATCACTAGACGATCCATAAATTCATTAACAGCACCAGCACTTGCAAATGGTTTTAAGATATTCTTAAATTTACCTGATAGTACTCTTTATCCAACTGCGGCAATTCCATCACCTCCAACCTTTTTAAATCCTGCGATTTCTGGTTGTGGTCCATATAATATTGGTTATAACATTTCGCAACCAGGTGATGTTAGATTAGTTATCGATTTGAATGGCGTACCAGGATTTCAATTAGGTTCATCGGATAGATTAATTGAAGCCTTTGGAGTTTTAGCTGGTAATAATACTCTTTCTTGGGATGGTTTAGATGGCTTAGGTAATCCAGTAGCTGATGGTTCAAGTATGACTTTAACACTATTTTATTTAGCAGGAAGATATAATATGCCACTCCATGATGCTGAATTAAATAAGAATGGATTTAATGTACAATCAATAGCACCAGTTGCAATAGCAAATTCACAAATGTATTGGGATGATACCCAACTTACAAATGTAGGAACAACATGTGCTACTGATGGTTCAACTCAAGAAAATAATTTAACTGGTTCTGGTATCAACAATACAATTACAGGAACACCAAGTCCTGCTAGAGCATGGAGTGGAAACTCTAATGCGTCACAAACTATTCCTGCTCCTGCTGTTGGAACAAATGAAACTGATGGAATAACTTGTAATGATTATGGAAATGTTCGTGTTTTAAATACCTATGGTTGGGGATTAAGCTCCTCTAGTGTAACAACAACTATTTTTAAAGGTTGTTCTGATTTGAGAGTCGTAAAAACGGTAAATAATGCTACTCCAAATGTAGGAAGTCAAGTAACGTTTACAATTACAGCATCAAATTTAGGAGGAAGTAATGATACAAATGTTGTTGTAAACGATGTATTACCTGCGGGTTATACATTAGTTGGAACACCTGTTGCAAGCACTGGTACTTGGTCAAATCCAAACTGGACTATTGGAAATTTTGCAAGTGGAGCTTCAGCTACATTAACAATAACTGCTACTGTAAATGCAAGTGGACCATATCTTAATACGGCATGTATTAATGGTGACAATACAGATCCTGTATCTGGTAATGATTGTTCATCAGTTAGTACAACACCTGTACCTGTTACTGATTTAACTGTGTTAAAAAGTATTAGTCCATTAAATTTTAGTGTTAATAGTACGGTAACATTTACAATAACAGCTACAAATAATGGTCCGAGTAATGCAACAAATGTAGTAGTTACAGACGCATTACCTGTAGGTTTTACTCTTTCGAGTGCAACACCTTCAACTGGAACATGGACAAATCCTAACTGGAATATTGGTAACCTTGCAAGTGGCGCAACTGCTAATCTTGTTGTAACTGCTGTAGCGAATCCAAATTATTCAACTTTAGCAGATTATACAAATACGGCATGTATTTCAGGAACGCAACTTGAATCTAATAATACAAATAATTGCTCGTCAGTTACAAGAGTTCCTAATCCAATTATAGATTTAGCAATTGTAAAAACTGCTACACCTTTGAACCCAATTATTGGAACCAATGTAACTTTTAATTTATTAGTTACTAATAATGGACCAAGCAATACTTTGGGAACTTTTACCGCTAATGATTTATTACCAACTGGTGCTTATACATTTGTAAGTGCCACACCTAGTATTGGTACTTATAATTCTACAACTGGAGTATGGACAATTACTGGAGGCTTGACTACAGGTTCTTCTGCAACATTATCCATTGTTGCAACCGTAAATCCTACTAGTAATAATAACAATTATAACAATACTGCTACAGTATTTATTTATGAGGTTGATCCAAATCCAGCTAACAATACATCTTCAATAAACCCACTACCTCTTAATGCTCCAATTGATGCTAGAGATGATTTTGGTGTTTTAGTTAATGGTTATACAGGTGGAGTATCGGTTGCAAATGTTTTAGCAAATGACTTCTTAAATGGAAGTGTTGCAACATTATCAACTGTAACAATTACTCAAATTAGTAGTTCTAATTCTGGTATTTCTGTTAATCCTCTAACTGGAGCTGTAAACGTTGCTCCAGGTACGCCTGCTGGAACTTATACACTTACTTATAGAATATGTGAAGTTCTTAATCCTTCTAATTGTGATAATGCTATTGTAACTGTACCTGTTGGTGTGGCTCCAATTA
>NZ_JAIXUB010000018.1 GCF_027484205.1 Flavobacterium sp.
CTCAATTTCTTTTTGAGTTTGCGAGAAGGTTAAAAATGAAATAAAAAATATAATAATTGAAACCTTAATTCTATACATGCTTTTCTATTTTTTTGTAAAAGTAGAAAAAAGAATGGATTTTAGCTTTTACATTATTAACCTGACTCAAAATAAAAAGACATCTCAAAAAGATGTCCTTTTATTCCTAAAATTTATTATCCTTAATAATTTTATACTAATAATAATTGATTAAAAAGGAAATAAAAACCTAATCATTCTAAATAAATTTGCCTTTGCTAAAGTTTTAATTAGGACAAGGTAATGCTATTGGACAAGGAACTCCAGCCGTTGTCCAGCCGTTACAACTTCCGTCTGCGCATCTTTCACAACAAATTCTATTGCTTCTGGAACCAATAATTGTTTTTTGCTCATTTTTTGATAGTTCAAGTACTCCTTGTAAATTTAAAATTGATTTTTTCATTTTTAATATTTTTTAAAATTAATAATTTAATTGATTTTAATATTTTGACTCTTGCAAGAAATCTTTAGCAAATGTTTGATGAAAAGACGAGAAAAAAAAGCCAACCTGTTCCATTTATTAAAATAATTAGTCATTATATTAATATAATGTTTTACACAAAAAGAATTTAATGTTCTGAATATTAAATACTTAAAACCGTAATTTTAATTTTACCTTTTCTGACAATTGTAAATCAATTAATCTTTTGTCTTTATTATTAATTTTACCTGTATCATTTAAAATTCAACTTATGAAGAAAATTCAAAATTTCAAGAAATTAACAAAAGACGAGTTAAAATTAATTAATGGAAGTGGAAGAACAGCCGGAAATCCACCACCGCCATGTACAAATTGTGGTGGCACTAATAACACAGGAACTGGAACTAATGATAAATGTGGTCTTGAACCTTCAATATGCCATTCTGCTGCATGGGAGATTTGGCGTTTATGTATGATAGCCGAAACTAATCATGAACCTTATACAAGTTGTCAATAATAGATAATTAATCTTTATTTTCTTTTAGTTTTTCAATAAACTGAAATGGACTCACACCTGTCTTTTGTTTGAAAATTTTAGAAAAAGAAGCTCCTTTTTTATAACCAATCACCTCTGCTAGAGATTGTATGGTGTAATTTTGGAGCTTTTTATTTTCAATCAATTGATTTAAAATATAATTTATTCTTAATTCATTTGTATAATCATTAAAAGACATCTTTTTATGCGTTTTAATAACTGATGTTAAATAAGTAGTATTTGATCCTATTTTTTTTGCAGCATTATGCAAATTAAATTCTTTTTTTAAAAAATATAAGTCTCTCTCTAATTTTAAAAGCCCATCTATTATTTTCTTTTCATTTTCATCACTAACTTTTAATGGAATTGTATTTTTTTCGATGTCACTATTTTTATTTTCCTTCAATTTTTTTAATAAAAGGTTTATTTTTTCTTCCGTTTTCCTTTTGTTATAATAAAATCCTATTATCAAAATTAACATTAAAAGAGTAATAAAAATAATAAGGCTGTATTGGTATTTACTGAACTTTCTATTTTCGTTCTTCAATAATGAAACTTCTTCGTTTAAATTCTTTTTTTCAATTTCATTATAACTTTTGGCTAATTCCAGCTTTTCCTTTTCTGTTTTATTTGAATGATAAACTATAAATTTATCTAAATAATATTGAGCTGAGTCACTTTTTTCTGAAGTATAAATATTAGCTAAATATTTGTGTGCGAATAGAAAATTAAAATCTATTAAAGAATCTTTATGGTTTTTAATAACCTTTATGAAGTTTTTTTTTGATTGTGAAAAGTTCTTTTCAAGAAATTGATTGTAGCCTAAATTGTAATAAGTAGTCAAAACTTCTTTATCCATTTTTAGTTTCAAAAACAGAGCAATACTCTCATTATAAAACTTAGTAGCTTTTTTATAATCTTTAAGTTCGCTATTTAGAATTCCTAGTTTAGTATAAATTCTAGCCAAATCATAATCACCTTCATTTTCTATTGTAAGTTTATTAAATACCGAGTTAGCTGAATCAGAGTAAGACTTTTTTCTAGTTTCTTTATATTTTTCTATATAAAAAGTACCTAAATTGAGATTATTACGAAATTTTAGATTTGTGTTCTTTTGTTGATTTATTTTATTCCCATCAATTAATTTATTAATGCTTTTAATTTCGGAAATAGCTTCATCTAATAATTTTAAATCTCCTTTTATTGAAGCAATGTTGCCTTTAACTTTCAATATTTGATTAATATCATGACTTAAAACAGCATATTTTTCTGCAATGATAAAATTCGCAAGACCTTTATTTAGACCATTATTCTTATAAAATGTATTTCCTTTAATATTATATACTACTGATAAATCAAAATAATTTTCCTTCTTTACAGGAACTTTTTTTACATAAAAATCAATTTTATCAATAAACTCTTTTTCATTATATTTCTGATTGGTTACTAGAAGCAGTTGCCATTTTGCAGCATTAGCAAAAGCTAAATCGATAGGTCTTTTTGAATAAAAAACCTTATTGGTATAATACATGGCACTATCCGTGCCTATTGTTGGGTAGATGAAGAATTTGCTTTTATAGAACTCAATTTCTTTTTGAGTTTGCGAGAAGGTTAAAAATGAAATAAAAAATATAATAATTGAAACCTTAATTCTATACATGCTTTTCTATTTTTTTGTAAAAGTAGAAAAAAGAATGGA
>NZ_JAIXUB010000025.1 GCF_027484205.1 Flavobacterium sp.
ACTTTAAAACGATATCCTTGTGCGCCTGAAATATTTGTAGCATACATAGAAGTTGATAATCCTGATACTGTTGTTCCACATTGTGCCGCTGGCAAAGTAGAAACTATAGGTGTACATCCACCAGGTAAACCAACATTATCAACGATTCCATTACAGTCATTATCGATTCCATCGTAACAAACATCAACTGCGCCCGGATTGATTGAAGCATTAGCATCGTTGCAGTCTGTATCATTTGAAACACCACATGCTACTAATGTTGTTGAACCAAATCCGTCATTATCATTATCTAAATATTGAAGTTGATTGTCATTACAATCTGAATTATTAATTGGACCACTTGCTGCCAAAACATTGGATCCAAATCCATCAGCATCAGCATCAACGTAAGTTAACAAATTATCATTGGAATCTGAATTATTTGTTACTCCACAAGCAACTAATGTTGTTGAACCAAATCCGTCATTATCATTATCTAAATATTGAAGTTGATTGTCATTACAATCTGAATTATTACTTGGACCACTTGCTGCCAAAACATTGGATCCAAATCCATCAGCATCAGCATCAACATAGGTTAACAAATTATCATTGGAATCTGAATTATTTGTAACATAACCTATTGGCGCACCAGAACAACTAACTTGCGTTACGTTTACATTCCCAAAACCATCACCATCTAAATCTCTATAATAGGTAACATTTGGGTTTACTACAACAGTAACATTTTTGCCAGAAAAATTTGTTGAACAACTTGTGGAAGAAACAGATCCACTTACAATTGTTATAATTGCACCATTAGCAGCTAAAGGCAGTGGAGGTGTATTGAATGAGAAAGTACCTGAAGCACTTGAAGTCCCACTCACTGAATATTGTAATGGACCAGTCATTGAATTCGTGTAAAAGAAAGTTCCCGAAGTACTAGGCAATAATCCTGTCATAGTTACTGATGAAGTACCATTTTCACAAGCTGCTGTAGCTATTACAGTATTTAAAGTTGGAATCGCATTAACTGTAAAAGTGGCTTTGTAGTTAGCTCCACCATTACTTGCAAACTGAGTACCTGAACATGATGTTGATTGATCAGAATATACCTCTAGAGTGTAATTTCCGGCAGAAAGTCCAGAAAGTAAATTAACATTGTATGAAGAAGAACTCCATCGTTGATCTTTTCCTCCACAACCATTATTAAAATCTGAAGTAAAACCAATATTATTTACCACAAATGAACCAGAAGGAGATCCAGTTTGATAAATACGATAATTAATTCTTGTGCTTGAAATATCACATCCGTTACATTTATAGTTATTATGTTCAGCACCTTTAAATACAAGGCCTGTTGAACCTTGACAAAATGAACCTAGGTTTGCTCCATTAAAATCTGCATTAGCTGTACTAGCTTGAAGATCATAAAATGTATTACCTCCACCATTTACAGACAAGATTATAAAAGTTGAATTAAACCCTGCACTTTGAGAAAAAGTTGCAGATGAATAAAATAATAACATTAATAAAAATGAAATAAGACTAACTTTTTGTAATTGTTTTTTCATAATTTAATTTTAGATTTATCGTAAAATTATATAAAAAAAGTTATTTATTTTATTATCAATAAACTATAACGTTTTCGTGTTGATAAATTATCATTATTTTAGCATAAAAAAATCAATTAAGCATAAAAAACTCCTCAATTTCTTGAGGAGTTTTTTAATATTTATCTTCGGCTATTAAGCTTGACCACCTGAACCAAAATTTAATGGTATGTGTGGTTGCTCAGAATCTTTTATTTCACCGTGAGCAACTTCAAATCTATGTATATTTTCTCCAATAGCTTTAAGTAATCTTTTAGCATGTTGAGGAGTTAATATAATTCTTGATTTAACTTTAGATTTAGGAACACCAGGCATGATGGTCACAAAATCCAAAACAAATTCAGATGGAGAATGATTGATAATTGCTAAATTAGAATAAATTCCTTCAGCAGTTTTTTCATCAAGCTCAATATTTATTTGTCCTTGTTGTTGATTGTTATCGCTCATAATTAATAGATGTATTCTTCTTTATTAGCCATCATTTCGTTATAGTCATCTTTAGAACCTACAATAGTATGATCATAATCTCTCATACCTGTACCTGCAGGAATTCTATGTCCAACGATAACATTTTCTTTTAATCCTTCTAATGTATCAACTTTACCAGCTACAGCTGCTTCATTCAATACTTTAGTTGTTTCCTGGAATGATGCTGCAGAAATGAATGATTTAGTTTGAAGCGATGCTCTTGTAATACCTTGTAATACAGGAGTTGCAGTAGCAGTAATAACATCACGAGCTACAACTAAATTTTTATCATTACGTTTCAACAATGAATTTTCATCTCTCAATTCTCTTGGTGAAATGATTTGTCCTGGTTTAAGATTATCAGAATCACCAGCATCTTCAACAACTTTCATTCCATATAATTTATCATTTTCATAGATAAAATCACTTGTATGGATTAATTGTTCTTCTAAGAATAAAGTATCTCCTGGATCTTCAACTCTAACTTTTCTCATCATTTGACGAATAACAACTTCGAAGTGTTTATCATTAATTTTTACACCTTGAAGACGATAAACTTCTTGAATTTCATTAACCAAATACTGTTGAACAGCAGATGGACCTTGAATTCTTAAAATATCATCAGGAGTAATTGCACCATCAGATAAAGGAACTCCAGCTTTCACGAAGTCATTTTCTTGAACAAGAATTTGGCTTGATAATTTTACTAGATATTTCTTAATCTCACCAAATTTAGATTCGATGATGATTTCACGATTACCTCTTTTAATTTTTCCAAATGAAACAACCCCATCAATTTCAGAAACTACAGCAGGATTTGAAGGATTACGAGCTTCTAACAACTCAGTAATTCTTGGTAAACCTCCTGTAATATCACCAGCTTTAGAAGAACGACGAGGAATTTTCACAAGAATTTTACCTGCTTTAATTTTTTCTCCATCTTCTACCATAAGGTGAGCTCCAACTGGTAAGTTATAAGAACGGATTAATTCTCCATCTTTTCCATAAACCAATAATGTTGGGATTAATTTTTTATTTCTTCCTTCTGAAATTACTTTTTCTTGGAAACCTGTTTGTTCGTCGATTTCAACTTGGTATGATTGACCTTGCTCTAAATCTTCGTAAGCAATTTTTCCAGTAAATTCAGAAACAATTACTCCATTATATGGATCCCATTTACAAATAGCAGCACCTTTTTCAACTACATCACCATCTTTAACATTAATGATAGATCCGTAAGGAATGTAATGTGTACTTAAAAGGATGCCTGTTTTAACATCAATTAATTTTAATTCTGTTGAACGAGATACAACAATATCTACTTTATTACCATCTGCGTCTTCACCAATAACAGTTTTTAAATCTTCAATTTCAAGTTTACCACCAAATCTTGCAACAATACTTGATTCTTCAGAAACACCTCCTGCAACTCCACCAACGTGGAATGTACGTAAAGTTAACTGTGTTCCTGGTTCTCCAATAGACTGAGCAGCGATAACTCCAACTGCTTCACCTTTTTGAGTCATTTTTCCTGTTGCTAAATTTCTTCCATAACATTTAGCACAAATTCCTTTTTTAGCTTCACAAGTTAAAGGCGAACGAACCTCAATTTTTTCAACTGGAGACTCTTCAATTGCTTTAACAATAGCTTCAGTAATTTGCTCACCAGCGTGAACTAAAATATCAGAAGTTAAAGGATTGATTACATCTTGCAACGCAACACGTCCTAAAATTCTTTCTCCTAAAGTTTCTACAATCTCTTCATTTTTCTTTAAAGCAGAAACTTCAATTCCTCTTAAAGTACCACAATCAACAGAGTTTACAATAACATCTTGAGAAACATCATGTAATCTTCTTGTTAAATATCCAGCATCAGCTGTTTTAAGAGCGGTATCCGCAAGACCTTTACGTGCTCCGTGAGTAGAAATAAAGTACTCAAGGATAGAAAGACCTTCTTTAAAGTTAGAAAGGATAGGGTTTTCAATAATTTCACCACCACCAGCAGTTGATTTTTTTGGTTTTGCCATCAAACCACGCATACCAGTTAACTGACGAATTTGTTCTTTAGATCCACGCGCTCCAGAATCAAGCATCATGTATACTGAGTTAAAACCTTGTTGGTCTTCTCTAATATTTTTCATTGCTAATTCTGTCAATTGAGCATTTGCAGAAGTCCAAATATCAATAACTTGGTTATAACGTTCGTTATTGGTAATAAGACCCATGTTATAGTTCAATGAAATTCCTTCAACTTGTTCTCTTGCATCTGCAATTAACTTAGTTTTTTGCTCAGGAATTCTAATATCACCTAATGAGAATGACAATCCACCTTTGAAGGCAAATTTATAACCCATATCTTTCATATTATCAAGGAAAGCTGCCGTTGTAGGAACATCTGTAACTGCAAGGATTTTTCCAATAATATCACGTAAAGATTTTTTAGTTAATACTTCATTGATATATCCTGCTGCTTGAGGAACTACTTCATTAAAAAGTACTCTACCCGCAGTAGTTTGAATAATTTTATAAACTAATTCTCCATTTTCATTAAAATCTTTTGCTCTAATTTTTACACGAGCATTCAATTCTAATCTGCCTTCATTCAATGCAATATTTACTTCCTCAGCTGAGTAGAAAGTTAAATCTTGACCTAGAATTGGATGTTCAGGAGTTGACAAACGTTCTTTGGTCATGTAATAAAGACCAAGTACCATGTCTTGAGATGGAACCGTAATTGGTGCACCATTCGCTGGATTCAAGATATTATGAGAAGCTAGCATTAATAATTGTGCTTCAAGAATAGCTTCTGGTCCAAGTGGCAAGTGAACCGCCATCTGGTCACCATCAAAATCCGCGTTGAAAGCCGTACATACTAATGGGTGCAATTGTATAGCTTTTCCTTCAATTAATTTTGGTTGGAAAGCTTGAATACCAAGTCTGTGTAACGTAGGAGCACGGTTCAGTAATACTGGATGTCCTTTAATTACATTTTCAAGAATATCCCAAACTACAGGCTCTTTTTTGTCAATTATTTTCTTAGCTGATTTAACTGTTTTAACAATTCCTCTTTCGATTAATTTACGAATAACGAATGGTTTGTATAGTTCAGCAGCCATATCTTTAGGAAGACCACATTCGAACAATTTCATTTCTGGACCAACAACAATTACCGAACGAGCTGAATAATCCACACGTTTTCCAAGTAAGTTTTGACGGAAACGACCTTGTTTACCTTTTAACGAGTCTGATAAAGATTTTAATGGTCTGTTTGATTCTGTTTTAACAGCAGAAGCTTTACGAGTGTTATCAAATAATGAATCTACTGATTCTTGTAACATACGTTTTTCGTTTCTTAAGATAACTTCTGGAGCTTTAATTTCCATTAATCTTTTTAAACGATTGTTTCTGATGATAACTCTTCTATATAAGTCATTCAAATCTGAAGTTGCAAAACGACCTCCATCAAGAGGCACTAAAGGACGCAATTCTGGTGGAATAACTGGAATTACTTTAAGAATCATCCACTCTGGGCGATTTTCTCTATTCAAGTTTGAATCACGGAATGACTCAACCACTTGAAGTCTTTTTAATGCTTCAGTTTTTCTTTGTTTAGAAGTTTCATTGTTTGCACTATGTCTTAACTCGTAAGAAAGTGCATCTAAATCAGTTCTAGCTAATAAGTCCATAATACATTCAGCACCCATTTTGGCAATGAATTTATTAGGATCATTATCATCTAAATATTGATTTTCCATTGGAAGTGTATCTAAAATATTTAAATACTCTTCTTCTGTTAAGAAATCTAATCTTTGTAACGATTCGCCATCAAGATTTTTTGCGATACCTGCTTGAATAACTACATATCTTTCATAGTAGATAATCATATCTAACTTTTTAGAAGGTAGTCCAAGAATGTATCCAATTTTATTAGGAAGTGAACGGAAATACCAAATATGAGCAATAGGCACAACTAAATTAATGTGTCCCACTCTATCACGACGTACTTTTTTCTCTGTTACTTCTACACCACAACGGTCACAAACGATTCCTTTGTAGCGAATTCTTTTATATTTTCCACAAGCACACTCAAAATCCTTCACAGGACCAAAAATTCTTTCACAAAACAAACCATCACGTTCAGGTTTGTGAGTTCTATAATTGATAGTTTCTGGTTTCAAAACCTCACCACGAGATTCTGCTAAAATTGATTCTGGTGAAGCAAGTCCAATAGTGATTTTATTAAATCTTTTAATGGTGTTTTGCTTGTTGTCTTTGTTGTTTCTATTATTCATCATAGTTTTTACTATTGATTTACTACTATTAATTGAACTTAGATTTATAGTTTGAAAGTGATTAGTGAATAGTGATTAGTAATTAGTTTTTTTTTATTTTTAAATGAATTACAAATCGACAATTCATTTACAATTTTCATTTCGCTAGTTACTATTTACTCTTTACTAATTACTAAAAAACCATTAAGTTACTACCTCGAATTACTTCTCTAAACCTCAAACGTAAAATTTTGAAGTGCTAGTTATAAATAAAATTTATAAAAAATCGGAACGGTTTACGGGTATAAATCTTTAAAAACTTATTAATAATTTGTTTCAAATTCCAAGTTTCAGGTTTACGACTTTAAACCTGAAACCTGAAACAAAAAACTATTCTTCTAATCTAATATCTAATCCAAGACCTTTCAATTCATGCATTAATACATTGAATGATTCTGGTAATCCTGGTTCAGGCATAGTTTCACCCTTAACGATTGCCTCGTAAGTTTTAGCTCTACCAATTACGTCATCTGATTTAACAGTTAAGATCTCACGAAGTGTACTTGACGCTCCATAAGCTTCAAGTGCCCAAACCTCCATCTCTCCAAAACGTTGACCTCCAAATTGAGCTTTACCTCCAAGTGGTTGTTGCGTAATAAGTGAGTATGGTCCGATTGAACGTGCGTGCATCTTATCGTCAACCATGTGTCCAAGTTTTAACATATAGATAACTCCTACTGTTGCTGCTTGGTGGAAACGTTCACCTGTTCCTCCATCATATAAATATGTATGTCCAAATCTTGGTATTCCTGCTTCATCAGTCAATTCATTAATTTGGTCTAAAGTTGCTCCATCAAAAATTGGTGTAGCGAATTTTTTACCTAATTTTTGACCTGCCCATCCAAGAACAGTTTCATAAATTTGACCAATGTTCATACGAGAAGGTACACCAAGTGGATTCAATACAATATCAACTGGAGTTCCGTCTTCAAGGAAAGGCATATCTTCATGACGAACAATACGAGCAACAATACCTTTGTTACCGTGACGTCCTGCCATTTTATCACCCACTTTTAGTTTACGTTTTTTAGCGATATAAACTTTTGCTAATTTCAAGATTCCTGCTGGAAGTTCATCTCCAACAGTAATTGTGAATTTTTCTCTACGTAAAGCACCTTGCAAGTCGTTTAATTTGATTTTGTAGTTGTGAATTAAATCATTAACCAAACTGTTAGTGTCATCATCAGCAACCCATTGACCTTTAGTTAAGTGAGCAAAATCCTCAACAGATTGAAGCATTTTTTTAGAATATTTTTTGCCTTTTGGTAAAACTTCTTCACCTAGATCATTCATAACTCCTTGTGATGTTTTTCCATCAACGATTACAAATAGTTTCTCGATTAATTTGTCTTTTAATTCAACAAATTTTGTTTCGAATTCCATTTCTAATGATGTTAAAGCATCTTTATCTTGAGTTCTTTTACGTTTATCTTTTACAGCTCTAGCAAATAATTTTTTATCTAAAACTACACCATGTAATGAAGGAGAAGCTTTTAGTGAAGCATCTTTTACATCACCAGCTTTATCACCGAAGATAGCTCTTAAAAGTTTTTCTTCTGGAGTTGGATCTGATTCTCCTTTTGGTGTAATTTTCCCGATTAAGATGTCGCCAGGTTTTACTTCAGCTCCAATTCTAATCATTCCATTTTCATCTAAATCTTTAGTAGCTTCTTCAGAAACGTTAGGAATATCATTAGTTAACTCTTCGTTACCTAATTTAGTATCTCTAACTTCTAATGAATAATCATCTACGTGGATTGATGTAAATATATCATCACGCACTACTTTTTCAGAGATTACAATTGCATCCTCGAAATTATAACCTTTCCATGGCATAAATGCAACTTTAAGGTTTCTACCGATAGCTAATTCTCCGTTTTGAGTTGCGTAACCTTCACAAAGTACTTGACCTTTTGTAACTCTATCTCCTTTTCTTACGATTGGTTTTAGGTTAATAGATGTACTTTGATTTGTTTTTCTAAATTTGATTAATTGATATGTTTTTTCGTCTGTGTCAAAACTTACCATTCTTTCTTCTTCAGTTCTGTCGTATTTGATAGTAATCATGTTAGCATCAACATATTCGACAGTTCCGTTACCTTCAGCATTAATCAATACTCTTGAATCAGAAGCTACTTGTCTTTCAAGACCTGTACCCACAATTGGAGCTTCAGGACGTAATAATGGAACTGCTTGACGCATCATGTTTGATCCCATCAATGCACGGTTCGCATCATCATGTTCTAAGAAAGGAATTAATGAAGCTGAAATAGAAGCAATTTGATTAGGAGCAACGTCAGTATAATGAACTGCAGAAGGATCGACAACAGGGAAATCGCCTTCTTCACGGGCAATAACTTTATCAGCTGTAATGTTTCCTTTAGCATCCATTTCGATGTTTGCTTGAGCAATCATTTTACCTTCTTCTTCTTCAGCACTTAAATAAATTGGTTCAGAAGTTAAATCAACTTGTCCGTTAGTTACTTTACGGTAAGGAGTTTCAATGAATCCCATTCCGTTAACTTTAGCATACACACCTAGAGATGAAATCAATCCAATATTTGGCCCTTCTGGAGTTTCAATTGGACAAAGTCTTCCATAGTGCGTATAGTGAACGTCACGAACCTCGAAACCTGCTCTTTCACGAGAAAGTCCACCTGGTCCAAGTGCTGATAATCTTCTTTTATGAGTAATCTCAGCTAATGGATTTGTTTGATCCATAAATTGAGACAACTGATTAGTTCCAAAGAAAGAGTTGATAACTGAAGATAATGTTTTAGCATTAATCAAATCAATTGGTGTAAACACCTCGTTATCTCTAACGTTCATTCTCTCACGAATAGTTCTAGCCATACGTGCTAAACCAACACCAAATTGTTGAGAAAGTTGTTCACCAACTGTTCTAACACGACGATTTGATAAGTGATCAATATCATCAATATCTGCTTTCGCATTAATTAATTCAATCAAATATTTAATGATAGTAATGATATCTTCTTTAGTTAAAACTTGTTTTTCCATAGGAATATCAAGGTTCAACTTTTTGTTCATTCTGTAACGACCTACTTCACCTAAATTGTAACGTTGATCAGAGAAAAACAATTTATCAATAATACCACGAGCCGTTTCTTCATCAGGCGGTTCAGCATTACGTAATTGTCTATATATGTGTTCAACAGCCTCTTTTTCAGAGTTTGTTGGATCTTTTTGTAATGTATTATGGATAATTGCATAATCAACTTGATTGTTATCCTCTTTATGTAATAAAATTACTTTTACATCAGCGTCAAGAATTTCTTCAACATTATCTTTATCTAGGATAGTGTCACGATCTAAAATAATTTCGTTACGCTCAATAGAAACAACCTCTCCAGTATCCTCATCCACGAAATCTTCGTGCCAAGTATTTAATACTCTCGCTGCTAATTTTCTACCAACATATTTTTTAAGACCTGTTTTTGAAACTTTGATTTCCTCTGCAAGGTCAAAAATTTCAAGAATATCTTTATCTCTTTCAAATCCAATAGCACGTAAAAGAGTTGTTACAGGTAATTTTTTCTTTCTATCAATGTACGCATACATCACGTTATTGATATCTGTAGCAAATTCTATCCATGAACCTTTGAAAGGAATTACTCTGGCAGAATACAATTTAGTACCATTTGCATGGAATGATTGACCAAAGAAAACTCCTGGTGAACGGTGTAATTGCGATACCACAACACGCTCAGCTCCATTTATAACAAATGTACCGCTTGGAGTCATATATGGAATCGTTCCTAAATAAACGTCTTGAACTATAGTTTCAAAATCCTCATGTTCAGGATCAGTACAATATAATTTAAGGCGTGCTTTAAGAGGCACACTGTAAGTTAAACCTCTTTCGATACACTCTTGAATAGTGTAACGTGGTGGGTCAACAAAATAATCTAGGAATTCTAATACAAATTGGTTTCTTGTATCTGTAATTGGAAAATTTTCCATGAAGGTATTGTAAAGCCCTTCGTTGCCTCTTTCGTCAGATTTTGTTTCCAATTGGAAAAAATCTTTAAACGACTTAACCTGAACATCAAGAAAATCTGGATATTGAGGAATATTTTTAGTAGAGGCAAAATTCAATCTTTCAGTCTGATTTGTTATCATCAATGGACAAAATTTTGATTTAAAAAAGTAATTTTTTGTGTAAATACACTGTTTAATCTATACTTTTCCTTATTTTTAATCAGCACATCTTTAAAAATAAACCAGGAAAATTTAGTTCATTTCTTTCATCGTAATGATTAAAATTTTTATTCTCGTAAGTTATACAGTTTTATAATAAAACTTTATATAATATATTATACGAAAAATGGTTTAGGTCATTGAGCGATTAAACTCAAGACCTAAACCTTGTTCTAAAACTATGTTAGAGTTATTTTAACTCAACAACAGCTCCAGCTTCTTCTAAAGATTTTTTCAAACCTTCAGCTTCAGCTTTAGTAACTCCTTCTTTAATATTTGCAGGAGCACCATCTACCATATCTTTAGCCTCTTTCAATCCTAAACCAGTTAACTCTTTAACCGCTTTAACAACTGCTAATTTAGAAGCACCAGCATCTTTTAATACTACTGTGAATTCTGTTTGCTCTTCTGCAGCGCCACCGTCTCCAGCACCACCAGCAGCAACTACTACAGCAGCAGCAGCAGGCTCGATACCATACTCATCTTTTAATATTGTAGCTAAATCGTTAACTTCTTTTACTGTTAAGTTAACTAATTGTTCTGCGAATTGTTTCAAATCTGCCATTTTTTCTATCGTTTAAAATGTTTTTAAATTTATTTTTGTTTACTTGTGCGCTAATTATTCAGCTGCTTCACCTTTTTGTTCTGCATTGTTTAACAAAGCAGAAATGATTCGTTTAGCAGGAGATTGAAGTAATCCAATGATTTCTCCAATAACTTCTTCTTTAGATTTAAGTGATGCTAAACTATCTAAAAGATTTTCTCCAATATATATTTCATTATTGATGAAAGCTCCTTTAAATTGAGGCTTATCAGATTTTTTTCTAAAGTCTTTAATTATTTTTGCTGGTGCATTAGCAACATCAGAAATAAAAATTGATGAATTTCCTTTAAGAATTGAAGGTAAATCTCCAAATTCTTTATCAGAAGCTTCCATAGCTTTTTCTAATAGAGTGTTTTTAACAACTTCTAGTTTAATTCCTGCTTTAAAACAAGCTCTTCTTAAATTTGAAGTAGTGTCTGCATCTAATCCTGAAGTATCAGCAATGTATACTATGTTTGCTTCAGCCAACTTTGCAGTTAAATCCTCTATTGCGATTGATTTTTCTTCTCTAGTCATAATAAAAATTGTTTAACTACCAATTATACTGCTTTAGGATCTAAAGCGATAGCAGGACTCATAGTACTAGACAAGTGAATAGACTTGATATAAGTACCTTTAGCTGCAGTTGGTTTTAATTTAATTAATGTTTGAATAATTTCGTGAGCGTTATCTACAATTTTATCAGCTTCGAAAGAAATTCTTCCAATACCTGCATGTACGATACCTGTTTTATCAACTTTGAAATCAATTTTACCAGCTTTTACCTCAGCAACAGCTTTACCAATTTCCATAGTTACAGTTCCAGTTTTAGGATTCGGCATTAAACCTCTTGGTCCTAACACACGTCCTAATGGACCTAATTTACCCATGATAGCTGGCATAGTAATAATTACATCTACATCTGTCCAACCATCTTTAATTTTTTGAAGGTAGTCATCTAAACCTACATAGTCAGCTCCAGCAGCTTTCGCTTCAGCTTCTTTATCAGGAGTAACTAAAGCTAATACCTTAGTATCTTTTCCTGTACCATGAGGAAGAGTTACAACTCCTCTAACCATTTGATTTGCTTTTCTAGGATCAACTCCAAGCTTAACAGCAATATCTACAGACTCGTCAAATTTTGCTGAAGCAACAACTTTCAATAAAGATGAAGCATCTTTTAAAGAATAAAGTTTGTTTTTTTCAATTTTTGAAGCAGCCTCTTTTTGTTTTTTTGTCAATTTTGCCATTTCTTACCTTAATTTAGAGGAGAATCTCCAGTTACAGTTATACCCATAGATCTAGCTGTTCCAGCAATCATGCTCATCGCTTTTTCAATTGTGAAAGCATTTAAATCAACCATCTTATCTTCAGCAATAGCCTTAATTTGATCCCAAGTTACATTTGCAACTTTTTTTCTATTAGGCTGGCCTGAACCAGATTTCAATTTAGCAGCATCCAATAATTGAATTGCAGCAGGTGGAGTTTTTACAACAAAATCGAATGATTTGTCTTTATACACAGTAATTTGTACTGGTAAAACTTTGCCAGGTTGATCTTGTGTTCTAGCATTAAATTGCTTACAGAACTCCATGATGTTAACTCCAGCAGCTCCCAAAGCAGGTCCAACCGGTGGCGACGGGTTCGCAGCACCTCCCTTAACTTGTAGTTTAACTACTTTACTAATTTCTTTAGCCATTTCTTAAAATTTTTACATCTCTCAATTGGAAGCGATTGATGCGGTTTAATATATATGTAACAAAAAATTATACTTTTTCAACTTGCATAAAACTTAATTCTAATGGAGTTCTTCTTCCGAAAATTTTCACCATAACTTCAAGTTTACGCTTTTCTTCATTGATTTTTTCAATGGTCCCATTAAAACCATTAAAAGGTCCATCAATAACCTTTACAGTTTCATTAACTTTGAATGGGATAGATTGAGAATCAACATTAACAGCTAATTCATCAACTTTACCTAACATTCTATTAACTTCAGACAATCTTAAAGGAACAGGATCACCACCTTTAACTTCTCCTAAAAAACCGATTACACCAGTGATAGACTTAATAATGTGAGGTATTTCCCCTACAAGATTAGCTTCAATCATAACATAACCTGGAAAATAAACTTTATCCTTAGAGATTTTTTTACCATCTCGAACTTGTACTACCTTTTCTGTTGGCACTAAAACCTGAGAAATATAGTCATTCATTCCAAGACGATTAATTTCAGTTTCGATATAAGCTTTTACCTTATTTTCCTGTCCACTAACAGCTCTTACAACATACCACTTTTTCAAACTATTATCAGCCATAGCTTAATTATTTAATCCAATTAAAGAAACCAGCTATTGCTTTTGTAAAAAGCTCATCAACACCCCATGTTGCTAAAGCAAAAACTACTGAAAAAACAGCTACAACAATTGTATATTTTTGAACTTCAGCCCACTCTGGCCAAGTAACATTTGATTTTAATTCTTCAAACGCTTCTGAAAAATAATTAAAAACTTTTGACATATTTATATCTTTTTTTTGCACGGGCGGAGGGATTCGAACCCCCATCAACGGTTTTGGAGACCGCTATTCTACCCTTGAACTACGCCCGTATTATTAAAAACCAGTGTCGCCAAAACGACACTGGTTAAATTTATTTATTGAAATTATTCAACAATTTCTGTTACTTGACCAGCACCAACTGTTCTACCACCTTCACGGATAGCGAAACGTAAACCTACATTCATTGCGATTGGGCTTAATAAAGCTACATCAATAGTTAAGTTATCACCTGGCATTACCATCTCTACACCTGCTGGTAAAGAAATAACTCCTGTTACGTCAGTTGTACGAACGTAGAACTGTGGACGATAGTTATTATGGAATGGAGTGTGACGACCACCTTCTTCTTTTTTCAAGATATAAACCTCTGCTTTAAATTTAGCGTGTGGTTTTACAGATCCTGGCTTAACAATAACCATTCCTCTTTTGATATCCTCTTTAGCAACACCTCTTAACAAGATACCTGCATTATCTCCTGCCTCACCTCTATCAAGGATTTGACGGAACATTTCGATACCTGTAATAGTTGAAGTTAATTTTTCAGCACCCATACCAATGATTTCAACAGGATCACCTGTATTACAAACACCAGTTTCGATACGACCTGTAGCAACAGTTCCACGACCTGTAATTGTAAATACATCTTCAACTGGCATCAAGAATGGTTTTTCAGTATCACGAATCGGCTCTTCAATCCAGTTATCAACCGCTTCCATTAATTCAATAATTTTTGGAACCCAGTTTGGATCGTTATTCAATCCTCCTAAAGCTGAACCTTGAACAACAGGACCATTATCTCCATCATACTCATAGAAAGATAATAAATCTCTGATTTCCATTTCAACTAATTCTAATAATTCCGCATCATCAACCATATCCACTTTATTCATGAATACAACAATTCTTGGAATACCTACTTGACGTCCTAAAAGGATGTGCTCACGTGTTTGTGGCATAGGTCCGTCAGTTGCAGCAACAACAAGGATAGCACCATCCATTTGAGCAGCTCCTGTAACCATGTTCTTTACGTAATCCGCGTGACCAGGACAGTCAACGTGTGCGTAGTGACGATTAGCAGTTTCATATTCTACGTGAGACGTATTAATTGTAATACCTCTTTCTTTTTCTTCTGGAGCATTATCAATTTGATCAAATGATTTTGCTTGACAGTAACCTGCATCAGACAATACTTTAGTAATTGCTGCTGTTAAAGTTGTTTTACCGTGATCCACGTGTCCGATCGTACCAATATTTAAGTGTGGTTTCGAACGGTTAAAGGTTTCTTTTGCCATTTTACTTAATTTTTAATCTTAGTTATATATTTATTAGTGTTCAAATTTTCAATTTTGAGCCAACTACGGGAATTGAACCCGTGACCTCTTCCTTACCAAGGAAGCACTCTACCCCTGAGCTAAGTCGGCAGAGAATTCAATTTTAAATAAAAATAAATTTTTATTTAAAATAGTGGGGAGAGCAGGATTCGAACCTGCGAAGTTTTCACAGCAGATTTACAGTCTGCCCTCGTTGGCCGCTTGAGTATCTCCCCTAACCATTATACAATAAAAAAAGAGCCGGCGGAGGGACTCGAACCCACGACCTGCTGATTACAAATCAGCTGCTCTAGCCAACTGAGCTACGCTGGCAATATCAATAAAAAAAGTCCGCTATTTCTAACGGACTGCAAATGTAGGCATTTTATTTTTTAATCAAAATATTTTTTATAAAAAATTTAATTAAATATGAGTTCTTGTTTTTTCTTTTCTTTTTACCAACAATCTTTCTAACGATTCAGCAGATAATTCAACAGCTTCTTCAAATGTTTTACACTGTTTTTTAACTAATAAATCATCTCCTGGAACATGAATTTTAATTTCAACAATCTTATTTTCTTTGTCACTTGTGTTTTCAACTTTCAAAAAAACGTCGGATGAAACAATTTTGTCGTAATATTTCTCTAATTTATCCATTCTAAACTGAATGAAATCTACAAGTTTTCTATCAACTGTAAAATTTACTGCATTTACTTTTACCTTCATAATCAAAATACTTTAAGTTATACTTAGTTTAAATCATTTTTGACTTCTTGGATGAGCATTTCCATATACCTTTTTTAGTTCAGAAAGACTATTATGGGTATAAACTTGAGTTGATGCCAAACTAGAATGTCCTAATAATTCTTTAACAGAATTTAAATCTGCCCCATTATTTAGCATGTGAGTTGCAAACGTGTGACGTAAGATATGCGGACTCTTTTTTACCTTTTCTGAGACATTACTAAAGTAGTAATTAATTATACGATATACAAACGAATCATTCATTTTAACTCCTTTTAACATTAAAAATAAATAATCAAAATCTTTAACATTCTCTATCTGAGCCCTTTCAGACAAATAACTCTTTATTTGATTTGAAATAATTGGTAATATTGGAATAATTCTTTCTTTATTTCTCTTTCCGAGAACTTTTAACGTATTACTCGATAAATCAAGGTTTTGAAGTTTTAAATTAATTAACTCTGCCCTTCTTATTCCTGTTGTATAAAACAAATCAATTATTAACTTATCTCGAATTCCTTCGAATCCTTCTGCGTATTTTATGCAATTCAATACATTATTTAATTCTTTTTCAGAAAATGGAATTTGTATTTTTTTTGGAGTTTTTAGCGACTTATGCTTCAACAAAGGACTGAATTCAATTTTTTTGATTTTTAGGAGAAATTTATAGAAAGCCTTTAGCGATGATATTTTGCGATTAACCGAATTGTTAGAAATTCCATTATCAACCATGGATACAATCCAACTTCTAATCATACTATAGTTAACTTCAATCAAATCATCATGTTCAAACTCCGATTTAAGAAACTCCTGAAAAAAAAGCAAGTCATTTACATATGCATTAACAGTATGCAAGGAATAGTTTTTTTCCAACTTTAGATAATCACTAAAAGAATTAATTGTATTCATCGGTACAGAAAATATTGGATAAAAAAAACCGCTAGCAACAAAGTTAACAAACTTTATTTACTGGCGGTTATAATTTAATTCTAAAAAACTAATTAACTTTCTAATGAGTCTTTTAAGTTTTGAATATACGCTGCTTTTTGAACTTGTGCTCTTTTAACAACAGAAGGCTTTATGAAAGCTTGACGCGCACGCAACTGACGAACAGTTCCTGTTTTATCAAATTTTCTTTTATAGCGCTTTAATGCTCTATCGATATTTTCTCCGTCTTTAATTGGTATAATTAACATAATATAGACACCTCCTCTCGTTAAGGGCGCAAAAGTAGTGATTATTTTTTATTAAACTATAATTATTTTGTTTTTTTGCTATTTTACATTTTCAACAATAATCTTTTGATTGAAAGTTTTATTGTTTGCATCTTTTAAAGACACAATATATACACCATCACTTATAGAATTTGTGGAAAATTCATAATTAGTTTCAGTTTCTAAATTATTTTCATTAAATATCAATTTACCAGAAACATCAAAAAGCATTATTGATTTGAGATTAAGTAAATTTGGATTTGAAATAGATAAAGTTTGAATTGTATTATTTTGAACGATTGCAAATGTATTTTTTAAATTATTATCATTTGACAGTGCTTGATCTGTAAAAGTAACTTCAAATCTATTTTCATAAATACCTACAGGAAGAGTGATTTCAAAAAAATTATTTTTTATATCATGATAAATCCCTGTTAGACCATCATATAAATAGATTTCATTTGAACCTATAAAATTGATTATATTACCAACATTAATTTTGAACGTTGAAGTTCCTCCAGACTTTATTGTGAAAGGAACTCTTTTGCTTACATCAAAAGGAAGTGTCGTGATCACAAACGGATTATTATTTCCTGTAATAGAAAAATAAGCATCGTTTGGCAAACTTGAACCATTTGATACCGCATCCATTGCAACATCAAAACCATCAGTAGTATTTGGGTTAAAAGCAAGAATTACTTCTCTTGTATATTGATTATTCAATATGGTATGAATTTTAATTTGCGGAACCTCTAATTTAGAAAAAAGAGTATAATCCACACCAGCAACATTTGGTATTTCATTCCAATTATTAACATCTACAACATTAGAAACAGAAGAAACTCTTTCAAATTCAGAATTATTTAATACATCCTCTTTAACAAATGCTCTATACTTATTTCGCATAACAGCATTTCCATTTGCAAAACCCTGAACCATAAATCCTTGACCTATTGGCGTAAACATTCTTTTATACAGATTTGTTCCTGATGAAGTTCCAGACACATTAACAGAACCGTCTAAAGTATAAGTATTCCAAGGTGCATTTGCATATGTTCCAGGACTGTTTGCATTTACATTATTTGGAGCATAAATCCCATAACCTCCTACATATCCTGCTAGATTATGTGTAGTTGCAGGTTTTTGATGTTCCCAAAAGTAAGCATTACCATTAATTACATGATTTGAACCGCCCGATGAAACAACACCTGTCGTATAATTAATAGTATAACCACTATTTTCTAGTAAAAAATAATTTAAATTTATTGCTGAAGGATAAGGATTTCCTGTTAATGTACTATTAGGATATTGCGTTCCAACTGTTGGTGCTAAAACCTCAATATTTATATCACCATCATTGGGCTTACCTCTAAAATCATATCGTTGATCATCAAACAATGGTCTATTATTGAAAGTTGCTTCGCCAATTCCTGTTGTAGTATCATCACCTTCAATTCCTTTCATTGTAAAACCCAAACCAGGCTCGACAAAACCAGTAGTTCCAACATGTTCCCATGAAGAATAACTTTCTAATGCTTTATACTTGTAAATCCAGAAGCTTGAAATTTGAAGTTCCGAATTATCTGTATAACCATCATATCCTGAAACAAATGAAGGTGTTTGAAAAGCTGTTTTCGAAATTGGTCTTTTAATAACACCACTCACACCATTTACATGAAAATTATTATTGACTGAAGATGAAGAAACAGGAACACCTACAGGAGAACACCAGTAATTATATCCAAAATTATTTGCTGTACCTTCTTGAAAAACCGACAACGTACCTTGTCCTTTATTTGAACCATTCAACACAGTTCCTCCTTGCAATAATTGCGCTTCATTCCTCAAGTAAATATTACTATTTGATTGTAATTCAACATCTTGATTCACAAAAAGCAATGCTCCTTCATTATAAACATAACTATTAGAGCTAACAAACAATTGAGCATTCGCAAAATTTATTATTAAACAAAACGAAAAAACAAGCATTAAAAAAAACTTTCTCATTATCAAACATTTACAATAAACAAAAATAACAAAAAACAATTAATTCAAATAAATAAATATATTATTTTTCACAACAAATAACAAAATTTATAAAGAAAATATTATTTTGTAGAATTTTATCTACATTATTAACAATTAGAATTAAAATTTAATTTTTATTTGACATTTTTTTTATATTTTTGATAATGTTTCCAATTAATTACTGATTAAAAAATGTTTTTATATGAAAAACAATTACACAAAATCTATTTTTTATTTACAGTTAGTAATCTATTCATTTTTTTCTATACATTTAAGTTATTCTCAATGTACAGTTACAGCACCAATAGATTCAACAATTAATTGTGGTTCATCTACAACATTAAGCGCTACAACTAGTGCTGTAACCTATAGTGTAACACCAACAACTTGTACTACAATACCAATATCAGGAGCAACAGCATTTCCTGTAAATTGCGACGATTGCGTTACAGGACAAATTCCAATAGGTTTTCCATTTAATTTTTATGGCAATATTTACACAACAGCAGTTATTCAATCAAATGGAATATTAGGTTTTGGCCCATTTACATTTACTGGCTTTAGTTCATTTTCAATTCCAGCTTTAGGAACTCCTAACAATTATATTGCTGGTTTTTTTGCAGATATAGACATACGATACGGAGGCACAATTACTTATCAAAGTATTGGCACAGCACCAAATAGACAATTTGTAGTTAGTTATGATAATGTAGTTCCTTATAATTTTGGAACAGCTGCTGGAACTGGAACAGCTTCATTTCAAATAGTATTAAATGAAAACGGTTCTTTTAATGTAATAATTTCCCAATTATCAGCTGATTGGTATGCTTTTGGAACCTCACTTGAATTAGCAACATCAGGAGCTGAAAACGACACAGGAACTTATGCTTTTCCAGTACCAGGTAGAAATGCAACGGATTGGCCTGGCATTACACCAGCTGAACAAGATTGTCATCTTTTCAATCCTATTCCTTGCATATTTCAGAGATGGCAACAAGGAGCAACAGTCTTGTCAACTAACCCTAACTTGACAATTTCACCAACATCAACAACAACTTATACTGCATATTGGAACTGTGGAGGATCAATATGTACAGATGATACTGTGGTGAATATAAATTCTCCAACGATAACTAACGGAACGACAACAAATAACACCAATTGTACTACTCCAAATGGATCAATACCTTTAAACTTTAATGGATTTGCGTCAGGAACTTACACACTAAATTATTTGTTAAATGGAATTCCACAAACACAAACCGTAACTATTGGTAGCACATCAACTATAACTCAAGGTTCAGTATTCAATAGCGGTACTCTCTCTTCTACAGATTTAACATGGTTTAGAAATACTGGAGGAACAACTTGCAATGGATCGGCAGGAACATCTGAGTATTTAGATTATGTTTCCTTCACTCCTTCAACATCAGGAAGCTATACATTTAACATGTGTACACCAGGAACAGATTGGGATGGACATGCATCATTATATCAAGGTGCTTTTAACCAAGCAAATCCTTGCGGTATTCCTGGAAACTTTATAATTGCTGATGACGATTCAAATACAGGTGGAAATTGTGAAAATGATGCGTCTTTGACAGCTATCTTAACATCAGGTGTTACTTATTACTTAGTAACTACGTCATTTTCTTCGGGCGTTACAGGTAATTATGAATGGACATATACTGGACCAATTAGTGCAACAATAGCTGTTTCAAATCCAAGCAATTTTACAATTTCAAATATCAATAACGGTACTTTTAGCAATTTTTCAATGGGTTCAGGTCCATGCGGAATTGGAACATTATCTGGACCTATAACTATAACAAGTCCTAGCACATTAACAACTACAGGAGTTACTGTTTGCACAGGTGGCACTGGAACCATTTCAGCTTCACCAGCTTGCGGAACTTCTGGATCAACAATCAATCAAGGTTCTATTTTTAATTCTGGAAATTTAACAACAATAGACCCAACTTGGTATAGAAATTCTACAGGAACTATTTGCGACGCTACGGCATCTGGAAGTTATTATTATGATGTTGCCTCATTCACTGTTTCTGTTTCTGGAAGTTACTCACTAGCAATGTGCACACCAACTGCAATAGCTCCAAACTGGGATGGACACGCTTCTTTATATCAAAACGCTTTTAACCCGTCAAATCCCTGCGATGTAACAAGCAATTTCATTATCGCTGATGATGATGGAAATTCTGGAGGCGGAGGATGTAATAATGATGCATTAATTACTGCAACACTATCAACTGGTGTAACCTATTACTTAGTTACAACATCTTTTTCGACAGGAACAACAGGATATTACGAATGGTCATTTACAGGTCCAGCAAGTGCAACTATTAATTTTGGGGCAACAGGTGGAACTCTTCAATGGTACACAACTGCTACAGGTGGAAGTTCAATTAGTTCAGCAAGTCCTTTTAATCCGGTTGGCGTTAGTGGCTCTGGATTAACAAATACAAATACTCCAGGAACTTATGTTTATTATGCAGCTTGTTCGACAAATCCAACATGCAGAACAGCAACAAGTTTTATAATTTCCTCAGGTCCAACTGCTACAATCTCAGGTAGTGGAACTATTTGTAATACAAGTACAACAATAAGCGTGGCTTTAACAGGAACACAACCATGGAGTATAACTTATACAAACGGATCGACACCAACAACAGTTACAGGAATAACTTCATCTCCATACACTTTTACCGTTTCACCAACCACAACAACAACTTATACACTGACTGCAGCATCAGATAGCTCATGTTCTGCGATTCCAGCAGCATTAAGTGGTTCTGTAACTATTAGTGGCAAAATTTGGCTTGGCGGAAGTAGCAACTGGAATACTGCAACAAATTGGAGTGGAGGAATCATCCCAAACAATAGCGATTGTGTAATTATTCCTGTCACTGCAAACAATCCAATAATTTCAGGCGTTAGTTATAACGGTTTAGCAGGAACTTTAACCGTAAATAATGGAGCAACATTAACTGTTAACTCAGGAAATAATTTATCAGTTACTAATGGTATAACAATTATTACTGGTGGAAATTTAATCATTCAAGACGATGCAAATTTAATCCAAGTTACAAATACTGGAATAACAAATACTGGAAACATAACTTTTCAAAGAACAACAACAATTCGCGAATTAGATTATGTGTATTGGTCAGCGCCTGTAAAATTAACAAACACTCCAACCTACTTTCCTGTTGCGCAAATTTCTCCTGCAACACCTTTGAGTGTTATTTGGAAATGGAATCCAACTCATAATGGAAATGATTATGGCATATGGGAAAATGCTAATGAAGGAATGTTAATTGGAAAAGGATACATAGTTCGTGGACCAAACGGATATCCTGCAACAGTTCCAACAGATTATACTGCAACGTTTGTTGGAATACCAAATAATGGTTTAACAACTACCAATGTTTCAAGAGGCACAAGAACTAACTCATATGCTTCACCTGGCGGAACAGCAACAGCTGATGATGACAATTGGAATTTAATTGGAAATCCATATCCTTCCTCCATTGATGCATTGGCATTTTTAAGTTCATCGGTAAATCCAAATCTTGATGGAAGTGTAAGATTATGGACTCATGGATTACTTCCAAGTGCTGCCTATCCTGATCCATTTTATCAAGATTTTATTTATAATTATTCAGTAAATGATTATGTAAATTTCAATTCTCTTGGTTCAACTCCTCCAGGATTTTTAGGGAAAATTGCAGCTGGGCAATCATTTTTTGTATTATTAAATCATAGTGCATCAACTCCTGGAACTGTCACTTTTAACAACAACATGAGATATAATGCTTCTTTTGTTCCTTATAGCAATAATCAATTCTACAGAAGTAATTCAACTAGCCATTCTACTTCAACAGAAACTGAACCTGATATTGAAAAACATAGAATTTGGATAAACATAACCGACTCGAATGGTATTGCCTCAAACACATTAATTGGATATACAACTGGAGCAACTTTAGAAAAAGATCGAAATTTCGACGCAATACATAAAGTAACAAATCAACTTGGTTTGTATTCATTAATCGATGATAAACAATATATTATTCAAGGAAGACCTGTACCATTTAATCAAAACGACATTGTACCATTAGGAGTTTCTATTCCTGCAAATGGAACTTATAATATTGCTATTAATATGGTAGATGGATTATTTAACAATGCAGGACAAAATATCTTTTTAGAGGATACACTGCTTGGAATCATTCACAACATTAAAGAATTACCATATACATTTACAACTGTAGCAGGAATTGATGAAAACAGATTCTTTGTAAGATACTTAAATCCTTCCTTAAACACTAATGATTTGAATTCTGAAAATACAACTAAAGTAATTACCAATGAATTCATATCATTAAATTCAACAAACAACATTATGGATTCAATACTTGTATATGATGTATTAGGAAGATTGCTAGCAAACTATAAAAATGTAGATTCAAATAATTTTACGATAAAAGAATTGCAAAAAAACAATGCTCCTTTACTACTAAAAATCAAACTTGATAATGGAGTTGAAAAAATTCAAAAAGTTATTTATTAATTTTTGATATACTTTAAAAACATCCAAAAAGACCTTTGCTCTAAATAGTTAAGGTCTTTTTCATTAGCATAAGCTTCTCTTTCAAAAGAAATGTTATAATAAGCTTTCTTTCTATTTTTATATTGAATTAATCGAAGCAAATATTCTGTAAAATACCATAGATAAAAAGGTAAAATAAGTAATTCTATCTGTTGTCTAATATGGATTCGTTCATGATTAATAAATACTTTATTCAACTTATCATCCTTATCTGCAAGAAATACAAACGGATAAAATGTCAAACCTCGAAATCCTCTTGGCGTTAAATATTTAAAAACTATTAGAATCATATGATGCAAAGTTGCTAAATTTCTTCTTTTAAATTATATTTTGCCAAAGGAAAGAAGTAATCTTGATTAAAAATATTTAATTTTGAAGAAAATTAAAAATAAAATATTTTTAAGTCGATTTGTACTTATGAATGAAGAATTAAATCCAAATAATTTAAAAGAAGGAGAAGATTATTACATCACACCTGAAGGCTATCGCTGTTTTACCGAAAAATACCATTTAAAACGCGGTTACTGTTGCAAAAGTGGATGCCGACATTGCCCTTACGGATTTGATAAAAAAACGGGAACAATTAAAAAATAAACAGTATTCATTTTGTCACACTGAGCGCAGTCGAAGTGCTATAAATTAAAAACAAACTACAAACCATAAACTCAAAATGACTTTTCAAGAACAAATACTACAAGGAATTCCATCGGTTTTACCGAATCCAAAACCTTATGAAGCAGAAATAAATCACGCTCCAAAACGAAAAGAAATTCTTTCAGATGACGAAAAAAAGTTAGCCTTGAAAAATGCTTTGCGCTATTTTGAGCCAAAACATCATGCCGAACTACTTCCTGAATTCAAAGCCGAATTAGAAACCTACGGAAGAATTTACATGTACCGTTTGCGTCCTGATTACAAAATGTATGCACGGCCAATTTCGGAATATCCGGGAAAATCGGAACAAGCAAAAGCCATTATGCTAATGATTCAAAATAATTTGGATTACGCAGTAGCACAACATCCACATGAATTAATTACCTATGGAGGAAATGGAGCTGTTTTTCAAAATTGGGCACAATATTTATTGACCATGAAATATTTGGCAGAAATGACCGATGAGCAAACTCTAGCTATGTATTCTGGTCATCCAATGGGATTATTTCCATCTCATAAAGAAGCACCAAGAGTAGTTGTTACTAACGGAATGGTTATTCCAAATTATTCCAAACCAGATGATTGGGAAAAAATGAATGCTTTAGGCGTTTCACAATACGGACAAATGACTGCTGGAAGTTATATGTACATTGGTCCGCAAGGAATTGTTCACGGAACCACAATCACTGTTTTAAATGGTTTCAGAAAAATTAAAAAATCTCCAAAAGGCGGATTATTTGTAACCTCAGGACTTGGCGGAATGTCTGGCGCACAACCAAAAGCAGGAAATATCGCAGGTTGCGTTACCGTTTGTGCCGAAGTAAATCCTAAAATTACACACATTCGTCATTCACAAGGTTGGATAAATGAAGTAATTGAAAATATTGATGAATTAGTTCCAAGAGTTAAAAACGCATTATCAAATAACGAAGTCGTTTCTATTGCTTATCTCGGAAATGTAGTTGATGTTTGGGAACGTTTCGACCAAGAGAATTTGCATATCGATTTAGGTTCTGATCAAACTTCACTACACAATCCTTGGGCTGGAGGTTATTATCCAATTGGTTATACTTTCGAAGAATCTAACGATTTAATGGCTAATAATCCTGAAAAATTCAAGGAAGAAGTTCAAAAAACATTGCGTCGTCATGCGAACGCAATCAACAAACATACCGAAAAAGGAACGTATTTCTTCGATTATGGAAATGCCTTTTTACTAGAAGCTTCTCGAGCTGGAGCCGATGTTTTTGCAGAAAATCACATCGATTTCAAATACAACAGTTACGTTCAAGATATTATGGGACCAATGTGTTTCGATTACGGATTTGGACCATTCCGTTGGGTTTGTGCTTCTGGAAATCCGGAAGATTTAGCAAAAACTGATAAAATTGCCTGTGATGTTCTTGAAGAAATGATGAAAAATTCTCCAGAAGAAATCCAACAACAAATGGCAGATAATATCCAATGGATAAAAGGCGCGCAAGAAAATAAATTGGTAGTAGGTTCGCAAGCTAGAATACTTTATGCTGATGCTGAAGGTAGAATCAAAATCGCAGAAGCTTTCAATCAAGCGATTGCAAAAGGAGAAATTGGATATGTAATTTTAGGACGTGATCATCACGATGTTTCCGGAACAGATTCACCCTATAGAGAAACTTCTAATATTTATGATGGTTCTCGATTTACTGCCGATATGGCCATCCAAAACGTAATTGGTGACAGTTTCCGTGGTGCAACTTGGGTTTCCATTCATAATGGTGGAGGCGTTGGTTGGGGCGAAGTAATTAATGGTGGTTTTGGTATGGTTCTTGATGGAACTAAAGAAGCATCAAAACGTTTAGAATCAATGCTTTTTTGGGATGTAAACAACGGAATTTCAAGAAGAAGTTGGGCAAGAAACGAAGGCGCAATTTTTGCAATAAAAAGAGCGATGGAGACGCAACCTTTATTGAAAGTTACCATCCCTAATATAGTGGACGAAAATTTACTTTAAAGTTCGAAGCTGGGAGAAGGAAGTTTGAAGATTGAAGCAAATTAAAATCACGTTTTGTCACACTGTCCCGAAACTTCGGGAGTTCGAAGTGTTTTTTCAATAATTACATTAAATAAAATTGATATGAAAACAACAAAATTTTTACCGTTACTCCTACTCTTCGTTCTTGCTTCGTGCGGTTCAGTAAGAGTATATTCTGATTACGACAAAAAAGCCAATTTCGAAAGCTACAAAACCTATGCGTATTCAAAAAGCGCCATAGATAAAGTAGAAATCTCCGATTTGGATAAAAAACGAATTTTACGTTCCATTGATGAAGCGTTAGCTGCAAAAGGTTTTTCTAAAAGCGAAACTCCCGATTTGCTAATTAGTATTTTCACTAAAGAAACAGAGCGTATTGACGTATACAACAACAACGGTTTTGGTTGGGGTTGGAATCCATATTGGGGAATGGGATTGACTTATACTAACATTTCAAGAACTCCAGAAGGCACTTTATTCATTGACTTAATCGATGCTAAAACAAAAGAATTAGTTTGGCAAGGCGAAGGAAATGGTTATTTAACAAAAGACGCCGAAAAGAAAGACGCAAGAATCAAAGAATTTGTAGATAAAATTCTAGCGCAATATCCACCGCAAAAGAAGTAAACAGTGATCTGTTTTTCATTCTGACGAAGGAAGAATCTCATCAACCACAACGATAATGTTGTGGTTTTTTTTATGATTTATGCTGATGAAAATCAGTAGCGAATAGCTTCTGTATTCTTGGCTTCCATTTTCCTGCTCTCGTCAGTCGCTTTGCCTTGTTATCAAAAGACAAGAGCTCCAACAATGACGAGATCAGGGCTAGATTGGTTTTTGTATGGAATAGAGGTAGAATTTTTAATAAACTATATTTATAAAGCACTATCCTGCAAGGTTTAATCAAATATTATAATAACTAAATACTCTAGCCCAGATTGCAGAGGAAATCCTTTTAAGACCTGACAGGTTTCAAAAACCTGTCAGGTCTTAAAAGATTGCAACGGAAAGCTGGAAATAGCTCCAAAAACTAGCGGCAACTCATGAAATAAATTCTAAGTTACCGCTAGTTTTTTTTTAATTATTGTCTAAACAATTTCGACGTGGAATTTTATTGCTGGAGTTCCATCACTTCGAAGTAATTTGTTGTTTTCGTTACCCGATAACAATCCGCTGTGGCCTTTTACTTCAACTTCAACATTGCTAGATAAACTTTCTAATCCGCCTTTCAATTGGTAATTTTCAGAAATTGGTAATTTGAAAAAAGCTTTGGCTTCAATGTGTGTTTGACAATTTGCGCAGTATTTAGAATTCCATCTGCTAAGCACGGCTTCAGTTCCTAAATGCTGACGTTTTCCATCAATTACAGCATAAGCAGAAATCATAAACGAACCTCTGATTGGCGCACGATTAATATGTGAAACTTTAATTACTTTAGACTCAACATCGTCTTGCGCAAGTAATAATTTTGAATCAAAATCATCTAACGAACCTTTGCTGTAAGTGTATCCTAATTGGCGTTCAATATTGATGGAATCCATTGATGTATAAGTTCTTTGCGCTCCATTTTCTTCTAATGTAAATGGATTTAAAGGACTTTCAAGTGTTAGCCATGTATTTGGTGCCATTCCTGGTGTTGGTCCTTGATTATCAACAGTATTTGTTCCTGGATATTCTGGAATAATTTCTAAATAATCTGTGCAATTGTTCTTTTTTTGCCACAACCAAAAAACTCGGTCTATATTACAATGGTGAAAAAAGAAAATTGGATCTAATCCTGCGGTATCATTTTCGCCCATATCACCATTAGCGCCATCAATTGGTGAGCGATCGTAAGTTGGCAAGTCGCATCCGCCAACAGCAAGGTGAATACTGTTATGTGGTGACTCTAAAGCTACAACTGGATTTTCACCTGGATTTAAATTAATGTTCCATTCAGCTGCCGAAGTTGTATTTGAAAAAACAGTATAATTTGGTGCATCTAAACAATCTTTGAACTTTTGATGCACATTGGTTGGAATTACTTTTCCATTAACTACAATCTGTGAGTTTAGCCAATTGTTGATATTGTCGTTTAAAATCTTGACATTTTCGTCGTAATTTGGATATTTTTCATTGTGAGCTTTTGTTGCAGCAATAGCTTCGTCATTTCCAACTAAACCTGAAAGCGGATATCTAACTGTTTCATAACCTTTTGGTTTTGTATATAAATTATTATCTCCTTGTACATTATCTTGAATGTTTACTGGAAAAACAAAAGAACGTAATGGATTATCAATTTGAACTCCATCTAATGTAAAATATTGATTGGTTAACGACCACGGAATTCCGTTTGTTAATGAATCTTGGCTGGTTTCATCCCAATAAGGCAACATAACATCGCTGCAACCTTCAATACTTTGTAATGCTAATTCTAATTTATATAAATATACTCTGTGCCATGTTGGAAATAAAACATTTCCGTGGTTGCAATATCCGCCCCAATAAGCATTGCTTCCCCAACCTGCACCTCTAAAAGGTTCGCCGTGAAATCCTCCTAATTTAAAAAATGAATTAGGATCACTTGCTGGTAATTCTTTAATTCCTTTCCAAGCGCGCATTAAATCTTCTAAAGGTTTTTTATTTCCAGATGTGTATGCATCTTGTAAATCTATTATAGAAACTCTGGTTTTTACTTGATTTGTTGTCATAATTTTAAAATATTAGTTAGTGTGTTTTTGTTTTAAGATTGGAAATTGAAATGATGAAAAGCTAGAAATTAACGATCCCGAAATAATAAAAAGCATTCCTAAAATGATTATTTTGTTGTTTTCAGGAAGAAAAGAACGTCCGATAAGTAGAAAAATTACTCCAATGGTGCTTACATAAAAAGGTGTGAAATTGTGGTTTTTTTTACTTTTTTTAAATTGCATAAAAAGATGAAGTCCTAAAAACCCAAGTAATATTGGAAACAACCAACCCATGTATGGAAGTTGTGATAAACCTAAACTGCCAAACATACTCATGTAAACTGCCCAACAAACGGGACACTTTGGAAAAAAAGCTATTAGAATACTTAAAACTGAAGTTCTAATTATTTTAAAAGTTGAATTGAGTTTTGAGTTTTCTTCTTTCTTTTGTGGCTGATTATTTTCTTTGCAGCAACAACAATCTTGTGTTTGTGAATTTGAATTGCTCATAGTTTTATTTTTTAAGGTTGTTGTACAGCATAAAACGAACAAACAACACCTGCAGGACTTGTTCCTCCTTGTCCATCGGGATGCGAAATTGCTCTTGTGACTGTTCCAACTAATGTTGGAATTTGATTTTCACCATTTGGAATAAAAGGCGTGACATAACATAAGTAATCGTATATCCACAGCGAACCATTTACGATTCCTTTACCTTCAAACCAAAGTGTTGCTGGATTTCCATTTTGGATTGATCCTTTCAAAACAAGTTCCCAACCGGTATCGTAGATTTTACCAGTTAATGAACCATCTGAATGAGTTTCGATACTGAGATTTCCTCTTCCAAATTCGAGTGAATTGAAATCAACTGTTAAATCGGGAGAATTAAGTAAACTCCTGTAAGTCCATATACCCGAACCAAGGTTTTTAGCATTTTGTTTCATATAAATTTGGGTTTTAATTATACTAATTTTTCAACAGCTTGAACCATCACTTGAGTGTATTCCATTCCAGATTCAGTAAGTTCTTTTGTAATATTTTCGGGCGCATGAGCTGGATCACCAGAATTTGTTGATGGTTTTGGTTGGTATTGAATGAAAAGCTGAGTCATTTCGGCCACTTCTTTTCCTTTGATTTTCCGAACAATTTCCAATGATAAATCTATAGAAGATGAAATTCCTCCTCCAGTGAAAATTTTATTTTTATCATCAAATAAAAAACGTGGATAACCTTCTGGAATTTTTAAATTATAGGATGAAGCCAACAGTTTTAATGTTGGAATTTGCGACCAATAAGTAGTTGCTAAAGAGTTTTTTAAAATTCCGGCTGCTGCTAAAATAAAAGCACCAGTACAAACAGAACCATTCCACAAAGTTGTTTTAGAAGTTTTGAAAATAAAGTCTAATAATTCTTTATTTTGCATTGCTGCAGGAACACCATCTAAAGTTGAATTTAAGGAAGATTGAGCGCTTCCGCCAGGAATAAAAAGAATGTCAACTGGAGGACAATTTTTAAAATTGTAGTTAGGAATTACAGTAACACCTTCACTAGTTACAATTTTTTCTTCGTTAGAAATCCAAATAGGTTGAAATCCAAATGGTGCACCAAAGACCTGAGTTGCTCCGGCAAAATCCATCAATGTACATTGTTGATATAACGGAATACCTACAATTAAGTTTGCTTCTGATGACATAATTACTTTATAATTACTTGAATCTTAGTTGATTTCAATAAAACAAAGTAAATTATTCTGTCTTGAATGGTTTAGCGTAAATATACCTGATTTTGTAAAAAAACTAATTTATCGATGAACTACATCATTTGAACAAAAAGAAGTATCATCCATGAAAAAAGCAAGTTTAACTAATCAAAAGATTAAATAGTTAAACTTGCTTTTCAATAAAGATTAGTATCTAATAAATTAAAAATTTGATTTATTTCTAATAATTCAAAAGTTCCTCCATCTTAGCTTTCACTTTATCCACATTCGGAATCATTGTAAACTCCAATGTACTATTCAATGGAATTGCTGGCATATTTTCTGAACCAATTACCATTACTGGAGCATCAAGATATTTGAAGCTATTTTCTTGAATCAATCCGGCCAAACTTCTTGCGAAAGAATTGTTAGTTGGTTCTTCGGTTACAACAAGACATTTTTTAGCTTTTTTTACCGATTTGAAAATCGCCTCTTCATCTAATGGATATAACGTTCGCAAATCAATAATTTCAACTTGATTTTTCATCGTTACTGAAGCATTCAAAGCCCAATGAACTCCCATTCCGTATGTTATAACGGTTATGGTTTCATCGGTTTCTTGTTCCCAAATTTCTTGAACAATATTGGCTTTTCCGAAAGGTAAAATGTATTCTTCACTCGGTTCGTTAACTCTTGCAGCATCTGTTCCTTTTACTTTGCTCCAATACAAACCTTTATGCTCTAAAATCACTATTGGATTTGGGTCGTAATAAGCAGCTTTCAACAATCCTTTTAAGTCGGCACCATTACTTGGATAGGCAATTTTTATTCCTCGAATATTAGTCAGAACACTTTCTACAGACGACGAATGATATGGTCCACCACTTCCGTAAGCACCAATTGGAACACGCAAAATCATGCTCACAGGCCATTTTCCGTTAGACAAATAACAGGAGCGACTGACTTCGGTAAACAACTGGTTCAATCCTGGCCAAATGTAATCGGCAAACTGCACTTCAACAATTGGTTTTAAACCAACAGCCGACATTCCTACAGTAGAACCAACAATAAATGCTTCTTGAATTGGTGTATTAAAAACACGTTCGTCTCCAAATTTTTGTGCTAACGTTGCTGCTTCACGGAAAACGCCACCTAATCTTCCACCAACGTCTTGTCCGTACAACAAACATTCTTGGTGCTTTTTCATTAATTCTTCTACAGCAAAAAGTGCGCAATCCACCATTACGACTTTATCTTCACGTTCCGGATTTCGTTCGCCAACTTCTTCAATGATTGGAGTTGGAGCAAAATCGTGAGTGAATAAATCTTCTGGAGTTGGATCTTCTGCTAATTGTGCTTTATCAAAGTCGGCTTGCACTTTGGCTACAGCCGTATTTTCTATAGTTTGAATTTCTTCTTTGGTAAATCCAGCTTCCAATAATTGTTCTATCAAAACTGGAAATGGATCACGTGATTGCGCTTCTTCCAAATCGTCACGATACCATTCCATTCGAACTCCAGATGTGTGATGATTCAATAACGGAACTTTTGCGTGAACTAGAAACGGACGACGTTCTTCACGAATGGTTTTTACCACTTTTTGAACCGCTAAATAACTTTCTGTAAAATTCGCGCCATCGATAGAAATAGCTTCAATTCCGTGAAAACCTTTAGCGTATTCAAACGCATTTTGAGCACGAGTTTCCGCCGCATTTGCCGAAATATCCCAACCGTTATCTTGCACTAAATACAAAATTGGAAGTTGTTTCAACGCTGCCATTTGCAAGGCTTCAGCAATTTCTCCTTCGGTAACTGAAGCGTCACCAAGCGAACAAACTACGATTGGTTTCTCTTGATTGTTATCTTGAATTCCAATATTTTCTTTATACCAAAATCCCATCGCTGCGCCAGTTGCTGGAATAGCTTGCATACCTGTAGCCGATGATTGATGTGGGATTTTAGGTTTATCATCATCTTTCAAACTCGGATGACAATAATACGTTCGTCCGCCTGAAAACGGATCGTCTTTTTTTGCCATTAATTGCAACATCAAATCGTAAGGTTGCATCCCGATTCCAAGCATCATAGCATCATCACGATAATACGGAAACGCATAATCTTGTGGTAACAATTGCATCGCCATCGCAATTTGAATCGCTTCATGTCCGCGTGAAGTTGCATGTACGTATTTGGAAACTATTTTAAAATTATCTTCATACAAGGTTGCCATAGCTTTGGCAGTTGCCATTGTTGAAAATGCTTTTTCTAGTGTTTTTTTGTCTAACATTTATTTAGAAAAATTTAGTCTTTATACTTTTTTACATTGTACTTGAAAGCTTTTCTGGAGTCAAATTTATTTTCAATTGAAATTAATTTTCCTTTTTTCCATCTTTCTAGTTTATTTGGAGTTCCATCATCGTTATAAAACAACTGTATAAAAACTGGTTTGTCATATTCAAAACATCCAACTTGTTTTACATTTCCATTTTCATAATATTCATAGCAAATTCCATGTTTATTTCCATCAATTAAAATTTGTACTGTTTTTAAAAAACCATTTGGATAATATTCTTTATAACTTTCATACTCATGACCATCTTCTTTTTCTTCAACAACTGTTTCACTTTTATAGTTCCCATCTTCGTGAAATTCAACTGTTCTTATAGTTTTATATCGTTTTCCTTTGATGATTTTTTTGTCGTAATAAATAATTTGTTGAAGAGTTTTATTTTCAGTGTATTCCTGAGATATATTCAAATCTCCTGCATCATAAAAATCTATAGTTGAAATTGTACCATTCTCAAAATAGTAATAAAAATTTCCTTGTTCAATTCCACAAAAATAATTAGTTGTGCTTTTTAACTTACCATCTTCGTAATAGTTTTTCCATTCACCATTTCTTTTTCCAAAACTGATACTATCTTTTTTGCTTCCCACACCACAACCAAGTCTAAAAACAGATCTATTATTAAATTTATAATCGCAATTCTTATAGTATCCTTCTCCTTTTAAAATACCATTTGCATAATATTCTTTATAAAGACTATCAAAAGTATTATTAACAACAAATCCCTCATATTGAATATTACCATTATCATATCTTTTCACAATTCTTTCTTGAGAAAAGACATGATAAAATGACATAACAAATACTATTAAAAATATTCTTTTCATTGAATTACTTTGCTTCTACAATCCAACCGAATTCGTCTTTAATATCTTGAACTTTAATTGCATTCAATGTATCATTTACCATTACCGAAACGGGATTTTTATCTGGAAATTGAATTGATAAATCATTGTTTCCAATTTCTTCTATCATGGCAATTCCTACTGCTGTTCCTGTTCCGAATGCTTCTTCTAAAGTTCCGATTTTTGCCGCATCTATAATTTCTGAAATACTAACTGGTCTTTCGGTTACTTCAAAACCTTTACTTCTTAATAAATCGATTACACTCATTCGGGTAATTCCAGATAAAATTGAACCCGTCAGACTTGGAGTAATGAATTTTCCATCAATTTTGAAGAAAATATTCATTGTTCCCACTTCTTGAATGTATTTAAAATCTTGAGCATCTAACCATAAAACTTGATCAAAACCTTTCGCTTTAGCATATTCTGTTGGACGAATGGCTGCTGCATAATTTCCGGCCGCTTTGGCTTCTCCAGTTCCACCATTTACGGCACGAACGTACTTTTTCTCGGCATACAACTTGATTTTTCTGCTAAAAAATGGTCCAGCTGGCGATGCCATAACGATGAATTTAAAACTAGTTGCTGCACGCATTCCAATAAACGCTTCATCAGCATACATAAACGGACGTAAGTACAAAGCGCTTCCAGTTGATTTTGGAATCCAATTTTTCTCTAAAGCGGTGAATTGTTTCAAAGCCTCTACAAATAAATCTTCTGGAAATAATGGCATTCCCATTCTGTCTGCGCTAAAATTCATTCGCTTTGCATTTTCATCAGGGCGAAATAATAATGGCGTTCCATCTTTCCCTAAAGTTGCTTTCATTCCTTCAAAAATTGCTTGACCGTAATGTAAAGCCATTGCTGCAGGATGCGTTGGAATTAATGCCAAAGGTTCAATTCTTGGATTTTGCCATTCGCCATTTTCATAATCACAAATAAACATATGATCGGTGAAATTGGTTCCCATTGTGATGTTTTCAAGATTCACTTCTGAAACTCTTGATTGTGAAACTTTAGTTATTTTAATTGTTTGTGTCATTACTGTTTCCATAATGTTATATAGTTGTGTTTGCGTCAAATTGTTCTAAATAATCGCCTACTTTTCGTAAGAATGAACCACCTAAAAATCCGTCCACTACTCTATGGTCGAAGGATAAAGAAAGATACATCATACTTCTGATTGCGATTTCGTCACCTTTTTCTGTTGTAATGACTTCAGGACGTTTTTTAATAATTCCGATTGCTAAAATGGCAACTTCAGGTTGGTTGATAATTGGTGTTCCCATCAAACTTCCAAAAGTTCCTACGTTAGAAATCGTAAACGTACTTCCTTGAATTTGTTCGGGTTTTAATTTGTTATTTCTAGAAGCTTCCGCCAAAGTATTTACATCTTTTGCTAAAGCGACCAAATCTTTTTCGTTGGCATTTTTCACTACAGGAACGATTAAATTTCCTGATGGTAATGCGGTTGCCATTCCGATATTGATGTCGTTGTGAACGATAATATTTTTCTCATCTACTGAAACATTAATCATTGGGAAATCAGCTACGGCTTTTGCTACAGCTTGAACAAAAACTGGTGTAAACGTTAATTTCTCGTTGTGTTTTTGTTGAAATTTGTCTTTATTTTCGTTTCTCCAATTCACTAAATTTGTAACATCTACTTCAATATAAGAAGTTACGTGAGGTGAAGTTTGCTTAGAATACACCATATGATCGGCAATCATCTTGCGCATTCTGTCCATTTCTACAATTCGGTCTTTTCCTTCTACGAAATTGATTTTTGGTTTTGGATAAGAAGAAGGTTGCGAGTTGTGAGTTTCGAGTTTCGGGTTACTTTTCAAAGGATATTTCCGATTTTTTAAATAATTGAAAACATCGCTTTTTTGTAATCTTCCTTCTGCTCCAGAACCCGGAATGGTTTGTAATTCTTCAATTGAAAGGTTTTCTTTTTGAGCGATAGAAATGATTAAAGGACTTAAAAAGTTGTCGGTTGTAAGTTGTCGGTTGTTGATTTTTGGTTGTTGTACTTCGACTGTACTCGGTTTTACAATACTTTTTTCAACAACTTCTTGCTTCTGACTTCTTGCTTCTTGAACTCCTTCGGAATCTATCAAAGCCAAAACGGTTCCAACTTCAACGACGTCATCTTTCTGAAAACGAATTTCAGTGATTATTCCAGAAACAGGCGCAGGAACATCACTATCGACTTTATCGGTAGCGACTTCTAGAATGGTTTCTTCAGCTTCCACAAAATCACCTACGTTTTTCAACCAACTGATTATTGTTGCTTCGGAAATACTCTCACCCATTTTGGGCATTTTGAATTCTGTTATCATTTTAATATTTTTTTGCCACGAAGACGCAAAGTCTCAAAGTTTTTATTTTTTTATTTCTTTTTAAATTCATTTAACGTAGCATAAAACGCTTCTTGTGTTGGACGATTATCTGGAATTTCTCTTAATGGCTCAACTGCTTTAAATGTTTCGTAACATTCCTTTGGCAATTGTTGGTACAAAGCAGTTCCTTTTGTTTTCCAATCAATCATTTCATCAGAAACATCTTTTATAATTGTGGCTGGATTTCCAACGACCATTTTACGATTCGGGATTTGTATTCCGGCTTTTATGAAACTTAATGCACCGATAATACATTCGTCACCAACAGTTACATCATCCATAATTACAGCGTTCATTCCGACTAAACAATTTTTACCAATATTTGCGCCGTGAATAATTGCGCCGTGACCTATGTGCGCTCCAGCTTTCAATACCATTGATTTCCCAGGAAACATATGAATCGTGCAATTTTCTTGAACATTACAGCCGTCTTCAATAATGATTTCGCCCCAATCTCCACGAATAGCAGCTCCTGGACCAACGTAAACATTTTTTCCAATAATCACATTACCCGTAACCGCTGCTTGCGGATGGATGAAACTACTTTCGTGTATTACTGGGATGAACCCTTTGAATTCGTAAATCATTTATTTAGGTTTTAGGTAGGTGGCTTTAGGTGGTAGGATGGGGATTTAACCTAATACCTATCACCTAAGGCCTACCTCCTTATTTAAACTTTTTTAGTGTTTCTTTTGTAAAATCTGACAATACTAATCGTCCGCTTATTGCTGCTCTTTCGGCTAGTAAATTATCCCAATCTTCGGTGCCTCGCCAAAAGACTTTTTTCATTTCGAGCATGGCTTCTGGATTGTAGGTACACAAATGTTCGGCGAATTTCTGAATGGCTTCGTCCATTTCTTCGATATTTTCAAATACTTGTGCAAACAATCCTTTTTCTTTTGCCCACGTTGCTTCATAAAATGTATTGGCGTCGATTGCGATTTGTGACATTGCTGAAACTCCGATTTTTCTTTCGATGGCTGGCGAAACTACAAATGGTCCAATTCCGACGTTTAGTTCGGATAATTTTATGGCTGCAAATTTTGTTGCCATACAATAATCGGTTGATGCTGCAATTCCTACTCCGCCACCAACGGTTTTTCCTTGAATTCTTCCGATGATGAATTTTGGACATTTTCTCATGGCGTTGATTACGTTTGCAAATCCAGAGAAAAATACTTTTCCGGTTGATGCATCGTTAATAGAAATTAATTCTTGAAAACTCGCTCCAGCACAAAAGGTTCGGTCGCCACCACTTTTTAGGATGATTACTTTTACTTCGTTATTATTTCCAACTTCTGTTATTGTGTTGGCTAATTGTGCTAGAATATTACCAGGTAAAGAGTTTTGCTCGGGATGAAAAAACTCGATGGTGGCGATGTTGTTTTGTATATTTTGTTTTACGTATGCTTCCATATTTTTATTTAACCGCAAAGTCGCGAGGTTTTCGCAAGGTTCGCTATGTTTGTTTCTCGCAAAGACGCTAAGGCGCAAAGCTTTAGTTATTTTTAATATATTTTTTCTTTGTTACTACTTATTCCTAGCCCCGATAGTAGCGGCATCCTTTTTCTTTTTTCTTTAAAAAGAAAAAGATATAGCGGATAGCGGGATTAGCTTCTAATCATTATTTTACAAAATATTAAACTGTTCAAAATGATGATTTAAGTGCTTTCTTTCTAATAGATAAGAAGCGTATTTATTCATTTCTCCGAAAACCATATTCTTTAAAATGGCTTCTGGATTTTCTTTGAAAAAGGTTTTATATTGTTCTCTAGCTTCATAAAATTTGGCCTTGGCAGTTTCAAAATCAGGATGAATTAAATATTCCAATTCGTCTTTTTTCATCGTTGGAAACTTGGTTCCCATTGGGAATTTATCGTAATTATATAACGAATTATGAACCTTGTCCAAAATCTTTTCGGGAGTTGCAATTTCGAAATCTTGAATTTCACCTGACATAATTCTGTAACCTTGCTCCAAATGTTCTAACAAATGCTGTGGCGTTAGAATTCCCCAATTTGGTTTTGCATTTTCGGTTAATTTATTGATGCATTCGGCTACTTTTTCATCAGTCATTTCTACGAAAACCTCTTGTTTTTTCTGAACCATTGTTAGAATTGTTGCTACAGCAACTAACTCATCATTCGTATCAAAAACTTCAACGAACCATTTTACGATTCCGCTTGGATGTTCGGCAGAAGCTACGTCTCTATCGACTTTTTGTTTGCACGTTAATCGCACATAAACCGTGTCGTTGTGGTAAATGGGACGTAAGAAACGACATTCTTCCAATCCGTAATTTGCAGCAACTGGACCTTTATTTGGATACACGAACAAACCTGCTGCTGCTGCTAAAATAAAGTAGCCGTGAGCGGTTCGTTTTTTGAAAATACTTCCGTCAAGCGAAGTGATATCGGTGTGTGCATAGAAATGATCCCAAGTGATGTTGGCAAAATTGATGATGTCAGTATCGGTAACAGTTCTGTTATGTGTTCGCAATGACATTCCGGGTTGAATATCTTCCCAATGGTATTGGAAAGGATGTTGCGTGATTTCTTTGTAAGCCGAATTCGCTTGATAAATTCCTGTGATTTCCGTTAAAGTTGTTGGCGAACCTTGAATGGCGCAACGTTGCATATAATGTTTGATTCCGCGAACGCCACCCATTTCTTCTCCGCCACCAGCACGACCTGGACCACCATGAACCAATAATGGCAATGGCGAACCGTGACCCGTACTTTGTTTGGCGTTTTCACGATTTAAAACTAAAATTCTACCGTGGTGTGATGCTGCGTTTACTACATATTCTTTAGCGATTTCATCTGAATTGGTTACAATTGATGACACTAACGAACCTTTACCCATTTGGGCTAATTCAATAGCTTCGCCAAGATTTTTATAAGGCATAATAGTTGAAACTGGTCCAAAAGCTTCGGTTTCGTGAACGGCTACATTTTGGAATGGATTGTCTTCGCGAAGTAAAATAGGACTCACGAAAGCACCTTTTTCGTCGGCTCCGATGATGTTAGTTTTTTCTAAATCGCCATAAACTATTTTGGCTGATTTTGATAATTCTTGAACACGTCCTTTTAGTACATCGACTTGATCTTTACTTACTAAAGCACCCATTCGGACTTCTTTTAATCTTGGGTCACCAATAGCAACTTTGTCTAACGATGTTGAAAGAGCAGCTTGAACATCGTCCATCAATTTTTCTGGGACAATCATACGGCGAATTGCAGTACATTTTTGTCCGGCTTTTACAGTGATTTCGCTTCGAGCTTGGTTTATGAATAAATCAAACTCTGGAGTTCCTGGAACGGCATCTTCTCCTAAAATAGAAGCATTCAAACTGTCAGCTTCCATCGTAAACGGAACCGATTCTTGTATTAATCTTGGATGTGATTTTAGCAGTCTTCCTGTTGTTGCAGAACCCGTAAACGTAATTACATCTTGGCTTTCAACCGTATCAAAAATGTTTTTAGCAGTTCCTGAAATCAATTGTAATGCGCCTTCTGGCAATAAATTGGATGCAATGATTTCTCTTACTACAGCTTCTGTCAAATAAGCGGTAACTGGTGCTGGCAATACAACAGCTGGCATTCCTGCCATCCAATTACACGCACATTTTTCTAACATTCCCCAAATTGGGAAGTTGAACGCATTGATATGAATGGCAACTCCATTTTTCGGAACCAAAATATGATGCGCCATAAATCGGCCACCTTTGGACAAATCGATTGGATCGCCTTCTACGTGATACGACTGGTTTGGGAATAATTTTCGTAAGGAAGCATTGGCATATAAATTTCCAAATCCGCCTTCTATGTCAATCCACGAATCGACGCGAGTAGCACCAGTTCTGTAACTAATTTCGTAAAAAGCTTCTTTGCGTTTGGTTAAATACATTGCCAAACTTTTAATCATATTGCCTCGTTCTTGGAAGGTCATTTTGCGGAGTTTTTCACCGCCTTTGGTTCTTCCGTAGTGTAAAATGGCTGGAATGTCCAGTCCTTCAACCGAAGTTTCTGCAATGAATTCTCCAGTGACTGCATTAAAAGAAGGTTTTCCTTCTCCAATTGCTGAAGTCCATTTTCCGAGTACGTAATGTTGTGTTTTGTTCATGTTACCAATATGTCGCTCCTACAGAGCTTTTATATTAAAATAAAAATCTTTTCCATTTTTTTCCATTGACTAAAGTCAACGGCTATTCAGCTACACGTTCTATAATTGCGGCGTACCCTTGACCAACGCCAATGCACATTGTTATTAATGCGTATCTTTTTCCTGTTAGTTGTAACTCTAGTGCTGCTGAATAGGCAATTCGTGCTCCGGTTACTCCTAGTGGATGACCAATTGCGATGGCACCACCGTTTGGATTTATTCTTGGATCGTTATCTTTTAATCCTAATTCACGAATGCAAGCGATACTTTGAGCTGCGAAGGCTTCGTTTAATTCTATAATATCGATTTGGTCTAATGTTAAGCCTGCTTTTTCTAATGCTTTTTTAGTAGCTTCTACTGGACCAATTCCCATGATTCTTGGTTCTACTCCTACTACTGATGAACTTACAATTCGAGCCAATGGTTTTAGATTGTATTTTTTTACTGCTTCTTCTGATGCTATAATTGTTGCACAAGCTCCGTCATTTAATCCTGATGCGTTTCCTGCTGTTACACTTCCGTCTTTTTTGAAGGCTGGACGTAATTTTGATAAACCTTCCATTGACGTACTTGGTTTTATGAATTCGTCTTTTGAAAACTGAATTGGATCTCCTTTTCGTTGTGGAATTTCAACCATTACAATTTCTTTGGCTAATCTTCCCGAAGTTTGTGCAGCAGTTGCTTTTTGTTGGCTATTTAAAGCAAACGCATCTTGATCTTCACGAGTAATATTATATTTTTCTACTAGATTTTCGGCTGTTTCACCCATGGCGTCTGTGCCGTACATGGCATGTAGTTTTGGATTGATAAAACGCCATCCGAAACTGGTGTCGTACATTTTAGAATCGGTTCCATAAGCTGATGATGGTTTGGAAACTACTAATGGTCCACGGGTCATGTTTTCTATTCCGCCTGCTATAAAGATGTGTCCGTCGCCTGCTTTAATGGCTCTGTTGGCGTGGATTATAGCTGATAATCCTGAACTACACAAACGATTTACAGTTTCGCCTGGAACGGTGTATGGTAATCCTGCTAATAAAAGTGACATTCTCGCTACATTGCGATTGTCTTCACCGGCTTGATTGGCACAACCCATGATTACGTCGTCGTAGGCATCGGTTGGGATGTTTGGATTTTTTTCTACTACGGATTTGATAACCAAAGCTCCTAAATCATCTGGACGAACCGATGCTAGTGTTCCTTGGTAACTTCCGATTGGAGTTCTTACTCCGTCTATGATGTATGCTTCCATATTTCAGTTGGCAGTTGGCAGTTGGCAGTTTTCAGTTGCTCAACTTTGAACTTATTTTTGTTTTTTATTTTGTTTAACCGCAAAGAGCGCAAAAGATTACGCAAGATTTGCTAAGTTTTATTTTCTCGCTAAGACGCTAAGGCGCAAAGCTTTTTTATACTTATTATTTATTTTATTTTCTATTCAATACATTTACTTTTTAGCCCTGATGCAAGGGAAAAGCCTCGCTTCTTTAGCGAGCTTTGGAAAGGTAGCAGGAATTGCCATTATTGAAAATGCCCGAGCCTTTCGCTCCTACTCCTCCCAATCTTTTTGGGTGCGGTAAACGACACCTTTGAAAAGCGCTACCAATTCGTCACCTCGTTTTACTTCTATAATATTGAATCCTAGTTTGTTATTTACTTTTTCTATTACTGATTCGGCTGTTAGATAATCGCCTTCGTTTACGGCTTCTATGTGATTTATTGACGTTTCGATGGAAACTGAAAATTTACCGTGTGTATTGGCTGCGAATCCGAAAGCGGTGTCAGCTAACGAATAGGTGATTCCTCCGTGGGCTTTGAACATACTGTTGAGCATCTCTTTGCGAACCGTCATTGCTACTTTGCAACGACCGATTTCACATTCGAGAATTTCGATACCGAGCCATTGGCTGTAAGCATCTTGACTTAACATTTTGTATGGTATTTTTGTTCCTTCCATTTTTTAAACCATTAAGGTATTAAGATTCATTAAGTTTTCTCTCACAAAGACGCAGAGTCGCAAAGTTTTTGGTTAATAAAAATTTTTATTTTCTTTAGACATTCTTCTTAAAATTGGACTACAACGGTAACGGTCTTCGTGGTATTCGTTGTATAGTTCATCTAGTTTTTCTACGCACCTATTTATTCCGAGTTCGTCTGCCCATGCTAGTAATCCTTTTGGGTAATTTACTCCTTTGGTCATGGCGTTGTCAATATCTTTGGCAGACGCGATGTTTAAAAATAACGTGTCAGCTGCTTCGTTGATTAGCATTACGATTACTCTTTCAAAAATTGATTTTGCTAAAACAGTATCTTCTGTTGGTGCTGGTAATTCTTGATTGTAATTGTAAAATCCTCGTCCTGATTTTCTTCCTAAAAACCCAGCTTCCAACAAACGTTTTTGTGTGAATGAAGGCTTGAATTTTGGGTCGAAATAGAAGGCTGTGAATACGGTTTCTGTTACAACATAATTTACATCGTGACCTATCATATCCATTAATTCGAATGGTCCCATTCTGAATCCGCCGATGGTTTTTAAAGCCCAATCTATTGTTGCAAAATCGGCGACACCTTCGTCATAAATTCGTAAACTTTCACTGTAAAATGGTCTTGCGACACGGTTTACTATAAATCCTGGTGTATCTTTAGCAACAGCAACTACTTTCTTCCAATCGGAGATAATTTGCACAGATTTTTGGAGTACTTCTTCGCTGGTTTGAACCGCTGGAATTACCTCAACCAGTTGCATTAATGGTGCTGGATTAAAAAAGTGAATTCCAATGACGCGTTCTGGTTTTTGGCAAGAAGCAGCAATTGAAGCTATTGATAATGAAGATGTATTGGATGCTAAAATGGTTTCGGGCGAGACATAATTTTCTAGTTCAGAGAACAATTTTCGCTTGATTTCCATATTTTCAATTATGGCCTCGATAACTAAATCGGAATGTGATAATTCTCCTAATGTGTGTGCGTAGGAAATATTATTTTCGATTCGGGATTTTTCGTGCTCGTCTATTTTTTCTTTTTCAACTAATTTTGATAGCGTATTTTCGAGATTGGATTTGCTTTTGGCAAGCGCATCAAGATTGGTGTCGTAAATTTTTACTTCACAACCTGCTGTTGCGGCTACCTGTGCGATGCCACTTCCCATTGTTCCTGAACCTATTATTGCGATTTTCATGCTACCTCTATGTTGTTCCTACGGAACTTTAATTTCCTTTGAATACGGGTTTTCTTTTTTCTACGAATGCTGTAACTCCTTCTTTGTAATCGTTGGATGAACTTGCTTCGATTTGTAAATCTGATTCTAATGCCAATTGTTGTTCGAGATTATTGATCATGGATTGATTTAATAATCTTTTAGTTAAACCGATTGCTTTTGTTGGCATTTGAGCTAAGGTTTTTGCCAATGTCATTACTTCCTCTTCAAAGAATGAACTAGGATAAATTTTATAAATCATTCCCATATTTAAGGCTTCTTCAACTGATACTTTATCACCTAACATCATTAAGGCAGATGCTTTTTGGAATCCAATTAAACGTGGTAAGAAGAAAGTTCCTGCACTGTCTGGGATTAATCCGATTTTACTAAATGCTTGTATAAAACTAGCGTGTTCAGAAGCTACAACAATATCACAAGCTAAAGCAATATTAGCACCAGCGCCAGCAGCAACTCCATTTACAGCTCCAATAATTGGTTTTTCGATGTTGCGAATTTTTTGAATAATTGGATTGTAATGTTCTTCCAATATTTTTCTGAAACCCGGATTTAATTCTGGGTCGGTTACTTCTTTAAGGTCTTGTCCAGCACAGAATGCTTTTCCGTTTCCGGTAATGACTATCGCACGAACATTTGAATCGTTTGCACAATTATCTAAAGTTTCTTGTAACAGAAACGCCATTTCACGATTGAAACTATTGAAAACTTCTGGTCTGTTGAGTGAAATCCACGCGACATTGTTTTCAATTTTTAGTTCTATTGAATTATTGCTCATACCTATTTTATTTTTAAACCATTAAGGAAGTTAAGTTTCATTAAGGGTTTGATTCTCGCAAAGTCGCAGAGTCGCAAAGACTATTTTGCTGCAAATTCGCTAACTTTATTATTAAATTAAAACCTACAAGGTTTTGGAAACCTTGCAGGTTACTTTAAACATTTAAAATAGTCGAATGGTTCTAAGCAATCTTCGCATTGGAAAAATGCCTTGCATGCTGTGGAACCAAATTGACTTACTAATTTTGTGTTCAATGAACCACATTGGGGACATTTAACAACTTTTTTATTTCCAAGAAGTGCTTCCTTATCAGCTGATTCTGACAGTGGTGAAGCAATTCCGTATTTTTCTAATGCTGCTCTGCCTTTTTGAGTAATCCAATCGGTTGTCCATGCTGGCGATAGGATTAGTTCTACTTTGGCTTCGTAACCTTTTTGTTTGAATGCTAATATTATATCATCACCAATCACGTCCATTGCTGGGCAACCGCTGTATGTTGGTGTGATTTGAACTTTAACAATTCCATTTATTATTTTAGCAGAACGCACTACTCCCATTTCCATTATTGATAATACTGGAATTTCTGGATCGGATACTGTTTCTAGTATTTCGAAGAGTTTTTGATCGATATGTTCTGTTACTTCTATCATTTTAACTAAAATTTCTTTTTTTAAACCATTATGTTATTAAGGTTCATTAAGGTTTTATTTTATTGAAATTTCTTGTTTTATTTTTTTCTCGCAAAGACGTTAAGGCGCAAAGCTTTTTATCTTCTACCAATTCATGTTTGGATAAGCTAATTGCATGTATTGCATTTGTGCTAAAAGATATCCCATGTGTTCGCTGTGAATTCCTTGTTTTCCTCCTTTTTGGAAGTATTCTATTGTTGGAATTTGCAATGTTGCCTCTTCTAAAATTTCGTTTACTTTTTTAAAGTAATTTGCTTTTAAAATGGTTACATCCACTCCAATTCCTTCGGTTACCATTGCTTTATCTGCATCAGTTTGATGAAATAATTCGTCGGTGAAAATCCATAAATCGTTAATTGCAGTTTGGATTTTGTTATGACTTTCCTCTGTTCCGTCGCCTAATCTTCTTATCCAATCAGAAGAAAATCTTGTGTGATAGGAAACTTCTTTGATGCTTTTTTTAGCAATAGCAGATAATGTTTCGTCTTTACTATTTTGTAATTCTTCTAAAACCAACAAATGATAGACATCAAAAAGAAATTGTCTAGCTATGGAATAAGCAAAATCTTGATTGGGTTGTTCAACCAACAATACGTTTTTATATTCCCTTTCTTTTCTTAAAAAGGCGATGGTATCTTCTGTTGTATCACCTCCGATTAATTTGGCTGCATATTGAAAATAACTTCGTACTTGACCGAATAAATCTAGAGAAATATTGGTCATTGCAATATCGGTTTCTAGACTTGGTCCGTGACCGCAAAGTTCACCGAGACGTTGTCCTAGAATTAGAGAATTATCTGCAATTCCGTAGATGTATTGAATTAAATTGTTGTTCATAATTTGTTATTTCTCGCAAAGACGCAGAGTCGCAAAGACAATTTTACCGCAAATTCGCAAATTATATTAAAAACCTACAAAGATTTGGAAACCTTTCAGGTTGTTACATGTGTTTTAATTCATCAGGCAATTCATAGAATGTTGGATGACGGTAGGCTTTGTCCTTTGCTGGTTCGAAAAGTTCAGCGCTATCGTCTGGATTTGATGCTGTGATTTGTGCTGATGGAACAACCCAAATACTAACGCCTTCCATTCGTCGAGTGTAAACATCACGTGCATTTTCTAATGCCATTGTTGCATCGCTTGCGTGTAAACTTCCGCAGTGGCGGTGTTCTAATCCGTTTTTACTTCTTATAAATACTTCCCAAAGTGGCCAGTTTTTCATAGTGTTCAGTGTTCAGTGTTCAGTGTTCAGTGTTAAAACTTCGACTGAAAACTATAATTTATATTGCTTGTTTTACATCTTTGTTTGCCTGTTTTTCGGCATAAGCCATTGCGGCATCACGTACCCATTTTCCTTTTTCCCAAGCGTTTACTCTTGCTGAGATTCGTTCTTTATTACATGGTCCGTGGCCTTTTACTACTTGCCAAAATTCGTCCCAATTCATTTCACCAAAATCGTAAGATTGTTTTTCTTCGTTCCATTTTAAATCTGGATCTGGAATAGTTAGACCAATCATTTTTGCTTGAGGAACGGTTTGGTCTACAAACTGTTGACGCAAATCGTCGTTACTTTTACGTTTTAGTTTCCATTTCATGGATTGCTCCGTGTGAACCGATTCGGCATCTAATGGTCCGAGCATCATTAACGCTGGCCACCACCAACGGTTCAATGCATCTTGTGCCATTTCTTTTTGTTCTGGAGTTCCTTCTGCTAAGGTCATCATAATTTGAAAACCTTGACGTTGGTGAAAACTTTCTTCTTTACAAACACGAACCATTGCTCTTGCATATGGTCCGAAAGAAGTGGAACATAAAGGCACTTGATTAATAATGGCCGCACCATCAACTAGCCAACCAATTGCGCCCATATCAGCCCAAGTTAGCGTTGGATAATTGAAAATACTAGAATATTTTGCTTTTCCTGAATGCAATTGTTCATATAATTCCTCGCGAGATACGCCTAAGGTTTCACAAGCAGAATATAGGTATAATCCGTGTCCAGCTTCGTCTTGAATTTTAGCCAAAAGCGCTACTTTTCGTTTTAACGATGGCGCTCGTGTTATCCAATTTCCTTCCGGTAGCATTCCTACGATTTCGGAATGTGCGTGTTGTGAAATTTGACGAATATGGGTTTGACGGTATTTTTCGGGCATCCAATCTTTGGGCTCGATTTTTTCGTCTCTTGCAATTCGTGCATCGAAAATTGCTTCTAAATTTTTTACTTCTTTTTCTGACATACTTTTTTGAATTAGTGTTCAGTGTTCAGTCGCCGTAATATTTTACTTTGCAGTAACTTTGAACGATTATTATTTTTTCTTTTGAACCATTAAGATATTTAAGGTTCATTTAGCTCTTTTATTTCTCGCAAAGTCGCAGAGTCGCAAAGACCTTTTTTACCGCAAATTTGCAAATTATATTTTTTTCTTTTGAACCATTAAGATATTTAAGGTTCATTAAGATTTTGTTGTTTTTATATTTTATTTTTATTCAATTCGTTTACTTTCTAGCCCTGATTGGAGCAAGCATCCTTTTTTTGCAAAAAAAGATACTGCGGAAAGCAGGAACATGGATTGCAAAAACTCACTAGCCATTCGCTCCTGACTTCGACAAGCTCAGCCTGACATTACACGCCAAAATCAACTACAACTTTGTCGGTTGTTGGAACAGCTTGACAACTCAAAACCAATCCTTTTGCAACTTCGTGTGCATCGAGAGCGTAATTGACTTTCATTTCGACTTCGCCTTCTAAAACTTTGCATTTGCATGTACTACATACACCGCCTTTGCAGGCAAATGGTAAATCGGCTCCGGCAGCTAATGCGCCATCGAGAATGTTGTCGTAGGCTTCGTCTATCACGAAATGGAATTCTTTTCCGCCGTCGATGATGGTGATGTCGGTTCCATTTACTTTATTTTCTACAATTCTTTGAATACGTTTTTTGTCTTCTTCGGAAATTCCGGAAGTAAACAACTCGTAATGTATTTTATCGCTATCCAATCCAGCAGCTGTTAATTCGTCGCGTAAGAGGAAAATCATATCTTCTGGTCCGCAAATGAAACAATCGTCGGTTGCTGGAATGTCGATTATTTTTTCGGTCAACACCTGAATTTTTTCTTTCGTAAATCTTCCGTTAAACAATTCGGATGCTCGATGTTCTTTGGTTAGGAAATGAAAAATTTCGAAACGATTGAAATACAAATTTTTAAGCTGTTCAATTTCTTCTTTAAAGATAATGGATTTTACGGAACGATTTAAATAAAATAATTTAAATGTGCTGTTTGGCTCTGATTTTAAATGTGTTTTTATGATTGACAGAATTGGCGTGATGCCGCTTCCTGCTGCAAATGCTATGTAATTTTTGGTTTTTTGTGTATCGATTTCAACATTGAACTTTCCGCTTGGCGGCATTATTTCTAGAATATCACCACTTTTTAGTGTTTCGTTTACGTAGGTTGAAAACAATCCGCCATTGATTTTTTTAACGGCTACTTTCCATTTATTTTCGATTGGAGACGAACATAACGAATAAGAACGACGGACATCTTCTCCTTCAATAGTTGCCTTTAGTGTGAGATGTTGTCCTGGTTTGTATTGAAATTCTTGCTTTAATTCTTGTGGAATTTCAAAAGAAAGTACAGAACAATCTTTGGTTTCCTTGTAAATATCGGCAATTTTTATGCTATGAAATTTTGACATAACCACTGAATAATTTTTAACTAACACTTGTTAGTTTGTTATGCAAATTTAGTGAAAATTTTGATATGTTACGAAAACGTTATAATTTTTTTTGCCACGAAGACGCTAAGGCGCAAAGTCTTTTTTTAATCATAAGGTATTCTAGTTCTTTAGGATTGGTTTAGAACATAGATTGGAGCCCTTCGGCAAAGCTCAGGGTAAAAAAAATTAAATAATTCCGTTAAGAAGTACTTGAATCATAGTTGCTTTTAGGACTTCAGGCTTTATATTCTTTTTCTTACCGTACCAAATATAAAGTGTTCTTAATGTTGATAGCGTTGAGAAAATTATAACTTCGATGTTTAGGTTTTTTATCTCGCCATTAGCGATTCCAGCTTTGATTATTTGTCGGAAACTTTCTTCGTAGTCGTTTCTCATTTTGATGAAATAAATTAAATCATCATCGGTCAGGTGCATCCAATCGTTGTTTAGGCAAGCTAGAGCATCGGAATTTCTTAATGTAATGTCGATGTGAAGTTGAATAACTCGTTCGATTTTTTGAATAGTTGTATCACTAGAAGCAAGAATTTCATCTATTACGGAAGTAAATTCTTCGGCGATTTCGATGATGATTAAAACTAAAATTTCTTGCTTGGATTTGATGTGATTGTATAAACTTGCTGCTTTGATATCCATAGCTTGAGCAATGTCACGCATGGTTACAGCACTGTATCCTTTTTCTTTAAAAAGTCGTGCAGCTACGTTTATAATTTCGGTTTTTCTATCGGTAATCTTCATTGGTGTCAAATATATAGAATATTTTTAGTTGGGTAACTTTTGTTACAAATTTGTGTTTGAGATTAGATTAGTTTTGTCGTGTTGTTAAGTTTCAAAAAATCTAATAATAAATTAAAGCCCTTCGACTGTGCTTCGACTTCGATCTGCATAAACTAGGGTGACAAACTATTAAAAAAAACAATTATGGGATTATTAAGTATGTTAGGTTTTGGTGGGAAATCGGAAAGTATTAAAGAATTTGTGGACAAAGGTGCTGTTATTATTGACGTTAGAACACCTGGAGAATTTCAAGGTGGTCATATTAAAGGTGCGAAAAATATTCCGTTGAATACTCTTGGAAATCAAATTGAAAGTATAAAAAAAATGAACAAACCTGTGATTGCTTGTTGCGCAAGTGGTATGCGAAGTGCTCAAGCAACATCTATTTTGAAAAATAATGGAATTGATGCAATGAATGGTGGCGGATGGAGTAGCTTGGAAAATAAATTGTAGTTTTTTTAATTTTTGGAAAATAAAAAAACCATCCCGAATTAACGAGATGGTTTCAAAAAACTTAACTATAAAAAACTACTTACTTTTTAATTACTTTGAAAGTTTTAATTTTATCTTCTACAAATACCCTAATAATATAGGAACCTGAGGAATATCTTGTCATATCAATATTTGTTTCAACTTCTTTTATAGTTTGTGAAGAAACTGTTTGACCTAACATATTAATTATTTCAATTTTAGACATTATATCAGTTGAAATAATCGTTACAAAATCAACTACTGGATTTGGAAATAATTTAATTGAATTTATTACGAACTCTTCATTTCCTAAACATCCACCTAAAGTCATCGTAACAGCTAATCTTGTTGGGCTTTCGCAACCGGTAACTGTTTGAGATGCATAGTAAGTTGTTCCCGAAACTAAAGTTGTACCTGATGGGATGACATTTCCGCTTGACGGAGCATCATACCAAACAATATTTGAACCTGTAACCGAAATTAATCCAACTGTTTCTCCCGCGCAAAAAGTTTGATTTGCAAAACCTGTTGGCGCTGCTGTTGGATTTATTGTAGCAGTTACTGCAACTCTAGAAGTAGTACAAACTCCATTATTTGCCTCAACATAATAAGTTGTTGTTGTTGAAATATTAGGCGTTATAAAACTTGTTCCAGAACCTAACAAAGTTCCTCCAGACGGTGCATCATACCAACTCAATGTCCCAACATTTGAAGTTGCATTTAGTGTTAAACTACCTGCATCACATCTGCTCGCTGGTGTTGTTGAAGTGATTGTTGCTACTGCAAATACAGTTGCGTTTACAGCAGTTCTCGCCGAATTACATCCACCATTTACAACTTCAACATAATAAATTGTTGTTGTGCCTAAAACTGGAGTGGTAAAACTTCCACCTGTGGCAACTAATGTCCCACCTGTTGGAGCATTGTACCAATTAATAGTTCCGATACTTGCTGTTGCTTGTAGTATTACACTTCCATCGCCACATCTACTTGCTGGTGTTGTTGAAGTTATTGCTGGAATTTCATTAATTGTTGCCGTAACCGATGTTCTCACCAATGAAGTACAAACTCCGTTAGTCGCTTCTGCATAATACGAAGTGGTTGCAGATAAACTTGGCGTTGTAAAATTAGAACCTGTTCCAACTAAAGTTCCACCAACTGGTGCATCATACCAGTTTACAGTTCCAGATGAGAAAGTTGCCGATAAAGTTACTGAACCATTTCCGCATCTTGAAGCTGGCACTGAGGATGTATTTGTTGGTCTATTTGTAACTGTAACCTCTACAGGAGTTCTTACAGATGAACAACTTCCGTCAATTGCTTGAGCATAAAAAATTGTTGTAACACTCAAACTTGACAATGAATAATTACTTCCTGTTGCTAATAAAGTTCCACCAGTTGGTAAATTATACCAGTTAATTGTTCCTGAACTTGCTACAGCTGATATATTAAACGAATCGCCACTACAAATACTTGCTGGAGTTGTTCCTGTTATTGTTGGACTTGCGTTTACGGTTGCTACAACCGATGTTCTCACAGAAGTACAAGATCCATTAACTGCTTCAACATAATAAGTTGTAGTTGTAGAAATACTTGGTGTTGTAAAACTTGTTCCAGTTCCAACTAATGTTCCACCACTTGGCGCATTGTACCAATTTAACGTTCCAGCATTTGCGGAAGCAAAAAGAGTAATGCTACCCGAATCACATCTACTTCCTGGAGTTGTCGATGTTATACTTGGTGTAACATTCACTGTTGCTGTGACTGCAGTTCTTGCAGAAGTACAACTTCCATTTGATGCTTCTACGTAATAAGTTGTAGAAACCGAAATGCTTGGAGTTGTAAAACTTGTTCCAGTTCCAACTAAATTTCCAGCTGTTGGTGCATCATACCAATTTAACGTTCCACTTGAAGCTGTTGCTTGTAACGTAACAGTTCCTGCATCACATCTACTTGCTGGAGTTGTTCCTGTTATTGTTGGTGTAGTATTTACTGTTACAACCACCGCTATTCTTGGCGAAGTACAACCATTTAAAGTTGTTTCAACATAATAAGTTGTAGTTATAGCCACATTTGGCGAAAAACTAGTTCCTGAAGCAAGTAATGTTCCTGCTGTTGAAGCATCATACCACAAAATTGTTCCTGCACTTGCTGTTGCAGAAATTGTAACAGATCCTGAACCGCATCGTGTTGCTGGCGTTGTTGATGTTATAGTTGGTGTAGTATTTACTGTTGCCACTACAGCACTTCTTGACGAAGAACAAACTCCATTTAATGATTCAACATAATAAGTTGTAGTTGAAGATAAACTTGGTGTTGTAAAACTTGTTCCAGTTCCAACTAAAGTTCCACCAGTTGCTGCATCATACCAATTTAAAGTTCCAACATTTGTTGACGCTTGTAAAGTTAGAGTTCCTGAATCACATCTACTGACTGGAGTTGTTGAAGTAATTATTGGATAAGCATAAACTATTATTTGGTCTGTTGCAACTACGGTATTTGTTCCATTATAATTTGCAGCCATTAAAGTTACATCATAAACTCCTGGAGTATTGTAAGTAATTACTGGATTTTGAATAGTTGATGTAGCTGAAGTTCCTCCTTCAAAAGTCCATGTCCAAGCTGATGGAATGTTGGTTGAAGTATCTGTAAATGTCACCGTTTGTCCAACACAAATTTCGGTAAGCGAAGCTGTAAAACTTGCTACTGGTGGTTCTGTTGGACAAATTGGAGCTGTTTTATCTAATGTAAAACCATCTCCGTTACCACCAAAATATGCATAGAACTGCGGTGGGAATGCACAAACATTCGCCTCGAAAGTTTCTACGCCTGCACCATCATTATTTCCTCCCATATAAGCGAAGAAAGATGGCGGAATGCCACATACCGTAGAACTTAGCTCTTCTGTAGCTGCACCATCTGAAGTTCCACCCATATAGGCAAACTGAAAAGCTGCAGTTCCACAGGAAGTTGTGCTTAACTCTTCAACACTTGAACCATCGTTATTTCCTCCAAAATAAGCATAAAAATGCGCTGGAATTGTACAACTTGTGTTACTTAACTCATTTGCTGTAGAACCGTTAGAGTTTCCTCCGTTGTATTGAGCAAAAGCGTTAAACTGTGTCAAAATAAATGTTAAGCAAACAACTAAATATATTTTTGTTGTTTTCATCTAATTTGATTTTTTTAAATTATTATAATTCATTGTATTACAAGCAAAAAATCACTTGCAAATCAAATTGGATTACTATCTTACTCCTCTTCCTCCATAAGTGTAACTTCTTGCTGCATCAGTTGAACCTGCAAATGTTCTATCAGATGTTCTAACATAAGTAGAAGGACTTACATATTCTCCACCTCTTTGACCAATTCCTGTTGCTGTTGAAATTGAAGGCCATGTAGCCTGATTAGCATTTCCAATTGCTGTTAAAGTTCCATCACCTAATGTTCCATTAAAAGCAACTCCAGATGCATTTGCTACTGTAACTGTTCTTTCAACCACATTTCCTCCCATTTCCATTGCTCCATAATAAGAAGCACCAGCAGATGATCTACCAGATGTAGCAGTTGCAAAAACACCAACTTTTAATGGTCCATAAATACTACTACTTGTCCCTACTCCATAAGCACATCTTCCGTTTACAACTGCATTAGCAACTTCTGTTGGTTGTAATCCGTTTAAAACAGTATAACTAAAAAATGCATTAATATTGGTATCACCCCAAGGATACTCTCCAGCAACTCTTGGCATTGTGCCACGACATACTTTTTCAAATTCTAATTCAGTCATTGGTCTTAATGCAGACCAATCTAAATAAGCTGCAACATCTGCCCATGATAAATTGTTCATTGCACCACTTTGCCCATCATTCACATTATTTACTACACCATTTGTTGCATCACATCCAAATACTGCCGGAATAGCCGCATTGTTTCCAGGTGTTTCAATTACGATTCCATTTCTGTATGCATAACTTCCAAAAGTCGCATAAGTTCCTGCAACAGATGTTGGATCACTTGCAATTCTTGTTTGTTGTTGTGAAAAAGTCAATGAGTTTAAAAATTCAACATATTGTAATTGAGAGATTTCATATTTCATACAATAAAACGAGTTATAACCCATTGGAAATGTTGCAGGAACTGTTGGTCCACCACCACCAATTGCAGCAGATGTAATTCCGCCTGATTGAGAAGTTGCTGTTACGTTTATACTATTGAAAGTTGAAACACTTGTGCCATCACCAATTTCAAAATTTCCTTGAGGAACATTTACCATTTCGATACCGAAAACTTTGAAATTATATGGACCAGCACCAAGACCAGTCATTCTTAATGTTATTGATGTTGCAGAAATATTTCCGCCACCAAGAGCACTTCTTCTGATAAAAACACCTTTACCATCGGCAACTGGATCAACTTGCAAAGGAGAAGCTGCTGAGTGATCTCCGGCTACTGTACTTAAACTAGTATGTGCCCACAAACGTGTGTTACAATCTTGAAATTTTACGAATACCCAAACAGCATCCCAATTAGCAGGAGCAACATTGGCATTCCAACTGTTTTCCCAAGAAATATTAAAAGTAATATCATTTCCAGAAACTGATGTTCCTGTAATTTCTACATTATTTGCATTAGCATTAAAAGCAAATAAAAAAAATAGTGCCGAAGCAATTTTAGTAAAATAATTTTTTGATTTCATCGTATTGATTGTTAAAAGTTATAAGGCAAACTTAGCTTACAACAAAGCATAAAAAAATACGCTAAAATGCGTATTTTTAAAAATTTAATAATATGAATATCAAATATTTATATCAATTTATTGCTTTTTGCTTTTTGAATTGCTTCTAATTTATTGTGAACTTTCAATTTATTATAAATATTCTCAACATGCTTACGAATTGTTCCAACAGATAGAAATAAATTATCTGCAATGGCATTGTATTTCAATCCTTTACTTAATTGTTCTAAGACTTCTACTTCTCTGTTGGTTAGATTGATTTCTTCACATGGTTCGCAATTTTCAAAAACCATTGGTTCACGCAATAATTTTAAAGTTTTTAATGCTATTGAAGGCGTCATTGCTGCGCCTCCATTTAAAGTTTCAACAATGGCATTATATAAGTCTTGTGGGCTTACCTCTTTAAGAAAATAACCATCTGCACCAGCTTTTATTGATTTGAAAATGTTCTCATCATTATCAAAAACGGTTAGCATAATGATCTTGATTTGTGGATATTTATTTTTTACTGCTTCTGTAGCTTCAATACCATTCATCATTGGCATTTCGATATCCATTAGAATCAAATCAATATTATGACTTTTTTCAAGTTTTTCTAATAAATCTTGACCATGATTTGCTTTAAATTTTACTTCTATGTCTTTAAAAAAAAGTAATTTTTCTTGGATTGCTTTTTGAAGAAAAGTATTATCATCTACTATGGCTATTTTTATCATAATTACGTGTTTTTTGGAATTTCAAATCTTATTTTTGTCCCTTTATCAAGCAGTGAATTGATTTCAAAGGTTCCTTCAATTTCTTCAATTCGTTTTTTCATATTATATAACCCATTTCCGAAGTCAGTGTTTTCTATATCAAATCCTTTTCCGTTATCTAGAACTTCTATTTGGATTTTATTAGAAACATTTTTTACCTCAACTACTATTTCATTTGCATCAGCATATTTAATGGCGTTATTTACTGATTCTTGAATGGTTCTGTAAAGATTTATTCCTATCAAGGAAGAAAATTTTAAATCCTGTAAAGATTCATCAACATTGAATTTGAAATCAATATTTTCTTTGGCAGATTTTGCTTTTTCTATGAAATTAAAAATTCTGGATCGCAAATCTTCAAATGTAAATTCGTTGTTGTTCATTGCCCATATTGTATCTCTAAGATCAATAATTGTGGACTTGGTGAAATCGCTAATTTTAGTAAGTTGATTTACGATTTTGCTATCTGATATTTGATTTCCATACTTCAAATTATCTACCGACGAAATAACAAATGTTAATTGTGCTCCAATGTTATCGTGCAAATCTCTTGAAATTGAAAGTCGCTGTTCATGAAGTTGGTTTTGAGTTTCAATTTGAGCAATTGCTGATTTTAATTGAAATTCTTGTTCTTGTTGTTTGTTTTTTAATTTTTGTTGGCGGTAAATTAAAAATCCTATTAAACCGATAAATAAAGCTAATGATGAAACAGCTATTAATTTATTTCTAGTGTTTTTTACTTCAATCTCTTTTTCAAGTAAAAGTTTTTCTTTTTTGGCAGATTGGTATTTTGATTCAAATTCGTTTGTTTGAGTTTGCACAGTTTTTTCAATTATTTCATCTTGTAATTTCATTGATGAGTTGATGTAATAGTTAACACTGTCGGGAGCATTTGTATAAGCGTGCACTTGACTCAAGTATAAATAAGTTTGCGACAATTTAGTTCTAAAAGTTTCATTTTTAGAATACTGTGTTTTCAACTTATAAAGTGTTTGTTTTGCTTTTTCAAAATTGCCTTTGGAAATATCTTGCGTAACCGTATTTAAAAGCAAACCAGTTTGGTCAGAATTAGGATTTAGTTTTTCTATTAAAGCTCCAGACTTTTCTATTAATTTAGATGCTTCTTCTTGTTTATTTTGGCTAATTTTAATGTTTGAAATATTATTTAAAGCACTTGATAACGCCACATTATTACCTGATTTTTTTGAAGAAATAGTACTTTTTTTATAAAATTTTAAAGCATTAATTGTGTCTTTCAAGCTTAGATAAATGTTGCCCATAGTTAAATAGGAAGTTGACAAACCGGCATCCTGATTGTTGAGTTCTTGATATTCAATGGCTTTCTTGGTGTAGGTCATCGATTTATTATAGTTTTTCAAATCCATAAATAAGGAACCGATATTTGCATTTGTTATTGCTGCAGCTTCAAGATTATTGGTTTTTTGAAAAAAATCAACTGATTCTAAATAAGATTTTAATGCTAATGTTTTTTTGTTTTCTTTATTATATATGTTGGCCAAATTAGCTGCGATTTTAGCCATACCCATTTTATCATTTCTTAATTTTCTAATTTGATATCCTTTTAAATAATTTTCTTTTGAAGACTCATAATCGGCTCTTCTAAAATATACAATACCCAAATCACTGTAAACTTGAGACAACAAAACAGAATCTTTAAGTTTTGTTGATTCAGTAATTGCTTTTTTTCCATAGACAAGTGCAGAATCTGTAGAAATATTGGAATAATACCAAGTCAAATCGGAGTATATTGTAGCTCTTTGTTTTTGATCGGGATTATTATTTAAGTCGTTTTTTAATTTGTTTATTAAATCTTGGGCATTTTGTGAAAACCCTAAAACTGAAAATAAAATGAAAATTATAAGTACTATTCTTTTCATAATAAATTAAATAAAAATTGATATTCTTGTTCCTTTTTCTACTATAGAATTAACTTCAAATTCACCATCAATTTCTTCTATTCTTTTTTTCATATTACGCAATCCATTACCAAAATCTATATTTTCTATATCGAATCCTTTTCCGTTGTCTTGAATTTCTATTTGGATTTTGTTGTTCATTTTTTTTACATCAACATAAATTTTATTTCCGTTTGAATATTTAATAGAATTGTTTATTGCCTCTTGAATTGTTCTATATATATTAATACCAATGAAAGATGAAAGTTTAATTTCTGATAATTGCTCGTCAATTTTAAATTCAAAATCAATATCTTCTTTAGCAATTTTTGCCTTTTCAATGAAATTAAAAATCCTAGAACGTAAATCTTCAAAAGAAAATTCGTCTTTATTCATTGCCCAAATTGTATCACGAAGTTCAATAATTGTAGCTTTTGTAAAATCACTAATTTTTGTTAGTTGATTATTGATTTTAGTATCGGTTATTTTATTTCCAAATTTTAAATTATCGACCGATGAAATCACAAAAGTCAATTGAGCTCCAATATTATCGTGTAAATCTCTTGAAATAGAGAGTCGTTGTTCGTGTAATTGATTTTGGTTTTCTATTTCTTTAATTGCTGATTTTAATTGAAACTCCTGTTCTTGTTGCTTATTTTTAAGTTTTTGTTGACGATATATTAAGTATCCAATTGTAATTAATGCTAATGAAATCAATGATAGGATTTGAAATTGAGTGTTTTTCTTTTTGATTTGAAGTTCGCTTTCTGCAATTTTTGTTTTAGAAATTAAAAGCTCTTTCTCTTTTTTTTCTGTTTCATAAATAGTTTTAAACTCAGCTGCTGCTACTTCTTTTCTCTCATTGATCAAGCTTTTATATACCGATTGATATTTGTTAGAATATTCTAAAGCGCTTTTATAATTTCCTTTATTTTTATAAAAATCAACTAACAAATTATAGCTTTTTGCTATGCCTGGATTATAATTTACATTTTTGGCAATTTCAATACTCTTATTGGCAAAATTTAATACCTCAGCATCATTATTACAAAAAATAGCTAATTGCGCAAGATTTGCATAAGAATCTGAAATTTGTTTTTCATTTTTACTCAATAAATCTAATTTTAAACATTCATTGAAATAGTATTTTGCACTATCCAGTTGATTGGAAAACATGAAACAATTTGCTTTATTATCAAGAAATGTAGCTTTTAAATTATCTGACTTAATTTTCTCACAAATTTTCAACCCTTCTTCATCAATCTTTAATGCTTCCTTCAAATTTCCATTCATACCTTGCAAATTTGCCATTGTGTGAATTGCAACTAAATAATGTGGATTTAATTTGTAATTTTCTAAATAATTTACTGCTAATATTAAATGCTGTTTTGCTAATTTCATTTCTTCTTTTTGAAGATATAATTGACCTAAATTTGCATAAATTCCGCCAATCATAAGTGAGTCTTTAAGCTTTTCAGATAATTTTAAAGCATTCAAAAGATTTTTTAATGACTTTTCATATTGACCTGTGTGCTTGTAATAATTCCCTAAACCCGCAAAAGTTGAAATTTTTAAACTATCAACTTTAGAATCTTTCAATAAATTAAATGAAGCATTAAAATTTTTAAAAGACAAACTGTCGTTATTGATTGAATTATAATAAATGCCATAAGCAATTTTAGCAGTAGCTTTAAAATCATTAGATTCATTTTTAATCAATGATTGTATACTATCGGCATAGTTTTTTATAAGAAAGTGCTTTTTGTTTCGTAAAGATTTTGCAATCCTAAACCATTCAATAATTTGCTTTTGATTTTTAGTAAACGCTTTTGATTCTTGCCGATTTGTATCTTCTTTTTGACACGAAAACAAGACTATAAACAATAAAACAAGTATTCTTTTTATCATAAAGTTTTTATTTATATTGTATAAAGTTAATTATAATTCCCATTGGAAATAATTTCAATAAAAACTTTTTGCAATTCAACAACCTCATCACCAAGAGCTTTCATATCATTAGAATAATTTGACTTATAATCATCCGAAATTAAAACTTGATTATTCAGCAATTGATGTTTAGAATTTAGAGACGCAATTATTTGCTCTAATTTTTCCATGTTATTCTGGTGTTCTTCTCGTATTGAAGCATTGTTTACAAACAAATAAATCACAAAAAAAAGCAACAGAATTATTATTGATATTAAAATATAAATCATAAAAAAAGTCATTAAATCAATTACAAATTTGACCTAATGACTTTGAAAAAACAATACGTATAAATGCGTATTTATGATTTAATTTTTGCCTGAAACTCTTGATTATTATTTACAATTTCACCTTCGTATTTTAAAGTCCAACCCATAGAACTTGTTAGAATTAAAATTTTAGATAACTCACTTACTAATCTATTTTTAGCATTTGACTTCAAAGTAGATTTATCTATTTTCTTTTTAAGATTTTCTTTTGCAATCTTGTTGATTTTGTTATAGTCATCACCTGTAAACTCATTAAAAGTTGAAGATTCAGTATTGTAATATTTAATATCTGGACTAATTTTTATTTCCTCTTCAGGAATTGTTAAAATTGTTACTGTTTTATTTTTAGCATCAACATCATATTTTACTTTGCTTAAATCAAAACCTACAGTAACATCGGCATTAATAACAACTAAAGCTTTTTTGTCAAAACTCAATCCTGGAATATAGGTTTCTTTTCTATCTTTGTATGTTAGCACTTCGGCAAAATGTCCTTCTGTTACAACGAGCTTTCCTACATTCTTTATTTGTTGTTGAATTAAATTTGTATCATATTCAATCGATGAGGTTTCACTTTTAGTGGTAAAAAATTTATACCCAAAAAACAATACTAAACCTATTAGAATTAAAACTGCCCATTTTCTAAATTCTGATAAAGCGCCAAAAAAGCCAACTTTTTGTGGAGTTTGTTGTGTCATATTTTTATATTGAAAGTTTTCAAATTTATGAAATAAAATCCAATGAAAACAAAAAAGGCTATCTCAAAAAAGATAGCCCTTTTCAACCTAAAAACTACTATTTTTAACTACCTATTTCTAATCTAAATGAACCATTGGTAACATTTTTTGTTCCACCTGAACAATCTTCTGATTCAAGTAATTCCTTACCTTTAAAGCTAAAAGTTCCTTCAATTTTTGTGGCATCAATGAATGTAATTTCTAAAGTCCCATTAGAATCATCACAAAAAGAAGAGTTATATGTTTTTGTTGACATGGAATTAATATCTACATCAATCAATGATAAACTTCCTACATAATTATCCTCGTTATTTGACAAATCCATTGCATACGTTCCTACTTCTAAACTTCCGTCAATTGCATACAATTGAATATTAACCGATTTACCTGTTGTTGTAGAAAAACCTTGCAAAACTAAATTTCCAGAATTATAACCGCCATTTGCATAATCGCCTTCTGCTAATAAATTTGTGCTTCCAATTTTTGCTTTCACAAAAGTTCCTGTGCTTGGTCCGCTAAATCCACCGCTACCACCATCGCTATCATCACTACTACATGAAGATAAAATTGAGGTAACTGCAAGAAATAAAATGAATCCAAACTTGTTTAATTTTTTCATTGTTTTTTGTTTTAAAGTTATAAGACAAAATTGAATGAATTAAATACGGAACTCAATACGAAGAAAATCGTATTTTTATTTTAGAAATTAATAAGTGGTAATTTTTCTTTTAAATCAGAAATTTTCTTACTGAGATTAGTTAAGAATTTTTGATGACTTTCTGAATCTGGATTAAAAGGTCTGTGTTTTAAAGCACGTTGGATCTCACAAACTTGATTCATTGTTTTGAACTCCGTTTCGGAAACATAATTTTCAAAGAATTTTATCCAAATATAATCAATTGCCGTTTGAGAAGGATGTAACATATCTTCGGCATAAAAACGATAATCGCGAAGTTCGTCCAACAGGATTTCGTAACTAGGAAAGTAGTTGCACTTCGACAAGCTCAGTGTGACAACTTTTTGTAATGCAGTTATCAAATGTGCTTTGCTTCTCTGGTTTTCTACAAAGCCATCTTTGATATGTCGAACTGGTGAAATGGTAAAAATGAATTTACAATTTGGATTTATTGAATGAATTAAATCTATACTATTTTGAATGGATTTTTCGATAACTTCAATAGGTAGAATTTCTTTTTCAAATTGATTTTGAGGCACTTTATGGCAGTTTGCTACAATACAAATTCTGTGAGATTGCGCTTGTCTAAGTCGATAAACCCATGAAGTTCCGTAAGTAATAATAAAATGTGAGGCTTCAGTGATTTGATTTCTAAAATTGTCTAAAATTGTATTAAGATTCTGAAGTAATACCTCATTTGAAGTAGTACTTAAAACAGAATGAGTTTCAAAACAATGCCAATGCTCATTGTGAAAAAAAATATCATTCTCAGTAAACTCAATTTTATTTACCGCTCGATTTATTAAATTTTCAATTGATACCGGATTGAAAATAATCCCAAAAGGATTGACAGAATTTTGAAACTTAAAATAGTCAAACTTCTCCGCCATAGTTGAGGCAAAACAGGAACCAATAGAAATAATTTTAGAATTATAATCTATTGGAAAATTTGACTTTTGAATGGGTATTTTTGTGGTGAAGTTCATTTTATAAAAATATTTTACAAAAATACAAAATGATTATTTAACCTTGTAACTTAGATGAAATTATACAATCAAAAAAAACAATCTTGATTTTTTTATTCTCTACTTTTGTAAAAAAATAAAACTTCATGAAACTACTTTATTCCTACTTAAAAAAACATAAACTTTTACTCTTTTTTGCCTTATTAATGGCGGCAATAAACATTTGCTTTAGCTTGTCTGATTCGGTTATTACGGGTAAATTGATGCAAGATTGTGGTGTTGGAATTGAAAAATACAAAGGAAACGAAATTGGTTTTATTAAATCGGTTGCATTTTGGCTCGGATTATCACTTGGCGCGGCAATGATTTCTAGAATAACTAAAAATTTTCAAGATTATTTTACCAATATAGTAATTCAGCGAACTGGAGCTGAAATGTACACTGACGGAATTAAAAAATCACTCGATTTACCTTACGAACAATTTGAAGATCAACGAAGTGGTGAAACATTAAGCAAATTAACCAAAGTACGTTCTGATTCTGAAAAACTAATTACACTTTCTATTTCGCTGATATTTCAAACAATTATTGGATTTATATTTGTAATCATTTATGTTTCCAGAATTGACTATAGAATTTCATTTATTTTTCTACTTACAGCTCCAATTATAGCAATCATTAGTTCGTATTTAGGTAAAAAAATAAAAGTCGTTTCTAGAAAAATTGTTACTCAAACCAATGCTTTAGCAGGTTCTACTACAGAAAGTTTACGAAATATAGAATTGGTAAAAAGTTTGGGATTAACCTATCAAGAAGAAAAACGACTCAACTTAAACACGTTTAAAATTCTTCAATTAGAATTACAAAAAATCCGTTTCATTAGAAGTTTGAGTTTTATTCAAGGCACAACAGTACATTTTTTAAGAACTTGCGTCGTTTTTACATTGTATTATTTCTTGTTTGGAGGCGAAATTATTGTTGGAGATTTATTGACCATGGTCTTTTTTACCTTCTTCATTTTTGGTCCATTACAAGAGTTAGGTACGTTTATTATTGCATTAAATGAAACCAAAGTTTCCATGGAAAACTTCAAAGAATTATTGAATGCTCCAAAAGAATACCGTCCAAAAAATGCTAAAGATGTTGGCGCAATTAAAGCATTACAATTTTCCGATGTGAGTTTCAAACATAAATCAGCGAAACATAATGCGGTAGAGAATATAACTTTTGATATAAAACAAGGCGAAACAGTTGCATTCGTTGGTCCTTCTGGAGCAGGAAAAACCACATTGGTCAAACTTTTAGTTGGATTATATCCGCCAGAAAAAGGACATGTAAAATACAACGAAATCGATTCTAAAGAAATTGATTTATTGGATTTGAGAAAACAGCTCGGCTTTGTAACTCAAGATGCGCAATTATTTAGTGGAACTATTCGTGAAAACTTATTGTTTGTAAAACCATCAGCAACCGACGAAGAATTACTTGAAGTATTGCATAAAGCAAGTTGCGACCGATTATTAGAACGTGCCGAAGATGGATTAAATTCAACTATTGGCGAAGGCGGAATTAAAGTTTCTGGCGGTGAAAAACAACGTTTATCAATTGCAAGAGCTATTTTGAGAAACCCAAATTTATTAATTTTTGATGAAGCCACTTCTGCATTAGATTCGATTACTGAAGAAGAAATTAACGCCACCATCAGAAATATATCCGACCAAAATAGAATTACGGTATTAATTGCACACCGATTATCAACCGTAATGCATGCCGATAAAATTTTCGTATTAGAACAAGGAAAAATCATCGAACAAGGAAAACATGAAGCGTTGCTAGAAGAAAAAGGTTTGTATTATGCAATGTGGCGTCAACAGATTGGGGAAAGAAAATAATTCTAAAAGACATAAAAAAACTCAAAACTTAAATTAGTTTTGAGTTTTCTATTGATGCTATTTATAAAATTAATTATAAGTAACTGTTTCTATGTATGTTTGACTACCTTCAGTGTAAGTATTTGATACAGGAAAATTCAATGCATTGTATGTGTATGTTGATGAAACATTATTAGAAGATGTTTCTGAATCAGTAAATGTCAAAACATTATGATCAAAACCAGATCCAACATTTTCTGAACCTGCAAATGCATACCACTTATAGCCAGTAATATTTTTAAATGGTGTAAACTTGTTATCATAAGTGTATGTATTTGTTGTTGTAACTGGTCCAAATCCAAAATCATAATTAGAAACAACATTTAAAATATCATTTCCTACCATTGTGAAAACTCCAGTTGAATATACTTCTCCATCTTCAGTCCTTGTAAAAGAAATCGTTCCATTTGCATTGTGAACATATGTTTCTTGATTACTAAAGAAATCTGCATAATCTGTGGTGTAACTAATTAATCTTCCTGATGAATCATAAGTATATAACTCAGTCAAATCTAATTCACCATCATAAAAGGTTTCCACTTTTGTGATTAAATCACCTGTATATGTAAATACACTTTTTTGTCCGTCACTGCTTTCAATTTTTGTTAATTTAGTTCCATTATAGAAGAAATTATCTGTAAATTCTCCATCAGCATCTTCTGATACGACTTTTTTTGGTAAAACTGCATTTGGATCTGTAGTTTCTGATGAATCGTCTCCACCACTAGAACATGAAGTAAATGTAAGTGCAAATACACTTAATAATAAAGCTAATTTTTTCATTTTAAATTGATTATGTTAATTTTACAGCAAAGAAACTACTTTTTTTTATGTGACAAAATTTTTATAGTTATTTTTTACAAAAAAACCTTACAATTTAAAAATCACTTTAAATTGTAAGGTTTTAAAAATAAAATTATCAATATAGTTATTTTACAAACTCAACTGCTTTATCCAAAGCCTCTTTAATTCCTAAAACATTTTTACCTTTTCCTGATGCGAAGAACGGTTGTCCACCACCATTTCCGTCGATGTATTTTCCTAATTCTCTAATTACATTTCCTGCATTTAATCCTTTTTCAGCAACTAATTCTTTTGAAATATAACAATGAATATTTGGAGCATTATCTTCAATTGAAGCTAAAAATACGAATGAATTTGATTTTGAAGTCCCAATTGCCTGAGCTAAATCTTTAGTTGAACTTATTGACAAATCTACTTGTTTAGCTAAAAAGTTAACTCCATTTATTTCTTGGAATTCTGCAACTAACGCATTTTTCAATCCGTCTACTTTTTCTTTTAACAATTGCTCAATTTGTTTTTTCAACTTCGCATTATCATCTTGTAACGTAGCAACCGATTTTAAAATATCTTGAGGATTTTTCAACGTTTCTTTAATTTCTGCTAAAGTACTTTCTTGATTTTTGTAGAAATCTTTCACAGCATCACCAGTAATAGCCTCAATACGTCGAATTCCTGCAGCAACAGCACCTTCAGAAATTATTTTGAAATGCCAAATATCTGCCGTGTTTTTTACGTGAATTCCACCACAAAGTTCTTTGCTTTTGCCAAATTCAATCATTCTTACTGAATCACCATATTTTTCTCCGAACAAAGCCATTGCGCCTTTATCCAATGCTTCTTGTATTGGAATATTTCTATGTTCTATCAATCGTAATTGTGCTTCGATTTGTGCATTTACACTTGCTTCTACTTGACGTAATTCGTCATCAGAAACTTTAGAAAAATGTGAAAAGTCAAAACGTAAATAATTTGGATTTACCAACGAACCTTTTTGCTCCACATGTGTTCCTAAAATGGTTCTCAATGCCAAATGCATTAAATGCGTAGCCGAGTGATTTTTAGAAGTTGACGTTCTTAAATCAGTGTTTACTTTTGCTACAAAACCAGCTTCAATATTCTCTGGAAGTTGTTTTGCAAAATGTAATATTAAATTATTTTCTTTCTTTGTGTCAATAATATCAATCGTTTCATTAGCAGAAACTAAGGTTCCTTTATCACCAACTTGTCCTCCGCCTTCTGGATAAAATGGCGTATTATCTAAAACTATTTGATATAAAATTCCATCTTTTTTAGAATCTACTTTACGAATTCTGGTGATTCTTACGTCATTCTCTGTTTGGTCATATCCTACAAAAGTTTCTACATTTCCTGAAATTAAAACTGACCAATCTTCGGTTGAAACTTCTGAAGCTGCACGAGAACGCGCTTTTTGTTTTTGTAATTCTGCTTCGAAATCTTCTTCGTCGTATGAATATCCTTTTTCTTTTAAAATTAAAGCCGTCAAATCTTTCGGAAAACCAAAAGTATCGTACAATTCGAAAACTTTTGCACCTGAAACTTCTTTTCCGTCAGTTTCAGCAACAACCTTGTCTAATAATTGTAACCCTTGATCTAAAGTTCTCAAAAATGATGCTTCTTCTTCACGAATTACATTAGTAACCAATTGTTGCTGCGACTTTATTTCTGGGAAAAATTCACCCATTTGATTCGCCAAAACCTCTACCAATTTATTGATAAACGGTTCTTTGGTGTTCAAAAATGTAAATCCGTAACGAATGGCACGACGCAAAATTCTACGAATTACATAACCTGCGCCAGTATTTGATGGTAATTGTCCGTCAGCAATAGCGAAAGCCACAGCACGAACGTGATCTACAATTACACGAATTGCGATGTTGGTTTTATTTTGTTCTTCTGACACCTCTACTGCGCTCAGTGAGACATCATTTGAGGTATATTTTAATCCTGTAATTTGTTCTACTTTTTCAATTAGCGGTGTAAAAACATCGGTGTCATAATTTGAAGTTACGTTTTGCATAGCCATACACAAACGCTCAAATCCCATTCCGGTATCAACATGTTGAGCAGGTAATTTTTCTAGTGAACCATCAGCTTTACGGTTGAATTCCATGAAGACATTGTTCCAAATTTCAACTACTTGCGGATGATCTGCATTTACTAAATTTCTTCCTGAAACGGCAGTTCTCTCTGCATCGGTTCTTAAATCGATATGAATTTCTGAACATGGACCACACGGACCTTGATCGCCCATTTCCCAAAAGTTGTCTTTTTTATTTCCTAAAATAATTCGGTCTTCTGGAACATATTGTTTCCAAATATCGAATGCTTCTTGGTCAAAAGGAACATTTTCTGCAGGATTTCCTTCAAAAACAGAAACATATAAACGGTCTTTATCTAACTTTAAAACTTCAGTTAAAAATTCCCAAGCCCAAGCAAGTGCTTCTTTTTTGAAATAATCGCCAAACGACCAGTTTCCCAGCATTTCGAACATCGTGTGATGATAAGTATCAAAACCTACATCTTCTAAATCGTTGTGCTTTCCTGAAACACGAAGACATTTTTGTGTATCGGCTATTCTTGGACTTTTTGGAGTTCCATTTCCTAAAAAGTATTCTTTGAATTGTGCCATTCCTGAGTTGTTGAACATCAAGGTTGGGTCATCTTTTAGCACAATTGGTGCTGATGGAACAATTAAATGTCCTTTTGATTCAAAGAAATTGAGGTAAGCTTTACGAATGTCTTGTGATTTCATTGTACTTATGATATTTTTTTAAACACAGAAACATAGTTTTTGATTCTTTTTAAAAGTAGTTACACTTTTATGATAGTAAAACATAGTTTCTATTAGTTCTTTATTTTTATTTATTATTCTGATATTTTTTTTAATTCTTGTAATGCTAATGGAAATTTTTCTTCCATGTAATTAATATATTCTGGAACACAATCAATTTCGGCTGTCACGGTTGTAATTCCTTCAACTTCATTCAATTTATATATTTCAAAACTTCCTGTCCATTTTTCAGATTCAGCATCAATTGGTTGTTCTTTTAAATCTTTTAAATTTCCAATGTGTTTAAATATGATCAATTTATTTGGAATAAGATAAAAAATGTCGCTGTACATTCCTTCAAATGATGGCGCAATAAAATGAATTCTGCTTCCTAATTCAATTTCACCTGTGTAATAAGTTCCTGCACAAAAAGGAGTTGTCCATTTAGTATATGAATTTTTATCCCACATTTTATCCCAAACAGTTTCTGTAGAAGCTTTAATTTCTTTAGTGAAAACTAATTTTTTAATATTGTATAGATAATTTCTCAAGTTAGTTTTAACCAAAGCATTCCAACCCATTTCATAATTGGCAATAGTAAAACTAGGTCCGGCATCTGCAAAACTTTCAACACCTTCGTGTGTCAATGTTACCTTTGATTTTCCATCAACTTCATCAATTTTCCATGTTACAATTGAACTCCCTTTTGATTGTTCTGGATGCAACCATGTATGTTGAAATAATTTATTTTCTTCAACTTTTAGAACTTCACCTTCATGGAGATATTCTTTTTTTTCTCCTTCATAAAAAGAAAATTTATTCCCAATAGTCAAATTGAAATTTGAAATATCAAAATACCAAACCTTCATTGCGTCTGAATTTGTAATAGCATCCCAAATTTTTTCATTGGTTGCATCAAAAGAAGCTTCTATTATAATTACACTCATGATTAGAAGAATTAATTAACTTATTTGAGAAGAATTAAAAATAAAAAATAGTATAGTTTGAAACATTTCTTAAATTTGTTCGTATAACCATTGTTATTCTTAAAACGATTACAAAAATAGTATAATTTAAGAAATGTCGAAGAAAGTTAAGTATTATTACGATTCAGAAAATTTAGCCTACCGAAAAATTAAACCTCAAAAGAGAAAAAAATTTGGATATGCTTTGTTATTCCTTATTGCATCGGCGTTGTTTGGTTTTTTATGTTTTGTAATGTTTATGAATATTCCTTATTTTAAAACACCAAAAGACAAATTACAAGCTAGAGAAATTGAAAATTTGAAAGTAAAATATTCAATTTTGAATAAAAAAATAGAAAGTTTAGAAGAAGTTGCTTCCGATTTAGAAAACAGAGACAACAATTTATACCGAACATTTTTTAATTACGCACCAATTTCAACTGAAAAAAGAAGAGGTATTTTTGATAAAAACAGATATAAAGAATTAGAAGGATTTAATAATTCAGAATTGGTTATTAATACCACAAAAAAAGTTGATGGCATTTCAAAGGCATTAGCTTTTCAATCAAAATCTTTAGATGAGATATTAAAATTAGCAAGAGCAAAAGATAAGTTATTGAGTGCAATTCCGGCAATTCAGCCAGTGAAGAATGAAGATTTAAAGCGTATGGCATCAGGTTTTGGTTATAGAACAGATCCATTTACAAAAGCCAGAAAAATGCACGAAGGAATGGATTTTACTGCTTCAACAGGAACACCAATTTATGCCACAGGTGACGGAGTTGTTAAAAGTGCTGACAATTCACTTTCTGGCTACGGAAATCATATTGAAATTAATCATGGTTTTGGATATTTAACGCTTTATGGCCACTTAAGCAGTTATAAAGTTCGACCAGGACAACGAGTAAAACGAGGTGACATCATTGGTTTAGTAGGAAGTACAGGAAGAAGCCAGGCGCCACATTTGCACTATGAAGTTCATAAAGATGGAAAAGTAGTAAATCCAATTAATTTTTATTACGGAAATATTTCGGCTGCTGAATATAAAGTCATTTCAAAAATTGCAAATCAAGAAAACCAGTCGTTAGATTAGTGTTCAAAATTTAATAAAGAAATTAATATGCACATAGAATTATCAAAAGACAAATTATATTTTAGTATTGGTGAGATTGCCGAAGCTTTTGATGTAAATGCATCACTAATACGTTTTTGGGATAAAGAATTTGATATTCTAAAACCAAAGAAAAATGCGAAAGGAAATCGAATGTTCACGCAAGAAGATGTAAAAAACTTGCAATTGATATATCATTTAGTAAAAGAAAGAGGATTTACATTAGAAGGAGCAAAAACACATTTGAAAGAAGGACAGAAAAAAACCTTAGACAAATTTGATATTATTTCAAAATTAGAAGGAATAAAAGCAGAACTTACAAATATTAAAAATAATTTATAACTATGAATAAAAATTTAGCTCCACTTAGCTATTTAACATCTTTATTTTTTTCAATAATTGGTGCTGTGATGAAAATTCTACACTATGATTATTCAGAAATTTTATTGTCTCTAGGCATCATTTTACTTATCATTTTTATAATAGCAGCATTTGTTGAAGTGAGTCGATCAAGAAACATTTCAGATTCTGAAAAATTTATGTGGAAAGTTGGTTTTATTACCTTAGGTGCAATAGCAGGATTAGTTTATGTTGTATCTGCAAGAAAAAGAATTTTAAGAAATTAAACTATATTTATAAATAAACAAAAACAAAAAATAAACCTTAAAAACAATTAGAAATTATGAGAAAATTTTTGCCATGGATAATTTTGGTTGGTGTAATCTTAATCGGATACAGCTACTTCAAAGGAATTAACAATACTGCAGTAACTCTTGAACAAGATGTTAAAGAAGCATGGGGTAATGTTCAAACTTCTTATCAAAGAAGAAATGACCTTATAGGTAATTTAGTTAAAACGGTTCAAGGTGCTGCTGAGTATGAAAAAGGAACTTTAACAGCAGTAATTGAAGCTCGTTCAAAAGCAACATCTGTAACAATTGACCCAACAAATATTACGCCTGAACAATTAGCACAATTCAATCAAGTACAAGGTGGAATGAGTAATGCTTTATCAAGATTATTGGTAACGGTTGAACAATATCCAAGCTTGAAAGCAAATGAAAACTTCTTAAAATTACAAGATGAATTAGCTAGTACTGAAAATCAAATTTTAACTGCAAGAACTCGTTACAATGAAGCAATTAAACCTTATAACAATCACGTGAAAGTATTTCCTAACAATATTTTTGCAGGTTGGTTCGGATTTAAAGAAAAACCATTCTTTGAGGCAGTTGCTGGTGCTGAAAAAGCTCCTGAAGTAGAATTCAATTTTGATAAAAAAGAGGAAACAAAATAATGTCAAAAGTAGAAGATTTTTTAACAAAAGCCGAAGAGGAAGAAGTTGTTGAAGCTATTCGATTGGCTGAAAAAAATACTTCTGGCGAAATTCGTGTTCATTTAGAAAAAGAAACTTCCATTGCTCCTATTGAGCGAGCATTGGAAGTGTTTCATGAACTTAAAATGGATAAAACCCAACAACGAAATGGTGTTATTATTTACGTTGCCGTAAAGAGCAAACAATTTGCCATTTATGGTGATGCAGGAATAAACCAAAAAGTTGCGGACGATTTTTGGAATTGCACTAAGGATATTATGGTTAATCATTTCAAAAATGGCGAAAATAAATTGGCTCTAGTTAATGGAATTTTCAACATTGGTGAACAACTTAAAAATTACTTTCCTTTCCAAGATGATGATAAAGACGAACTCTCTAACGAAATATCAAAAGGATGATACAACTAGTATTTAAAATAGTAAAATTCTTGTTGATTGTTTCGTTGTTATTGTTACATCAACTTGGATTTGGACAATTTACAATTCCTCCAAAACCCGATTTTCAAACTTCAGTTTATGATTATGCAAAACTTCTAAATGAATCTGAAAAAGCTTCATTAGAAGATAAACTGATTAAATATTCCGATTCTACAACTACACAAATTGTTGTTATTACAATTGATGATTTAAAAAATGAAGATGTTGGAGTTGTAGCAACAAATTGGGCGCATACATGGGGAATTGGTCAAGCAGATAAAGATAATGGTGTCATTATTTTAGTTTCAAAAAATGACAGAAAAATATCAATTCGTCCAGGATATGGTGTTGAAGATCGATTAGTAGCTGGAATTTGCGGAGAAATTATTAGAAATGTAATAACTCCCGAATTTAAGAACGGTAGTTATTACAATGGATTAAATAAAGGTGCTGATGCAATTTTCCAAGTATTAAAGGGAAAATATAAAGGCACTCGTATTAAAGATTCAGATAAAGGTAGTTTTCTACCCATTCTAATTTTTATTGTTTTTTTCATCATCCTCATAATTATTATCTCAAAAAACAAAAACAATGGCGGAAACAGTGGTGGATTTGGCGGACCAGATTTAGCTGACATTATCATTTTAAGCCGAATGGGAAGAGGTGGCGGATTTGGTGGTGGAAGTTTTGGTGGCGGTGGATTTGGTGGTGGTTCTTCTGGAGGATTTGGCGGCGGATTTGGCGGTGGCGGATTTTCTGGCGGTGGCGCAAGTGGTGGATGGTAAATCCATTTTTACAAAATCAAAATTCAAATAATTTATATAATAAAAACGCCTTTCAAAATTTGAAAGGCGTTTTGTTTTTTACCACATAAATCTATTACTTGGTTTCTTTTCTTTGGCTCCAAATTTTTCAATTTTGTAAGTCAGTGAAAACATAGCATAACGTTTTAAAACAATATTTTCTTCATCGCGTATTGAGGTTGCAGATATGGTTCTTGTTGAACTTAAATTTTGATTTAACATATCGTAAACCTTTACCTTGGCGATTAACTTCTTTTGGAAAAAACTATACGATAAACTTGTATTCCACAAATAGAAATCTTTTTTAAATCCATCGGCAATGTTTGAGTTATAAGTATATCCGAAGTCGTTACCGAAAGTCCAATTTTTTGGCCAATAATTAGTTATTTGAACATTAAATTTATGCGTGAAATTTGATGCTGAACTAACTACATAATTGGTAAAATCGGTTTTACTTAAAGTATAATTATACGTTGGGTTTATAGTAAATAATTCACCATATTCATATGTAAAATTAAATCTTGGTGAAAAATTAAATGATTTAGCACTATACAATTGCCCATCTGTAAATCCTTTTGAAACATTTGCCCAATTATTAATATTAACTCCAAACTTATAGGTATGAGTTTCTTTTTTTATTGACTTGTTCATATAAAATCCAAACCAATAATTGTTTGTTCCTGTAACATTTTGATAAGTTGTTGTTCTTTTTCTATCAGCATCAAATGTTGTTGATGAAACCACTTGGGATTCGTAAAAATTTCCACCCGAATAAATTCCATAACCAGAACGAGTTGCGTAATCATAGTTTCTATAACTGAAATACACATTGTGATATTTATTCAAATCAATATTTGGGTTACCAATAAATGTATTTAATGGATTTGATAAATTTTCAAAAGGTAAAACCTGATTTGCAGAAGGCATTTCAAATTCATAATTATAACTTATCCAAATGTTTTTAGATTTTGTAAATCTATAATTAATGCTGGAGCTGATATATGGCATTAAATAATCTTTATTCAAATCTGTTGCAACACCAACATAATCTGAGTGATTATCAAACTTCACTATACTCGTCCCAAAACTTGCTCTTACATTAAATTTACTTTTATTCCAATCAAAACCTGCCTTTGGTGTCAAAGTCTTTGTAAAAGATGTAGTATAAGTTGAAAGCAAATCATTATTAATTGAGTAATCATCTGAAACCGAATCATAATCAAACGTATTTATCCTCTCTAATTGTTTATCAAAACGGACATCAGTACCAACTTTAATTTGTAGCGAATCCGTAATGGGTTCGGAAAATTCAATTTCTGAATAATAATTATCTGAGATTTTCTTCGTAATTCCCAACTGATTTCGGGTATCATCTGGATCAGTTCCTTGATAGAAAATGGTGTTTGAATTAGTAGTAGTTTCATCGAGCGATTTATTATTTTCATTTTCAAATGATACGCTTAAAAATCTTCCTTTTCTACGGAATGTTTTGGTAAAAGTTAATGTATTTCCAAAATTATCAGAATCGCTATCACTAAAATTACTTGATGTACTTTCATTCAATAAAGCATCAACATTATCTCTTGACTCTTGCGATGATGCACTTTTATACTTTCCTGTTGATTTAGTATATCTTGGTTCAATTACAATTGAAGTTAAAGAATCTATTTTATATTCTAATTCAAATGTCATGTTGTGTCCAAAACGCTCATCGGTTGTTTTTGAAGTAGAGTTGGTCGAGAAATTTCCTGATGGCAATAAATTAGTTTGATTGGTTCTGTTTACATTTTCAGAATTTGTATTAGAGAAAAAATAGCTTCCAGTAGCATCTAAACCTTTTTTCCATTCATCAGAATAATTAATTCCAACCATATTAGAACGCGTGATTCCTGTATTTCCACCAAAACGTCTTCCGTTAATTCCAAAAGAGCCATCGCCATTTACCCACATACTTCTACTTCTTCCTCCACCCATATTATCAAATATTTCATCCATTGAAAAACCTGTAGAGTTGATATTATTTGAAGAAGCAAGAATGCTGACTTTCGTTTTATTTTTAAAATAGTTAGCTAAACCACTACTTTCATAACGATCATTTGTACCTGCGCCAGCCATAATTTTCCCGAAAAAACCTTTATTTTTCTTTTCATCAATGGTCAGATTTATACTCGCATTATTGGAACTTGCAACAGCACCTGTTTTTTCTTCTTTAGTAGTTTTAGTATCTGAAACTTGAACTTTATTAATGATGTCAGAAGGTAAATTTTGTAATGCAATTTTACCATCTTTATCAAAAAAAGGCTTTCCATTTACAAGAATTTGGTTTACTTCTTTACCATTTACAGTAATTTTTCCATCGGCATCAATCTCAACTCCAGGAAGTTGTTTTAAAAGTGTTTCTACATTGGCATCAGGTCTAACTTTGAAAGATGATGCGTTAAATTCAAGTGTATCTTTTTTAATTCTGATTGGTGGTGCTTCACTTTTTATAACGACTTCATCAATATTTTTTATTGCAGTCTTTAAAGATACTGTACCAAAATCTTTATCTGAATCTATTGAATTCAAATTGATTTTAAAATCATCAAAACCAACGGAAGATATTTTTAAATAAACAGGTTTAGCAATATTTTTAATTTTAAAATCAAATTTTCCAAATTTATCAGAAATTGTATAATCTATTACTACAGAATCTTTTGCTGAGGAAATATAAACAGTAGCAGATTCTATTGGAAGTTTTGTGGTTTCGTCTATAATCTTTCCTTTTAACGAATTAGTTTTTTGAGAAAATGAAAAGGTAAAAAATAATAATGCAATGATGGAGTAAAATGTTTTCAACATAAAAATTAGGTTAGTTTCTGTAGATAACTGCGAAATAACTACTTTAGTATCAAAAGTTGGAATTTCTTACGAAAATTTAACATTAATTTATTTTTTAAGAATAAAAAAAACCGACTCAAATTCATGAATCGGCTTTAATATTATAATATAATAAATATTATCTTTTTGGTTGCAATGACTTTAAAGAACTCAAAGCATAATTGTTAGTTGGATCTAAAGCCAACGTTTTGTTGAAATAATCAATAGCTTTTGCTTTATCAGAATTTGCATAATGAGCTGCAATACTATTATAAGACTCCGTAACTTTTGCTTTATTTTTAGTAACTTCTTCATCACCTTTAGCTAAAACCATATCTAAATATTTTTGATATGTAGCAGCCATAACATCATCTTTATCTAAAGAACTATTGATTCTTGCTTTATATAAGTATGCTTCTTGATAAGTTGGTGTAGCAGTAATTACATTATCCATAGCTTTATCAGCACTTTCAAGAGCTACTTTATCAATTGTTTTTTCATCTTTACCTCTATTTTCTGTATATACAGCTAAACCATAATACACATTATCTTCAAGATAATTTTTAGAGTTTGGATTTGTAATTGCTACTCCAAATATTGCAGCAGCAACATTATACAATTTTTGTTGTGTAAAATAATTTTTACCAATTTCATTTAATGCATTAGCTAAAGATGGCTCAGCTTCAACTGCTTTTTTAACATTAGCAATTCCTGAATTTAATAATGCTGCATCTACTGTTTTTCCATCAGCACCAACCGATTTTTTTACCGTTGCAAGTCCTAAAAACAAGTAATCACCATTAATTACTTTATTTGTTCCTTTATTAATAAATTCATTTAAAGAACTTATTGCAACATCAGTATTTCCATTTTCATAAGCAGCATAACCTAAGTAACGCAAAATTCTTGGGTTCACTTTGTCTAATTTTTTCATTTCATTTGCTTCAACTTCAAGCGCTTTATAATCTTTTGCCAAGATCAAAAAGTCAGCATGACGCATACGGGAAGCTAAAGAATAATCTGTTAAAGACAAATATTTTTCATAATAATCTAAAGCTTTTTTAATGTTTTCATTATAAAACTTTGGTTGATTATTTGCCCACAAATAATGTGTTTCCGCAAGCTCTCTGTATAAAGGTCCATAATTTGAATTAATAGTAGCCACTTCATCAAAAGCTTTAATTGCTTCATTATATGCTTTAGCTCCTTTTAAAAGTACACCAAGTTGCATTTTAGCTCTAATTAATGAACTATCAGTTTGGTAGGCACTTCTGTAAGCTGAATAAGCTTCATTTTGGTTTTTATCACCATAATGAGCATCTCCAAGAGCTAATTGAACATAAGCATTTGTAGGATTTGCTGCTTTAGCTTTTTCTAAAACTGCAATAGCACTTTTAAAATCAGGTTTGTCAGCATTCATATATGCTTTTGCAATATAGATATACTCTTCTATATCTTTCTTTTTCAAATCTTTTGTTACCAAATCAAATTTTGATTTAGCAGAAGAAACATCACCTTTGTTCAAGAACATTTGACCTAAACCAATGTTATTGATTTTTCCTCCATCAAGAGCTATTCCTTTATCAAAAAATATTTTTGCAGAATCCTCTACACTTTGAGTAAGATAAATATTTCCCAAAAGAAAAGAAGCTTTTCCTCCATCTTTTGTTGATACTAAACTCTTTAATAACGACTTAGCTTTTTCGTACTGTTCAGCATCAATGGCTTTAGTAGCTTGATCTAAATTTTGTGCTTGGCTCACTGCGGCTGAAGCTAACAAAGCTATACTGAAAATTTTAAATTTGCTCATCTTATTGTAATTTATTTTTTTTCTATTTGATTTCTAGTTCTAATATTTCTACTTGGTTCTCTTATTGGAGATAGACCAGATTGTAATATTATTCGTTGCCCTATCTCTCCAGCAATGAATGAAGCAAACCCCATTCCTAAACCTTCATATCCTTGACAATTTATAATATACAAAACACGTGCCAAAGGATATTTTCGAGTTCCAATGTTCTCTTGTGTAGGATAAACATAATCATTATCATCACCTTTTACACTCAAAACATTTACTTTCTCGATATATTGTTTCATATTTGGTTTTGGTTGAGAAATCCAATTGATTCCAACAACACCAATCATCCCATCATTTTGTGAAACATATTTTATTACTTCTTCATTAGTTTTGTATGAAAAAACACCATCAGTAGGCAATGTCTCAATACCTGCTAATTTACATAAATACGAAGCCGTACTTGAATTTGGATTGTCAAAAACTAAACCTTTAATGTTATTTTTTGTCCCTTTTAAAAAATCAAGAACATCCTTCAAAGCAATTAACGAATCATTTGACTTTTTATTTTTAATGAATGTAACAGCATCAATTGCAAAAGGTGTTGTTCTAGGTTTAATTTTCTTTTGATTAAAAACAGCAATTTCTTTCTTATTTAATTGACGTGATAAAACAATGATTCCAGCTTTATCTTCAGAAAAATCCAAAACAGCTTCTCTTTCAGATTTTGGCAAAAGTTCAAGTTTTGCATTATACTGATTTTGAAAAACTAAAGCTTGATCTTCAACGATAGGTAATAATGTCTCATCAACTAAAATTGAAGTATTACCCTCTAATATTGTATCCGATTTTGGTGCGTTTTTATCTTTCTTTTCACATGAAAATATAATAGCAAAAACTACTATAGATATTAAAACAACATATTTGATATACTTTTTCATTCTTCAGAATTGAATTTATAGAATCTAAAAAACCTAAAAAAAGCGTACACAATTAGTAAAACGCCTAGTAAAACTCTATAGGTTGTTGTTAAAGGATATGGAAAGTTTTTCCATAAAATAATTATAATTCCAAATGTTAAATAAAACAAAAAAAACAATCCTCTTATAAATAGAAGAAATCGCTCATTAAGCGATTTCTTCTTGAAATTATCTTTGAATTTCTTCAACATTATTCAGGTGCTTGAATTGTAATAGGCAACATGTATGAACATCTTACTTTTTTACCATTTTGTTCAGCAGCACTCCATTTTACTTTATTCTTTTTAACAACACGAATTGCTTCTTCTTTTGTTCCAAAACCTGCATCTCTAACAACTTTTATATCAGTTAAAGTACCGTCTTTTTCAACAACAAATTGAACAAATATCTTTCCGCCTTTGAATCCTTCATCTTCTGGAGCTTGAAAATTAGAGCCAATAAAACTTCTAAACTTATCAATTCCTCCTGGATATTCAGGTTGTACTTCAATACCTGCTTGGTTGTAGATAGTGTTATCTTCTTCAACAACTTCTTGTTGTTTTGGTCCATCACCTGGAGGAGTTAAAACGATATCTGCATTAGGATCACCTTTGATATCTTCTTTTCCAAGATTTTTATCTTTAATATCCTCTACTTTAGGTGGCTCTTCGGTTACATCCTCTGTTTTAGCCACAACTGGCTTAACAAACTTCACCTGATCCACTTTTGGTGGAGGTGGCGGTGGTGGTGGAAGATTTTCTTTTGGTTTTTCTTCTTTTGGTGGCAATTTAACTGTTGTAATTTTATCAGTTAAAGCTTCATCTCCATCAGATGAACTCGGCAACATATTAATAATTACTGGAGCCGCAATACCTAAAGAAAAAATAACTGCACCGATTAAAAAGGCACGAAGATTTGTATTGGTGTTTTTCTTACGTAAATCGTAAGCACCATAACTTTTATTACGTCCTTCAAAAACGATATCAAGCCATTTATTATTTAATAAATCTAACTTCATTTTAATGTTTTTTAAGTATTACTATTCTACTTTTTTATTAAGCTCATCTGCTAACTTTTGCTCCTCAGGAGAAAATTCATTAACGATAGCATAAGTAGGCACTTTACAAATTGCCATTTCATCTAAAATATCTACTAGATTTTTGTAAGTAGATTTTTTAGTAGGTTTGATAATTACAATCATACCTTTTTCTTTATCACCTGTAACTTCAACAATCGACTTTACCCTTGGAAGCAATACAGAACGAATTCCTTCTTTACCATAACCTATGGTTTGTGGTTTTCCGTTAGGCTCAGGTGTTTCTAAAAGTCCATGAAACCATTTGATTTTGTCATTATCTCCAAGAATAACCGTTACAGTTCTTCTTTGATCTGTTTTAACCTCAGTAGAGTCATTATCATCTTTATCAGGCAAACCCAAATCCATAGATTGAGGTTTTGATAACGATGTGGTTAACATAAAGAACGTAATCAATAAGAATGCTAAATCCACCATTGCAGTTAAATCAACTTTTGAATTTTGTTTTTTACTTCTTACTTTACCGCCACCTTTTTTGCCTCCGCCGTCGCCGGTATTTAATTCAGCCATTTTATACTATTATTTGAATTAATAATCTTTACCTCTTGCACCAGTAACTAAATTAAAGCTATTGATTTTTTGGTCCTGTAACATATCCATAATTTTTTTAATTTGTGGATATTCTTGTTTAGCATCGCCTTTAATTGCGAAGTCAAGGTCTTTATCTTTCCCTAATTCAACATTTGCTTGACGTGCAGTATAGATCCAATCTTTAAGTTGGTTATCCAAAGAATCCATTGGAATTCCTGGTTGTAAACCTTCTTTATTTCTATCAGCACTTTTCATAGCAATAATTTGCTTCAAATTAGTTATCGGAACACCAAATTCCTCCATTAGAGAAAATTGTGCTGTCTCTTCAGGTGTAAATTTTACACCATATTTATCACCCATTAGTTCTAATGTTTTTTCGCGAATATCTCTATCCTTCATTCCAAAAAACACTTTATTTTTTCCTTCACTTTTTCCAACTGTCAAAGTAACTAATCCTGTTTCAGGAAGTTTTACTTCTACTGTTGAAGCAGGAGTTTGCACAGGTAAAGCCTCAGGAGTTTTAGCTGTTGCAGTTAAAATAAAGAACGTGAGCAAAAGAAAAGCAACATCACACATAGCCGTCATATCAATTGACGCTGCGTTTTTAGACATTTTTATTTTTGCCATTTATTTTTTTATTAGTTTTTCAAAAATTGAAAAATTATCAACTTTTAAAAAGTTACTACTATTTTAAGCTACCTCTTAATCTTCTGTATGTGTTTACGATAGAAGTACCAGCTTCATCGATAGAATATGTTAATGTATCAATTTTAGAGTTAAAGAAATTGTACATTACAATCGCTAAAGCAGAAGTTGCAATACCAGTTGCAGTATTAATTAACGCTTCAGAGATACCTGTTGCAAGTGCAGCTTGGTCAGGAGTTCCAGCAGAAGCTAACGCACCAAACGCTTTAATCATACCAGATACAGTTCCTAATAATCCACCAAGAGTTCCTAAAGAAACTAAAGTAGAAAGAATAGTCATGTGTTTTTCTAACATTGGCATTTCTAAAGTTGTAGCTTCTTCGATTTCTTTGTGAATCATTTCTGAAGCTTCTTCGCTATTAAATCCTTCTTTTTTAACATCTTGGAATTTTACTAATGCAGATTTAATAGCATTTGCAACAGAACCTTGTTGTTTATCACAATCTTGAATCGCATCTTCAATGTTTCCTGCTTTGATATTTGACTGAATCTTGCTCATAAATTTATCAAGATTACCTTTTCCTGCAGCTTTAGCAATAACAAAATATCTTTCAAAAGAGAAAACAATCACCATTAATAACATTCCTAATAATACCGGTACAATAAAACCTCCTTTGTAAACCATACCTAAAGTATTTAATGGATGTCCTTTTTCTGGATCACCACCTTCAAAATTTGATTCTGCTCCCATAAGGAATTTCCACACCAAAGTACCTACTAAAATACATGCTACAATGATAATTCCTGTTATCATTCCTCCTCCGTTTGAACCGTTTTCTTTTTTAACGTTTGCCATTTTTTTAAAATTTAATAGTTTTTAATAATTTATAAGTTTTAGTTGTAAATAAACTTGAATAGGAGCAAATTTAATTTTTTAGTTTAAATAAAAAAACTTTTTTTGTTATTTATAACATTATCTTAAAAGATAATGAATCGTAGAATTTATTCTATCAATATTTCAGTTTTGATGTTAAAAACTTAAAAATTTATACTCAAAACAACAAAAATATATCTTCATTCTATTTTCAATAACGCCAAACTAATGTCTTTTATTATTAATAAAGATACTAAAAATAAATAAAAGGTTGGGAAGTGTTAAAAAAAAATTCAAAATTTCAAATTAATAGCGTGGTAAAAATATATTATCTTCGCTATAAAATTTATTACTACATTTCAAATAAAATAATATAATGAGCATAACAGAATCATTTATTCAGCATATTAATGAAGGTTACACTTCAAAAGGTGAGGGTATTTTACTTGGCGCAGCCATTTTAAACGGTGAACCAGTTGGAGAAACTCAAGTTAAAATTCCATTGAAAACACTAAATCGTCATGGATTAATTGCTGGTGCAACTGGAACAGGCAAAACTAAGACAATTCAAGTACTTTCAGAGCAATTGTCCTCTTTTGGGATTCCAGTTTTAATGATGGATATTAAAGGAGACTTCTCAGGAATAGCGCAACCTGGTGAAGAAAAACCTTTTATTACAGAACGACATACAAAAATAAATATTCCTTATTCTACTAGTGCTTTTCCCGTAGAGTTAATGACACTTTCTGCACAAGATGGAGTTAGAATGCGAGCTACTGTTTCTGAATTTGGACCAGTATTATTTTCAAGAATATTAGACTTGAATGACACTCAATCTGGAGTGATGGCTGTTATATTCAAATATTGTGATGATAACAAAATGCCTTTGCTAGACTTAAAAGACATTAAAAAAGTACTTAATTACATTACTGAAGAAGGAAAAGATGACATTTCTGAAAACTACGGCAAGATTTCAACAGCTACGACCGGAACAATTCTGAGAAAAATTATTGAATTGGAACAACAAGGAGGTGATTTCTTTTTTGGTGAAAAATCTTTTGAAATTGATGATTTGATGCGAATTGATGAAAACGGTAAAGGATATATTAATATATTACGACTAACTGACATCCAAGATAAACCAAAATTATTTTCAACTTTTATGTTGAGTTTGTTAGCCGAAATTTATCAGCAAATGCCAGAAAAAGGCGATGTTGATCAACCTGAACTAGTTTTATTTATCGATGAAGCGCATTTGATTTTTGACGAAGCTAGTAAAGTTCTTTTAGATCAGATAGAAACTATTATTAAACTTATTCGTTCGAAAGGAATTGGCGTTTACTTTGTTACTCAAAACCCAATGGATATTCCAAAAGGTGTTTTGGCGCAATTAGGTTTGAAAATTCAGCATGCTTTGAGAGCTTTTACCGCAAATGATAGACAAGCCATCAAGCAAACTGCCGATAATTATCCAACTTCTGAATATTATCAAACTGATGAAATTTTGACTTCGCTTGGAATTGGCGAAGCTTTTGTTACTGCTTTAAATGAAAAAGGAATCCCTACTCCATTGGCTGCAACCATGCTTCGTGCTCCACAAAGTAGAATGGATATTTTAGTAGATTCTGAAATTGAAGCAATTAATGCTAAATCTAAATTGGTTAAAAAATATGCCGAAGAAATTGACCGTGAAAGCGCCTACGAAATTTTAAATAAAAAAATTGAAGAAGCTGTTCAAGCATCAGAAGAAATTGAAGAAGAAGAAAAGAAAAGTAACGAACCTAGTACAGCCGAAGTTATTGGTAAATCTGTAACAAAAGTGGTTACTAGTGCAAGTTTTATTCGTGGTGTTTTTGGAATTTTGATGAAGATTTTTAAAAAATAAGTGATTAGTATTTAGCTAATGAAAGGTTACTTAACAATAGGATTACTCATACTTTCCAATGTTTTTATGACATTAGCTTGGTATGGACATTTAAAATTCAAAGAATTAAAATGGTTTGAAAATACTGGGTTGATAACGATTGTTTTAATCAGTTGGGGTTTGGCATTGTTTGAATATTGTTTTCAAGTTCCTGCAAATCGAATTGGATTTCAAGGAAATGGTGGACCTTTTTCATTATTGCAATTAAAAGTCATTCAAGAAGTAATTACATTGGTGATTTTTGTGATTTTTTCATTCCTGTTTTTCAAAAATGAAACATTGCGATGGAATCATTTTGTGGGAATGTGCTTTTTGGTTTTGGCAGTTTATTTTATATTTAAAAAATGAAAAGAACTTTACTTCTAGTTGTTTCTTTATTTAGCACTTTTGTTATCTTTTCACAAAGTAAAAGAGTTCTCTTTTTAGGAAATAGTTACACACAAGTTAATGATTTACCGCAATTATTATTAAATATTGGGCAATCAACAAATGATATTTTTATTGTTGACAGCAATACTCCAGGTGGACACACACTTCAACAACATAATAGTAACCCAACTTCTTTATCAAAAATTAATGAAGGAAACTGGGATTTTGTTGTTCTACAAGAGCAAAGCCAACTACCATCTTTCCCAATTAATCAAGTCAATACACAAGTTTTTCCATTTGCACAAAGTTTGAACAACTTAATTGTTTCTCAAAATCCATGTGCCGAAACCGTTTTTTACATGACATGGGGTAGACAAAATGGTGATTCTTCAAATTGTGATTTTTTTCCTCCACTTTGTACTTACGAAGGAATGGACGATCTTTTAAGAGAACGTTATATGATGATGACCGTTGACAATAATGCCATAACATCGCCTGTTGGTGCCGTTTGGAGATATATAAGAAATAATATTCCTAGTTTAAATTTATATAGTTCAGATGGAAGTCACCCATCAATTACAGGTTCTTATGTAGCAGCTTGCACTTTCTACACAACTTTAACGCGAAAAGATCCTACATTAATAACATTTAATTCTAGCTTATCTTCTGCTGAAGCAATGCTTGTTAAACTTGCTGTTAAAAATATTGTATACGAGCACTTAACAGATTGGAAAATTGGCAACTATGATACTGTGTCAAATTTTAGTTATTCTAATGTTACTTCAAGTGAAATAAGTTTTGACAATAACTCATTAAATGCAAATCAGTATGAATGGGATTTTGGTGATGGTACAACTTCAAATGATGAAAATCCAACACATAACTTTTTAAATGAAGGTGAATATACTGTAACCTTAAATGCTTCAAAATGCGGAAACATTAGTTATTCACAACAAACGATACTTATTTCCAACTTAAACGGTCAAGAATTTAACATTAAAAACTTGGAATTATATCCAAATCCAACAAATGAGGAACTTAATATTATTTCAAATGAGATAATAGATTTAGTATCTCTTTATGATGTTAATGGTAGATTAATTGAAACTATTGAAAACAATAATAATAAAATTACCATTAATTTCTCAAACAAAAAAGAAGGTTTTTATATTGTAAAAATGAATTCGAATGGAGAAATTTATACTAAAAAAATCATCAAAAATTAATGAAAAAATATTTAATTCAAAAAACACCTTTTGTTGTTCCAACTACTGATGGCAAATTAATTGAAGAGCATCATGGAAAAGTTGCTACAAATAATGATGATATTTCAATTGCCCACATGATTGCGCCACCAAAATGGAGCGAACCTTTTCAAACACCTGAATTTGAAGAATACACATTTATAATTTCAGGTAAAAAACAATTTATTATTGAAGATGATATAATTGTGCTTGAAGCAGGTCAATCTATTAAAATTGAAGCCAATACAAGAGTTCAATATTCAAATCCGTTTGACGAATCATGTGAATATATTGCTATTTGTAAACCAGCATTCGATTTTACAAAAGTTAATAGAGAATAATAAAATTTTAAAAGATTGTATTTAATGCTATATGAATAAATCATTTAAAGGAGAATATGTACCATTTATAAGCAGACTTACAAAAAGATTAGTACCGTTGATTCTAATAGTAATTCTTGCACTTTTTAAACTTTATTTTGGTCGCTCTTCTGAAACTCTAGGAAGTTATAGAGCTTATTTTTTTATATTTATAGTTATCTGTTTTATAATTGGAATTTACTTTCAAACTAACAAAATTAGAACGATTGTGAATGAAATAAAATTTACTGATGATAGTCTTCATATTATTGGACAAGATTTTAATTCAAAATTTGAGGACAAACTAAATATTAATAAAGTAATCATAGAAATTCAAGAAGAAGAATTAAGTAGAAATAAATCGAGATACTGTTTAGAAATATATTCTGATGATAAATATTATTATTTAAATAAATTTAATGATTGGAAATACTCAACACTTGCGGAAGTTGTTGACGAATTCAAACTAAAAACTGAAAAATTAGTTTCAAATTCGGACTTATATCCATTATTAAAGGATAATTAAGGATATAATTTATTTATTTTTTTAGAATTAAGATGTGGTTTCGCCTTCGTCGAAATGACAAAAACTTATTTTGTGTTTAATAATTTAATTATCAAGTTTTCAACTTCATCAGAATTCCATTTTTCTTGAATGTTTTCTATTTGAAGAATTTCTTCCATGATTTTATTTTGAAAATCTCCAATTGCTAATGCTTCGGAATAAGGTTGTAAACTAAAAGTCACACGACTGTATAATGGCATCCACTTATCGGGATGTTTATCTGAAAACCATTTTTCAATTTTCTTTTGAAGTAAAAATTTTTCATCAGCGGTTTTAGAACTCATTTCCATGAAATTTCGATAGGAAAGTTCTGCAATAGCATCAGTATTTGGTTTTCTTGAATTTTCGTAATCGTTTAATAAATTTGCCCAATCATCGCCATATTTTTCAATCATCTGTTCTAATACAGTTATATCTTCAAAACCTGCATTCATCCCATGTCCATAAAAAGGCACAATAGCATGACAAGCATCTCCAATTAGAGCTACTTTATCACTAAAAGTCCATGGAAAACATTTCATTGTAACCAAGTAACTCGTTGGGTTTTTGAAAAAATCTTGCACTAAATTAGGAATCACTTCTTTAGTATCTGGAAAATATTGAGCAAAAAAATCAACTAGTTGCTCATTTGATTGCAATGATTCAAAGGAGTTTTCGCCATCATGTGGCATGAACAATGTACAAGTAAATGTACCATCTAGATTGGCTAAAGCCATCAACATAAATTTACCTCTAGGCCAAATATGTAAAGAATTTTTATCTAATTTATGTGAACCATCAGCATTAGCAGGAATGTGTAATTCTTTGTAACCAATTTCTAAAAATTCTTGTGAATAATTAAACATACTCTGGCGTTGCATTCTATGTCTAACTCTTGAAAAAGCACCATCAGCACCAAAAGTTAAATCATAGTCTTTAGTAATCCATTCGCCTCTTTCAGTTTCACCAATTGATATCGTTGCTGTAGTTAAATCAACATCCCAAACCTTTTCCTCAAAGAAAAATTCAACACCAGCTTTTTCAGCTAGATCAACCATTTTTTTATTTAATAAACCTCGAGAAAGAGAATAAATAACTTCACCATCTTTACCATAAAATTGTTCATTAACTGTATTTTCACCAACATGAATAGCTCGTTTTTCGACAGGAATTCCAATTCCTAAAACCTCTTTCTCTAAGCCAACATCACTCAAAGCTTTGACACCTCTATCTGATAAAACTAAGTTTATAGATCTTCCAGAGAAATTTATTTTTCTAATATCAGGACTTCTATCATAAATATGAACAGTGTGACCTCTTCTTTTAAGATAAATTCCTAATAAAGTTCCAACTAATCCTGAACCTACAATGGCTATTTTTTTGGGAGTTTGCATTAAATAATTACGAATTTAAAATTACAAATTATTAATTGTTTTAATAGTACAAAGATGCGTCAAATTATTTAGCAATAAAAACCAATTTAGTTGATGAAGCAATAATTTCCTTTTTATTCATTTTCATTTTTCTAAATTTACCTTGATTGTACATTTCGGCTTGATCATTATAATGCTTACTCATAGGATTTCCTGAATTTCCTGTTGGTAAAATACTTACGCTATTTTCAACATCAGAAAAATCGATAATTCTTCGAGTTGATGGTCCAGCTTTTACTTCATAAATTCCATTAGAAGGAAAGCCAAACATTAAATTATTTATCACTTCATTACTTCCTGCTACTTCAAATTTTCCAACATTAAAAAATGGTGCTAAAAGTTCTATTTTACCAATTGGATGTATGTGTTCTAACGTATGAACTTTATTCCAAGTCCATTTTGAAATATCATTTCCAAGTTGACTTTCGAGTTCAGCAACTGTTTCTTTAAATGATTTTGTTAGAATCTCTTTTTGAGTTTCCTTTTTATCTTTCGTTTTAGAATTATCCCACCAAACTGAATTTTCATTAGCTAGTTGTGGTTCAATCATTTGCTTAATTACATGAGTAGTGAGTAAAGCCGAAAATTTATCTTTACCCAATTCATCTTGAAAAGTATTTTCTAAATATCTGTAAATTAATTTATTGTAAATTGTTGATTGAATAGTAGTTAATTCGTTTTCGCCATTCCATTTTACTAAAGAATACATAGCATCTTTTTCTAATCGTGAAAAATCATTTGTATTCAAACTTGACACAATAGCTATTGCATTTTTTGCTGCATTGGTTGAAGTATTATCCAAAATCATTTTTTCAACATCTTTAGAAGTCCAATTGTTTTTTGGAAAAAGAAAACTCTCAATTCGCATGGCTCTATCCTTTGGCAAATAATAACCTGGATACAAATAACCATCAACTGCTTCTGTTTGATTATTAGACGAATACACATAATTCCAACTCGGATTTAATGCCGTTGGATTTTTAGTAAAATCGAGAAACTCTTTCTTATCGTCTTCCCCATTACTTCCATTTAGGATAAAATTTGGATTGACATTATTAGGTAATTTATATAACTTTCCTGCAGCAGTCCACGAAATATTATTTTGAGCATCACCATACATAATATTCAATCCTGGTGCATGAATGAGTTCAATATTTTTTCTAAAATCTGTAATATTTTTAGCATGACTTAAATGATAAACTGCATCAAGAATTTGATTTTTTTCTTGCGTATAAATCCACGAAAGTGCAATAGGTTTATCAGTAGAAATGGTATTCATAACACCATTCATAATTGGCCCATGAATACTTTCTCGAATGTTTAAAACAATATCGGAACTATCTTTTACTCTAATTGTTTTTTTACGAATCTTAAAGTTCAAATATTGATTTTTATACTTGTATTGATTATCATTCTTTAAATTAATTTCCTCTTGAAACAAATCAATATCGTCATTTTCAAACATCGTTAATCCATAAGCATAATTGCGATTATGTGCTAAAAGTGGAAATGGAGTTCCAGCTAAATAATAGCCATAAATTTCATAATCTGGACAAGAAATATGTGCCTCATACCAAGTACAAGGTTGAGCAAAAGCAATATGAGGATCATTAGCAAAAATGACTTTGCCGTTTTTAGTCTTTTGTGAACCTATAACCCAACTATTACTTCCAATAAATGCAGGAACAGGCGAATTATCTAATATACTGGCTACTTGTTTAGAAATCTCAGAGTAATTAGAAACTTCACCTTCAAAACTTTTTAATTGAACAGCTCCAAAAGAACCATCCAAACCAAAATCTTTTAAATATGCTGCGCCTAAATTATCACGAATGTCAGTCATTAAAGGATCGGTTTTTTGAGCCATCGCAAAACTAAAAGACATAAATCCGAAGATATTATAAACATCTTTTAAGGTGAATGGTTTCTTTTCTAAACCCAATAAAGTGTATTCTACAGGAGTTTTTCCGTTTTCAATATATTGATTTATTCCATCAAGATAAGCTGTTGCTAATTTGTAGCTTTCAGAATTTTTATCAATATTGGCTACCGCTTTTTCTGAATTTTCATCGATTCCTAGACCTACAAAAAACATATCGGTTTTAGAAACTTTATTCCCAAAAAGTTCCGATAGTCTTCCGGCAGCAATTCTACGTAACAATTCCATTTGCCATAATCTATCTTGGGCATGAACATAACCTAGAACTACTTGAGCATCCGTTTGATTAGCAGCATAAATATGCGGAATTCCATAATCGTCAAAGAAAACCTCGGTGTTTTTAGAAATGTTTTTTATGTTAACTTGACCTTCGTATTGAGGTTTAGTAGTTTGCAAATAAATTAAAAGCGAGAGTGCAATTACAATTAGAAAGACAACAATTAGAAGTAGTACTTTTTTCAGTTTTTTCATAAATAAAGTTAAAAACCAAAGTTAATTAAAAAATCCGTAACATATAATGCTACGGATTTTTAAAATTAATAAATTAAGATTACTTCTTTTTACCATCAATTATTGCTCCTGTTCCAGCTCCAACTCCTGCTCCAACTAATCCACCTATTATTGCGCCTTCACCTTTTTTCTTACTAACAATCGCTCCTGTTGCTGCACCAACTCCAGCTCCAATAACTGCTCCTTTTGCCGCACCACTCCATCCTTTTCTTTTAGTTGTTGTGGTATTTGAAGATGAAGGAGTAGAAGTATTATTTACGACTACAACTTCTTTTTGCTTTTCAATTTTAGCCGCTTCAGTTTTCATCGAATCAATAATTCTTTGTTTTTCAGCAACTATTTTCATAGAGTCTATAGTAGCTTGTTTTGTGTCTTCTGCAACACCCATCTTATCAGTATTTTTACATGAAGTTAAAAAAGATAAAAATAAAAGCGATGCATATAAAAATAAATTTTTCATACAATTTTTGTTTAAAATTAATAATACAAAGTAAGTTTAAATCAAACTCAATCACCTTACATAATTTCAAACAAGTTTTATATAATTTGTTTATTTTCTTTGAAATTCAATTTTTTCTCCAACATCCAATCCATTGTTTTTAGCTAAAACGCCACACATGTGAAATAACATTCTTGCACCCACATTTCCATCCCAATCATCATTTTCGCTTGGTGCAACTTCAACTAAATCGAAACCAATAATTTCTTTTCCGCTTTCGGCTAATTTATTGAACAAATAAGTTGCTTGTTCGAAAGAAAATCCGCCTGGAACCGGAGTTCCTGTATTTGGGCAATACCATGGATACATTCCATCAATATCAAAAGAGATACACACTTTTTGTGGTAAAGTTTCTATAATTGCATCGCATTGTTGTTGCCATGTTTTTCCTTCAAAAGTTTCTTTTTTTAAATCAGAATCTGTGTGAACCAAAACCCTTCCGTTTTGTGATTTTACAACATCAACTTCTTGTTCGCAGAAATCACGAATTCCTACTTGGACGATTTTAGAAATCTGTGGAATTTGTAACGCGTTGTACATAATTGACGCGTGTGAATAGGTAAAGCCTTCATAAGCAATACGTAAATCCATGTGAGCATCAAGATGTAAAATCCCGAAATTATCGTGTTTTGTTGCCAAAGCTTCGTAGTAACCAAGTGGCGTTGAATGATCACCACCAAGAAGAACGACTTTTTTACCTTTATTCATCCAATGCAAAACCGTTTCTTTAACTTCGGTATGCAAGTCACGACAAACTATATTTATTTTTTCTAAATCAGATTGTAATGCTGGAATTTGAGCTACATCTTGACCGTCTTCTAAAGCTTCGATAATGGGTTGCGCTAAAGCTTTATATTTATCTGAATTATTTTTCCATGAATCTGGAATTTCAGCGTAATACATTCCGAGTTTCCATAATTCAGGAAAATCTTGATGATTTAAATCCACTTGAAAAGAGGCATCTAAAACGGCTTCTGGACCTTCTGAAGCGCCTGCACCATAACTCACTGTAACTTCCCAAGGCACAGGAATTATTATTATTTCTGATTGTTCAGATGAAAATGGTAATCCAAAAATGGTTGCATCGGCCAATCCTGGTTGAGAAGGATCGAAAGTATTTATTATTTCTTGTTTTGTCATTTTATTTTGAATGAATTGTAAGTATTCCTTGTTTTAAAATCTGACCAAAATTGTACATGTCTTCATACGAAGTATATAATGGCACTGGAGCAAGACGAATTACATTAGGTTCACGCCAATCAGTTATAACTCCATTACTCATTAAGTAATCAAACAGACTTCTACCTTCACCATGAAGAAAAACAGATAGCTGACAAGCTCTTTCTTCTTGATTTGATGGTGTAATTACTTCAAATGTACTATTAACTTCTTTGTCGATTTCATGAAGAATAAACTCTAAATAAGATGTAATTTGGTTTCTTTTTGCAATTAGTTTTTCCATACCTACTTCAGCAAACATTTCTACAGATGCTAAATATGGAGCAAGAGAAAGAATTGGTAAATTTGAAACTTGCCAACCATCAGCACCATGAACTGGATCGAAAGTTGGTTCCATTTTGAAACGTCTTTCTTTATTGTGTCCCCACCAACCAGCAAATCTTGGTAAATTAGAATGATGGTGTTTTTCGTGAACAAAACAACCAGAAGCATTTCCTGGTCCGGAATTCATGTATTTGTAGGAACACCATGCTGCAAAATCGACATTCCAATCGTGCAATTCTAATTTTATATTTCCTGCTGCGTGTGCTAAATCAAAACCTACGTTTGCTCCTACTTTATGACCTGCTTCAGTGATGGTTTTCATATCAAAAACTTGTCCCGTGTAGTAATTTACGCCTCCAAATAATACTAAAGCTAACTCATCGCCAACTTCTTCAATTTTAGCAAGAATGTCCTCTAATCGAATATTATGCTCGCCTTCTCTCCTTTTAATTTCAACTATAGCATCTTCTGGTTTAAATCCGTGATGATTGACTTGCGATTGAAACATATATTGATCTGAGGGAAATGCTTTTTCTTCGCAAATTATTTTGTAACGTGTTTTGGTTGGACGATAAAAGGAAACCATCAATAAGTGTAAATTGATAGTTAACGTGTTCATTACTGAAACTTCTGAAGGTTTTGCTCCAACAATTTTACTTAATGGTTCAGCGAAACGCTCTTGATAATCCCACCAAGGCTTTTCTGCATAGAAATGACCTTCAACAGCTAGATTTGCCCAATCGTTCATTACATCTTCTACATAATTTTTAGCAGATTTTGGTTGTAAACCTAGAGAATTTCCAGTGAAGTAAATCACGTCTTTACCATCATGTTGTGGAAAGATGAATTCTTGTCTGTATTTTTTTAATTCGTCTTGAGCATCTAATTGTTGAGCGAATTCAAGTGAGTTTTGAAAAGTCATTGTGTGATTTGTTTGTGGTGTAAATGTAGAGAAAAGTTTAAAAGTTTAAAAGTTTAGTCGTTTAAAAGTTTGTGTTGGTTGATTTTGTGTAAGACAATTACCAACTAGCCCTGATACTGAAATTGTTTGAGCTCTTTTTCTAATGTTGCCTTCGAGAGCATTTCGACAAGCTCAATGTGACACTTTAGGCAAAATTAGAAAAAAGCGAGTTTCAGCAGCAGGAAAATGGTTTGTAGAAATGCCTAGTGATTCGCTACTAATTAGAATACCACGGAATGACAAAATTGTGGATAAAAAAAAATCTCACCATTTTTGATGAGATTTTTTTTATAAGGTCTTCGAACTCCCGAAGTTTCGGGACAGACTGACAATGTAATAATTATAATATAAGCATTGCATCGCCATAAGAATAGAATTTGTATCCTTCTTTAATGGCTTCGTCATAAGCTTTACGCATTAAATCGTGTCCACAAAATGCTGAAATCATCATTAATAATGTTGATTTTGGTGTGTGGAAGTTAGTAATCATTGCGTCTGCGATACTGAAGTCGTATGGTGGAAAAATGAATTTGTTTGTCCAACCATCAAATGGATTTAGTGTTCTTGCAGATGAAACTGAACTTTCAATAGCTCGCATTGATGTAGTTCCTACGCAACAGATTCTTTTCTTCTTAGCTTTTGCATTGTTTACGATATCGCAAGCTTCTTGAGTGATTTTTAACTCTTCTGAATCCATTTTGTGTTTGGATAAATCTTCAACCTCAACAGGATTGAATGTTCCTAAACCAACGTGAAGTGTTACTTCTGCAAAGTCAACACCTTTGATTTCTAATCTTTTTAAAAGATGTTTTGAAAAGTGTAAACCTGCTGTTGGAGCTGCAACTGCGCCTTCTTCTTTTGCGTAGATAGTTTGGTAACGTTCTGCATCTTCCTCAGTTACTTCTCGGTTAATATATTTTGGGATTGGAGTTTCTCCAAGTTCTGTTAATTTATTTCTGAATTCTTCGTAAGAACCATCGTAAAGGAAACGTAAAGTTCTTCCACGAGAAGTCGTATTATCGATAACTTCTGCTACTAATGAATCATCATCACCAAAATATAATTTATTTCCAATTCTGATTTTACGTGCTGGATCAACTAAAACATCCCAAAGACGTTGCTCTGCGTTTAATTCTCTAAGTAAGAAAACTTCAATTCTTGCACCTGTTTTTTCTTTATTTCCATACATACGTGCAGGAAAAACTTTAGTATTGTTAAGAATCATAACATCGCCATCACCGAAATAATCGATAACATCTTTGAACATTTTATGTTCGATAGTACCTTTTTTTCTGTCGATAACCATTAAACGAGATTCGTCACGGTTTTCTGCTGGGAATTCAGCCAATAATTCTGTAGGAAGATTAAAATTAAAATGTGATAATTTCATATATGTGAAAGTTGTTTTTTAGCTGTCATATATGTTATCGCCTTTTATTTATTGGTGTTTGCTTACGCAAACTTGTTGTTAATGGCGATTTCATAATTAAATTTTAGATATTAGATTTTAAATTTTAGATATTATTATCGTAAAAATTAAATCGAATGCAAATATACGATTGTGAAATAGGCGTTGTCAAGTGTTTTGCTGTTTATTTTTAGTTTTGCCATAAAGACGCGAAGTCGCGAAGTTTTTTATTGATTTTCTACTTGAAATCCTATGCTATGCAAATCTTCCCAAAAAGTGGGATAAGATTTGGAAACTACTTCTGCATCCTCAATAATTATTGACGTTTTTAGGGCTAAAGGTGCAAATGCCATTGCCATTCTATGATCTTGGTAGGTTTTTATTTTTATATTTGAATTTAGATTGTTGGATTGTTGGATTGTTAGAGAATCATTTGTCACAGAAATGTTTGCTCCAAGTTTAGATAGTTCGGTTTTTAACGCTTCTAATCTATCGGTTTCTTTTATTTTTAACGTGTGTAAACCTGTTAAATGACATCCTATTCCTAATCCAAAACAGGTTACTGCAATGGTTTGCGCGATGTCTGGAGAATTGTTGAGTTTAAGGTTTAAAGTTTGCTTCGCCTGTTCGTTTTCACTCGGGTCAGGTTTAAAGTTGTTTGATTTTATTATAGTTATAGAATTGTTATTATTGAAAATAGTTTCTACTCCAAAGTTTTTATAGATTTCTACTAATGCTGAATCGCCTTGAAGACTATTTTGTTTGTAACTTGATAGTGTTATTTGTGTTCCAATTTCTGATAGTGCGATAATTGAGTACCAATAAGATGCTGAACTCCAATCGGATTCTATAGTTATGATTTGTTGTGCCTCAATTGCGCTTGGTGTGACAGTAATTTTATCATTAACAAAAGAAGTTTTAACACCAATTTCGTTTAGTAACGCTAAGGTCATTTTGATGTATGGAATTGATGTTATTTCGCCTTCAAGTGTTAATTCTAATCCATTTTCAAGTTTTGGCGCAATCAATAAAAGTGCTGAAATGTATTGACTACTTACATTTGCTGGAAGTGAAACTTTATTATTAATTAATTTTCTTCCTTTGATTTTTATTGGCGGAAAACCTTCGTTTTCTTCATAAGAAATTTCAGCACCAAGTTGTTGCAAAGCTTCGACTAAAATTTTAATTGGCCGTTCCTTCATTCTTGATGAACCTGTCAATACAATCTCTTTTCCTTCTTGAATAGCAAAAAAAGCTGTTAGAAATCGCATTGCTGTTCCTGCGTGGTGAACATTAAAAAGTTGTTGCACTTCCACTGCGCTCAGTGTGACAGAAGTTGGAAGTTGGAAGTTTTGAATAATATTGGTCATAACTTCGGAATCATCAGAATTTGATGCGTTTTCCAATGAAATATTCGGATACAATGCTTTTAGCAACAATAACCTATTGGTTTCTGATTTTGAACCAGTGATTGAAAGTTGCGAGTTGCGCACTTCGACAAGCTCAGTGTGACGAGTTGTGATTTGTGAGTTGGTTAAAAGTAAATTCACTTTTTTTGATTTTTGCTGAATACTGAGACTGAAAATTACAAACTATTTTAATTTCTCATTATTATGATGTCTGTCGTGGTCGCGATTTGTTTTTAAATCCATTTTTTTATCAAAAGCAGCTTGAAGATCAATTCCTGTTTGGTTAGCAAGACACAACACCACGAAAACTACGTCAGCAAGTTCTTCACCAAGGTCTTTGTTTTTGTCGCTTTCTTTTTCGGATTGTTCACCATAACGACGTGCAATAATTCTTGCTACTTCACCTACTTCTTCAGTAAGCTGTGCCATGTTAGTTAGTTCATTAAAATAACGAACTCCGTGATTTTTTATCCAATTGTCAACTTCTAGTTGGGAGTTTTTTAGATTCATGTTATATCTTTTTTAAAACAATTTTTTCATTTTCCTTCTCAACAATTTTTTTAAAAAATTCTTTTAAAGTAGAATAGTCATCCGCAGAAAAAATTGCTGAATTAATATTTAAATTGACTGAAAGTTGTATTTTTCTTTCTTCAACTGTACAAATAAATTTAAAATTCCCATATTCATTTGGCAACGAAATTAAAGTTTCTTTTGGAAAACTTTCAACAACATATCCATCAGGAATATTCAAAGTTATCAAATATCTATCTTTTGTAGGATAACTAAAATCTACAGGATATTCTCTTTTTTCCTGCTTGAATGGATTTTCAGTTACTGCAAAATATAACAATGGTGAAAAGTACATTTTATCTCCAATAATTTCAATTGAATTACTAGTTTCAAATGTATACTTTTCAACTATTGGTTGGCTCAAATCTTTTTCATTAGCTCTTTCGTAATTGTCAATCTTCAATCCTAAATATTTTTTTTCTATTGTTTCAATAAAACTATCAATTGAAATCCCTACTTTTTTTTCCCTAAATTCTAAAGCATAATAATCAAATAATTGATTTCTTACTTGACCAGATATTTGTCCATAACTATCTAAAGTTGCAATCATGTAAATATTATTAGTAGAACTTTGTACTGGCATTAAATTTATTTCACTGGAAATTCCACTTTTATCGATACTTCTACCTATCCAATTAAGATTCCTTATAGGCATAATATTCATAGTAGAATTTTTACTTGTAGCGTCTAATAAAATTGTTTCATTATCAATATTTGCCATTGCAATTACAAAATTAAATCTTGTTCTATTTGGGAAAAGTGCTATGCCGTTATCCCTTGTACTCAATAGAACAGGTGATGCATCAATTCCTGCAAACTTTAGCATTGAAACTAACATTAAATTAATTTCAGCAGCATTACCAGATTTATCATAAAAGGCCTTATCAATATTCTTTTTAGTGTAATATCCGTACTTACCATTCCAAGTCATTTGATTTTTAACAAAATCAAAAACTTTAATCAATCTCTCTTTTTTAGAATCAATATCTTTTGTAAGTATTGTAACTTGATTTGCAAAATAATCTGTTTTTTCTATCTCATCCCCAAATTCTTTTTCTTTATAAATTGATTTTGCAACATCTTCCCATGTAGTTGCAATTTTTTTTGGTTCTTCATCAGGCATTCTTACAACCTGTAATTCATGATCTATTTTAGCATAATAATTTTCAATGTTATTGATTTGACTCTCTTCTATTAGAGCTGGAACATCAAACACAGAATACTTTGTTTTAATTTGTTTATAAAACATACTTAAAGTTTTTCCAAATTTACCTTCAAAATTCTGAGAAGCATCTTCTATTACTTCATCTATTTTTACATCAATAAATCCTGATTTTATTCCTTTGTAAATGTAAAACTCTGGTATTTCTGTTAAATATTCAGCATAATTAACTGGAATTTTATATTGAAACTGAAATTCAGGAAGGATAGATAAATTTTGAGATTTTATAATGTATTTAAGTTCAACAATTGAGCCTACTTTTACATTAGGAAAAGTGATGGATTTTGATTTCCAATATTCATTTATTTTTTCAACAAACTTCCCTTCATTTGTAACTTTATCTTTAACGATAATTCCATTTTCGATATTATAAGTAAATGCCTTAGATATTTCAACTATTTCATCGTCTAGATTTAAATATCCAACATAATATGGCATTTCAAAATTAGCCCATCCTAGTCCTTCAGTTTTATAAATTTTCAATTTAATTGAATATTCTGTTGTAGAAACAAATCCTTCACTTTGATTATATTTAAAACTTGTTTTAGCTTTTTTAAATAATATTGCAGCTACTGCATTTGTGTCATTTTTACATTTTTTTTCAAGCAACTCCTCTTTTGTAACCTTACCCAAATCAAAATTTTGGGCATAACCAAAAGTATTTATTATAAAAAAAAGTGCTAGAGTTATTTTATTCATTTATATCTTTTTTAAAACAATTTTTTCATTTTCCTTTTCAACTACTTTTTTAAAAAATTCTTTTAAAGAATCATAATCATCTGAAGGAATTATTGCAACATTAATATTCAAACTTGCTACAAGTTGTATTTTCTTTTCTTCAACAGTACATGTAAATCTAAAACCACCATAACCTTCTGGCAATGCAATTGCAACCTCTTTTGGATATGTTTCAACTTGATATCCGTCAGGAATATTCAAAGTTATCATAAACTTGTCTTTCGTTGGATAACTAAAATCTACAGGATATTCTCTTTCATCTTGTTTAAATGGATTTTCAGTTAATGCAAAAAACAATAAAGGTGCAAAATACATTTTATCTCCAATAATTTCGACTGCATTATTTGACTTAAAAGAATATTTCTCTGCTAAAGGTTGATATATTTCTTTTTCATTTATTCGTTCATAATTTTCAATTTCAAGTCCTGAATGTTTTTTTTCTAATTTTTCTAAATAACTATCCAAAGATAAACTACCATAACTTTCTCTAAATTGAAAAGCATAATAATCAAAATATTGATCTCTAACCTGTCCTGCTACTTGACCTTGATTATCAATTGTAGCAATCATGTTTACATTTTCTGAAGAATTATTTTTTGGCATTAGATCTACGCTTTCAGAAGTACCATCTTTTCTGATTAATCTTCCGTACCAATTTAAATCTCTGATTGGCAAAATATTTGGTATAGAATTGCTATCTGTTGCATCAAGCAAAATAAGTTCTGAATCTAATTTAACAGAAGCAATTACATAATTAAAAGCGTTTCGATTTGGAAACATAGCAATTCCATTTAAACGTGTGCTAACTAAAATTGGATTAGAATCTAATCCTGCATACCTAAGCATTGCTACTAACATTAAATTGATATCTGCAACATTTCCAATTTTTTCAGTATATGCTTTTTTTACACCAATATCACAATTATAGCCGAAATATTCATTCCATTTTAATCTTGATTTAACAAAATTAAATATTGCAATCATTTTTTCTTCACGAGTATTTAATCCTTCGATTAATTTATTAATATCATTTTCAAAATAATTAGTTTTATCTAATTCTGCTCCAAAATATTCATTTTCATATATAGTTTTAGTAACTGATTCCCAATCTGTAGAAAAAACTTTATAAGGTTGCTCGGGAAATTTAACCATAGAAAGTTCATGAGAAACACTAGATATGTAATTTTTAATGTTATTTACAAAAATTTCATCTTTTAATGATGGAAAATCAGTAGTAACAAAAGTTACAAGGTTTTCTTTAAAATTAAGGCTTGAATTAATTCTTTTAGGAGTTCCTGTATTAAGACCAGGTACAAAATCTTCTTTGTATACATAATCTATTGTTCTTTGCCTAATATCTTTTTCAACTTTAGGAAATAAATATCCTCTTTGACTTATATTGTATACAAAATATTCTGGTATATAAGTTGCTAATTCTGAATAATCAACTGGAATGTCTGATTGAAATTCCCAATCTTCCATTGTTCCTATTTCTTCTGATTTAATTTCATACTCAAATTCAACAATAGATCCTTCTTTTACGTTAGGCATCGCAATCTTTTTCCTATTCCAAAATTTATTAACTTTTTCATCAAAAATACTTTCTTTTTTTAATTTAGACTTTTCAATTTTTCCATCTACAATATTATATGTTGTTGCATTTGAAAAATTTACGGTTTCTTTTGCATTTCCACCAATATAATATCTTTGAGAAAAATTCGCATAATCATATCCTTCTTTTTTATAAATTTTAATTTTAACTTTTATCGTTGTAATCATATCAAATCCACTATCTTGAGAATAATCAAATCTTACTACACCTTTCTTAAAAATTATAGCTGCTACTGCATCTGGTTCTTTAGAATGCGCCTTTTCTTGAAGTTCTTCGATGGTTACTTTTCCTAACTCTTTTTTTTGAGACAATATGAAGTTACTTAACAACAACATTATACTCAATATTATCTTTTTCATTTTATTGTTTTTTTATTACTATTTTGGAATTGTCACATTTAGCAATTTGCTCTCTAAATTTTCTATAATTATCATATTCCGTTTTATCAAAAAATCCTTTATTAATGGAAAGCACTCGCTTGTACTTAATTTTTTTGGGGTTCATTACAACTATTTCTGTTTTGTAATTCCCAAATTTATCATTTATTTCAAAATCATTTGGCTTTGCATCAATTACATACCCATCAGGAATGACAATCTCAAATTCATCTTCGTCAATGTAACCTCTCGAGATTTCAAAAGGATTCTTTCTATTTCTATATCGTTTTGGAATGTTTGAATTTTGATTGAATGCATTTATTGGAAATAGTATGATATCATTATTTAATGAACCATAATTAACGGCTGTTATCTTTAAATCCTCAATAAATTCAACATCATCTTTATTATTAGAATGTTTAATACTTTCCAGTTTTAAATTATTAATCCATCCAAAATATGATTTATAAAATTCCTCTAATTCCAATTTTGATTTTAATTCTATTAAATACTTATTATCATATTGAGTTCCTTTGGATTTTATTTGCATACTTCCAACGATAGTACCTTCCTCATTAATAGAGTAATTGCCCTTAGTAATTTGAGAATTATTTTTATCTAAATACTCATTTGTTTTAATAATTTCTCCTCCATCAGGTTTGACAACTAAAGCATATCTATCATCCGTAAAATTACCAATAAAACCAAAAGGCAAAATTTGACTTGTACATTCTAAAAAAACGATTTTATCTTTTGTTGGTAATGTTAAAATAACGTGATTACCTTGCATTGAAACAAAATCTTCTTGAAAATCATTTTTTTCATTATCTCCATAAATTATAGTGTAGTAAGAATCAATTCCAACAGTTTTTAATAAAACTCTAGTGTAATTTGTCAAAGCTTTACAATCACCATAACCTAATCTATCAACATCCTTAGCAATCATTGGTTTCCAACCACCAATACCTAATTGAACACTAACATAACGCGTTTTATCTTGAACATACTTATAAATAATCTTTGCTTTTTCTATTTGATCATTTTCATTTTTAACAAGTTCTTTGACTTTTAATTGAGTTTCTATTGAAAGCTCTTCAGAATCCTTAATTAAATTATTATAAATCCAATTTCCATAATCTTTCCATGTCTTAACTTCTCCTAAAATTCCCTCCAAGCTAATTTTTTCAATACCAAACAACACAAATGGAACTAGTTTTTTAAATGATGGAGAATTATCTTCTATTTTTTCAGCTAATAAATTTTCCACTGAAAAAGATATAAAGCCTTCTTTTTCAGTTTTAATTATATTTTTATTTTCAATGTTTTTTTCTAAAAATTTAAAGCCTAAATCTTCTGAAAAATTAATATTGATTTTTGACTTTTCAACGCTTTCAAATGCATCATCAATTGGAAACCATGATGGAATAAATGCGGTACTTGAAGTTTCAGTTTCACTCTCAAAAAGAATTGTAAATGGATAATTAATTGGTGTGTAATCTAAAAACAACTTTCTATTATCAGTATAAATAGAAACTCCATCTACAACACTTTGATCTTTAAAATCCTTTCGTTTTATTTTTTTTATCTCTTTTCCAAAAGAATCGTAAATGGTTGCTTCAATTGAATTAACTTGACATGATTTATCATAATATTCAAAAGCATCAACGTTATTTATACCATATTTATTTAAAACCGTTACAATTTTTCTTTTTTTAACAATTAACTGTTTTTGGCTAACAATATTAATATCAATTTGTTGAAATCGCACTACACTATTTGCATCTTCTTTTAATGCTTCAGGTAATAAAATTGTTGAATAGTCTATATTTTGAGAAAAAGATAAATTTGATAAGAATAGGTAAGAAATAATTAATAAGCATATTTTTTTCATAACAAGATTTTATCCAAAAATAAGATTTTTTTATAAATTGTAAAATTATTCCTTATTTTTAGTATCAATAATTATTGTCACAGGACCATCATTTATTAAAGACACTTTCATGTCTGCTCCAAATTGTCCTGTTTGAACTTTTTTACCTATTTCAATTTCCATTTGATGTACAAATTTTTCATAAAGCGGAATGGCAACATCTGGTTTTGCTGCTTTTATATAAGAAGGACGGTTTCCTTTCTTTGTTAATGCGTGAAGTGTAAATTGACTAACCACAATAATATCACCTTCTATATCTTTTAGTGATAAATTCATTACATCATTTTCATCTCCAAAAATGCGAAGATTGGCAATTTTTGAAGTTAACCAAACAATATCTTCTTGAGAATCTGCATCTTCAATTCCGATTAAAACTAATAAACCTTTTTGGATTTCTGCTACAATTTTATTTTCAATTGTAACTGAAGATTGTAAAACTCTTTGGATAACGGCTTTCATTAACTAATTTAGAATGTAATTATTACAAATGCTTTATAAAAAAGTACCTCGGACTAAGCTCGGTGTGACAAACTTTTTAAACTTGAAATTGATTTTTGAAATTATTTATTTCGCGTTTCGTCACTTGCAATTCGATCGTCATTATAAATATCTGTTCGATAGTGATCTTCATCTCCTTCTAATATTTTTAAATAACTATTATATCGTGTCCAAGAAATTTCATCTTTCTCTAATGCTTCTTTAATAGCGCATTTTGGTTCTTCTTTGTGCAAGCAATTATTGAATTTACACTTGTCTTTCAACTTGAAAAATTCTGGAAAATAACCGCTTATTTCCTCTTTTTCCATATCAACAATTCCAAAACCTTTAATTCCTGGTGTGTCAATGATTTTTGCTCCAAAAGATAAATCATACATTTCTGCAAAAGTTGTAGTGTGTTGTCCTTGCATACTTTGCTCCGAAATGGTTTTTGTTTTTAAATGCAAACTTGGCTCTAAAGCATTGACTAAAGTTGATTTTCCTACTCCTGAATGTCCTGAAAACATAGAAACTTTGTTTGTCATTAATTCTTTTAAAGTTTCTAAACCGTTTTTCTCTTGAGCAGAAACTCTCAAGCATTTATAACCAATTTGAGAATAAATATATTGCAAAAACAATTGTTCATCGAGCATAGCTTCATCATAAGTATCAATCTTATTAAAAACTAAGACTGCCTCAATTCCATAAGCTTCAGCTGTAACTAAAAATCTATCGATAAAACTTGTAGTAGTTGGCGGATTATTTATTGTAATTAATAAAAAAACTAAATCAATATTTGAAGCAATTATGTGAGTTTGCTTTGAAAGATTAACAGACTTTCTTACGATATAGTTCTTTCTATCATGAATGTTATTAATTATTCCAATCTCTTCATCAGTAGAATTATCTAACTCAAAATCAACAATATCTCCAACCGAAATTGGGTTGGTACTTTTAATTCCTTTTATACGAAACTTACCCTTAATACGGCATTCATAAACCTGACCATCTTCTGTTTTTACGGTGTAATAACTTCCTGTAGATTTATAAACTATTCCTGTCATTTCAGATTTTCGGATTTCAAAATTTAGATTTCAGCAAGAAGCCAAAATTTAAATTTTAATTATCTACAAAAGTAGAAAAAAGACTTTAGAAGTTTGGCGTTTTATTATAATAAAAAAGACCGTTTAAATTACTAAACGGTCTTTCTAAAATTGAATTCTTATTTTTAGTATTTGTAAGCTACTCCTTTTTTGATAGCTTGAGAACCACCTAAACCATTTGAAGTTGCACCAACTGTTGATTTATCAGCAGTTTGTAAAATAAATGGACAACCCATTGCTGCAGCAGCCATTTTTAATTTTTTCTCAGCTTTTTTATCACCTGTGTTTCCAGTATGGTAGTTGATTAAACCTGTTTTTCCTCTAACTTCACCTTCTTTTTTCAATCCTGAGATGTAAGCTTTATCTTCTAAGATAACTACTTTTTCCCAATCATCTTCTCCGTTTACAACGATTTTTTCTGTTACTTCTTCAATACGTCCTGATTTTCCATAAACAATTTTTTCAACTGCATATTTACTTATTGTATTTTCAGCATCTTCACCATCATATTTGAATATGATTGTATATTCTTCTAATTTAATAACCTTCCCTTTTACAGTTTCACCGTTGTGTTTTGTAATTACATCAACTTGAGCAATTGCAGAATTCAATCCGAATAAAACTGCAAGCAATAAAATAACTTTTTTCATTGTTTTAATTTTTTGTTTAATATTAATTTTCAGTGCAATAATACAATATTTTTTAAAACTTCTACATACGAAAATATTCGTATTTATTTTTTATTAAATATTTTTTCCTGATGCGTAATACTTTCTTGGTGAATGGCTTTGAAAAACTGAATGATAAATTCTTCACTCAATCCTTTTTGGTTTCCGTCATTGACCATTTTTTCAAGAATTTCGTTCCAACGTTTGTTTTGCAATACCGCTACGTTTTTTTCTTTTTTTAAAGCTCCAATATCTTCAGCAATTTTCATTCTTTTACCAATAACATCCAATAATTTAGCATCAAATTCATCAATTTTACTTCTTAATTTAGCTAATCTTGTTTGATATTCATCAGCATCATCGGTTTCTTTTCTGATTGTTAAATCAAAAATAATTTGTTTTAATCTTTCAGGTGTAACTTGTTGTGCAGCATCACTCCATGCGTTATCAGGATCAATGTGGGTTTCGATAATCATTCCGTCATAATTCAAATCCAATGCTTCTTGAGTAACTTGAAAAATCATTTCGCGATTTCCAGTAATGTGTGACGGATCAATTATTAATGGAATATCTGGAAATTTATTTTGAAAATCAATTGCAATTTGCCATTCAGGATTGTTACGATATTTTGTTTTTTCATAAGTAGAAAATCCTCTATGAATAACACCAAGGTTTTTGATATTGGCATTGTATAAACGTTCTACACCACCAATCCATAAAGCTAAATCTGGATTTACAGGATTTTTCACAAGTACAATTTTTTCTGTATTTTGCAAAGCATCAGCGATTTCTTGAACCGCAAACGGATTTACAGTTGTTCGTGCTCCAATCCACAAAATATCAATATCATGTTCCAATGCCAATTTCACATGAGCAGCTGTTGCTACTTCAATTGCCATTTGCAAACCAGTTTCAGCTTTGGCTTTTTGCAACCATTTCAATCCGATTTCACCAACACCTTCAAATCCGCCTGGACGTGTTCTTGGCTTCCAAATTCCAGCTCTATAAACTGATACTTTTGAATCTTTTAATTCACGTGCAATTTTTAAAACTTGTTCTTCTGTTTCTGCACTACATGGTCCAGCGATTACTAGTGGATGTGGCAAATTGAAGTTGTTTAACCACGTTCTCATTTCTTTTTTGTTTTCCATTTTTTATTTGAGTTGGAAGCTTGAAGTTGGAAGCTGGGAGTTTTTCTTCCTACTTCCATCTTCTAACTTCTTGCTATTTTAAAATTTCCTTAATTCTATTCGTATTTTGCATTTCGTTATAAACTTCTTCATAATTATCATCTTCTAATAATTTCTTGAAATTTGATAAATTTTGAATGTATTCCTCTAATGATTTTATAACTTGTTTTTTGTTTTGCTTAAAAATTGGCGTCCACATTGCTGGTGAACTTTTTGCTAAACGCACGGTACTTTCAAATCCTGAACCTGCCATGTCAAAAATATCTTGTTCGTCTTTTTCTTTTTCAATGACTGTTTTTCCTAGCATAAACGAACTTATATGCGACAAATGTGATACATAAGCAATGTGTTTGTCGTGCGATTTTGAATCCATATAACGAATGCGCATTCCGAGTTTTTTGAACAAATCCATAGCTTTTTCTTGCAATTTGAAGGTTGTTTTTTCTACTTCGCAAATGATGTTTGTTTTGCCTTCATACAAACCTTTAATGGCAGCTTTTGGTCCCGAAAATTCTGTTCCTGCAATAGGATGACAAGCCATGAAATTTCTTCTTTTTGGATGATTTTCAATCGCTTCACAAATTGGGTTTTTAGTTGAACCTACATCAAAAACCAAAGTCTGTTCTCCAATTTTATTTAAAATCTCTGGCAAAATTACTAAAGCAACATCAACTGGCACAGCAACGATTACTAAATCTGCGTTAATTAAGTCTTTTTCGGTTGCTTTTTTGTCGATGATTCCGAGATTTATTGCTTCTTCAAGATGTTTTTCGTTAGCGTCAATTCCGAAAACAATTGCATCATCATAAATTGATTTGATGTCTAATGCCATTGAACCGCCTATTAATCCTGTTCCTATTATAAATACTTTCATGTTTACTTTTTTTTCAATGTCAATGTCAATTACAATCTCAAAATTCAAATTATAAAATTGAATTTTTGAGTTTGATATTGAATTTTGTAATTGACATTGTTATTGAACTCTTTTTTTTGATTGCTATAGAATTTTGAATTGACATTGTCATTGAAATCTTTTTATTGCCATTGAAATATTTTCTTCTTTCACGCACAATGAAAATCGAATGTAACCTTCGCCGTTACTACCAAAAATGGTTCCTGGCGTGAGAAAAATATGTTTTTCATATAACAGATTATCTATAAATTCTTCCGATTGAATTCCTACTGGTAATTTTGCCCAAACAAACATTCCGACTGCGTTTTTATCGAAAGTACACTTCATTTTTTCTGCTAATTCAAAAATCAAGTTTCTTCTTTTGGTGTAAATTTCATTCTGACTTTCGAACCAATCTTTCCCTAATTTTAATGCAGCTATTGCTCCTTTTTGAATTCCATAAAACATTCCAGAATCCATATTGCTTTTTACTTTTAAAATAGCATCTATTAAAGTTGCATTTCCTGAAACCATTCCAACACGCCAACCTGCCATGTTGAACGTTTTGCTCAATGAATTCAATTCTAAAGCTATTTCTTTTGAACCTTCTATTTGAAAAATTGACAACGGATTTTCGTTCAAAACAAAGCTATACGGATTGTCATTTACAATTAAAATGTTATTTTTTCTTCCAAAATCGATTAGCTTTTGATATAAATCTAAAGTTGCATTTGCGCCTGTTGGCATGTGTGGATAGGAAACCCACATCAATTTTACTTTTGATAAATTTGTTTTTTCTAATGCTTCAAAATCAGGTTGCCAATTAGTAGACTCTTTTAAATCATAATATACTGCTTTTGCTTGAACCAATTCCGTCACAGAAGCATACGTTGGATAACCAGGATTTGGTATTAAAACTTCATCGCCTTCATTTAAAAAAGCTAGTGAAATGTGCATTATTCCTTCTTTCGAACCCATTAATGGTAGAATTTCAGTAGTTGAATTTAATTCGACATTGAAATTAGTTGCATAAAAATCGGCAAAACCTTGACGCAATTCTGGTAAACCTTGATAACTTTGATATTCGTGTGCTTTTTCGTCAAACATTGCGTTTTGAATGGCTTCAATCACCGATGAATGTGGTGCCAAATCAGGACTTCCAATTCCCATATTGATGATTGGTTTTCCTTCAGACATGAGCTGTCTTACTTCTTTCAATTTTCTGGAGAAGTAATATTCCTGAACGGTTTCTAGTCTTTTTGCTATTTGTATCATTTTATTTTACTGCAAATTCGAATGGTTGTTGCTTTAAACACATAGAAACATAGATTTCATTTTCTAATAAAGACGCTTCGCTTGACATGAGTTTTCATAGCTATATAAAACGAAGTTTCTATAAATTCTTTCTACTCTTTATTTTCTATGTTTCTATGTGTTTATTTTCTTTTTTTATACTCACCTAAAACTTTAAAATGATTGGTCATAATTTCTAAAATTTTGACGGCTTTTTCATAATGTTTGTACTTTTCAAAAACTACATCTACAAAAAATGAATATTGAAAAGGTGTTTCAATTATAGGCATCGATTGGATTTTAGTCAAATTTAGCTTGCAATTCGTCATTACATTTAAAACCGTTGCCAAACTTCCTGGTGTGTCGTCCAATTCAAATTTTATAGATGCTTTATTAATTTCTTCTTTATTTTCTTGACTTCTTTCTTTACTGATGATAAAAAAACGAGTCATGTTATTGTTTACTGTTTGAATTTCTGGTGCGATTATATTTAAGTCGTATAATTCTGCTGCGACTTTACTTCCTATTGCGGCAATGTTTTTTATTTGATTTTGATGAATTCTTCTTGCGGTTTCTGCTGTGTCTTTGTCTTCAACTAATTTGATATTTGGATGTTTTTTTAAAAAATCCATACATTGCAATAAAGCCATTGGATGTGAATGCACTTCTTGAATATGTTCTAATTTTTGTCCATTTAAAACCATTAAATTCTGTATAATATCTAAATAATATTCGCCAATAATGTGAAAATTATTCTTGTCAATTAAAGCATAATTTGGAATTATTGAACCTGCAATTGAATTTTCAATAGCCATAACTGCCAGTTGCGATTGATTGTTAATCAAACTATCGGCAAGTGCTTCAAACGATAAACATTCATCAATTTCAATAGTTGATTGAAAATATTCTAAGGCAACTTGATGGTGAAACGATCCTTTAATTCCTTGTATGGCTATTTTTTCTTTCATTTTAATCAAAAAAAAATCCCGATTTTCATCGGGATTGTACTTTATAATTGTTTCAAATTTACTTTTTAACATATAGCAATACTAATCCCTTTTTCTGTCCAAAGAAGAAATAAAAGAAATAGTTGTAATATGTTGTGAAATTTGTATTCATTTTCGTTTTTATGTTTTGCTAAAGTAGTAAAATTTGTTAAACCATTGTAAAAAATTTAAAAAAAGTTACGGAAACGTTTTCGTAAATCATAAAAAGATTATTTAGACGTTATTAACTTTATTGGTTTTAGTTTTCCTTTAGTATTTATTACATTTGCTTCAAATATTAAATTATGTCTATAGAAGTTCAAAATATTTCAAAAAGTTATGGTGCTCAAAAGGCATTAGACAATGTTTCATTTTCTGTGAAAAAAGGAGAAATTGTTGGTTTTCTTGGTCCGAATGGTGCTGGAAAATCTACTTTAATGAAAATTTTGACGACTTACATCAATTCTGATGAAGGAAAAGCTTCTGTAAATGGCAATGATGTAAACGAAAATCAAAAAGCTGTACAGCAATCCGTTGGTTATTTACCAGAACATAATCCGTTGTATTTAGATTTGTATGTTCGTGAATATTTAGAATTTAATGCTGATGTTTATAAAGTTGCTAAATCGAGAATTGAAGAAGTGATTGAGTTAACAGGTTTAACTGCGGAAAGTCATAAAAAAATTGGGCAATTGTCTAAAGGATATCGTCAGCGTGTTGGATTAGCAACCGCTTTATTGCATAATCCTGATGTTTTAATTCTGGACGAACCAACTACTGGTTTAGATCCAAATCAGTTAGTTGAAATTAGAAACGTGATTAAAAACGTAGGTAAAAACAAAACCGTTTTTCTTTCTACACACATTATGCAAGAAGTTGAAGCCATTTGCGACAGAGTAATTATCATCAACAATGGAAAAATTGTAACCGACAAAAAATTAGACAAATTAGTTTCTGATATTGTAGAACAAGTAATTGAAGTTGAGTTTGATAAAGAGGTAAATGAAGCATTGTTTGCAAAATTATCTGATTTAAAATCGTTTAAGAATACACACGATAAAGTTTGGGAATTAACTTTTGAAACGGATGACGACAAACGTCCATCGGTATTTGATTTTGCTCAAGAAAATGGTTTGCGTGCACTTCAGTTGGCTTTAAAAAGTAAAAATTTAGAACAAATTTTTAGAGAAAAAACAGCTAAGAAATAGTAACTAGATTAAGGTTTATAAAATATAGATTGCAGATTTTTTAGCCCTGATTGAAGAGAAAAGCTTTTTGAAATTAAAAGCTAGTTTTTGTTGCTAGAAAAAAGCGACCAACGAAAGCTCTTTTTATAGTTTACAAAAACAGCTTTGAATGAAAAAACTTGTAACGAAAAGCAGGATTAGCTTCTAATTATAAATAACTTTTCCTTGATATAATTCTTCCACATTTACTATAGGTGGATTATTTTTTAGAACAATGTTTCCTGTACTGTTCATTGTTCCTTCTATTTTTTCAGTTGGATGAACAATCATATCATTTGAACCACGATGATAGACTTGTATGTTTTTTGCAATTAAATTTTCAGCTTCAATTCGTCCATCACCAAAATAGAAAGAAAACTCGGCTGTATTTGTTTTTCCTGTGATATAAAATCGAGACACATTATTGTTTGCAATTTTAAAAACATCGTTGTCAATATTTAAAATAAAATCGCCTGTTCCTGCGCCACTTTCGCCATCAGCATCTTTGTCTAACGAAAGGAAAAACAAGTTTGGAAACGTTAAAACTCCGTTAGAACTAATTGTTCTGTCTGTTTTTGAATAAACTTCTTCTAATGTTGGTGTTGTGACTAAAATTTTTGTTTGTCCATAATCGCGAACCCAATTGCAACTTGTATTATCTTTAAAAATTAATTGGTCTCCATTTTGTCTAACCTCAATATTGTCAATAAAATTTTCTCCAGCAACAACTTGAACTTTATATTCTGTTCCTTGCGTTATGACTACTTCAATTCCTCTGTAAACTTTTAATTTTTTAAAATTAGTTACGGTGATTTCTTTAGTTATAATTCTTCCTGAACTTTCGACGCAATCGCTTGGTTTTTCGCAGGAATTGAAAATAAAAAATATTGACAGTAAAAATAATACCTTCTTCATAACTTAAATTTTATATCCAATTCCAAATTCTAATGCTTCAGCTAGAAACAAATGTGTTTTTATAGTAAATCCGCCAAAAATCTTATCGGTGAAATAATATTTTAAACCTACTCTATCATAAATCGCTAAATCCTTTTTGAAAGGTTGATAAACATAATAACCAACTTGTGCTTCGAGTGAAATTTTGTTTATTAATAGTTCGTGTCCAACGAAAAGTCCTATTCTTTTATAATCTGTATCTGATTTAATATTCATTTCTGGATAAGCAACTGAATAATACTTGATATATTCTTTCATGGATTCAGTAAGAAATAATTCCGTTCCAAGTTGTAATGCCGATTTTCTATTGATTCGTTTATCAGCATAAAAACCAATGTGATAAAACGGAAACTGACCACTATTTATGATAGGATTTTCGTTAATTCCAGTTCTAACAATCACATTATAATGAATAGGTTCTTTGTATGATTTTTTAACAGATGAAGTATCAATAACTCGAACAAAATCTTTTGAAAGATTGTAATTCACACCAATATTTAATGAATACGTATTTATACCACTGTTAGGCGATTTTACTCTTCCGTTAGAAAAATGTGTGAATAAAAATCCGGCATGAAAGCCAAAATCTTTGAATAATTTTTGATTGTCATATACTAATCCAAAATTAGTATTTCCCATGAACTTGCTACCAAAGGCTTTGTTTTTACTGTTTTCAACTTTATCATAAGGATTTGTCGTTAAAGCTATTCCTTGCGAAAGTTTAAATTGTAGTTGACGTTTCCAAAAATAAAAATTATAGAAAGCACCAACGGCATAATTTTTACCTAAAGGTTGGCTTTTAAAATCTTGAAAAAGAAAATAACCACCATAATCAGGAAAATTATATGCTTGATGCCACTCTTTTGAACCATCGGTTCGTTTGCCAAATGTAGCCATGAAACCTTCTGGATGACCATTAACTAAATGTGACATGTCTTCAGAATGCGACATTGCATTTCCTCTAATAAGAGAAACATCAAGTGTATAAGGATTTTTATCTTGACCAAAAACAGAAACCGATATTAACAAACAAAGAAATAAAATCTTTTGCATCCTAAAATTTTAAGTTCACAAATATAGTAGAATATTTTTAGGAGCGAATGATTTGCGAGTTTTTGGTTTCCTTATTCCTGCTTTTCGTTACAATTCTCGTCTCGTTTTATAGAACGAGACTAGAATTTTCTCTTCAATCAGGGCTAGTTAGGTTATGTCTTTTGTAAAAATCAGAATTAAAAAATCTCCTTCGCAATAGCTTTGATATTTTCAGCTTTTCCCATAGAATAATAATGTAAAACAGGAATTCCTGCAGCAACTAATTCTTTACTTTGGGCAATACACCATTCAATTCCAATTTGTTTTACATGATCGTTATCTTTTGCTTTTACAACCGCCATAATCAAATCGTCTGGCAATTCTAAAGAAAAACGGTGCGGAATTAAATTCAGCTGTTTTTTAGTTGCAATAGGTTTCAAACCCGGAATAATGGGCACTGTAATTCCTGCATTTCTGCATTTATCTACAAAATCGAAGAATTTTTTATTGTCAAAAAACATTTGAGTAATGATATAATCAGCTCCGTTTCTAATTTTTTCTTTCAAAAAATGAATATCACTATCTAAACTTGGTGCTTCCATATGTTTTTCGGGATAACCTGCAACTCCAATACAAAAATTAGTACACGCTGAATTTTGCAAATCTTCATCTAAGTAAATTCCTTTGTTTAGATTATTAATTTGGGTAACCAATTCTGATGCATACTCATTTCCTTCTTTTTCTGGTTTAAAGTAAGTTTCATTTTTCAAAGCATCACCACGAAGTGCCACCACATTATTGATTCCCAAGAAATCTAAATCTATCAACAAATTTTCAGTATCTTCTTTAGTAAATCCACCACACAAAATATGTGGAATAGCATCAACTTGATACTTATTCTGAATTCCAGCACAAATACCAACTGTTCCTGGACGTTTTTTTACAATTTTTTTCTGTAAAAGTCCGCTCGGTAATTCTTTGAATTCATATTCCTCACGATGGTAAGTTACATCAATAAATGGTGGTTTGAATTCCATCAAAGGATCAATTCCATCATAAATAAATTGAATGTTTTGACCTTTTAACGGCGGCAGAATCTCGAAAGAGAATAAGGGTTTTCCTTGAGCGTTTTCTATATGTTGTGTTACTTTCATAATTTTTATTGTTTCAAGTTTCAGGTTTAAGGTTTCAGGTTGTTAACTTTGAACTTGAAACTTTAAACTAGAAACAAAATTTAATCTGCTATATTCGGTGCAAGCCATTTACTTGCTATTTCTGTTGAAATTCCTCTACGTTTTGCGTAATCAATAACTTGATCTTCTTTTATTTTTCCGAGTCCAAAATATTTACTTTCAGGATTTGCAAAGTAGTATCCAGAAACTGATGCTGCTGGCCACATTGCCATACTTTCTGTTAGCTTTACTCCTATTTCTTGTTCAACATTTAGTAATTTCCAAATAGTTGGTTTTTCTAAATGGTCTGGACAAGCAGGATAACCTGGTGCTGGACGAATACCTTTATATTCTTCTTTTATCAAATCATCATTAGATAAATTTTCATCAGAAGCATAACCCCAAATTTCTTTTCTAACTTTTAAATGTAAATATTCTGCAAAAGCTTCGGCTAATCTATCTCCAAGTGCTTTTACCAATATGGAATTATAATCGTCTAATTGCTTTTCAAATTCCAATGCTTTTTCATCTACTCCAAAACCTGTTGTTACACAAAAACATCCTATATAATCTTGCTTTCCAGAATCTTTTGGCGCAATAAAATCGGCAAGTGCAATGTTTGGCGCGCCTGCTGTTTTTTGAGATTGTTGTCTTAAAGTTAGAAAGGTTGTAGGTTGGACTTCGACAAGCTCAGTCTGACAAATCAGTATATCATCTTCATTTATAGTATTTGCTGGAAAAATACCAAGAATTCCTTTCGCCGTTAGCCATTTTTCAGAAACTATTTGGTTTAACATTTTTTGAGCATCATCAAATAAATTTGTGGCTTGTTCTCCAACAACCTCATCTGTCAAAATCGCTGGAAATTTTCCGTGCAATTCCCATGATTGAAAAAATGGTGTCCAATCGATGAAATCTACTAACTCAGAAAGATCCACTTCAATGGTTTTTGTTCCAATGAAATTTGGTTTTACTTGATTGAAATTGTTCCAATCCAATTGTAATTTATTTTTTCGAGCTTCTTCAATAGAAAGATAATTTTTGTCTCGACTTCTGCTTAGATAGCCTTCTCGAAGTTGATCATATTCTTCTCTAATAGCTTTTACATAACCTTCTTTAGTTTCGGCTTGCAACAAATTACTTGCAACAGTCACGGCACGAGAAGCATCGTTTACATGAACAACTGTTTCCTTATATTCAGGTGCAATTTTTACAGCTGTATGTGCACGAGAAGTCGTAGCACCACCAATCATAATTGGAATTTTAATATTTAATTTATCTAATTCTTTTGCTAGATAAACCATTTCGTCTAATGATGGTGTAATCAATCCACTCAATCCTATAATATCTACATTATGCTCAACTGCAGCTTGAATGATTTTTTCTGGCGCAACCATCACTCCTAAATCAATAATTTCAAAGTTATTACACCCTAAAACTACCGCAACAATATTTTTTCCAATATCATGAACATCACCTTTAACAGTTGCCATCAAGACTTTTCCTGCCGATGAAGATTTTCCGTCTTTTTGTGCTTCAATAAATGGAAGTAAATAGGCGACAGCTTTCTTCATTACTCTAGCTGATTTCACTACTTGAGGCAAAAACATTTTTCCGCTTCCAAATAAATCACCCACAACATTCATTCCTGCCATTAGATTGATTTCGATAACATCGATAGCTTTTTCGGAATTTATACGTGCTTCTTCGACATCTATTTCTATGAATTCGTCGATTCCTTTCACTAAAGAATGAGTTAATCGTTCTTGAACAGAACCATTTCTCCATTCTTGAATTGCTTTTTCATTGGTTTTGAAATCACCTTTGAAACTTTCTGCTAAATCCAATAATCGTTCAGTTGCATCTTCTCTTCTGTTTAACAAAACATCTTCAACATGTTCTAATAAAATTGGATCAATTTCGTCATAAATCTCTAACATTTCTGGATTTACAATTCCCATTGTCATTCCGTTTTTGATAGCATGATAAAGAAAAGCCGAATGCATGGCTTCACGCACTTTGTCATTACCACGAAACGAAAACGAAACATTACTCACACCACCAGAAATATTAGCATAAGGAAGATTTTCACGAATCCATTTAGTTGCTTTGAAAAAATCTAAAGCGTTCAATTTATGTTCATCCATTCCTGTAGCTACAGGAAAAATATTAGGATCAAAAATGATGTCTTGCGCAGGAAAATGAACTTCATTAACCAGTATATCATAACTTCTTTTGCAAATTTCGATACGTCTTTCATAAGTATCCGCTTGACCTTCTTCGTCAAAAGCCATTACGATTACAGCAGCACCATATCTTTTTATCAATTTGGCATGATGAATAAAAACTTCTTTTCCTTCTTTAAGTGAGATGGAATTTACAACACCTTTTCCTTGAATGACTTTCAATCCAGCTTCGATGATTTCCCATTTGGAACTATCAATCATTACTGGAACACGAGCAATATCGGGTTCGGCGGCAATTAGATTTAAGAATTTAGTCATGGCATATACGCCGTCTAGCATTCCTTCATCCATATTGACATCGATGATTTGTGCTCCACCTTCTACTTGTTCTCTAGCTACAGAGAGTGCTTCTTCATAGTTGCCTTCTTTGATTAATCGAAGAAATTTACGTGAACCTGTAACATTAGTTCGTTCACCAACATTAACGAAAATTGAATTTTCATCAACAAAAAGCGGTTCTAAACCTGAAAGCTGTAAATTTATTTTGTTTGTTCTTGACATTTTTATTTTTCTAATCCTGCAAGGTTTTCAAAACCTTTTAGGTTTTTTATTAAACTAAAATTCTAAAAATTATACCTACAAGGTTTTGAAAACCTTGCAGGAAAAACTGCTATACTAATTCTAATTTTCTTGGTTTAAATTCTTTGGCAACATCTGCGATTGCTTTTATGTGTTCTGGCGTTGTTCCGCAACATCCTCCTATTATGTTTATTAAATTATCTTTTAGATATTCTCTAATTAAGGCTTGCATTTCTAATGGTGTTTGATCGTATTGTCCAAATGCGTTAGGCAAACCTGCATTTGGATGTGCCGAAATATTTAGTTGCGTATTCATGGCTAAACGTTGCAAATAAGGTTTTAATTGATCAGCTCCAAGTGCACAATTGAATCCGATGCTTAATAACGGAATGTGCGATATAGAAATTAAAAATGCTTCAACGGTTTGACCAGAAAGTGTTCTTCCTGAGGCATCAGTAATTGTACCTGAAACCATAACAGGAATATCAATATTTCGTTCTTCTTTCACTTCTTCAATGGCAAAAAGTGCTGCTTTAGCATTTAATGTATCAAAAATAGTTTCTACTAGTAAAACATCGCAACCGCCATCTATCAAAGCTTCTACTTGTTGACGATAGGCAATTTTTAAATCGTCAAATGTTACAGCACGAAATCCTGGATCGTTTACATCTGGACTCATGGATGCTGTTCTGTTTGTTGGTCCGATTGAACCTGCGACAAATCTTGGTCTGTCTGTGAATTCGTCTGCAACTTCACGAGCAATTTTAGCCGATTGGTAATTTAGTTCATAAACCAAATCTTCCATGTGATAGTCGGCCATTCCTATTGTAGTTCCTGAAAATGTGTTGGTTTCAACAATATCGGCTCCGGCTTGAAAATACAAACGGTGCACTTGTTTTACGGCTTCAGGTTGCGTTATAGAAAGTAAATCGTTGTTCCCTTTTAAAGGATGAGGAAAATCTTTGAAACGTTCGCCACGAAAATCTTCTTCGGAGAAATTATTGCGTTGTAACATTGTTCCCATTGCTCCATCGAGAACTAGGATTCTTTCTTGTATTGCTTCTGTAATGATTGACATCTGATAACTGTATTTTATTTTTTTGTTATCAGAAATTTGGAAATTATTCTGAGTTATCTGTTCTCGTTATAAGTAACGAGATAGAATGTAGCACCTTCTACAGTTGTAGGGTTGCTAAGCTTTCATCGAGTCTAATCTCTCCAGCTTTCGTGATAACAAACATTATTTTTAAGAACAGTGCAAAGTAATGACATAGAATTTTATTTTGCAACTTTTTAAAAAAATAAAAAACCTACAACGATTTAGTGTTGCAGGTTTTAGGGTTGGGTTAGTTAGAAAATAAAAATTGTTGATATTTTGTATTAATTGAATTATAAAATAATAGTGCTAAACTAATTATTGTAAGTGTAAATCCAGTGAAATACAATGCCGAAAATATTGAGTTAATTATGATGCAAAGCAGTAATAATCGTGCAAACTCAAGATGGAAAATCCAGCGTTTTTGTTCGAGCATTGCTCCTGTAATTATGACACTTAAAATTAGAAATATTGTGATAAAAAAAAGAGTGGTATTTGTGAAATACTTTGAGAATAAAATTGCTGTAAAAAGCAAAGTAATTGTTGTTACCGTTTTGACTTGAATAGCACGAATAAGTTTATCTGAAAGTGACATATGAGTAACCTTTTGAGATAATTTTCGTTCTAAAAAAGGTCGGATTCTTGGATCATGATCATTTGGAGAACCAAAAATTACTTTTAATTTTTGCTGGAATGTTTTGGCTAATCTAACTGCTACAATTAGCTCTAAAAAATAGTGAAAATGCTGCCATAAAAAACTGTGCCTTTCTAATGATTTTGTTAATCCGTATTTTGGTTTTACAGTTTCCTCAGCATAGGTTCCGAAAAGTTTGTCCCAAATAATTAGCATATCTCCATAGTTTTTATCGAGGTATTCTGGATTACTACTATGATGCACGCCATGATGTGTTGGTGTTACAATGATATATTCTAACCAACCTAATTTTCCAATTAATTGCGTATGTGTAAAAAAAGGATAAGTACCATGAATCAATAATAAAACGGTAATCATTTCGGCTGGAAAACCTATTATTGGCAATATGCTCCAGAACAATCCGCGTGCAACTGCTTGAATTACAGTGATTCGTGCTGCTGCTGTATAATTAAAATCTTCGCTTTGATGATGCACAATGTGTGCTGCCCAAAACAGATTGACTTCATGACCAACGCGATGGTACCAATACCAAACCAAATCGGTTGCGAGAAATAGTAAAATCCATGTAATCCAATTGCTTTCTATAGTGAAAATTGAAAAGTTTTTGTTGAGCCATGTGAAAATAAAAAAGAATGAACCTGTTGTTAGTAAATCGGTAATTCGTTCCACAATTCCAACATTTATATTTGCTATACTTTCATTGAATTGATGTGTGTTTTTATTTCTTTTCCGGCTAATAGTATATTCTAAAAACATAAAAAAGATGAAGAATGGAACGGCAAATGCAATTAAATCTAACTTCATATTTGTTTAATTTTGTTTGTTACTTTTTGAAAAATGAACTGTTTTGACTTTGATCCTGTTAAGACCAAACAGTCTCTTTAATTTTAATTTTGTCGGAAATTTTTAAGATATCGGTTAGTACACCACGAGCTGTAACCTCTTTTCCTGCGCCAGCACCTTGAATTACAATTTGAATTTCACCGTAAGATTTTGTGTAGATCTCTATCAAATTATCGGCACCTTTTAGTTGTCCTAATGGTGAACTTTTTGGAACAGAAACTAACTTCACCTCTAGTCTTTTTGAAACAACATCGAATTCACCAACATATCGCAAAACATGATTATCGGCTTGAGTAATTTTAGCAATATTAAATGGTTTGTCGAAAAAGGATTTATTGATAGCATATTGAGCTTTAGAATTTTTTTCGTTCAATTCTGGCAATAAAAGTGATTCAATTTTTATGTCATCAAACTCAAATTGCTGTTCGATTTCTCTTGCAAGAATTAATAATTTTCTAGCTACATCGTTTCCTGACAAGTCTTCGCGTGAATCGGGTTCGGTTAAGCCAATTTTCTCAGCATCGATTAAAATGTTTGAAAATGATGTTTCTTCTGATGAAAATCTATTGAAAATATAGCTTAATGAACCTGAAAAAACGCCTCTAATTTTAGTTATTTTTTCACCAGAAAAATGCAAATCATTGATTGTTTGAACAACTGGCAAACCTGCACCAACATTAGTTTCGTAAAGAAATGTTTTCTCGAATTTTTTTAAATTTCTTCTCAATTCTTGATAGAAATCATTGTGTAAAGTATTTGCCTTTTTGTTGGCTGCCACAATGTTAAACCCGTTTTGAATTAGAGGAATGTAACTTTTTATAATTTCAGAACTTGCCGTTGCATCTATTGCAATTAGATTTTCTAGTTGTTGCTCTTGAACATACTCTATAATACCTTCTAATTTGAATGGGATTGCTGATTGTGCAAAATTGGCTTCCCATTGGTTTTTTAATCCCTCTTTTTCAAAAAAAGCTAAAGATGAATTGGTAATAATTGGAAATCTTAAATCGATATTTCTTTTTTCGAGGAAGAATTTTTGACTTTCGATAACTTGATTTATTAAAGTGCTTCCTACATTTCCGATTCCGAAAAGGACTATATTTATTCTAAGCGTTGACATAATTTTGTTGTTTTTGTTTGTTAAAAATAGGTTCTAAAATTTCATTTAGCTGATTGAATTCCATCAAAAAAGCATCATGACCGTGAATGGATTTTATTTCGTTATAAAAAACATTTTGCTTTATTGTTTTCAATTGACGATACGTTTCTTGATTCTCATTGGCAATAAAAAAATAATCTGTATCAACTGAAATAATATGAATTGTAGATTGAATTTCATTGACAACTGAAAGAAAATCTTTTCTATTACGAGAAATATCATTCGTTTTTAGCAAATGATTCATTAATTTATAGGATTGCAATTGAAATCGGTTTTTGAGTTTTTCACCATGATTTGTAAGCCAATTTTCGATTTGAAATACATGATTTGATTGTTCTCTTTTGAACCGCTGATTGATCGATTGTGGTGTTCGATACAAAAGCATGGCATGTAAACGTGCATCAGCAATAGGATTTTTAGAATTATTCAGAATTTGATCTTGAATTAAAACATTAGCAATAACCCAATCAGTTGCTTTCCAATCGGTTGCAATTGGAATTAGATGTTGGATTTTATTAGGTTGCAAAACTGCCATTTCCCATGCAATTGCACCGCCAAGGCTTCCGCCAATTATTGAAAACACTTGATTAACATTCAAGAAAAATAATCCTTTCCAAAAAACAGAAGCAATGTCACGAATGGTAAAATCTTGGTAATTTGAAATTAAATTTTCAGCATTTTTATCAAAACCATTTCCGGGAATATTGAATGCAATTATGGTAAAATAATTGGTGTCGATGATTTTATTTTCGCCAATTAAGTCATTCCACCAACCATTTTCTCCAGTTACATTTGAATTTCCTGTTAACGCATGATTGACCACAACAATTGGAGCAGAACCAATTGATTGACCAAACGTTTGATAGAACAAAGGCAAGTATGCAATTTGTTTTCCGTTTTCTAAATTGAAATCATACAACACTATTTTTTCTAACATTTTTGTTTTTTTTTAAACTATTATGACATTAATAACAATAAGATTTTATTGAAACTTGTTTTAAAAAACTGCCTCCAACCGCGAAATCAGAGACAGTTCTTAACAAACAAAAACCTAAACATTATTTTTATCAAGCAGCCGCAACAGCTTGTAAATCTTTATATAAAACCACCGAAACTGGTGTTGGGTTTACCAAATTATCTTGTACTGGACAACGGTTTTCTATTTCTATTAGCCAGTCTTTTAGTTGTTCTAAACTTGCGTCTGCTGTAGGTTTAACAATCACTTCAATAGAACTAAAGCCAGCTCTTTCACTGCTAATTTTTCCCTGATATTTATCTAAACTTAATTTGGCAGATAATTCTACTTGAAGTGATTTTAAAACAATTCCGTGTTCTTTTGCAACAATTTTCCCAACAGCATTAATGCATCCCGCATAACCTGCAAGAATATATTCTAACGGACTTGGACCTTCAAGCTCTGGATAATCTTCGTTTTTACTAATTCGGATGTCAAAATTTTGAGCTTTAACCACAAATTGATTTTTCTCCTTTGCATATCCAACTACGTTTACAATTTTATGACTCATGATTAGACTTTTTGGGAATTTTTAATAGTTACAAAAACAGTTTTTAAATCGGCTTTCAAATCTTCAATATCTTCTAAACCAACAGATAAACGAATTAAATCTTTGGTTACGCCTGTTAATTCTTGCTCTGCATCCGATAATTGTTGGTGCGTTGTGCTTGCTGGATGAATAATTAATGATTTAGTATCACCAATATTTGCTAAAAGCGAGAATAATTTGGTACCGTCAGCAGCTTTTTTCGCAGCTTCAAAACCTCCTTTTAATCCAAAAGTTACAATGCCGCTTTTTCCTTCTGGTAAATATTTATCAGCAAGTTGTTTATATTTTGAAGTTTCTAATCCAGGATAATTCACCCAAGCCACTTCTTCTTGAGTTTGTAACCATTCTGCTAATTTTAAAGCATTTTCAGAATGTTTTTTGATTCGAATTTCTAACGTTTCTAATCCTTGAATGGTTTGAAAGGCATTGAATGGACTTAAAGCGGCACCAAAATCACGTAATCCTTCTATTCTGACTTTTGCAATAAATGATGCTGCACCTAATGCTTCGTAATATTTTAATCCGTGATAACCTGCTGATGGTTCAGTGAATTCTGGAAACTTTCCGTTGCTCCAATCGAAGTTTCCTGCATCGATAATTACGCCTCCAAGAGAAGTTCCGTTTCCAGTAATATATTTTGTTAATGAGTGAATTACGATATCAGCACCATGTTGAATTGGGTTCAACAAATAAGGCGTTGCCACAGTATTATCAACAATAAATGGTACTTTATATGCTTTAGCTTCTGTAGAAATTGCTTCTAAATCCAAAACATCTAATTTAGGATTTCCTAAACTTTCTACAAAAAATGCTCTTGTATTTTCCTGTGCGGCTTTGGTGAAGTTTTCAGGATTTGATGGATCTACAAATGTTGTTGTAATTCCTAATCTTGGTAACGTAACATTCAGCAAATTGTAAGTTCCGCCATAAAGACTATTGGATGCTACAATGTGATCGCCAGCTTTTAGTAAAACTAATAATGTAGTTGCAATTGCTGAAGTTCCAGAAGCGGTTACAACTGCGCCAATTCCTCCTTCAAGTTTTGCTAAGCGTTGCTCCAGAATGTCGTTTGTTGGATTGTTTAATCGTGTGTAAATGAATCCTGCTTCTGCAAGACCAAATAAATTTGCTGCATGGTCAGAGTTGTTGAATACATACGATGATGTTTGATAAATTGGGACTGCTCTTGTTCCTGCGTTTTTAGTAACATCGTGTCCTGCGTGTAAAGCGTTAGTTGAAAATTTTTGTGTACTCATGATAGTTGATTTTAGATATTAAATATTAGTTTTTAAATTTTTTGATAAGAATGTGAAACGATTTCAGATTAAATAAAAAAAGTCCTTTTGGATGGCTTACCAAAAGGACTTTTACACTAGAAATATATATTTCTTTTACGTTTTCCGTTTTTGGTAATAGCAAATGCCGATACAACACATTGTGCGCATCATCATACAAGTCATCATCATATTTTTTGCTATTACGTTCATTTTGAAATTATTTTTAAAAAAGCACTTCGACTGCGCTCAGTGTAACAAAGTTGATTTAAATAAAAAACCTCTGCGGCTTGCAGAGGTTTCATTTGAATATATTTTAAAGATTTAAAATTATACAATAGATGTCCTCTGCGGAAGATTCCACATCATACAACACATATTGCAAATAACTAAATTCATTTTTTCTTTATTTTTGATGAGGCAAACTTCTGAACTATTTTTGAATTAACCAAAACAAATTTGAAAATTTAACATTTGAAAGTTTGTATTATATATTTAAATACTACGTATTTAGATTTTTTATAATTGCGTTAAAAAAATAAAAAAAGTGAAATTGTTTTTTCTATTCAAAATAGTATTTATACATTTGCAACCGAAATAAAGAGGAAAAATTTGAACTGATTGCAACCTCATTAAAAAATGCTAAAGCAGAACTCTCCTTTAGTATTTCCGTTGTAATTTATCGTTTTTTTCTTCACAAAAATTAATTTAAAAATAAATTATATTATGGCTTATTTATTTACGTCAGAGTCAGTAAGTGAAGGACATCCGGACAAAGTAGCTGATCAAATTAGTGATGCATTAATCGATAATTTTTTAGCATTTGATGCTGAATCTAAAGTGGCTTGCGAAACTTTAGTTACAACTGGTCAAGTAATTCTTGCTGGTGAAGTAAAATCAGACACTTATTTAGACGTTCAAACTATTGCAAGAGATGTAATCAAAAAAATTGGTTACACAAAAAGTGAATATATGTTTGAGGCAAATTCTTGTGGTGTTTTATCTGCAATTCACGAGCAATCTGCGGACATCAATCAAGGTGTTGACAGAGCAAGTAAAGAAGAGCAAGGTGCTGGAGATCAAGGAATGATGTTTGGTTATGCAACTAATGAAACTGAAAATTATATGCCTTTAGCTTTAGATATTGCTCACGCATTGTTGATTGAATTAGCTAACATTAGAAGAGAAAATTCTGAAATTACTTATTTACGTCCAGATGCAAAATCACAAGTAACTTTAGAATATTCTGACGATAATAAACCACAACGAATTGACGCTATCGTAATTTCTACTCAACATGATGATTTTGCTGATGAAGCAACTATGTTGGCTAAAATTAAAAGCGATTTAATATCAATTTTGATTCCAAGAATTAAAGCTAAATATCCTCAATATGCTCACTTTTTTAACGATGATATTACGTACCACATTAACCCAACAGGAAAATTCGTAATTGGTGGACCACATGGTGACACTGGATTAACTGGAAGAAAAATTATTGTGGACACTTATGGTGGAAAAGGAGCTCATGGTGGTGGAGCATTTTCTGGAAAAGATCCAAGTAAAGTGGATCGTTCTGCTGCTTATGCAACACGTCATATTGCTAAAAACTTAGTTGCTGCAGGCTTGTGTGACGAAGTTTTAGTTCAAGTTTCTTATGCAATTGGTGTGGCAAAACCAACATCAATTAACGTAAATACTTATGGAACTTCAAAAGTAAACATGACTGATGGAGAAGTAAGCAAAATAGTAGAAGGAATTTTTGATATGCGTCCTTATTTCATTGAACAACGTTTGAAATTGAGGAATCCAATTTATAGTGAAACTGCCGCTTATGGACACATGGGAAGAAAATCTGAAACGGTTACAAAAACATTTAAATTACCAAATGGTGAGGCAAAAACTGTTTCAGTAGAATTATTCACTTGGGAAAAATTAGATTTTGTAGATCAAGTAAAAGCTGCTTTTTCTTTATAATTTATAATTTATAGATATTTTAAAACCGTCTTGATATTTTTCAAGACGGTTTTTTTGTTACTTTGTAGCAAACAATTCCAAAAAATTGAATTCATTTATCAAAAATATTGAAAACAAACTACAGATAAAATCCAATTATTTGTTGCTTTTGGCAATTTTCAATGGTGCCATTTTGATGAATTTTCACAAGTTAATTTTTTCAAATCCATTAGCTCTATTTGTTATTATTGGATTTGTCCTAATTTCAATTATTAATATCAAATATTGGTGGGCAACCTTAGTAAATTCAATAATTAGCATTTATTTTCTTATTGATAAATTTCCTAGAATTGGAAATCATTCTACCATTATTCTTTCCTTTTCTTTATTTTTATTAGTTGTTTTTGCATTAAAATTGAGTTCAAAAAAAACAATTTTCAACACCAATTTAGTTTCCTATTTCTTTAGAACAATCACTGTAACTATTTATTTCTACACTGGTTTTCACAAATTAAATACTGATTTTTTTAACCCATGTGTGAGTTGTGTAAATGAAGTTAATGTTTATGCTTTATCAAATTTTATTAATGAACGTTTTGTTTTACCTGAATTTTGGTCGCATTTTTTTCAATATGGAACTTTATTTATTGAATTGATTTTACCTTTTGGTTTACTTCATTTTAAAACTAGAAAAATTACTGGATTCCTTTTACTGTGCTTTCATTGTTATCTTTCACTTTCAGGTTTTGCAGATTTTAGTTGTGTTGGGTTATTTTTAATTCTTGGTTGTTTAGTTAATTTTGAAGAAAAAACGATATCAAAAAACAATTTAAAAGCGGTAAAACCATTTTTGATTTTTATCATTTTAGCCATTATTATCAGATATTATTTACCCACTTTTGGAATTGACAACTACAAAAACACTTTTATTGAAGGCTTTATTTTTGACATTGGTTTTGTGATTTTTATTTATACTTTTTTTAAGTCATATTCTGCAAAGGAATATGCTTATGCTAAAAAATTTAATGCGTACTTGATTCCAATTTTTGTTATTATAAATCTATGGACATTGAAAGGTTATTTTGGACTTGGAAATGCTGGAAACTTGACCATGTTTAGCAATTTAGTTACTGAAAAATCGACAAATAATCATTTATTAATTGATACTAAAAAAACAAAACTATTTGATTTTGAAGAAGATTATGTCGAAATTATTTATCTGAAAAATAAAAACATTAGAGAAGATTTCAACGGATACAAATTACCTTTAGTTGAATTCAATTTTTTAGTTAACTATTGGAATAAAACATACACCGACAAAGTTCCATGCAAATTAATTTACAAAGGGAAAATCTTTGAAACAAACGATATTAGAACCTCCGAATTTAACCAAACTAAATGGTGGTACAAATATTTGAGTTTTAGAAAAATTCAATCAAAAGGTCCAAATGAGTGTCGTTGGTAAAAAAATATCATAAAAAAAACCTGATTTTTACATCAGGTTTTGCTTTTTAATACGTTCCATTTTTCATTTTTTCAAGAACCAATTTGTATTCTTCAATTTGTTCAAAAGTGCCATCTTTAATATTATCAATGGCTTTTTGTTCAGTTAAAATGGCTTTCTCTTTTTCGCCATTTCTGTAATACAATTGTGCTAATGTGTCTAAATAATAAGGACTGTTTTTTTCAATTATCAAACTGGTTTCGCTCCATTTGATGGCGTTTTTCAAAATAGATGGCGTTTGACTTTTTACATTTTCAACCACAAACCATGCTGCTTCATTAGCTTCATTAGCAAAGGTACTTTTGAATTCATTCCAGCTATAATCTGTTTCTGAATTATACTTTTTATCTAATTGCTCAATGATGCTTGAATCATCTTTAATGAAACTTTTAAAATAGGCATCAAAAGTATTTAAAAACTCATTATCCTTTTGATTTTCCTTTAATAGACTCATTTTCCCTTTTAAAACCCATGAATCGTCATTTGTTGTTTTCAAGAGTTTGTCATAATAAGCAATAACTTTATCCGTTTGTGATTTATTTGAAGTTCTGTTTAAAGCATTTGAAATAATTCCAATTAACGAAGTTGTTGTATATTGATCATAATAATCTACTGCTTCAATTTTTGGAATTTCATTAAAGAACTTTAACACATAATCAATCGATTGAAAATCATTTGCATTTAAAGCTTCATCATATTTATTAAAAAGAATGTTGCTAAATCCGGAATTCATACTTAATTCACTGATAATAATTTTTAAAAAATCTACATCAACTGTTTTATCATTTTGATGGAAATCAAGTAATTGTTTGTATTTTAATTCAACTTCTTTTTGAGATGATTTTAATTTATAAATATTATTTTTTTCTTTTAAAACAGAATAATCATAATAATCTTGAACAACAGCAGTTGAATCAACAGTTATTGCTGCATCTTCCACTGGCTCAACAACACCAAGCTCTTTTACTTGTATAACAGCATCAGTTGCAGGATATGCTGGTGGAGGCATTACTGAAGTGTAATTACTTCTACCCGATTTAGTTATATTTAAAAATGTATTTTGAATATCAGCATTTGATTTCTTTTTATTACTCAATACTTTGTCAAATTGCGCATGAGCGTTTATTGGTTTTAAATCAATATTTATTGAAGAAAGATTATAGTAAGCATAATCATCGTCGGTAATTTTTGCTTTTGTGTGATATAATTTTTCGCCATCAGAATTTAAAAATATTACCGATTGATTATCTGTTATTCCAAGTTTTTTTAAACTGTTTTTATCCTTATCTGTGGCAAGATAAAAATTGAAATTATCATATTCAGGATTGTATTTATCATACATATTGTATTGATTATTTGTTTGATAATTTTCAATATATTGATCAAACTCTTTTTGCGCATTTTTATTAGTATCATAAAACACTACTAACATTTTATTTGGATATTTACTTGCTTCTTTTTGAGCTTCGGCTAATGTTTTTTCAATTTTTAATTTGAAAACATATTGTGGAACTTGATCTGCATAACCAACTCCAACTGATGTGGAATCAACTGGATAATCATAATCATAAGTTGGGTCAGCAATTTTTCCATCATATGTCCAATTTTTTTGTACTCTCTTTTCGATTGGTTTTTCTGAAACTTCTTGTACAACTTTTTTTGAAAAAACGATGGGACTTTTTCCTTCAGTTACTATTAATTCTTTTGTTTCTTGATTATAAACTCCTCTGAATTTTAATTTTGCTATTGAAAATGAAGAATATTGAACATCAATTTTAGAAACATCATTTGGAACTTGAAATTTCTCAATGAATGATTCTTTTTTTAGATTGTCTTCTACTAAATAAATAAATTCAACTTTGTCAATTTCGAAAGTTAATTTTTTAGCTTCATAGTCAGAATATTTTATATCTAGAAGATCTTTCATTGGTTTATACTCAACAGGAGAGTTTATGTTTTTTTGTGTTCCAATGTAAATACTATAATACTGATAATAAGAAAATTCACCTAAATCAATTGTGATTTTATCTGATTTTGGATTTGGGTTGGAATATTTCAAATTAAATTTTGGCATGTCAGCATAGCTTGTATTGAAATAAATGGAATCATTTACTTCTTCATACGTTCCTGAAAGTATGGAAAGCTGAAATTTATTATCGTCAGAGATGTGAAACTTTAATGTCTCTGCTGATGGTGTTATGGAAGAAAATTCTCCTTTTTCGAGTTTGTTGTTTTGTGCAGACAGATTTAATACAAAAGCAAAAAGCAGTAATGTCAAGCAATTTTTCATGGATTTTTATGTTTTATTTGAAGGACTAAAATTAGTGATTTTAACAATGCTGAATGTAATTTGAAAACTATTTTTCTACATTATTATTGTGTTAGCCCTGATGTAATGGAAAGCTCTGAAAACAAAAAATGTCAATTTTTCTAGGAATAAAAAAGCGACTAACAGAAGCTCTTTTTATTGCTTAGAAAAATGACATTTTTGTTGAAGACTTGAAATGGAAGCAGGAAATTGCTTCTACAAATTATACTTCAAACTAAAAATTATATAACGTGGTTGCACTGTATATTGTGACGTTCTGGTTGAATTTTGATTGAAACTATCGTCGTTTAAAGAAGTGGTATTCAATAAATTTGTTCCTGATACTTTATATTCCCATTTGCTGTCTTTTTTCTGATAAATTAAACTTGCAGAAAGGAAATCATATTCATTTTCAACGGATTTATTTGAATTATAATAGTGATAAAATTCATACTCTGTTACAAACGAAAAGCTCTTCATGAAATAATAATCGATGCGCGCAAAAGGCTTGTCTGTATAGAATTTATTGTCGTTATAATCGTTTATCAAGAAATTATATCCTACTTCAATATTTGGCATTTTTTTGAAATTTGTGGAAGCTTTGATGGTATAATCTTGTGTAAAACTTTCGGTTGTAGTGGCTACTGTGTTTTGAATATTATTGAATTTTGACCAATTTAAACGTGCGCTCAACGATGCTTTATAATATTTAAAAAACGAACGTCCATACATTCCCATTCCTGAAAAAGTTTCGTCAGCAAAGTCAGAATTTATTGGTGCTGACGTTTGATTTACTCCAACAAAAGTTGAACGTGATTTAACAGCATCGACAACTCTTGAATAATTTATAAAAGCGGAAATATTTTCGAAATTGAACATATTATACTTGAAATAACGCAACGAATGTGTTTGTGAAGTTGAATTTTCAAGGGTTCTATTTCCTTGTGAAAGTGAATTATATCCGTTTAAAACATATCCTTCGGCTAACTTATTGATGTCAGTAAAATTATTTGTCAAGGCATAATTATACGTCAATGATTCTGCTTTTTTGATTTGGTAAATAGCAAGAAAATCTGGTAAAACTCGGAAGAATTTTTGGTTAAAACTTGTTCCTAATTGCGTGTTTGTCATATCATAATTATGAAAACTTACTCCAGGCGTAAAGGTGAATTTTCCTGAAAGCAATTTGTAATGTAAACCTAAAAAGGTATCATTAAAACTATAACTTACATCGTTTGTGCTTTGTGGTGTATTCAATTGATTTGTAGTACTATTATCTAAAACTTGATAAATAGAAGAATCAAAATTTTGATGCGAATAAGTTGTTCCAAGAGTTACATTCACGTTACTTTTTGCGGTTAACATGTAGTAATAATCAAGTTTTGCGTCTAACTTGTTGGTTTTTACAAATCGGGATTGATTTAAGTCATAACGACCTGAGGCTTCATCTTGAATACCTAAATTACTAGGATTTCCAGCAGTGTCAGGAAATGGATTTGTGCCTAAATTTGCATTATAAAATGGATCTTCATCTTGATAAAGATGTTGCATTTCTAGTGCAAAAATATTTTTGTCGTTGTGAGTATAATAAGCACTTAAATTTTGATTTACAGAAAGTGGATCTTGTGATTTTTTAGTTAAAATAGTTTCGATATTTGATGATCCACCAAAAATAGATTCACGCAATAAATCGTTGTTTTCGTCTTGCTTTGAGATTTTAGTTAAAATGTCATAATCTAATTGAAAAGTTGTACTTGGTTTGTATGAAGAACTCAATTTAAAAAGTCCCAAATTACTTTTTTGATGTGCAATTTCATCTCTATTTTCTGTTGAAAAAACATCAGAAGAGTTTGGCGCAAGAAAATTATTTTGTGTTTTAGTTTCTAAATCTGTAATGGATGAAGAAAGAATTCCAAATCCGCTCAAACTCCATGCTTTATTGACATTGTATGAAAAATTTGTTGCTCCAAAACTTGTTTCGATTTCCTTAGCACGATTGTTTCTCATTAAAGAAATCCCTAAATCATTTGAAGACACATTGAAACTTGAACCACCTTTTGCCATCATGTTTCTAAAACCACCTGTGAATTTAAAATAATCTTGAATGGTTAATGGTAATTCTCCAATGTTATTGAAATTTGAAATTAAATTGATACTGTATTTTGGATTATAATAAAACAATTTTGGGTTTACTAAGTAACGCTCATCAGAATGTCCAACGCCAATTCCTGCTGTCATATCACCAAACCAAAAGTTTTTCTTTCCTTCTTTTAGTTTGATGTTCATGGCTAAATTATCTTGATTATTTTCAACACCTTTAAGTATAGAATTTTCATTATAATTTCTAAGAACTTGAACTTTATCAATAGCATCTGCAGGAATGTTTTTCACACCAAGCTTTGTATCACCATCAAAAAAATCTTTCCCTTCAACCATTAACTTGGTTACTTTTTTACCTTCTACTTCTACTTCACCATCAGCATTTACTTCTACACCTGGCATTTTTTTTAATAAATCTTCCAGTTTTCTTTCTGTTCCCGTTTTGAAAGAGTCGGCATTATAAACAATCGTATCACCTTTAATGGAAACAGGCATTTCTCGAACAATTTCAACGCCTTCAATTTCAATTCCACCAGGTTCAAGTGTGATGTTTTGCGTAATATTTTCAGAATTTGTAGTCACTGAAAACTCTTTGTTTTGCATTCCAAGATAGCTGACTTTGATGTTGTAAGTGGAATTTTGCTTTAGATTTAAAACAAATTTTCCTTTATCGTTTGTAATCGCATAAGCATCAACGCCTTTTGTAGCCTGATTTACCGCCATTACATTAGCCATTTCTAAAGGAGTTTTCCCTGATTCAAGAACGCTACCTTCAAAACGAATTGTTTGAGAAAAACTGATAGTTGAAATAAATAAAACTGCGTATAAAAGTATTTTTTTCATGGGTAAGATTTATTTTGTTTGTTGTGTAAAAATTATCTTCCCATTCTAATTTCCATTCCGCCTCTTCTTCCTTGACCTTGATTCATCTCCATCATTTCTTCCATTTTTTTCATAACAATTTCATCATATTCTTTTTGAGAAACTTGTTTACCATTGTTTGGTGCTTTGATTTCAGCTTTTTCTTTTGGATTTAAAACAATTTTTGAACACAAGATTGTAGTTTTACCATCATTTACTTCTAGAATTAAACCAGGCAAACCCCAATATGCTTCTGGACCTTGATTTACAGGAATATCCATTGTGTACCAAGCCGTTATTGTAATATCTTTTGGTAAATCTACTTCATCAAAAAAACTTGTTTTCTTTTCTCCTTCAGCTTTTGCTTTTTCTTCCGCTTTCTTTACATCTTCCTCTTTTTTTGGTCTGAAATTTCTAAAATCGGTTTTACTTGCCGGAATTACTGCAGTTGCTTTATAACAAACGTATCCGCCAATTTCACGTATTTCACCTTCCATCTTCCATTTATAATTGGTTAAAGTATCTTTAACAAGAAACTCTTTTCCCATAAATTCTTTATCTACGGTGTACATTTTATCCTTAGCATTTTTATAATAAGTTCCACCGCCACCCATCATTGACGACATCATTCGCATTCCGCCACCACCTTGACCTGGAGCATCAAGTTTTTCTTCTTCTTTATATATTGATGAAGTTTTATCAAAATTTAGAATAAACGTTTTTTCAAACATCTTTTTCATTCGTTCTTCAATCATTTTTTGCATTTCTGGAGTGATATCTTTGTTTCCATCCATTCGCGATTTGAATTCAGCAGTACTAGTTTTAGATTCGTAAACTGCCATTCCTTGAAAATCTTTTTGAGCATTTGATGTTATAAATGCTAATAAAAATGTCACTGAGAAGAATATTTTTTTCATAAAAGTAAAATTTATTGTTTTTTGACCGAACAAATATGACGAATGTAAAGTGGTTTTGTTACCAAAAAATTGTTAAAATAAATGCTTTGACTATTTATTAATCAAAACGTTTAATGTAATTTAGCTTTATGAATAAAAAAATTGTTTTATTATTAGTATTTTTTAGTCAATTTGTTTTTAGTCAGCACTTAAAGTTAGCTGTAGTAAAATCAGATTTAATATCATTAGATGCTGATAATTTTGTTGGATTTGATGGATTTAACAACTGTTTTTATACAAAAAACAATGTTCTTTACAAAAAAGTTGATACTACACTTTTACAATATCAAAACCTTGGTTTAGGTAAAATTAGTTCGGTTGATATTTTAAATCCATTGAAAGTAGTTCTTTTTTATGAAGAATTTAATTCGGTAATTATATTAGACAATCAACTAAATGAAGTTCAAAAAATTGAATTTTCAAAATTAGAAGCACCCATTTTAGCATCCGCAATTGGAATGTCAGGTCAAAATAAGCTTTGGGTTTTTAATAGTTTGAATCAACAAATTGGGTTGTTTGATTTAAGTTCAAATCAGCTTCAAATTATTGGTAATCCACTAAAAGACGGAATGAATTTTTATCAAACAAATTTTAATTATTTTCAATTTATTGATAAAAATAATCAGTGGAATACTTACACTATTTTTGGGAGATTTTTTCAAAGTGGTACAGTTGAAGAACATACACAAATTCAATTTGTTGATGATAAAAAGTATTTTTTCGTTGCTAACGGACTGTTATTTTTGAAAGATGTATCATCTAATAAAATATATGAAATAGAAATTGTTGAGAAATCGTTCAAGAAATTTTATTACAAAGACCAAATTTTATCTATTTTTACCAACGAAGGAATTACAAATTATAAAATAACATTACCATAATGCACATAGCAGTAGCAGGAAATATAGGCGCAGGAAAAACAACACTTACTCGATTTTTAGCTAAACATTTTAAATGGGAACCACATTTTGAAGATGTTGTTGATAATCCTTATTTAGATGATTTTTACCATCAAATGGAGCGTTGGTCGTTCAACTTACAAATTTACTTTTTGAATAGTCGTTTTAGACAAGTTTTACAAATTCGTGAAAGCGGTAAAAAGATTATACAAGATAGAACTATTTATGAGGATGCGCACATATTTGCTCCCAATCTTCATGCTATGGGATTGATGACGAATCGTGACTTTGAAAATTATTCATCCTTATTTGAGTTGATGGAAAGCCTTGTTGAAGCTCCAGATTTATTGATTTATTTGAGAAGTTCCATTCCAAATTTAGTTGGACAAATTCACAAAAGAGGTCGTGATTATGAAAATACTATCTCGATTGATTATTTAAGTAGATTGAACGAAAGATATGAAGCTTGGATTACTACATACAACAAAGGAAAATTATTAATCATTGATGTAGACGATATCGATTTTGTAAACAATCCTGAAGATTTGGGGATGATTATCAATAGAATCGATGCAGAAATAAATGGATTATTTTAATACACAAAGCACTTCAATTGAGGTGCTTTTTTTTACTCGTTTAACAGATCAAACATTGACACTATCTTTATTGCTGTTGATGGTTTATCAGTTTTGATAATTTTTGAAACTCCAGGCAATAAATCAAAATAGTTTTCTTTAAAAAAAGTATCATCTGCTTGTAAATACAAATTTTTAGCTAACGTATTTGTTTTAAGTTCAATAAGTGTTTCTCCAACAATTTTTATTTCAATAGTTGGTTTTTCGAGTTGCAATTCCTTTGGTTTTACAAAGTAATGATACGTAACCGTTTTTTTATTATTACAAATAAATTCTAGTTGTAATACAGTTTTATCTTTTGCAAATTTTGGTAATTCCGTAAAGAGTATATTCATGCAGTTTGTATTCTTTTCAGAATTAAGTACGCATTCTTTTGAATTCATCCAAAGTTCATTTCCTGAAAAATCAATTAACTTAGCAATTACTATTCCAGCTTGAGGTTCGAGATTGTCATTAGTACCAACAACTGAAAGTCCATTATTATTTTCTGATACTATTAAAAGTATGGGTGCAAAACTTTCTCTTACTTGAAAATGAGAAGCTTTCCAATTTCCGTAATAATCCAATGTGCTCCATGAAGTCACAGGCCAACAATCATTCAATTGCCAATATAAAGAACCCATACAATAAGGTTTTGCAAGACGATGCGCTTCTATTGCGGTTTTCATAACGTATGCCTGCAAAACTTGTGATACATAATTGTACTTTTCTAATTCATTTGGAATAGGAAAATCACGTTTCATGTATTCATTTATAGTTTCAAAACCTGTAGGATGTTTTTGATGATTTTTAAAAGCTTCTGAAGTGAAATTCAAATCTTCTTTTGGGATTACTTTTTCTAAAGTTTTTATATTTGGCATACCTTGAAATCCATATTCACTCATAAAGCGACCTACTTTTTTCTTATACACTTCAAAAGGTTCTTTTCCCCACCAAATTCCCCAATAATGAGAATCGCCTTGCGTCAAACTCTCTTTTTTACCCCAACCAATTGATGGTGATGAGGGCCAATATCGATTCTCCTTTTTGGATAACAAACTATCTAAAGTTTTCGGAATTAATTGATGAAAAAGTTTTTCATAATCGTTCCAAATTTGAGTGGAATCTTGTTTTGAATAATTGAATTGTTTTTGCCAACCCCAATTTTTCCAACCTTCATCATTTTCATTATTGCCACACCAAAGCGCAATACTAGGATGATTTTGAAGACGAGATACATTATCTACAATTTCATTTTTAACATTATCAAGAAAGTCAGAATCGCCAGGATACATACCACAAGCAAACATAAAATCTTGCCAAACTAAAATTCCATTTTTATCACATTCCTCAAAAAAAACATCTTCAGGATAAACTCCTCCGCCCCAAACTCGGAGCATATTCATATTAGCATCAACAGCATTTTGTACGATATTTTTGTATTCAGAGGTTGTTACACTTGGTAAAAAACTATCGGGCGGAATATAATTTGCACCTTTCATAAAAACTGGTTTTCCGTTTAATTTGAAATAGAAACTTTTACCGATACTGTCTTTCTCCTGAATTAATTCAATTGTTCTCAATCCAATATTTAATTTCTTTAGAGATAATTGCACTTTATTTTTGGATAAATTCACTTCAAATGGATAAAGATTGGCTTTCCCTAAACCATTCGTCCACCAAAGTTTTGGGTTATTAATTTCATAAGGAAAATCTATTATATTAATTCCTTTTTTCAATTCAAATGCTTTTTGAACTTCATTAATTTTTAAATCATAAATTCCATCAAGTTGAGCATTTACAGTTACTTTAAAATTCAATTTTGCAATAGATTCATTTAACTCTTCTTGATCATATTTTATATTTTCAATTGTAGCATTATTCCAAAAAAGTAGTTTTATTGGACGATAAATTCCTGAGGTTACAAATCTTGGTGCCCAATCCCATCCAAAATGATATTGAGCTTTTCTTGAAAAAATTCGTTCTTTTTCTGGCAATGTATAAGGCAACTTTTGAGTTTTTGCTTTACCAATTTCAACTGCTGATTTAAAAATAATTTTTAGTTTATTTTTACCAACTTTCAAATCGTTTTTCGCATCAACTTTCCAAGTACGAAACATGTTATTAGCTTCTAATATCTTTCTGTTATTTAAGAAAACATCGGCATAAGTATCTAAACCTTCAAATTGCAAAATGGTATTTTGATTGTTCAATTCCTTTTTGGAAATCTTAAAACTTGTTTGATATTCCCAAGTCTCATTTTCAATCCATTGCAATTCTTTTTCGTTGTTTCCGAAGAAAGGATTTGGGATAATTTTGTTGTTGTATAAATCGGTATGAACCGTTCCAGGTACTTTCGCTGGAAGCCATTTGGATTCCGATATTTTTTTGAAACTCCAATTTTCAGAACTTAAATTTCGTTCAGAATTTTGCGACCATAAAATAAATGGTAACAACATTAAGATTAAAAATTTAAGTTGATGTTTCATATGTTTAAATTTTATTTTTCAGCGGTAACATATGTTATCGCCTTTTTAATCATTGGTGTTTGAAAGCAAACGAGTTTGTTCATGGCGATTTCATTATTTTAAATTATTTTTCAAATTGAAAATTTCTGTTGCGTTTGCTATTTGATTTCCATCTGTAATTGCTGAAGAATGATAGAATTTGGCTTGGGTAACTTTTTGAATATGTTTGATATTTGTGGAACGTAATCTGCCACCAGGCATAATTGTAATTCTATTTTGAGCTTGATGAACTAATTTTTTTAGAACATCAATTCCATCCATAACATTAGAATGCGTTCCTGATGTTAAAACAGTTGAAAATCCACAAGAAATAACATCTTCCAATGCTTGTTCATAATCTGAAATCTCATCAAAAGCTCTGTGAAATGTACATAGAAATGGCTTGGCTAAATCAACCAATTCTGCATTTCTTTCAATATCTACTTTATTATTTCCATCTAAAATTCCGAAAACAAAACCTTCCACTTGTAATGACTTAAAATGTAAAATATCTTGTTTCATTTGTTCAAACTCTTCTTTAGAATACACAAAATTTCCTCCTCTTGGTCGAATCATCACGTATAAATCAATAGTCAATTGCTTGCGCGCTCGTTTAATAGTTTCGACATTTGGAGTCGTTCCGCCAACTTCAAATCCGTCGCATAGTTCAATTCTATCTGCTCTATTTTCGTGAGCAATTTGAGCTGATTCAAGATTAAAACAAGCAATTTCTAATTTATTCATTATTTCAAATAATAAGCTGCGTCAATTAATTTATTTCCCGAATTATCATTAACCGCATAGTTAAATCCGCTTTGGATACAATAAGAACCATATTGGCCTTTTTTGTTTAAAGCAATAAAACCTACTTGAATATCTTTGAGTTCTTTACCTCGATTTTTAGTCAATTTTACAATTCTAGCAACCGCTTCTTCACAAGCTTTTTGAGGTGATTTTCCTTGACGCATCAATTCAACTACTAGATGACAACCTGTAATTCGTATCACTTCTTCACCGTGACCCGTAGCCGTTGCCGCTCCAATTTCGTTATCTACATATAATCCTGCGCCAATAATTGGTGAATCTCCAACTCTTCCATGCATTTTAAAAGCCATTCCGCTTGTAGTACATGCACCAGATAAATTCCCGTGACTATCTAATGCAATCATTCCGATAGTATCGTGATTTTCGATATTGGCTTTCGGCAAATACTCACTTGTTTTAAGCCATTCTTTCCATTCTTTTTCTGAGGCTTCCACCAATAAATTTTCTTTTTTGAATCCTTGTGAAAGTGCAAATTGAAGTGCGCCATCACCAACCAACATCACGTGTGGTGTTTTTTCCATAACAGCTCTTGCTACCGAAATAGGGTGTTTTATATGTTCCAAACATGCAACCGAACCAATATTTGAAAATTCATCCATTATGCAGGAATCAAGTGTAACTCTTCCATCTCTATCTGGTCTTCCACCATAGCCAACACTTCTTTCATTTGGATCAGCTTCAGGGATTTTAACTCCAGCTTCAACTGCATCTAAAGCTCTTCCGTTATTTTTTAGTATTTCCCATGCTGCTCCATTGGCTTGAATACCAAAATTCCAAGTAGAAATGACGATAGGTTTATTTATTTTACCATCATCAAAAATTGCATCTTCTTCTTTTGATTTGAACGAATTTAAAGCAATGGCTACTGAACCAATTGCTGCTGTTTTTATAAAATTTCTTCGATTTGCCATACTTACTTTTATTCAATACCAATTTCATCAACAAATAACCATGCTTCAGAACCTGCACCAGGATTTCCATCTGGAATTCTGCCTAAATTAGTTGCGATTATCTTAATATATCTTGCTATTTTACCTTTAACTTCTAATACAACTTCTCCTTTTACATCTTGAATTTCTGACAAACTGAGTTTTGTAACATTTTCAAATTTTTGTCCGTCATTTGAAATTAAAACAGATATCTCTTTTGGATAATAAATCCAACTTCCTTGGCTTTCTAAAACACAAAGTACAACTTTATTTATTGTCTCTGATTTGCCTAAATCGATTGTTGCATCTAAGTCTTTTCCTGAAAAACCAAGCCAATCTCTACCAAATTTACTTCTGTTACCAATAATTCCATCAACCAACGTAAATGCTCCACCAATACTGTAATTTTCATGAGGTTGATTAACTAAAGTTATCTTTTTTCCTAATGCTTTACTTGAGTAAAACTTTTGTTCAATAGTAGCACTTTTTTGTTTTCCGTTTTCAAAAAGTGCTGCTTTTATAGTTTGACTTTTTGTAACTTCTAATGGATTGGAATATTCTTTTGAATTCAAATTAGGATTAGAACCATCAGTCGTATAACGAATTCCATTAGTATTTGTTGCAGATTTTAATTCAAATAAAATACCATCATGACTTATAGATTGAGATGCTTTAGTGGTAATTTCAAAAATTGATTTGCTGTAATTGATACCTTTTTTATCAAAAACATCAAAATGTTGTATTACTCTATTTTGAAAATCGGAATATTTTTCTGGTTTCGAAGTTCCCCAAAGTACTTCAGATAAAGCCAACACTCTAGGAAAAATCATATATTCTACATGACTTGGAGTTTCAATATATTCTGTCCAAAGATTGGCTTGAGCACCAAGAATATACTTTGCTTCCTCTTGTGATAATTCTTTTGGAGTTGGATTGAAAGAATATACTTTTTCAACTGTTGTATAACCGCCAAAAGCTATAGGTTCGTTTTTTGGTTCACCTTGATAATGATCAAAATAACAATGTGAACCTGGCGACATTACTACAAAATGATTTTGTTTGGCAGCTGCAATTCCTCCTTCAGTTCCACGCCAACTCATTACTGCTGCATTTGGAGCCAATCCGCCTTCGAGGATTTCGTCCCAACCAATTATTTTTCTTCCTTTTGTGTTTACGAATTTTTCAATTCTTTGAATAAAATAACTTTGCAATTCGTGTTCGTCTTTTAAGTGTTCATCTTTAATTCTTTTTTGGCAATTCGGACACACTTTCCAACGGACTTTTGGTGACTCATCGCCACCTATATGAATATATTTTGAAGGAAATAAATCGATAACTTCAGTTAAAATATTCTCTAAAAAAGTAAAAGTTTCGTCTTTAGGGCAAAACACATCGTCTAAAACTCCCCAAGTTTTTCCTACTTCAAATGGTCCTCCAGTACAAGAGTATTCAGGATATGCCGCCAATGCCGCCATAGCATGTCCAGGCATTTCAATTTCAGGAACTATAGTAATGTGCCGTTGATTTGCATAAGTTACAATTTCTTTAATATCGTCTTGAGTGTAAAATCCGCCATAACGTTTGTCATCAAATTTTTGGTCGGAATAATGCCCAATCATGGAACCATTTCTCCATGCGCCAACTTCGGTAAGTTTCGGATATTTTTTTATTTCAATACGCCAACCTTGATCGTCTGTTAAGTGCCAATGAAACGTATTCATTTTATACATTGCTAAATAATCGATGTATTTTTTGATAAATTCTTTTGGAAAAAAATGCCTAGCACAATCGAGATGCATTCCACGCCAAGAATAATTTGGTTCGTCTATTATTGTTAAACAAGGAAGTTTAACTTCGGATGACTTTTCTATGGGAAGAAGTTGCGACAGTGTTTGAATTCCGTAGAAAATTCCGTGATCTTCAGTTGCGGTTATAATCACATCATTTTTAGAAATAGATAAAGTATACCATTCTTTAAAATTCTTTTTTTCTTCAATAATTTTATTTGCAAAAATAATTCTAGAATGTGCTTTAGTGGAAGTCACAATTTTTAAATCTAATCCTAGTTGTTGTTTTATGATTTCTTGTAAATACTTTGCTTCAAACGAGTCTTCATCTGATTGAATAACAGTTTTATTAGTTAAAACAAAACTTCCTTTTCCTAATACAATTGATTTTGGTTGCGGAATTAACGGTAATTGATTCTGAGAAAACGAAACATTTATCATCAAAAGCAATAAAAATAGAAGTTTTTTAAACATAAGTATTCGAAATTATCATTGGCTAAATTTACATAAAAAACCATAAAAAAAACCTCATCTCGTTTTAAAGAACGAGACGAGGCATTTTATAAAAATATTTTATTCTATTATTTTATGGCGTCAACTTTAGCTTTTACTTCAGCTTCAGTTCCTTCGATAATTTCTTCAGTTACTTTACCATTATTTGTTTTAGTAACAGTAGCTTTAACTTTATCGTTGCTTACTTTTTCCATGATAACTTTAAGTGAAATATTTTCTTTTACTTCACCTTTAAATTTACCATTTTCATCATACATAGCCATACACTTAGCTTTGTCTTCTGCTGAACAACCATTTTTGTCGCACATTGCTGCACATTCGTCCTTGGTCATTGTAGCACATTTACTCATATCACATTTTCCTGTAGCTTCACCTTTAATGTGTTCACAAGAAGTATTTGTACAACCTTTAGCAACACATTCTTCTTTAGTCATTGAAGTACATTTTTCAGTTGGAGCACAACATGAAGCTTTTGCAGCATCAGAATGTCCGTTACCTAAAATTGGAGCAATTACTAAACCAATTAAACACGTTAATTTGATTAAAATGTTCATTGATGGACCAGAAGTATCTTTAAATGGATCACCAACAGTATCACCAGTTACGGCAGCTTTATGAGCATCAGAACCTTTGTATGTCATTTCACCGTTGATTTCAACACCAGCTTCGAATGATTTTTTAGCGTTATCCCAAGCACCACCAGCGTTATTTTGGAACACAGCCCAAAGTACACCAGAAACGGTAACTCCAGCCATATAACCACCTAACATTTCAGCAATTAATTGGTTATTATCTCCATAAACTAATTTACCTAATAAAACGATTGCAATTGGGAAACCAATAGTTAAAATTCCTGGTAACATCATTTCACGTAATGCTGCTTTTGTAGAAATCTCAACACATTTACCATATTCAGGTTTTCCAGTTCCTTCCATAATTCCTGGAATTTCTTTGAACTGACGACGTACTTCATATACCATATCCATTGCAGCTTTACCAACTGAATTCATTGCTAAAGCAGAAAACACTACAGGAATCATACCTCCAACAAATAACATTGCTAGTACTGGAGCTTTGAAGATGTTAATACCATCAATTCCTGTAAAGGTTACATAAGCCGCAAATAAAGCTAATGATGTTAAAGCAGCAGAAGCGATTGCAAAACCTTTTCCAGTTGCAGCAGTTGTGTTACCAACTGAATCTAAAATATCTGTACGTGTACGAACTTCTTTTGGCAATTCACTCATTTCAGCGATTCCACCAGCGTTATCAGAGATTGGTCCGAATGCATCGATTGCTAATTGCATAGCTGTAGTTGCCATCATTGCAGAAGCAGCAAGAGCTACACCATAAAAACCAGCAAATGCGTAAGAAGCCCAAATAGCTCCAGCAAATAATAATACTGTTGGGAAAGTTGAAATCATACCTGTTGCTAAACCAGCAATTACGTTAGTTCCTGCACCAGTTGAAGATTTTTGTACAATTGCCAAAACTGGTTTTGTACCTAAACCTGTATAATATTCTGTTACTGAAGAAATAACTCCACCAACTACTAAACCTACGATTGTTGCATAGAAAACTCTCATTGAAGAAATTTCTTTTAATCCTTCACCGTAGAATTCCATTTGCATCATTTCTGGCAACATATATTTTACCAAACCAAAACATGCAATTGCTGTTAAGACAATAGAAACCCAGTTTCCAACATTTAAAGCACCTTGAACTTGTTTTTCTTTTGCATCATCACTTGATATTTTCACTAACATTGTACCAATGATAGAGAATAAAATTCCGAAACCAGCGATTGCCATTGGTAATAAAATTGGTCCAATTCCACCGAAAGCGTCTTCGATTTTACCACCCATGTCTTTGATAACATAATTACCAAGAACCATTGCAGCAAGAACTGTTGCAACATAAGAACCAAATAAATCGGCACCCATACCAGCAACGTCACCCACGTTATCTCCAACGTTATCTGCAATTGTAGCAGGGTTTCTTGGATCATCTTCTGGAATTCCAGCTTCTACTTTACCTACTAAGTCAGCACCTACATCAGCAGCTTTTGTATAAATACCACCACCAACACGAGCAAACAAAGCGATAGATTCTGCTCCAAGAGAGAAACCAGCAAGAGTTTCAAGAACGATAGTCATGTCTTCAGTAGAAGTCCAAACACCTTTCATGAAATATTGGAATAATATAATAAAGAATCCTGTTAAACCTAAAACTGCTAAACCTGCAACTCCTAATCCCATAACAGTTCCACCACCAAAAGAAACTTTTAATGCTTGTGGCAAACTAGTACGAGCTGCTTGTGTAGTTCTTACGTTAGTTTTTGTTGCAATTTTCATTCCCATATTTCCCGCTAAAGCCGAGAAAAATGCTCCGAAAACGAAAGCTATAACTATTAATAAATGTGTCTTTACACCCGGAATATAAGTAATTCCTGCCAAAACAATACTTGCTCCTACTACGAAGAAAGCTAATAATCTGTATTCTGCTTTTAGGAAAGCTAATGCACCTTCGTAGATGTAATCTGAAATTTCTTTCATTTTACCATCACCAGCATCTTGCTTTAAAACCCAAGATCTTTTGATTGCCATAAAAGCTAATCCTATTAATGCCATAACTATTGGCACATAAATCATAAATTCATTCATAATAAACTAATTAGATAGGTTGTTAATGTTTGTTAATGTTAACAAACATATAAAAAAAAAGACAATTTAAATTTATCTAAATTGTCTTTTATTAATAATGTTATTAACTTTTTATACTGAATAATCCTTTAGGACGATCAGGTATCGCTTCAAAACGTTCGATACATTCTTTAATGATTCTGTATGCTTCGGTAACATCTCCCCAACCTTCAACATCTACTTGTTTGTTTTCTAAGTCTTTATAAACTTGAAAGAAATGTTCAATTTCTTTTAATAGGTGTGGATTGATATCAGATAAATTTTCTAAAGTATTCCATATTGGATCAGAGACAGGAACACAAATTATTTTCTCATCTGGACCTTTATCATCTGCCATATGAAAAACTCCAATTGGTTTTACCTCTATTACACAACCTGGAAAAGTTGGTTCGTTAATTAAAACCAATACATCTAATGGATCACCATCAAGTGCTAATGTTTGCGGAATAAAACCATAATCTGCTGGATACATCATCGATGAGAATAACATTCTATCAAAACGCATTCTTTTTATAGCAAAATCATATTCATATTTATTTCTACTACCTCTTGGTATTTCGATTAAAACATCGAACGTTTTTAATTTATCTGCTGTCATTATATTCTAATTTTTTTGGAGTGCAAAAGTACGTAAACATTAAGGTTTTACAATAATTTTTTAAAAAAAATACGCATCCAAGAAGTGATTTTTAGTTTTTTAGCACGATATTGATTTTACAATTAGCAAAAAGATTATATATTTGTTTTATAACTAAACAATTAAGTCTGAATCTTGGACTTTTATTAAACTAAAATTAAATGAAAAAACTAAAACTATTTTCAGTACAACCACTAAACATTGATTTAGGATTATTACTTATCAGATTAATAATTGGACTCTTGATGGGCTTTATTGGCTATGAAAAATTAATTCATTTTAACGAACTAGTTGTTGATGAATTCTGGGCAAAGAATGTTAGTTTTCTGGGGATGAATGGAGCAATTCCGTTGGCATTAACTGTTTTTGCCGAATTTTTCTGTAGTGTGTTGTTGATTGTTGGATTATTTACCAGAGTAAGTTCGTTTTTTCTATTATTTTGTATGGGTTATATTTTTACAGTGATTTTTCCTGGTGCTGTTTTAGATAAAGGAGAACACGGATATGAATTTAATACCGCCTTTATTTATTTTATGATTTACTTAGGCTTATTTTTTACTGGACCAGGAAAATACAGTTTAGATGCTAAATTTTTTAAAAAATAATTTAGATTTTACCTCTTTTCTTGAGATAATAATGCCAAATAACAAATGATGCAAAGGTTCGATATGGTTTCCAATGATTAGAAACTTGTTCCATTTCTTCATAAGTTTGGCAGTTGTATAATTCTTTTAAAGTATTTTTAATGGCAATATCTCCAAGAGGAATTATATCTGACGATTGTAAACAAAACATAAGGTAAACTTCGATTGACCAATTCCCTACGCCTTTTATAGTTATGAGTTCTTTACGGATTTGTTCTTCCGATTTAGTAGCATAAGTATCGAAATCTATTTCTTTTGAAATAACTTTTGAAGCCAAATCTTTTAGATAAATTATCTTTTGTCGTGAAACACCGCAACTTCTTAATTCTTCATTTGAAGCATTAATTATTATTTCTGGTGATATACTTCTAAAATAATTTTCAATTTTAATATAACATGCTTTTGCAGAAGCAATAGAAACTTGTTGCTCTAAAATTATATGACACATGGAAGCGAATCCTTCTTGACGTTTTTGTATAATTGGATTACCAAATTTTTCTAAAATATTTTTTAGAATTTCGTCTTTTGAAGATAAAAATGTGATTGCTTGCTGCATAGTTTAGCCCTGAGTGAAATGAAAATCAATTTATTGAAAATGGCTAATTTTTGTTAAAGTGAAAAAGCGACCATAGAAGCTCTTTTTACTTTTTACAAAAATAGCCATTTTGATAAATTATTGAAATGGAAAGCAGGAGAAAGCTTCAAAACAAAAATATTGAAATAAAAGAATTTGAAACAAGTTCAGATTGAATTAAAAATAGAATCCAAACTCTCCTTTTATTGTAAAATTATTGGTGTCTGGAAGATTTCTGTAGTTTCCTCTCCAACCGAAATCAATTCGGAAAACCTTAAATATATTTCCTATTCCTGCGCTGTATTCCCAATAAGGTTTTTCTGGCGAAACATATGTCAATCCTGATGCATTTATTGCTCTATTTTCATCAGAAACAGTTCCGTAAACTGTTCTAATTCCTATGATTTCTCTCCAATTTAATTTTTTCATTAATGGAATTCTTGACAATAATCTTCCTTGAAAATTATGTTCCCATTGTAGCGTAGCATATTCATCGGCTACAAATTCATAGAAATTAAGATTACTGAATGTATTTCCAATGATGAAATATGTTTGATTTCCTGGTACAACACTCATCAATCCTAATGGAATTTGACCAAATGTTTTACCTAATTCCATGGTTAGATTTGTTCTTCCTAATGGTCCAATTGTTATAGGTTGTTTATAATATAACTGAAGTTTTTGATAGTCAAAATCACTATCGATGAATCCTTTGAAACCTTGACTATAATTTACAAAAAAAGTACTGAATGGACTATCCACATTTCTTCGTTCCACTCCATATCCAATAGTTTTTCTTTTAGGTGTGTATTCAACCTGAAGATTTATTTCTGACTGCTTTACTTCGCTTTTAGTAGTTGTTAAAGTATTATCTGTATAATAATCTAAACTGAAAGTATCAGACGCTGATTCAAGTGTGCGATATGAAAAACCTGTTTGAAGGACTAAATTTTTAATTGGTTCAATTTCGAATGAAGCCGTTGTTAAATTAATGTTTGTTAACTTTCCATTACTTCCCGAACTAAAAAGACTTGAAGAAGCAAAACTTCTTCCTAGAACATCATTCGTAGTGGTTAGACTTGCGCCAATTTGTTCAACATCACGACGATTTCCTCCTGAGATAATGATTCTATTTTTCTTATCAATCATCCATTTTCCTGACAAACCATATTTGAATTTGTTGTCGTCAAATCCATAAGCAGTATAACCTTGAAGTCGCCATGAATCATTTGGACCAAAATAAGTTCTTCCACCAACGCGCAAACGTATGCCTTCGACTTCATTGTATCCAAACGTTGAAAAAATAGGTCCATAATCAAAATTCCCGATTTCAATATAACCACTTCCAAGAATAGAAACTAAATTATACATTTGTTTAAATTTCTTGACCGTTTTTAAAGTGTCAAGCATTTTATAAATTCCCTCTTCGTCTTTGTTGAGTTTTTCAAATCGATTTTCATTCCAATACTCATCTGATCTTGCATAAACTGCATTATCTATATAATTTACCTCTTCTTTATAAAATTTATCGGGTTTTTCTTCGTTGAACTTATGATTTCTAATCAATGTTGTTCGTTTTCCATAAACTCCTTTAGAAGACTCTTTTTTGTTGAGTGCAAAATCAGACATCATATGATCACGAGTTAGTAAAAAAACGGAATCGTTTAATACTTCGAATTCTTGTTCTATATATATTTCTTTTACCCAGTTAATATTGGCACTTTTTGTAACTGCCATATTGATGTTCTTTATTGCGAAAGTGGTATCATTAACCCAAAAATCACCTTTGAAAGTAAGTTCGTTTTTTCTTCGTGGATAAAAAACTATATTATAACACCACTTATTATCAACAAATGCGCTGTCTGCTAATCTATAATTATAAACATCTATTCCTGTTCTTGATAGCGGACTAGTGAAACTTTTATCAAAAAAGTTTAAGTAATTATTGTAAATATCATAGTCATTATATAAATCCTTGATAAACGTGTTTACACCGTCACCATTCGTTAATCCTGAATTTTTGTTTGCCTTTAGAATTTCTTTTACTTTCCCTTTTACATTATCGCCATAAACATCAGACAAAGCCTCGTTAATAAACATTGGAAGATAGGTTTTACCTGTAACTTTTGATGTATCAACTTTATCGAAAACAAATTCCATTCCTTTGAAAATTTTACTTTTCATGAAAGCACTATCAATAGTATTTAAATCAAATTCAACTTTTTCATATTTTTCATATTGATATTGATTAAACATTTTTAGTCCATTCTTTCTTTTTCGCTCCCAAATTTTTCTCAAAATATCTAAGGCTGGATTGTTTTTTTTCGATGTTTTTCCTGAGTAAACTATAACTTCTTTTATGACTTGCTCTTCATTTAAAACAATCTTCAAATCATAATTTACAGATTTAGGCAATTCAAACTCGCGACTTACATACCCAACAAATGAAATTTGAAGTGCGGTGTAATTATTTTTAGATTCCATGTAAAATCTCCCATCCTCATTACTAACAACTCCTTCGTTTGAACCTTTAAAAACTAAACTTGCAAAAGAAACAGGTTGATTTTTTTTATCAACAACAATTCCACTAACTTTAGTTTGAGAGAATATAAAATTTGTAAAAACAATTACAAATAAAATTGAGAAGTAAAGTTTTTTCGACATATAAAAGTTCCTTGAAATAAATTTAAAAAAAAAGCTTCATCAAGATTCCTCGATGAAGCTTCAAATATAATAGAATATATTATTTGTACATTACTTTTTTTACAGCTTTAACAACATCTTGCGCATTTGGTAACCATTCTTTTAATAAAGTTGGTGAATATGGCGCAGGTGTATCCGCAGTTGTGATTCTTTGAACTGGCGCATCAAGATAATCAAAAGCTCTTTCTTGAACCATATAAGTGATTTCTGAAGCCACACTTGCAAAAGGCCAAGCTTCTTCAAGAACTACTAAACGATTTGTTTTTTTAACAGAATTAATGATTGCATCATAGTCCATAGGACGAACCGTTCTTAAATCGATAATTTCACATGAAATACCTTCTTTAGCTAATTCGTCAGCAGCAATAAATGCCTCTTTAATAATTTTTCCAAAAGAAACTATAGTTACATCTGATCCTTCTCTTTTAACATCGGCAACTCCTAATGGAATAATGTATTCTCCATCTGGCACTTCACCTTTATCACCATACATTTGTTCAGATTCCATGAAAATAACTGGATCATTATCACGAATTGCTGCTTTCAACAAACCTTTAGCATCATAAACTGTAGATGGAACTACCACTTTTAAACCTGGAGTATTGGCAAACCAATTTTCAAAAGCTTGTGAGTGTGTTGCTCCTAATTGTCCCGCAGATGCTGTTGGACCACGAAAAACCATCGGCATTGGAAATTGTCCAGCAGACATTTGACGCATTTTAGCTGCATTATTTATAATTTGGTCAATACCAACTAACGAAAAATTAAAAGTCATGTATTCCACAATTGGACGACAACCGTTCATAGCTGAGCCCACTGCAATTCCTGCAAAACCTAACTCAGCAATTGGAGTATCAATTACTCTTTTTGGTCCGAATTCATCAAGCATTCCTTTTGACGCTTTGTAGGCACCATTATATTCGGCAACTTCTTCACCCATTAAATATACGGCTTCATCGCGACGCATTTCTTCACTCATCGCTTCGGCAATCGCTTCTCTAAATTGTATCGTTCTCATATATATTGTTTCTTAAAATCTATTTTGGATAGCAAAAGTAAAAATTAAAAATGATAAAAAAACATATTAAACCTAAATAATGTAGCAGTAAGCCAATGGTTTTTTAATTCAACAAAAGTTAAATCTTCTGTTTTGGTTTCAAGCAATATCAGCGAAATCGATATAATACTGACTTTTTTTAAAAAAATAGTATGCGCGCATATAAATATTCGAAATATATTTTATACTTTTACACTCAGAAAAAACTTTTTAAAAAATATATAATGAAAATATTAGTTTGCATCAGCCATGTGCCTGATACTACTTCAAAAATCAACTTCGTGAATGGCGATTCTGAATTTGACACCAACGGAGTTCAGTATGTTATCAATCCAAATGATGAATTCGGATTAACTAGAGCTATTTGGTTTCAAGAACAACAAGCAGCAAACGTAACAGTTGTAAATGTTGGCGGACCAGATACAGAACCAACTTTAAGAAAAGCTTTGGCTATTGGAGCGAACGAAGCCATTCGTGTAAATGCAACTCCAACTGATGGTTTTTTTGTAGCAAAACAATTAGCAGAAGTTGTAAAATCTGGTGGTTATGACTTAGTAATTTGTGGAAAAGAGTCATTAGATTACAATGGCGGAATGGTTCCTGGAATGTTAGCAGGTTTATTAGGTTACAACTTTGTAAATTCTGCTGTTGAAATGACCGTTGATGGAACTTCTGCAAAAGTAGGAAGAGAAATTGATGGCGGAAAAGAGATTGTTTCTGCATCATTACCATTAATTGTAGGTGGACAAAAAGGATTGGTTGAAGAAAAAGACCTACGTATTCCAAATATGAGAGGAATTATGACAGCAAGAACTAAAGTATTAACTGTACTTGAGCCAGTAACTGCTGACACTAATACTAAAGCGGTGAAATTTGAAAAACCAGCAGCAAAATCAGCAGTGAAATTGTTTTCTGCTGATGATTTAGATGGATTAGTAAGTGCTTTACACAACGAAGCGAAAGTAATCTAGTTTCGGGTTGCGAGTTTCGGGTTGCAAGTTTTTGAACAAAACTTTTAACCTTTTAAACGCTCAAACCTTTTTTTAACCTTTTAAACTAAAAAAAAATGTCAGTATTAATATATGCAGAATCAGCAGACGGAAAATTCAAGAAAGTAGCTTTCGAATTAGCGTCTTATGCAAAAAAAGTAGCCGAATCACTTGGCACAACAGTAACCGCTGTAACAGTTAACGCAGTAAATGTTTCTGAGTTATCTAAATATGGTGTAGATAAAGTTTTGAAAGTAACAAACGATAAGTTAGCTAATTTTAGTGCAAAAGCTTATGCCGATGTAGTAAAACAAGCTGCACAAAAAGAGGGTGCAAAAGTAATCGTACTTTCATCAACAACAGACAGCTTATACCTTGCTCCTCTTGTATCCGTTGGATTAGAAGCTGGTTTTGCATCAAATGTTGTTGGATTACCACTTTCAACTTCACCATTTCAAGTAAAAAGAACTGCTTTTTCAAATAAAGCTTTCAATATCACAGAAATTGCAACAGATGTAAAAGTACTTTCAATCAGCAAAAACTCTTTTGGTTTAGTTGAAAATGCTTCATCTTTATCAGAAGAAGATTTTGTACCAACATTAAACGATGCTGATTTTTCAGTAAAGGTTGAATCAGTAGAAAAATCTACAGGAAAAGTAACTATCGCAGATGCCGACATTGTAGTTTCTGGTGGACGCGGAATGAAAGGTCCAGAAAATTGGGGAATGTTAGAAGAATTAGCATCGGTTCTTGGAGCAGCAACAGCTTGTTCTAAACCAGTATCTGATATTGGATGGCGTCCTCACAGTGAGCACGTTGGTCAAACAGGAAAACCAGTTGCAAGTAATTTATACATTGCAGTAGGTATTTCTGGAGCTATCCAACACATTGCTGGAATCAACTCTTCTAAAGTAAAAGTGGTTATCAACACCGATGCCGAAGCACCATTTTTCAAAGTGGCTGACTACGGAATTGTGGGCGATGCTTTAGATATTGTTCCAAGATTGACTCAAAAATTAAAAGAATTTAAAGCACAAAATAATTAAACCAAATTCTAAATTTGTCTCACTGGCATTTCGACTACGCTCAATATAAACTAAAGTCGAAGTGTAAAAATAAAACTAACTCAAACGTGATAAGCTATCTGAAATTATTTTTAGGTAGCTTATTTTTTTGTTTAAAAAAGAGAAAGTTTTTTGTTACTTTGCAATCAATACAGATACACAGTATTATTGTTTTCAAAATTTGATAAAATATAAAAATGAGTTTAGTAAAACTTACCATAAAAGGAATTTCATATAGTCAAACCCAAAATGGAGCTTATGCCTTGATTTTAAATGAAGTTGATGGAGAAAGAAAACTACCAATTGTTATTGGAGCTTTTGAAGCACAATCCATCGCAATAGCTTTAGAAAAGGAAATCAAACCACCAAGACCATTAACGCACGATTTATTTAAAAGTTTTGCAGACCGATTTGATATTGTAGTTAAACAAGTCATCATTCACAAACTAGTTGATGGTGTGTTCTATTCCAGTATCATTTGTGAAAGAGACAAAATTGAAGAAATTATCGACGCAAGAACTTCCGATGCTATTGCATTAGCATTACGTTTTTCTGCACCAATTTTTACTTATAAAAACATTCTTGACAAAGCAGGAATTTATTTGAATGCAAATCCATCTGATAATGAAAATGCAGAAGATGACGGCGCGCTTTCAACTCCTGAAACTTTCGGAATAGAAAACGATTCGAAACCTGATAATTCTTATGCAAAACTAAGTTTATCTGAACTTCACGAACTTTTAGAAAGTGCCGTTCAAGATGAGGATTATGAAAAAGCTGCAAGAATTAGAGATGAAATTTCTAAACGCGAATCGTAAACGGTTTGAATGTTTCGAGTTTCGGGTTACTAGTTAAAAACCCGCTATAAAAACTCGAAAATCAAAACCCGCAACTTTTAAACATAAGAAAATGAAACAATACCACGATTTAGTAAAACACGTTTTAGAAAACGGAACTCAAAAAGGCGACCGCACAGGAACAGGAACCAAAAGTGTTTTTGGATATCAAATGCGTTTTGATTTAGCTGATGGCTTCCCAATGGTTACTACAAAAAAGTTACATCTAAAATCAATAATTTATGAATTATTGTGGTTTTTGAATGGCGATACCAATATTGGTTATTTAAAAGAAAATGGTGTAAAGATTTGGGATGAATGGGCAGATGAAAATGGCGATTTAGGTCCAGTTTATGGTCATCAATGGCGCAATTGGAACAGTGAAGAAATTGATCAAATTACAGAGTTAATTGATACGTTAAAAACCAATCCAAATAGTAGAAGAATGTTGGTTTCGGCTTGGAATCCATCGGTTTTACCTGACACATCCAAATCATTTTCTGAAAATGTTGCCAACGGAAAAGCGGCTTTACCGCCATGTCATGCGTTCTTTCAGTTTTATGTTGCTGATGGGAAATTATCTTGCCAATTATATCAAAGAAGTGCCGATATTTTCTTAGGAGTTCCATTCAACATTGCGTCTTATGCATTATTTACTATGATGATAGCACAAGTTTGTGATTTACAAGTTGGCGAATTCATTCACACTTTTGGAGACGCACATATATACAACAATCATTTTGAACAAGTAGAATTACAATTATCTCGCGAACCAAAACCACTTCCTAAAATGATATTAAACCCTAATGTGAAAAATATATTTGATTTTACCTTTGAAGATTTTACTTTAGAAGGATATGATCCGCATCCACATATTAAAGGAGTTGTTGCTGTATAATTTTTAATTGTTAATTTGTAATTGTTAATTATTTAATTACCTTTGCACACGAATTGAGAAAATCTCCATTCATACATAATAATCATTTAAAATAATATTGGAATGTATTTAAGTAAAGAAACAAAAGCTGAAATCTTCGCTAAACACGGAGGAAAAGCTGAAAACACAGGTTCTACAGAAGGACAAATTGCATTGTTCACTTTTAGAATCTCTCACTTAACAGAGCACTTGAAAAAAAATCGTCACGATTATAACACAGAGCGTTCATTAGTTCTTTTAGTAGGTAAAAGAAGAAGTCTTCTTGACTACTTGAAAAAGAAAGATGTTGTAAAATATCGTGAGTTAATTAAAGAATTAGGTATTAGAAAATAATACATATATTAAGAGGTGCTTTTGCGCCTCTTTTTGTTTTAAAAATAATAAGAATATAAATAAGAAAAGTTTTGGTTTTTCATTGGGTTACAAACAACTACTACACAACAACTACAACACAACTAACCTAATAGTTTAAACGAATTAAATTTTATGATTCCAAAAGTAACCCAAGAAACAATCGATTTAGGTGATGGCAGAAGCATCACAATCGAAACAGGTAAATTAGCAAAACAAGCCGATGGTTCTGTTGTTGTAAGATGTGGCGACTGTATGCTTTTAGCAACAGCTGTATCTGCAAGAACATCAAACCCATCTGTTGATTTTTTACCTTTAACAGTAGATTACCGTGAAAAATTTGCAGCTGCAGGACGTTTTCCTGGTGGATTTTTCAAAAGAGAAGCACGTCCTAGTGATAGCGAAGTATTAACAATGCGTTTAGTTGACCGTGTTTTACGTCCGCTTTTCCCAGACGATTATCATGCTGAAACGCAAGTAATGATTCAATTAATGTCTCACGATGAAAATGTTATGCCAGATGCTTTAGCAGGTTTAGCAGCATCAGCAGCATTAGCAGTTTCAGACATTCCTTTTTACAATTTAATTTCTGAAGTACGTGTTGCACGTGTAGACGGTAAATTTGTAATCAACCCAAGTAGAACTCAATTAGAATTATCTGACATCGACATGATGATTGGCGCTTCTTTAGATTCTGTTGCGATGGTTGAAGGAGAAATGAAAGAAATTTCAGAAGCAGAAATGGTAGAAGCTATCAAATTTGCTCACGAAGCAATCAAAGTACAAATTCATGCTCAATTGCGTTTACAAGAAGCTTTTGGCAAAAAAGAAACACGTACTTACGAAGGTGAAAAAGAAAATGAAGAAATCTACAAAAAAGTAAAAGCTGCAGCATACGATAAAATCTATGCTATTGCAAAAGTAGGTTCGGCTAAACACGAAAGAAGTGCAGCATTCGCAGAAGTTAAAGAAGAAGTTAAAGCTTTATTTACAGAAGAAGAATTAGCTGCTGACGGAGATTTAGTATCTAAATATTTCTATAAAACTAATAAAGAAGCAGTTCGTAACGTAATCCTTGAATTAGGAATTCGTTTAGACGGAAGAAAAACTACAGAAATCAGACCAATTTGGTGTGAAACTGATTATTTACCTTCTGTTCACGGTTCATCTTTATTTACTCGTGGTGAAACTCAAGCTTTGGCAACTGTAACTCTTGGAACTTCAAGAGAAGCTAACCAAATCGATTCGCCATCAGAACAAGGAGAAGAAAAATTCTACTTACATTATAATTTCCCACCATTTTCAACTGGAGAAGCTAAACCTTTAAGAGGAACTTCAAGAAGAGAAGTTGGTCACGGAAATTTAGCACAACGTGCTTTGAAAAATATGATTCCAGCAGATTGTCCTTACACAATTAGAATTGTATCTGAAGTACTAGAATCTAACGGTTCGTCTTCAATGGCTACAGTTTGTGCTGGAACAATGGCATTGATGGATGCTGGAGTTCAAATGGTAAAACCAGTTTCTGGAATTGCTATGGGATTAATTACAGATGGTCAAAATTTTGCAGTTCTTTCAGATATCTTAGGTGATGAAGATCACTTAGGCGATATGGACTTTAAAGTAACTGGAACAAAAGACGGAATCACTGCTTGCCAAATGGATATCAAAATTGAAGGATTGAGATACGACATTATGGAACAAGCATTAGGTCAAGCACGTGATGGTAGAATGCACATTTTAGGAAAAATCACTGAAACAATTGCCACACCAAGAGCAGATGTTAAAAAACATGCTCCAAAAATTATCACAAGAACAATTCCTGGTAATTTTATTGGTGCTTTAATTGGACCTGGAGGAAAAGTAATTCAAGAATTACAAAAAGCTACAGGAACTACAATTGTTATTAACGAAGTTGACGAACAAGGTGTTGTTGAAATCCTTGGAACAGATCCAGACGGAATTGCAGCAGTTTTAGCTAAAATTGACTCAATTATCTTCAAACCAGCAATGGGCGAAGCTTATGAAGTGAAAGTAATTAAAATGTTAGATTTTGGTGCTGTTGTAGAATATACTGCTGCTCCAGGAAACGAAGTTTTATTACACGTATCTGAATTAGCTTGGGAAAGAACTGAGAATGTTTCTGATGTAGTAAATATGGGTGATGTATTTATGGTGAAATACTTAGGTGTTGATCCAAAAACTAGAAAAGAAAAAGTTTCTAGAAAAGCTCTTTTACCAAGACCTCCAAGAGAAGAGAAAAAAGACGCTCCAAAAGCGGAATAGTCTACTTTTCATAATATAAAAAACCCCAATTCATTTAGTTGAGTTGGGGTTTTTGGTTTTTTAATTATAATTTTAAAAATTCCAACTTCCAGAAAGTCCAAAATTGATTGATGAACCACCAAAATTTTTCTCAACTTGTGAATTAAACAAATCATAGGGCGCATATTGATAAGAACAATGCAATCCAAAACCATGAAAAACTAACTTAAGACCTTGTGAAACAGCAATAGTATTTAAAGATGGTTTCAAATCAATGTCATCATACGCTTCAGCTTCTGGTTTAGAGTAATGAAGATACTTCCAACCAATACCTGAATTGGACTCTAGATGGAAGTTTTGGTTTTTAGATTGAATTAAAAATCTGGTGTAACGCAAACCTAAGAAAAAGGCCGATTTACTTCCATCTAATTGTATGTTTTCTGCACCTTTCTTATAATTAATACTATTTCCGTTAATAATACCGCTTAACTCTGCACCAAAATCTACAAACTGTCGTTTGCCAATTTTTGTTCTAAAATATAATGCAGTCGTAGTTGAACTTTCGTATTTGTTTGACAACTGACCTAATGGTTTTCCATAGCTTACCTCAATTACATTTCTTTTATATAAATCTATTTTCGGAAAAACTATAGTGTCTTGAGCATTCATCTTAAATGCAATCAAAACTAAAAATATCATTTTTTTCATTATTTTATTAGTTTAAATATATAACTCTTATCAGATGAAGTCCCAGCTCCAAATAGTAACAACATACCTTCGTTTACATTATAATTCTTAAAAATTATTTCATTTTCTTTAGATAAGTAAACTGAATATTTTGAGATCTGTTTAGTTGTAAATACAACCGGAAATGTTATTGTTTCATAGTTTGTATAAAAAACAAACTTTCGTTTTGAATATTTTCCAAAAAATTTTAGAACATAGCTTTTGCTGTTTTTATCACTAAATTTTAAATACAATTGGTTATCAATAATTTGAATTTGAGTTGGTTTTGTATAATCTACATTGTCATTATTTGTAAACTCTTTTATTAAACTTCTAGTAAAGAAACTAGTATTATATTGCACATTAACAGTGTCTAACTTATCATAAAATTGAGCAGAAAATGTTTTAGAAATATGGCGATAATCATCCTTATTTATTTCATTTTGAACACTACATGAAGAAATTAAAAAAAGCATTAAAAACTTAGAGTTCCGTCTTAAATAAAAATTAATAATTTTTGAATATCTTTTTAAATCCATCCAATTGAAAGATTCAAAATTTTTTTTCATTGTTTTTTTCATAATAATAGTTTTAAATTATAAGTCAAAACTATTGTGATTATTACAATTGAATTAGCGATAAATAATAAATAAATTTTTTACATTTGTGATTATCACAAATCATGACCAATCAAGAACTACTTTTAAAAGAAATTAGAAAGCAACTTTCAAGTTCAGCTTCCTTAAATAATGAAATTTCGGCAATATTAAATTGCAGCTATGATGCAGCACACCGAAGAGTTTCGGGCAAGAGTAAATTTTCTATTGATGAAACATTACTTATGGCAAATCATTTCAACATTTCGTTAGATAAATTGTTTTTGAAAAACGATAAAGTAATTGTTGAAAAAACTATCGAAATTACTTCGCTAAATGATATGTTGTCCTATTTTAAAAAATCGGCAGAAAGAATTGAACAGTTGGCAAATAAAGAAAGTGTAACGTTATATTATTCTGCAAAAGACATTCCGCTTTTTTATTTTATGGACGGAACAATTATTTCTAAATTTAAAGCCTATGTTTGGTTGACATTATTAAATCCGAATCAATCTAATGTGTCTTTTGAAAATTTTGTTATTGACGAATCGTTTATGGAACATATGCAAAAGTTGAAAAAAATATATGAAAAAGTTACTGTAAAGGAAGTTTGGAACGACACAACCATAAACAGTAGCTTGCAACAAATATTATATTTTTACGAATCAGGTTTACTGAATTTTAAAAGTGCTAAAGCATTATGTTTAGATTTAAAACGGATTTTGAATTTGATAAAAGACAAATCAAACAAGTCTAATTCGAATTATTCCATTTATTATAATGAGTTGATTTTACTCAACAACAATATGTTAATTGAAACCAATGAAAAGCTCACAATGTTCATTCCATATACATTATTAGGTTACTTCATTACAGATAATAAAGAAAGTTGTAAAAATGTGTATCAGTTTTTCAATCAGCAAATTCTAAATTCTAAATCTTTGAATCAATCAGGAATTAAGGAACAAAACTTGTTTTTTAATCGTGCCAACCGAAAAATTGATTATTATATTGAAAGAATAAACAATCAAGTTGATTTACTTTTTTAAAAAAATAAGTAATTAAAGACTACTTCATTTTTATAGTTGCGGAAACAAAAAACTATTAAATTTGAAAATACTAAAAAACACTAAAAAATGTCAAAAAAAAGGAAAGAAGATGCACCAATAATAAAAAAAGCAGATACCATTTTTAAACAAGTCGAAGCTTTGGTAAAAGCTATTCCTGAAGATGATGATTTTTTACAATCACAAGCGGGTTTGATGATGAGCGACAGCATGATGATTTGTGCAAAATTAGCTGGTGCAAGTAGTGTTGGCTTATATAGCATAAAAATGCAAAACGCAGCAATCATAAGACAATGTGCTATGGATTTATACGTTTTTGTTGGTGGATTACGCTATTATAAAAGTTTTACATCAAACGATTATGTTGAATTAATTCGTAAAGAAATCGAAGAGTTTAGATTACTTTTTATAGACTGGGTCGCTAGTTTTGACAAATCAGATTATATATGGGACGAATGGGAATTATTTAATCCGCCTGGTGCAATTCCACCAAGCGATGACGACTACAACGACCCCATAAATTGGGATGATTTTGATTTTGAAAATTGATTTTTTTTTAAAATAAAAATTTAATAGTAATACAAGATAAACCCCCAATTCGTTTAGTTGAGTTGGGTTTTTGGTTTAAAATAAACTAATTAAAAGATACTTATTATAAGATTTTTTTTATATTTTTGATCAAACTTTTTAAAAAATGATTAAAAATACATTTTTACTTTCCATTTATTTCTGTTTGTTAACCAATTCGTATTCTCAAAAAAATAATGAACAAAGTATTGCAGATTTATTTGATAAAAAAGTTGAAGAAGAAACTTTAGCAATTTTCAATGGTCGTCACAATAATCATAATTACTTAACGCTTTCAGACACTATTCATCCTTTTTTAGATAAAAATTTTGTATCAGGTTCAATTAGTTATGACAATCAAAATTATGACAATATCTTAATTAAATATGATATAGTAAATGACAATGTACTTGTTAAACCAAAAAAACAGAGCGATTTTTATTCCCTAGTATTAGATTCAAATAAAATTGATGGCTTTATAATTAATAAAAAAAAATACACGAATAGTGCCAACCAAATTGACTTACAAACAAAACAATTGAAAGGTTTTTATGAAGAAATAATATACTCAAATAAAATAACACTTTTAATAAAACACCAAAAAACAAAAATAGAGATTATTGACGGAAATAAAATTTATTCAGATTTTAATAATCAAAAATTGTTCTATTTAAAAATTAGCGATAAAATATATAATGCAAACTCAAAAAAAGAACTTATCTCAATTTTTCCAAACTATAAAAAACAAATAAACACATATTACAATCAAAATAAAATTCAAGAAAAATTCGATAATTACCTATTTAAAGTAGGGCTAATTAAATTCATAAATCAATTATTAAATTAAATGAAAAATTCTATCGCAATATTTATAGTTATATTCTTATTTGCAAAGAGTTATTCTCAATCCAATGAGATTTCATTTGAATTTAAAGAACTAAACTTAAAATCAATTCTAACAAAATTAGAAAACGAAACATCTTATAAAATGTATTATACTGATGATTGGTTTAAAAATGATACAATTCTTAAATCAAACAATTTTTCAAAAAAGGGAATTGACATTATTTTGAACACTGTTTTAGATGAAACAGATTTTAATTATTTTATAGAATCTAATAACATTATTCTATCAAAAAATCAATACATATACAGTGAGTTTCCAAATGAATTATTGAATTTAAGAAACAAAAACAATGAACTAAATAATTATGTTATTGGAGAAATTGAAAAACCAACATATGAAAAAGAGTATGAATCAACAAATAAAGAGCAACAAACAATAAATTACATAGGCAAGCAACAAAAAAATAGTAAAAAAACTTTGAAGCTGTCTGGATTAATCACTGATATCGATAAAAAAAGTGTCTCAAATGTAGTTATCAACGTAAAAAACAGAGGTATTAAAACAACTTCTAACGAATCTGGGTATTTTACTCTTAATCTTCCATCAGGATTAAACATTATTGAAGTTGAATCAATGTTACACAAAAAATATACAAAGAAAATTGTAATATATAATGATGGAATATTAAATATAAATTTAAAAGAAAATATAAAATTAATTGAAGAAGTTATAATTAATCAAAAAGCTAAAGAAAAAATTTCCTCCACAATAACAGGAGTAACATCAATTGATATTGAAAATATAAAAAACATACCCTTAGTTCTGGGTGAAAGAGATATTTTTAAAGTAGCCACAATTCTACCAGGAATCAAAACAACAGGCGAAGGCTCTGCTGGATTTAATGTAAGAGGAGGAAAAGAAGATCAAAATTTAATTTTAATTGACAAAGCTGTTATTTACAATTCCTCTCATTTTTTTGGTTTTTTTTCAGCTGTAAATCCTTTCTCCATAAAAAAAGCAGATATTTACAAAGGAAGTATCCCAGCAGAATTTGGAGGACGACTTTCTTCAGTATTTGATATATCTACAAAAAACGGAAACAAAAACAAACTCTCAGGAGAAGGAGGAATTGGACCTGTCACAAGCAATTTAATGGGAGAAGTGCCCATTAAAAAAGATAAATCTTCATTGTTTTTTGCAGGAAGAGCTACATATTCTGGATGGATTTTACGTTCATTGAAAAATGAAAAACTAAAAAAAAGTCAAGCGTCTTTTTATGATGCAATGTTAAAATATGATCATTTAATAAATGAAAAAAACACACTTTCCACTACTCTTTACTTCAGTGACGACAAATATAGTATTACATCAGATTCACTATTTAACTACAATAACAGATTAGTCTCTATAAATTGGAATCATAAATTTAATACAAAAATAAAAACAAGAACAACTTTATCAAATAGTGATTATGTTTTTAATATTAATTATGAATCTAGCTCTGATAAAAATTTCGATTTGCAATATAGAGTTAATGAAACTCAATTCATTTCAGACTTTAATTACAAAATTAACAAATCAAACAGTCTAAACTTCGGTGTAAATTCAAAACTTTATAATATTAAGCCAGGTGAACTAACTCCATACAAGAATGCATTATTAACTCCAATAAAAATAGATAAAGAAAGAGCATTGGAATCTGCATTTTTCCTTTCAGATAATTTAAAAATAAGTGAGAAATTATCTTTCGATTTTGGATTTCGTGTTACTAATTTTCTGTCTTTAGGTAAATCAACTCAAAACATTTACGAAGAAAACCTTCCTTTAAGTGAGGCAACAGTTGTTGAAGTAAAAGAATTTAAAAATAATGAAGTTATAAAAGAATATAATTCAATTGAACCACGAATATCTGCAAGATATTTAATTATGGAAGATTTGTCACTAAAATTGAGTTTTGATAAAACTTCTCAATACATACACCTTTTATCCAATAATACAACTCAATCACCAACAGATACTTGGAAACTTTCTGACCTAAATATCAAACCACAAATTGCTAATCAAATATCTTTTGGAATTTTTAAAAACATCAACAAGAACAATCTAGAATTGAGTATTGAAGGGTATGTTAAAAAAACTAAAGATTTTTTAGACTATAAAGTAGGCGCAGATATTTTACTTAACCAAAATATTGAAACAGAGTTACTTCAAGGAGAAGGAAAATCATATGGTATTGAATTTTTAATAAAGAGAACATCTGGAAAATTAAATGGTTGGATAGGTTATACTTACTCAAGATCTTTTGTAAAACTTGATAGTGAATTCAATGAAGAGATAGTTAACAATGGAAAATATTTTCCTTCAAATTTCGACAAACCACATGATTTAAGTGTAGTAATGAACTATAAAATTACAAAAAGATATAGTTTTTCAAGTAATTTTATCTATCAGACAGGAAGACCAATTACTTATCCTGTTGGAGCATATGAATTTAATGGATCAAATTATACTTTATATAGCGATAGAAATAAATTTAGAATTCCTGATTATTATCGACTTGACATTGGACTAAATATTGAAGGAAATCACAAAATAAAAAAATTAGCTCATAGTTTTGTAAATATATCCATATATAACGTCTTAGGAATAAATAATCCCTATTCTGTGTTTTTTGTTACAGATGATGGAAAATTAAAAGCTTACAAAACATCCATTTTTTCAATACCAATACCAACAGTTACTTATAATTTTAAATTTTAATTATGAAAAAAATAAAAATTTTATCATTTTTGATAATGTCAAGTATACTGTATAGTTGCGTTGACCCGTATGCACTTCAAACGGATACATTTGAAGATGCAATTGTAATAGAAGCAACAATAACAAATGAATTAAAATTTCAAGAAATTAAAATTTCAAGAACATATAGATTTGAAGATGTTATTCCCACTTTTGAAACGGGTGCCACAGTTTATATAACTGATGAACTAAATAACGAATTTAATTTTCATGAGGATGGAAACAAATATATTTCTGACAATGAGTTTAAAGCATTACCAAATAAAACGTATCAATTACATATTATTACAGCAAACGGAAGAGAATACATATCAACAACTCAAACTTTAACAACTGAAAGCAATATCGAGAGTTTAAATACCTCTGTTATAACAAATCAACAAGGAGAAAAAGGTGTTCAGATAAATGTTAATAGTTATGACCCTTCAAATACTTCAAAATATTATCGATATGAATATGAAGAAACCTATAAAGTAATTGCGCCTAAATGGGTTTCAAATGATATCGTATACAATGCAACATCTGATAGTTTTATATTAACTGAAAGAGATTTAAATAAAAAAACCTGTTATAGTTTTGAAAAATCTAATCAAATAATTCAAACAAACACTAATAATCTATTAGAGGATAGAGTCACCAACTTTCCTGTTAGATTTATTAGTAACCAAAATTATATAATTGCAAACCGCTATACGATTTTAGTAAAACAATATGTCCAAAACTTATCTGCTTACAATTACTACAAAACGTTAAGTGAAATGTCTAGTGAGGGAAGTATTTTGTCACCAAATCAACCAGGTTTTTTATTTGGCAATTTAAAATCTTTAACCAATCCTAATGAAAAAGTTATTGGTTTTTTTGAAGTAGCCTCTGTTTCATCATCACGCATTTTTTTTAATTATGTAGATTTATTTCCCACTGATCCTACTCCTTCATTTTTTAATGAGTGTAATTCAATAGAATTTGACATTTCGCTTGTAGGCGATAATCCTGGCAGTTCTCCAAAAGCTAGATTAATAAATGGTCTAAGTCTTAATACTATAGTCTTTTATGAACTAACTTATCCTACATATTTCATGGTTCCTACTTTTTGTGGTGATTGCACCTCATTTTCATCTAACATAATACCTTCCTATTGGACAGATTAAACAAAATATCGGCAATTTTTATACTTCTATCTTTTACTTTTTTACAAAAAAGTAATGGTCAAAACAACGAAAATCTTTATTTAGATTCTGAAAGTATATTTCTAATGACTAACTCTTCTTTCCTAGTTTCAGGAGAGACACTTTTTTATTCATTTAACTGTGTAAACAATTCTACGAATGAACTCAGCAACATTAGTAAAGTTGGTCATGTAGAATTAATCGACTCCAATAATTCAGTTGTAATTAAACAGAAATTATTTTTAAAAAATGGCAATGGGTGTGGAGATTTTTTTATTTCACCAAAATTAAAAACCGGTCTGTATAAGATTATTGGCTATACAAATTGGTCACTAAATAATTCCGTTACAACTTATTTTCAAAAAGATATTTTCATTTTAAATCAATTTGAAAATATAGAGTCAAAATTTTTAAAAGAAAATGTAATATTTGATACTGTAACAAACCCAAATATTTCAAATAAATCTATTAAAAATGATTATTTATCAATAAATCTAAATACAAAAACATTTTCCAAGAGAGAATTAGTTAAATTAAAAATAAAGAAACTAAAAGACAGCATACAACTATCAAATTTAACATTCTCTGTCCAAAAAATAAGTCCAGTAATAATAGAAAACGAATCTTCCATTTATGATTTTGAAGAAATAATAAAAAAAGAAGCAAAAATAAAGAGAACTAAAGATTCGTTAATAATTCCCGAATACCGAGGTGAATTAATTTTTGGAAATATAACAAGTCTAAATAACTCTTCAGTAGTTGATAAATTTATTTCTTTATCTATTCCTGAAAACAATTTCTACTTCACAACAACAAAAACAAATGAAAAAGGAGAATTTTACTTAATCATAGATAAAGAATATGCAAATTCGAAAATGATTATTCAAATAGTTGATGAGAATAAGGAAAATTTTGAAATAAAAATAAATTCAAAAAATAACTTTGACATAAAACAATTAAAACCATATAATAAAATTAAAATTAATAATCTTGACGAGTTAAAAAATAGATCTATTTATTCTCAAGTTGAAAATGCCTATTATTCAGTAAAATCCGATAGTATTATCGAAGCCAACAAAAACAAAAAGTTTTTTTCATCATCAAATAAAGAATATAAATTAGATGAATTTAATCGATTTTCAAGTTTAAAAGATATCATTATAGAAATCATAAAAGAGGTAATTATAGTAAAAAACGAGAAAGGAAATGCACTTTATGTTTTAAACTCTAATAATCAATCTGAATTTAGTCAACCTGCATTGGTATTGTTTGATGGAATTCAAATTCAAGATTTAAATGAGTTATTCAATTATAATATGAAACTAATTGATAGAGTTGAAATTATAACAGGTGGATATTTATTTCATTCTTACTTTTACAATGGTGTAATTAGTTTTACATCTAAAGATGAAAGTTTTACAACTAAGCTTTCAGGTAAATATATTATTAAACAAGAACAACCAATTCCAGCTTTAAACAAAAATTATTTTGAACCAGATTATAAAAACAATAATTTAAAGCATATTCCGGATTACAGAAATTTATTGAAATGGTTACCAAAAATTTCATTCACAAAAGATGAGTCTGAAGTTGAATTTTATACTTCAGACATTAATGGAATATTTGAAATAAAAATTGAAGGTTATAATAAAAACAAACCCATTCTCCTAACTGAATATATAATTGTAAAATAAAAAATACTTTTTGTAACTTTTTTGCAACTCATTAAGGTATAACTATCTAAATAATTCAAAGTAAAGGAGAAAAATATACATGTGACAAAATAAAATCAACAAGTAAGTAACTAATCATAAAACTGCTTCTTCAATAAATACCATTAAGAAATTGGGAAAAGTTGACATTATTAGGGCTAAATAAGGTATAAAGTTAGCTCAATTTATCAAAGCTTGATATCAACGTGCCAACCAAAAAATTGATTATTACATTGAACGAATAAACAATCAAGTTGATTTACTTTTTTAATCGTTTAATACTTATATTTGATTCTTTCTAAACCAAAAAACTATGGAGTTCATTATTTTTATACTAACAATTTGCATTTTCATTCTATTTAATAATTTTTTTAGCTTAAAAAAGGAAAGTAATTTTATTAAATCAATTATTGAAAAATACAGCGAAGAAACTGCAACTTTAAAAAGAGAACTTGATGAATTAAAAAAATCAATAGAAGGAAAAACAATAGCTTCTGAGCCAGTTATTTCTCCAATTGAAGAGGCGAAATCTCCAGAAATTGAGACAATAGTTCCGCCAATGACTGAGGTTATTGAAGAATACAAACCTTACTTCACTCCTATTCCAGACGAAGACATGCCAAAAGAAGTGCCTTTAACTGAGGAAATTCCACAAATTGACAATTCATTTTTAAGTATAACACCAGAAGAACAAAAAGAAGAACCAATAATTAGTTACGAAAGTCAATCTGTACCACGAGCAGAGAAACAAGTAGTTTTTGAAGAAAAGGTTTACGAAGAAAGTGCGTTTTCAAAGTTCATGAAATCTGCCGAAAAACAATTTGCCGACAATTGGACTGGAATACTTGGAACTGCGATTATGGTTCTTGGAATTGGGTATTTGAGTATTTACACCGCTTTGAAAGTGTCACCATTATTCAGAGTTTTAATTCTGTGGTTGTATGCTGGTTTACTGGTTGGAGCCTATTATTTTTTACAGAAAAAAGAGAAATGGACAACAACTGGCTTGTGGCTTAGAAGTGCTGGCGCAAGTTTATTTTTGTTTGGTTGTTTTGGTGCGTCACAAATTCCAGCGTTAACGTTTATTTCTAATTCGATTGCTGCGTATTCCTTGATAGCCGTTGGAATTGGACTCAATTTATTCATTGGATACATCATTAAAAAGCAAACTTTTTTATCGCTTCATGTCATTTTGAGCATGTTGATTTTGTGTGTCATTCCTGACAAAACACTCGCTACTTTTATACTCGCAGCCATTACCGCAACCATCGGAATTCTTTTATCTTATAAAGAAAAATGGGAATATCATTTATTGATTGTGATTTCAGCTTTTATCATTTTTGACATTTGGTTTAATGCACAAGGAACAAAATTATCGGCAACAGAAAACATCATTGCAATTCTCGGAATTATTTTAGTCGCAGCAAGTTGTATGATCATGCAATATAGAAATATTTATGAAAATACTCGATTTGACAAAGCTGGTTTTATTACGCATTTAACCAATTGGATTTTGTTTGCCACTGGATTAATTTTACATTCAACTGGAAGCCGATTTAAAACTTTTGTATTATTTACTGGTGCAATAATCTGCTTTTTCATTGCGTTAAAAGCCAGAAAGAAAAAGGTTTTTTGGTTGTATCATTTAGACGGAATGGTTTCGTTTGTTTTACTTTCCTTGAGCATAATCATGCTAAACGATTGGAATGTTGGCATTGATATTATTGCCTGTATTTTATATTTACTTGTTGTAATTTGTCTGTTTGTAGTATTTAAAGAAAAAGAAGTTTTATTGCACAAAATCTTTCTTGGAATCAATCACATAACAGCATTGGCACTTTTGATATTTTCAATTGTAATGATTAGCAATTCATTAAATGAAACTAAAATCACAAGTGCTTTGATTTCAACAATTACACTATCAATTATTGCAGTTTCGGTTCCAATCTATACTTCAATAAAAAAACAATTTGAATCAATTGATGCATTTTTTGGGGATAACAATTTAAGTTTAAACGGATTGTTAGCAATTGTATTTTCGGCTCTAGTGGTTATAAAAAGTAATGATGTTTTAACTCATAATTTATTTGTTTGTGTCTTAATTGTACTTGGTTTGATTTGGCTTTTATTACGACAAAAATTTGAAAACAATACGTTTGATATTGGCAGAATTATTTTCTATGTTCTGAGCATTTTTGTTGGTATTTTCATGATTAAAATTCAGGATAAATCATCTTTCGATTTTGTTTTTGGAACTGGATTATTAATCTTAATTGCCTTCAATTGGAAGGTTGAAAACTTCTACAAAAACAATTTCATCATCCGTTTTATTGGAATTATTGGAGTCAATGCATTGTTGCTCATTTTGGTTTATAAATATTTACCACATTATCAAATTATTCAAATCTTTAGTTTATTTGGAATTGCATTACTAAACAATGAATTTTTATGGTTAAATTTCAAGAAAAACAATTTAACAACAGACAATCAAACGGTTTTGTACCTCTGCTATTATTTCTTTGCAATTGCTGGAAGTTTATTACTTCTTTGGCGTTTATCAGTTCTTACAAATACTGAAATTGGATTGACTTGTATGGGAATTTCAGTTATCGAACTTTATGTTTTATTTGCAAATAGAATCAGAAACGAATCGGAAGAAATAACTACCGATTGGAAAAACTTCAATTTCCTGAATTCAGAGTTACTATTGGTTAATGCTTTATTGTTTGGTTTTTCATGTTTGGATATCGAATATACAACTGTTTTCTTATCGGTTTTAGCTTTACTATTCGGTTTTGGATTTCAAAAGTTTGGCGAATTCAAACGCTATAATAATTACTCGTTTATACTAATGATTGGATGTTTTGTCCTGTCTGTTTTTCTGGCGGTTGATAGAAGTATTTTGGATGACAAAACGTTGCTTTACATCACTCAAACTGCAAGTATTATTATTTCATTTGGATACTATTATTTACTGTTTAAAAGTGAAAAAGAAGAAACTAAAATCTATTTAAAAGTACTTCCGTATGTTCAAAATTTATGGGTAATTCTATTACTTTTCATTCAAGTAGAACTTACTTATCTTCCATTATTATTCATGCTTTTAGCGTTATTAAATTATTGGTTAATCACTAAAAACGCCATAAAAATCGAAATTCACTTCACTCCTGTTATTGCGCTCTTAGCTATTATCGTTTCCGTATTATACAGTTTTAACAAGCTAAATAATTTTGACGGTTTAGATTGGGTACTTCAACTTGGTAGTGTTGGTTTGGGTGTTGTTCTTTCAATTCTGTTAAATAAAAAAGAAGAAAATCAATCGCTAAAAACATACTATCAAATTATTCTAAATGCTTGGTTGTCAATAATTATGTTCACGCAGCTAGAACACAAATGGCTTCCTGTTTTTTGGGCAATAACCGCAATTTTAAATTTATTTTTATATCATAAAAAAATTAGTCAAGAAAAAAACATCAGTATTGTTTATTATTTATTGGCCAACCTACATTTAGGATTTCTGAGTTTCAATTATTATGAGTCAAAATATTTGGCAATTTATTTGTTGATTTTCGGATTGTTAGCTTCTTATATTTATTTAGCTTCTAAATGGATTGAAGAATTTAAATTGAAAAACAGTTTGTTGATTTATCCAGCAACACTGAGTATTGGATGTTTCTTATATTTTACTTTCGACAAAGGAATTTTAACCTTCTTCTGGATATTAGAAGCTTTGGGATTATTGATTTTAGGAATAATTCTAAAAGAAAAATACTTTAGATATGTTTCATTATCGTTAGTAGGAATATGTATTATTCGATTAATGTTCTTCGATTTATCCAATGCAGATTTCTTGATTAGAGCATTAGTTTTACTAGGCGTAGGAGTTGTTTTACTAGTAATGAACAGTTTGTTTAAAAAATATAAAGATCGATTTGATTAAAAAAAACACTTAGAAGTAAATTAATTTTTAAAAAAATGTAACTTTTTTGCAACTCATTACGTATAACTATCTGAACACTTTAAAGTAAAGGAGAAAAATATACATGAGACAACTTAAAATCACCAAGCAGGTAACTAATCGTGAAACTGCTTCTTTAGACAAATACTTACAAGAAATTGGTAAAGTTGACCTTATTACTGCTGACGAAGAAGTAGAATTGGCACAACGTATCAAAGCTGGTGACCAACGTGCTTTAGAAAAATTGACTAAAGCTAACTTGCGTTTTGTGGTTTCTGTTGCTAAACAATATCAAAATCAAGGACTTACACTTCCCGATTTAATTAATGAAGGAAATCTTGGTTTAATTAAAGCAGCACAACGTTTTGATGAAACTCGTGGTTTCAAATTCATTTCTTATGCTGTTTGGTGGATTCGTCAATCGATTCTTCAAGCACTTGCAGAACAATCTCGTATCGTTCGTTTGCCATTAAATAAAATTGGTTCTATCAATAAAATCAACAAAATGTATGCTTTATTAGAGCAATCTAATGAAAGACCACCTTCTGCTGAGGAAATTGCTAAAGAACTTGATATGACAGTAAATGATGTAAAAGAGTCAATGAAAAACTCTGGACGTCACTTATCAATGGATGCACCTCTTGTTGAAGGAGAAGATTCTAACCTTTATGACGTTTTACGTTCTGGTGAATCTCCAAATCCTGATAGAGAGTTGATTCACGAATCATTACGTACAGAAATTGAGCGCTCGTTAGAAACTTTAACTCCAAGAGAAGCAGACGTAGTTCGTTTGTATTTTGGTTTAGGTGACCAACACCCAATGACTTTAGAAGAAATTGGAGAAACTTTCGATTTAACTCGTGAGCGTGTTCGTCAAATTAAAGAAAAAGCAATCCGTAGATTAAAACATACATCAAGAAGTAAAATCTTGAAAACTTATTTAGGATAATATATTTGTTTCACGTTTAAAGTTTCACGTTACTCATAATAACTTGAAACCTTAAACTTGAAACTTGAAAGTAACAACAGTTTCAAAACTGTTCGTTTTTTGATTGATGATTGAAACTCCGGCTGATTACCGGAGTTTTGTTTTTTGCACGGCAAACAAAACTCCAGTCTGTTCCCTCGTTAAAAAAAACGAGGTCGGGTTTCCGGAGTTTTGTTTTTTGCACGGCAAACAAAACTCTAGTTTGTTCCCTCGTTAAAAAAAACGAGGTCGGGTTTCCGGAGTATTGTTTTATAAAAACTCCATTATTCAAAATTCCAAGTTAAATATTCAACATTCAAAATATTTTTAATTATTGTATCTTTGCAAAACAACAATAAGATTGAATATTCAATGTTGAACAACGAATTTTGAAATCTTAAAACACAACACAAACTACACAATGAAAAACACACTTATTGCACCATCAGTTCTTGCTGCTGATTTTGCCAATTTACAACGCGACATCGAAATGATTAATAATTCTGAGGCCGATTGGTTTCATATTGATATTATGGATGGCGTTTTTGTTCCGAATATTTCTTTTGGAATGCCCGTTTTAGAAGCTATTTCTAAACATGCAAAAAAAACAATCGATGTTCACTTAATGATTGTTGATCCTGATAGATACATCAAAACTTTCGCTGATTTAGGTTCGAATATACTTACCGTTCACTATGAAGCTTGCACGCATTTACACAGAACATTACAAGCTATCAAGGCAGAAGGAATGAAAGCTGGAGTTGCCTTGAATCCTCATACCAATGTAAGTTTGCTAGAAGATGTAATAAAAGACATTGATATGGTTTGCATTATGAGTGTTAATCCTGGTTTTGGAGGACAATCATTCATTGAAAATACGTATAAAAAAGTAAGACAATTAAAAGAAATCATTACTAGAAACAATGCCTCAACTATTATTGAAATTGATGGTGGCGTAACTAGTAAAAACGCAGTTCAGTTAGTTGAAGCTGGTGCAGATGTTTTAGTCGCAGGAAATTTTGTTTTTAAAGCAGAAAATCCAACAGCGACAATTTCGGAATTAAAGAAAATGACTTCTATATAAATATCAAATGCTCCAATTGGAGCATTTATTTTTAATATTGATCGATTAAATATTTTATCAAATCGGTTGTGGTTACAATTCCGACTAATAATTCATCTAGAACTACTGGTAATGCATGAAACTCATGTTTTGATAGAATTTCGGCAACTTCTTTAATTGTGGTATCTGGTGAAACTTTAACTAAATTTCGCGCCATAACTTGCTCTACAGAAAACATATTATAAACCGTAACATCAACTTTTGTTTCGTCTTCATCAACTGCATCAGCAAAAGCAATACGCAATAAATCGGTGTAACTCAACATACCTACAATATGATTGCCACTAACTACAGGAATATGTCTTATATGATGTTTTCTAAATAAACTTTCCGCTTTAGTCAAATCATCCGTTAGATTTAACTTTATAATATTTGATGTCATTATTGTTGACACTGGTACATTTTTTTTCATAATCATATAATACCAATTATAAATATAAAATAGCCCAATATACTTGTTCTTTTTTTCCAATACGTCTTCAAAAAATAATTCCATAACAAAAGCTATGCAATGATTTTTTTCATTGTCTTGAAAAAAAATAACTTCGCATCTTTAGACTATTTTATATGTATAATTGGTATAACTTTAAAACTACTTATTAAAGTTACGATTATATAAACGATTAAATATGATAAAAGTCAGAAAACTAATGTTTGTGATTTAGCATTTTACTGACGTTTTCATAAAGCTTTGGAAATTCCTGTTTGAATAAATGAGGCGATTCAAAATAATGCTCGATAATTACTGCTAAAAATTCAAACGGATTGGTGTAAGCATAAATCCTGAAATAATTGGAATTTATTAATTGCTCTCTATTGGCTGGATACTCAACTTCTTTTCGAATTTGATTATACATTCTTGAAAAAATAATAGCACTTGTATCTTGACTGTGCATACCATGAAGATGAAGTACATGAGCAAATTCGTGAATTCCGAGATTTAAATTATCGTTTTTAATTTCGTAACCTGCTTTGAAATCTTCCCAAGAGAAAACTATTGCTTTCATTCTAGGATTAAATTCACCTTTGTGATAAGCATCATTAATTTCTGAGTAATAAACCGATGGATAGACTATTACTTTATCAATATTGGTGTATAAATAATTTCTAAAACCAAAGGTTAACATTACAGAAGTTGAAGCAATTAAAACCTGAACTTCGTCAGTTATAATAAAATCTTCTTTCCCTATAAATTCATATCGTTCTATGAAAGTTGCAACGCGATGTTCGAAGTATCTTTTCTTTTTATCAGATAGTGAATTATAATATTCAAATTGCTTGTTTAAAACATACGATTGATTGGCATCCAATGTCTTAATAGATGGATAAAAATGAATATAAAATGGTTTATTAAAAAATACGCCATACTTTTCTTCAATTATTGTGTAAACCACAAAGAGAAAAAAAGCAACAACACCAGCAAAAAGAAGGTATAATATAATCAATTAAAGAAAACTTTAGAAAATTGGAAGTTTTCAAGTTTAGCAACTAAAAACCCTAAACCGTAGGCTAAAACATAAAGCACAGCGTAAAATATAATTACAATATAAATATAATACAGAACTTCAAAAAGTTTAGATTCTGATTTATTTAATTTTAAAAAGTTAGATAAACTTAAAAAATGATTATTTTTCATAATTATAATTTTTTCGTGACCTCGGCAGGGTTCGAACCTGCAACCTTCGGAGCCGAAATCCGAAATTCTATCCAGTTGAACTACGAAGCCTTTTTAGTGATTAGTGACTAGTAAAAAGTGAATAGCTAATTACTAGTCACTTTTCACTAATCACTAATAAATTAAACTAAAAGTTTTTTTACAATAGCTGATATTGTTTTTCCTTCAGCTTGTCCGCCAATTTGTGCTGAGGCCAATCCCATAACTTTTCCCATTGATGCGATTCCTGATGCTCCAGTTTCTGCAATGATTTTAGAAACGATTGCTTCAACTTCAGCTTCTGAAAGTTGTGCTGGAAGGAATTGTTCGATTACAGCGATTTGTGCTAATTCTGGTTCAGCTAAATCAGGACGGTTTTGTGTTTTATAAATTTCGGCGCTGTCTTTTCTCATTTTTACAAGTTTCTGTAAAATTTTGATTTCGTCAGCTTCTGAAATTTCTTCTTTTGAACCTGTTGCAGTTTGTGCTAGCAATAATTCTGATTTAATAGCTCTCAATGCTTCCAATGCTACTGTATCTTTAGAACGCATGGCATCTTTCATTACGTCCATTATTTTTGATTGTAAACTCATTTTATATTAGATTTTTGATATTAGATTTTATTTAAATGGATTACTTTTTAGCCCTGATTGAAACAAGTATCCTTTTATTTTGTTGCCTTCGAGAACATTTCGACAGGCTCAATGTGACAACTTAGGCAACAAAATAAAAGATACTGTGGAAAGCAGGAAAATGGAATGTAAAAATGTGCAAACCATTCGCTCCAAAAAGCCACACAAAGGTAAAAAAAATAACCCAAAAATTACATGGAACTTTTGGGTTAGATAAAAGGTGAATTTTATAAATTAGTCTTTTTATTATATTTTTTCTACTAATACTCTTTTTGTTTTATTTCGGCATCTTTTCCCTTAATTTTTATTTTAATAGAGCATATTAAAATAAAAATTAAAGAAAAATCTATCCAAAATAAATTCAAAAATAGTTATTAGCTAATTTATAAAATCCACCTTAAGATTAATTTGGGATTAATCCACGTTATCGTGTAAGAATGAATTGTTAGAACGTAACTGAATATCGTCGTTACTGTCTGTTCCTAATGACATTCTTGAATTGTTGTTTAGGTTTTGATTTTCTGTTAAATCTACTCCTAGTCTTTTGTATGCTGGTTCTCTCTCAAGTTCGTCAACTCTCGATGGATTGTTGTGAAACTTGTAATTGAATTCTTTTAATTTACGTCTTCTTTCGTCGGCACGTAGTTTTAATGTCTCTTCAATAGTCATTTCCATTGGAGAAATATCATCTGAATGCGTAGCGTAAGTTGGTTTTGCTGGCTCTGCTACTTTCATTGTGAAATTTAATGACTCTTCGATTGGCTCTTCCAACTTTGCCACTGGTTTAGAACTCAACAAATCGTTTTCAATTTCCATATATTCTTCAAGAGAATATTTGATTACTCCGTTTTGATTTACTTCAGTTACTGGAACAAATTCAACGTGCTCGTTAACTTTAATATCTTTAGTTTCTGCTGATAAATCGAATATAATTCTGTCTTCTTCAACTTTATTTTCAACAGGAGTTGCAATTGGCAAATCGAAAGAGAATGTAATTTGCTCTTCTTCTTTAGCTACAACTTGTGGCTCAACAACTTTAATTTGCTTCGCCAGTTCGCTAACGCTCGTGTCGTTTACAGCAGGTGTTGTAAAAGTAAAATCAATATCTTTTATAGGCGAAACGATTTCGAAAGTTACATCTAAATTACGGATGAAATCGTTCATCGCAATTAGTTCATTTTCGTTAACTTTTGCTACAACAGGTTCTGGTTTTACTTCGTCTTCAATTAATTCGAAGACAATTTTTTCTTCTTTAACTTCGGTAGTAACTTCAATTGGAGTTTCTACCTTCGGTTGAAAAAAATCAACTGGTTTTTGAGTTAAGTCATGAACTAACTTTTGCTCATCTTCTAGTGAGTGAATTATTTTTTTAACTTCTGTATTTACGATTTCGTTTTGTTGTTCTACGTTGAAACCTGTTGCAATAATCGTTACTGCAATAGCATCTCCATGAGATTCATCTTCACCAACTCCCATAATGATGTTAGCGTTGAAACCAGCTTCTGCTTGAATGTGGTCGTTGATTTCTCCGATTTCGTCAATAGTAATTTCATTAGTACCTGAAACGATAAGCAACAATACGTTTTTAGCACCTGAAATTTTATTGTCATTCAATAATGGAGAATCTAAAGCTGAAATGATTGCATCTTTAGCTCTGTTTTCACCACTTGCAATGGCAGAACCCATGATAGCTGTTCCGCTGTTTGCCAATACCGTTTTAGCATCTTTTAAATCGATATTTTGTGTGTAATGGTGTGTAATTACTTCAGCAATTCCGCGTGATGCAGTTGCTAAAACTTCGTCAGCTTTAGAGAAACCTGCTTTGAAACCAAGATTTCCGTAAACTTCTCTTAATTTATTATTATTGATAACAATTAATGAATCTACTTGTTTTCTTAATCTTTCAACACCTGCTAATGCTTGGTCTTGACGTACTTTTCCTTCAAATTGAAACGGAATTGTAACAATACCAACGGTTAGTATATCTCTTTCTTTAGCTAATTGAGCAATTACTGGAGCTGCACCAGTTCCTGTTCCTCCACCCATTCCTGCAGTGATGAAAACCATCTTGGTGTTACTGTCCAACATTTTTTCAATATCGTCAATACTTTCTATTGCTGATTGTTGACCAACATCTGGATTTGCTCCTGCTCCTAAACCTTCTGTTAAGTTTACACCTAACTGAATTTTATTTGGCACAGGACTGTTTTGTAATGCCTGAGAATCAGTATTACAAACGATGAAATCTACACCTTTGATTCCTTGTTTGAACATGTGGTTGATTGCGTTGCTTCCACCGCCACCAACTCCGATAACTTTAATAACATTTGATTGATTTTTAGGTAAATCAAATGAGATGCTTCCAAATTCTGAGTTGCTTATCATACTATTTTGGTTTTGTTTGATTTTATTCTGTATTCTTGTTTTGTTCTTAATGACTTGAATCTACTTGATTCATTTTTTTACACAAATTTCACTAATTAGCACAAATTCAAAACTGATATTTGATTTCACTAATTTTAAAATTTTAATTTTTTTGCTTCATCACTGCAAACTGAGCACTGAAAACTGCAAACTATTATTCAGCGTTGTCTAAGAAATCTTTGATTTTATCTACATACTTATCGAAAAATGATTTTCTGATTTTTCCTTCTGTAGTTTCCACTTCTTTTTCAACTTTATTTTCAATTGGCTCTTCCTGTTGTTGTACAACTTCTTGTACTTCTTCAATAACAGGTTTAACGATTGGTCTTGGTTGCGGAATAGCTTGACTAACTTCTAATTTATAAGCGCTTTGCGTATTGTTCGCTACACTATTCATAACTAATCCAACTGCTGTTGCAAATAATGGACTTGAAATATCTTCGCTAGAATTTCCTGCCAAATGTTCGTTTGGATAACCAATTCTAGTATCCATTCCTGTGATGTATTCCACCAATTGTTTGATGTGTTGCAATTGCGCTCCACCACCAGTAAGAACGATTCCTGCAATCAATTTTTTTCTTGGATCTTCGTGACCGTAGACTTTAATTTCTGTAAAAACTTGTTCTATAATTTCAACCACACGTGCATGAATAATTTTAGATAAGTTTTTCAAAGAAATTTCTTTTGGTTCTCTACCACGTAATCCAGGAATAGAAACAATTTCGTTGTCTTTATTTTCCCCTGGCCAAGCCGAACCGAATTTTACTTTCAGTAACTCTGCTTGTTTTTCGATAATAGAACAACCTTCTTTAATATCTTCTGTAATCACATTTCCTCCGAAAGGAATTACAGCAGTGTGGCGAATGATTCCGTCTTTAAAAATGGCTAAATCTGTTGTTCCACCACCAATATCGATTAAAGCAACACCTGCTTCTTTTTCTTCTTGACTTAAAACCGCATCTGCTGAAGCTAAAGGTTCCAATGTTAATCCTGACAATTCAATTCCGGAACTTTGTATACATCTTCCCACATTTCTGATAGAAGCTGCTTGTCCAACAACTACGTGAAAACTTGCTTCCAATCGTCCACCATACATTCCAATTGGTTCTTTGATTTCAGATTGTCCGTCGATTTTAAATTCTTGTGGCAACACGTGAATAATTTCTTCACCTGGCAACATCGCTAATTTGTTAACTTGATCAATCAGCAACTGAATATCTTTTCCGCTGATAACTTCTTCAGGATTACTTCTACTGATATAATCTGTGTGTTGAATACTGCGAATGTGTTGTCCTGCAATACCAACTACCACATCATTAATTTTGTATCCAGAGTTTTCTTCGGCTTCTAAAACTGCTTGTTGGATGGATTGAATGGTTTGTGTAATATTATTTACAACACCACGAGCCACACCTAAACTTTTGGCTTTTCCAAGACCTAAAATTTCAAGTTTGCCGTATTCATTTTTCTTACCAATCATCGCTACGATTTTCGTAGTTCCGATGTCTAAACCAACTGCAATGTTTTCTCTGTTCTCCATGTTGTCAACTAATTTGCCCCACACAATATTAATTTTATCTCCGTTTTTTGAAATTTTACTATTGTTATTTCGTACAAACAACTTGCTGCGTAAATCTCAAATTTATTTTCTTGTAATTATTTAGCATCGTATCTGAAACTGCTTTCTGAAAAAATGCTTTATAATTTTTAAATTTTTTTTCTTCATTCATCATTTTGCCAAACTCGATTTTAAAATCATAGTTCCTGTTGGTCATCATTAAGCTCGCATCAGGCAAAACTTGCACACCAATGATATTTTTTTTCAAAAATTCATCGTTGTAAATCATCTTCAAAACTTCGGATAATTTCTTCTTGTTTTTGTTGTCAATAACCCCCGAAATTAGCGGTACTCTAGCTGTACTTATATCAGAAAGCGGCATTCTATTTCCCTCATAATCAATATAGAACGAACCCTCATCACTAAACACTCTTGCTATGGGTGTTTTTTGTTTCACCACCGCTTTTAGAACACCATCAACACTCACAAAAACTTCTGATTTTTCAACCATAGGATGTTTGTTGATAGAATTTTCCAATTTGTTCAAATTTAAGTCCGATTTTTCAATGGTTTTTACATCTGAATTATTTTCTATTAACAATTTATTAACCGATTCTTGTTTAACAAAATTGTTGTTATCTCCAACAAAAATCACTTCTGATTTCTTTAATTTTCGATGTGAATTTCTATTTGACGTAAACGAATACAGAAAAACAACCAATGCAAACATTAGTATTAATCGGATATTGTTCCATTTTAGAAATTTCATCTTCTTTAATTTATTATTATCAAAATTTATTGAGCTAAAGCTTTTTTAATTGACGGTACTAATTCACCAATATCGCCTGCTCCAATCGTTACAATTATCTTCGCATCACTTTCTAAAATTGTGCCAATTAATGCCTCTTTTGAAACTAATTTTTTATTATCGTTTGTCATTTTAGACATTAACCAAGAAGTTTTAATTCCTTCCATTGGTAATTCTCTTGCTGGATAAATATCTAATAAAAGAACTTCGTCAAATTGCGATAGACTTTTAGCAAAATCGTCTGCAAAATCTTTTGTTCTACTAAACAAATGTGGTTGAAAAATTGCCAATACTTTTTGATTTGGATATAATTCTCTCACTGCTTGATGTACCGCATTAATTTCTGTTGGATGATGTGCGTAATCATCTATATAAACGCGATTTTCTGATTTTATTTGATACGAAAATCTGCGTTGTACTCCTTTAAATGTAGCTAAAGCATTAGCAATGGACTCGGTTGGGGTTCCATAAGTTTTGGCCATTGCTAAAGCCATTAGCGCATTCATTAAATTATGATGTCCAGGTAAACCAAAAGCAATATCTTTTATTATTTCTGTTGGTGTTTGAACATCAAAAACATACGCACTATTTTCTATTCGAATATTAAACGCTTTGAACGTTGCTTCTTCATTAATTGCTATGGTCAAACCTTCTAAATCCAATCCTTTTGGGACAAATATTTTGGATTTATCTTGAACTTTATTTGCAAATTCTCTAAAAGATTCTTCTATTGCAGAAGCATCACCATAAATATCTAAATGATCCGCATCCATTGAGGTTACGCAAGCAATATTGGGATGCAAATGCAAAAACGATCGGTCGAATTCATCGGCTTCAACCACGGTTATTGTTTTTCCGCTTCCGATTAAATTAGAATGATAATTTTCTACAATTCCGCCAAGGAACGCTGTAACATCGGCTCCACTTTCATACATGATATGACCAAGAATACTTGAAGTAGTTGTTTTTCCGTGTGTTCCTGCAACTGCAAAACAGAACGTATCCTTTGTAATCAAACCAAGAACTTCGGCTCTTTTTTTAATTACATAATCTCTTTCGATAAAATAATTCCATTCTGAATGTGATACTGGAACCGCTGGCGTAACAATTACCAAAGTATTTTCTACATAATAATCCGAAGGAATTGCAGCAATTGAATCATCAAAATGAATGTTCATTCCGCCAGCAATCAATTCGTCAGTTAACATCGTTGGTGTTTTATCATAACCCGAAACATTTTTTCCAATGTTCTGGAAATAGCGAGCCAAAGCACTCATTCCGATGCCTCCAATTCCGATGAAATAGACGTTATGTATTTGATTTAGATTCATTTTTCTTTTTTTTGACACGAATTTCACGAATTTTCACGAATGGTTTAGATTGCGAAAATTGCACGAATTTATTTTATCAATTTTACTATTTGTTCAACTATATCTTTTGTTGCGTTTGGCTTGGCTAATTTCTTCATGTTTTCGCTTAGACTTTTTTGCAAATTCTCATCGTGAATTAGTTTATTGAAAACTGATTCGAATTTTTCATCCAACTCACTTTCCTTTATTAGTAAAGCACCATTTTTATCTACAATTGCTTTCGCATTTTTGGTTTGATGATCTTCGGCTACATTTGGTGATGGAATAAAAATCGTTGGTTTTCCAACCAAACATAGTTCTGAAACTGATGAAGCTCCGGCGCGAGAAATCACGAAATCTGCAGCAGCATAAATCAAATCCATTCTATCAATAAACGAAACAACTTGCACATTCTCCGTCTCTGAAAAATGCTTGTAATCTGTCATATATAAATTACCACATTGCCAAAATATTTGCAAATTATTATTACGTAAAAAATCAATTTCTTTGGCAATTAATTGATTGATTCTTCTTGCACCTAAACTTCCGCCAATGATTAATAGTGTCTTTTTATTTTCATCCAAATTAAAATAAGACAACGCTTCACTTCTTTTAGAATCAATATCTAAAATATCTTGACGAACTGGATTTCCTGTAAATACAATTTTATCTTTTGGAAAAAATCGATCTAAATTTTCATAAGCAACACAAATGGCATTGGCCTTTTTACTCAATAATTTATTGGTAATTCCCGGATAGGAATTTTGCTCTTGTATTACTGTTGGAATATTCAAACTATTGGCAACTTGCAATAATGGACCGCTTGCAAAGCCGCCCGTTCCGATGACAACATCTGGTTTGAACTTCTTAATTATTTTTCGAGATTTCCATAAACTATTAACTAATTTTAATGGAAACATGGCATTCTGTAATGTCAACTTTCTTTGCAAACCAGCAATCCAAAGTCCTTCAATAGCATAACCTGATTGAGGTACTTTTTGCATTTCCATTTTATCTTGCGCGCCTACAAAAAGGAACTCAGCATCTGGAAAACGCGATTTTAATTCGTTGGCAATAGCAATTGCAGGATAGATATGTCCACCTGTTCCGCCACCACTTAAAATAAACTTTAATTTTTTCATATTTTAAACACGAATTGCACGAATTACACGAATTCTTCAAACTTACTATTTCACTAATCTATAAACTTAAAACTCCTCTGAAGTTCTTAACATTATTTTTTTCGCATTCCTTTTATGGCAAGCATTGGGTTTTCTTCAATTGAAAAATCTTCCTCCATTATTTTACCTTTAATGGATACTTTCATTTGGTTAACCTTTTCTTGATTTTCATCAACTTCATCTTCTACTCCATTCAATTCTCTATCGATGATTTTTTGTAAAACTTCGTCTCTTTTTTTCTTTTCTTCAAGTTCTCTTTCGGCTTCTTCAAGTTCTTTTGCGATTTCTTCTTCTTTTTTAGTAACGCTTAGAATAATTCCGAGAGCTATACATGTCATCCAAACAGAACTTCCTCCTGAACTAATTAATGGCAAAGTTTGTCCTGTAACTGGTAACAACTCGACTGCGACTGCCATATTAATTAATGCTTGAAATATTATTGGAAAACCGAGTCCGACGACGACTAATTTTCCGAAAAGTGAATTAGCTTTGTGTGATGCTACAACAAATCGAAACAACAATAACAGATAAATTGAGATTATTGTAAATGCTCCAAAAAGTCCAAACTCTTCAACAATTATGGCGAAAATAAAATCGGAAGATGATTGCGGTAAGAAATTCTTTTGAACACTTTTTCCTGGTCCTAATCCGTATATTTCACCTGATGCAATTGCGATTTTCGCTTTCTCAATTTGATAATCATCTTCATCTGGTTTGTCGCTTGTAAAATTATCTATACGACTAATCCAAGTATCCACACGATTAGGAAAAGCATCTGGGAATTTTTTAGCAATTAATATAAAAAACAATCCACAAAGCAATCCTGTTCCAAGAATAATTCCGATGTATTTTAATGGGTATTTCCCAATAAATGTGAGCATAATAACCATTGAAAAAATCAATGCTGCTGTAGAAAAGTTAGCAGGAAAAATCAATCCAACAGTAACAAATACTGGCAACCAAAGTTCAAGAAGCGATTGTTTAAAATCGGGTGCAACTTCTCTTTTTTTGGATAAATACCTTGCTACAAAAATATACAACACAATTGCTGCAAATGTTGATGTTTGAAAGGATATCCCAATAAACGGAATTTGAATCCAACGACTTGCATTTGCGCCATCAATTACGGTTCCTTTTACCAAAGTATAAACTAATAAAACCCAAACAATTGGTAGTGCAATTCGGGAAATTCCTCTAAAATAATGATAAGGAATTTTATGAACTTGATAAATTATAACGAAACCAATAGTAATGTGAATAGCATGTTTTAGCAAATACGTTAAGGCATTTCCTGAGCCATGTCGCATATAAGCCAAATTACTACTCGCACTAAAAACAGGCATAAAAGAGAACAGCGCCAAAAGAGCAACAAATGCCCATATGACTTTATCTCCGTGTAGTCTGCTTATTAGTTGTTTCATTTTTATTCTTGTGTTACTTTTGTTTCAAGTTTCAAGTTACTCAACCTGAAACTTGAAACCTCAAACTATATATTACAAATTCCTTACTTCTCTTTTGAATTGATTTCCTCTGTCTTCGTAGTTTTGAAATAAGTCAAAACTTGCACAAGCTGGAGATAGTAAAACGGTGTCGCCTTTTTCTGCAATGTGTTTTGCTGTATTTACTGCATCTCTCATATTATCAACTTCAACCATCATATCTACAACATTTCCAAAAGCATCAATTATTTTCTTGTTATCAACACCAAGACAGATAATTGCTTTTACTTTCTCGTGAACTAACGGCATTAATTCGGCATAATCGTTTCCTTTATCAACACCACCAACAATCCAAACCGTAGGTGTTGTCATACTATCTAAAGCGAAGAACGTTGCGTTAACATTTGTTGCTTTACTATCATTAATGTATTGCACATTGTGAATTTTCAACACTTTTTCTAAACGATGTTCAACACCTTGAAAATTTGACAAACTCTCACGAATGGTTTGTTTTCTGATGCGTAAAATATTAGCTACAGAAGTTGCTGCCATTGCATTTTTCATATTGTGCTTTCCTTCAAGTGCAATGTTTGCCGTTTCCATTAAAAACTCTTCTTGGTTGATGTTGATTTCCATAGTGTTGTTATTTAAAAATGCTCCGTTTTCAATTGATTTTGATATCGAAAATGGAATTAATTGTGCGTTTACTTTGTTATTTTTTAACCAATTTCCGATGGCTTCATCATCTGCATCATATATGAGATAATCATCTTCGGTTTGATTCATCGTTATTCTAAACTTCGATGCGATGTAATTTTCATATTTATAATCGTATCGATCTAAATGATCTGGACTTATGTTTGTAATTATGGCAATGTGTGGCTTATAATTTATGATTCCGTCTAACTGAAAACTGCTTAATTCTAACACATAAGAATCATAATGTTCTTCGGCTACTTGCCATGCAAAACTTTTTCCAATATTTCCACCTAATCCTACATTTAATCCTCCTTCTTTTAGTAAATGATACGTCAACATTGTTGTCGTTGTTTTACCATTACTTCCTGTGATTCCAATGGTCATTGCTTTTGTAAAATCATTGGCAAATTCAATTTCAGAAATCACTGGAACTCCTTTTTCGATGAGCCTTTTTACAATTGGAGCTTTTTCTGGAATTCCCGGACTTTTCATTACGACATCAGCATTTAGAATTTTATCTTCTGTATGCTGTTCGTCTTCCCATTGTATTTCATATTGATTAAGAACGTCTCTATAATTGTCTTTTATTTTTCCGAAATCGGATACAAAAACATCATATCCTTCTTTTTTTCCTAGAATTGCTGTTCCAACTCCACTTTCGCCTCCTCCAAGAATTACTAATCGTTTCATCTCATTAATTTTATTATTCATTTGTATTCGATGCAATTCGCTTTTTTTAAAGGAAAAAATTTTATGGTGCTCATTTCATTATCTCAGTTTCAAGGTTACAATTGCTACAATCGCCAATAAAATGGTTACAATCCAAAAACGCGTTACAATTTTACTTTCATGATATCCTTTTTTCTGATAATGATGGTGTAATGGCGACATTAAGAAAATTCTTCTTCCTTCGCCAAAACGTTTTTTCGTATATTTAAAATAGGTTACTTGAATAATTACTGAAGCGCTTTCAGCAAAGAAAATAGCACATAAAACCGGAAGCAACATTTCTTTTCTTACCGAAATTGCTAAAACCGCTATAATTCCACCAATCGTTAAACTTCCTGTATCACCCATAAATACTGACGCCGGATAAGAGTTATACCAAAGAAACCCGATTAAAGCTCCAACGAAGGAAGCAATAAAAATGGTCATCTCACCAGAATTCGGAATGTACATCACATTCAAATAATTGGACAAAATGATATTACCTGAAATAAAAGTGAAAATACCGAGCGCGAGAACAGATATAGCCGATGTTCCTGCGGCTAAACCATCAATTCCATCGGTTAAATTAGCACCATTTGAAACTGCTGTAATAATGAAGATTACAATTGGAATGAATACCAACCAAGCCCAATTTTGATAATCATCTGTAAATGGTTTTAGAATTTGAGCATAATCTAATTCGTTATTTTTTGTAAACGGAATGGTTGTCGTTGTTGCTTTAATTTCCTTTGCAGGTTGCGAAATTGTATTTCCAGTTTGGTTGAACGTAATTGGAGTAGATGACTTTTCACGAACTGTAACTGCTGGACTAAAATACAACACCGAACCCACAATAATTCCTAAACCAACTTGACCAATAACTTTAAAAATTCCTTTTAAACCTTGTTTGTCTTTTTTGAAAATTTTAATATAATCATCTATAAATCCAATAGTTCCCATCCAAAGTGTGGTAACAATTAAAAGTATGATATAAATATTATTTAATTTAGTCAGTAGCAAAACCGGAATCAACGTTGCAAAAATGATGATTAATCCACCCATTGTTGGCGTACCTGCTTTTTGCGTTTGCCCTTCTAAACCTAATTCACGAACTGTTTCACCTACTTGTTGATTTCTCAAAAAAGTGATGATTTTTTTTCCGTAAATGGTCGATAGAGTTAATGATAAAATTAACGCTATAGCAGAACGAAAGGTGATATATTGAAACACTCCTGTTCCAGGAATGTCAAGTGTTTTGTCTAAATATTCAAATAAGTAGTATAACATATTGGTTAGGTATATTGGGTTATTTGTTCATTTGTTCTAAAAATTCTTTAACTATTTTCATATCATCAAAATCATGGCGAACACCTTGGATTTCTTGATAGGCCTCGTGTCCTTTACCAGCAATTAGAATAATATCATTTGCATTTGCTAATTGGCAAGCGGTTTTTATTGCTTGTTTTCTATCTTCAATAGAAAGTGATTTTTTAAAATTTTGTGGTTCAACACCTGCTTCCATTTCGGCGATAATCGTTGACGGATTCTCTGTTCGTGGATTGTCAGAAGTGATGATTACCTTATCACTCATTTGTGTTGCGATGTTGGCCATTATTGGTCTTTTCGTTTTATCTCTATCACCGCCACAACCAACAACTGTTATTAATTGTTCGTTTTTTGTTCGGATATCGTTGATGGTTTTCAGGACATTTTCTAAAGCATCTGGCGTATGAGCATAATCTACAATAGCTGTAATTTTATCGTTTGAAACAATAAACTGAAAACGACCTGAAACACTTTCTAATTCGGATAGTAATCTCAAAACTTCAAGCGATTCTAATCCTAGTTCAACAGCTGTTCCATAAATTGCAAGTAAATTATAAGCATTAAAAGTTCCAATAAGTTTTACCCAAACCTCATTTTCATTAATCTTAAGCAGCAATCCTGAAAGTTGATTTTCAAGAATTTGTGCTTTATAATTGGCATATGATTTTAAGGCATATGTTAATTTTCTTGCATTGGTATTTTGAAGCATCACAGCTCCATTTTTATCATCAACATTGGTTAAAGCAAAAGATTGCTTTGGCAAATGATCAAAAAACGATTTTTTAACATCACGATATTCTGCAAATGTTGGATGATAATCTAAATGATCGTGCGACAAATTGGTAAAAACGCCACCTTCAAAGTGCAATCCTTCTGTACGTTTTTGATGAACACCATGTGAACTCACTTCCATAAAACAATAATCACAACCGATTTCAATCATTTCATTTAAAAAATAATTGATGGTTAAAGAATCTGGAGTTGTATGTGTTGCTTTATGTTCCACATCATTGACCATAATTTTTACCGTAGAAAGCAAACCAACTTTGTATCCTGCTTTTTCGAATAATTGGTATAAAAGAGACGCAATTGTTGTCTTACCATTAGTTCCTGTGATTCCAACTAAACGTAATTTAGACGATGGATTATCATAATAATTAGAAGCCATAAAAGCCAAAGCCGAATTAGTATCTTTAACTTGAATGTAAGTAATTCCAGAAATGATTACTTCTGGTAATGTATCACAAACAATTACAACGGCACCAAGATTAATCGCTTTTTCGATAAAGTCGTGACCGTCAGAAACTGTTCCGCGAATGGCTACAAAAACGTCATTCTCTTGAATTTTTCTCGAATCGAATTCGATTTTATTCACAGCGATTTCTGTTGAACCTTTTACAGCTTCAATAGCAACTTTATATAATATGTCTTTTAAAACGATCACGATAATTCTAGTGTTATAATTGTGTTTTTGATAATAGGTTGTCCGGCTTGAATCGATTGATTTTTAACCTTTCCAATTCCTTTTACTTTTACTTTAATTCCTAAATTTTCCAAAAGTGCTACTGCATCCATTCCTGGCATTCCTTTTAGATTAGGAATTTTACTTTTTACATTTTGTGCTTTTGTAAAATATTCTTGATATTTAGATTCTTGTTTGGCTACTTTTTTATCAAGATTTTTTATTTCGTTAGTTGACGGTGCATCTGTGAAAATCTTTTGAGCAATTCTCTTGAAAACTGGTCCGGCAACATCTGCACCATAATAGTTATTCATTGAAGTATTTGGCTTATGAACCACAACAATGCAAGAATATTTTGGATGCTCTGCAGGAAAATAACCCACAAATGATGAAATATAATATTTATCACTTCCGCCATTTGTTCCATAACCAGCCGCAGCAGTTCCTGTTTTTCCTGCCATTGAAAAATCTTTAGAATACAATTTTTCAGCTGTACCTCTTTTTACCACATTGGCTAAAAGAGCTTTTAATTTTTTTATTGTGACATCTGAACAAATCTTCGGATTGATAATTTGTTTATCATATTTCTTAATGGTTTTATTCCATTCTTTAATTTCAGAAACGAATTGTGGCTTTACCATTACTCCGTTATTTGCAACAGCATTATATAATGTCAAAGTCTGTAAAGGCGTCACTGCAACGTTGTATCCAAAAGCCATCCAAGGCAATGTATTAGGATTCCAACTATCATCTGATGGCTGATGAACTATTGGTTTACCTTCACCTTGAAATGGTAATCCAAGCGGTTTGTTTAATCCTAAATTATTGATTCTGTTTACAAATTGCTCTGGATTATTTTTATAATTCTCTACAACTGCTTGAACCAAAATGGTATTAGATGAAACTTCAAAACCTTTTCCAAGAGAAATTTTTCCATAACCACCTTCGTGAGAATCACGCACTTTTTTTCCTCTATAGGTAATGATTCCGCCGTTACTATCATAAACCTTAGATGTATCTACTTTATTATCGTCTAAAAGCGCAATCATATCAACCAATTTGAAAGTAGAACCAGGTTCGTGCGATTCTGCTACAGCATAATTTATAGTTTCATAATAATTGCCAGACTTCTCGTCTCTTCCTAAATTAGAAATCGCTTTTACTTGACCAGTTTTAGTTTCCATTACAACAACACAACCATGTTCTGCGCCATATTCTTCAAGTTGTTTTAACAAGGCATGATGCGCAATATCTTGAATGTATACATCAATAGTGGAAATTACATCGTATCCATCTTGTGGATCAACTTCGTTTTGGTCACGAATAGGTTTCCATTGTCCTTTTGCAATCTTTTGTTTTAAAACTTTTCCGTCTTTTCCGTTTAGATATTTACCAAAAGCACCTTCAATTCCAACTCTTTTTAGTTGACCATTTTCATCGATTCTTTCGTAACCAATGGTTCTTTCTGCGATTTTACCGATTGGATGTTCTCGTACTGTTTTTTGCTCCACAATAATTCCACCTTTGTAAGCACCTTTGTTGAAAAGTGGAAATTTTTTAATTTTTGAATATTCTGTGTAACTTAAATCCTCAGCAATTAGAGTGTATCTACTTTTATTAGCACGTGCTTTTCTCAATAATGATTGATAATGAGAAGTTGGTTTTCCTAATAATTTAGACAAACTCATTGCTAACGAATCGGCTTTGCTTTCGAAATCCTCAGATTTTGGCGCAACAGCATCAAAACGAATAGTATAATTAGGAATTGATGTTGCTAACAAACTACCATCTGATGAATAAATATTTCCTTTATTTGCTGGAATTACGAAAGTTTTAACCGTTCTATCTTTGGCTAATTTTCTATAATAGTCGCCTTCTACCCACTGTATGTTAGTAAGTTTTATGGTTATCGCTAACGCCATCAAAAAAATGATGAACGCCATCAGATAAATTCTGTAAGAGATATTTTTATCTTCTACTGCCATATTTTTTTAAAGAAACTTTTTTCTTCTGGTTGTTTAACTTTTATTTTTTGTGGCGGAACCTGAGATGGAAATATATTTCTGGCTTCCATCTTTTTTGAAACGGTAGATTCCATTTTTAACTTCATTAACTCCGAACGTCTGTCAACAAATTCAGAACGCAATTCTTTAACTTCGTTTGTTAAATCAGCGATTTTGAATATTTTTTGTTCAAATCGGTGTGTATTTGCAATCATGATTATGGCAAGTACAATTAAAAACACTATGAAACGCCAATTTTTAGTAGCGTCTTCATTGACAAGAAATCTTGCTTTTAGTATGTTGTAAATTCCAATTTTCATATTAGTTAGTGTTCAGTGCTCAGTATTCAGTGTTCAGTTATTTTCAATTTGAAAACTGCTAACTATTTCTTCTCTGCTATTCTTAACTTTGCGCTTCTTGCTCGATTGTTTATTTTTATTTCTCCTTCCGTTGGAACAATTAGTTTTCCTATTAATTTGAATGGAACTGAAAAATTTCCGAAGAAATCGCGTTCCGGTTCGCCCTCAAACATTCCGTTTTTCATGAATCTTTTTACTAATCTATCTTCTAGAGAATGATATGAAATCACACTTAATCTTCCTTCAGGTTTTAAAACATCTAAAGATTGTTCTAAGAATTCTTTCAAAACATCCATTTCTTGATTCACCTCAATTCTAATTGCTTGATAGATTTGAGCCAAAATTTTATTTTTAAATTGTTCTGGCAAAAAACGTTGCAAAACTAATTTCAATTCATCGGTTGTATCTATAGCTTTTATTGCTCGTGCATCAATAATTGTTCTTGCTAAAGCTGGAGCAATTTTCAACTCACCATAGTCTAAAAAAATTCTTTTCAAGTTAACATCATCATACTCATTGATTACTTTGTAAGCATCTAAATCGTTTTTCTTACTCATTCTCATATCCAAATCGGCATCAAATCGCGTTGAAAAACCTCTTTCTGGAACATCAAATTGATGTGATGAAACTCCTAAATCAGCTAAAATTCCATCTACTTGCTTGATTCCATGAAATCTTAAAAAACGTTTGATGTATCTAAAATTTTCTTGAATCAAAGTAAATCGTTCATCTGGTAACGCATTTCCCCAAGCATCTTCATCTTGATCAAAAGCAAATAATTTTCCGTTTGGACCAAGGCGACTCAAAATTTCTCTTGAATGTCCTCCACCACCAAAAGTGACATCTACATAAACACCATCTGGATTACAATTTAAACCGTCAACTGTTTCTTTTAATAATACTGGATTATGATATTCCATTGTCGTCATCATTTACATTTCCCATTACATCTTCTGCCAAATCAGCAAAATCTCCAACAGTATCATCTATAGCTTTTTCGTATAAATCTTTATCCCAAATCTCAACAATATTTACTGTTGAAGACAAGACAATATCTTTAGTAATTTGAGCAAAATTGGTCAAATCTTTAGGAACAAGAAGACGTCCTAACGCATCAATTTCAACCACTTTTACACCAGCTTGAAAACGACGAATGAAGTCGTTATTTTTCTTTACAAATCGGTTGAGCTTGTTCACTTTTTGCATCATTAAATTCCACTCTGCCATTGGATAAAGTTCCAAACATGGCTGAAAAACAGAACGTTTCAAAACAAATCCGTCTTGTAGCGAAGTAGCAAGTTGTTTCTTCAAAGGCGCAGGCAAAAGCAGCCTTCCTTTGATATCAACTTTACATTCGTATGTTCCGATTAATGAGTTCAACTAATTAGTTTTTAATGATAATGAGCAAAAATATAAAATAATTCTCCACATTCTACCACTTAACTCCACTTTGTTAATAAGTTTTACCACTTTTAGAATTTTGTTAATTACTTTAAAACTCGACCAACTTTAAATAATAATTAACAAAACATTTAGAATCGTTGATTTAACGCAATAAATTGACAGTCAAACACATTTAGTTACGAAATATTTAATAAAAAAATGATTCTATAAATTTTTAAAAAAGAAAAAAAAGTAATTATTGAGATGTTGATAAATGGATAAATATTAAACTGTATTGGAAATAAGTTTGTGTAAAATTTGAATTCATATTGGTTTGATATTGGTAAAATTTGTGTAGGTTTGTAACAATTGAAAAAATGAGCCAAAGAATATGGATTTGACTACAGTAAAAGACAAAAAATACAATTATATTGAGGTTGGAGAAGGAACTCCAATAGTTATTTTGCATGGCTTAATGGGTGGATTGAGTAACTTTGAAGGAGTTGCTAAACATTTCTCACAAAAAGGATATAAAATTGTTATTCCTGAGTTGCCACTTTATACACAAAATATTTTAAAAACAAATGTAAAAGCTTTCGCCAAATACGTGAAAGACTTCATTACTTATAAAGGTTTCGACCGCGTAATTCTTTTAGGAAATTCACTTGGCGGACATATTGCATTGTATCATACAAAAATGTATCCTGAGAAAGTTGCGGGATTAGTAATTACAGGAAGTTCAGGACTTTATGAAAGTGCCATGGGCGATAGTTATCCAAAAAGAGGTGATTATGAATACATTAAAAACAAAGCAGAAGCCGTTTTTTATAATCCAAAAATAGCTACAAAAGAAATTGTAGATGAAGTTTTTGCGGTTGTAAATGATCGAATTAAAGTTATAAAAACACTTACCATTGCTAAAAGTGCCATCCGTCATAATATGGCTAAAGATTTACCAAAAATGCATGTAAAAACGTGTTTGATTTGGGGTAAAAATGATGCAGTAACTCCACCAGAAGTTGCAGAAGAATTCCATAAGTTAATGCCAAATTCAGATTTATACTGGATTGATAAATGTGGTCATGCCGCTATGATGGAACATCCAGATGAATTCAATCGTTTACTTGAAATATGGTTAACAAAAGAGCATTTGTAAGATTAAAATGATTCTGAGTGAATCAAAAAAATATCATGAAAATTAATACTGCCGAATTTATTATTAGCAATTCTGATGTAAGTAAATGTCCTTTAGAACGTTTGCCTGAATATGCTTTTATAGGTCGTTCCAATGTTGGAAAATCATCCTTGATTAACATGTTGACCAATCATAAAAATTTGGCAAAAACATCAGGAAAACCAGGAAAAACTCAATTGATAAATCACTTTAAAATTAATTCCAATTGGTTTTTAGTCGATTTACCAGGTTATGGTTATGCACGAGTTTCTAAAAAAACCAAAGATGTTTTTCAAGAATTCATTACTGATTATTTCGAAAAAAGGGAACAACTTGTTTGTGCTTTTGTATTAATAGATATTCGATTAGAAGCACAAAAAATTGATTTAGAATTTATAGAATATTTAGGCGAAAGTGAAATACCCTTTTGTATCATTTTTACCAAAGCCGACAAGATTAGTAAAACTAAAATTGATTCTCACATTGCCGCTTACAAGAAACAACTTTTAGCTAATAACTGGGAAGAAATGCCACAATATTTTGTTACCTCATCAACAGAAGGAACAGGCAAAGACAAGCTTTTAGAATTTATTGATGGCGTAAATCAAGATGTTTTTAAAGAAATGAATGAGTTTTAGATATTCTCATATTACATACAACAATACAAAAATGAGAAACATATTACTGTTTATATTTTTTTTATCACTTTGCTCTTGTAATACAACTCAATATTTTACAGAAAATTTAAGTCAAACATCTGGAATTGATTTTTCGAAAGGAAAATGGTTGTTAGGAAACGTTGAAGCAGATGCTGAAATCAAAGATGAGATCACCAAGACATCTTTAAATGATTTTTCTGAACATCTCAAAAACCGCATTACATATTATTTGGATAATAAATCATTATTGATACCACAAAAAATAAATTTAAAACCAAACAGAACAACAATTTTAGATTTAAAAAAAGGAACTAATTATGATTTTTATATTAATGTAAAATGTGAAGATGAAAGGAATGATTTGACAAATTTTAATGTAATAGATCATGCATACTATAAAAAACAAATGACTTTTGCTAGAGTTACAATTGAGATTTATGATTTAAATAAAGGTGAAATAGTTTATAATCAAAGTATTATTGGTTCAATTGATGAAAACTCAGGTTTAACTTATAATCCAAAACATAAAGTAATTATGGGATGTTATAAAAAACTAATGAATCAAATCAATAAAAAATCAATAAAGTTTACTAATTAAAAAAGTGGTTCGCAATTGCGAACCACTTTTTTATCCTTTCAATTCTAATTTCTCAGCAAAATAATCGGTGAAATCTCTCATGGTTGAAGCCATTTTTTCATCTTGTGTAGCTCTTTCAAAAGTATCGGCCATGGCAACTAGTGTTTGGTGAAAAAAGATTTTCATTTCGTCAACTGGCATGTCTTTTGTCCATAAATCTATACGCAACGTTTCTTTAGCTTTGCTATCCCAAATGGATAATAACATCGCTTTAGCTTCTTCAAGTTCAACGCCACCATCTTGTGCCGTCCATGTCAATTTTTCTGGAACACGATTCTCATCAAGTTCTACTACAAATTTTATTTCGGAAGTTATATTTTTACTCATTTTTACTTGGTTTATATTTTGATGCTTCAAAAATTACTTTTGCATCCATTTTTAATAATTGTTGTACGGTTGTTTTTGGATTATTCTCCATGTAGGAACGAACAATTTGCCATCCAATCCATTGTCCAATTCTACCTGGTGATTCGTTATCAATTTCTAAATAGAATTTAGAAAAAGGCGCTAAATTTATAAACTGACTCAGCAACTTAGGACTTGTATTGAATAAATATTGATTTTCTATGAAATTCATCCAAATAAAATATTCATTTTCTTTACTCCAAGTGATTTGCTGTGGTGTGTAGCCAATTTTTTCAGCATCAGTATAATCTTCAGACAATAAAATATCTTTTAAATACAATTCCTTTCCATAATAAATCATCTGAGCTAACAATGTTTTATCATTTACAAGCGGTGCTGGAACTACTCCATTAGCAAAACTTGTAACAACATCGGGCAACATTTGTCTTTCTTCAAAATTTTGAGAAATATATTCAGGAAAGTCGGAATAGAATTTATGTTTTCCGCCAAGATACAATTCGAGAGCAATTAACAATTTGTCATTTGCATAAATTACTTTACTATTATAATCCATTTCTCCAATAACTGTATAAATTTTTGGCACTTTAATTGTTGGAAAATAATATTTAATATGTTTGAAAAGCTCCTCAATTTCTGTTTGTTTTCCTGAAAAGTTTTTATATTTTCTTTCAACCTCAGCATAAAGTTCACGCCATTGAGGATGTTGTAGTTTCTCTAACCAAACTTCATCTGGTGTTCCTTCGGGGAAAAATTCAGGATATTCTGCCTTTACAGTAGCTAAATCTTCTGGCTTTGATTCAAAAAAAGCTTGTTCAAAACGAACAACTTTCATTTCAACTGGAATTTCCTCAACAGCTTTTTCAACTTTTGATTTTTTATCACACGAAAAAACTACAAAAGCGATTATCAGTAAAAAATATTTTCTCATATCATTTTTATTATTCTATAAAATACGTATTTCGTCGTATTTATTAATTAACGATTAATTGTGTACTTAGCACTACAAACTTTTAATCTTTATTTTATTACTTTTGCAAATATACATTACGGATTTTTAAATCTTAAAATAAAATGTCAAAAGCGAGTACAATTCAAGTAGAAAAAGTTAATGAACATATTGTAAGCTGGTTGAAAACTTATGCTAATAACGCAAAAGTAAATGGTTTTGTTGTAGGAATTTCTGGAGGCGTTGATTCAGCAGTAACTTCTACACTGTGTGCCCAAACAGGTTTACAAACTTTATGTGTCGAAATGCCAATTCATCAATCTCAAAATCAAGTTAATAGAGGAAAAGAACACATTGAACAATTAATGAAGCGATTTCCTAATGTTAGTTGTGCAGAAGCAAATTTAACTCCAGTTTATGATAATTTTAAAGCTGAAATGCCTGTGAGTGATAGTGAAGCAAAATACAATTTATCATTAGCCAACACACGAGCGCGATTGCGAATGACAACTTTGTACTATTTTGCAGGAATTCATGGACTGTTAGTTGCTGGAACAGGAAATAAAGTTGAAGATTTTGGCGTAGGATTTTACACTAAATATGGTGATGGCGGTGTTGATTTGAGTCCGATTGCTGATTTAATGAAAAGTGATGTTTATGCTCTTGGTAAATTTTTAGAAATTCCTCAATCCATACAAAGCGCAGCCCCAACTGATGGTTTATTTGGAGATAACAGAACTGATGAAGATCAACTTGGCGCAAGTTATGACGAATTAGAATGGGCAATGCTTGAAGATGAGAAAGGCAGTATAGTAAATGATTTTTCAGATAGAAAAAAAGAGGTTTTTGAAATCTACAAACGATTAAATTTCGTTAATCAACATAAGATGCAACCTATTCCAGTTTGTGAAATACCAAAAAGTTACAAATAATTAATTAACATTGATTTTCAATTATTTGCATTTTTTTATTAACTTTGTAAATAATTCTGAATTATAGATTCTAAAAAATTAAAATTATGATAAATGTATGTCTTGCCGATAATTATCCTGTTGTACATTATGGCGTAAAATCATATTTTAAAGACCATCCTGAAATTAGCGTGGTTTCAAATGTAGGTAGCTTTTACATGGTTCCAGATGCTTTGCGCAACAAAGAAATCAATGTTTTAGTAATTGATTTAGAACTTGACGGATTGAAAAGTATCTATGAATTAAAAGCTGTTATAAAGAATTTCCCAAATACAAAAGTTCTTGTTTTTACAAGTTTGAACGAGCAAATTTATGCTCCAAATGCTATCAAAGCTGGAGTTTCGGGTTATGTTCATAAATCTGCTAAGTTAGAAACCCTTGGAACTACTATAATTCGTGTTCATCAAGGAATTATTATGCTTAGTGATAGTATGAAAAAGAGTTTAGCTTTGATTGCTAAACAAAATAAAAACGAACGTCTTTATAGAAAATTATCTAACAGAGAAATTGAAGTGCTTCGTTATTTATGTGATGGAAAGAAAAACAAAGAAATTTCATCAACTCTTGGATTGAACGAGAAAACAATTTCGACCTACAAACTTAGACTTTTACAAAAACTGAATGTTACTAATTTAGTTGATTTAGTAAATAAAGCGAAGACATTGGATATTGTTTAAATATTAGAATAAAGCTCAAATTTCGTGATGAAATTTGAGCTTTTTAGTTGTATATTTGAACAACAGTTCCTAGCTTTTTTGAAAAAATCTTTGCTAGCTCATCATAATCCATAATTTCTGACAAAATTGAATTATTATCTACTTGAAAATCATTAGAAACTGAATTTTGTAAATTTTTAATTATTTTACTTACCAACAACCACCTTAATCTAATAATAGTATCAAAAACATCTTGACTAACTGAATCTTCTTTTTTCTTAACAAATATATTTTTTCTATCCCAATTTGCTAAAGTATATTTTTCAGAATCCATTACAATAGATGTAACTACTTGAGAAATTTCAGGAGTTAAATTCATTAAAAACTTTTCAACATCAAATGACTCAAAAAGATTGAAATAATCTATTAAATAATTATAAATACTCTTTAATGTTGGATTACTAAATTCAGTTTCATCTTCTTGCATACTCAAAAAAATGAATTCATAAACTTTACGTTTTTTTATTTCCGGTTTATTTTCTACATCTCCTTTTTCATTAACATCTTGGACTAAATCTTCATACTCCATTTCTAACATTCCGTAATTCAAAAGATTATCAATAATCTTTAATTCAAGTACATATTGAACATCAACATTAGCAGCAACAACAGGATTTTCATTTTTTACAACTTCAAAAGCGGTTTGCTCTTCTTTTAGTTTTTTACCTAAATCAGAAATGTCTTTTTTGACTAATTGCGCTAATGTATTGAATAAAACATCTTCGGAAATATCCATAATTCTGGAGGTTTCTTTGATGTAAACTTCTCTTTTAATTCTATCCGGAATTTTAGAAATACTAGCCACCATATCGCGAATTAAATCGGCTTTCTTGATTGGATCATTCTTAGCATCTTTCATTAAAAGTGACGCTTTGAATTGAATAAAATCCATAGAATTATCTTCAAAATATTGAATCAAATCTTGCAAAGGCGTTTTTTTTGCAAAACTATCTGGATCTTCTCCATCAGGAAAAGTACAAACTCTTACGTTCATTCCTTCTTCCAAAATTAAATCGATACCTCGAATAGAAGCGCGCAAACCTGCAGCATCACCATCAAAAAGAACGGTTACGTTTTTGGTTAATCGATTTATTAAACGGATTTGGTCAGGTGTTAAAGCTGTTCCAGAAGAGGAAACTACATTCTCAATTCCGGCTTGATGCATTTGAATTACATCGGTATAACCTTCAACCAAATAGCAATTATCTTGCTTTGCAATAGCTTGTTTTGCATGAAAAATTCCGTACAAAACTTTACTCTTGTGGTACAAATCACTTTCTGGTGAATTGAGATATTTTGCTGCTTTTTTATCGTTAGTTAAAATTCGACCTCCAAAACCCAAAACTCTTCCACTCATGGACTGAATTGGAAACATCACACGACCTTTAAATCGGTCAAACTGTTTGTCTTCTCCAACAATTGTTAATCCTGTTTTTTCCAGAAATTCTAATTTGTATCCTTTACCGAGAGCTTCTTTTGTAAGCGCATCCCATTGATTTGGAGAATATCCAAGACTGAATTTTTTTATAGTATCATTAGTAAATCCTCGTTCTTTGAAATAAGAAAGCGCAATTGCTTTTCCTTCTTCGGAATTGAGTAACATGTCTTGAAAATATTTGGAAGCAAATTCTGAAACTAAGAACAAGCTTTCTTTTTCATTTGCCACAACTTTATCTTCTTCAGAAAGTTCGGTTTCTTCTACTTCAATATTGTATTTTTTTGCTAAAAACCGAATTGCTTCAGGATAAGTAAACTGCGAATGTTCCATCAAAAAAGCAATGGCATTTCCTCCTTTTCCAGATGAAAAATCTTTCCAAATTCCTTTGGCAGGCGAAACCATGAACGAAGGCGAACGCTCATCAGAAAAAGGACTCAATCCTTTAAAGTTACTTCCAGCGCGCTTTAATTGTACAAAATCGCCAATAACTTCCTCTACTCGAGCCGCTTCGTAAACTTTATCTATGGTTTCTTTGGTTATCAATTTTAGATTTTTAGATTTTTAGATTTTTAGAAAATCATAAAAATTGTATTGTGTAAAAATACATATTTTTTTAAACAAAAGAGACGCGATAAATCGCGCCTCTACAAATAATAAATAACCCAACAAATTTTTAATTGAAATCGAAACGCAATCCTAATGAAACGTTATTTTGTTTGATGGCATTATTTTGAAACAAAGGATTCAAATCGTATTTTAAATACAAACTTGTTTCTCCATAACCTAAATATGTACTCAATCCGTAGATGAAATTACTTGCGTTGAAATCGCCTTTTGCTTTTACATCATAGTCAATATCGTCGATTTTGTATTCTGTTTTTTGTTTTGATTTAATTCTAACACCAGCGTAACCTCCAATTCCGAAACGAAGACTTTCATGAGTTCTAAAAATATTTTTTCCGTCTTTTACTTTTTTCTCTGTTAAATCAAATTCTAAATGCAATGGAGCAACAAGATATACATTTCTGAATCTAGAGCTTTTTAAGTTTATTGGACTATATTCTAAATTAGTTTGATCACCATTTACTACAAAAACTCTATTATCTGTTGGGCGTAAATCGTTATACATTAATGATGCACCATATTTTAAATGCAATAAATTATCATTTTTAAAAATTCTAGTATTATAACTCAATCCCCATTCGTAGAAACGAGAACCTGCAAATTTGAAATCAGAATTTTCTACAGAACCATCAGTAACAACATTATTTAAACCAAGTGCAAAAACAAATTGTGAAGTTGTTCTTCTTTCTCTATATTCATAATGCTTTTTTCTTCTAGTAGAATCATTTTCAAAGGTTAGAACCAATCTTTTTCCAATTCTAACCGTTGACGAATCATTTGTTTTTGATTCTGCGATTTTCCCATTAACTTTTTGTTGCACTAAATCTTTTAATTCTTCTTGAACAACAGCAACACGATTTTCAATAATTGTTGCTCTAGCTTGCGCTAAATCTTTCTTTTTTGTATCGGCTTCTTCTTTTGTAATTGAGCCATTTTCTAGTTGAACATTTACAGCTTCGACTTCAGTTTTTAAAGTCGCTTTTTCTTCTTTTGTAATGTTTTCTATTTTGTCAGCAATAGCTTTAGCTTTGCTTTCAAAAGTTGTTTGTGCTGTCATTTTGCTTGCAAAAAGACATAGTAATAGCGCTAAGTAAATTGTAAAATTTCTCATAATGATTTGATTTAATTGATGATTGAACTTAATTTTTTGAACCTTAGATTTAAGAAATGTGAAAATCTTAAAAATTGACTTTTGAAATTGATATTGAATTTTATTCTTGATTTCTGTTGGCAAGAGCCACTTTTACTTCTTGGTAATTTTTACCTATTTTATTAATTACTTTTTGTCTGAATGTTTGTTCTAATTCTCCGTCGACTTGAGATAACAAACTATTTGCGTTTACTTTAACTTTTACATTAGCTTCTTTTTTTGTAGTTTTTTCTACTGACGCTAATAACTCATCTACATTGACAACAACTTTTTTAGGTTGTACAATTTTTTCTTGAGAACTAATTTTTGGCATATCTTTCTGAGCGATGACTTCAGTAACTTGATATTCAATTTGTTTGTCTTTGTTGATGATTGAATTTTGATTTGTTCTTTGATTGATTGAATTGAAACTCTCTTTTGATGGTTGAGGATTATGTCCTGTGGTTTGTGAGTTTTGAGCAACTTGTTCTTCTTGCTGATTTATAATGTCATTTGTGAAATTTTGTTTTGTAATTACTGAATCTTTTTGTTCTTTATTATTTTCAATATCTTTTGTAACAATTTGGTTATCAGTTCCAGAAATTTCTTCTTTTTGATTTATAAAAAACAAACCAACAGACAGAAAAACCAAAATGCTTGCAGCAATTCCAATAAACTGGAAAGACAAAAAACGAGAACGCTTTGTTTTTTTTTCTTCTGCAACAGAAAGCATTGCGTCTAATCTATCCCAAGCCATTTCGGTGGGTTTGATTTCGCGAGAATTTAATTTTTCTCTTATTTGATTTTCTATATTATTCGGTTCCATTTGTGTAATTTTTTAATTTGCTGATGTTGTTTTGCAACATTTTTCTAGCATGTGATAATTGCGATTTTGATGTTCCTTCATTTATTCCGAGCATTTCTGCAATTTCTTGATGCTTGTAACCTTCAATCGCATAGAGGTTGAACACCATTTTGTAACCGTCAGGTAAATTGTCAATTAAATATTGAATATCTTCAACAGAAAACTGACTTTCTATATTATTGAAGCTTTCTTCAAAATAATTCTCATCCTCAATGAACTTTACTTTCTTTTGAACTCTGATATAAGAAATACATTCGTTTATCATAATTCTTCTTATCCAACCTTCAAAACTTCCTTCGTGTTTGAAATTTTTCAAATTGGTAAAGACTTTCATAAAAGCTGTAATCATGATATCTTCAGCTTGATGCAAATCTTTTATATATTGTCTACAAACACTTAACATTTTTGGAGAAAATTTAGAGTAAATCTTTTGTTGCGCATGACGATTATTCTCGACAGCTAACTCGATTAATTCTCTTTCTTCTTGATGTAAGTTAATTACTTTCATTTTTTTAATAGCAAAATTCAATTTCAAAATTCAATATTTATCATTGCTATTGCAATTGTTTTTTGATATTGAATAAGACATCTATTAGCATAGACGAATGTAGTTGCAAAATGGTTGCATGGAATGATAAAAATAAATAAAAATATTTTTATTTTATTGAAATACAATAGTTTAAATTATAATTTTTTTTTACAAGATTCCTACGGAATGACAAACTGTGTGGATAAACTAGGTAAAACTGAACACTGAAAAACTACTTCTTCCTTTCAATAACGTAGTTCACCATTAAAATTAAACTGTCTTTATAAATAGAATTTGGGAAGTTTTGAATTAAAGCAAGTGCTTCTTGTTGGAATTGCGCCATTTTTTGTTCAGCGTAAGTAAGTCCGTTTTTGTCTTTTACAAATTGGATGACTTCTTTAACTCGTTTTTTATCTTTATTGTGGTTTTTAATTGAATTGATGCACCAACTTTTTTCTTTATCAGAACAATTGTTCAAAGCATAAATCAGTGGCAAAGTCATTTTTTGTTCTTTGATGTCAATTCCCGTTGGTTTTCCAATAGCTTCGTCGGTATAATCAAACAGGTCATCTTTGATTTGAAAAGCCATTCCGATAAGTTCACCAAATTTACGCATGGTTTCCACTTGAACTTCATCTTCCGAAACCGAACGCGCTCCAAGCGCACAACAAGCAGCAATAAGTGTCGCTGTTTTTTGACGTATAATTTCGTAATAAATATCTTCTGTAATATCTAAACGTCTTGCTTTTTCAATTTGAAGTAATTCACCTTCACTCATTTCTCGAACAGCAACAGAAATTATTCTAAGCAAATCGAAATCGCCATGATCGATGGAAAGTAACAACCCTTTTGAAAGCAAATAATCGCCAACAAGAACCGCAATTTTATTTTTCCAAAGTGCATTTATTGAAAAAAAACCTCTTCTTCTATTACTATCATCAACAACATCATCGTGAACTAAAGTTGCCGTATGAATTAATTCAATTACACATGCACCTCTATAAGTTCGTTCTTCAACCGTTCCACCCGAAATCATTTTTGCGGTTAAAAAAACAAACATTGGTCGCATTTGTTTTCCTTTTCTGTTTACAATGTAATAGGTAATCCTGTTGAGCAACGCTACTTTAGAAGACATCGATTCATAGAACTTTTTCTCAAAAAGTTCCATTTCTTGCTGAATGGGTTGCTTTATTTGTGAAGTAATATTCATTGGTTTCAAAGATACAATAATGATTATTTTGAAAAAAAATAATTTCGATTAAACCTTTTTAATTTAAGATAGTCTTAACATAAAACCAAAAAAATAGAATGAATATGAAAATCACAAAATTTATTTTAGCCATTACAATAATTGTATTTTCAATTAGTTGTAACAAAGAAGAAGAAAAAGCTTCAACATCTGAAGAATTAAAAGCTAATGCTCAAATGGATATTATCTCAGATGATGTGTCAAAAATTGTTGAGGATCAGTATGATGCTCAATTTGCAGAATCAGGAAGAACATCAGCAATTATTGCTCCTTTTTTACCGAGTTGCGCTAGTGTTACTGTTTCACTTACAGAAACTACTTGGACTAGAACAGTAACTTTTGACGAATGTACTTTACCAAATGGAAATGTATTAAATGGTCAAATCATTGCTACAGGAAGCTTAAATTTTGACACTCCATCTTATGTAATCAATTATAGTTTTGTAGATTTTTATCATAATGACATTTTAATTGAAGGCAATAGAACAGTAACACGAACTATGGCCTCAACGACCGCTCTAACTACTGTTCATCCTGTTGCTACTATGGACATTAACATGTCAGCTACTTTTCCAAGTGGACTTGAAGTAACAAGAGTTGGAACAAGAATTAGAGAAATGATTGAAGGATTTGACACTCCATTAAATTGGATAGATAATATTTTTTCAATCACAGGAAATTGGGTTACCACTTTTCCGAGTGGTACAAGAACATCAACAATTTCTACACCTTTAAGAGTTCGTATGAATTGTGGGAATATTGTTCGTGGCGTAATTGATGTTGTTGGTCCATTTGGAACTGCAAGTATCAACTTTGGAGATGGAACTTGCGATAATTTAGCAGTTTTAACAATCAATGGTACTGCAACGACCATAACTTTAGGAAATTAAAGTAAAATTTATTTAAAAAAACGCTTCTAAAACAAATATTTAGAAGCGTTTTTTTTATGATTTGTTGGCTAATTGACCACAAGCTGCATCAATATCTTTACCGCGACTTCTTCTTACTTTTGCTACTATATCATATTTTGATAATTCTTTGATGTAAAGATTTATAGCTTCATCTGATGCTTGTTGAAATTCACCATCATCAATTGGATTGTATTCGATAAGATTTACTTTACACGGAACATATTTACAAAATTTAACCAAAGCATCAACTGCTTCTTTATTGTCGTTAATTCCTTTCCAAACTACATATTCATATGTAATTTTACTTTTGGTTTTTCTATACCAATATTCTAAAGATTCACGTAAATCAGCTAACGGAAAATTTTTACTAAAAGGCATAATTCGAGCACGAACATCATCAATTGCTGAATGTAACGAAACTGCCAATTTGAATTTCACTTCATCATCAGCCATTTTTTTAATCATTTTTGGAATTCCAGATGTTGAAACCGTGATTCTTTTGGGTGACATTCCTAAACCTTCATCAGAAGTAATCATGTCGATAGCTTTAATAACATTGTTGTAATTCATCAACGGTTCACCCATTCCCATAAAAACAATATTAGAAAGTGGTCGATTGTGATACATTTTACTCTCGTTATCAATAGCGACAACTTGATCGTAGATTTCACCTGGTTCAAGATTTCGCATTCTTTTTAATCGAGCAGTGGCGCAAAAATTACAATCTAAACTGCAACCCACTTGCGATGAAACACAAGCCGTAGTTCTGGTATTTGTTGGAATCAAAACCGATTCTACAATTAAACCGTCATGAAGTCGGACAGCATTTTTTACTGTTCCATCTTCACTTCGTTGCATGGTGTCCACTTTGATATGATTGATTACAAAATTTGCTTCAAGCATGGCACGCGTTTCTTTGGAAACATTTGTCATGTCTTCAAAAGTGTGTGCACCTTTACTCCAAAGCCATTCATAAACTTGATTTCCACGAAAAGCTTTATCACCATTGGCAACAAAAAAATCGCGAAGTTGTTCTTTAGAAAGTGTTCGGATGTCTTTTTTCTCAATCATGGTGCAAAGGTAGTTATTTTTTGGAAGATGGAAGATGGAAGATGGAAGATGGGAAAACTTCTCAAAATATTGAACAAAACTAGTTTTAAGATTTGTCTTATTGTTATTTGTTCTTTGTATTTTTGTTTTTTAAATTTATTTTATGCATTTCCTATCTGAAGAATTAGAAAACTATGTTGAGCAACATTCGCAAAACGAACCTTTATTATTAGCTCAATTAAATAAAGAAACGTATCAAAAAGTATTACTTCCTAGAATGTTGAGCGGACATTTTCAAGGTAGAGTTTTAAGTATGCTTTCTAAATTGATTCGTCCAACAAACATTTTAGAAATTGGCACTTACACTGGTTATTCTGCTTTGTGTTTGTGCGAAGGCATTCAAGAAAACGGAATTTTACATACTATTGATATTAAGGAAGAATTAGTAGATTTTCAAAGAAAATATTTTGATAAATCACCATGGGGAAACCAAATTTTTCAACATTTGGGTGAAGCTTTGGAAATCATTCCTACTATTGATTTAAAATTTGATTTGGTTTTTATTGATGCTGACAAAGAAAACTATATCAATTATTTCAACATGATTGTTCCTAAAATGAATAGAGGTGGAATAATTTTATCTGATAATGTACTTTGGAGCGGAAAAGTTTTAGAAGAGGTTCATCCAAACGATGTTTCAACAAAAGTCCTTTTAGAATTCAATAAATTGGTAAACGAAGATGAACGTGTTGAAACGGTTTTGTTACCTATTCGTGATGGTTTGACGGTTTCAAGAGTTTTGTAGATTTGTATTATTCAAAACATATTTTTGATACAATTTAAAAGCAAAAACACCGCAAATTCCACCAAAGATATATCCCGAAAGCACATCTAAAGGAAAATGCAACCCAAGATAAATTCGGCTATAAGCAAAGATTAATGGAAATAAAAAGAGGAGAAAAGCATACTTGTAATGTCTCCTTAGAATTAAAAATCCAAAAACGGTTGAAGCCATGGAGTTTGCAGCATGTCCTGAAAAATAACTAAATGATTTACTTTTTTTCCAATAAATTCTGAGCAAATCTTGAACATCAGGATCGTTACATGGTCGCAAACGTTCAAAAGTATATTTAAAAAGATTTGTGGTTTGGTCGCAAATTAGAATAAGAATTGCTGTAAATAGCACATAATATCCAAAGTTTTTCCAGCCTATTTTTTTTTGCAAAAGATAAAATACAAAGAGAAATAAAGGAATCCAATTGTATTGTTTCGTGATAATTAACCACAAGCCATCAAAAGTAGGCGCACCTAAATTATTCAGAAAAACAAGTAACTCCTTGTCAAAATCTATCAGTTTTTCGAGCATTACATTTGACGTTTTATTGGACCAGTTAAATCGTCAATACTTGTTGTAACCTCTTCTTTAATTTTATCCAAAGGGTTTGATAAATTAGTATCTAAACTTCCTTTAACGCTTTCAACTTCTGAATTGAAAACATTAGTCAAATCTTTAAATGAAGAATCAATTCCGTTAGCTTCGGCACTTTTATTTATTTCAGATTTAATTTCGTTTGTAGCGTTTTTTAATTGCGCCATCCCTTTTCCAAGACTACGAGCAATCACTGGAATTTTATCTGAACCAAAAAGCATTAAGGCAATGAATATTATAAAAATTAATTCGCCTCCACCAATTCCAAACATAATTTTAAATTTTATTGTGCAAAGTTACGAAGTTAATTAATCAAATTTAGATTTTACTTCTTGTTTTGGCCAAGTATTATTTGTTGTATCAACATCGGCAGTTTCCTCTCTTGGATCAACGACAATTTTTGTAACTGCTTTGTCTGTTGCAAAAGTTCTGTTGGCTTCCTTATCATTCATTTTCCAGATTTGTGCAGGAAAATGATGTTCTTCTGTCGTTCCATCTTCAAATGTTAATTGAACTAAAATTGGCATCACTAATTCACCCGGTTTATCAAAAGTAACTTGATAAAAATATTTAGGCGATTTCAATTTTGCTTGCTCTTCTTTAGAAAACGTAGCTTGAATATACTCGTCAAGAGCTTTGCAATCTTTAATTTCAAAAGGCTTGTTCATTGCCGGTTTGTAACTTTCGCTTCCATCAGCAATCATATAAACCATTGGACCTTCAATTCTATTTCTTCTTCTACGTGTTTTCAAGAAATCTTTTACTTCTTTTGAAGGTTCATTGCTTACAAAATATTTTTTAACTTCTTTTATACCAATATCATTATAATCTGTTGTGTAAAACCAACCTCTCCAATACCAATCTAAATCGAATGCTGATGCATCTTCCATAGTTCTGAAGAAATCTTCTGGCGTTGGATGTTTAAATTTCCATCTATTTGCATACACTTTAAATGCATAATCAAACAGTTCTCTACCCATAACAGTTTCACGAAGAATGTTTAAGGCAGCAGCAGGTTTTCCGTAAGCATTATTTCCAAATTGACGAATGCTTTCTGAATTTGACATTATTGGTTCTAAACCTCTTTGATCTCCACTCATATATGGAACAATATTTTTTGCTGGACCACGATCTGCGGGAAAATTTTTATCCCATTCAATCAATGCCATATATTCCATAAAAGAGTTCAATCCTTCATCCATCCAAGTCCATTGACGCTCATCTGAATTAACTATCATTGGAAAATAATTATGCCCAACTTCATGAACAATAACGCTCATCATTCCGTGTTTTACTCTGTCAGAATATTTTCCGTCAGCATCAGGTCTTCCCCAATTCCAGCAAATCATTGGGTATTCCATTCCTTGATCTTCGGCATTTATAGAAATTGCTTTTGGATAAGGATAATCAAAAGTGTGACTTGAATAGCTTTTTAAAGTATGTGCAACAATTCGGGTAGAATATTCTTCCCATAATGGATTTCCTTCTTTTGGATAGAGTGAAATTGCCATGGTATTTCTAGACTCCAATTTAACAGCCATAGCGTCATAAATAAATTTTCTAGAAGTTGAAATTCCAAAATCACGAACATTTATTGCTTTAAATTTCCAAGTTTTTTTCTTGTCAGAAAATCCTTTTTCAGCAGCTTCCGCTTCGGCTTGAGTTACAACTACAACTGGTTTATCAAATGTTTTTTCAGCTAATTGATAACGAGCTAATTGCGCCGCAGTAAAAACCTCACTTCTATTCAACAAATCTCCTGTTGCTTCTAGAACGTGATCCGCTGGAACTGTAATATTTACTTCAAAATCTCCAAAAGGGAGAGCAAATTCGCCTGAACCCCAAAATTGTTGATTTTGCCAACCTTCAACATCGTTGTAAACTGCCATTCTTGGATAAAATTGTGCAATTACATATAATCTATTCCCATCAGGAAATTGTTCATAACCAGAACGTCCACCATCTAAACGATAGTTATTAATATTGTACCACCATTTTATAGAGAACGTAATTTTTTCGTTGTGTTTTAAATTAGCAGGCAACTCAATACGCATCATTGTTTGATTAATGGTATATTTCATTGGATTACCTGAAGCATCTTTTACATATTCAATGTTAAATCCGCCATCAAAATCTTCTTCTAAATATTTTCTTGAAAAACCTTTTGGAGATGAAGCTGGATCAGTAACATTGCTCTCCACCAAAGGCGAAAGTGATTTTCTTGACTGCTGATTTTGATCCAATTGCATCCAAAGATAATCAAGAGATTCTTTAGCGTTGTTAGTATAAGTTACTGTTTCTTGTCCGTATAATTTTGCGTTTTTGTCGTCAAGTTCAATATCAATTTTATAATCTGCTTTTTGCTGATAATATTCTGGACCTGGTGCACCCGAAGCTGTTCGATACATGTTAGGAGTTGCTAACAAATCGTACATTTGTTTGAACTTATCAGGATTTTTTTCTTGTTTTGGATTTGGTTTTTCTGCTTCTTGAGCGAAAAGAATACAAGGAAAAATCAATAAAAAACTTACTAATTGCTTCATAACATAAAAATTATTAGACGCTAAAAGTACTTATTTTTATTGAAAATTAATAACTTGAAATTATTTTAACATTCCTTTAATGGTTTCGGAAGTGAGTAATAAATTCTTTTTCTCACCGTTAAAATTAGCTTGAATTATATTTTGTTGCTCATCATAAATTTCAGTTATGATAGAGTTTTCAACTTCCAATGTTTTAATTTTAGAGATTTCCCTGATGTTCAAATAACATATTAAAACATTGTTTTCCATTTCTTTACTTAAAAAAGTCAATGGTTTTTTTTCACCATTTACTTTTAATTGAAATTTTTCGGAAAGGTATTTCTTTAATAAATTTTCGTCTTCTGTAGATTCATTTTTCTCACCAAGAAATGTTTTTTTATGGAATTTCTTTTCTAATGCATCATTGATGTCGTCAACAAAAATTCGAGCAGTTACTTGAATCATTTTCTTTTTTGCATCATGATTTATTTGATAAATACCAACATAAAATTTATGTGCGGTCATTGCTGTTAATGACACAAAAAGTGAAATAAAAAAAATATTTTTAAAAATTTTATTCATTTTCCAAAAGTAGTACTAATCTTTTATTTCTGATTGATTATTTTTAAATATTCAACAGCAATTTCACCCATCAAAAAAGTAGCCAAATTTTTGTTTTCATTCATTATGGCATCAGAAAACTTTTCATTTTCAACTAAATAATATTTAAAACCATTCACATATTCAGTTGGAATTTTTAAAGTTTCTGTAAAATATTTATCATCAAAATCGTAAGCTATTTTCTTAAAAAGTAACTCTTTCTTTTCAATGCTAATTTCTTTTTTAAGCATTTTTGTTCTTCCATTGATAGCATTCAAAATTGGATCAAAGGGTAATGTCCCACCAAGAATTGCAAGTAAATGAATAGGTTTAAAATCGCCCGCTGTTCTTAATCTTCTTTCGGCAACTGTATATTTTTTTTGGTCTTTAGAAACAATCCCAAGTGAAACCGAATTAATTTTATTGTATTGATTTACAACAACTTCATCAATATTTCTTACAAGCAATTCAAGTTTTATCTGAAAATTTTCATTTTGAAAATCCTCTTTCTTTAAAACAATAGTTTTCCCAATGAATTGAATTCCTGAAAAAATTAAAGTATCACCTTTAGAAGCATTAATTTCAAAAAATCCTCGCTCTTTTGATATTGTGGAGTTTTTATTGCTTTCGTTATAAATATTAATTCCAACTAAATCTTTAGTTTCTGCAATTATTTTACCTCTCAATTTCAAGGTATCTTGACCATTACAATCTTGAACTTGAAACATCAAATTGAATACTATTAAAAGTAAAAAAGTAATTTTATTTTTCATTCAATAATTTTAAATAATCTGTTGCAATTTCGCCAATTAAAAAAGAAGCAAGTGTTTTGTTTTTATTGTTGACTGATGCAACAAATTTATCATTCTCAACTAAATAATATTTGAAACCATTAATATAATCTGATGGAATTTTTAAAGTATCTGTAAAATAAATGTCCTCAAACCACTCTGTAACTTTTTTGATTACTATTTCTTTTTTCTCAATAATCAATTCTTTTTTTAGCATGGTTGTTCTTCCTGAAATTGCATTTAAAATTGCATCTAAAGAAATTTTTGTACTTGTTCCATAAGTATTTGAACTGCCAGTTGCTGCATATAATCGTCTTTCGGCAACGGTATATTTCTTTTGATTTTTAGAGACAATTCCAAGTGTAACTGCATTGATTTTATTTCCAACAGAAACTTCTTCAATCTGTCTAATCGCAATCTTTAAAGTAACAAAAAACCACTCAGCGTCATAATTATCTTTATCAACAACAATTGCTTTTCTTTCAAATTGAACTCCCGAAAAAACTAATGTATCACCAACAGACGCATTGATTTCAAAATAACCATCTTCACTTGATTCTGTTGCATAATCAGTATTAATGTTAATGATGTTAATTCGTTCTAAATCTTCAGTTTTTGCATTTATTTTTCCTTTCAATAATTTAGATTCTGATTGAGCATTAATCCAATTTACCGATAATAGTAAGAAAAAAATAATTTTGTAATACTTTGTCATTGAAATGATTTAGATGGTAAAAGTATTTTGATTTCTTCCAAAAAATTAGCCAATGTAATTGTAAAATTATGTTAATTATTAATGAAGTCATTTAAATTTTTCGCTTCAATCAAAAATTTTAAACGACTTCATTTGTAAATTTGTGGAAAATCAAAAACTATCAATGAAAAACCTAATTATCGCAAGCACATCAACTTTACATGGCGGAGAATATTTAGAATATTTACTTCCTGAAATTGAAAACCATTTTGCTAATTGTAGTTCAATAATTTTTATTCCTTATGCACGTCCCGGAGGAATGAGTCATGATGATTATACATCAAGAGTAAAAACTGCTTTTGCAAAAATCAATAAAACGGTAAAAGGATTACATGAATTTGAGAATCCAATTGAGGGAATTGAAAATGCTGAAGGGATTTTTACCGGTGGCGGAAATACTTTTTTGTTGGTTAATCAATTATATAAAAACAATGTAATGGAAACCTTAAAAAAAGTAATTGAAAATGGTGTTCCTTATCTTGGTTCGAGCGCTGGAAGTAATATTACAGGTATTTCTATGCAAACCACAAATGACATGCCTATAATTTATCCACCAAAATTTGAAACGCTTGGAGCAATTCCATTTAACTTAAATCCACATTATTTAGATGCCGATTTACAGAGCAAACATATGGGAGAAACTCGTGAAACAAGAATTAAAGAGTTTCATGCTTTCAATTCAACTCCTGTTTTAGGTTTGCGAGAAGGAAGTTGGCTTGATGTAAAAGGCAAAAAAATAATTTTAAAAGGAACTTTAACAGCAAGATTATTTTTGCAATATCAAACTCCTGAAGAAATCAATCCCGAAACTGATTTAAGTTTTTTAGGAAATTAAAAAAACTTATCTGTTTAAAGAGCGGAAGACGAGGCTTCTCGTCAATTATGACGAGACGACAACCAATAAAAAAACCTCTAACGTTAATTAGAGGTTTCATTTAGAGCGGAAGACGAGGCTCGAACTCGCGACAACCAGCTTGGAAGGCTGGAGCTCTACCAACTGAGCTACTTCCGCATACATTACTTGAACAAACGTCCTTGTTTTGTGAGTGCAAATATATAGTATTTGTTTTATTCAATGCAAATTTTTTTTCAAAAAAATTATGGTAGAAATAATTTTACAAAATCCTTTTGCCATAATGCTTTTATTATTAAATTGTTATCGTTTCTTTGTGCCAATATTTTTTTATGACAATCTTATCAGAAATAACATTTAAAGACACTTTCCCTGTTCGACATGCGATATTGAGAGCAGGAAAACCTATTGAAACTTGTTTTTTTGGTGGAGATGATTTGCCTACAACAAAACATTTTGGGATTTTTGTTAATAAAAAAATAATGGGAGTTGTATCTGTTTTTCAAAATAAAAACAATACTTTTAACACTGATAATCAGTATCAAATTAGAGGTATGGCAGTTTTAAATGAAGCTCAAAAATTGGGTTTTGGAAAACAACTAGTTATGCATTGTGAAACTTATGTTAGTGAACAAAAAGGTTCTTTAATTTGGTTTAACGCAAGAGAAAAGGCAACCCTATTTTACGAGAAACAAGGTTATGAAAAAGTTGGAAATCCATTTTTAATAGCGGATATTGGTTTGCACTATTTAATGTTTAAAAAAGTTGGCTAAATTGCCTATGAATAAATTTTACTTAATTTTAATTCTTATCGTTTTTTCAAATTGCAAAGGAAAAAGTTCTGCTGATTCTTCTGCGAATGCTTCTTTTATTGACTTTTCTTTTTTTGGAAATGATAAAATTAAAATTGATTCAACCTTAATTAATTCTTCTGTTGATGAAAATTTTAAAGCTTTTTATAAAAAATATAATTATGAAACAGCTTGGACAACAAAGGAACATCGAGATTTTATAATTAACGAATTCTCAAATGCCGAAAATGAAGGTTTACAACCAAAAGATTATGAAATAAATAAATTAAAATCATTTGAAGAAAAATTTGATGATCTACCTGATTCATTAATTGTGAAATATGATTTTCTATTAACAACAACCTCTCAATTATACATTAAACACATTACATCAGGAAAATTAAATCCAAATGAATTATACAAAGATTGGGATTTAACAGAAAAAAAAGTTGATGTAAACAAAATCCTTTTTGATTGTATTGATAACAACGATTTTTCTGATATAATTGAAGAAGCCAAACCACAACATTTAGTTTATAAAAAATTAAAAACATCGCTAAAAATTCTGAATCAAATGCCTAATGAATTTGCTGGTTGGATTGATGTTAAAGAAAAAATTCTCCCAAATAAAAAAAACAACTTTGTTCCAATTGTAAAAAAACAATTGATGTTTTGGGGTGATTTAAAAGAAAAAGACACCATTTTATCAACAATGTATGATAAAAAAACTCAGGAAGCTGTGAAAATTTTTCAAGCAAGACATGGTTTAAACCCTGATGGAATTATTGGCAAAAGTACAATCGAAGCTTTAAATTTTTCTAGAAATCAAAGAATTGAGCAAGTAGTGGTAAATATGGAACGCTGGAGATGGTTTGCTAAAGACTTTGGCAACCACTATTTATTGATAAACATTCCTGATTACACTATTGTAGCAATTAAAGATAACGATACCATGCAATTTCAAAAAGTTGTTGTTGGAAAAGATACTCGAAAAACTCCTGTATTAGAATCGAAGATTTCTAATATTAATTTAAACCCAAATTGGACTGTACCACCAACCATTTTGAAAGAGGACATTTTTCCTGAAGCCGAAAAAAACAAAGGCGTTTTCAGAAAAAAAGGCTTGGTCATTATGAACAATAAAAACCAAGAAATCAATCCTTATTCTTGGAAAAAAGCAGATGCAAATAAATACAAATATGTTCAAAAACCTAGCAGAAATAACTCCTTAGGTTCAATGAAAATAAATTTCCCAAACAATCATTCTGTTTATCTTCATGACACTAATCATCGTGATTATTTTGCTTTTACTTATCGTTCTTTAAGTTCAGGTTGTGTCCGACTTGAAAAACCACTTGAAATGGCTGCTTATATATTGAATGATACTACAAAATGGTCTTTAAAAAGAATTCAAGATACCACTGACATCAAACATTACTTTAAAATTCAGAAGGAAAAACAAATTGCAATTGACAAGAAAAACGCCAAACTTTTGGCAAAAAATCCAACACTTGTTATTGAAAAGAAAAAGTTTCCAAAACCTGAATTAAAAACTATCGTCATCAAAGTTCCCGAAGATATTTACGTACACCAACTCTATTGGACAGCTTGGGAAAACAACGGAATACTCCAATTTAGAGAAGATATTTATTGTTTAGATGCAGATTTATATTCTAAATTACGATATTAATCTTGATGATTTTGAATAATTATTTGAAGGATAATAAATAAATAAACACGATTTGTTTTTTATTGTTTGAATAATTTTTTTACTCATTTCAATAGGTAATGCTGGACAACCTTGACTTCTACCTAAACGATTGTGTTGCTTAATAAAGTCTTTCGAAACATAATCTGCTCCATGAATAACAATTGCTCGTTGACGTGCTTTATCATTAATACCTGTCTCCAAACCATCGAGTTTTAAAGACAAACCATGTTGACCAATATAAGTTTCACCTGTTGCAAAAAAGCCCAAACTACTTTGATTAGAATCTGTGATATTTGAGAATTTAGTTGCATAATCTTCACCTGAATTTTTTCCGTGAGCAACAAGTGTGTTGAAAATAATTTTGTTTTCACTCATATCAATAACCCAAAGACGATTTGATTTTGAACTTAAAGAATAATCAACAATTGTCAAATAATCACTTTGAATTTTTCCTTTTGCTTTTAGATTTTCATACCCTTCAAAAGCAATTTCAAAACTCTCTATTGAAGGCAGCTTATAATTGTTTGCATCCAAAGAATTATAAATCATCTCCACCTTTTTTGTGGGTGAAACAGATACTAAATTCTTTGGATTTTTATCTTTTGATAGATTTGGAGCAAAAGACGACAATACAAACAATATAGCGAATAAATACTTAATGTGTTTCATTCGTTTTAATAGGTTAATTATGGTAAATTTGGGATGACAAACATATAAAAGCATTTTTTGTCTGACAAACTATTTCTACAAAAATCATCGATTAAATGCAATTTATTACGATATAAGCACAATTTTAATATATTATATACGTTTATTCTTACGTAAATACACTTGCTTTATTATTCAAGATTTAGAATTAAAGAATAATATTACATTTAGATTGTCGTTATTTAATAATTACTTTATATTTGCTCAACAAACCAATAACTTATGCCTTTAAAACATTATTTTATATATTGTTTAGCATTTGCATTTTATCTAAACGCATTTTCTCAAACCTCGAAAAAAACATTAGTAACAAAATTTACAAATGAAAAAATCGTAGTTGATGGAAAATTTGACGAAGATGTATGGAAAACGACAGCAATTGCTACAGGATTTGAAATGTCGGCACCAGATAATGGTAAGCATGAACCAAATGAAAGACGTTCAGAAGTAAAAATAGTTTATGATAATGAAGCGATTTATGTTTCGGCAATACTCTATGACAATGAACCATCAAAAATTCAAAAAGAATTAACTACAAGAGATAATTTTGCTTCTGCCGATCATTTTGGTGTTTTCTTGAATGGTTACAATGATGGCCAGCAAGAATTTAGATTTTTTGTAAGCGCTTCAGGAGTTCAACAAGATGTATTATTTACTGATGCTAATGGCGAAGATTATACATGGAATGCTATTTGGGATAGTAATGTATTGATTACCGATATTGGTTGGAATGTCGAAATGAAAATTCCTTATGCTGCTCTGCGATTTTCATCAGAAAAAAAACAAACTTGGGGTTTAAATTTTTATAGAGAAGTGTTTCGTGACAGACACCAATTTACCTGGAATTTGTTAGACAATAAAATTGGTTCAGAAGCAAATCAGGCAGGAATCCTTGAAGGAATAGAAAACATTGAAACACCAACTCGTTTATTTTTAATTCCTTACTCTTCATTTTACTTGAATGGAAATGAAAATCAAAAAACAAAAGGCGAATTCAAAGGTGGAATTGATGTTAAATATGGTATTAATGATGCTTTTACCCTAGATGCAATTCTTATTCCTGATTTTGGACAAACTGCTTTTGATAAAGTCGAATTAAACCTTGGTCCATTTGAACAACAATTTGCAGAAAACCGACCTTTTTTTACAGAAGGAACAGACTTATTCAACAAAGGTGATTTATTTTATTCAAGAAGAATTGGTGGAGAACCGACAATTTCACCTGAAATTTCAGATGACGAAGAATTTACAGAATATCCTTCTAAAGTTAATCTTTTAAATGCATTAAAAATTTCTGGTAGAACAAAAGATGGATTAGGAATTGGCGTATTAAATGCTGTAACAGAAAAAACGGAAGCAAGAATAAAAAACACAACAACTGGAGCAACAAGAAATGAATTAATCGAACCACTGGCAAACTATAATATTTTTGTACTTGACCAAAGATTCCGTAAAAACTCATCCATTTCATTAATAAATACAAATGTTATGCGAGATGGAGAATATAGAGATGCCAATGTTTCAGCCTTAGTATTTGATTTGAATACAAAAAAGAACACTTATAATTTATCAGGTGATTATAAATTTAGTCATGTTAATGAATTTCAAGCAAAAAATAGAAATGGATATAACACCTCATTAAATTTGGGGAAAACAAGTGGAAAAATTAGATATGGAATTGGCGGACAATATATTTCTGATGATTGGGATAATAATGATTTAGGAATAAATTTTCAGAATCATTTTCACGCAATTTATAGCAATACAAGTTATAGAATCTTAAAACCAAACAAAACTTTCAATTCCTTCAGTGTATTTTTAAATTTATATTCCGAATTTGATAACAGAACAGGAAAAGTTCAAGAATCTTCTGTAAATATAAATGTAAACTCAACAAGTAAAAAGAATAATTATCACGGATTTGGAATAAATTCAAGAGTAACTGACGTTTACGATTTCTACGAACCTCGATCTATCGATGAAGTTAAATTTTTAGAAATACCAAGAAACATTGGAGGTTACTATTTTTATTCCTCAAATTATGCTAAGAAATTTGCATTAGATTTCAATCCATCGTTTACATTCATAAACGAAAAAAATAGAACTAATTTAAATTTAGTAATAAGTCCGCGCTATAGATTTTCTGATAAAATATCAATGATTTATAGCTTTCAATTCAATAGACAAGTAAACAATATTGGTTGGATTGACTTTGATGATTTTGACAATCCTATTTTTGCAAAAAGAAACAGAAATACTTTTGTAAATAGTTTAACAGGAAAATATTCTGTAAACAATATCATGACTTTCAATTTATCCGTAAGACATTATTGGAGCTATGCCATAAATCACGAAATTTTAGACTTATTAGATGATGGTTCTTTAACACCTAATTATACCTATACAACTAACAAGAACTCCAACTTAAACACTTGGAATATGGATTTATCCTATTCTTGGTGGTTTGCTCCTGGAAGTCAACTATCTGTATTATACAGAAACAATTCTTCTGTCTTTGAAAGAGAATTCGATAAAGAAATAGGAAAAAATTTCAGAAATTCACTCAACCATGAAAATCTCGATCATACATTCTCTGTAAGCGTTCGTTATTTCATCGATTATAATTCGGCTAAACATTGGTTTTCTAAAAAATAATTAATTACAAAACACTAAATCGTTTTCGTTATTTTTTGTTAACTTTTACTTCAATCTTTTCATTTGAGGTTTTGCAAATGCTTATCTTTGTGTAAAATACTATCACAATGAATAAAAAAGTAATCCTGATGATTCTTGACGGATGGGGAAAATCTCCAGATCCAAAAGTTTCTGCAATAGATAATGCCAACATACCTTTTATAAATAGTTTATACACAAAATATCCTAACGCACAACTAAGAACCGATGGTTTAAACGTTGGTTTACCCGAAGGTCAAATGGGGAATTCTGAAGTTGGCCACATGAATCTTGGCGCAGGACGAATTGTGTATCAAGATTTAGCTAAAATAAATTTAGCTGTTGAAAATAAAACTATGAATCAAGAAAAACCACTTCTTGATGCTTTCAAATATGCATTAGAAAACAATAAAAAAGTACATTTTTTAGGTCTAGTTTCTAATGGTGGTGTACATTCACATACATCTCACTTATACGGACTTTTAGACGCAGCAGAAGATTATGGTTTAGAAAAAGTGTTTATTCATGCTTTTACCGATGGTCGTGATGTTGACCCAAAATCAGCTTTATTGGATATTGCTAATTTAGAAGATTATGTAAAAGATTCCCATGCTAAAATAGCAACAATTATTGGAAGATATTACGCAATGGATAGAGATAAACGTTGGGAAAGAGTAAAATTAGCTTACGATTTAGTTGTGAATTCTGAAGGAGAAAAATCTACAAATGCAGTTGATAGCATCAAACAAAGTTATGCTAATGATGTTACTGATGAATTCATCCAACCTATTGTGATGACAGATGAAAATGGAAATCCACTAGCAAAAATTGAAGATGATGATGTTGTAATTTTCTTCAACTTCAGAACTGATAGAGGACGCGAATTGACCGAAGCTTTATCGCAAAAAGATTTCCACGAATTCAATATGCATAAAATGAATTTGTATTATGTTACTATGACAAATTATGACGATACGTATAAAAATGTTCATGTAATTTACGACAAAGACAACATCACAGAAACTCTTGGAGAGGTTTTAGAAAAAGCAGGGAAAACCCAAATTCGTATTGCCGAAACCGAGAAATATCCTCACGTAACATTCTTCTTTTCTGGTGGAAGAGAAGTACCATTTGACGGCGAAACTAGAATTTTAAGAAATTCACCTAAAGTAGCTACTTACGATTTACAACCCGAAATGAGTGCTTTCGAATTAAAGGATGCTTTAGTTCCAGAACTTAAAAAAGGCGAAGTTGATTTTGTGTGTTTGAATTTTGCCAATGGCGATATGGTTGGACATACTGGTGTAATGGAAGCAGCAATTAAAGCTTGTGAAGCGGTTGATGCTTGCGTAAAAGAAGTCGTTGAAACTGCTTTAGAAAACAACTACACTACAATAATTATCGCTGATCATGGGAATTGCGAGACCATGATTAATCCTGATGGTTCACCAAATACAGCACACACAACGAATCCAGTACCAATTATTTTAGTTGATAAAGATTTAAAAACTATTCACGACGGAGTTCTTGGCGACATCGCTCCTACTATTCTAGAATTAATGGGGATTGAAAAACCTAAAGTAATGACTTGCAAATCATTACTATAAAACAATATTTTTATTTTTTTTACAAGTAAGAGATTCTTTTTGAATCTCTTTTTTTTTACTCAATAAGTGATAAATAAAAGTTAAAATTTCATAATTAATAGTATTACTATTATATTTGCACTTAATTTTGTTATTTTAAAACTAAACAATATTAATCATGAAAAAAATATTTTCCACAATAGCGTTATTAATCGTATTACTAAATTCTTCATTTGCTCAAAATATTGAAACAGAAAAAGAATTTACAACTCTAAACGATGCCTTAAAAAATCCTGAAAAAGTTTTTCGATTAAATCTTAGTAACCAAGATATTTCAATATCAAGCGAACAATGGTTACGATTTGTGAATTTAGAGTATTTGAAATTAAAAAATGATCATTTAAAGGAAATTCCTATTGCGATAACAAAAATAAAGTCACTAAAAACAATCGACTTGAGTGGAAATGATTTTACAAATTTACCTGAAGAATTTTCAAATTTAACCAATCTGGAAGAAATCTATTTGAATGATGAAAACAATATGAATCTTCCTAAAACGCTATCAATTTTAGCAAAACTTCCTAAGTTAAAATCATTACACCTTGAAAATGATAACATATCTAAATTACCAAATGAGATATTATCGTTTAAAAACTTAGAAAACCTATACTTAAATCAAAATAATTTTAAAAAAATTCCTGAAATTCAAACCTTAGATCATTTGAAATACCTTGATTTGAAAGACAATAATATCAAACCTGAATTACAGGATATGAAAAACCTAAACTTCGGATTTAAAATTAATTTTTAAAATTCAACTTTATGATAGACGCTTTAATACCTTTAATTTCACTAATTGCTCTCGAGGTAATTCTCGGAATAGACAACATCATTTTCATTTCCATCCTTGCAGATAAACTTCCAGAAAGTCAAAGAAATAAATTGCGCTTTTGGGGAATTGGTCTAGCTATGGTAATGCGATTGGCCTTACTAGCATTTATTTCTTGGATATTAAAACTTGATAAAACATTATTTTCACTTTTTGAAATTGACTTTACAGGAAAAGGAATTATTCTGATTTTAGGAGGTTTGTTTTTAATCTATAAGAGTACTAAAGAGATTTATCATAAAACAGAAATCGCTGATTCGCACGAAAGTGAGCTACCAAAAAAAGGTAGTTTCGGCAAGCTTTTGGGCGAAGTAATTCTGTTAGATTTGGTTTTTTCTATTGATTCAATTATCACTGCTGTTGGAATGGTTGATGAACTTTGGGTAATGTATACTGCTGTTATTGTAACCGTTGTCATTATGTTGTTTGCCTCAAAACCAATTAGCGAATTTATCTCTAAACATCCATCTTTTAAAATTTTAGCACTTTGTTTTCTTATGATGATTGGAGTGTCACTTATTGCAGAAGGCTTTCACTTCGAAATTCCAAAAGGTTACATTTATTTTTCAATGGCGTTTGCTTTTATTGTAGATGTAATTCAAATGAAAACAATTCCAAATAATACTAAACAAAATTAATATCATGCAAAATATACTTTCAAATATCATCATTTCAGTTAACGATAAATTGTATGTAAAAAATCCTGAAACTTCTGATTTAGGCAAAAAAATTATAGAACAAAGTATTTTACTAATTGATGATATTGGTTTTGAAAACTTTACGTTTAAAAAATTAGGTGAAAAAATAAACTCAAATGAAAGTTCCATTTACCGCTATTTTGAAAGCAAACATAAACTAATGTTATATCTTTCATCATGGTATTGGAGTTGGATTGAATACAAACTAGCTTTCGCAACAACAAATATTTCCAATCCAATGGAACGATTAAAAAAAGGCATCACCATTGTTACAGAAAAAATTGAAGACGATTCAACGACTTTACACATCAACGAATCGATTTTAAATAAAATAATCATTCAAGAATTTACTAAAACGCTGCTTACAAAAGAAGTGGATGAAGAAAATAAAGAAGGCTTTTTTCTAGTTTATAAAAGAGTAATTAATAGAATTATAGAAATGATAAATGAGGTAAATCCAAATTATCCTTATGCAAAAAGCTTGGCCTCATCCATTGTAGAAGGCGCATTGCACCAACATTTTCTTAAAGATCATTTAAAAACCATTACGAATTGTAATGAGACAATTTCACCAACAGATTTTTACATTAATTTAACCGAAAATATATTAGGATAATCATGAGTCAAACACCTTTACAACGGTTTTATAACTTATTAAAATTAGACAAAAGAGATATTTCTCAAATTGTTTTTTACGCCATTTTTGCAGGACTAGTCAGCCTTTCGCTTCCTCTTGGAATTCAAGCCATTATCAACTTAATTCAAGCGGGACAAGTAAGTGTGTCTTGGGTTGTACTTGTAGTCATTGTGGTAATTGGTGTAGGATTAGTTGGAATTTTGTCATTAATGCAACTCCGAATTACTGAAAATCTACAACAAAAAATATTTGTGCGTTCTTCTTTTGAGTTCAGTTATCGTTTGCCAAAAATTAAATTTGAAGAACTATACAATCAATATCCGCCAGAATTAGCCAATCGGTTTTTTGATACAATTTCAATTCAAAAAGGTACTTCAAAATTATTAATTGACTTTTCTACAGCGCTTTTACAAATTTTATTTGGTATCATTTTATTGTCCTTGTATCATCCATTTTTTATTTTCTTCGGAATATTATTACTTGGATTACTCTATTCTATTATTAAATTTTCCTTTAATTCTGGACTCGCTTCTAGTTTGAAAGAATCTAAATACAAATACAAAGTTGCGAGTTGGTTACAAGAAATAGCCAGAAACAGTTTCAGTTTTAGAAAACAAGACAACTTCGATTTTGCTTTAAATAAAAACAATATTTTAGTAGATGAATATTTAAATTATCGTGAAAAACATTTTAAAATAATTAAAAGACAATTCTCACAACTAATTGTTTTTAAGATAATTATTACAGCAGGCTTACTTCTTATTGGAGGTTATTTAGTTTTAAATCAAGAGATGAATATTGGTCGATTCGTTGCTGCCGAGATCATTATTTTATTAGTAATTAACTCGGTTGAAAAAATAATTGTGGGATTAGAAAGTCTTTATGATGTTTTAACTTCGGTTGAAAAAATTGGTCAAATTGTAGATTTAAATATTGAAGAACCACAATCTAAAAATCAAGATTATTGCTTTACCAATATAACTTTAGAAGCAGAAAATCTAAGATTCAAGTTTCCAGATTCTACTGATGATGTTTTGGATAAAATAAATTTGAAAATTGATCAAACAGAAAAAATTTACCTTGAAGGTGACAATGGTTCAGGAAAAACAACACTTTTGCGCATACTTTCAGGAGCAATGCAACCCACTTCAGGTTCCTTTTTCATCAATGACGACACGTATCGTAAAATTGATTTGTCACAATATCGTTCACAAATTGGAACTATTACGCAAGGTGAAACACCTTTTGAAGGAACCATTTTAGAAAACATTACTTTCAATAATCCTTTAGTTTCACATGAAGATATAAAATGGGCGATTGAAAGTGTAAAATTAGGCTCATTCATCAAAACATTATCTAACGGATTGGAAACCAAAATTTTTCCAGACGGAAGACAATTATCTTCTTCCAATGCTCAAAAAATTCTTTTGGCAAGAAGTATAGTAAATAAACCAAAAATATTATTTTATGAAGATCCTTTAGACAAAATGGATGAAGAAGCTACAAAAGAAATCATCGATTTCATTACAGATTCCAAAAACAAATGGACGGTGATTGTTTCCTCTAAAAATGAGTATTGGAAACAAAAATGCGCTAGAAAAATAAAAATGAAAGAAGGAAAAATAATTGCTGACACAAAACAATAATTGCCATGCTAAATATTTCTAAAAAAAATCCAATAACCGAAAATATCGATCAATACAGTACGGTAAAAAGTCTTGCTAATAGACCTCATTACAAGATATTGAACAAAATAATTGTTTATGTTTCCTTAATTGGAGTTATAATTTTATTCCTTCCTTGGACGCAAAACATCTCAGGTTCAGGAGCAGTTACTACTTTAAAACCGAACCAAAGACCACAAACAATTCAGTCAGCAATTGCAGGTAGAATAGAAAAATGGTACGTTCAAGAAGGTGACTATGTAAAAAAAGGTGATACCATTTTATTCATCTCCGAAATTAAAGAAGATTACTTCGATCCTAATTTAGTTCAAAATACTAAAAGCCAAGTAGATGCTAAAAAAATGGCAGGACAATCTTATGGAGGAAAAGTAACTTCTCTCGAAGCACAAATCAATGCCATTGAAAATGAAAGAGTTTTAAAACTGCAACAAGCTCAGAACAAAATTCGTCAATCCTTACTTAAAGTTAAAAGTGATAGTATGGATTTAGAAGCAGTAAAAACACAAATAAAAATTGCCAATACACAATTCAATCGTTCGGTAACTTTAAATAAAGAAGGTTTAAAACCACTTACTGATGTTGAAGAAAAAAGATTGAAATTGCAAGAAGTAGAAGCTAAAATCATTACACAAGAAAATAAACTGTTAGCTAGCAAAAACGAGTTAATAAATGCTAAAGTTGAGATTAATAGAATTAGTGCCGAATATGCAGAAAAAGCATCGAAAGCTAGAAGTGATCAATTCACCGCTTTGAGTAGCCAATATGATACTGAAGCTCAAGTCAATAAATTGCAAAACCAATACGTGAATTATCAAATTCGTAACGGAATGTATTACATAAAAGCGCCACAAGATGGTTATGTAAACCGCGCTATTCAATCGGGAATTGGTGAAACTATCAAAGAAGGAACTCAAATTGTAAGCATCATGCCAGCAAAATATGATATTGCGGTAGAAACCTATGTTTCTCCAACCGATTTACCACTAATTCACAAAGGCGAAAAAGTCAGAATTTGGTTTGATGGTTGGCCTACAATAGTATTTTCTGGTTGGCCTAATATGAGTTACGGAACTTTTGGTGGCAAAATAGTAGCCATAGAAAATTTCATTTCACCCAATGGAAAATTCAGAGTATTAATTGCTCCAGACGAAAAAGAAGATGCTTGGCCAAAACAAATAAGTATTGGTTCTGGTGCACAAACATTAGCATTGTTAGACAATGTTCCTATTTGGTTTGAATTATGGCGAACTCTAAACGGATTTCCGCCAAATTATTACCAACCAAAAGGTGAAACAACTAAAGAGAAAAAATAATTTTTAAGGAACGAATGGCTTGCGCATTTTTGCAATCCATTTTCCTGCTCTCGTCAGTCGCTTTAACTTATTTATACAATAAGTTAAGAGCTCCAACAATGACGAGATCAGGGTTAGATAATAAGCTAAAGGTTACTAAATATGAATTTCAAAACACTACTATTTTTACTATTCACGACTTGGGTTGCTGCACAAGAAAGAAACCTTCAAGAACTTACTTATAATGAGTATTTGGGCTATGTGAAAAAATACCATCCTATGGTAAAAAGCGCCAACCTTGAGGTGAACAGCGCTCAAGCTAATTTAATGATGGCACGTGGAGGATTTGACCCGAAAATTGAAGTAGATTTTGATAAAAAACAATTTAAAGACAGCCAATATTATTCACTTTTAAACAGTAGTTTTAAAATTCCAACTTGGTATGGCATTGAAGTTAAAGCAGGTTTTGACAACAGTGAAGGCGTTTATTTAAATCCACAAAACACACTGCCGAATCAAGGATTGACTTCGCTTGGAATCAACATTCCGCTTGGTCAAGGATTATTGATAAACCAACGAATGGCCGATTTGCGAAAAGCCAAAATCCAAATTCAATTAAGTCAAGCCGAGCGAAAATTACAAGCTATTGAAGTTTTATACAATGCTTCGGTTGCCTATTTTAATTGGAAACGAAATTATAGCGAAGTACAATTGTATTCTACTTATTTAAAAAATGCAGAAATACGTTTTAATGGCGTAGCAAGTTTGATAAAAAACGGAGACAAACCAGCAATAGACAGTGTTGAAGCAGGAATTATTGTTAGAAATAGAAAACTAAATTTAGAAGATTCGCAGTTAAAACTAGCCAAAGCCAAACTAGAATTATCGAATTTTTTATGGTTAGAAAATAATGTGCCGCTTGAATTACAAGACACGATTATTCCTGAAGAGAAACTTGAATACACAATAAAAGAAACATTAAAAACAAACGAACTTTTAGCAGAAACTATTTCGATAGAAAATCATCCTAAAATTAATTCATTACAAAGTAAATTGGGAATTCTTGAAGTTGAACGTCAATTAAAATCGAATAGTTTATTACCTAAAATAGATATAGGTTACAGCTATTTATCGGAACCAAGTTACTGGAATGATACTAATTTTGACAATTATAAAGTAGGTGTAAATTTTAGTTTCCCATTATTTTTAAGAAAAGAACGTGGCGGATTACAATTGGCTAAATTCAAAATTCAAGACACAAAATATTCGTTAGATTTAGAACGCGTTCAACTAAAAAATAAAATTAGTGCTCAACAAACCGAAATCAATTCGCTAGAAAGACAGCGCAAACTAATTTCAGATTTGGTAAAAGATTACAATGTTATGCTAAGTTCTGAAGAACGCTTGTTTTCGTTTGGTGAAAGTTCTATTTTCTTAATCAACTCAAGAGAAAATAACTTGGTTAGCTCACAATTATCGGAATTGAGTTTGGAGAATCGTTATTTAATTTCGAATGCCGAATTGTTTAAAATAATGGCCAATCCAGATTGATGATTTTACAAAAAGACATAACCTATCTAGCCCTGATAGCAATGGAAATATTTTTCTTTTTTGTTGCCTGAGGTTACTCGAAGGCAACAAAAAAGAAAAGATTGTAATGGATAGCGGGAAAATAATCCCGAATTTTCGGGACAAAAACTTCCCAAGCCATTTGCTCCTACTACATTTTATTAAATAATTCGTAGTATTCTCTTTCGATACTTTCTTGGTGATTTGGATGTGCGATTCTTACCAATTCAACAGCTCGTTGTTTTAGTGTTTTTCCATATAAATCGGCGATTCCGTTTTCTGTAATTACATAATGAATGTGTGCTCTTGTGGTTACAACTCCTGCGCCTTGCTTTAAAAATGGAACGATTCTACTCAATCCTTTTTTAGTAGTTGATGGCAATGCGATTATAGCTTTTCCACCAGAACTTAATGATGCGCCACGAATAAAATCCATTTGTCCGCCAACGCCAGAATACATTTGTGGACCAATAGAATCGGCACAAACTTGACCAGTCAAATCTACTTCAATGGCAGAATTAATAGCAATCATATTTGGATTTTTTCTAATTCGAGCCGTGTCATTTACCATAGAAGATTCTTTCATTTCGATGAACGGATTGTCGTTTACAAAATCGTATAATCTTTTAGAACCAATAAGAAATGTTGCCAAAGCACGACCTCTCAAAGTACCTTTATAATTACAGTTGATGACATCATTTTCTATCAAATCGATTACGCCATCAGAGAACATTTCGGTATGCAAACCTAAATCTTTATGATTTTTTAACTTACTCAAAGCTGCATTTGGAATCGAACCAATTCCCATTTGCAGTGTGCTTCTATCGTCAATTAATGAAGCAATATGGCTGCCAATTTTTTCTTCTTCATTGGTAAACGGAACTGGCACATGTCCATAAATGGGAACATCAACCTCAACTAAATAATCAATTTCAGAAACGTGAAGAATTCCGTCGCCAAAAGTTCTTGGCATTTGCGGATTGACTTGCGCGATTACAATTTTAGCATTTTCTATAGCGGCAACCGTTGCTTCTACAGAAACACCTAGCGAACAATAACCATGTCTATCTGGCGGTGAAACATGGATAAAAGCGACATCTAATGGCAAGACATTTTTACGAAATAAATGTGGTAATTCGCTCAAAAAAACTGGTGTATATGAACCATTTCCTGCTCTTAATGTGTGACGAACATTTGCTCCAATAAAAAAGGAATTTACATGAAAACTATCTCTCAATTCTGGATTGGCATAGCGTGCTTCACCTTCAGTGTGAAGATGACAAATTTCTACATTTCTTAATTCTGATGCTCTTTCCGTTAATGCATTTGCTAATATTGTTGGAGCTGCCGCTGCGGCTTGAAGATAAACTCTATCTCCAGATTTTACGACTTTTACAGCTTCTGCTGCGGTAACATATTTACTCATACCTAATAAATTTTATGCAAAGTTAAAATTGGAATTATTGAAAAAATATGATAAAACTCATAAATAATCTAAGTCAGACTAAAACTGTAAATAAATTTAAGACACGAATTGCACAAATTTACACGAATTACGATTTAAAAAAAAAATTTCACGAATTTGAATCTGATTTATCAGATTCTATTGGTGTAATTTACCGTCATGAATTTGTGCGAATTCGTGTAATTCGTGTAAAAAATGAATAGTTGTTTGCATTATATATTGGACTTACGTGTAATAGATAAATTCAAATACTTACTGAATGAAATACTAAACACTTTTCACTACTTTTGCATTCACAAAATTTGAAAAATGATTATTCCAAAAACAAGAGAAGAAATTGAGTTAATGCGTCAAAGTGCATTGCTAGTTTCTAAAACATTGGGCGAAATTGCAAAAGTGATTAAACCAGGTGTAACTACTTTACAATTAGATAAATTAGCTGAAGAATTCATAAGAGATAATGGCGGAGTTCCTGGATTTTTAGGACTTTATGGTTTCCCAAATTCATTGTGTATGAGTCCAAATGCACAAGTAGTTCATGGAATTCCGAATGCAAAACCTTTAGAAGAAGGCGATGTGATTTCTGTAGATTGTGGCGTTTTGATGAATGAATTTTATGGTGATCACGCTTATAGTTTTGAAATTGGTGAAGTGGCACCTGAAGTAAAAAAACTACTTGAGGTAACTAAAGAAAGTTTGTATGTTGGAATAAGAGAATTTCGTTCAGGAAATAGAGTTGAAGATGTTGGAAATGCAATTCAGAAATATTGTGAAGGTCATGGTTATGGTGTTGTTCGTGAGCTTGTTGGTCACGGATTAGGGAAAAAAATGCACGAAGATCCAGAAATGCCAAATTATGGAAAAAAAGGTCGAGGAAAACTATTTGTAGAAGGCATGGTTGTTGCTATTGAACCAATGATCAACATGGGAACAAAAAACATCAAACAATTGAAAGACGGTTGGACTATTCTAACTGCCGACGGAAAACCAAGTGCACATTTTGAACACGATGTTGCCTTAATCGACGGAAAACCAGAAATTTTATCGACTTTCAAATATATTTATGATGCTTTAGGAATTGTTAGTGATGAGGAAAAAGAATTTAGAAATCATTATACTTTATAAGTGAAACCAACACAGATTTCATAGATTTTCACAGATTAAATTTATTTATGGAAGATTTTTACTTAAAAGAAGAAACTTATAAAATTATTGGACTTTGCATGGAAGTTCATAAAATTCTTGGGAAAGGTCATAGTGAAAATGTGTATGCTGACGCTTTAGAGTATGAATTTAAACTAAATCATATTCCATAAGAAAGGGAAAAAAAATACAATATTGAGTATAAAGAAATTATATTACCTAGGTACTATTTTTCAGATTTCACGGTTTTTGATGAGATCATTTTAGAATTAAAAGCTATTCAACAATTGTCTAGCAGCGAAATTAAACAAACATTAAATTATTTGGCAGCTTCAAAAAATAAAATTGGCCTGTTAGTCAATTTTGGTGAAGATAGCCTCAAATACAAAAGAGTTATTTTATAATTAAATCTGTGAAAATCTGTGAAATCTGTGTTTAAATTTATACTGAATACAATCCCAAGGCCAATTCTGATTCGTTTGAGTATTGTGGTGCGTCCTATTTTAGCTTTTTTATTAAAAGGAAGTCGTTTTACTGATCCAATTGATGGGAAAAGTTTTCGAATGTTTTTACCTTATGGATATGGAAATCAGAGAAATAACGTACTTTCTCCGAGTACATTATCACTAGAAAGACATCGTTTGCTTTGGCTTTATTTGCAAAATGAAACTGATTTTTTTACTGCTACAGAAAAGAAAAAAGTATTACACTTTGCACCAGAACAAGAGTTTTACAAACGTTTCAAAAAGCAAACTAACATCGATTACACCACAACTGATTTACTTTCGCCCTTAGCAGATGTAAAAGCAGATATTTGCAATTTACCTTTTGAAGATAATGCATATGATATTATTTTTTGCAACCACGTTTTAGAACACATTCCAGATGATACTAAAGCGATGCAAGAATTGTTCAGAGTTTTAAAACCTGGCGGAATGGGAATATTTCAAATACCTCAAGATTTATCTCGTGCTACAACTTTCTCAGACGATTCTATTGTTGACCAAAAAGAAAGAGCTAAAATCTTTGGACAATACGATCACGTTCGAGTTTACGGAAGAGATTATTTTGACAAATTAAGGAGCATCGGTTTCAAAGTAATTGAAGAAGATTACACTTCAAAACTTTCACCAGAATTAGTCGAAAAATATTGTTTAGCAAAAGGCGAAATTATTCCGATTTGCTTTAAATAATATATTGGCATCATTGTAGATAATAATATTTCGTATATTTACGTTTGATAATAAAATCATTATGTTGAAAAAATATTTATCTATCGCTTTATTTTTATTTGCAATTTCAATTTCTTATTCACAAGAGAAAGAAATTAATCCTCCATTTCATATTAAAACAATTTCATTTGTCCAAAGTGGTCAAAATGCAATTCCAATATTTAGACTTGGAGACTCGTTTCAACTTCAGTTTGATGACTTACATGGAACTGAAGACAATTATTATTACACCATCAAACATTGTGATTATGATTGGAAACCATCTCAATTGTCAAAAAACGAATACCTTGGTGGATTTGACGATCAATTAATAATTGACTATGTTAACTCATTCAATTCATTACAACTTTATTCACATTACAGAGTTTCTTTTCCAAACAAACAAACGCAGTTGAAAGTAAGTGGAAATTATATGATATCCATTTTAGATGAAAATCGTGATGTTGTTTTTTCTAGAAAAATAATATTGTATGAAGATATTGTTTCTGTTCCAATGCAAGTTAAAAGAGCAAGAGATGTGAGATTTATTGAACAAAAACACAATATTGAATTTACTGTTAGAACAAGTGTTTTCAATTTTCAAAGTCCTTTACAAAATGTAAAAGTTCTTTTAATGCAAAATGGTCAGTTTAATAATGCAATAACTAACATAAAACCAATGTTCACAATTGGAAATGATTTGGTTTACAAATACGACAAAGAAACTCAATTTTGGGCTGGAAATGAATACCTTTTCTTTGAAAATAAAAATATTCAAGGCGCAAATAATAGCATTGCTTATGTAAGTTCTGAAGGAGGTTTATACAATTCTCATCTTTATACAAATGACGCTAGAAAAAACAAACCTTACACTTTTTGGCCCGATATTAATGGTAATTTCTTAATAAACGCATTAAACCGAGAAAATCCCGAAATAGAATCGGATTATGCTTGGGTTTACTTTTCACTTTCTGCATCATCTTTCATTGACAAAAAAAATATTTATGTTTCTGGAATGTTTAATAATTATGCAATGAATGATGAAAGTAAGATGGAATTCAATGAAAAGAAAGGTATTTATGAAAAAGCCATGATGATTAAGCAAGGTTTTACAAATTATAAGTACATACTTGCCGATTCAAACGGAAAAACTGATGAAGAAAACGCAATTGATGGAAATTTCTATCAAACAGAAAATAATTATTTTGCCATAATTTACTACCGAGAAAACAATCAAAGGTATGACAGAGTTATAGGAAAAGGAGTTGCAACTTCAACAGACATAATCAATTAAAAAATCTTTAACATAAAAATCACATTGGATTTTTATTATTTTTGTAACTTTACAAAAAGTTTTATTATGGTTTCTCAAATTACAAGAGGCATAAAAATATCAGTAGTTACTAGTTTTGAAGGCACTTACTTCAAAAACTATAAGATTCATTTTGCTTTTTCTTACGAGATTACTATAGAAAATCACAGTAAAGACTCTGTTCAACTTACATCACGTCATTGGGAAATTTTCGATTCATTAAATGAAGTTGAAATTGTTGATGGCGAAGGAGTTATAGGTAAAAAACCTGTTTTAAAACCAGGTGAATTATATACTTATAGTTCAGGTTGCTTACTTTCTTCTCCTCATGGTGCAATGCGTGGTTTTTTTAACATGATAAACTTCACAACGACAAAAAACTTTAGAGTTATTGTGCCTACATTTCGTTTAAGCGCACCATATGCCTTAAACTAAAATTCTATTTCAATTAAATTATTATCGAAATTTTGTTAAAAAAGTTTCGTGACAATAGTTATCAAAAATTCAAATTTTCCTTTGTACTTTTGTTAAAAATTAAATTATTCTCAGATATTGAATAATGAAGTTACACAAAGTCTAACAAACTAATACAACATATTATGCCAAAAGGTTTTTTTAATGTACCAAAAGCGGTAAACGAACCCGTAAAATCATATGCTCCAAATTCTCCTGAAAAGGCAGCCGTTTTAGCAGCTTACAAGAAAATGTGGAACGAAACAATTGATGTTCCAATGTATATTGGTTCTGAAGAAATTAGAACTGGAAACACTAGAACAATGTCTGCGCCACACGATCATCAACACATCGTTGGAACTTACCATTTAGCAGAAAAATCTCATGTTGAAAAAGCTATTTCATCAGCATTAGAGGCAAGAAAAAAATGGGCAAACATGCCTTGGGAACACAGAGCAGCTATTTTTCTAAAAGCGGCTGAATTAATTGCTGGACCATATCGAGCAAGAATTAATGCTGCAACTATGATTGCACAATCAAAAACCATTTTTCAGGCAGAAATTGATGCATCTTGCGAATTGATTGACTTTTTACGTTACAACGTAGAATTCATGACACAAATTTATCAAGACCAACCAAAATCTAATTCAGATGTTTGGAATAAAGTAGAATATCGTCCATTAGAAGGATTTATTTATGCTATTACTCCATTTAATTTTACAGCTATTGCGGCTAATCTTCCTGCAAGTGCAGCATTAATGGGAAATACCGTAGTTTGGAAACCAAGTGACAGTCAAGTTTTTTCTGCTAAAATTATTATCGACATTTTCAAAGAAGCAGGTGTTCCTGATGGCGTTATAAACGTAGTTTTTGGTGATCCAGTGATGATTACAGACACTGTTTTAGCTTCACCAGATTTTGCAGGAGTTCACTATACTGGTTCAACATTTATTTTCAAAGAAATTTGGAAAAAAATTGGAACACAAATTCATACTTATAAAACGTATCCAAGAATTGTTGGTGAAACAGGAGGAAAAGATTTTATTGTTGCTCATCCATCTGCAAATGTCAAGCAAGTTGTAACAGGAATTACTCGTGGTGCCTTTGAATTTCAAGGTCAAAAATGTTCTGCTGCTTCAAGAGCATATATTCCACAAAGTTTATGGCCAGCTGTAAAAGAACAATTAATTATTGATGTAAATTCAATGAAAATGGGAAGTCCAGAAGATTTTTCAAATTTCATTACAGCTGTAATTCACGAAGGTTCATTTGATAAATTAGCAAGTTATATTGACCAAGCTAAAAAAGATACTGATGCGGAAATTATCCTTGGTGGAAATTATGACAAATCAAAAGGATATTTTATTGAACCAACAGTTATTGTTACTACAAATCCAAAATACACAACAATGGAAACAGAACTTTTTGGTCCTGTTATTACTATTTATGTTTATGAGGATTCTAAATGGAACGAAACTTTAAAATTAGTAGATGAAACTTCTGAATATGCTTTAACTGGAGCGATTTTCAGTCAAGATAGATACGCAATTGTTGAAGCTACACAAGCTTTACAAAACGCTGCAGGAAATTTCTACATCAATGATAAGCCAACTGGAGCTGTTGTAGGAATGCAACCTTTTGGTGGTGCAAGAGCTTCTGGAACAAATGATAAAGCTGGTTCGGCTCAAAATTTATTACGTTGGGTTTCACCAAGAACTATAAAAGAAACTTTTGTAACTCCAGAAGATTATAGATATCCATTTTTAGGAGAATAATTTCAAATAAAAGTAAAACCTTAAAAGCTCATTCAGTAATGTATGAGCTTTTTATTTTAGTGGCAAATGAACTACTTTCTTGGTTTCAAAAAATTCATCAGAAAAATAATCGGATAAATTATACTCTTTAGCTTTAGGAAAATCTTTCAACTCTTCCGATAAATCGCCACCTTTTAAATATAAAATACCATTTTCTAAGTCGTGTTTCGATTTGGTTTTTAATTTTCCTTTAACCCAACTCACAAAATCAGGCATATTTGTAACAGCACGACTAACTATAAAATCAAAATCATGTGTTACAATTTCTGCTCTTTTTTGTTCTGCTTTAATATTTTTTAATCCTAAAGCTTTAATAACTTCATTAACTACTTTAATTTTTTTAGCGATAATATCAATGGCATAAAAATTACATTCGGGAAATAAAATAGCTAATGGAATAGCAGGAAAACCTCCACCAGTACCAACATCCATAATTTTAGAACCCGATTTGAACTCTAAAACTTTAGCAATTCCTAACGAATGTAAAACGTGTCGTGTGTACAATTCATCAATATCTTTTCTTGAAATTACATTGATTTTAGCATTCCAATCTTCATATAAAAATTGTAATTTTTCAAATTGTTGTATCTGATTATCAGTAAGATTTGGAAATTGTTTCAGAATTTCTTGCATAAATTGATTTTTCAACAAAAATAGTGTTTTTGGTTAATAATTATGATTTGTTTTTACTTCTAAAAAAAATATAATATTTACCTTTGAACAAATTATTAGAATTCCAAATTATGAATACCACAACTCCCATCTTTTCTAAAAACGATAATTTAAAATTTTTTAGAACACTTAATAAAAGAGTAAACGATTATTTTAAAGAAAACAATATTGATAAAACAGGAAATTGGAAATTACATTTAAAAACTATTGTAATGTTTACCATTTTCTTAACGCCTTATTTCTTTTTACTAGCTATGAAAATGCCTTTTTGGGCTTATCTTTTACTTAACGTAGTAATTGGAGTTGGAATGGCTGGAGTTGGAATGAACGTCATGCACGACGGAAATCACGGAGCATATTCTAACAAATCTTGGTTAAACAAATTAATGGGCGGAAGCATCTACATTCTTGCTGGTAATGTTTACAATTGGCAAGTGCAACATAATGTTTTACACCATACTTATACTAATATTCTTGGCCATGATGAAGACTTAGAAGCTGGTAGAATATTACGTTTTACAAAAGAAGCAAAATGGTATAGCCATCACAAATTTCAACATTATTATTCCTTCATTCTTTATGGATTGTTGACTTTTAATTGGGCTATTACAACAGATTTTCAACAAATGAGACGCTATTTAAAAAGAAACTTGTCTTATGGAGAATTTAAAAAACCTGTAATTCGTTGGACTACATTAGTGATAACGAAAGTGATTTATTTTTCAATGTGGATTGTAATTCCTATTCTTGTTGGGCACGTTAGTTGGTGGCAAGTTTTAATCGGATTTTTTATCATGCATTATACAGCAGGAGTTATTTTGAGTGTCGTATTTCAATTAGCTCACGTGGTTCATGAAACAGATAATCCAATTCCAAATGAAGAAGGTGAAATAGAAAATACTTGGGCAATTCACCAATTATATACTACTGCTAATTTTGCACCAAAAAATTGGTTAATAAACTATTACACTGGTGGATTAAACCATCAAATTGAGCATCACATTTTCCCAAATATCAGTCATATTCATTATAATAAAATTGCTGAATTTGTTAGAGAAACTGCAAAAGAATGTAATCTTCCTTACTATGAATTCAAAACAACAAGAGCTGCAATTTATTCGCACTTTACCCATTTGAGAGATTTAGGAAGACAACCACAATTATCGTAAAAAATTTGGAATGAAGATTTTTAAACCATTAAGGCATTATGTACATTAAGCTAAACTTAATTTTCTTAATCTCTTGATGGTTTAAATTTATATAAATGTTTTAATCAACAACACAACAATGAGTAATCCATTATCAGATAGAATTAATCAACTATCTACATCACAAACTCTTGCCATGGCAGCATTGGCTAGAGAATTAAAAGCACAAGGAAAAGACATTATCAGTTTAAGTTTGGGTGAACCCGATTTCAACACACCCAATTTTATAAAAGAAGCTGCTAAAAAAGCCATCGATGAAAACTACTCAACTTATTCGCCAGTTGATGGTTATATGGAACTGAAAGAAGCCATTTGTAGAAAATTTAAACGCGATAATAATTTAGAGTATAAACCTGCCAATATTGTCGTTTCTACAGGAGCAAAACAATCTTTATATAACATTGCTCAATGTATGATTAATGATGGTGATGAAGTAATTCTTCCTGCTCCATATTGGGTTTCTTACTTTGAAATTATCAAAATGGCTGGTGGAATTCCAGTTGAAGTTCCAACTTCGGTAGAAAGTGATTTCAAAATTACACCAGAACAATTAGAAAAAGCGATAACACCAAAAACCAAAATGATTTGGTACAGTTCGCCATGTAATCCAAGTGGTTCTGTTTATAGTCGTGAGGAATTGACAGCTTTATCAAAAGTAATCCTGAATCAACCAAACGATATTTATGTAGTTTCAGATGAAATCTACGAACACATTAATTTTTCTGGAACTTTTTGCAGCATAGCGACTATTGACGGAATGTTTGACAAAACTATTACCGTAAATGGTGTTGCTAAAGCATTTGCCATGACTGGATGGAGAATTGGATACATTGGTGCGCCAGAAGTTATTGCAAAAGCTTGTACTAAAATGCAAGGTCAAGTTACCTCTGGAGCAAATTCTATTGCGCAAAGAGCTACAATTACTGCTGTTGATGCTGATCCAAGCGTATTGAACGAAATGGTTACTGCATTTAAAAACCGTAGAGATTTAGTAGTTGGATTGGTAAAAGATATTCCAGGATTTAAACTAAATGTTCCTGAAGGTGCATTTTACGTTTTCCCTGATGTTTCTTACTATTTCGGAAAAACTTTACGTGGAAAATTAATCAATAACGCTGATGATTTTTCTATGTATTTGTTGGCAGAAGCTAATGTTGCCACTGTAACTGGTGATGCTTTTGGTAATCCAAATTGTATTCGCTTTTCGTACGCAACAAGTGAAGAGTTATTAGCTGAGGCAATGAAACGTATTAAAGAAGCATTGGTATAAAATCCAAATTACAAATAAATAACAAACCTCAAAATTCAAACTTTGAGGTTTTTTTATTGATTTAATTTTCTAATCACTTTAGCAGGATTTCCAACGGCTAGAGAATTGTCTGGAATATCTTTAGTTACTACAGAACCTGCACCAATTGTGCAACCATTTCCTATTTTTACACCTGGACAAATTACGGAGTTTCCTCCTATCCAACAATCGTCACCAATTGAAACAGGTTTTGAAAACTCAACCGTTCGTCTTTCAACGGCGTCGAGTGGATGCGTTGCTGTGTATATATGAACATTTGGGCCAAAGAAAACATTGTTACCAATTTCGATTTTCATCGTATCAAGAACCACACAATTCACATTAAAATACACATTTTCACCTGAATGAATGTTATAACCATAATCACAATGAAATGGTGGCTCGATGTATAATCTTTTGTGAGCATTGGGCATCAATTCACGTAGAATATTTCTTGAATTTCCATTCATTACATATTCAGTGACATTCAATCTATGAAGTAACTTTTTTGCTCGTAATCGCTCAGCCATTAAAATTTTATCGTTAGCAAAATAAATTTCGCCATCAAGCATTTTTTCTTTTTCGGTTTTCATATAATATTAATATCATCAAATATACTATTTTATATAAAACAAAAACCGCCTAAAAGACGGTCTTCGCTAACTAAAAAAAACTATACTTATCTTATTACTTTCATGGTTTTTATCGCTCCTTCTGAAATCACTTTTACTAAATAAGTTGCTTTAGAAAAATTGGATAAATCTATTTGAACTTCTAAATCATTCGTCTTTTTATTTATTATTGTCTGACCTAACATATTTAAAACAACTACTTCTGATATAGGTTTTGAAGAGGAAATAGTTACAATTCCAGAAGTTGGATTTGGATATAAATTCAAATTTGAATCATCAAATGAAGCTACATTCAGAAAAGGAGAACAATTAACTCCACTAGCAACTGATCCAATATTAGACCAATTAGAAATTGCTCCGTCTAAAGTAAAACCATTTAAACTTCCAAGATAATTATTACCACTACTGTCCATCAGTGATGTAACAGATGTATTAGTAGCATTCCCAATTCCTTGATTGAACTTATAATAAGCTAATAATCCCGTTTGAGTAGCTCCTAATTCACAATTCAAATTATTCATTATTTCTTCAGCAGATAATGCTCTTGTCCAAAGTCTTACTTCATCAATATTACCTACAAATTTTTCGTTTGACAAATTTTTACCTAATTGAATTGGGTTGTTTAATTGAGATTTAAAACTTGCTCCAGTAACTCCTGTTGTTGTATTTGCCAAAACGCCATTAATATAAATCTTTAAATCTGATCCATTCCAAACGCCAGCAACATGTTGCCATTGATTTAACACCACTGCATTTGATGCCGTTACGGCTTTAAAATTAGTTGTCCCACTATCATTTACCCAAAATTGATAAGCTGTTCCTTCTTTTCTCAACATAAATTGCATGTCAACTACTAACGTATTGTAATTTCCAATAATCACTCCTACATTGTTTCCAAAATCGTTATCCATTGCTGTTGGATATACCCATGATTCCACAGTGAAAGTATTTATTGGATCAATTGCACTATTTAAAGCCAAACTCAAATTCACTTTATCAGTTGAACCATTAAAATTTAATGATCCTCCATTAATAATTACATTTACCGGAACTCTTGTACTTTCACACCCATTATTCGTTTGCGAAACATAATAAGTTCCTGATGTTAAAATAGTTGTAGGATTCAATTCTTCTCCGCCAGAAGCTTGTGAAAACCATTTTAAATTTGAACCTGTAGCAACTAAACTTGCAACAGTTGCATTAGCTTCAAAAGTTTGATTTGATGCTGTTGGTGCTGAAGTACTATTTACCTCAACGCTAACTTCAATTCGGTTTGACTCACAAATTCCTGTTGTTTGTGAAACATAATAGTTGCCAGTTGTTAAATTTTGTGTAGCATCTAAAGGAGTTCCACCTGTGGCAACATTATACCAATTAATTATTCCTGAGCCAGTTGCTACTAGATTTGATACTTGAGCCGCATTACAAAAAATTTGTGTTGTATTTACAACTAATGAGTTGTATAAAGTTCCTACAACTCCATTTACTGAACTTCCTGGAGCAATAAAATTAGAAGTTGTACCATTTAATTGAAAATTTATTATTGCACCATCAAACCCATTAGCTGTAGCATCTAATAAATCAATTTCACTACCATTATCTTGATTTGCATTTCCTTGATTGCATTTATAATAAGCTAATAAACCCGTTTGTCCTGAGGCTAATTCTGTATCTTTATTGTATTGTATTTCACAAGCTGTTAGAACTCTATTCCAAATTCTTACTTCATCCATTCTTCCGTTGAACACATTTACGCCATCATCAAAAGAACCTAATCGAATTATATTGCCATTTGAAACTTGTGGTACGTTCGTATTAGTAGCAACCAAATTACCATTTTTGTACAATTTTAGTGTTGTAGTTGTTGCATCATAAGTTACAGCAACATGATACCAAGTATTTGCTAACAATGGTTCAGAATCTTGAACATCAAACCACGAGCCATTGTGACCTGCAGACAGTTTACTTGAATTAGTATTTGGAACCCAAAAAGCATGTTGACCATCAGAAATTCCTCCTGAAATTATATTATTTTGTAAACTTAAATTTTCAATATAAATCCAAGCTTCTTTAGTATATGAAGAAGGTAAAAAACTTCCGCACATAACATAATCGTTAGATCCATCAAAATGAAGTGCTTGTCCTTGCTGAGAATAGCCAAATTGAATTATAAAAAAATAACTTAAAAGTGTTGCTGTTTTTAATTTTGATAGTAATTGTTTTTTCATTTGAATACCTTTTTGATTTAGGTTACAAAGTTGTGGCAATCCTATGAATTTTTATGTAAGGGTTAACCCTCGAAATGAAGTAGTTTCTTTTATTCTTTAAAGAAATAAATACATTTGTAAAAAAAACAATTCACGTTTCTAATGAAAAAAAGCATAATACTGTTAGCTCTTATCCTATTATATAGTGCTTGTCAACATAAAAAAGAGAACTTTTATTTTGAAAAAGTTACTCCTCCTAAAGAAGATTCAACAAAAGTTTGGTTGAGACAAAATGATAACTATAAAGCGGATAAGGAATATTATTTAAAAGTATTTTTCAAATATTATAATACAAAATTAGCCAATAAAGAATATCTCAATGCGTCAAAAATATTAGATGTAATTACAACCAAATTTGTTTATTTTTATGATTTTGACCCAAGATTAACAAAAACTGTTGATGAATTTAATTTAAAATACAGAAACAAATTACCCGCTTTAAAAACTACTCATGTAGACAATTATTATGCAAATTTAGAATTTGACAAAGACAACGTAAAGAAAGCAAAAGATTACTTTTTAAAGATTACAGCATTAGAACCTGACGATTACAAGAGTTGTTATAAAATAGCGCGTGCCTACTATGATTTATCTTATGCTTATTTTATACTCGGAGACATTGAACTTAGCATTGAAGCCAATGAAAAATCCAGAATTTATTCTGAAAGAATTAGAGATAAAGAAAGTATTGTTTCTGTACATTTAAATTACATTAACATTTACAAATCAATTGGTTCTTTTGAAAAAGCTATTAATAGTGCTAATGAAGCTATAAAAGTATTCAAAGAAGAAGGAAATACTTATGATTATTTCATGGCTAAATATAATAAATGCTCTGTTTATGGTTTTTTTAGCAAAACTCAGTTAAAGAACAATTACATTCATACCACTTATAATGAGTATTTAAAGAGCAAGTTTGACAGTGATGTGTTATTGCTTTGTCTATCAGATTATGAAATTGAAGCTTTATTAAATGAAAACAAAATAAAGGAAGCAAAAATTGTTTTAGATAGAATTAAACCCATTGCTGCAAGAAACACTTCACAGAATTGGCAAAATGATTATCAAGCAGCTTTAGCATTATTTGAAATAAAAAATGATGTGAAAAATTGTAATACAAGCTACATTGAAAAAGCGCTACCAAATCTTCTTGCTAACGAAAACTACGAACGTGCCAATCTATTTTATAATGTTTTACTCGAAAAATCATTACAAAATAAAGAATTCGAAAAAGCTGTTTTATACACACAAGAAGCCTATAGAACCAAAGATAGCTTATCAAACATCCAAAACAAATTAGAAAATTTAGCCCTTGCTGCTAAATATGAAACAAAAGAAAAAGAACAAGAAATACAACTTCAGCATGAAATCATATCAAAGAAAAACACAACTATTTTTGCTTTAGCACTAGTTTTCATAGCCTCATTATTAAGTGTTTTTATTTACTATTTAAAACAAAAACAAATGAAATTATTTAAAGAAAAAGAACAATCGCAACAATTTACTAAAAATTTATTAGACAAAACAGAAGAAGAACGCAAACGAATTGCTTCTGATTTGCATGATAGCGTTAGTCATGAATTACTTACTTTAAAAAACTCATTTGAAGCCAATCATTTACAGTTAAATGAAAAAGTAGATACGATTATCAATGACATTCGAGCTATTAGTAGAAATTTACATCCCGTTATGTTTGAAAAAATTGGATTAGTAAATAGTTTAGAACAATTTATCGAGCGCATTGAAAACACTCATCAGTTCATGATTTCTTCTGAATTTAATTATCAAAATAATTTAACTTCTGAAAAAGAGTTACAAGTTTACCGTATTGTTCAAGAAGCTGTAACAAACATCATAAAATATGCTGATGCCATTGCTGCAAAAATAACAATCACAGAAACATCTGAAAAAATTACTGTTGAAATTATTGATAACGGTATTGGTTTTAATGTTGAAGAAACCTTGCAATCAAAAGATGCCTTTGGCTTACACAACATTATAGAACGAAGCAAGGCAATTGGTGGTATTGCTACTATATCGTCTTCTGAAAAAGGAACAAAAATCGTAATCGAAATTAAAAAATAACATGAAAATTTTAATAGCCGACGATCATCCTTTAACCTTACAAGGTACCGTTTCTTATGTTGAAAAAATGGGACATAAAGTGGTTTGCTCTTGCTCTAATGGCAAAGCAGCATTAAATTACATTCAACTCCACACACCAGATTTAGCCATTTTAGATTTAAATATGCCTGGAATTGACGGTATAGAAGTAGCCCAAAAAATATTTGAAAATAAAAGTCAAACTAAAATTGTTTTGCTTACTATGCACAATGAAATGAGTATTTTGAATAAGGCAAAAGAATATAATATTTATGGCTATATTTTAAAAGACAAAGCTTTTCCCGATTTAGAAAATTGTTTGAAAGAAATTGAAAATGGGAAAAAATATTTTTCTACAGCTATGCATAACGATTTTAAATTACATACAAACAACTCAAATGATTTACTATCCGTCTTAACCTTATCTGAAAGAAAAATTATTGAGTTAATTGCTACTCAAAAAACAAGTAAACAAATTGCCGAATTGTTATTTCTATCTGAAAAAACTGTTGAAGGTCATCGAACAAAAATCATTGAAAAATTAGGAATTCCGAAAGAAAAAAATGCATTGTTAATTTGGGCAATTCAAAATATTAAAAAATAAATCCTATTTTTGAAGTATGTCAAAATTACTTCAAAACATTTCCATACATGTTTCTTTAACTCCTGAAGAAGAAATTTTATTGTTATCAAAAATAGAAACCAAACAATTTAAAGCCAAAACCATTTTATTGAGTTCAGGTGAAATTGCTAACAGTACCTACTTTGTAAATTCTGGTATCTTGAGAAGTTTCAATATTAATGATAACATTATCGAACACGTTTTGCATTTTGCTTGCGAAGGTTGGTGGATTGGTGATATGTACAGTTACATTTCCGAAAAACCTGGTAATCTTTTTATTGAAGTATTGGAAGATGCTGAAGTAGTCGTAATTTCAAAAGAAAATCATCAAGAACTTTATAAAGAAATTCCAAAACTTGAACGCTTTTTCAGAATTCTAGCCGAAAATTCTCTTGTAGCACATCAAGAACGTTTGATGGATAATTTGAGTTTATCTGCTGAAGAACGATTTGAAAAAATGTGCAAAAAATACCCAACTTTAATTCAGAAAGTAGCTCAAAAACACTTGGCGTCTTATATTGGTGTTACACCTGAATTTTTTAGTAAGATGAAAAGTAAGTTATTGAGAAAATGATTTTCAACTTGTTTGGCGTATTACTTCACACCTTCTAATATCCTGTAAATCAAATTTATACTTTGTTATATTCTCATTTTAAGATTCCTGATTTGAAATTATAGAAAATCAACTTTCCACATACTCAAAAATCATCATTTAGTCGACTTTTTTTATTCTTTCATCTATTTTTTTGAAAAAATTGAAAAATTTAAGAATGTTCTGATTCTGATTCTTTTTATATTTATATACGAAAATACCCGAACTCACTAACTTAAAATTTAATGTCATGAAAAAAAGATTCAAAAAGAATCAATTTGGCATTTACAAATTGTTTCAATTCAAATTATTTGTTTTATGTATGATGGCTTTTTTGTCATTTCAAAGTGCAAAAGCTCAATACACAATGATCTCTGATTCTAATTTTGAAGGTTTCCTTATTGCTAATGGCTCCGATAATATTATTGATGGTCAAGTGCTTACAAGCAATATCAGCGGAATCACTTCTCTAATCATTAACGCAAGTGGTATTAACAGTCTTGAAGGCATTCAAGATTTTACAAGTTTGACTTATCTGAAAATAGTAAATAATAATTTAATAAGCTTGAATGTCAATAGTTTAACAAATTTAACTTACTTAGATTGCTCCTATAATCAAATACAAAATTTGTCCATTAACGGTTTATCCAATCTTTCCTATGTTAACTGTTCATCCAATCAATTAACAAGTTTACAACTAACAAACCTCAATTCTATCAATGAGCTTTATTGTTCGACAAATCTTTTAACAACGCTTAATCTTACTGGTTTAACAAGTCTTACAGTTTTGAATTGTGATTCTAACAGTTTAACTGATTTAAATGTTGTTGGTTTGAATAACTTAGCGAGTTTATTCTGTAGTAATAACAATATAATTAGCCTAAATATTAGCTCCTTGACAAGTCTCTACGTTTTAGCATGCAGTTACAATCCATTGACCAATTTAAACATTGACGGTTTAACTAATTTACACGATTTATATTTTACAAATTGTAACTTGAGTGTCTTGGATATCCGAAATACTCCTGCTATTTCTAATATTTATAGTTTTGGCAACCCAAACTTAACTTGCATTTTAGTAAATGATGTTTTTATAGCACAAACCACAATTGGAATTGTAAAAGATTCTTTCACTAACTTTTCTACAGATTGTGCGCTCTTGAGTGTACCTATTCAAAATTATACTAATTTTCAATTACTTGCTTATCCAAATCCATTTGAGGAAAATTTCAAGTTACTTTTAAATTCCTCTTCTACTGAAAAGGTTGAATTAGATATTTATGATATCATGGGAAAATTGATAGAAAAAAGAATATTGGATACAAATGCTTTGAATATTGTAGAAATAGGATCAAATTATGCATCAGGATTCTATAATCTTAAAGTATCGCAAGGAGAAAATACCAAAACATTACGTTTACTAAAAAAATAAAACCCTAGTTCAAAAAAGCCTTTTCAAGTTTTTGAAAGGGCTTTTTTTTTGCAATTATTCTATATTTATAAAAATGCTCAAAACTATTGTATTATAAAATTGTAAGAATCACTTGTATTTTATAATTTTTAAATCATTAGCACACAAAAGAATTTGATTACTACAAGGTAATAAATCCAGTATATAAGTAATAGCACTTTTATTAAATAAAATCATCTTTTTTCACTAATATATTTATTTCATCGATAAAATAGATTGTTTCAGCGATTTTTTTTGGCTCAATAAAAATTTTAATACGATTTAAAATGATAAATAGCCGGTTTTATTGACGTACAAGAGCATTTAAGACATAAAAAATGCAGTTCATCGAGTTTTAACCTATTTCGTAGAAAAAAAATTGACAAGAAAAAAATCTTTTGCATATTTGTAATGGGGTTTTGCATTTTGTGATTTATCGGTTAACATTTATATAAATGTTTAATTTTAAAACCCTTAAACCGATGAAATCAAATAAAAAAAGAGGTAATAAAAAAGCAACTAAACCTCAAATCTCTACATTTGAAATTATATCTTACATCATTGATATAATAACCTTTATTATTCTTATTGCATCAATTTTTGGCTGGATAAAAATTCCTAATTAATTACATGTCAATTTCATAGATAAAACACAAATAGTATTTATACTTTAAAAAAGGGTTGTTTTCCCTTTCCATTTTGGTCTAAATACTTCTATATTCGATATAATTTTAATTTATTAAATTTAAAATATGAAAGAAAAAAAATTCAAGAAAGAAGCTATTGAAAAAATAAAAGGATTAGATCTAAAAATAGACTCTTCCATTCAAGATATTTGTAATACTTCTAATGCAACTTCTTCCAACACTAGAAGTGTCATGTACTCTATCATGATAATAATTATACTTGCATGGATAGCTATTTTTAATACGCACAAAGATAATTGGACGGAACAAAGAATAAAAGATTCAACCGAAAAAATTATAAATCTTGAGAAAGAAATGATTAAATGCAAAAAGCATAATAAAAATTCACCCAAAAGAGATACACTAAATACCAAAGTATCTCTTGAATTAGAAAAGAAAAAATGTGAAAAATTAATTGAAAATAAAATCAGTAATATCCAAACAATGAATATTCCTTTATTTGGTTATTCATTCGATATTAATAACTTAGGCTCAATTTTGGGGATTGCCTTTATTTTTTTACTTGGAATTCTAAGGTTCACAATTAAAAGAGAAATTTCAAATTTGATTATTTCTATGAATGCTATAACCGATAGATATACAAATGAAGGAAACACAATCGATTTTAAGTATTATCTCGATAATGTCAATGAATCTGAAAGAATAGAAGCTATATCCTCCATTAACTATATTAGAAGAAAATACCATTATAATCATTTATCGATGAATGAAATTTTCAATTTACCACCTCTTAAAATTGCAGGTGTCGAACTGGAAAATTCAAAAAATGAAGAACGATTTGCAAAATGGATTTTTTGGTTTCCTGCTGTTAGTTATTTTTTGATAGTAGTTAATGATGGCATCACACTTTTCGAAGGATTTGAGGTAAGTGAAACACATACTTTCATTACTTATGGGATAACTTTATTTAGTATGTTTTGCATTTTTATTTTATGTAGAATTTGTCACAGACAAAAGAAAAGATTAATGACCATTTTTAAAGAATTTAAAGAAAACAATTATATGTTAAGAAAAGAATATGTAGAAGAATTAGAAGAATTAAATGAATAGTAATAGAAAGTTAAAATTCAATTTTTGATTCTTAAATCAATTTTATGTTTTACTTAAAATTAAACTTGTTAAAATGTAATAGTTTTGTTAGGTTTGAATAGACAATAAAACGCCAATAAATAAATCAAACAACATAATGTCAGAAGAACAAAAGAAACTACTAGAACAACAACTTTGGAATATTGCCAACGAATTACGTGGCAAAATGGATGCCGATGAGTTTCGGGATTATATTTTAGGGTTTATCTTCTATAAATACTTATCTGAAAAACAATCTATTTTTGCCAATAACCTTTTAGAAACCGAAACCATCAAAGATTATCTAAAAGTGACCGATGTTGATGATTTACAAGCCATAAAAGAAGAATCGTTACTAAAATTAGGCTACTTCCTGAAACCTAATGAATTATTCAGTTCTATTGCAAAAAAAGGAAATGCCAATACCGAAAACGAAAGCAATTTCATCTTAGAAGATTTGCAGAGTATTTTAGTAAGTATTGAACAAAGTACAATGGGAACCGAAAGTGAAGACGATTTCAATAAATTGTTTGAAGACTTAGACCTAAGCAGTACCAAATTAGGAAGAACTACCGAAGCCCGAAATAGTCTTATTGCTAAAGTATTGTTTCATTTAGATAAAATTGATTTTGCACTACAAGATACTGATGCCGATGTTTTAGGCGATGCTTACGAATATTTAATTGCTCAGTTTGCAAGTGGCGCAGGCAAAAAAGCTGGTGAATTTTACACACCTCAACAAGTGTCTAAAATCTTGGCAAAGATTGTAACAACTGGAAAAAAACGACTTAAAAACGTGTACGATCCAACATGCGGTTCAGGATCGTTGTTGTTGCGTGTAAAACGGGAAGTTGAAGTAGATGAGTTTTTTGGGCAAGAGCTAAACCGCACCACATACAACTTAGCACGAATGAACATGATTTTGCACGATGTACATTATCGTAACTTTGACATTAAACAAGAAGATACCTTAGAAAACCCACAACATATTGACCAACGTTTTGAGGCTATTGTGGCAAATCCGCCTTTTTCTGCTAACTGGAAAGGCAAAGAAAACCCATTGAATGAGAACGATGAACGCTTTAGTCAATATGGCAAATTAGCACCAAGCAGTAAAGCCGATTTTGCTTTTGTGCAACACATGTTGTATCAATTAGCCGATAACGGAACCATGGCGTGCGTGTTACCTCACGGTGTTTTGTTTAGAGGTTCAGCAGAAGCTACCATTAGAGAATATTTAATAAAAGAATTGAATTGCTTGGATGCCGTTATTGGATTGCCTGCAAATATTTTTTATGGAACAGGAATACCAACTTGTATTTTGGTATTGAGCAAGTGCCGAAAAAACGACGACAATGTTTTGTTTATTGATGCCTCGCAAGGTTTTGATAAAGACGGTAACAAAAACAAACTCACTGATGAACACGTAGAAACTATTGTAAAAACCTACACAGAGCGTACCAATAAGGATAAGTACAGCAAAGTAGTACCATTAGCCGATATAGAAAAAAACGACTACAACCTCAACATACCACGTTATGTAGATACATTTGAAGAAGTAGCAAGTATAGATATTGATGCCATTGCTACAGAATTGCATGATTTAGATTTAGCGATTGCCAACACTAACGCTACTATTGCCGATTTTTGCAAACAATTAAACATTAAAACGCCTTTTTAAGATGGAAACACTACAACCAAAATTGCGGTTTCCTGAGTTTAATGGGGAATATAAAATAATTTCTTTGAAAGAGATTACAACAAAAATAGGTGATGGTTTACATTCAACACCAAAATATGATGAAAATGGAGACTACTATTTTATTAATGGAAATAATTTAGTTGATGGTACTATAAAGTTTTTTGAAACTACTAAAAAAGTTGGTGAAATTGAATTTAAAAAAAACAAAAAACCATTATCAAATAAAACAATATTATTATCAATTAATGGTACTATTGGTAGTTTAGCAAATTATAATAATGAAAATATTATTTTAGGCAAAAGTGCTTGTTATATTAATGTAAATAACGAAAACGATAAAAGTTATGTTTATTACATATTACAATCAAATAAAGTAATCAACCATTTTAATTCGGAACTTACTGGAACAACAATTAAAAATTTATCATTAGGAACAATTAATAAACTTAACATTGAAATACCATCATTACAAGAACAAACCAAAATCGCCAATTTCCTTTCAGCAGTTGACACCAAACTCAACCAATTAACCAAAAAGAAAAATCTTTTGGAACAGTATAAAAGAGGAATAATGCAAAAAATCTTTACTCAGGAAATTCGATTTAAAGATGATAACGGAAATGATTTTGCGGATTGGGAAGAGAAATTAATAGGGCAAATTCTAAATATTGGAAGCGGGAAGGATTATAAACATTTACAGTCTGGAGATATTCCAGTTTATGGAACAGGAGGTTTAATGTGCTATGTTGATAATTATTTATATGATGGAGAAACAGTTTGCATTGGAAGAAAAGGAACGATAGACAAACCAATGTATTTTAATGAAAAAATTTGGACAGTTGATACATTATTTTACACTTATAATTTTATTAATGCGATTCCAAAATTTGTATATTATACATTTCAAACCATTAATTGGAGGTTATATAGTGAAGCCTCAGGAGTTCCAAGTCTGTCAAAAAATACAATAGAAAAGATTGAAATATGTATTCCACAAATCGAAGAACAAACCAAAATCGCAAATTTTCTTTCGGCGATTGATGAGAAAATAAATCATATTGGTAAGCAATTAGAGCAGACTAATCAGTATAAAAAAGGGTTGTTGCAGCAGCTGTTTGTTTAAAATCAAAAGTTATGGAAGTAATAATTAACAATGAAAGAGAATTTTCGGATTATCTGGTAAAAGATTATAATTCTGATTTGGATTACAAAGTTTATACAAAAATTAGCGTTGGAAATAATAATGACAAAATAATTTTTAATTATAAAATAAGCTTCCCATTAAGTGCATTTTTTTTTAGAAATATATCAAAAAAATATATTACTCTAAATGATGCTTTCAATTTTGAATTTAAGAAATGTTCTTTCAATGAAGAAGTGAAAATTTCAGAGATTGAAGCTAATATAACCTTTGATAATTGTGATTTTAATGATAATTTGGTTTTACATAGTTTCAAAGGAATTCAAACTTATGTAGACTGTACTTTTATTGAAGGCAAACAAATTAATGCTGAAGACTCCGTTTTTGATGGAAAAATGCGTTTTCGAACTTGTCATTTTAAAGGAAACGTAAATTTCAGAAATACAACTTTCAGTAATTTAGCAGACTTTTGGAGGTGTGTTTTTTACAATAAAACTATATTCTACAAAACTGACTTTATGAATATTGTAGTTTTATCAGCCGTAACTTTTAAAGAAGATGTTTTGTTTACTTATTCATTAATTGACAAACTCTTACTTTTAAGAGGTGCAAAAGTTGAAAAAGGTTTTGATTTGTCTTTGGCAATAATTACGGGTAAATTAGGATTGTTTGATTTTATTTTGAATGACTATGAAACTATTATTACTAAAACAGAGAAAGACTATGAAACAGCAGTTTCTGAAACAGCTTTTATACCGCTAAAAAATAAAAGAGAGACTTTTAGAATACTAAAAAGTAATTTAGAATCTCAAATGAATCTTGCCGAATCTTTAAAGTTTAAAGCTATTGAAAAAGATGCTCTTTTAGAAGAATTGAAACTTGAAAACGGTTTTTCTAATTTTTTTGAAAGAGCTAATTTATTCTTAAATCGGGTATCAAACAATCATGGAACATCTTACATAAGTGCTTTTGTTTTTATTATTGTAGTTGGTTGGTTTTTCTTTTATTGTTCTTTATTAACAACTGATAAGTATATTTTTAATTGGCATATTTCTCAATGGGAATTTAGTGAAGGATTCAAATTGTTTATTGAGTTTTTAAACCCAATTCATAAATTTGATTATATAGAAAATACAACATTATCTAGTGCGTGGTTTTATGTATTTGATTTTTTAGGAAAAACATTTGTTGGATACGGAATATATCAATTTATACAAGCCTTTAGAAAATATAAATAATGAACTTACAAACACAATTGTAAAAAGGATTGTCGCTACAACTGTTTTTGTAAAAATAGAGTTTTACCCTAGTTTGCATAGGGTTAAACCTAATAATAAATAGTAAATAAAATATAGTTTTGATAGTGTTTAATTTTAAAATTTTAAGGTATGAAAACAAGTAAACAATTTTTATTAGGGTTTATTATAATTTTATTTTTTCTATTTTCAAATAGAAATTATTCTCAATGCACTAATGTAACTGAAGGTAGAAATGTATTAATTAATGCAGCATCAATGAACGCTCCATTGAGTTACATTGCACATATTTTTCCAAAAAGAGGCAAAACGTATTCAGGCACCGCTTTTTTTATTCACCCACAAGTAATGCTTACAGCTGGACATAATGTTAGAAAAAGAAAAGGATTTATTTTTACAAGAGTAAAAGAAATTGACTTAAACATTGGCGCCACAGATTGTACTACTCAATTGACCAAAGATTTTGTTGTTACTAAACAAAACGATAATATCATTAGTGGTAATGACGAGAAAAAATATACTGTTCAAGACGATTGGGGTTTTATTATTTTAAACAACAACACAGCTAATCAAGTGGTTGGCGGAGTATTTGCATTTGAAGTGTATAACCCAAATAAAGATTATGGTATTATTTATAAATGTGGTTATCCATCAGAAAATCCAAAATGCGTACCGAGATATGACCAAACAATTAATTATAATTATGATGCAAATTGTAATTGTTTACGCTATGATTTTGAAACTGAACATGGCGACAGTGGCGCTCCAATTTGGTATCTAAATAATGGTGTTCCAACAGTCATTGCAATCCATACCAATGGTGATAGCAAACCCGATAAAAATGGTAAATATGATTGTGCAAAAGGAACATTAATTACAAAAGAAGTTTATCAGCAACTACAAGCTTTTTGTAGCAATAAAGGCATAACTATACCGTAAATCAAATAGAAAATCATGAAAAAAACAATTATTATTTTGACGATTTTAGCTGGAATATTTTCTGTTTCTGCTCAACAAAATGAAGTAAAGTATCAAGGTAAAACATTAAAAATTATACCAAAAGATAAAGACGAATTAAAGAATACCGCTTTAATTTATAAATATCATATTGATTCATTAAGTATTTATGCTAGGCGTTTTTTTAGTGGGGAAATTTTTGTGAGAAACAAAGCGCAAACTTTTTTGGATGCCATAGTTAATCCTGTTCCAGATTTTAATTCAATTTACAATTTAAGAAACAGTTTGGAATCACAAAAGCTTTTTAATAATAAGATGTTGAATATTTTGTTTGCAGATGAAGTAGCAACTTATTTTAATGGTGGAAGCGATTTGTCATTAGAAAAATATTATACCACATTAGATGCAGACGATTCATCATTATCCTTTGGAGTTAATTTTGACATTAGAGGCGAATCTAAACTAAATCGAATGAAATGGTTGTTCAGTGTAGGTTTTAAAGCTAAAGCTGGCGATAAATTTGCAACAGTTGTAAAAAATGGTAAATTAGACAACACAGATCTTGGAATAACAGGAAAAGTAACATTAATTGGAAAAGGAATAATAAATTTTAGCGATAAACTAAATTGTGAGAAAAAAGTTTCGGTTAATAGAAAAGAAATTATAAAAAAATACCGCAAAAATTTATTAGAGGAATATGATACTAAAATAAAAAAATACGTTAGCAATGATATTGACGATGAATTAAAAAAAATAAAAACTATATATGACGCTCCAAATAACAACGAAGGAAAACTAAAAGAAAAGCAAGAAGAATTTATAAAAGAGAAATACCATTCTTATTATGAAGAAATTGCCAATGCAGAAATAAAATTTGTTAAAGAAAATAAGTTATATAAATATTTATGGGATCATTGGGGAAATATTGATTTTTTTGCGCCAATTGGTCAAAAAAAGTACACTATTTCACCATCTGAAAATACCACAACTAAACCAAGGTCAACAGAGTTTTATCCTTTAAAAATTACAGGAACGTATACTAATTTAGTTAAATGGTCAGCTGGACAGTCTTTATATTTAACTGCGCAATTGAGTGCCTTTAATAATAATAACATTTTAGTTGATGAAACAGAAACGATGCCTTTTCAAACCATTACACAACAATCTATATCTGGAACAGGAACGCCTACTGATCCTTATATAATCAATCAGGCTGTAACAGAAAGCACAGATGTGTATGTTTTGCCAAATGGTTTTGATAGGTTTATAACAGGTGTTGCGCGTTTTGAAACCGTTTTTTTTGCAAGACCGTGGATTGGTATAAGTCCAGCAATTGAGAAAAATTTTGGACAATATTATTCTAAAACCAATTGGAAATTGGGTATACCGTTCAGTTTAAAAGACAAAGACGGAAAATCATCCATCAATTTTGAAGTGCAATGGAAAGAAGTTAATGATAATCATTTAGTTGGTATTAGTGCCAGTTTCTTATTTGGTAAATTCCTTAAATAACCCTTATGACCAAACAACCTGAGTATTTGCTAGAAGAAAATTTAGTCCAACAACTAAGCGATTTGGGCTATAAAAAAGTAGTGATAAAAGACGAACGCGATCTTATTCAAAACCTGCAAGAGCAATTGGAAAAACACAACAATTGCACGTATTCTTTCAATGAGTTCAAGCAAATACTCAACGATTTATCTAAAGGTAATATCTATGAAAAAGCCAAACAACTCAGGGACAAAATAGACTACATCAAAGATGATGGCACAACAGGTTATGTAGAGTTGATCAACCAGATACATTGGTGTAAAAATCAATACCAAGTAGCTCATCAAATCACCATGATGGGTAACTATGAGAATCGTTACGATGTTACCTTATTAATTAACGGTTTGCCATTAGTACAAATTGAATTAAAACGTAGAGGTTTAGAACTCAAAGAAGCGTTTAACCAAACCAATCGTTACGAAAGACATTCTTACAGCTCAGGAAATGGGTTGTTTCAATATATTCAATTGTTTGTTATCAGCAATGGCGTAAACACTAAATACTATGCTAATAATCCAGTAAAAGCAAGGTCGTTCAAACAAACCTTTTATTGGGCAGATGTTGAAAATAAAATCATTACCCAATTGAGCGAATTTACTAATTTGTTTTTAGAGCCATGTCATTTATCTAAAATGATAACCAAGTATGTGGTATTAAATACTTCTAATACTTTGATGGCATTGCGTCCTTATCAATATTACGCAACTGAGGCAATAGTAGAACGAGTAAAAACTACCAATAAAAACGGATATATTTGGCACACAACAGGTTCGGGGAAAACCTTAACATCGTTCAAAACCAGCCAGATATTAACAAATTTGGAAGGCGTTTACAAAGTGGTTTTTGTGGTAGATAGAAAAGATTTGGATTACCAAACCATTAAAGAGTTTAACAGCTTTTGCGATGGCAGTATTGATGCCACTAATGACACCAGTACTTTAGTGCGCCAATTTACCGATGATACCAAATTGATTGTAACCACGATTCAAAAACTAAATACCGCTATTTATAAACAAAAGTATTTGAACAAAATGGACAATTTGAAAGATAAGAAAATTGTTTTCATTTTTGACGAGTGTCACCGAAGCCAATTTGGAGATACACACAACCGAATTAAAAGTTATTTCAACAATGCTCAGATGTTTGGTTTTACAGGAACACCTATTTTTAAAGATAATTCTGTTATTAATGCTCACGGAAAACGAACTACCAAAGATTTATTTGAAGAATGTTTGCACAAATATGTTATTACTGATGCTATTAGAGATCGTAATGTTTTAAAATTCTCTATTGAATACATTAGTACTTTTAAAAGTAAAGATGGTATCAAAGACATCAAAGTAGATGATATTGATAAAGTTGAGGTTATGGAAGCACCACAACGATTAAATAATATCACCGATTACATTATTGAAAACCACAATCGCAAAACCCACGATAAAAAATTTACAGCAATTTTTTGCGTTCCAAATGTGAAAACCTTAATTAAATATTACGAACTATTTAAGGTCAAACAAACCAATACAGATGACACTTTGAAAGTAGCAACAATCTATTCGTATCAGGCAAATCAATTGGATGAGGACGCTAAAGGGTTTATTCCTGATGAAGATTTTGAAGATTTTGTTGCTGAACCAAGAGAAGAATACAACTCTCAACATACAAGAGACAAACTCGAGGAATTTATTGCGGATTACAACGGTATGTTTAAAACAAATTATTCCACCAATGAGTTCTATGCCTATTACAAAGACATTGGCAAACGAGTAAAAAATAAACAAGTTGATGTTTTACTAGTGGTAAATATGTTTTTGACAGGTTTTGATAGCAAATTGTTAAATACGATTTATGTAGATAAAACACTTAAATATCACGGATTAATACAAGCATATTCTCGAACCAACAGAATATTAGACGAGGTAAAATCTCAAGGTAATGTAGTTTGTTTCAGAAATTTAAAAGAAGCTACAGACGAAGCAATTACGTTATTCTCAAACAAAGAAGCGATTGAAGAAATTATTGTTCAACCGTATGAAGATTATGTAGCTAACTTTGAGAAAGCTTATAAAAAATTAATTGCTTTAGTACCAACGGTAGACAGCGTTAACGAGTTACCCTCAGAAAATGAAGAACTCGAATTTGTAAAAACCTTTAGAGAATTAATACGAATCAAAAATGTATTAGGCACTTTTACCGAATTTAGTTTTGAATCTTTACCAATTGAAGAACAAGATTTTGAGGATTACAAAGCGAAATATTTAGATATTAGGGATAGAGTAAAAAACACCAAAGAAGTAGTTTCAATTCTGAATGATATTGATTTTGAAATAGAGTTAATCCGCAGAGACGAAATTAATGTTGCTTATATATTGGGATTATTGGCAAAATTGCAAGAATCGAAAAGCAAAGACCAAGAGCAACAGCGAAAAGTCATTACCGACATGATGGCATCGCAAACCCAGTTAAGAAGTAAAAAAGAATTGATTGAAAAATTTATGCTTGAAAACTTGCCATTAATAACTGATGTTGATGCCGTGCAAGAATCATTTGATACTTTTTGGGATATAGAAAAACAAAAAGCTATCGAAACATTAAGCCATCAAGAAAATTTAGACAATACTAAATTACAAGATATTATAGGTAAATATCTTTTTACACAAAAACAACCATTACGTGATGAGGTAATTGGATTGATGAATAAAAGACCAAGCTTAAAAGAAAGAGCCACAGCATCGGAAAGAATACTAAACAAAATTGTTGCTTTTGTAGAAACGTTTATTGATGGTATGGGTTAAAAATTTCTTAATCTACATTAAGTGCTTCTCGAATCTTATCGTTGTAAATTTGTATCATAATAATTACTAAATTTATAACGATATGAAAAATATAGTTTTACACAAAGCAGATTCAAGAGGTCACGCTAATCACGGTTGGTTGAATGCTTACCATAGTTTTAGTTTTGCAAGTTGGTACAATCCAGATAGAGTTCAGTTTGGAATGTTGCGCGTTTTAAACGACGACACCGTTGCTGCTGGAATGGGTTTTGGGACACATCCACACGATAATATGGAAATTATAACTATTCCATTAGAAGGCGATTTAGCACATAAAGACAGCATGGGAAATGCTGCAACAATCAAAACTGGTGATGTGCAAGTTATGAGTGCTGGAACCGGAATTCAACACAGTGAGTTCAATCCAAATGCAGACCAACACACTAAATTATTTCAAATTTGGTTGTTTCCAAAATTCAGAAATGTAGAACCTCGCTACCAACAAATTACTTTGGATGTTACAAAACAAAAGAATAGTTTTGCACAAATCCTTTCACCAAACGCAGACGATGATGGCGTTTGGATTTATCAAGATGCTTGGTTTTATTTGAGTGATTTTGACAAAGATTTTTCTAAAAAATTATCCCTTAAAAAAGAAGGAAACGGATTTTACATCATGAATATCGAAGGCGAAATTGAAGTAAATGGTTCAACATTAGAAAAAAGAGACGCTATTGGAATTTGGGAAACTTCTGAAATTGAAATTAAAGCAAATACAGAATCCAAATTTTTAATAATGGAAATCCCAATGGAACAATAAATACCCGATTTCAACATTCAAAATTCGTTTTTGAATATTCGAAGTCAAAAATATTGAATATTCAATTTTGAGTAACGAATGTTGAAGTTTTTAAACTTATAAATTATGAATGAAGTACAATTAAAAATCAATGATAAAAACGGTGTTTTTTATATTGATGTAGATGGAAAACACGAAGCAATGATGACTTTCGTTTTTGCTGGCGAAGACAAAATTATTATTGATCACACCGAAGTAAACCCAGGAAATAACGGAAAAGGATTTGGCAAAAAAATGGTAACAAAAGCAGTGGAATTTGCTAGAGAAAAAGGAATTAAAATCATTCCGCTTTGTCCATTTGCCAAAAGTGTATTTGATAAAACACCAGAGTTTAGAGACGTTTTGTAATTATGGCTAATCTTTTAGAACAAGATATAACAGGAAAAATTGGTACCCAAAAATATTTGTGTACCATTTCTTGGCGTAATGGCAAATTAGTAATGGATGAACCCAAAAGTATTGGCGGAAAAGATTTAGGTCCTGATCCTTATTCTACTCTTTTAGCTTCTCTAGCTGGATGCACTCTGTCAACTTTACGAATGTACATTGATAGAAAAGGATGGGATATTCCTGAAATTAATATTTCATTAAATTTTTCGCAAAAGCAAAATGACGAACTAGAAACTACAATTTCAAGAGCTATTTCATTTTCTAACGAAATTACTACGGAACAAAAAGAACGTTTACTATTAATTGCAGAAAAATGTCCAATTTCAAAACTATTAAAAAACAAAATAACCATTAACACCCAACTTTAATTATGGATGCAAACGACTTAACCAAAGAATATACCAATGGAGAAGTTACCATTGTATGGAAAAATAGCTTGTGCAAACATGCTGCCGAATGTGTAAAAAACAATCCTGATGTTTTCAAACCAAGAGAAAAACCATGGATTCATGCAGAAAATTCAACAACAGAAAAAATTATTGAAACTATAAAGAAATGTCCTTCTGGTGCATTAACTTATTATTTAAACAATGAAACAACCGCCTAAATGGAAATTTGCTGTAATGGTTTGGATAGCAATTTATCCAACAATTACATTAGTATCTTTATTAATAGGAGATTATATCAAGAATTTACCCTTACCTTTAAAAACATTAATCATGACTGGAATGTTAGTTCCATTAATGGTTTTTGTGTTACTTCCTTTTTTGAGAAAAATATTAGGTAATTGGTTAAACAAATAAAAAAACATGAAAAAAATTATCGCTTTTGGAGCTTCATCTAGCAAGACTTCAATCAACAAACAATTAGCAACTTTTGCTGCTAATCAATTTCAAAATGCATCTGTAGAAATTTTAGATTTAAATAATTTTGAAATGCCTATTTTTTCAACAGATAGAGAAACCGAATCAGGAATTCCACAATTAGCTCAAGATTTCTATACTAAGCTTGGAACAGCAGATTTAATCGTGATTTCATTTGCTGAACATAATGGCGCTTATTCTGCTGCTTTCAAAAATATTTTTGATTGGACTTCGAGAATAAACGCTAAAACATTTCAAGAAAAACCAGTTCTTTTACTTTCAACTTCTCCTGGACCACGTGGTGGAAGTTCTGTTTTAGAAATTGCTAAAAATCGCTTTCCATTTCAAGGTGCAGTTGTTAAAGGAAGTTTTTCTTTGCCAAGTTTCAACGATAACTTTAATACTGAAAAAGGAATAACAAATGAAGATTTAAAAAATCAGTTATTGGAAATCGTTAATTCAATTGAGTTGTAAGAAATTTTGTTTAGAATCCGAAAAAAACTATTTAGCCCTGATTGCAAGGAAAGCTTGTGAGGCACGAACAACTTGAAGAAAAAGCAGGAAAATGATCCCGAAGTTTCGGGACTAAAAATACCCAAACTATTCGCTTCTAAAAATTTATTATTTTTGCATTAGTTTAAAGTAATTTTTAAACTCACAAACATTAAACTTTTAAACCAAAAACATGAAAGCATACGTATTTCCAGGTCAAGGTGCACAATTTACAGGAATGGGCAAAGAATTATATGAAAATTCTACATTGGCAAAAGAATTATTCGAAAGAGCAAACGAAATATTAGGTTTTAGAATCACAGATATTATGTTCGAAGGAACTGCTGAAGAATTGAAAGAAACAAAAGTTACGCAACCTGCAGTTTTTTTACATTCGGTAATTTTAGCTAAAACATTAGAAAACTTTAAACCAGAAATGGTTGCTGGTCATTCATTAGGTGAATTCTCTGCCTTAGTTGCCAATGGTGCTTTATCGTTTGAAGACGGACTAAAACTAGTTTCACAAAGAGCACTTGCTATGCAAAAAGCTTGCGAAATTACTCCATCAACAATGGCAGCCGTTTTAAATTTAGAAGATAAAATTGTAGAAGATATTTGTGCATCGATTGATGGTGTTGTCGTAGCTGCAAATTACAACTGTCCAGGACAATTAGTTATTTCGGGTGAATATAAAGCAGTTGAATTAGCTTGCGAAAAAATGAAAGAAGCTGGAGCAAAACGTGCATTAATTTTACCTGTTGGAGGAGCTTTTCACTCACCAATGATGGAACCAGCAAGAGAAGAATTAGCAGCAGCAATTGAATCAACCACTTTTTCAACTCCAATTTGTCCAGTATATCAAAATGTAACAGCTAGTGCAGTTTCTGATGCGGACGAGATTAAGAAAAACTTAATAATCCAATTAACTGCGCCTGTAAAATGGACGCAATCTGTTCAACAAATGATAAAAGATGGTGCAACTAGTTTTACTGAAGTTGGTCCAGGAAAAGTTTTAGTTGGATTGGTAAATAAAATTGATAGAGAAGTGGAGACTATTTCGGCTTAAAATCTTATGATACAAAATTTAAAAGAATTATTATTAAATATCAATGGAGCAAAAGTCATTGAACCTAGCATTGACTACAGTGAATATATGCCATTAGATTTATCAGTATTTAATAAAAATTTAAAAAACTATAAATTAGAAAATGCATCAGATTATGAACTTTTTATTCAATCTCAACTTGATGAAAAGAAAGCTAAAATAGCTTTTGGTGGTTATCTAGAGAAAAGAAATTTATATAAAAGAAGTTCTGTTTTTAGTAGCGAAAACTCTGAAGAACGAGACATTCACATTGGCTTAGATTTATGGATTAATAAGGAAGCTACAGTTCATGCTGTTTTAGATGGTGTGATTCATAGTTTTCAAAACAATACAGATTTAGGTGATTATGGTCCAACAATTATTCTTGAACATCAATATAAAGATTTCATTTTTTACTCCTTGTATGGTCATTTAAGTGAAGAAAGTTTACACAATAAAGAAGTAGGACAAAAAGTAGTAAAAGGTGAGCAAATTGCAAATCTAGGTTTACCACCAATAAATGGCGATTATGCGCCACATTTACATTTTCAAATCATTTTAGATATTGAAGACAAAACAGGTGATTATCCCGGAGTTAGTTCAGAAAACAATATAAACTTTTATAAAAATAATTGTCCTAACCCAAATGACTTATTAAAAATATATTAATCATGAAAAAAATAATTTTATCCTTAGTATTTGCATCATTACTAATTTCATGTAAAGAAGAAACTAAAGAAAAAGTAAAAGAAGCATCAAAGGCTGTTGGCGCTGATTTAAAGCAAGCTGCAGATTCTGCGAAAGTAAAAGCTAAAAAAGTTTTGGATTCCTCTAAAGTAGGAGAAAAAGCAAAAGTTTTAATTGCAAAAGGCGCAGAAAAAGTTGAAGAAGGTGCAAAAAAAATAAAAGAATCTGCGAAGAAATAAAATTTGGCATCTAAATTGTAAAGTATTAATGGAAATTGAAAACAATTATTAATTCAAAAACAATTTAACCCAATGAAAAAAGTATTTTTAAGTTTAGCTTTAGTTGCATCATTATTAGTAATTTCATGCAAAGAAACTACTCAAGACAAAGTAGAAGTCGCTACAGAAGCTGTAGGTACAGAAGTTGAAACTGCCGCTGAAAAAACTGCAGATGCAATTGATTCAACTGCTACTGAAACTGGAGAAGCTGTAAAAGAGGTTGCTGCTGATGTGAAAGAAGGAGCAAAAGAAGCTGCTGCAGTTGCTGCTGAAAAAGTAGAAAAAGGCGCTAAAGCTGTAAAAGAAGAAGTTAAAAAATAATTTTTTATTTCTTAAAAAAATTAAACCCAACCTTATCAGGTTGGGTTTTTATATTTAAAATAAATCAACTTTATCGCTTCTTATAATTGATTATAAAAACACCTAAAATAATCAATGCAGTTGCTATAATGAAGTCAATTGTAATAATTTCGTCAAGTATAAGCCATCCTAAAAAAACTGCTATTACAATATTTATATAATTCAAAATTGAAACCTGAAGAACAGTAACTCTTTTTAATGCATAATAATAACAGAAAAAAGCTAAAACTGATCCAAAAATAGCTAGATATAAAACTGCAGAAACACTTCTTAAACTCCAAGTACTAATATCTGTATCTGAAGAAAAAATGAATGCTAAAGCAAATTGAATAATAGAAGAAATTGAGAATTGATAAAATAAATTCAGTGCGATATTGCTAGATTTATGCGTATGTTTTTTAGAATAAACTGTTCCTGCTGACCAACTTAAAATGGCAATACTTAAAAACAACATTCCTGTTTTGTAGTTTGGATCTAATATATCCTCTAATCCATTTCTAAAAATAAAAACTACTCCAAGAAAACCCAATAAAACTCCGATAAATCCTTTTAATCTGGGCTTTTCAATTCCAAAAAGAATTCCTCCAATAAAAATAATCACTGGAGAAAGTGCGCTCATTATTGAAGTTAAACCGCTAGGTAATGTTTGCTCTGCAATAGTTGTAAAACCGTTAGCAATGACAATCATTAATAAAGAAGGAATCAATTGGAACTTTAAATTGCTCCAACCAATCCATGACAATTGTTTTTTATAAAGTAAAATTCCTAAAACAAGCAACGCGGCAATTCCTTGACGAATAGAAGTTATAAACCATGGTGGAATACTTTCAACAGCAACACGAATACCTAAATAGGTCGTTCCCCAAACTAAACCGACAATTACTAAGGAAAAAATTAATTTTAAATCGGGTTTTGGGTTGGTCATTTTAATTATAACTATTTATGAAATTCCTTCGGAATGACAAACTATAAGTGAATGATTAGTCACAAATACTGAAAACTAACCTCTAATCTTCTGTTCCCATTTCCAAGCACTTGCCAAACTATCTTCTAAAGTTGATTGTGCTTTCCATCCTAAAATATTGTTTGCTTTATCGGTATTGGCATAAGCAGAAATTACATCACCTTCTCTTCTGCTCACAATTTGATAGTTTAATTTTTGTTCCGAAACTTTTTCAAAGGCTTGAATCACTTCTAAAACCGAACTTCCTGTTCCTGTTCCTAGATTGAAAGTCTCAACTTTTTCTACATTTTGTTTATTCAACAAACGTTGCATCGCTATAACATGCGCTTTTGCCAAATCAACTACATGGATATAATCACGAATCGCAGTTCCATCAGGAGTTGGATAATCATTTCCATAAACAGAAAGTTTCTCACGCATTCCAATGGCTGTTTGCGTAATAAATGGCACTAAATTTTGAGGAACACCAAGTGGCAATTCACCTATTTCAGATGTTGGATGCGCGCCAATTGGATTAAAATATCGTAGTAAAATTGAATTAATATTGGTAACTTTAGCAACGTCATTTATGATTTCTTCACCTATTTGTTTCGTGTTTCCATAAGGAGACATCGCTGGTTGCACAGAAGCATCTTCAGTAATCGGCATTTTTTCGGCTTGACCGTAAACAGTACAAGAAGAACTAAAAATAAAATTCGGGTTAGATAACTCTTTTAGTTCTTGAAGTACATAAACCAAAGCGTTGATATTATTTTCGTAGTACAATAAAGGATTTTCAACACTTTCTCCAACCGCTTTTGAAGCAGCAAAATGAATTACTCCTTCAACGTCATTATGCTTCTTAAAGAACTCTTGAACCGACGCTTTATCACGCAAATCCATTTTCTCGAAAATTGGTTTTTTACCTGTAATTCTCTCAATTCCATCCAAAACACTTTCTGATGAATTTGATAAATTATCAATGGCTACCACTTCAAAACCCTCGTTTTGCAATTCAACAACGGTATGTGAACCTATAAAACCTAAACCTCCTGTTACTACTATTTTCATTTTTTTGAGATAATAGAGAAAAGAATCAAGAGAAAAGACAATAATCTCTTGCCTCTTTTCTCTTGTTTCTATTTTCTTATTTTAAATATTCTAAAACTGTATCCGTTATAAATTTAATTTGCTCGTCATCCAATTCGGTGTGCATTGGTAATGCAATAACTTCTTTGCATAATTGATTGGTTACCGGAAAATCTTCTTCTTTGTAACGTGAATCTGCGTACGCTTTTTGACTATGTAACGGAATTGGATAGTAAATTGCGCAAGGAATTCCTTTCTCTTGCAAATGCGCTAATAATCCATCACGTTTTCCATTCATAATTCTGATAACGTATTGATGAAAAACATGGCAATCGCAGGTTTCACAAATAAATGGTGCCCAAATATTAGAATTCACACTCAAAGCAACAGAATATTTTCTAGCTGCATCTTGACGTGCTTTATTGTAAGTATCTAAATGTGGCAATTTCGCTTTCAGAACTCCAGCCTGAATACTATCTAAACGTGAATTCACTCCTACTACATCATGATGGTAACGTTCGTACATTCCATGATTTACAATTCCGCGTAACGTGTGAGCCAGTTGATCATCGTTAGTAAAAATCGCTCCACCATCACCATAACAACCTAAATTTTTAGATGGAAAAAATGACGTTGCACCAACATGTCCTATGGTTCCAACTTTCTTTTTAGAACCATCATTCGATTTATAATCAGCACCAATTGCCTGTGCATTATCTTCAATTACATACAAATTATGTTCATTAGCAATTTCCATAATCGCATCCATATTAGCAGCGCGACCAAATAAATGTACAGGAACAATCGCCTTAGTTCTTGGCGTTATTGCTTTGCGAATTCCGTCAAGCGAAATGTTCATATTATTCATATCAACATCTACTAAAACCGGGGTTAATTGTAGTAGTGCAATCACTTCTACAGTTGCAGCAAATGTAAAATCGGCTGTGATTACCTCATCGCCAGGTTTCAAATCTAATCCCATCATGGCAATTTGCAACGCATCTGTTCCGTTAGCACAAGGAATCACGTGTTTAACACCTAAATAATCCTCTAAATCTTTCTGAAATTGATGAACCAAAGGTCCATTTATATAAGTATTCGTCTCTAAAACTTCCTGAATAGAAGCGTTAACTTCGTCTTTTATTTTTTCGTATTGACCTTTCAAGTCAACCATTTGTAATTTCTTCATCCTAAAAAATTTGAAATACAAAAGTATAACATTTCTAGTTATTTGGAGCGAATGGTTCGGGAATTTTTATCCCGAAACTTCGGGACCATTTTCCTGCTCTCGTCAGTCGTCTCGTTCGAAAAAACGAGACTCCAACAATGACGAGATCAGGGCTAATTAGCATTTGTCTTTTGTAAAATCAGATTTTCAAAACAACGCAATTGTAAAATCTGTAAATATCCATTCAATCTGTAGCAAAAAATCTTATTTTTACCCAACTAAAATTAGATAATGCTTTTTCTATACAATTTAATCCTACTTCTCGCTTCACAAGTTGTAAAACTATTGGCGCTTTTCAATCCAAAAATGAAACTTTTTGTCAATGGTCGAAAAGAAGTTTTTTCAAAAATTAGAGAAAAAATAAAACTTTCAGACAAAACAATTTGGTTTCACGCAGCATCATTAGGCGAATACGAACAAGGTTTACCCGTTATTGAAAAAATAAAAATTCAATATCCAAATCATAAAATAGTAGTTACGTTCTTCTCTCCATCAGGTTATGAAGTTCGAAAAAATAATACTGTTGTTGATGTTACAGTTTATCTTCCATTAGACACAAAAAACAATGCAAAAATGTTTTTAAAACTTGTTCATCCAGAATTAGTTTTCTTCATTAAATATGAATTTTGGCCTAATTATCTGAATGAATTAAAGAAATTACAAATAAAAACCTATCTAATTTCGGGCATTTTTAGAGAAAAACAAGCCTTTTTCAAATGGTATGGTGGTTTTTACAGAAATGCTCTTAAAACATTCGACTACTTTTTTGTGCAAAACGAAAGTTCCAAAAATCTGATTCAAAGTATTGGTTTCAATAACGTAAAAATTTCTGGCGATACCCGATTTGATCGAGTAGTTTCGATTTTAGAAAGAGATAATTCGTTAGATTATATTGAACAATTCAAAGACGACAAAACCACAATTGTAATAGGAAGTTCGTGGCCAAAAGACGAAAATTTATTGGTGAATTACATAAATAATGCATCGGATAATGTTAAATTCATAATCGCACCACACAATATCAAATCGGAACAAATTGCAAATCTAAAATTACAAATTACAAAATCAACCGTTCTTTTTTCAGAAAAAAACAACGTTAATTTATCAAATTTCAACGTTTTCATCATCGATACTATCGGAATTTTGACCAAAATATATTCCTACGCAGATATCGCCTATGTTGGTGGCGGATTTGGAAATCCTGGTGTTCATAACATTTTGGAACCAGCAACTTTTGGTGTTCCGATAATTATTGGACCCAATTATTCTCATTTTGCCGAAGCCACTGCACTGGTTCATCAAGAAGGTTGTATTTCTATTTCAAATGAAATCGAATTGAACGAAGCCTTTGATAATTTAATTTCTAATGAAGATGTTCGCCATGAAAAAGGACATATTTGTGCCACTTTTGTACAAATGAACAAAGGAGCAACGGATGTTATTTTGAAACATTTTTATTTTTAAATTTTGTTAGAGATATTATATTATATTCATTTCAAGAGTGTGCGTTACTCAAACCATGATTTGTTTAGAACAAATGCTCTTTTCGTAATATTACTAGCACATGCTTTCTTAATGCCTTTTTTTTATGTACTTTATAAGCTAAATTATTATGATTTTCTAGATTGGTTTAAATATTTTGATAATTCTCCAATTATTAGAATGATTGTAATTCCCTTAATCATATTATCAGTTTTTTGTTATTTTAGATATTTTAGAAAAGACAAAAGGTTGTACATTTTAGACAAATATGAAGGAAGGTATAAAGTATTAATTAAATATTCATTTATCATCTTTATCTTATTATTACTAATACCTCCATTGTTAACTGTTTTTTTGATAAATATTTTTTTATATTTTTATTTTTAATTTGACAACTTTCCAACAATTAGAAACTTCCCAAATAGAAACCATCACATCAATGATGCAAGATTTCTATGCTATTGACAATTATCCTATTGAAATTGATGTTTCAAAACAATTATTTCAAGAATTTATTTCCAATGAACATCTTGGAAAAGCTTGGTTGATTTATTCAGAGAATGAATTAGTTGGATATGTAATTCTTACTTTTGTTTTTAGTTTTGAATATCAAGGAAAAATTGCCTTTATAGACGAGCTTTACCTCAAAGAATCCGCCAGAGGAAAAGGAATTGGAGCCAAAACACTACAATTCATAAAAGAACAAATCCCTAAATTATCGTTAAAATTGCTCTATCTTGAAGTAGAACATCACAATGAAAACGCACAAAAATTGTATCTTGCAAACGATTTTGAAGTTCACAATCGCAAATTATTAAAATACAAACTACACTAACATATGAAATATTTTAAATTACTACTCTTATTATTTGTCATTCAAACGCAAGCGCAACAAGGCGGAATGTGGATTCCATCGATGTTAAAAGGAATGAACGAAGGCGAAATGAAAACTTTAGGAATGAAAATTTCTGCGGAACAAATTTATTCCATAAATAAATCGAGTTTGAAAGATGCTGTTCCTCATTTTGATGGCGGTTGTACTGCCGAAGTAATTTCAGACAAAGGATTGATTTTGACCAATCACCACTGTGGTTTTGACAATATTCAAAGTCACTCAACAGTAGAACATGACTATTTAACCAATGGTTTTTGGGCTTACAAAATGGAAGAGGAATTACCAAATAAAGATTTGGAAGTTACATTTGTAGTAAAAATTGAAGATGTAACTTCGAAAGTAGTAGAAGGTATTGCAAGTTTAACTTCGGAAGCCGAAAAACAAAAGAAAATTCAACAAAACATTTCGGAATTAGTTAAAAATTCTCCTAAAGAAACTTGGCAAGAAAATCGTGTAAAAACATTTTATGACGGAAATCAATACCTATTATTTGTAGTAGAAAGCTATAAGGATGTGCGATTGGTTGGTGCACCGCCAAGTTCAATTGGTAAATTTGGTTCGGATACTGATAATTGGGTTTGGCCAAGACACACAGGAGATTTTTCTTTATTCAGAATTTATGCTGATAAAAACAATCGTCCAGCAGCATATTCTGTTGATAATGTTCCCTACAAACCAAAACATTTCTTCCCAATTTCGATTTCAGGTTTAAAAGAAAACGATTTTACCATGGTAATGGGTTATCCAGGAAGAACTACAGAATATTTACCTTCAGTTGCTGTGAATCAAATTGTTGAAACTTTAAATCCTGCAAAAGTAGAAATTCGTGACGCAGCTTTGAAAGTTCAAGATCGTTTTATGAGAAAAGATCAAGCTATCAAAATTCAATATGCAGCAAAATATGCTTCAGTTGCAAATTATTGGAAAAAATGGATGGGAGAAACTAAAGGTTTGAAAAAAGCCAATGCAGTTGCTGCCAAACAAAAATTTGAAAAAGACTTTCAAGAAAAAGTGGTAAAAGCTGGTAAACAAGCTGAATATGGAAATTTACTTTCCGAATTTGAAAAAAATTATACTGAAATTAAAGATTATGCTTTAGCAAGAGATTATTTTTCTGAAGTTGCTTTAAGAAACACCGAACTACTTTCTGTTGGTTATAAATTGTATCAATTAGAACAACTTTTAAATTCAAAAGGTGAACAAGCTTTTAACGATAGAAAAACAAATTTATCTAACGGAATAGTTGATTTTTATAAAGATTATAATGCAGAGGTTGATAAAAACGTATTTGAACAACTAATCAATTTATACGCAACAAAATCACCGAAACAATTTTTACCAGAAAGTTTGAACAATATTAATGCATCACAATTAACAACTGATATTTTTACCAATTCAAAATTAACTTCTTTAGAAAAATTTATATCGTTACTAGAAGGTGATTCAAAATCAGTAATTGAAAAAATAAATGCAGATAAAGGATATCAATTAATTAAATCAATGGCAGATGCTTATTCAAGTAAAGTTTCTCCTAAATATGATGAAATAAATTTGAAAAATATTGCTTTGCAAAGAACATATATGAAAGCAATTTTAGAATTAAGCCCTAAATCGGCTCGAATTTTTCCTGATGCTAACAGTACTTTGCGAGTAACTTACGGAAAAATTAAAGGTTATAAACCTAACGACGCTGTTTATTACGAGCCATTTACAACATTAGATGGTGTTATGGAAAAATATGTTCCAGGTGATTATGAATTTGATGTTCCTCAAAAATTAATTGATTTGTACAACACTAAAGATTATGGTATTTATGGTGTAAATGGTAAAATGCCTGTTTGTTTTATAGCTACAAATCACACAACAGGAGGAAATTCTGGAAGTCCAGCATTAGATAAAAACGGAAATTTAATTGGCTTGAATTTTGATAGAGTTTGGGAAGGAACTATGAGTGATATTTACTATTCTCCAGACATTTGTAGAAACATTATGGTAGATTCAAGGTATATTTTATTCATTATTGATAAGTATGCAGGTGCAAAAAACATCATTAATGAATTGAAAATCATACAACCAATGAAGAAAAAATAAATAATTTATTTTTTCTAGTTTGGCACGGAATTTGTAAACAATAAAAACGGAATTCAAAGAGAAATTTTTAAAAAAAGTTAAATAAAAGTTTTTCCGATTAAAAAAATTTATATCTTTGCTCCGAATTAATAATTAACCTTTTATATTAAATTAAGATGAAAAAAGTATTTTTAAGTTTAGCTGTTGTTGCTGCATTAACTGTAGTATCTTGTAAAAATGCATCTGAGAACGCTGAAGCTGCTGCTGATTCTGCTGTAGTTGCTGTTGATTCTGCTGCTACTGAAGCTGTTGAAACTGTTGATTCTGCTGCTACTGCTGCTACTGATTCAGTTGCTGCTGCTGCTGAAGGAGCTGCTGAAAAAGTTGAAGCTGCTGCTGAAGAAGTGAAAAAATAATTAAAACCTAGTTTTTAATTTTAAGCTCTGCATTGCAGGGCTTTTTTTTTGATGTTAATTACCAAAAACATCTTCCGCAGATGGAAAAACAAAGTCTTGGTTAGTAAAATCTAGTATTTCAGACTTTGAAATGGTTCTTATAATTTCATCAATCCCTTTTTGAAGTAAAAAAGGTGTAGTATATTTTCTGCTAACAGCAATCTCTTTTTCATTCAAGATAATTTTGAAATACATCTTACCGTTTTTTGATTTGAATTTCATAAAGAAAATATTTTCAACATTTTTTTTCAAAAACTCAATATCATCTTCACATTCAAAACGCAGCTCAAAATCATTACTAATAAATATCGCCTTACCTTTTCTAGAAGTAAATTCATATTTATAATATCCATTTTGACGTTTACTGATTACGAATGTTCCCATACTAAGAAAAACTAAAATAAAATGTATTAAAATTCTATAAAAAACAAAAAACCGTAAACAATAATAATAAAGTTTACGGTTTTTTTGTACTCAAGGCGGGACTTGAACCCGCACGAACTAATGTTCACTGGATTTTAAGTCCAGCGTGTCTACCAATTCCACCACTCGAGCATTGCCATTTGAATAAATCAAACGTTATAAGTAGTTGAGCGAAAAACGGGGCTCGAACCCGCGACCTCGACCTTGGCAAGGTCGCGCTCTACCAACTGAGCTATTTTCGCATTATCAAATTTTGTAAGAACAACAATACTTGTTCCGTATTGCGGATGCAAATGTAACATTAAAATTCAATTATACAAACGTTTTTTATAAAAAAATACCAATAAAAACTTAACCTATTGAAAACCTATTTGTTACTTTTTTAACAACATTCGTTTTATTTCATTAAGCTTCATTAATGCTTCTACAGGAGTTAATGTATTGATGTCTAAACCTAGTATTTCCTCTTTAATTTCTTCCAATAACGGATCGTCTAAATTAAAAATACTCAATTGCATCTCATCTTTAGCTGATTGAATTCCATGTAAAGCATCACTCGAATGATTTTTTTCAAGTTTCTTTAAAAGTTTTTGGGCTTTTTGAATTACAGTTTGTGGCATTCCAGCCATTTTTGCAACATGAATTCCAAAACTGTGAGCGCTTCCTCCTTTAACTAATTTTCTTATAAAAAGTACATTATCCTTTAGTTCCTTAACTGAAACATTATAATTTTGTATTCGCGGAAGCTTTTCAGTCATTTCATTCAATTCATGATAATGTGTTGCAAAAAGCGTTTTTGGTCGAGCAGGATTTTCATGTAAAAACTCGGCAATTGCCCATGCAATAGAAATACCGTCATAAGTACTTGTTCCACGACCAATTTCATCTAAAAGCACCAAACTTCTGTCGGAAATATTATTCAAAATAGACGCGGTTTCATTCATTTCTACCATAAAAGTAGATTCGCCCATCGAAATGTTATCGCTTGCTCCTACTCTTGTAAATATTTTATCTACAACTCCCATTCTTACAGCTTCTGCCGGCACAAAACATCCCATTTGAGCAAGTAACACAATTAATGCTGTTTGTCTCAAAATAGCCGATTTCCCTGACATATTTGGACCGGTAATCATAATTAGTTGCTGGGTTTCTCTGTCTAAATAAACATCATTGGCAATATAAGGAACACCAACAGGAAGTTGTTTTTCAATAACAGGATGACGACCGTTTGTAATTTCTAATTCGAAAGTATCGTCAATAATTGGACAAACATAATTATTCTCGATTGCTAACTGCGTAAAAGAAGTTAAGCAATCTAACTGAGCAACTAAGTTAGCATTCAATTGAACTGGTTTAATATATGTTGCAATCCAATTGACTAATTGCTCAAAAAGTTGGCTTTCTATTTGATGTATCTTTTCTTCAGCACCAAGAATTTTAGTTTCATATTCTTTTAATTCCTCTGTAATGTATCGTTCCGCATTTACTAAAGTTTGCTTTCTAATCCATTCTGTTGGAACTTTATCTTTATGCGTATTTCTTACTTCAATATAATATCCAAAAACATTATTGAACGATATTTTTAAAGAGGAAATACCTGTAGCTTCAGATTCTCTTTTTTCTATTCCTTCTAAAAATTCTTTTCCTGAAAAAGCAATACTTCTTAGTTCATCTAATTCGGCATGAACTCCTGTTGCAATAGCATTCCCTTTAGAAATAGCAACTGGCGCATCTTGATTTAAAGTTGTTTTTATCTTTTCACGAAGTAAATCGCAGCTATGAAAACTATCACCAATAATACGAACAGCTTCTTGTTTGCTTTCTAAAGCCAATGTTTTTATTGGAATTATTGCATCTAAAGATGCTGCCAAATAAATTACTTCTCTTGGAGAGACTTTTCCTGTGGCAATTTTAGAAATCAGTCGTTCTAAATCGGAAATCTGCTTTATTTGATATTGTATTTTTTGGAGTATTTCTTGATTTTCTTTCAAATAAGTAACCACTTCATGGCGACTTCTTATTTTATTAGCATCTTTCAAAGGCAATGCTAACCAACGTTTCAACAATCGTCCACCCATTGGCGAAAGCGTTTTGTCAATAACATCTAATAGTGTAACAGCATTGGGATTATAACTATGATACAACTCTAAATTTCTGATAGTAAATCGATCCATCCAAACATAAGCGTCTTCCGCAATTCTTTGAATGCTAGTAATATGCTGAACTCTATTGTGTTGTGTTTCTGATAAATAATATAAAATCGCACCTGAAGCAATAATTCCTTCTTGCAATTCCTCAACTCCAAAACCTTTTAAGGAATTAGTTTGAAAATGATTTACTAATGTTTCGAAAGCATAATCCTCTTGATACACCCAATCTTCAAGGTAGAATGTATTAAAATCTTCTCCAAAACTTTCTTTAAATTGATTTCGATTATTCTTTTGAATTAAAATTTCACTTGGACTAAAATTTTGAAGTAACTTATCGATATATTCCTCATTTCCTTGAGCTGTTAAAAATTCTCCAGTTGAAACATCTAAAAAGGAAACTCCCAATTGTTTTTTTCCAAAATAAACCGAGGCTAGAAAGTTATTTGATTTAGATTGCAAAACCTCATCATTCATTGCAACACCAGGAGTTACTAACTCTGTAACACCACGTTTAACAATAGTTTTAGTCATTTTTGGATCTTCAAGTTGGTCACAAATTGCAACTCGAAGTCCTGCTTTAACTAATTTTGGCAAATAGGTATTAATAGAATGATGCGGAAAACCTGCCAAAGCAGTTTCAGTTTCAGAACCTGCACCACGCTTTGTAAGTGTAATACCAAGAATTTTTGAAGCACGAATAGCATCTTCCCCAAAAGTTTCATAAAAATCTCCAACTCTAAACAATAAGCAAGCATCAGGATATTTTCTTTTTATCTCGTTATATTGCTTCATTAACGGCGTTTCTTTCGGGCTTTTATCTTTAGATGACAATGAAAATTTGATTTAAAATTAGCTTACGAATTTAATTATTTAATATTAATTTTTATCATTAACATTTCATTTAATAAAAATTTAAGCTTCATTGTGATTGTGGTACATTTTTTTATATAAATTTGTCTTGTTAAATTATTAATTTTTATAAAAATGAAAAAAATATTACTAGTTGCTGTATTGGTTGTTTTTGGAATAACAACATCAAATGCACAAACAAAAACTAAAGCAAAATCTAAAAAAGCAGTTGCTGCTAAAGTGGTAACTCCAAAAGTTGAAGGTGCTGGAATGGTTTTCGAAAGCGAAACTATTGATTATGGTACTATTCAACACAATGCTGATGGAAAAAGAGAGTTTGTATTCACAAATAATGGAAACAAACCACTTATCATCACTAGTGCTACAGGTTCATGTGGATGTACAGTTCCAACTTACCCGAAAGAACCAATTGCTCCAGGTGCAAAAGCTGTAATTGGAGTTAAATATGCTACTGATAGAGTTGGTGCATTCCAAAAAACAGTTACTTTAAAATCTAATGCTGTTCAAGGAGATACTAAAACATTAACTATTAAAGGAAATGTTTTACCAGACGCACCTGCATCTGAGCCAACAAAAAGTTAAATTTTAAAAAATATATTTTTAAAAGCTTCTGTATTTTTCGGAAGCTTTTTTTTTGGATATATTTGTAAAAAAAAGAAATGCGAAAATTAGAAAATAGTGAACTTGACCGAAAGTCTATTGAAGATTTTAAGCAAGCTGAAAAAACTCCCATTATTATTATTCTTGATGACATAAGAAGTTTACATAATATTGGTTCAGTATTTAGAACCTCTGACGCATTTTTGATTGAAAAAATATACCTCTGCGGAATAACAGCAACACCTCCAAACAAAGAAATTCATAAAACCGCACTCGGAGCAACCGAAACAGTAACTTGGGAACACCATAAAAATGTTATTGAAGTTATTGAAAATTTAAAAAAAGAAGGGACTTCTGTTTATGCTATAGAACAAGTTGAAAATGCTATTTTCTTAAATGATTTTAAAGCTGAAAAAAATAAAAAATACGCTTTAGTGTTTGGGAATGAAGTGTTTGGTGTTTCACAAGAAGCAATTAAAATTTGTCACGGAACCATTGAAATTCCACAATTAGGAACAAAACATTCACTTAACATTTCTGTAAGTACGGGAATCGTAGTTTGGGATTTATTTCAAAAAATCAAAAATTTATAATGTATAAAAAGTATATTTCTTCTAGAATTTTTATCTTATTTTTCTTTGTTCATGGAATCATTTTAGCTCAAACAACAAATGTAGCTCCAATTTTAAATGCAACAGGAAATCAAGTTTATTGTCCAGAAATTCCTATGAAGATAGTAACTAATATGTCGATCATCGATCCTGATGACAGTGGTATTGATGCAATTTATATTCAAATTTCTTCTGGTTATGTAAACGGGCAAGATGTTTTATCACTTTCTGGCATACATCCAACAATATCAAGCTCTTGGGATGCTTTAACTGGAAAATTAACTCTATCTGGTGTAGCTTCTGTTCAACCAACTTATGTTGCATTGATTGCAGCAATTGAAGATGTTGAGTTTTATAATAGTTCAACCAATCCTTCTGGCACAAGAACTTTTTCAATCACTGTTGGACAAGCCAATTATTTACCTTCAAACCAACATTATTACCAATACATACCCAATATTGGTGTTACATGGTCAAATGCAAAAATTTTAGCCGATAGCAGCTTTTATTATGGTTTACAAGGATATTTAGCTACCATTACCGCCGCAGATGAAGCTCAACTTTCTGGTGAACAAGCAGCTGGAGCAGGTTGGATTGGAGGAAGTGATTCTGAAACAGAAGGTGTTTGGAAATGGATGACTGGACCTGAAACTGGAAACAATTTTACTTTTACACTTTGGAACACAGGCGAACCAAACAGCGCAGGAGACGAAGATTATACTCATGTCACTGCTCCAGGTGTTGGAATTCCTGGCTCATGGAATGATATATCAAATACAGGAGCATCAAGTGGTCTGTATCAACCAAAAGGTTATATTGTCGAATATGGTGGAACTCCAGGTGATCCTGTTTTACAAATTTCAACGAGCACCACAATAACAATGCCTTCGATTACTTCAACAACTTCTTCTATAATTTGTGGAAATGGAAGTGTCACGCTACAAGCAACTTCTTCAACTGGAACCGTAAATTGGTTTTCTGATGCTGTTGGTGGTGTTTTAATTTCAACTGGAACAAGTTTTACAACTCCAGCACTTTCCTCAACGACAACTTATTATGTAAACGCTTCTCCAAGTGGTTGTTTAACTGGAAATCGAACCGCTGTAGTAGCAACCATAAATGAAATTCCTGTAATCTCGGCGACAATTCCATTACCTATTTGTAGTGAAAATACGGCTACGCTTTCTGCTTCAACTACTGTTGGAACAATAAGTTGGTATGCATCAATGACAAGTTCTTCTGTTTTAGCAACAGGAACTTCATTTTCAACATCTACGTTAAATAATACAACAACTTTCTATGCTGAAGCTAATAATAATGGCTGTCTTTCAGATAGAATTTCAGTTACTGTGATTGTAAATCCGCTTCCAAATGTTAGTGATGAAAGTTTTGAAATTTGCGAAAATGACTCATTAATTCTGAATGCTGGAATTACTGGAATGAGTTACTTATGGTCAACTGGAGCAACAACTCAAAGCATTTTACATACTGGTTTAAACAACTATTCAGTGATAATTACAAATTCAAATAATTGTTCAAAAACTAAAAATTTTACAATTAATCAATTTCTTGCACCTGAAATTTTAGAAATTCAAACCAACAATTTAACTGCCACAATAATTACAACACAACTTGGAGATTTTGAATATTCTATTGATGGAATTAATTATCAAGATTCTAATGTTTTTACTCTTGAAGAAGGCGGACTTTATAAAGCATACGTTAGAGAAGTGCATGATTGTGGATTAGATTCTGAAAATTTTATTATTATATCAGTTCCACAATTTTTTAGTCCAAATGGTGATGGTATAAATGACACTTGGTATGTTAAAGGATTAATTCATTTTCCAAAATCTGAATTGAAAATTTTTGATAGATTTGGAAAATTAATTACCATTCTAAACAGAAATAACACAAGTTGGGATGGTTTTTACAATGGAAAACAATTAATTTCTGATGATTATTGGTTTGTTTTTAAAACTGATGAAAATTCAACTGAAACTAAAGGTCATTTTTCAATGATTCGTTAATTCAATTTCTTCTTAATTTCATCAAGAATAAAAATATAATCTTCTTGGTTTTTTACAAAATCTCTGTCCGAAACATCTACTATAAGTACGTTTAAATCTTTCTGAGTTTTGATGTAATCGAGATATCCATTATTAATTTTTTCTAAGTAATCTGCTGGAATTTCTTGTTCGTAACTTCTTCCTCTTCTTTTGATATTTGCCAATAATCGCTCGGTGTTTTGATACAAATAAACATACAAATCGGGCTTTGGCATTTCTTTATAAATGATATCAAAAAGCGTTTTGTACAAACGATATTCATCTTCTGCCAACGTTACTTTAGCAAAAATTAAAGATTTAAAAATATGATAATCAGCAATTATAAAATCTTTAAACAAATCAAATTGTGCTAAATCATCGGATATTTGTTGGTATCTATCTGCTAAAAAAGACATTTCTAACGGAAAAGCATATCGGTTTTGATCTTTATAAAATTTAGGCAAAAACGGATTATCTGCAAATCGTTCTAAAACTGTTTTAGCATTAAAATCTTCTGCTAATTTAGAAACCAAAGTTGTTTTCCCTGCGCCAATATTTCCTTCTATAGCAATATAGTTAAAATCGTCAAAATTAATTTTATGCAAAGGTGCATTCAGTTTTGAAATCTTAACACAATTACCTTCATCTTCACAATCTTTTAAAATATGTGAAATTGATCTTTGAGAAATGGGATGTGTCCAATCGGGAAGAATTTCCTTCATCGGTAACAAAACAAAAAGTCGGTCTTGTAGATGTTTGTGCGGAATTTGTAATGCTTCAGATTCAATAATTTCATCATCAAAAGAAATCATATCAACATCAATAACTCTTGGTTGATATTCAGAACTTTCTGTTCGAACTCTACCCAACCTTTTTTCAACTTTCAAAATGTTTTTCAAAAGCTTTTGCGAATTTTTATGCGTATGAATTAAAACTGCACAATTGTAAAAAGAATCACTAGAAAAACCCCAAGAATCAGATTCAAATAAAGAAGAAACCTTTACTACAGTTCCAACTTCTTGGTGCAATAAATCAATGCAACGCTCAATGTTTTCAAGACGATTACCTTGATTACTGCCTAGGGAAAGTATAACTTGATGCTGGTGATTCATATTTGGCAAAATAACTAAAAGAATTTTAGAATTGAAGTATATTTGTGCCTTGTGTTGATAACTATTTTTATTTTACAATTAATCAAATGGTTTGTAACAAATTATATTTTTCAACTACTAATTAATAAAAAATTAAAACTATGAGATTTTTAGGAAATGTATTAGCCACAATTGTTGGACTATTTATTTTTTGCATGATTTTCTTCTTCGGAATTATCTTAATTGGAGCCATTGCTGGCAGCGGAGATTCTGAAACTGTTACAGTTCAAAGCAATTCAGTAATCGAATTGGATTTATCAAAAGTCAATTACGATTATGCAGGTAAAACTAATTATGACGACATGCCTTTTTTGAATGATAAAGACAAACACAATGGATTATTTGATATAATTAATGCTATCGAATATGCCAAAACTGATTCCGATATTAAAGGAATTTCGATTGTAAACAATTTTTCAAATCTTGGAATTGCTCAAACCAAAGCGTTGCGTGATGCCTTAGAAGATTTTAAAAAATCAGGTAAATTTATCTATTCTTATGCCGATGTTTATTCGCAAAAAGATTATTATTTGAATTCGGTTGCCAATGCTATTTATTTAAATCCAATTGGAGAATTAGAATTCAAAGGTTTATCAGCCGAATTGATGTTCTTTAAAGATTTACAAGAAAAATCGGGTGTAAAAATGGAAGTCATTCGCCACGGAAAATATAAAAGTGCGGTTGAACCATTTTTGGAAAATAAAATGAGTGATGCCAATAGAGAACAAACTACTCAACTATTAACTTCCGTATGGAATTCTGTAGTTACTGATGTAGCTTCAAGCAGAAAATTATCAGTTGAACGATTAAATCAAGTTGCCGATGGACTTTTAGCAAGAACACCACAAATGGCAAAAGCCGAAAAATTAATCGACGTAATTGCTTATGAAGATGTTTATCATAACGATATTAAAAAAGCTTTAAAAGTGGCATCTGATGAAGATTATGAAAGTGTTTCTATTGAAGATTATGCTGAAAAAGTGGCTTCAACATCAACAGATTATTCTAACAAAGATAAAATTGCAATTATTTATGCACAAGGTGAAATTGGTAGCGGTGAAGGCGATGTAAACTTGATTGGTGAAGGTGCAATGCGTCGTTCCTTGCAAGAAGCTCGAAATGATAAAAATGTAAAATCAGTAGTGTTAAGAATCGATTCGCCAGGCGGAAGTGCTTTAACATCGGAATTGATTTGGAGAGAAATTGAATTGACTAAAAAAGTAAAACCAGTTGTGGTTTCAATGGGAAACTATGCCGCTTCTGGTGGATATTACATTGCTTGTAATGCTAACAAAATTTTTGCTGAAGCCAATACAATTACAGGTTCGATTGGAGTTTTTGGAGTTTTACCAAACTTTACCGTTGCAGCAGATAGAATTGGTTTAGATATTGAACAAGTAAAAACTCATACTAACGCAGCAGGTTACAGCCCATTTATGCCATTAGATGAAAACTATCGTGGTTTTGCCCAAGAAGGAGTTGAACACATTTATTCTACTTTTGTAAACAGAGTTTCTGCAGGAAGAAAATTAACTTTCGATCAAGTTGATGCTATTGGTCAAGGTAGAGTTTGGAGTGGTCAAGATGCTTTAAAAATTGGTTTAGTTGACAAAATTGGCGGAATGGATGAAGCTATAAAAGAAGCAGCTAAACTTGGAAAAACAACAAAATATAGAATTCAAAATTTCCCTGAATTTGAAAAAAGTTTTGAAGATGTTTTAGCACAATTTGGATTTGCACAATCGCGTCAAGCTATTATAAAAGAAGAAATTGGAGAGCAAAATTATAAAGTGCTTCAACAAATAAAACAAATGACCAACCAAAAAGGCGTTCAAGCAAGAATGGCTTATGAGTTGAAAATTAATTAATCAAAATAAATGATTTCATAAATTTGATAGTAAAAATAAAAGATATTATCGGTGGAATTTTTATAGTAATTTTTATAAGCTACTTTACTTTTTTATTTTATGATTCAACAAAAAGAATATATGAAGATGAAGTTCAAGACACAATAATTGACAAAAAAAGTAATAGTAAACTTGGTCATGAATTTTTATTGTCAAGAGAAAAAATTTATACAAGTTTCTTTTCAGATGATTCCGATCAGATAAAAATTGGAGATTCAATTTTTAAAAATTCCAATTCTACTGAATATAAAATATATAGAAAAGATTCAGATTCAAATACAAGAATTTATTGTAAGAGTATTTTTATAAAAAAAGATTTATTATTCTATGATTTTATTGTCAAAGAAGATTAAAAATTTATATCCGTTCAAAAAATATTTGAGCGGATTTTTTTATTTGTAAAAGTGTTTCTACATCAAGCAAATTATGAAACATTTTATGAAAATTTTACAAACTAAAACAATCCTAAAACACTAAATTTGTTTCATATAGTAATAAGGCAAGGTATTTGCTTTATAATAGTCGAATAAATAGTAAATCATCATGGTAAAGAAAATTTTAAAAATCGTTGGAATTGTATTGTTGTTATTAATTGTCTCAGCATTTGCAATTCCGTATCTATTTGAAGACCAAATCAAAGCTAAAATTCTAAAATCTATTAACGAAAGCGTTGATGCTAAAGTGGCTTTTACTGATGCTGATTTAAGTTTATTCAAAAGTTTTCCAAATGCGAATGTGGCTATGGAAAATTTATCCATTGTAAACAAAGCACCATTTGAAGGCGATACTTTAGTTTCATTCAAAGAACTAAATTTAAAAATGTCGGTGATGGAACTTTTTAATGGCGATAACGAACCTTTAAATATCGATGCTATTTCCTCCAAAAACGGATTAATTAATATCATTTTCAATAAAGATGGCGTTGGAAATTTCGATATTGCTTTAAAAAATCAAGACCAAAAAACGGATGATGGAAAAAGTAAACCACTTTCTTTAAAAATTAAAGAATATGATGTTGAAAATTTCAAATTCAAATATTTTGATGAATCGTCAAAAATTTCGATGGTTCTTGACAGCATCAATCACTCTGGAACTGGCGATTTTTCGAATGATGTTTTAGATTTAGATACCAAAACAACTGCTAAAGTTTCGTTGAACATGGACAAAGTAAATTATATGAATAATATAAATGTTTCTTTAGATGCTATTCTCGGAATTGACTTAAAAAACAGCAAATATACTTTCAAAGAAAACAAAGCAAAAATCAACGAATTGCCTCTTGAATTCAACGGATTCATTCAAATGGTTGACGCTGGACAGAACTATGATTTGACTTTCAAAACTCCAACTTCATCATTTAAAAACTTCTTAGGATTAATTCCTTCAGCTTATACAAGTAGTTTGGATAATGTAAAAACTTCTGGTGATTTTACAGTAGCTGGTTTTGCGAAAGGAATGCTAACTGACACAACTGTTCCTAAATTTAATATTGCAATTGCTTCTAATAATGCTTCATTTCAATATCCTAATTTACCAAAATCGGTTAAAAATATTATTATCGACACAAAAATCATCAATGAAACTGGTGTAATGAATGATACTTATGTGAATTTAGACAAATTATCATTCTCAATTGATCAAGATGTTTTTAACGCTAAGGCAAACATAAAAAACGTGGCAACAAATGCATTGGTTGACGCCGCATTGAAAGGAACAATTAATTTAGGAAATCTATCAAAAGCCTATCCTATTAAATTAGAAAAACCACTTTCTGGAATTTTGAAAGCTGATGTAACTACAAAATTTGATATGGCATCGGTTGAAAAAAGTCAATACCAAAACATCAATAATGCTGGAAATATCAACTTAACTGGATTCAAATATGTGGATGAAAACGGTAAATCGATGAACATCAACAGTGCGATTGTTCAATTCAATCCGAGTCGTGTCAATCTTCAAGAATTTAAAGCTACGACAGGAAAAAGCGACATGAACGTGACTGGAGTTTTAGAAAATTTCTACGGATTCATTTTTAGAAATCAGAATTTACAAGGAAATTTCAATTTGAGTTCTAATCAACTTGCGGTTTCCGATTTTATGACCACTGCTGAACCAACCGCTAAAACAGAAACGAAAGCCAAAACAGAAGCCATGAAAATACCTGCTTTTTTGGATTGTTCTCTTACGGCAAAAGCTAATACCGTTTTATATGATAATTTAACTTTGAAAGATGTTTCGGGAAAATTGATTGTAAAAGACCAAGCTGTGACTTTACAAAATATTAAAACCAATATTTTTGGCGGTTCTATTGGTCTGAACGGAATGGTTTCTACCAAAGCAAAAACGCCTACTTTCAACATGAATCTTGGTTTGAATCAAGTGAATATTGCCGACAGTTTTACGCAATTAGATATGTTGAAAAAAATCGCACCAATTGCAGGAATCATTAACGGAAAACTAAATTCAACTATCAAGTTATCTGGAAATTTAGATGCAAATGAAATGACACCTGATTTGAAAACATTATCTGGAGATTTATTAGGTCAATTGTTGTCAACTACTGTAAATTCTAGCAATTCAACCCTTTTAAGTGCTTTAGATTCTAATTTGAATTTTATCGATTTAAAGAAATTAAATTTAAATGACTTGAAAGCGGCTGTCACTTTCAAAGATGGAAAAGTAAACGTAAAACCATTTGATATAAAATACCAAGACATTAAAGTAACTGTTGGCGGAACACATGGTTTTGACCAATTGATGAATTACAATTTAAAGTTTGATGTTCCAGCCAAATATCTTGGAACTGATGTCAATAATTTAATAGCAAAATTAACTCCTGCAAATGCTGCTAAACTTGAAAATATTCCTGTAAATGCAATTCTTGGAGGTTCGTTTACTACACCAAAAATCACTACTGATATCAAAGCAGCAACAACAACTTTAGTAAATAATTTAGTAAAACAACAAAAAGAACAATTGATTGGAAAAGGTAAAAATGAATTGGAAAATCTAATAAACAAGAATAAAAAACCAGGCGATACAACCAAAACTAAAATTCCAACTACAAAAGATGAAATTAAGGAAAAAGCCAAAGATGAAATAAAAAAACAAACCGAAACTAAAACTAAAGATTTACTGAATGGTTTGTTTAAGAAAAAAGAAAAACCTGCAAGTACAACATCTAAAACTCCATAAATTAAGATGCCTTTCGATTTGAAGGGCATTTTTATTTTAAAATTCGAGTAGTTATTTTATAGCTTTTTTCTTTCAATATTTTTATTATATTTGTTCCGTTTGGTGAATAAAATTCATCTTTTTATAACTTTCTTATAATTTAAAAAAAATAAAAATGGGATTACTATCTAACCTAAAATCAATTTTATCCTCTTTAGGAAGTAAAAATTTCGATCCAAATGACATTGAATTTCTAAAAAAAATAATAGCAAATAATTCGATTGACGGAAAATTACTAAATTGGAGTGACGATTCCTATGACAATTGGGATGGTATTACTTGGACTGAAAGCGACCCATTGCAAGTAGAACAAATTGATCTTGAAATTAAAGAAGATGAAGTGCCTTTTTTACATGGTAAAATAGATTTGTCTGGATTTTCTTCTTTGAGGATGTTCGACTGTGTGAACCAAAATATCAATGCGGTAAACTCCAATGGATCACTAAATTTAAAAAAATTAAATTTAGAAAATAATAACATAGAAGCGGTTAATTTGAATGGGACACATAATTTGAAGGAACTTTATTTAGGCAATAATAATCTATCTCAAATAGACCTTACACAGTGCGAAAATTTAGAAGTATTCGGTGCAGATAATAATAATCTTCAAACTATTGATTGTAGCAGAAACAACAATTTGGTTGAGTTGAGCTGCAAAAATAACAATCTAAAATCATTGGACGTAACAAATAATCCCGAACTATTGTATCTATACTGTACAGATAATGAATTATCACAAATTGATTTGTCTAAATCAAAAAAACTTGTTCATTTATGGATTTGTAACAACAAATTTAAAAATGTTGATTTGTCGCTACTTTCAAATTTAGAAGACTTTCATTGTAACAATAATGAAATTGAAAATTTGGACATTTCAAATCTAAAAGAATTAAGACAGTTAAGATGCAATAACAACAAATTAGAACAACTAAATCTCACCAATTTTGAAAGCTTGGAAGATATTGAATGTGAGGACAATAAACTTAAAAAACTTAATATTGAAAACCTACCAAAACTATTCTATTTATTATGTAGTGGTAATGATTTTACTGAAATAACTTTATCAAACGTTTCAGATAAATTAGAAGTTAACTTTAATAAAGTTGATTTTGATTTAGATTCAAAAGTGACCATTCATAAACTCTAAAAACGGTTGTAAAAGGGTTAGTCGATTTGTGAGTTTGATTGTATAGAACTGAAATAAAGTTCAAAAACCAAACTCACAAATTTATTTTCACAACATAACCTTCAAAAGTTCGAACATTAAAAACAGTTCCGTCTTCAAATATTAAATATTGCCCTTTTATTCCGGTTAATTTTCCTGTGAAGTTGGGTGATTTATCTAAATTTAAACTAGTTACTTTTTTAGGATATTCCAAAACTGGAAAATGCATATCATACAAATCTTCTTTTTCTGGATGATAGAATTCCTGTACTTCTTTTGGAATTAGGTATTTCAAATTGGCACGCTCTTTTATTAAATCGGCAACAGGAACTTCATTTTTCAGCATTTTTTGCCAATTGGTTTTATCAGCAAAATGATTTTTTAAGGCAACTTCGGTAATTCCTGCTAAATAACGATTTGGAACCTCAACTATCGGAATGGCTTGTACTGCACCTTGATCAATCCATCGAGTTGGCACTTGCGTTTTTCTAGTTACACCAACTTTCACTTCACTAGATAAAGCTAAATACACAATATGTGGTTGCAATTGTACGCGTTTTTCATATTCTAAATCTCTATCTTCAATGTCTAAATGCGCTGTTGATAATTCGGGTTTCATAATCCAATCACCTGCAGATGCACTACTCATAAAGCAATCGTAACAAAATCCTTGACGGAAAATTTTCTTTTTCTTACCACATTCCAAACATTGATAGCCTAGAAAATTAATTTCTAACGATTTATTTAACAACTGATTCAAATGAAGAAAACTATTTTCAAATACCAAATAATACTGAATTGGATTAGAAAACTCGGTTTGCATTTTGGTGAGAACGCCTTCGTATTGCATGATTGATTTTAATTAAGAAGCGAAAATTACAATAAATTTACTATTTTAGCGTAAATATAGATGTTATGTTACTTTAAAACCAATTCTGATTATGAAAAATCTCTTTATTATAATAACTTTTATATTTCTAAATTCATTTACAATTAAATCGGAATCTAATGTACTTCCTGATGGCCATTATTCCGCTATTTTAGATGATGAATTCAAAAAAAAGGAATTGAATGATTTTGAGTTTTTGATTCAAAACGGTAAATTCACCATAAAAATAGATGATAAATTTGAAGCTCTAGAAATGGAATGGCTAGATGAAAATTCTTTCGTAGTAAAAGGTTATACTGAACCAAAATCACCAAATGAATTTGAAAAAAAATTATTAAAAGACAACAGACCAACATTCAATATTGTAAAAAATGTTGATAATGAATATTATTTTACTCTAGGACAAGAATCAGATAAAAGTCCAATTATTTCTGGGAAATTTATAAAATCATTAAATAGTAAATAGTCCTTTTAAATGGTAAAACAAACATAATACCATAGTGGTTAAATAATTTTAAATCAATTTTAAATTCATAATTCTTAATTCAAAATCATGCCTTTTCCTATAATTAATTCTATCGCATCTTGGGTTTTGAAGCAGCGCATTCATCAGATTGAGTTGTTTCTTAAATACCCTAATGAAGTTCAGGATGAGTTACTTATGAATTTGATTCGCAATTGTGAAGAAACAGTTATCGGAAAAAAATACGATTTTGAATCGATAAGAAATTACAAAACATTTACAGAAAGAGTTCCTGTTTCTACCTACGAAGAATTAGAGCCAATGATTGAACTCACTCGGAAAGGTGCACAAAACGTTTTTTGGAACACACCTATAAAATGGTTTGCAAAATCGAGCGGTACGACTAATGCAAAAAGTAAATTTATTCCAGTAAGTAATGAAGCTTTAGAAGATTGTCACTACAAAGGCAGTAAAGATTTGTTGTGTATGTATTTGAACAATAACGAAAATTCAGAGATGTTTCTGGGTAAAAGTTTGCGTCTTGGTGGTAGTTCACAGATATATGAAAACAACAATACTTCTTTTGGAGATTTATCAGCAATATTGATAGAGAATATGCCAATGTGGGCCGAATTCAGTAGTACGCCAAGCAATAAAGTTTCATTAATGAGCGAATGGGAATCTAAATTAACTGCCATTATTAACGAAACTAAAAAAGAAAACGTAACTAGTTTTGCTGGTGTTCCATCATGGATGTTAGTTTTATTGAATCGAATTTTGACAGAAACCAACAATTCTAATTTGATGGAATTGTGGCCAAGTTTGGAAGTATATTTCCATGGTGGCGTTAATTTTGAACCTTATCGTGAGCAATATCAAAAGATTATTCCGAATAGTGATTTTAAATTTTATGAAATTTATAATGCTTCCGAAGGATTTTTTGCTATTCAGGATTTGAATTATTCGAATGATTTATTGTTGATGTTGGATTATGGTATTTTTTACGAATTCATTCCGATGGATACTTTTGGAACACCTAACCAACGTATTGTTCGTTTAGCTGATGTTGAACTGTTTAAAAATTATGCTATTGTAATCACAACTAATTCAGGATTATGGCGTTATATGATTGGCGATACGGTAAGATTTACTTCTTTAAAACCTTACAGAATTAGAGTTTCTGGAAGAACGAAACATCATATTAATGTTTTTGGTGAAGAGTTGATGGTTGAAAATACCGATCAAGCTATTGCCAAAACGTGTTCGGAATTACATTGTGAAGTTATCGATTATACCGTTGCTCCTATTTTCATGAAAGGAAAAGAAAAAGGTGCGCACGAATGGATGATTGAATTTAAAAAACATCCTGAAGATATGGCTCAATTTCAAAAAGTATTGGACGAAACTTTGCAAACGGTTAATTCCGATTATGAAGCCAAACGCTACAATAACATGACATTAAACCAATTGAAAATAAATGTTGCTCGTGAAAATTTATTTTATGATTGGTTAAAAGAGCAAGATAAATTAGGTGGACAACACAAAATACCTAGATTGTCTAACGAACGTGATTATTTGGAACAGTTGATTGGGATGCAGACAGTTGTGAATTCAAAATGAAAAATTAACCCATGAAAAAAACCGCCATCCTATTTTTTCTTGTCTTGTCTATAATTTCTTGTGGACCAAAAAGAATGAAATGTTACGGAAAACGTTGTGTAGAAACTTCAGTTAAAAAAGAAGTAACTATTTCGACGAAAGTTAATTCTTAAAATTTAAAGTAAATATTTACATTATTGATGTAACATTTTTTGATGATTAAAGTCTTATTAGAAATCATCAATCAAATTAATCAAAATGAAATCATTACTTCTATCTGCAATGTTTCTTATAACTTCTGTTATGTCAGCTCAAGAAACAAAAACCGAAAACGATACGGTAAAAAAAGTAACTACTATTGAAGAAGTTACTGTTAAAATTCAAAAAAAATTCATCAAAGTTGAATCTGATAAAACTACGGTTGCCATCAAAGACAATCCGATGCTTGGAACTGGAAATGCTTACGATGCTGTAAAAAAACTTCCTGGAGTAATTGCCTCACCAACTGGCGGTTTATCATTAAATGGAAAAGGTGTAACTATTTATATTGATGGCGCGCCAAGTACTTTAAGCGGTAACGATTTAGAGAATTATTTATCATCACTTCCTGGAAGTGCTATTGAAAAAGCTGAATTAATTTATAATCCCGGAGCTTCTTTTGATGCCAATGCAAGTGGTTCTGTTATTAATATTGTTACAAGTTCAAAACGCTTGAAAGGTATAAATGCCTCATTCAACATGAATTACAATTTTAACAAATATCAAAAACCAAGTCCTCAAATTCTGTTAAACGGAAAAGAAAAGAATTTGAGTTGGCAAACCATGTTAGGTTACAATTATATTGACAGAGAAAATAAATCAAAAAATGGACAAACATTTACCTCTTTCGCTGTTGACAAATATATTGATCAAAACCGATTGACAGTTACAACCAACAGAAATTTATATTTTAGATTAGGAACTAATTATAGATTAAGTTCAAAATCAAATTTGTTATTTAATTATAATACAAACTTTTCAAACGACAGAGATGTATTTGACGCAAAAACAACTGGTTCAGATATTTCAGATTATTTGAACACTGGAACGACAAAAACTAAAGGGAATAATCACGAATTAAGTTTACAATATAAAACAAAGTTAGACACAATAGGCAGAACACTTGATATTGTGGCTTTTACAAATGTTTTTAATAGAAATCCAAATTCTAAAACAAATGCACTTGAAGGAACTACTCCAAGTTATAATAACTTTTCAAGTGATTTTGGGTTGTTAAATTATTATTTAAAATATGATTTTACTATTCCTTTTGAAAAGCTCAAATTTTCTTTGAATACAGGTGGAAAATTCAATACAATTAAGGTAAATAATACTGGGAAATATAATTTAAATTCACCATCAACGGATATTATTGATTTTGATTATACTGAAACCAATTTAGCATTTTATGCAGAAGCAAGGAAGAAAATCAAAAAACTTAACCTAACAGCAGGCTTACGATATGAGAATTTTAATGTTGATAGAACCGGAATAGTTGACGATGTGAGTACTGACATTAATTTCAATAATTCAAATTTATTTCCAAATGTTAGTGCGTTATATGAATTGACAGATAATGTAAATGTTAGTGCATCTTATTCTAGAAAAATTGCTCAACCAAGTTATAGTGTTTTAGATCCAAATGGTTCGAATTTTGACCAATATAATTCTTCAACTGGAAATTTACTATTGAATCCTTCATTTTTTGATAATTATGAATTCAAAATTACAGCAATGGATTTCATCCAATTAGGAACAAATTATACCGTTTCGAAAGACCACAACTTATTTATTTTCAACGCTGAACCAGGTGAATTAGTTAGTACACAAACTTTTCAGCAGTTTGATAAATTTAAAACAATGAGTATTTATGCCAATTTTCCAATTCCTTTAGATTATTTCCTTAAAGGAAAAGAAGAATTCAAAAAAAGAATGGGAAATATTGACAAAATGAACTATGTCTTTTTAAACATCAATTATATTAAAAATTTAACTGAAGGATATGATTTTTCATTCAAATCAAATCCTGTTTGGAACTATGCTGCACAAGCGCAAATCATGATGCCTTGGGACGTTAAAAGTACAATGACTTATTTTATTTTACCAGCAAATGGTGTTTGGGAAATTTATAAAATTACAAAACCAATTCAACAATTTGATATTTCATTGAACAAAGATTTTATGAATAAAAAATTAAAAGTTGGAGTTCATGCTTTCGATTTATTTAATCAAAATGAAGTTAATGCTTTAGTTTCATCGACAAACTTGCAAACCAAATTTTATGAAAAAAACGATACAAGAACTTTTAGAATTTCATTGACCTATAACTTTGGAAACTTAAAACTTGAAAAAGAAAATACTGACATCCAAACAGAAAAAGTAAAAAGTGGCGGAGGATTAATGAAGTAATTTAGAGATTAGTTGTAAAATAAAACCCGATTTTGAAATTTCAGAATCGGGTTTTTGATTTATACTTATGAAGCAATTTCTAATCGTTTCAATAAATTTTTATTTAAAGTATGCTCAGCATATTCTTTGTCAATTTCTAAAGATTTATCATCTGAGCTTGGAAGTTCATACATCGCATCGGTTAAGATTGCTTCGCACAAAGAACGTAATCCACGTGCACCTAGCTTATATTCTAATGCCTTTTCAACAATATAGTCTAAAGCTTCATTTGTGATGGTGAATTTTACATCATCCATGGCAAATAACTTTTCATATTGTTTTATCAAAGCATTTTTTGGTTCGGTTAAAATAGAACGCAATGTTTCTTTATCTAAAGGATCCATGTGAGTTAACACAGGCAAACGACCAATAATTTCAGGAATCAAACCAAAATCTTTAATGTCTTTTGGGATAATATATTGCAACAAATTGTCTTTGTCAATATTATCAACATTTTTAGAAGTTGAATATCCAACAGCAGTTCTGTTTAAACGTTTAGAAATGATTCTTTCAATTCCGTCAAAAGCTCCACCAGCGATGAACAATATATTTTGAGTGTTTACCTCAACAAATTTTTGGTCAGGATGTTTTCTTCCTCCTTTTGGTGGAACATTTACAACCGTTCCTTCTAATAATTTCAACAATGCTTGTTGTACACCTTCACCAGACACATCACGAGTTATTGATGGATTATCGCTTTTACGAGCAACTTTATCAATTTCATCAATGAAAACGATTCCTCTTTCTGCTTTAGTAACATCATAATCTGCGGCTTGAAGTAAACGTGTTAAAATACTTTCTACATCTTCACCAACATAACCTGCTTCAGTTAAAACAGTAGCATCAACAATGGCTAAAGGAACGTCTAACATACGAGCAATCGTTTTTGCAACTAATGTTTTACCTGTTCCTGTTTGTCCTACCATAATGATGTTTGATTTTTCAATTTCAACATCTTCTGCTACTTGTTGCTGCATTAATCTTTTATAATGATTGTAAACTGCAACTGACATTACCTTTTTTGTTTGCTCTTGACCAATTACATATTCGTCAAGAAACGCTCTAATTTCTTTTGGCTTACGCAAAACTAAATCGTTAGCCACTTTTGCATTGGAACTGGTTTTTAATTCTTCTAAAATAATTCCATGTGCTTGTTCGATACAACGGTCACAAATGTGTGCGTCAATTCCGGCAATCAATAAATTGGTTTCCGGTTTTTTTCTTCCGCAGAAGGAACATTCTAATTTTTCTTTTGCCATTTTTTTGAGTTGGAAGATGGTAGTTAGAAGTTGGAAGATGAGAAAACTCCCAACATCCAACTACTAACTTCGATCTTTATTATCTTCTTAAAACTTCATCAATCATTCCGTATTCTTTTGCTTCGTCAGCAATCATCCAATAATCACGCTCAGAGTCTTTGTGAACTTTTTCGAAAGTTTGTCCTGAATGGTTTGAAATTATTTCATACAATTCGTTTTTTAATTTCAACATTTCTTTCAAGTTGATTTCCATATCAGTTGCAACACCTTGTGCTCCTCCTGATGGTTGGTGAATCATTACTCTTGAGTGTGGTAAAGCTGAACGTTTTCCCGCAGCTCCAGCACAAAGCAAAACAGCACCCATTGAAGCTGCCATTCCTGTACAAATTGTTGCTACATCAGGTTTAATGTATTGCATAGTATCATAAATTCCTAAACCTGCATAAACACTTCCACCTGGAGAATTGATATAAATTTGAATGTCTTTAGAAGCATCAACTGATTCTAAAAACAACAATTGAGCTTGAATAATATTTGCCATATAATCGTCAACACCTGTTCCCATAAAAATAATTCTATCCATCATTAGTCGGGAGAAAACATCTAATTGAGAGATATTTAATTGGCGTTCTTCAATAATATATGGTGTTAAACTTGCTACCATTTTATCGTAGTACAAGCTATTTACTCCATGATGCTTAGTAGCGAATTTTTTAAATTCTTTTCCGTAGTTCATTTTATTACTGTTAATATGTTATTTAATGTAAGTTTTAAACCTATTGCAAATGTCGTACCTTTTATTTTAAGTGACAAACTGTCTGAAAATATAAAAGCGCCAAAATCTAATGACTTTGACGCTCAAATATACTAAATTATCTTTTACAATTAGTGGTTTAATTCACCATACATTGCTTTGATGAACTCTTCGTAGTTAACCTCTTTAGTTTTTGCTTTTACTTTTTCTTTATATAGGTTAAGCATTTTTTCACTCATTACTTGTTCAGAAAGGCGTTTTACTTCCTCTTGATTACCCATAACTCGCGCCACAATTCCTTGAACATCTTCGTCAGTAGGATTCATTTGACCAAATTGCGCCATCTGTTTTTTGATTAAACCTGAAGTAAAATCTTTTAATTCTTCAAAAGTAATTTGAAGATTATTATCTGCCATTACTTTTCCTTCGATTAATTGGTAACGCAAACCATTTTCAGATTTTGCATATTCTTCTTCAGCTTGTTCAGCTGATAAAGGATTTTCACCCGCTGTTTGAATCCATTTTTTCAAAAACGCCGCAGGCAAATCAAATTTTGTATTAGCAATTAATGATTCTGTAACGTCGTTTAAAAATTTTTGATTGGCTTGTTGTTCAAATTGTTGTTCAGCATCTTCTTTGATTTTAGCTTTCAACTCTTCTAATGAATTTACAACTCCAGGTCCAAATAATTTATCAAATAATTCTTGATTTAATTCTGCTGGTTCGCTTGCTACAACTTCATCAATTGTAAAAGTAACTTCAATGTCTAAACCATGAACATCATCATGACCAATAGCAAGAACATCCATTAGTTTATGATCATCATTGAAAAGACCTTTAGTTTTTAGAGTTACAACATCACCCACTTTTTTACCTATGAATGCTTTAGCCGTTTTTTTATCAGCAAACAATTCTAAATCAAGTGTCGTTCTGTTATTGATGCCTTTTTCTTCATTTGCAAAAATACCAGAAACATCATTCCCTTCAGCAACAACATCAGTTGAAACAATTTTACCGTATTGTTTTTGAATTCTAGCCACTTGAGCATTCAACATAGTGTCGTCTGCAATGATTTTGTATTGAACCACATCATTTTTAGCCGCTAAATCAACAGAAAATGTTGGCGCTAATCCTAATTCGAAATCAAATTTGAAATCTTCAGCATCCCAGTTGAAACTATCTGTTACAACAGGAAGTGGATTTCCTAAAATATCTAATTTTTCTTCTTGTAAATATCTGTTTAAATTTTCTTGTAAAACTTTATTTACCTCTTCCAATAAAACTGCTTTTCCATATTGTTTTTGGATTAAGCTCATTGGCACTGCACCTTTTCTGAAGCCAGGAATTGCAGCGTTTTTACGATAATCAGCTAATACTTTTTCTACTTTTGGAGCATAATCAGCTTTAGAAACCTCTACAGTTACTACAGCATTTAATGCATCTACATTATTTCTTGTAATATTCATTTCTTCGTGTTTTATACATACTAAAATTGGGTTGCAAAATTATAACATTTCTACAACCCAACCAATTTTATTTTATTGATTTTAAAAGTATTATTTCTTGTCCTCTGTAAGTTTATAAACTAATGATTGTGAAAGTGATAAAACAATACTAAAAAGCAAAGCATTCCAAAAACCATTTACATCAAAACCATCTACAAAATAATCACATAATAAAATTATTATGGCATTAACTACAAAATAAAAAAGTCCTAAAGTTAGAATTGTCAATGGAAAGGTAAACAATAACAATATAGGTTTTACAAAAAAATTAAGCAACCCAAGGACAATAGCAACCGTTAGTGCTGTAGTAAATTCATCAACATGAACACCTTTCATGACATATGACAGTATCATTACAAGTGAGGATGTTATAAGTATTCTTAAAAGTAAATTCATATTTTTTTTATTTTTAGAATTATAAAATTACAAAAAACATACCACTATTTGTACATTATAAATAATTAATAAAATTAACAAAATCTCTATGAAAAAACATTTATATTTGTAAGTATTAATCAAATAAAAAAACACTTATGAAAAAACTATTACTTTTATTTATCGTTCTACTATCTTGGACTTCTTTTAGTCAAGTATCATGGACAGAACAATTTACCTCTTACCCAGTAAGTGGTTCATACACAGGAGACATTTCTATTGTTGATGCAAATACGATTTGGACTTTAGTTCAACCAACAACAACAACAAATCATCAAACATTTTCTAAAACCACAAATGGCGGAGCTACTTGGACTTCAGGTTCAATAAATATTGGTAACACCACTATGGCAATAGCAAATATTAGTGCAATTGATGCCAATACGGCATGGGTTGCAGTTTATCCAAATGCAACTTCTACTCCTATTACTGCTCAAGGAATTTACAAAACAACAAATGGAGGAACAACATGGACAAAACAGACAACAGCAGCGTTTGGATCAACATCTTTTGTGAATTTTGTTCATTTTTGGGATGCAAATAATGGTGTTTGTATGGGTGATAAACAAGGTGGATATTGGGAAGTTTACACAACAACTAATGGCGGAACCAATTGGACTCGAACAAATGCTTTAGGGTTTAGTGCTTCAACTGGTGATTATGGTTACACTGGTAAATATTATGTTAAAGGAAACACTATTTGGTTTGGAACTGACAATGGAGAATTAATGAAATCTGTAAACAAAGGTTTAAATTGGACAAAAATTACCACTCCAATTACTGATTTTGGTGGAGGAACAGACACAAGTTCAGTAGCAGAATTTGCTTTTGCAAACGATTTAAACGGTTTTATTTTAAAAGAAACTTTTAGCGGAACAACTTATACAGGTTTAGTTTTATATAAAACAACAAATGGAGGTTCAGTATGGACAACTGTAACTCCTGGAACAGGAATTTTTCACGGATCGATTGATTTTGCTGGAACAGGAATGTTAGTTACTGGCGGTTCAACAACAGGTAATTTTGGCTCGTCATACAGTTTAGACAATGGCGTAACGTGGACAAATATCGATGCACTTTCTCATACTTGCTTGAAATTTTTTAGCGAAACAGTAGGTTTTGGTGGTGGCTTTGCAACTGCAACTACTGGTGGTGCTTTTAAATTTAATAATACTTTATCAAACACTAATTTCAACCAAAATAAATTTGTATCCTACCCAAATCCTGCTAAAGATTTCATCACAGTTTCTAATAATGACAACGTACTTTTAACAGATGTTACCATTACAGATTTAAATGGAAGAACTGTAAAAACATTAAAAGTTGAAAATTTAAATGAAGTTGAAATTAATATTTCCGATTTAAATTCTGGTGTGTATTTAATGAATATAACTTCAGACGAAGGAAAATCAGTTAAAAAATTTATTAAAAATTAATAACTTTTAAGCAAAACAAAAAGTCCGTTTCAAGTTTGAAACGGACTTTTTTATTTTAAAAAACTTAATGTTTCTTCAAAAAACATTTTAGGATTTTCGGCATGAAGCCAATGTCCAACATTAGGAATTGTTGCCAACTTATAATTTGGAAAATGATTTTCAATTTGCGGCAAATCATTATCTAAAATATAATTAGAATTTCCTCCACGGATAAACAATGTTGGATTCTCAAATTTAGCATCATCTGGTAGTTTTGTGCCAATTTCGCTTATCTTTTCATTGAAGACTTTAAGATTAAACCTAAAATCAAGCTGACCTGGTTCTTTCCAATATAAATTTTTCATTAAAAATTGTCTAGTGCCAAAATCAGGAATGTAAGGAAAAAGTAATTCTTCAACTTCTGCTCTATCGGGTTTTGTTGAAAAATCAACTGCATTTAATCCTGCTAAAATATCTTGATGATGTGGTGCATAATATTTTGGACCAATATCAGCAACAATTAATTTTTCTACCATTGTAGGATATTTTGTTGCAAAAAGCATAGCAACTTTTCCACCCATTGAATGTCCAATAATTGAAACTTGATTTAAATTATGATTTTGACAATATTCAAATACATCTTGTGTCATTATTTCATAACTAAAATCATCCGAATGAAAACTTCTTCCGTGATTTCTTAAATCTAAAATATGAACTTGAAAGCCTTCTAAAACATATTGTGAGCCAAGTGATTTCCAATTATCTGACATTCCTAAAAATCCGTGAATAATCAACAACGGTTTTCCTTCTCCTTCAATTCTTGAATACAACATAATTACTTCAATTTTTGCAAATACATATTGACAACATTATCCAAACCAAGATATAATGCTTCTGAAATTAAGGCATGACCAATAGAAACTTCCATTAAACCCGGAATATTTTCTTTGAAAAACTTAACATTATCTAAACTCAAATCATGACCAGCATTGATCCCTAAACCTAATTCATTTGCAAGAATAGCTGCTTTCGTGTAAGATTCTATTCCATTTAAATTTCCTAAATCATATTGATGTGCAAACTCTTCCGTGTAAAGTTCAATTCTGTCCGTTCCTGTTGCTTTTGCTCCTTCGACCATTTCAAGAACTGGGTCAACAAAAATTGAAGTTCTAATTCCATTGCGCTGAAACTCTTGAATAACTTCTGTTAAATAGGATTGATGTTTTATAGTATCCCAACCTGCAGACGATGTAATTGCTCCAATAGCATCTGGAACTAAAGTTACCTGTGTTGGTTTACATTCTAAAACCAAATCTATAAAATTGTGTTGTGGATTTCCTTCAATATTATATTCTGTGTAAACAATTGATTTTAAATCGCGAGCATCTTGATAACGAATATGACGCTCATCTGGTCGAGGATGAATTGTTATGCCATGTGCTCCAAATTTTTGAATATCACAAGCAACTTGCAACAAATTTGGAACATTTCCACCGCGAGCATTTCTTAAAGTGGCAATTTTATTGATATTTACGCTTAACTTTGTCATTGAAAATTAATATTAATTTCGTTTTTGAAATAGAGATTACAAAAATACAAAGTTAAAATAAGGTTTTATGTTCTAAAATTTGATTATTTTGCAACAAATAATTGCTATTTTATATTATGACAGAAATTAACGACTACATAAACAACGATTACAAAGCCATCAATAGCCAAGAAACCATTGCGGAAGTTCAAGATTTTTTTGCTGAAGTTCCCTATTCTCACTTTTCAATAGTTGAAGAAGGAATATACATTGGTTGCATTTCTGCTGATGATGTGGACACTTTTGATTCTGATAAAAAAGTAATTGATTACAAATATACTTTAGAAGGTTTTTTTGCTAGAAAAAACATGATTTGGCTTGATGTTTTAGAGGTTTTCGCAAAAAATCATACCAACATTGTTCCTGTTTTAGACGAGGAAAATAACTATTCAGGATATTATGAATTAGAAGACATTGTGAAATTTTTTCATGAAACACCGTTTTTAAAGGAACAAGGTGGAATCATCGTGATTGAAAAAAGTATTGTTGATTATTCTATGAGCCAAGTTGCACAAATTGTTGAGAGTAATAATGGAAAACTTTTAGGACTTTTTGTTTCTGAAGCAGATGCGGCAAAAGTCCAAATAACGATAAAAATTGCGCTTGGATCAATGAATGAAATTATTCAAACCTTTAGACGTTATAATTATGAAATTATTTCAGAACATCATGAAGACAATTACTTGAATAATTTAAAAGAACGTTCAGAATATTTAGACAAATACTTAAATATCTAAAAATGAAAGTTGCCATCTTCGGACAATATTATCAAAACGATACTAGACCAATTATTAGAGATATTTTTGTGTTCTTCAACGCTAACAATGTCGAAATGTATATTGAAGAACGATTTTTAAAAATACTTTATGAACAAGAAATTGTAAAAAAAGAGTATAAAACCTTTTCATCTCATAAATGTTTAGATTCAAGTTTTGATATTTTAGTTAGTATTGGTGGCGATGGAACAATTTTAAGAGCGGCAACTTATGTAAGAAATTCGGGCATACCAATAATTGGAATCAATGCTGGAAGATTGGGTTTTTTAGCAAAAGTTCAAAAAGAAAACATTGAAGCATTTTTACAAATTGTCATCGAAAAAAAATATACTATTTCACAAAGAACACTTTTAAGTTTAGAGTCTTCTCCTGAAAATGATGAAATAAATGAATTGAATTTTGCAATGAACGAAGTGACAGTTAGTAGAAAAGATACCACTTCAATGATTACAATTGAAACTTTTTTAAATGGAGAATATTTGAATTCGTATTGGGCTGACGGATTAATTATTTCAACACCAACAGGTTCAACAGGATATTCATTAAGTTGTGGTGGACCAATTTTAACTCCTTATGTTAAAGGATTAGTTATAACTCCAATTGCGCCACACAATTTAAATGCCCGACCTTTAGTCATTCCTGATGATACAGAAATTAAATTAAAAGTTTCAGGACGTGAAGAACAGTATTTAGTTTCATTAGATTCTCGAATTGCAACTTTAAATAATAACTCGGAATTAACTATTAAAAAAACACCTTTTCAAATTAATATGGTTGAAATTCCAGAAGAAACTTTCTTAAAAACCTTACGAAATAAACTACTTTGGGGTGAAGATAAAAGAAATTAATTAAAAAATAATTATACTACTTTCTTTAGTTTTTCGTTTGAATATTGTTCATATACAAATGAATTTTATTTTTTAAGTTTAACACTGTTAAAATTTAATTATTATAAATACTAATATCATGTTTTATTAGTAGCGATAATTGTTATATTTGCACGCTATTTTTCAATTAATGAAAAGATTTTTTTTAATTTTATTTGTTTTCGGAATAACGAATTTAAATGCTCAAATTCACGAAATTGGTGGTTTTCTTGGAGGAAGCAACTACATTGGTGATATTGGAAAAACTAATTATATCAATCCAAATGAAATAGCTTTTGGTTTGATATACAAATGGAACAGAAGCCCAAGACACGCATGGCGATTTTCATTGACGCAAGCAAATCTGTCTGGAGACGATGCAAAATCAGGTGTTTCTGGCAGAAAACAAAGAGGTTACAAATTTGAAAATAGTATAACTGAATTTTCTGCAGGATTAGAATTTAATTTTTTTGATTTTAATTTACATCAAATGGAGCGAAAAATGACTCCTTATGTTTACACTGGTGTAAGTTATTTTGTTTACAATGAATTATTCATAGCTGGAGGAGATACAAAAAAGGATTATGGTGACAGCACATTTGCAATTCCAATGATAGTAGGTGTAAAATCAAATATCACTAGAAATTTAATTTTAGGTGCTGAAGTTGGTGTGAGATATACGCTTACCGATAATTTAGACGGAAGTAATCCAAAAAATGAAAATCTTGAATCTTTCAGATTTGGAAATTTAAATAGTAATGATTGGTATGTTTTTTCAGGACTTACCTTAACTTACACATTTGGTGAAAAACCATGTTATTGCGCAGATTAAAACTATGAGCTTACTAGAATCAATTGATAAAACTAATTTACCTAAACACCTTGCCATTATCATGGACGGTAATGGTCGTTGGGCAAAACAAAAAGGTTTTTTGAGAGCTTTTGGTCATGAAAACGGCACTAAATCTGTTAGAATAACGGTTGAAGAATGTGCAAAGCTTGGCATAAAAAACTTAACCCTTTACGCATTTTCAACAGAAAATTGGAATCGCCCAAAAATAGAAGTTGATACTTTAATGAAACTTTTAGTTCATTCATTAAAAAGTGAATTAAAAACATTGCAAGAAAATAATATCCGATTAAATTCTATTGGAAATTTAGACAAACTACCTTCATCTATTCAAAAAGAATTGAACGAAGTAATTGAAAGTACCAAAAACAACAACCGAATGACTTTAACACTTGCGCTAAGCTATGGTTCAAGAGAAGAGTTATTAAATGTTGTTAAAAACATTAGTGATAAAGTTAAAAATAATATAATTTCGATAGATACTATTGATGAATCAATTATAAATCAGCATCTTTACACGCACAATTTACCCGATGTAGATTTATTAATCAGAACAAGCGGCGAACACAGAATAAGTAATTTTTTACTATGGCAAATTGCCTATGCTGAACTTTATTTTACGGATGTGTTATGGCCAGATTTTAAAGAAAATGATTTATATGAAGCCATTATTAGCTATCAGAAAAGAGAACGCAGATTTGGAAAAACAAGTGAACAAATTAAATAATATATTAGTGTCAAATAAATTTTTAGGTACCTTCCTTTTCATTTTTTTATTAGGAAACCTTACCTCACTACAAGCCCAAGATAGAATTCCTTTTGACCAAGGAAAAAAATATATTCTAGCAGATGTTGATGTAACAGGAAAAATAACTTTCAACAAACAAACCATAATCACTTTTGCAGGTCTTGAAAAAGGGCAACAAATCATTGTTCCTGGTGACAATATTAGTAATGCAATTAAAAAATTAGGAAAGCTTGGTCTTTTTAGTGAAATTGACTTTTATGTTAATGAAATTAAAGGCGATAGTATCTATTTAAACTTAAACATCAACGAGTTACCTAAACTAAGTGATGTAAAAATCAATGGAGTAAAAAAAGGAAAAGTTGAAGATTTACTAAAAGAAAGTGATTTAACTAAAGGAAAAGTTGTAAACGAAAACTTAATTACAAACACAAAAAATTATTTCGAAAATAAATATAAAAAAGACGGATATTTTAATACAAAAGTATCTGTAAACACTATTGTTGATACCACAGAAGCTAACCAAGTAAAAATGTTAGTAAATATTGACAAAGGTGAAAAATTAAAAATAACAAAAATAAATTTTGATGGCAATACGAAGTTTTCTGACAAGAAACTAAGTAAGGCAATGAAAAATACAAAACAAATTAATCCAATTAGAATTTTCAAAAAATCTAAGTACATCAAAGATAAATATAAAGAGGATTTAATTGCTATAGCAGATAAGTATAAGGAAAATGGTTATCGTGATGCTAGGGTAGTTTCAGATTCTGTTTGGTTAGACAAAAAGAAAAATAAAATTGCAATTAATGTAAAAGTTGAAGAAGGAAATAAATATCGATTTGGAGAAATTAAATTCTTGGGAAATACTGTTTATTCTGACCAGGCACTTTCAAGAGTTTTAGGAATACAAAAAGGTGATACCTATAATGGTGTACTTCTTGAAAAAAGAATTGCGGACAAGTCAAAACCTGATGGTGAAGACATTACAAACTTATACCAAAACAATGGATATTTGTTTTCAAATGTAAATGCTGTAGAAGTAAAAACTGAAAATGATACCATTAATTTTGAAGTAAGAATAGTTGAAGGACCAATTGCCTACTTTAATAAAGTTACTGTTTCAGGAAATGACAAAACAAACGATAGAGTAATATATCGTGAACTTAGAACAAGACCAGGAGAAAAATGGAACAAGGAAGAAGTTATTAGTACCATTCGTGAGTTAGGTCAATTAGGTTTCTTTGATGCTGAGGCAATAAGTCCTGATGTAAAAAATGCTGACCCAGTTAATGGAACTGTAGATGTAGATTGGAAATTAGTAGAAAAAGGATCAAGTCAAATTGAACTTCAAGGTGGTTATGGCGGCGGAGGTTTCATTGGAACTCTTGGGCTTTCATTCAATAATTTCTCGGCAAGAAATATTTTCAAAAAAGAAGCATATAAACCATTACCTATGGGAGATGGACAAAAAGTTTCCCTTCGTGCACAAGCAAGTTCATTTTATAGAACTTATAGTTTATCATTCTCTGAACCATGGTTTGGTGGTAAAAAACCAATAAGTTTTTCAACATCGCTTTCTCACAGTAAACAATTTTTATACAATGGTTCTACTGGTGGAGTTGATAAAAACAGAAGCTTTAATATTACATCACTTTCTGTTGGTTTAGGAAAAAGATTAACAGTGCCAGATAATTATTTCTACTTATCAAATGCATTAAGTTTTCAGTACTATCAATTAAATAATTATAACACAGGATTATTTACATTTGGAAATGGTTCTTCACGAAATTTTGCCTACACCTTTGGATTGAGAAGAGATAATCGTGGAGTAAATCCAATTTTCCCAACAAAAGGTTCAGAATTTAATTTTACTGCAAAGTTAACACCTCCTTATTCAATGTTCAACAATGTTGATTATGGTGATTTAAAAAATCAAAAAGAGTATAAACAAAGATATACAGCATCTGACAATCCAAACGAAAACTTTGGAGTTGATGGAATTTTCATTAATGATGGTGATTTAGTTAAAACAACAACTGCTACTAATCCAATTAATGGAGTAACAAGCACAGGTTTAGTCAGAGTAGACGAAAGTGATTATGTAAATGCCGATACTAACCAATCAAAAGTAGACCAAAAGAAATTCAGTTGGCTAGAATATTACAAAGTAAAATTCAGTGGTGATTGGTATACAAAAATTGCAGGAACACAACAAAAGGCATTAGTTTTACGTTCTAAGTTTGAATTTGGTTTTCTAGGTTCGTATAATAGCGAAAGAGGAACTAGTTTAGATAATGTAAATAGCGGAACCGTTCCTTTTGAAAGATTCTTTGTTGGTGGTGATGGATTAGCAAATTTTGCTCTTGATGGACGTGAGGTAGTTCAATTAAGAGGTTATCCAAATCAATCTTTATCTTCATCAGATGGTGATCCGTTATATAATAAATTTTCATTAGAATTAAGATATCCTCTTACTTTGAAGAGTGCCGCATCAATTTATGCATTAACATTTTTAGAAGCTGGAGGTTCATATAAAAATTTTAGAGAATATAATCCTTTTCAATTGCAACGATCTGCAGGATTTGGATTGCGTGTTTTCATGCCAGCATTTGGATTACTTGGTATTGACTTTGGTCATGGATTTGATGCTATTCCTGGATCAACTCAAAAAAATGGTTGGGAAACACATTTCATTATTGGACAACAATTTTAGTATATTTGTTTAGATTTCTAAAACAACAAGTTATGAGAAAATATATTTTAACACTGATAATTGCCGTTTTATTCACAGCAAATTCAGTTGCACAAACCAGAGGAATTAGAATAGGATATATTGATATGGAGTATATTCTAGAAAAAGTTCCTGACTATGCTGAAGCTAAAAATCAATTGGAGCAAAAAGCTCAAAAGTGGAAACAAGAAATTGAAGAAAAGAAAAACGAAATTGTAAAACTTAAAGAAACTTTAAAATCTGAAAAAGTACTTTTAACAAAAGAACTTATTGAAGAACGCGAAGAAGAAATTGCTTTTCTTGACAATGAATTGTTAGAATACCAACAAAAAAGATTTGGACCAAACGGCGATTTAGTAGTACAAAAAGCAGTATTAGTAAAACCTATTCAAGATCAAGTTTTCAATGCCGTTCAAGACATAGCTGAACTTAAAAAATATGATTTTGTATTCGATAGATCTTCTGATTTAACGATGCTATTTGCTGACAAACGACACAACATAAGCGATCAAGTTGTCCGAGCTTTAACTAGAGCTGAAAAAAGAGAGCAAATGACAAAAAAACAACTCGAAAAAGAATTAGCTGAGGAAAGAAAACAAGATATGGTAGACCAAAACCCTACTCTTTCTGAAAGACAAAAAGTTCTAGACGAGAAAAAAGCAGCAAGAGAAAAAGCACTAGAAGATAGAAAATTATTAGCGGCTGAAAAGAAAAAAGCATTCGAAGACAAAAGAAAACAATTGCTTGAAGAAAGAGAAAATAAAAAAAATGGCACAGTTTCTGCTAATAGTTCAGAAACAGAAAAGAATAAAGATGGTACAAGCGTAATTCCTTCAGAAAAAGAGTTTGCAGAAGCAGAGAAAAAAGCTGAACAAGCAAAAGCATTAGAAGAAAAAAAGGCAAAAGCTGAAGAGGCAAAAACTAAAACTCTTGAAGAAAGAAAAGCATTAATCGAAGAGCGTAAAAAAGCATTGGAAGAGAAAAAAGCAAAAGCAATTGCTGATAGAGAAGCTCTTAAAAAGGCTAAAGAAGAAGAAAGAAAAAAGAAAGAAGAAGAAAATAAAAAACCTTAAAATAAATTAAAAACAATTAATAATTAGAAGAATGAAACAAATTAAAACTTTATTAATAGCTGCAATCGCATTAATTAGTGTACAAACAGCAAATGCACAAACTAAAATTGCTCACGTTGACACTAATGAAATCATGAGTAAAATGCCTGCGGTTTTAGATGGTCAAAATCAATTAAAAAAACTTGGTGAAGCTTACGATAAAGACTATAAAGCATTAGTTGATGAATATCAAGCTAAAGTAAAAAAATATGATGCTGAAGCAGCAACTCAAACAGATGCTGTAAATCAAACTCGTCAAGTTGAAGTTCAAGACATGATTAAAAGAATTAATGAATTTGAAAAAACTGCTCAAGCAGATTTACAAAAGAAAGAAGTTGAAATCATGAAACCAATCACTGAAAAAGTAAGAGCTTCAATCGAAAAAGTAGGCAAAGCAAAAGGATTTCAATATGTTTTAAATGCGGAATCTTTATTATTAAAAGACGGAACAGACATTACTCCTGACGTTAAAAAAGATTTAGGTTTCTAATAAAAAACTAAAAAATATTTAAAAACTGCTCCATTAATTTGAGCAGTTTTTTTTTACATTTGTTTTATGACAAACAATAATCCAATAGGACTTTTTGATTCGGGCATCGGTGGAACATCCATTTGGAATGAGATTCACATGCTACTCCCAAATGAAAGCACAATTTACCTTGCAGACAGCATAAATGCACCTTATGGAGAAAAAACAAAAGAAGAAATAATTCATCTAAGTTGTAAAAACACTGAATTTCTTCTCAATCAAAATTGTAAAATGATTGTAGTGGCTTGCAACACCGCAACAACAAATGCCATTAAAGAATTACGACATAAATATGACATTCCATTTATTGGTATCGAACCTGCAATAAAACCTGCTGCAACAAATTCGCAAACCCAAAAAATTGGAATTTTAGCCACAAAAGGAACTTTAAATAGTGAGCTTTTTTATAAAAATGTAGAAAAATTTCAAGACATAAAAATCATTGAACAAATTGGTTTTGGTTTAGTTGAACTCATCGAAGATGGGAAAATAAATTCTAGTGAGATGAAGGATTTACTAAAAAAATATTTAAAACCAATGATTGATCAAGATATAGATTATCTCGTTCTTGGTTGTAGTCACTATCCCTATTTGATTCCTCAAATAAAAAAAATTATTCCAAAAAACATTCAAATCATAGATTCGGGCGAGGCAGTTGCACGTCAAACAAAAAATATTCTAAATGAAAAAGTAGGCTTTAGAAATTCTGATGAAAAAAGCACACAAATATTCTATACAAATTCTGACATCAAAGTCTTATCGGAAATATTAAAAAATAAATATAAAGTTCAAAAAAAAGATTTTTAGTTTTTCTTAAAGCGAATCGCTAGCGCACTTTACCCATCCATATTCCTGCATTCCTTTCAATCTTTAATCTCAAAAAAATGAGATTAAAGGATTTACACTCATTCAGGGCTAAATAGCAAATCATAGCACTAAATTTAGCTTAAAATCAGTACATTTGCAAAAAATAAAGGCAATGAACAATTCCAATAATAAAAAAAGACCAACATCAGGTAAACCAAGTTCAGATAGAAAAAAAACAACTTCTACCTCAAAACCTGCTATGGCAAAACGTTCCCAAAATAAAAAACCTATTGTAAAAAAAGAATCAATAAACGTACCTAAACCCATAAAATCTGACGAAATTAGACTTAATAAGTACATTTCAAATTCAGGAGCGTGTTCACGTCGTGATGCAGATATTTACATCCAATCGGGTAACGTAAAAGTTAACGGAATTCCTGTAACCGAAATGGGTTATAAAGTAAAACCAGGTGATGTTGTAAACTTTGATGGAGCAACATTAATGCCTGAGAAAAAAGAATATTTTGTTCTAAATAAACCTAAAAACTTCACTACATCAAATGAGGAAGATAGTGACCATAGAAATGTTCTTGAATTAATAAAAGGAGCTACAAATTCAAAAATGCAACCCATTGGTAGGATGGATAAAAATACTACTGGTTTATTAGTATTCACAAATGACACTGACATTATTCGTAAATTCAGTTTGCCAAACCAGAAATCTCCAAAAATCTATCAAGTTTCTTTAGATAAAAATTTAAAATTTGAAGATTTAGAAAAAATTGCATCTGGTGTAACGCTTGATGATCATCGTTTATTTATAGATGAAATAAGCTATATTGACAACGAACCAAAAACAGAAATCGGCATAAAGCTGAGAACACCAAACGTTAAAGTTGTAAGGGCTATTTTTGAAAATTTTAAATACAATGTTCTTAAAGTTGATCGAGTTGCTTTTGCTGGATTAACAAAGAAAAATCTGCCAAGAGGAAATTGGAGACCACTTACAGAACAAGAAATTATAAATTTAAAAAACATTTAATTTAAGTTTATTCATGCAAAGTCAAAAAAACTTATCAATTGCACATGCTTGGTTTGAAGCATTTAACAATCATAATTTAGATAAATTATTATCTCTATATGATGATGAAGCTCAGCATTTTTCTCCAAAACTTAAAGTTAAACTTCCTGAAACTAACGGATATATATCTGGTAAAGAAGCATTACAATCATGGTGGCAAGATGCTTTTAATAGATTACCAACATTACACTATAAAGTAACCTCATTAACTTCAAATTCCGATAGGGTTTTCATGGAGTACATTCGAACTGTAGAAGGTGAAAACGAAATGTTAGTTGCTGAAGTTTTAGAAATAAAAGACAACAAAATAATAGCATCAAGAGTTTATCACTCATAAAAAAAAAGCCCTTCAAATTGAAGGGCTTTTTTTTCTAATTAGTTCACTGCAGGACAGTTACAGTGGTATTTCTCTGGTTTACAGAACAGGTTGATTCCAAGTGTAATTTGATGAAATCCTCCGTCATCAAACTTTACATTGCCTAGCAAGTGTGAATAAGTGTAAGACAACATATAATTCTTGAAGTTAAATCCAAGTATTGGTGTAATGTATTGTAATTTTTGTGTTGCTACTGAGTTGCCTTCAACATACTGTGCGCCATCTAAACTTCTTCTATACGATAATCCACCCCAAAGTGTACCTGTTTCTAATGCTTTGTATGCTTTTACGTTTAAATCAATCAACGATTCTTTTGTTTGACTAATATATTGAAACATAA
>NZ_JAIXUB010000003.1 GCF_027484205.1 Flavobacterium sp.
CTACCAAATAGCCCCGATTGTAGTGGAAATAAAAATAGTTTTTTCTTTAAAAACTACTTTTATTGCAACAAAAGCGGGAAAACAGAATACCGAAATGCACAAAACAATCGCTCATGAAATTTATTTTTTTATTTCAATGGCTTTCTGTTGCCAATAATTATTTAATTCCTCATAATCAATCGGTGTAGATGCAGGCTGCTCTATTAACCTTCCTTTATTGAAAGCCCTAAATAAAATTGTTTCTATAAGATAATCTTCATTATTAGTGTAAGGAGTAAATTTTGTCTTTAAGTTTATATCAAAAAGTTTGGCTGTATTATTTGACCAAAATGCTTTCCATCCACTTTTGTATTCCTTAATTAAATCAAATGTAGTTATGCCGGTTTGTCTATGAATTAACTTAACTAATATTTGCCCTTGTTTTCTTGAAAGTTTTTTTAATTGTGCCTTGAACTCATTCTCCATGTAATTCTCAACAATTTTTTGATACCTTTTCTTTTCTTTATTGGATTTGAGTTTATTCATGTTAGCGTTCAATGAGATTAATCTTTCTGAAGCTATTTTAGCATAAGGATATACTCTATAAACTCTGTTCTGTAACAACATAAATTGCTTTTTTTGTTCAGCATCCATTTTTTGATTGTGTATCTGAACTTCTTCAATATATATTGTATCGCCATACATTGTTAAAGTATCACCTTCTACAACAACAAAATCTTTTTTTTCAGAACTATCTTTTGTTATTTGAGAAAAAATAAGAGATGGTAAACTAAAAAATACAACTATCAATAACTTCTTAAACATAACTTTTAAAATTTAATGTAAAAATATAGAATATCCTTAACAAGTGTAATGCCAAATTTATATTTTAGCAAAAAAATATTTTATGGCAACAAAATCAATACTTACAAAATCATCAATTTCATTTTTAGAGAAATATTTAAATAATGCATCACCAACAGGATATGAATCTGAAGGACAGAAAATTTGGATGGATTATTTAAAACCTTATGTTGATACATTTATAACTGATACTTATGGAAGTGCAGTTGGTGTAATCAATCCTGAAGCTAAATTTAAAGTCGTGATTGAAGGACATTCTGATGAAATTTCTTGGTATGTAAATTATATTACCGATAACGGATTGATATATGTAATAAGAAATGGTGGTTCTGATCATCAAATTGCTCCATCGAAACGAGTAAACATTCATACTAAAAAAGGAATTGTAAAGGGAGTTTTCGGTTGGCCAGCTATTCATACGAGAAATCGTGGTAAAGAAGAAGCAGCAACTTTACATAACATTTTTATTGATTGTGGATGTGCAACCAAAGAAGAAGTAGAAAATTTAGGCGTTCATGTTGGATGTGTAATTACCTATCCTGATGAATTTATGATTTTAAACGAAAATAAATTTGTTTGCAGAGCTATTGACAACAGAATGGGTGGCTTTATGATTGCTGAAGTGGCACGTTTATTAAAAGAGAATAAAAAGAAACTTCCTTTTGGTTTGTATATTGTAAATTCCGTTCAAGAGGAAATTGGTCTTCGTGGAGCTGAAATGATTACTCAAACTATCAAACCAAATGTAGCCATTGTAACCGATGTTTGCCACGACACTACAACTCCAATGATCGATAAAAAAATTGAAGGCGATTTACAAATGGGTAAAGGTCCAGTTATTGCTTATGCACCAGCTACACAAAATATTCTGCGTGAATTGATTGTTACAACTGCCGAAGAAAAGAAAATTCCGTTTCAGAGACATGCAACTTCTAGAGTAACAGGAACCGATACTGATGCTTTTGCTTATAGTAATGGTGGCGTTGCTTCAGCATTGATTTCGCTTTCTTTACGCTACATGCATACCACAGTAGAAATGGTTCATCGTGAAGATGTAGAAAATGTAATTAAATTGATTTATGAAAGTTTATTGAAAATTGAAGACAATCACAACTTTTCTTATTTCAAATAATAATCCTTATATATGTATAGAAAATCCGAATTTAATCATTCGGATTTTTTATTTTTATAAAAAAATATTTAAAAACTGTAACAATCCTAAAATCGATTTGTCTTTAGTATAGATTAACCATTCGACCAATTTGAAAAACCAAAATTTAGATATTGCCATTCTCCTAGAACGTTGTAAAGAGAATAATGAAAAAGCACAACTAACACTTTATAATCAATATTATAAAGCCATGTTTAATGTGTCGTATCGCATTGTTGGTGATTCTTATCTTGCAGAAGACGTTATGCAAGAAAGTTTTTTAAAAGCATTTACTAAGTTAGATTCTTTTAGTGGAAATGTAACTTTTGGTTCTTGGTTAAAGAAAATTGTTGTCAATACTAGTATAAACGAATTAAAAAAAACGAATAAATACCAATTTGAAAGTTTAGATGAAAACATTGAAGTAATAGATTTTAAAGAAGAATTGGAGAGCTATTCAGAATTAAAAGCCGTAAGTGTTTTAAAAACCATTCAAAGCTTGAAATCAAATTACAAAATCATTCTAACATTATTTTTTGTTGAAGGATATGATTTAGAAGAAATTACAAGCATTTTAAATATAAGCAATGAAAACTGTAGAACGATGATGAGCCGAGCAAAAGAAAGTTTAAGAAAAAAATTAAATGAATTATGAGCACCAATAATCTAAATCAACTTTTTGAAAACCAAAATAATTGGGACTTTGAAGAACCAAATTTTGGACACGAAAAGCGATTTCTTGATAAATTAAAGAAACAACAACCTAAAAAGAAAAAAATCAATTGGTTGCCTTTGTCAATTGCGGCTTCTCTCCTATTGGGTTTTGGAATTGTATTGTTTAATTATACTCATAATCAAACCGAAGAAGTTGCTTTTTCACCACAAGTACAAGAAACCCATGATTATTTTTCTTCAGTTATTAATAATGAGTTGGCATCCTTAAAAAAACAAGAAACTCCTCAAAGCAAAGCATTAATTACAGATGCTATGAAAGAAATGGAATCGCTTGAAAAAGATTATCAAAATCTTAAAGAGGAAATTGCTAAAAATGGCGAAAATAAACAAATTGTCTTTGCCATGATAACCAACATGCAAACTCGAATTTCCTTTATAAAATCAGTTCTAGAACAGGTTGAAAATATTAACAATTTAAAAAACAAAACAAATGAAAATCATAGTTAAAATAATAGCATTTGTTCTTTTCCCAATAATTTCATTTGGATTTAATGAAGACAAACACGCCTACAATAAAGAAAAAAACATTTCTAAAACATATTCTGTAAATGATGATGCTCAAGTAAATATTACTAATTCTTATGGAAATATAAACGTGTATTTATGGGATGAAAACAAAATATCCATACAAGTTAACATCAAAGTTTCTGGAAATAACGAAAAGAAAATTAACGAACGTATCAATACAATTGATGTTGATTTTAATGCTTCATCCAGTAAAGTTTCGGCAGAAACAATATTCACCACAAAAGAATGGAAAAGTAATAATATCAGCTACGAAATCAATTATGTAGTAAAAATTCCTCGAAACGGAAGCATTGATTTGGACAATAAATATGGTAACATTTCAGTTGATAAACTCAATGGTAGTTCGGCTATAGAATGTAAGTATGGAAGTATTATTTTAGGTCAATTCAACAATAAAAACAACAATATTAATATTGCTTACGCACCAAATTCAAGCATCAATTCTATAGATAAAGTTAATTTACAAAGTCAATATTCTGAAGTAGATTTCAATAAAGTAAATAATATCAATATAGAAGGAAATTACAATACATTTAATTTTCAAAATGTTGGAACCTTGAATTTGTCTTCAAATTACACCAAAATCAATTCAAAATCAATTCAAAAAATTGCCATTGAAGGAAATTATCTAACCCTAAAATTAGGTGAAATTGGAAATTCCATAATTGTAAATTCAAATTATAGCGATATTCAATTATCAGCATCAAATAAAACCGATGCCATTACAATCAATGGAAATTATTCCAATTCTAAAATATCATGTACATCTGACTATGCTTTTGACATCAATGTAAACTTAAAATATGGATCGTTTACTGACAATGTAGGACTAAAATATAGCTTAAAATCAGAAAAAAATACTTCAAAATCTTACATAGCGCATCATATTAGTCAAGGAAAATCAAAAATAAATATCACAACAAATTACGGAAGCGTTCAACTTTTAACAAAATAAAAATGAAATCGAAGATTCACGAATACAAAAAAACAAATTTTAAAATCATGAGTAAAAAACTAACAGTATTATTAGCATTACTTAGCATAACAATTGCAAATGCTCAAAATTGGAACAACGAAAAAATTAAAGGAAATGGAGTTCAAACCACAATTACAAGAACTACAGAATCCTATGAAAAAATTTCAACAGGTGGCTCATTCAATGTTGAATTAGTTTCTGGAAAAGAAGGTACAATAACCATAAAAGGTGACGAAAACATTATAAGTCATATCGTTACAGAAGTAATTGGGAACGAATTAAAAGTGTATTTTGAAAAAAACAGAAGTTATAATTACAAACAAGACATCACTATTACCATTCCATTTGAAGAAATTAACGAAATATCGTTTGCAGGTTCGGGAAATATGGTTACAAAAAATGCTATAAACGCAACCGATTTTGAAGCAAAAATGGCTGGTTCTGGTGATTGCAATCTAGAAATTAATGCAAAAAATATTGTGGCAAAAATGGCAGGTTCAGGAAACTTAAAACTTTCAGGAACAGCCGAAAATTTAGAAGCTAAAACTGCTGGTTCAGGTGACTTGAATTCCACAAAATTAGTATCTCAAAATGCTGACGTAGCGGTTGCTGGTTCAGGAAGTCTTGAAGTCAACTGTACCAATAATCTTGTTGCTAAAGTAGCAGGAAGCGGAAATATTCAATACAAAGGAAACCCTAAAATCATCGAATCAAACGTTGCTGGTTCTGGTGATATTTCAGGAAATTAATACCAATTATACAAATAAAATAGTCTAAAGATGCGAAGTCATTTTTTTCAAGACAATGAAAAAAATCATTGCATAGCTTTTGTTACGGAATTATTTTTTTGAAGACGTATTGGAAAAAAAGAACAAGTAGATTAGCTATTTTATATTTATAATTGGTATAAAAGGTTAGTTATAAATAAAAAAGTCCCAAAACTTAATTGATTTGGGACTTTTTTTATTTTTATTTGAAGCGAATGGCTTGCGCTTTCTTGGTTTCCTTATTCCTGCTTTACGTTTCAATAGCTTTGCCAAAGTTTTAAACTTTGGCAAAGCTATTTTCTCTTCAAACGAAGTTCACTGAACACAAATGAAAATAAAAGAATAGTGAAGTAATCAGGGCTAGTTAGCATTCCATTTTTACAAACTTCTCAAGAAAGAAAGAACATTTTTTTCAATTCTTTCATTTATATCAGAAATATCAGCTTTAACAAACTTTTCTCCTAAAATATTTTCATACAATTCTATATAACGTTCTGAAACCGATTCAATATATTCATCAGTCATGTTCGGAATTTGCTGTCCATCTTTTCCTTGAAAACCATTTTCAATCAACCAACGACGCACAAATTCTTTAGACAATTGTTTTTGTTCTTGTCCTCTATCTTGACGTTCTTGATAACCATCAGCATAAAAATAACGTGAAGAATCTGGTGTATGAATTTCATCAATCAAAACAATCTTTCCCTCTTTAGTTTTTCCAAATTCATATTTTGTATCCACTAAAATCAATCCACGATTCGCTGCAATTTCAGTTCCTCTTTGATATAAAGCACGAGTATATTGTTCTAAAACTAAATAATCTTCTTCACTAACAATTCCGTTGGACAAAATAGCTTCGCGCGAAATATCTTCATCATGCGAACCATTATCTGCTTTAGTTGTAGGCGTAATTATTGGTGTTTTAAATTTATCATTTTCTTTCAAACCTTCTTCCATCGTTACACCACAAATAGTTCTTTTCCCAAGCGCATATTCACGAGCCGCATGTCCAGAGAGATAGCCACGAATTACCATTTCAACTTTAAAAGGTTCACATAAATGTCCAACAGCAACATTTGGATCTGGTGTTGCAATCAACCAATTTGGAACAATATCAGAAGTCAACTCCATGAATTTTGTTGCAATTTGATTTAAAATCTGACCTTTATACGGAATTCCTTTTGGCAAAACCACATCAAAAGCAGAAAGTCTGTCGGTTGCCACCATGACTAAAAGTTCGTCATTAATGTTGTAAACTTCTCTTACCTTACCGCGATAAACTGATTTTTGATTGGGAAAATTGAAATTAGTTGTAGTAATTGTATTCATTATAATTGTGTGTTGTTTAATCTGAACTTGATTCAGATTCTATTTCTGTCAAGTTCTAAATGTGTTGTTTGGCAAAAATAGTTTCTTTTCAACAGAAATACAATTATTTATTTGCTTAAAACATATCTTCTTATAACTCTATCAAATAGTCGATAACCAAGAAATTTACGAAGATATTTCATCAAATTAGCATCAAAACCAATAGAGTATTTTTTAAATCTTCGTGAAGGATTTTCAGCAATTTTATATAATTTTTCTAAAATAGCCTCTGACAAATAATGATTATCAGTAGTTTTCCTATTCATAATTCCATCAATACTTTGCATCATTTGATTATAGGAATTGATAGAAGATTTTTCACATTTTTTTACATTTTTCTGAAAATTGGAAGGAACATTTCCAAATTGCACCGTTGAAACACTAATATTAAAGTCTAAAAGTTCATAAGCCATACATTCAGAAAAACTCTCAACGGCTTGTTTCGTAGGATGATAAAAACTTCCTAAAGGCAAATTCACTAATCCTGCAATGGAAGTTATATTAATAAAATGACCTTTGTTTTGCTCTCGAAAATGCGGAATAAAAGCACGACAAATTTTAACAACGCCTAGCCAATTGACATTAACAATGGCATCAATTTTAGCATCTTCAGACAATTCTACGAAACTTCTGTAACCAATTCCAGCATTATTAATGATAACATCAATGGATTTATAATCATTAAGAATCGTATTTTTAGCTTTCTCTATACTTTCTGATGACGTTACGTTAAGTTCGTAACATTTAATATTTGGAATTCCTTCAAAAACTTTACACTCTGATATACAAATCATTGTAGCAATGACGTTCCAATTCTTTTTAGAAAAATGAATTGCAATTTCCTTGCCCAATCCGCCAGAAGCTCCAGTAATAAGTATCGTTTTGATAAAGCTGCGTATAAATGATTATTTTCTAAATATAAATTTTAACAAATATATAATTTTGAATTAAATAACCAAATGTTAATTATTTTTGCGAAAATTTAATTGAAATTCAATGTCACTCTTTACGTAGTTTGTACTGAGTTTATTGAAATGAAGTGTTTTTTAGTTGCAGATTCAATTCCTCAAAAATGGATAAACCTTTCTTTTCTACTTTAAAAATTTCTTCAAAATCATCAACGTCATTAGCATTTATAAATATAATTTTTACAGAATCATTAGAAATGTCAAAAGATGTAATTTTTGATATTGGAATTTTATATCGTTTACCTGTTTCGCGTTTCATGTAAGCAAAACCAGCAAGTACAAGAAAGATTATCCCAAAAGGAAATGATTTGTTTTTAATATCTCTTAAAATTTCAAAAACAATAAAACCAATAAATATAAAAACAATAAAATAGTATAAATAAATCTTATTTGCTCTAAAATTATTCTTCCTGATAGACTTCGGTGATTTTTCCTGTAAATCATGAGTTTCGGACCAATTTCCTGAATTCGTTAGAAACAAATTTTCATCGTTGATATTGACATAACCGTTAGCGTATTTGAAGTATTCTTTCATTTTTTATGAATCAATAATATTAAAAACATGAATCTCAATGGAATTTCATACTTTTAATACAGTCGTAATTTTTTGGTTCGACTTTAGCGGAGTTAAACAATTACTTGAAAACTAATCTTCAAAAAACTCAAAAACATACTCTTCTTTAAAATCAACTTTGAATTTTTCAAGAATTTCATAGTATTCTTTTTTAAAAGTTACTTTTTTATGTCTTGTTTTTTGATTTAATATATAATTATAAACATTATCAATTTGACTATGACTGTATGAAAAAGCTCCAAAACCTTCTTGCCAATTAAATTTTGTTTTGGTTAAGTTATTCTCTTTTATGTAAGTGTTTGAAGACTTTTTAATTTCTCTAACTAAATCAGATAGACAACAAGTAGGTTTCATACCAATAAATATATGAATGTGATCTGGCATTCCATTTATTGCAATTAATTTTTGACCTTTATTAGTTATAATTCCAGTAATATATTTATACAATTGTTCCTCCCATGAATAATCGATTAATGCTTTTCGGTTTTGAACTGCAAAAACAATTTGAATATAAATCTGAGAAAAAGTATCAGCCATAAATAAAAAAACTTGTATTATAAATTCCGGAGGAATTAAAGATTTATAAAAGGTCTATAAACTCATAGTTATGCAAGGTATGACTCCAGCTGGAGTCATACAAAATTATAAAACGTAATCTCTAACTAAAAAGGTTTAACTTCTCCGAAGTCAATCATGATTCTCAATACTCTTGTAAGCATCGATTACTTTTTTCACCAATCTATGTCTTACAATATCTTTGTCATCAAGGTAGATGATTCCGATTCCGTCGATGTCTTTCAAAACTAAAATTGCTTCTTTCAATCCAGAAATGGTTCTCCTTGGTAAATCAACTTGTCCTGGATCACCAGTGATTATGAATTTGGCATTCTTACCCATACGTGTCAGAAACATTTTCATTTGCGAATGCGTTGTGTTTTGAGCTTCATCAAGAATTACAAAAGCATTATCTAATGTTCGACCACGCATAAAAGCCAAAGGTGCAATTTGGATAATTCCTTTCAAAATATAATCTTCTAAAGTTTGCGGAGGCAACATATCGCGCAAAGCATCGTATAACGGTTGCATGTACGGATCTAATTTTTCTTTCATATCACCAGGAAGAAAACCTAAATTTTCACCAGCTTCTACTGCAGGACGAGTCAAAATAATTCGTTTTACTTGTTTCTCTTTCAATGCTTTAACAGCAAGAGCAACTCCTGTGTAAGTTTTACCGGTTCCAGCAGGACCAACGGCAAAAACCATGTCATTTTTCATAACATTTTCAACCAATTTATGTTGGTTAGGCGTCATCGCTTTTATCAGCTTTCCTCCTATTCCATGCACCAGAATTTTTTCATGATCAGGCATGCGTTGTTCTTCTTGTGAATTGCTTTGAATCACTCTATCAATAACATTGTTGTCAATATTATTATAACGAGTAAAATGCAACATCAATCGATTGAAACGGTTTTCAAATTCGTCCAATTCCTCTTTTTCGCCAAATGCCTTCAGTGTTGTGCCACGAGCCACAATTTTTAACTTCGGGTAATACTTCTTAATTGTTTCAAGATGAGTGTCTTGTGCACCCCAAAATTCTTTTGGAGCGATGTCGTGTAATTCAATGATACGTTCGTTCAAATGGAAGTGTTTTTTAATTAGTTTTTGGCTAAATATTATTAGCTTTGCAATCATTTCAAATTTAATGAAATTAAACAAGCCACTTGATTAAATTCATCATATAGTTATAAACAAATTTATGTCAATAATTACCCTTACTACCGATTACGGATTAAAAGACCACTTTGTTGGTGTTTTAAAAGGGAAAATTTTATCGCAAGATAGCGAGGCAAAAATTGTAGATATTTCGCATGATGTTGATCCGTTTAACGTTAGCGAAGCGAGTTATATTATTAGTTCTGCGTACCATAGTTTTCCAAAAGGAACCGTACATATTATAGGAATTGATATTGAACTAAGAGAAAACAACCAACATATTGCCATTGAGTGGAATGGTCATTTTTTTATCGCTGCTGATAATGGTATTTTGAGTATGCTAATTGAAAAAATTAAACCTCAAAAAATGGTGGTTATCAATATTCACGACAGACTTTTACCAGAAGCAACCGATATGGACGTTTTGCTAACAGTAGCAATTCACATTTCAAAAGGTGGTTCGTTGAGTGTTATTGGTAAAGAAATCAAGACTTTGAAAGAAGTAACCGAGTTACAACCTGTTGTTTCTGATGATTCTAATTCTGTGAAAGGTTATATCGTATATCTTGACCGATTTGGAAATGCTGTAACCAATATTACCAGAAAAATGTTTTTAGATGTTTCCAAAGGAAGACCTTATGAAGTAAATTTTAAAAGCAAAAAAATAAAAAGTATTTTCGCAAAATATTCCGATTTAGAAGCCATTGACAAAAGACCTTTATCTTCAATTAGTGGAAATGCAGTAGCGATTTTCAATGAAGCAGGTTTTTTAGAAATTGGATTATATAAAAGTAATCCTAAAGTGGCTACAGCGGCAAGTTTACTCGGAATTACATACAGAGATGCTATTACCATCAATTTTAATTAAAGTTAATATGTTCGTTAGAATAGTAAAAATGTCCTTTCATGAAGAAAATATTCCAGCATTTTTGGAAAATTTCGAATTAATGAAAAACCACATACGAAACTCGCCAGGAAATCGTTTTCTTGAATTGTATCAAGACAAAAAAAATCCTTGCATTTTCTTTACCTATAGTTATTGGGAAACCGAGGATGATTTAGAAAATTATAGAAAATCAGCATTGTTTGACGAAGTTTGGACGTTTACAAAAAAATTATTCAACGATAAACCAGAAGCTTGGAGTGTACATAAATTAGTTTCTTTAGTTTAAAGTTTAAAGTTACAAGTTGAACAACCTGAAACCTTAAACCTGAAACTTTTAAACAAAAAACAAAACATGAAATCAATATTATTAAGAGAAATTAAATCCTTTTTTGGTTCGCCAATAGGATATTTAGTAATCGCTATTTTCTTACTACTCAACGGATTATTTCTTTGGGTTTTTGAAGGCGAATTTAATATTTTAAACAGCGGATTTGCTGATTTAACGCCGTTTTTCACCCTTTCGCCTTGGATATTAATTTTCCTAATTCCTGCGGTAACCATGAGAAGTTTTTCTGATGAGAAAAAACAAGGAACAATAGAGCTTTTAATGACCAAACCAATATCCATTTGGGAAATCGTTAGCGGAAAATTCTTCGGAGCTTTTTTACTAATTGTGATAGCAATAATTCCAACATTAATATACGTTTACGTTATTTATGGTTTAGGAATGCCTGAAGGAAATATCGATATGGGAAGTACGATGGGTTCTTATTTTGGATTATTATTTCTAATTGCAGCTTACACTTCTATTGGAGTTTTTACTTCTACACTTTCAGAAAATCAAATTGTGGCTTTCATCGTTTCGGTTTTCTTGTGTTTTATCTTTTATTATGGTTTTCAAGGTGTTGCTTCACAAGTAAAAAGTTTAGAAGATATTATTGCACTTTTCGGAATGGATTATCACTTTAAAAGTATGAGTCGTGGCGTCATTGATACACGTGATGTCCTTTACTTTGTAAGTATCACCATTGCATTTTTATCGTTGACCGTTTATAAATTAAAATCGCTAAAATCATAATGGAAAATAAGAAGTCTAATTTAAAAGTACTACTTACAACTATTGCCGTTTTAGTTGTATTAAATTTTGCAGGAAACTTTTTCTTCAAACGTTTCGATTTAACTGCTGACAGTCGCTATACACTTTCAGAAACTTCTCTAAATATTATAAAAGAAGTCAAAGAACCTTTGTATGTTGATGTTTTTCTTGAAGGAAATTTTCCTGGAGAATTCAAAAAACTGCAAACCGAAACCCAACAATTATTAGAAGAATTCAAAGCTTATAATTCTAATATTATCTTCCAATTTGTTAATCCGTTAGAAAATGAAGACGAACGTGAAGCTGTAATGCAATCGTTTTACGAAAGAGGATTAACACCTTTAAATGTTACTCTTGACGAAAAAGGAAAGCAAACACAAGAAGTGGTTTTTCCATGGGCAGTCGTTACTTATGGAAATAAAAGCACAAAAGTTCCTTTGCTAAAAAATATGATGGGTGCATCAACTGCAGAAAAAGTGGTGAGTTCTGTGCAACATTTAGAGTATGCGTTTGCCAATGGTTTCAATACTATTGTAAAAACTAAGGAGAAAAAAATTGCTGTAATTAAAGGAAACGGAGAATTACATGATGTTTTAATTGCAGATTTTGTGAAATCGGTTCGTGAAAATTATTACATCGGGACATTTACGTTAGATTCTGTGTCAAAAAGTCCTCAAAATTCTTTAAAAGCATTAAAAAAATATGATTTAGCCGTAATTGCAAAACCTACCGAAGCATTTTCTGATGAGGAAAAACAAGTACTTGACCAATTTATAATTAATGGTGGAAAAACAATTTGGTTAGTAGATCAAGTTGCAATGGAAATGGACAGTTTGATGCAAACAGGTGAAAATCTTGCCTTTCCAAGAGATTTAGGTTTGACAGATATGTTTTTTAAATATGGCTTCCGAATTAATCCAGATTTAATCAAAGATATTCAAGCAACTCCAATAGCTTTAGCAACAGGTCAACAAGGAAGTGCAGCGCAATATACTCAGTATCCATGGTTGTATTCACCAGCAGTTTATTCCGTTTCAAATCATCCAGTTGTGAGTAATTTAGATGCATTAAAATTTGAATTCACAAACCCAATTGAATTACTCAAAAACGATATTAAAAAAACAACATTACTTTCCTCTTCAAAATATTCAAAAGTTATTGGAACACCAATTGAGGTTAATTTAAACATGGTTGCCGATCAACCTGATATGAATGAATACAAAGGAAAAATGCCACTACCTGTAGCTGTTTTATTGGAAGGAAAATTTCATTCAGTTTATGAAAATCGTGTCTTGCCATTTAAAGAAGATAGCTTCACTCCTATTGGAAAAGACAATAAAATGATTGTAATTTCTGATGGTGATGTCATCAAAAATCAATTGGATAAAAACTACCAACCATTAGAATTAGGTTTTGATAAATGGACTAACAATCTATATGCAAATAAGGAATTCTTAATGAATTGTGTGAATTATCTGTTAGACGATAATGGACTTATTAACATTAGAAGTAAAGAAGTTGACTTGCCTATTTTAGATAAAGAAAAAGTTTATGAAGAATATACTTTTTCGCAAATCATAACTGTCGGAGTTCCAATTGTAATTTTAGTATTTTTTGGAATAGCGTTCACTTTCCTAAGAAAAAGAAAATATAGTAAGTAATGTTAATAAAAATCTTTTTGAAATCTATTTCTTTAAGATATATTTGTAAAAAATAAAGAAAATGAAATGCCTCAAGAAAGCCATGTTTTTGAGAGAAGATTCAAAAGGCATTACATCTTCTAATAAAAATTAAATAAAAATTACGGATGAAATTTATTGTATCAAGCTCGTATTTATTAAAACAATTACAAGTTTTAGGTAGCGTTATCAATAGTAGCAATACCTTACCAATTTTAGATAACTTTTTATTTGAATTAAATAAAAAAACACTAACAGTTTCTTCTTCTGATTTAGAAACGACTATGTCGGCTACTTTAGAAATTGAATCAACAGATAAAGGAAGTGTTGCTGTACCTGCAAAATTGTTATTAGATATTTTAAAAACTTTTCCAGAGCAACCATTAACGTTTACCGTTGAAGAAAATAGTACTATCGAAATTAGTTCTAATTCTGGTAAATATGCTATTGCTTATGCGCCAGGAGAAGAATTTCCAAAATCAGTTTCTTTAGAAGATCCGTCTTCAACATTAGTTCCGGCAGAAGTTTTAGCAACAGCTATCAGTAAAACAATTTTCGCAGCAGGAAACGATGATTTACGACCAGTAATGAGCGGTGTTTTCTTCCAGTTTTCTCCAGAAGGTTTGATTTTTGTTGCAACTGATGCTCACAAATTAGTAAAATATGCTCGTACCGATGTAAAAGCATCGCAAGTAGCAGATTTTATCATGCCAAAGAAACCTTTAAATATTTTGAAAAGTATTTTAGGTGCTTCTGATGCTGAAGTAAAAATTGATTACAATGATGCTAACGCAACGTTCTCGTTTGAAAATTATGTTTTAACTTGTAGATTAATTGATGGAAAATATCCAAATTATGAAGCTGTTATACCAAAAGAAAATCCAAATAAATTATTGATTGATAGAACACAATTTTTTAGTTCAGTTCGTCGTGTGGCAATTTTCTCAAATAAAACTACACACCAAATACGTTTGAAAATTGCTGGTGCAGAATTAAATATTTCAGCTGAAGATATTGATTACTCAAACAAAGCTGAAGAAAGATTGACTTGCGATTATCAAGGTGATGATATGCAAATTGGTTTCAACTCTCGTTTCCTTTTAGAAATGTTGAGCAATTTACAATCAGATGAAATTCAATTAGAAATGTCAATGCCAAACCGTGCTGGAATTTTAACTCCTGTTGATGGATTAGATGACGGCGAAACCGTTACTATGCTTGTTATGCCAGTAATGCTTAACAACTAAAAATACAATTAACTAACCCAACCGAAAAAAACCGTCTCGATTAATTTCTTGACGGTTTTTTATTTGTTCAAAATTTATAGAAAATTATTTTTTAGTTATGCATAAAATAATATTCTCCGTTCGGGTTTTTTTCTAAACTTTTTTTGGCACTTCTATGATTTTGCTCAAATGTTTCTAAATCTGTTCCTTTACAAATCCCGTAGGAATAATGATACTTTAAAAGTTCTAAATCTTCATTTGTTAATTCCTTATCTAAACTCACACAGTTAGATAAAAAACTTTTACAATCCCTATCTTTTAAAAATGAAAAATAACCTAATGACCAAATAAAGTGCTTTTTCATCAACATTAATTGTTCCTTCTCATTAAAAATTATTTTTGTGTCAATTTTCATGGTACATTTATAAATTTGTTGCTTATCATTCCAAGAAATATAACAACCATCTTTATCTTTTATCCTTGTATCCCAATCTATATCTGATGGTTTATTCAAAAAGTAGATAAAATAATTAGATTTTTCTTTACTATTGACAATCTTGATTTTTAAGGAATCTATTTCTTTATCAATAAATTTCATTAGTTTTACTAATTCCCTTTTGTTTTTATTAGTTACTGTAGAATCAAAATAAACTTTTATTTCTTCTTTCCAAATTTTCATTGTTGGAAGATTCTTGTTTTTTTTTGTTTTATTTAAATTTACCTTATCATACACCAAATTTTTATAGGTTTCCAAAAAAATTGAATCTTTAGGTTCGTAATTAACTTTAACACCATTCATTTTTGGCAGTCCTGTTACATAAATTAATGTATCTGATTTAATTATTATTGAACCAACAGAATCAATTTTTATATCGCGTGAATTTTTTAATTCTTTATAATTTGAAAATGGAATACCAGTAGTATTTAACTGAAAATTATATGTTCTTGTTATATGTTCTTGATTTTTTTGCCCAAACAAAAAATTAGAAGCAATTAAAAACAAAATAGCAAATTTTAATTTCATATTTTTTTACCAAATATAACTTTTTTTTACAACAAAACATTAGTGTAAAGCTAAAATTGGAACATCACTATTGTAAGACATTTTTTCTGTGAAACTCGAACTAAATAACGATTCAAAGAAGCTTCGTTTATATGTCAACATTGCTAAAACATCAATTTCTTGATGAATAATAAACTCTGAAATGGATTCTTTAACCTCTTCATTAGGTATAACAAAAAAAGTTACAGGATCGTTTTTAAATTGCTCTTTCCAATCCTCAAAAGTGGCTTCAGTAATATCAGTTGTTTTTGTTTTAACATAAAGACATTTGACTTTTGCATTAGTTGCTTTTGCAATTTTAATTACTTGTCTCAACGCTTCTTTATCTTTTTCACGATAACGAGTTGTAAATCCAATGGTTTCAATTTTAGTAAATATACAATCCTTAGGAATACTTAAAACAGGAACACTTAAATTTACAATTGCTTCACCAGTATTGGTACCTAAAAAAGCTTCTTTCCATCCATTTGCGCCAGATGTTCCCATGACAACATAATCAATTTTATCTTTTTTAATAATTTCTTTAATGTTGTATAACAAATCGCCATCTAAAATCATGTGCGACAATTGTATATGCTCAAAATGATGTTCTTCTGCAATAGCTCTTAGTTTAGGAACTTCATCTTTAAATCTTTCAAAATTGGATAATTCCAAGGAATCAAAAAGCACCTGATAATTTTGTGGAGCAAATTGATTGTCAATGATTGGCAATTCATAAGTATGCAATAAAATTAATTCGCCATGAACTAATTTTGCTAATCCCAAAGCGTGAACGAAAGCATTATTTGCCACTTCAGAAAAATCGGTTGGAAATAAAATCTTTTTCATTGTTTTAAATGTATTGGTTATACATATAAAATTACAACAATAAAAACCAAAAGATTATGATAACTATCATATTTACAATTATTTAACATCAATCGTAAATTAAAAAAATCAATTGAGATTCAAATAGTTATAAAATTTTAAAATTGGTATCTTTGCAATCTTAAATAAAAACTGTTATGATTTACAACGATACCATTGTTGCTTTGGCTACACCATCAGGTTCTGGTGCTGTTGCTATTATTAGAATGTCTGGTAAAAATGCTATTTCAATCGCGTCAGAGGTATTTCAATCGGTTTCAGGAAAAGAGTTGACCAAACAAAAAACACATACCATTCATTTAGGAACTATCGTTGATGAAAACAAAATTTATGATCAAGTTTTAGTTTCAATATTCAAAAACCCAAATTCCTACACAGGTGAAGATGTCATTGAAATATCCTGTCATGGTTCAACTTTTATACAACAACAAATTATTCAATTATTACTACGTAAAGGTTGCAGAATGGCACAAGCAGGAGAATTTACTCTTCGTGCCTTTTTAAACGGAAAATTAGATTTAAGCCAAGCAGAAGCTGTAGCCGATTTAATTTCATCTGATAATGAAGCTTCTCACCAAATTGCTATGCAACAAATGCGTGGTGGTTTTAGTAATGAAATTGCCAAATTAAGAGAAGAATTATTAAATTTTGCTTCACTAATCGAACTCGAATTAGATTTTGCCGAGGAAGATGTTGAGTTTGCAGACAGAACACAATTTCATGATTTATTGAACAGAATTGAATTTGTTTTAAAACGATTAATCGATTCTTTCGCTGTTGGAAATGTCATAAAAAACGGAATTCCTGTAGCTATTGTAGGTGAACCAAACGTTGGGAAATCAACACTTTTAAATGCTTTGTTAAATGAAGAACGCGCCATAGTTTCAGACATAGCAGGAACAACTCGCGACACAATTGAAGACGAATTAGTTATCGATGGCATTGGATTTAGATTTATTGATACAGCAGGAATTAGAGAAACTAAAGATGTTGTTGAAAGCATTGGAATTAAGAAAACATTTGAAAAAATTGAGCAGGCACAAGTAGTTCTTTTTTTAGTGGACAGTTCTCAGTTGTCAGATGACAGTTTAGAATCTCTTAAATCAGAAATTGAACAAATAAAAAACAAATATCCGTCCAAAACGTTATTGGTCATTTTTAATAAAATGGACTTGATGACCACAGAATTAGTAGAGAATATTAATTTAGAAATTTCAAATGCTTTATTAATATCCGCTAAAAACAAAACTGGAATTGACGATTTAAAAAATCAATTATTATCGTTTGTAAATACTGGCGCATTACGAAACAACGAAACAATCATCACCAATACAAGACATTACGACTCATTACATAAAGCATTAGAAGAAATTCAAAAAGTAAAATTTGGATTAAATTCAGGCATTTCCTCCGATTTAATGGCAATTGATATTCGCCAAGCACTTTTCTATTTTGGAGAAATTACTGGTGAAGTTACTAATGACGAGTTGCTTGGAAATATTTTTGCTAATTTCTGTATTGGTAAATAATTATCGAATATAATCCGCAAGCAACTTTAACTTGTAAAGCAAATTAGTAAACTGAAGCGCTATATTTGTGTTTTCGAGATCATCAAGCGAATTATTGTAGCTTTTTTGAATTCTTAAATGTTCTATTTTTTCATCAATGTTTCTAAAAAGCCAATTACAATCTTTGCCTATGTAACGCAGATTTCGATTGTCTTTAATATCTTCTTCCTCAATTTTACCAGGCTTTATAGAATTGAATGTAAAACGTTCTTTTCTCGCAGCTTGTATGGCTTCATTGTGCAATAAATCCAATAACTTATTATAATTAACCTTCTTTGATTTAGTAGCCGTTTCAAAAGCTTTGATGTTGAGACGCAACTCTCTGACAAGAGCATCTTTAATTGCACGATTGTTTTTAATTATACCACTCAAACCCGAGAGTAATTCGGGAATACTTTTCAAAACGGAAAGCCATTCTATTGCCATAATTTTATTAAATGTAGAAGACCAAATTACAAAAAGTTATTCATACACTAAAGAAATTACAAAAAATATATCCTAAACAGTTTTATCATTTAAAAATACTGATAAAATACTGAAAATTAATTATTAAGATAAGGTTACGATAATAAAAACACGTATTTATACGTGTTTTTTAACTAAATATTTAACATATATTTGTAGTCATAATTCTATATATTAACCATTAATTCTATAAACTATGTCAACAGAACCATTTATCGGAGAAATCAAATTATTAGGATTTGATTTTGCTCCAAAAAGTTATGCAAATTGCTTTGGACAATTAATGTCTATTAATCAAAACGCTGCACTATTTTCTTTATTAGGAACTACCTATGGAGGAAATGGACAAACTAATTTTGGTCTTCCTGATTTAAGAGGAAGAATGCCAATTGGACAAGGTACAGGTAACGGATTATCAAGCCACTCTATGGGAGAAATGTCAGGTTACTCTAATGTAACATTACTAACTGCTAACTTACCAGCACACAATCACCCAGCAAATGGAATTAGTGTGAATACTCCAGTATCAACTGGTGGTGGCGATACTGCTTCACCACAAGGTGCTTTTTTAGCTAATAACGGAGCAGAAGTTTTCTCTAGCGCTCCTACATCTGGAGCAAATTATGGTGCTTTAAGTGTATCTGGAAATACAGGTATTTCAGGCTCATCAGTGCCAATTAACGTTATGAATCCGTATCTTGTAATGAACTATTCTATTGCTATTTATGGAATTTTTCCAAGTCGTAATTAAACCAAATTATTAATCTAAAAAAGAACTATTATGTCAACAGAACCATTTATAGGCGAGATTAAATTATTAGGTTTCAATTTTGCACCACTAGGATATAATTTATGTAATGGACAAGCATTGTCAATTTCAGAATATACTGCTTTATTTGCATTAATAGGAACACAATATGGCGGAGACGGAGTTAACTCTTTTAATATTCCTGATTTGCAAGGTAGAATTCCTATTGGACAAGGTCAAGGTCCAGGTCTTCCTGACTATGTTTTGGGTGAAAAAGGTGGTAACGAATCTGTAACACTTTTAGTAGCAAACATGCCTGCTCACATTCATGATGCATCTGGAATCCATGCTAATATGCCAGTATCAACAGGCGGAGGAGATTCTGGTTCTCCACAAAATGCTTTTTTAGCAAATACAGGAGCTGAAGTTTTTTCAAGTGTATCAACACCAGGAGCTAATTATGGTTCCATAGCAACATCGGGTAATACTGGAGCTACGGGAAGTTCAAATCCATTTTCAGTTATGAATCCATATTTAGTAATGAATTATTCTATTGCCTTAGAAGGAATTTTCCCTCCAAGAAATTAAAATAAATATGTTAAAAATAGGAATATTATTACCTCGTTCAACTTATTATGAAACCATCGGGTTTGATTTATATGAAGGATTGAAACAAGGACTAAAACAAGCCGGAAGAGATGATATTAAACTAGTATCTGAAAACATCGGATTTGGAGCAGATAAACAACAATGCTATCGTTCAGCCGAAAAGCTAATATTAGAAGAAAATGTTTCTTTAGTAATTGGTTTTATTGGACATAGAACAGCACAATTGCTTCGCCCTTTATTTTTGGCAGCTAATAAAATTTTGATTGTTTTAGATGCGGGTGCCAATCTTCCGCAAGAATGGTCTTTTTGTCCAAATATAATCTATCATTCCCTTCACAATTCACTTGGCGCATGGTCATCTGCTCAAATGGCTGTCAAAGACGGTTATACAAATGGCGGAATGGTCACAGGTTATTATGATGGTGGTTACCTTCAAACCTTTAGTCTTTCAAAAGGATTTGAAAATGCAGGTGGAACTATTTGTTTCAATCATGCTACAGGTTACAAAAATGAAGATTTCTCTATGGAACCTTTAATAAACCATCTAAATAATTATCCTAATAGTGCTTTGTTGAGTTTATTCAGTGGTGATTTTGTACAATGGTACTTTTTGTGCTTACAACAGTCGAATGAATTTAATAATATTCCTATTTATTTATCCCCATTTGCTTTGGAAGAAACCATGCTAGAAAAAGCAGTTTTTACCAATAATTCAATAAAAGGAATAGCATCTTGGTCAAAAAATATTCCTACCGATGAAAATGCTTTATTCAAAGAAGCAATGGAATCGTCAGGTAGGATTCCAAACTTGTTTTCATTAATCAGTTGGGAAAGCAGTCAAATTATTATTAAGGTGTTAGCACTTATGGAAGAAAATAAAAACAATCTTCCGAAAGTTGCCGATGCCTTATCATCGTTTGAATTCAATGGTCCGAGAGGGAAAATTCAATTCCATAAAGAAACTAATATGACTTTAGCTCCACAATATGAAGTAAAGATTATTTCTGATGCTCATGGAATGTGTCAACTAGAATTAGGAAATGAAGTTACTGGAACAATGGAGAGTTTTGAAAAATTAAGATCATTTGATTTAGAAGAAGTTACATCGGCGTGGTACAATAGCTACGTTTGCATTTAAATGGAAAAAACAATTAAAATTGTGGTTTTATGTGGTGGAAAATTTGCTTTCAAAGCATTACAATCCCTAGCAATTGAAAAATTTCTATGTGGAATTGGAATTGGGAATGGAGAAAAGTCCATTGTAAATGCTCTTGAAAATCAATGTGATGAAAACGGTATTGCATTTCAATCTTTTCAGAATAAAAGTTCTTTAAATAAAATGAGAAGTTGGTTGGAAGTTGTTAATCCTGATTATATTTTTTCAATTTCGTTTCCGTTTTTAATAACAGAAGAAATATTATCATTTGGACCAACAAAATTCATAAACTTCCATCCTGGTCCGCTTCCTCAATATAGAGGAGCAATGCCAATTTTTGAAGTATTAAGAAATCAAGAAAAAGAAACCGCAGTAAGTGTGCATTACATGAATTCGAAATTCGATGAAGGTGAACTACTTTTTAAAGATGCAGTTTCCATAGAAGCAAATGATACTTTTGGAAAATTAGCCATGAGATTGAGTAATCACACTGCTCAGGTTGCATTAAATTTGGCTAATATGTTACAATTTGCAACCAAAATACCGAGTAATAAACAAGATGAAAACGAGGCTTGTTATTACGAAAAACCAGAATTAGTAGATACTATGATTAACTGGAAAAGAATGTCGGCAGATGAAATAATAGCTTTAATCAATGCCTGTAATCCTTGGCATGTGGGTGCTGATACATTTTTTGATGGAGAACAAATAAAAATTGTAAATGCGTCAAAACTTGAGGAAACACATAATGATGAAAGGATTGGTTTTGTGCTATCTACCGATGAAAATGCTATTATTGTTGCTTGTTCTGATAATGAACAAATTAAAATCGATTTACTAAGTTCTGATTATGGGATAATGAATGCTTCACAGTTCATGTCCTTTAAAAAGGTAGAAAATAAAAAATTCGGATAAAATAACCAACTCCATATATAACCTTTAAAAAATCCAATTAACTAAATTATTTTTTATGAAAAAAATTACACTATTATTAATTATGACGTGTCTCTTTGCGCTAAAAGGATACAGTCAAACGCAATTCTGGAGCGATACTTTCGATAGTTCGCCCACAAGCGGAACCCGAACAACGGAGGAAAATGGAGGAACGAGTCCATTGCCAAGTTTAAGTTATTTTAAACTTACTGATGGTTCAACAATTTCTCAAGTTGTTCCCTTCACAGGTAAAGAAGGAAGCTTTTTTTGGGCTGGTGAAGATCACAATGCCCTTGGAACAGGTTTTAGTGCTAGTGGCGCTGTAACTAACCAAACTGCAAGTGCTACAACTAACGAACTTCAAATTGATTGGACTGGAATAAACATTGCCGGAAAAACGGGTTTGAGTTTTAAAGGTCTAATAGCTGCTGCTAGTACAAACGAACCTTGGGACAACACAAATGCTTGTATTAGTGGTGTTGGAACAACAAATACTGATTATATTATAGTTGAATATAGTATAGATGGAAGTCCATATACTAGTTTAATTCGTTTCTTTAATAGAGGAAGTGCCTCTGGTACAGGAGACAAATATTTATTTGAAGATACAGATGGTAATGGTTGTGGAGACGGAACTCAATTAACCAATGCTTTTAATGAGTTTACGAAAAACATCTTAGGAACTGGAAACACTCTTAGTCTACGAATTAGAATATTTAGCGAAGGAAATAATGAAGAATGGGGAATTGATAATTTCAGATTATTTGAAGCTCCTTCTTGTCCTACTGTCATAGTAACCCCATTAGCACAAACTAATGTGAGTTGTAATGGTGGATCAAACGGTTCAGCAAGTGTTACAGCTTCTGGCGGTACTGGACTTACTTACAATTGGAGTCCAGGTACACCATCAGGAGATGGAACAGCAACAGTGACAGGTTTAACTCCAGGACTTTGGACTTGTACAGTAACTAATTCTTGCGGAAATTCTTCGTTCACCAATATTACAATTACACAACCGACTGCAATAGTAGTTTCACCACTCTCACAAACTAATGTTTCTTGTTTTGGAGGTTCTAATGGTGCTGCTCAAATCAACACACCAACTGGTGGAACTGGAAGTTATACTTACAATTGGACTCCAGGAAATCCTATAGGTGACGGAACAAGATCGGTAACTGGATTATCAGCAGGAATTTGGACTTGTACGGTTACGGACGCCAATGGATGTACTGCTGTACAAAATTTTAACTTAAATCAACCTACTGCTTTAACGGTAACTCCAGCATCACAAACTAATGTTTCTTGTTTTGGAGGTTCTAATGGTGCAGCTTCTATTAATATTCCAACTGGAGGAGCTGGTGGTTATACTTACAATTGGACTCCAGGAAATCCTACAGGTGACGGAACAACTTCGGTAACTGGATTATCAGCAGGAACTTGGACTTGTACGGTTACGGATGCCAATGGATGTATTGCAGTACAAACTTTTAACTTAAATCAACCAACTGCTTTAACGGTAACACCAGCATCACAAACTAATGTTTCTTGTTTTGGAGGTTCTAATGGTGCTGCTTCTATTAATACTCCAACCGGAGGAGCTGGTGGTTATACTTACAATTGGACTCCAGGAAATCCTTCAGGTGACGGAACAACTTCGGTAACTGGATTATCAGCAGGAACTTGGACTTGTACGGTTACTGATGTTAATGGATGTACAGCTGTACAAACTTTTAACTTAAATCAACCAACTGCTTTAACGGTAACTCCAGCATCACAAACTAATGTTTCTTGTTTTGGAGGTTCTAATGGTGCAGCATCTATTAATACTCCAACAGGAGGTGCTGGTGGTTATACTTACAATTGGACTCCAGGAAATCCTACTGGTGACGGAACAACTTCGGTTAATGGATTAACAGCTGGAACTTGGACTTGTACGGTTACGGATGTTAATGGATGTACTGCTGTACAAACTTTTAACTTAAATCAACCAACTGCTTTAACGGTAATTCCAGCATCACAAACTAATGTTTCTTGTTTTGGAGGTTCTAATGGTGCAGCTTCTATTAATACTCCAACTGGAGGAGCTGGTGGTTATACTTATGATTGGACTCCGGGAAATCCTACAGGTGACGGAACAACTTCAGTTACAGGATTAACTGCTGGAACTTGGACTTGTACAGTTACTGATGTTAATGGATGTATTGTTTCACAAAACTTTACTGTAACAGAACCAGCAGTAGTTTCATCCCCAACTGCAACTGCAACACAAACTTTTTGTAATGGTGCAACTGTAGCAAATTTAGCTGCAACTGGAAGCTCTTTACAATGGTACCTAACTTCTTCTGGAGGTTCGCCTTTGGCTTCGAATACTGTACTTTTAGATGCTACTAACTATTATGTTTCACAAACAATTGGTAGTTGTGAAAGTAACAGAACAACTGTATCTGTAACCTTAAGTTCATCGTCAACAAATACGACTACTGTTTCTGCTTGTGATTCGTATACTTGGACTGTGAATGGAACAACTTATACTACATCTGGAACATATAACTTCGTTTCAGGTTGTAACACTGAAGTTTTAAATTTAACTATCAATCCAAGTACAACAAATACAACAACAGCAACAGCTTGTGATTCGTATACTTGGACTGTGAATGGAACAACTTATACTACATCTGGAACATATAACTTCGTTTCAGGTTGTAATACAGAAGTTTTGAATCTAACTATCAATCCAAGTACAACAAATACGACAACAGCTTCTGCTTGTGATTCGTATACTTGGGCTGTGAATGGTTCTACTTACACAACTTCAGGAACATATAACTTTGTTTCGGGTTGTTTAACTGAGATTTTAAATTTAACAATTACTCCAAGTACAACAAATACGACTACGGCTTCAGTTTGTGATTCTTATACTTGGGCTGCTAATGGAACTACTTATACAACTTCTGGAACTTATAATTTTGTTTCGGGTTGTGTTAATGAAGTTCTGAATTTGACTATTACTCCTACTCCAATTGTTGATGCTGGTGTAACTCCTGCTACTGCTTGTGCTAATTCAATTGTGGTTTTAACTGGTACAACACCATTAACAACTTCAAGCGGTTTTACTGGTGCTTTTGCTCCTGCAAATTGGAATTTTGTTAATACAAATGCAAATGGCTCTGTAAACACAGCTGCTGCTCCAGCTTCAATTGCGATTACAGGTGGAAACAACGGAAGTGGCTCTGCTGGAAATAGTAATTATACCATTGTAGTTCCTACTTCGGGAAACATTTCTTTTAACTGGAATTACACTACTACTGATGGTGCTAATTGGGACAGACCTAGAATTTTAATCAATGGAACTCCTACGGTTCTTACAGGATATAATACATCTGGTTCTACTTCACAATCAGGAACAATGACAGTACCAGTTACTGCTGGTCAAACATTTGGTTTTAATGTATTTACTCTTGATAATTCGTTTGGTGCTGCAACTGTTACTTTTAGTAATTTTGTTGCTTCTACTCCAACTTTACAATGGACTGCAAGTAATGGTGGAACGATCGTAGGCGCAAACAATCAATTGAGCGTTTCAGTTTCTTCTGCTGGTACTTATACCCTTACAGCATCTAACGGAACTTGTACTGCTTTTGATTCAGTAGATGTAAATTATTTTATCGCAACTCCGCAACCAACTGCTAATGCAACTCAATCATTCTGTGATGCTGCAACTGTAAATAACTTACAAGCAACTGGAACAGCTATTCAATGGTTTGTTGCTCCAACAGGAGGAACTGCTTTAAATGCAACTGATGCTTTAACTAATGCAACAACTTACTATGTTTCGCAAACTTTAAATGGTTGTGAGAGTACACGAGTAGCAGTTAGTGTAGTAATTACTCCAAGTACAACAAATACGACTACTGCTTCGGCTTGTGATTCGTATACTTGGGCTGTGAATGGTACAACTTATACTACTTCTGGAACATATAACTTTGTTTCGGGTTGTAATACAGAAATTCTTAACTTAACAATCACACCTAGTACAACAAATACAACTACTGCTTCAGCTTGTGATTCCTATACTTGGACTGTAAATGGGACTACATATACAACTTCTGGAAGTTACAACTTCGTTTCAGGTTGTAATACTGAAGTCTTGAACTTAACTATCACACCAAGTACTACAAATACAACAGATATTACTGCTTGTGATACCTATACGTGGGCTGTGAATGGTACAACTTATACAACATCTGGAAGTTACAATTTCGTTTCAGGTTGTAATACTGAAGTTTTGAATTTAACAATTACTCCAAGTACGACAAATACAACTACTGCCTCGGCTTGTGATTCGTATACTTGGACTGTAAATGGAACAACTTATTCAACCTCTGGAAGTTACAACTTCGTTTCAGGATGTAATACTGAAGTCTTGAATTTAACAATTACACCAAGTACAACAAATACAACAAATATTACTGCTTGTGACACCTATACTTGGGCTGTAAATGGTTCTACTTACACAACTTCTGGAACATATAATTTTGTTTCGGGTTGTTTAACTGAGGTATTGAATTTAACAATTACTCCAAGTACAACAAATACAACTACTGCTTCAGTTTGTGATTCGTATACTTGGGCTGCAAATGGTACTACTTATTCTACTTCTGGAACTTATAACTTCGTTTCGGGTTGTGCTACTGAAATTTTGAACTTGACTATTACTCCTACACCAATTGTTGATGCTGGTATTACTCCTGCTACTGCTTGTGCAGATACAACTGTGGTTTTAACAGGAACGGTATCGCCAGTTCCTTCAACTGGATTTACTGGTGCTTTTGCACCTGCAAATTGGAATTTTGTTAATACAAATGCAAATGGCTCTGTAAACGCAGCTGCCGCTCCTACTTCAATTGCAATTACAGGTGGAAACAATGGAAGTGGATCTTCTGGAAATAGTAATTATACGATTGTAGTTCCTGCTTCAGGAAACATTTCTTTCAACTGGAGTTATAATAGTGCTGATGGTGCTAATTGGGACAGACCAAGAATTTTAATCAATGGAACTCCTACAGTCCTTACGGGATATAATACTTCTGGTTCTAGTACACAATCAGGAAC
>NZ_JAIXUB010000013.1 GCF_027484205.1 Flavobacterium sp.
CCCATTCCGAACAGAGAAGTTAAGCCCGATTGCGCAGATGGTACTGCATAACTGTGGGAGAGTATGTCGCCGCCTTCTTTTTTAAAAACCCTATCCAATATGGATAGGGTTTTTTGTTTTGTATAAATTATAGAAAAATATACTCTGTTATTTATAAAAATAGATTGTTTCTATAATATCTGAATATTGTTTTGTTTTCTGATTGAATTTTCTAATGTGTAAAGAATCACAGATGAATTCAAAATTAATTTCTGTAGTATTAAATTGATCTTGAGTTTTTTTCATTTTTTCAGAATCTAATCCTCTAGCTATAGTCATGTGAGCATGAGTATTTTTAATATCAAAACCTATTGATTTATGTATGTCAATAATAATATTGTTAAGATATAGTTGCGATTTTTCATCTGGTGAAATAAAAAAGGTATGGTGATTAAAAGAATCTAAAGAATCAAATCTAACTTTTTGAGGAATGATAGTTTTACAAAAATCTTTTATTTGGTTTATGTAAAGTCCTAATGTCAACTCGTTTTCAAGATTTATTATTGTAATATGCGCATCAGAATTTGCACTACCAAACCAACCAATAGTTTCTTTTAAAGATTTCTTGAATGATTTTATTAAACTTCGTTGTTCGATAGTTGGAATAATAACTAAAGAATATAGTGGAATTGTTCTCAATATTTAAATCATTAAATAGTTTTTAAAGAATATTTACAATTATTTTGAATAGGACATTCTGTACATTTTGGATTAGTAGGTCTGCAAATTTCTCTTCCTAAAAATGAAATAGCCATTCCAATTTCTCCCCAAATTTCCTTTGGTAGTAATTGCATTAACTGTTTTTCAACCTTGTTTCCATCCTTACTTTCACCACATAAACCAATCCTTGGAGCAACTCTAATAACATGTAAATCTGCAATGATTCCTTCAGCAGGAGCTTTCATTTCTCTCATAATTACATTTGCAGATTTTCTTCCAATTCCTTTTAAAGAGATTAAATCATTTAAATTGGTTGGAATATTTTTATCGCTCTTTAATGTTTGAGCGATTTCAATGAGCCAACTTGATTTTATATTGAAATTTCTAACTTTATTTACATAAGGAAATAAATCTTCAATTGTTAAAGCTGATAGCGTTTCTAAATTTGGAAATTCTGCAAAAAAAGTTGGAGAAATTTTATTAATATTGACATCAGAATCCTGAGCTGATAATATAACAGCTACCATTAATTGATATAAATTATCGTAATTTAAAGGATGTTTTTTTTCTTTATATTTATCGATTAAAGGTTGTAATTTTTCTGCCCAATCATTTGTGCTTTCAAATAATTCCATAATTATTCATTTATAAATTTAATAATTTGCATAATAACTTCTGTATTTCCTAAAATTTTTCGATGACCTAAATTTTTTGTAATCATCAATTCTGAATTTTTTAAATTTTCATTAATCTGATAAGCAGCTTTTACATTAACATCAACATCATTTTCATCGTGAATTATTAAAACAGGAATTGAAACTTCTTTCGCTGCATTTGAAGCTGAATAATAATTCATTTCAACTCCATATTTTTTTTCAAAATGATCTCTTAATTTTATTCCAATTTCATGTTTCAATTTTAACTTCTCAATAAAATCATCAATTATATCTTGAATAATATCACCACTTCCTATAATAACAGCTTTATTTACTTTAAGATTTTCTCTTATTGCATTCAATATTGACATACCGCCAAGAGAGTGACCAATGGCAAATTCAAATGGTCCAAACTGTTTTTCCAATTCCAAAATAGAAGCAATAAATTCAATCATTATTGATGAATTTCCTTTGGATTTTCCATGCGCTGGTGCATCAAAACTTATTGTCGAATATCCCAAATTCAATAACTCATCTGCAATTTTTACTAATTGTGTCCCTCTTCCTGACCATCCGTGAACAAGTAAAATTTTCTTATCACTCTTTCCGTAATGATAAACAATAATTTCTTTATTTATAGAAGGAACGAAAATCATTTCTTGAAAACTTTCTTTGTCCATAAGAAATTCGCGTTTCGGAATTTTATGTTTTATTGGTGTAGTAAATAATTTTGCAGCAAACTTTACAACTAATTTTGTCGAAATTACTTCTAAAAATTTAGCTGTAATCAATATTACCTTCGGAATTTTCAATGTTTGGGCTTGTATTTCTTTATTTTTTGACATTTCAATAAATTTTAATGCAAGTTACTTTATTTTATCTTTTTTTCTTAAATTTAGACATCAATAAATTAATCTGAAAATGTTAAATCAAAAACGCGTAATAATTGAAAATGTATTGCCTCAATTAGACAATGGGGCATTTTTTATAAAAAGAATTGTAGGTCAAAAAATTAATGTAATAGCTGATATAATATCTGATGGTCACGATGTAATGGAAGCAGTAGTGCAATACAAATTTGAAAAAGACAAAAAATGGTCTGAAGTTAGAATGAATGCTTTACCAAATGATGTTTTCGATGCTACTTTTTCAGTTGAAAAACAAGGTTACTACTCTTATTTTGTAGAAGCTTGGATTGATTACGCTCTAAATTGGCAATACGGAATTGGTAAAAAAATCAATGACAACCAACATGTAAAATCAGAATTATTAGAAGGAGTAGAGTACATCAAACCTTTATTATCAAAAGTTTCAGCTTCAGATAAAAAATATTTGAATGAAGTTGTCGAATTATTTTCAAATGAAACTAATTATGAAAAAGCTGTAATTGAAGCAGTTTCAGATAAATTAAAAACTATCTTTAAAGAAAATCCAGCTAAGTTTTTAGCCAATCAAACTCAAGAATTAAGAGTTTACGTAGACAGACAAAAAGCATTATTCAGCACTTGGTATGAATTTTTTCCACGCTCGGCTTCAAAAGAAGAGGGAAGACATGGTACTTTTAAAGATTGTGAGCAAATTTTGCCAAAAGTTGCTAAAATGGGGTTTGATACCTTATATTTTCCGCCAGTGCATCCAATTGGAGAAGTTAATCGTAAAGGAAAAAATAATGCTACAGATGCGCAACCTGGTGACGTTGGTTCGCCTTGGGGAATTGGTTCTCAATATGGCGGACACAAATCGATTCATCCAGAATTAGGAACTATTGATGATTTCAAATCATTAGTTAAAAAAGCAAAATCATTAGATATTGAAATCGCTATGGACTTTGCACTTCAAGCGGCACCAGATCATCCGTATGTTAATGAATTTCCGCAATGGTTCAAATGGCGTCCCGATGGAACGGTACAATATGCTGAAAATCCTCCAAAAAAATACCAAGATATTTTACCAATTTACTTTGAAAGTGGCGATTGGAAAAACCTCTGGAAAGAACTTTTAGATTGTGCTTTATTTTGGGTTGAAGAATGTGGAATTCGTGTTTTCAGAGTTGATAATCCGCATACAAAGCCATTCTTTTTTTGGGGTTGGTTAATAGCCGAAGTAAAGAAAAAATATCCAGATGTATTGTTTTTAGCAGAAGCCTTCACGCGACCAAAAATCATGCATGAATTAGCTAAACAAGGTTTCACACAATCGTACTCTTATTATACTTGGAGAAATACTAAAGCAGAATTGCAAGAGTACTTAACAGAACTAACTCAAACCAATCAAAAGGAATTTTTCCGTCCAAACTTTTGGCCAAATACGCCAGATATTAACCCATTTCCATTGCAAGGTGCAAATGAAAGTACGCACTTACAAAAATACTTTTTAGCTGCTACATTATCTTCATCTGTTGGAATTTACGGTCCGATATTTGAATATATGGTTTCAGATGCTATTCCAGGAAAAGAGGAATATATGGATAGTGAAAAATACCAAATTCGTCATTGGGATTGGAATAAAGAAAATAAAATAACCATGCTAATTTCTAAAATAAATCAAATTAGAAAAGAGCAAACTTCATTACAACAAACTAATAATATTGAGTTTTGTGATACAGATAATGACCAAGTAATTGCCTACTACAAATTTGACGATAACAAAGAAAATGAAACACTCATGATTGCCAGTTTGGATGCTTATTATACCAAACAAGCATGGGTAAAATTACCATTAAAATCATTAGGAATTCACGAAGGTCAATCCATAACTGTAGTTGATTTGATAACAGGAAACAGCTATAATTGGGACAAAGAATGGAATTTTGTAGAGTTGCATCCAGTTTTACCTTTTCACTTATTTAAAATTCAGAAGTAATTAATAATAAATTTATTATCATGAAAAACGATAATCAAGATACTTTTGCTACTCCATTCAAGTTTAAAAATGAATGGAAAGACGCCTTCAATGATGACGAATTTATTAAAATTTTCTCGTCGGATATCCTTGAAAATTATATCATTAACAAAAGATGGTATGGCGGAAAAGCGAGTACGTTAAAGTATATAGAAGTCGTCGATCATTTCAAAATTACTTCTAAAAAGAATACTTATTATGGCGTTTTATTGGAAGTAAATTTTAAGGAAGCTTTCTTTCAGCACTATTTTATGCCAATTGCTTTCATGACTAATGATGAGTTAGATACCAATACTATCATTGCTCCTGCAAAGTTTGGGAATATTGATGGCTTTCTAGTTGACGCACTTCATCAAGACGATTTTAGGAGACTTCTTTTTGAAAATATTGTAAATGAAACCCAAAATAAATCACTCAATCTAATATTTCATAAAGGAATAAATTTAGTCGATAAAGAATACAAATCGTCAAAGTTTATGGGTGTTGAACAAAGTAACACTTCAATAATTTATAATGATACCTTTGTTCTCAAAATTTTCAGAAGGATTTATGTAAGCACTAATCCTGACTATGAATTGAGTCGTTTTTTAACCGAAAGAATGCATTATCAAAATACGCCAGCATACACAGGAAGTATTAATATTGCAATGACTGAAGGAAATATTACCTTGGGATTAATGCAAGAATTAGTTCCAAATCAAGGCGACGCTTGGAAATTTATGCTCGAACAAATGGATGGAGTTTTCGAAAACCTTTCCAGAAAAAAAATTAAAATTGATAAACTTCCAGAGGTTGACTTATTCAAACGATTAAAAATCAACGAAATTCCACCCGAAATTATTGATTGGGTTGGTTTGAGTCTATTTTTAAGAGTGCAAACTTTAGCTTTACGAACTGCCGAAATGCACATCGCACTCGGAAGTGATATTCACGAAACTGCTTTTACACCAACAACTTACAACGGAGATTATACCGTTTGGTTAAAAAATCGTTTGCTATACCAATTCCAAAACCGATTGAATATTATTGAAAATAGTTTACACAAACTCGACGGAATGGCACTCGATTTAGCACATCAATTCCTCGAAAATAAAAAGTTAATTCGTAAGCATTTCGTAGATTTCGATTGGACAAAAATGAAATCCGAGCGTATTAGAATTCACGGCGATTTTCATCTTGGTCAAGTTTTGGTAAACGGAGATGATTTCTATCTACTTGATTTTGAAGGTGAACCAGAAAGTACCATTCGTGACAGAAAAGTAAAACAACCACCATTGAAAGACGTTGCCGGAATGTTCCGTTCGTTTCATTACGCCATTTACGCCACGATTTTCAACAACGCCGATAAATATCCATTTGAGCAAGATGAATTGTTCAAAGCAGGCGAATTATTGTTTAAATACTTAGTCGGAGCTTTCCTTGAAACATACATTGAAAAAGCCCAATCTGGCAATTTAAATATCGGTTACAGTCACGAAATCAACTTTTTACTAAAATATTGCATCCTAGAAAAAGCGGTTTACGAGTTAGGTTACGAACTAAATTCTCGTCCGCGTTGGGCTGTAATTCCATTGCGAGGCATACAAACGATTATGGGATATTAACGTCAGGATGACTTTGTCGAAGTTAGGAGCGAATGGTTCGGGCATTTTCAATAATGGCAATTCCCGCTTTTCGTTTCAATCTTTTCACTTGTTGCCTGAGGTGTCACATTGAGCTTGTCGAAATGCTCACGAAGGCAACAAGTGAAAAGGATTTCCACTACAATCGGGGCTAATTAGTTTTTGTATTGAGTAGAGAATAGGTTTTTTAAGAAACCAAAATTTGAATTTTAAAAGTGGTTGTTAGATGCAGGATTTGTCACCCTGAGCGCAGTCGAAGGGCTTATTGTTAAATAGAAAGAAAAATGAAGTTTTATTACGTTTACATAGTAAGATGCAACGACAATTCCCTTTATGTAGGAATTACAAATGATTTAGAAAGAAGAGTAAACGAACACAACGACGGAAAATTACCAAATGCCTACACATTCAAAAGAAGACCGGTGGTTTTAGAATGGTTTCAAGATTTTACCGAACCCAATCAAGCCATTTATTTTGAAAAGAAGTTTAAAGGTTGGTCCAAACAAAAAAAAGAAGCATTAATAAAAGGAGATTTTGATATGATTGAAACATTAGCAGAATGCAGAAATGCAACACATCATAAATATAAACCATAAAGTAAATTACAAATGTAAAGCCCTTCGACTTTAGTTTATGCTGAGCGTAGTCGAAGCACTCAGGGTGACAATTCACGTAAATATTCATATTTTGCAGTCAAATTTAAAAATGGTTTAAAGAATTCTTATAAAATAAAGCTTAAGTAATAAGATAATAGAATAGTATAATTAATTGCATAGTCTTTCATCCCGAGAAGTTCATATTAAGTGCTGACGAAATAATGGCGAGGGAATGTTAAGAAAGAAATTAAAAACAATATCAATATCAATTGCAATATCAATGTCAATTGCAAAAAAATAAAAACATAAAAATGAACCAAGTACAACCACATTCCTTATTCACCGATTTCGACATCGATTTATTCAAAGCAGGAAAACATTTTCAACTCTATGAAAAATTAGGCGCACATCTTATCGAAGTAAATGGAGTTAAAGGCGTTTATTTTGCCGTTTGGGCACCATCAGCGCGCTCAGTTTCTGTGGTTGGTGATTTCAATTTTTGGGTTCAAGGCGAACACCAACTAAACGTTCGTTGGGACGAATCCGGAATATGGGAAGGTTTCATTCCAGGAATCGATAAAGGAACAACCTATAAATATAAAATTCAATCCAACAACGGCGGTTTAATCACTGAAAAAGCTGATCCATTTGCTTTATATTGTGAACATCCACCACACACAGCTTCTGTAATTTGGGATTTAGAATACAAATGGAAAGATTCAAAATGGATGGAAATCCGAAAAGATAAAAACGGATTAGACAAGCCATTTTCGGTTTACGAAGTACATCTTGGTTCGTGGAAACGCAACGCCGATGGTAAGTTTTTGACTTACATTGAATTGGCAGACCAATTGGTTTCTTATGTAAAAGAAACAGGTTTTACCCACGTTGAGTTTATGCCAATTATGGAATATCCTTACGATCCATCATGGGGTTATCAATTAGTAGGTTATTTTGCTCCAACTTCACGATTCGGAAAACCACAAGATTTTATGCTTTTGGTAGATAAATTACACCAAGCAGGAATAGGAGTAATTTTGGATTGGGTGCCATCACATTTTCCAGATGACGCTCACGGATTAGGTTTTTTTGATGGTTCTAACTTATACGAACATCCAGACAGAAGAAAAGGCTATCATCCAGATTGGAAGAGTTTAGTGTTCAATTATGGACGTAATGAAGTGCGTTCGTTCTTGATAAGCAACGCAATTTTTTGGCTAAAAAATTACCACGTTGACGGACTTCGAGTTGATGCTGTTGCGTCAATGTTATATTTAGATTATTCAAGAAAAGAAGGCGAGTGGGAACCAAATATTTTTGGTGGAAGAGAAAATTTAGATACCATAAGTTTCCTTAAAGACTTCAATGAAGCCGTTTATGCTAATTTCCCAGACGTTCAAACAATTGCTGAAGAAAGTACCAGTTTTCCAATGGTTTCGCGACCAACATTCCTTGGTGGTTTAGGTTTCGGAATGAAATGGATGATGGGTTGGATGCACGATACATTACAATATTTCGCAAAAGAAAGTGTCTATAGAAAATACCATCAAAACGACATAACTTTTTCTATGACCTATGCGTTTACAGAAAATTTCATGTTGCCACTTTCTCACGATGAAGTGGTTTATGGAAAACATTCCATTCAAGGAAGAATGCCAGGTGATGAATGGCAACGTTTCGCAAATCTTCGATTACTTTATGGCTATATGTTCACTCATCCTGGAGCAAAATTATTATTCATGGGTGGCGAATTTGGGCAAACATCCGAATGGAATTTTGAAAGTAGTCTCGATTGGCATTTATTACAATATGGTTTCCACGATGGAATCAAAAAATGTATCACCGATTTGAATGATTTATATAAAAGTTATCCAGCATTATATGAAAAACAATTCTCAGCAGAAGGTTTTGAATGGATTAATTATTCCGATAATGAAAATTCAGTTTTAGCTTATATCCGTAAAGGAAATAAAGAAAAAGAAAACCTAATTGTGGTTTGTAATATGACACCAGTTGTTCATGAAAACTACAGAATTGGACTTCCAACAAAAGGAAAGCTAACCGAAGTTTTCAATTCCGACAAAGTAGAATATAATGGAAGCGGAGTTAGTAACTTAAAACCAATAAAAATTGACAAAACTCCATGGAATGACAGAGAATTTTCAGCTGAAATTGTTCTTGCACCATTAGGAATTTGTGTTTTTAAAATTGGATAGTTTTTTGCCACAAAGACGCAAATTTTTAAAGAAATATTACTTTTTTAACTTACAAAATTTTCAAATTTGATTGTCCAAACTTTGTGTCTTCGTGTCTTTGTGGTAAATACAAACATCCGCAAACGTTATCGTTAAAAACTACTTTAATTACTTTTGAAAATTCGATGCTACATTCGTATTTTCGCAACTTGTCTTAAAATTATTCCTATGATAATTAATACCGAACTAGAATACAAAGGCGATTTATTTCCGTCTCAAATTATATCTTACAACCAAGAAGTAGATTCTATAGATTTCCATACTGATAACAATGTAATTCTAAGAGTTACAGTCCTTCGCGATAGTATGATTCGTTTTAGATTCACCGCTAAAGGTTACTTTAGTAATGACTTTTCGTATGCTATTGATAAAACACAATCACATGGTTACAATGTTTTAGAAGTTACAGAAGAAACAGACCACTATCGAATTAAAACTTCTAAAGTTTATGTTGTCGTTCAAAAACACGATTGCCGCGTTGGAATCTATGAATTAGATGGAACGACAATTCTTGAAGATGAAATTGGTTTTCATTGGGAAGAATGTTATGAATATGGCGGAAACATTGTAAAAATGAGTAAAACATCTCACGATGGCGAATCATTTTATGGTCTTGGTGACAAAGCAACTCATCTTAACTTAAAAGGAAAAAGATTAGAAAATTGGGCAACCGATCAATATGCTTTTGCAAAAGATCAAGAGCCATTATATAAAGTAGTTCCTTTTTATATAGGACTTCACCACAATAAAGCGTATGGTATTTTCTTTGATAATACGTTCCGCTCGTTCTTTGATTTTAGTCATGAAAGAAAAGGCGTAACCAGTTTTTGGGCTGATGGTGGTGAAATGAATTACTACTTTATTTATGGTCCAAAAATGAGTGATGTAGTAACGACTTATACGCATCTGACAGGAAAACCAGAATTGCCGCCACTTTGGACATTAGGTTATCAACAATGTAAATGGAGTTATTATCCAGAAGCAAAAGTTAAAGAAATTACAGGAAAATTTAGAGAACTTCAGATACCTTGTGATGCAATTTATTTGGATATTGATTATATGGATGGCTTCCGATGTTTTACTTGGAATAAAGATTATTTTCCAAATCCAAAACAAATGGTTGCTGATTTATCAAAAGAAGGATTCAAAACCGTAGTAATCATCGATCCAGGAATTAAAATTGATAAAGAATATTCAGTTTATAACGAAGGAATTGAAAACGATTATTTCTGTAAACGTGCCGATGGTCCATACATGAAAGGTAAAGTTTGGCCAGGCGAATGTAATTTTCCTGATTATACAAATCCCGAAGTTAGAGAATGGTGGGCGGGATTATTTAAAGAATTAGTTTCAGAAATTAGAGTAAAAGGTGTTTGGAATGACATGAACGAACCAGCAGTAATGGAAGTTCCAACAAAAACATTTCCACTAGATGTGCGCCATAATTATGACGGCAATAATTGTAGTCATAGAAAAGCTCACAACGTTTACGGTACTCAAATGGCACGTGCAACTTATGAAGGTGTAAAAAGATTTGCTTATCCAAAACGTCCATTCGTAATTACACGTTCGGCTTATTCAGGTGCGCAACGATATACTTCATCTTGGACAGGCGACAATGTGGCAACTTGGGAACATTTGTGGATTGCAAATATTCAAATGCAACGAATGTCAATTTCTGGAATGGGATTCACAGGTTCAGATATTGGAGGATTTGCAGAGCAACCATCGGCAGAATTATATGCTCGTTGGATTCAATTAGGAGTTTTTCACCCATTTTGCAGAACCCATTCTTCTGGACATCACGGTGAACAAGAACCATGGAGTTTTGGCGAAGAAGTAATTGATATTACAAGAAAATTTGTAGAGTTAAGATATCAATTACTACCATATTTATATACAATGTTTTGGCAATATATCAATGATGGTGTTCCAATGTTGAAACCATTAGTATATTTTGATCAAGATGATGCTCAAACACATTATAGAACTGACGAATTTATTTTTGGAAATCAGATATTGGTTTGCCCAATTTTAGAGCCAAATGCACTCGGAAGAAGAATGTATTTACCTCAAGGAAATTGGTATAACTATTGGACAAATGAATTAGTCAAAGGTAAAAAAGAACTATGGGTTGCTACTGATTTTGATCAGATTCCATTATTTGTGAAAGAAGGCGCAATTATTCCAAAATATCCTATTCAACAATATGTGGGACAAATTGAACATCCTCAACTAACTTTAGAAGTATATTTTAAATTAGGTAAAGAAAAATCGTATGTTTTTGAAGATGCTCAAGATGGTTATGATTACAACAAAGGAAGATTTAGCTATAAAACATTTACTTTAAACGGTAAAGAAAATGAATTATTAATTCATCAACACAAGGAAGGTACTTTCGAAACACAATACAAAACGGTTATAATAAATTTGAAAGGATTACCATTCAAGGTAAAAGAGATTGAAATCGATAATGAAAAAGTAAGCTTTGAAAGTGTAAATTTTGTAGAAGATTGTCTACAAATTGATAAAGATTTTACTGAATTACATATTTTTGCATAATAATATTTACATTTGTTTTAATAAATAAAATACAATTATGAAAAATAAAAGTTTAATTTTTGGTTTAGGTATTTTGGGATTACTAATTGCCTGCTCAAAAAATCCTTTTACTGGGAAAAGCACTATGGCACTTGTTCCAAATAGTCAGATATTTCCAATGTCTTTTCAGCAATACAATCAATTTTTAACAGAAAATAAAGTTATCAAAAATACTGCTGAGGCAAAAAAAATTGAAACGGTTGGTACAAAAATAAAAGTTGCTGCAGAAAGATGGCTAACAGCAAATGGACATGCTGATTATCTAACAGGATATAATTGGGAATACAATTTAGTTGAAAGTAAAGACGTAAATGCTTGGTGTATGCCTGGTGGAAAAATTGTTTTTTACACAGGAATTTTACCAATTTGTAAAGATGATGCAGGAATTGCAGCTGTTATGGGACATGAAGTTGCTCATGCATTAGCAAATCACGGTCAGCAAAGAATGAGTGCTGGAATGGTGCAACAATTAGTTCAAGTTGGTGCAGCTGCCGCAGTTTCAAATCAAGATCCACAAACACAACAAATGGTTATGCAAGCATACGGAATTGGTTCACAAGTTGGAGTAATGTTGCCATTTAGTAGAAAACACGAAAGTGAAGCCGATATGATTGGACTAACATTAATGGCAATTGCAGGTTACAATCCTCAAAATGCTGTTGCTGTTTGGGAACGTATGTCTGCACAAGCTGGAGGACAAGCGCCGCCAGAAATTTTAAGCACACATCCAAGTAATCAGTCAAGAATTGATCATTTAACATCATTAATTCCTCAAGCTAAAGCAGAAGCTGCAAAATTTGGAGTAACGTTTAAATAACATATAAATTACAAAAAAAGAGTATATTTGAATCCCGAGAAATCGGGATTTTTTTTATTTTAAAAACTAAAATATGGCAAATCTTGAGAAAGGAAATCCAAAATTAATTAATGCTTGGGCTTTTTATGACTGGGCAAATTCTGTTTATAGCCTTGTAATCGCTACAGCAGTTTTTCCAATTTATTATGAATCAATAACAGGTGATAATGGAGGAATTGTTCACTTTTTAGGAACTGAGTTTCATAATTCTACATTATTATCTTATTCATTATCATTTTCATTTTTAATAGTAGCTTTAATTTCCCCAATTCTTTCTGCAATTGCTGATTACACTGGAAATAAAAAGAGATTCATGCAGTTTTTTTGTTATTTAGGATCACTATCAGTAATGAGTTTATTCTTTTTTACTGGTGTTGAAAATTTATGGATTGGAATTATTTTTACAATTTTAGCAAGTATTGGTTTTTGGGGAAGTTTTGTTTTTTATAATTCATATTTGCCAGAAATAGCGCATCCAGAACAACAAGATAGAGTTAGTGCAAAAGGCTTTATGTTTGGATATACTGGTTCGGTTTTATTATTAGCATTTAATCTGATAATGGTAATGAAACCAGAATTATTTGGAATAAATGATGCTTCTTTACCTGCTAGAATTTCTTTTCTAATGGTTGGAATTTGGTGGATGGGTTTTGCACAAATTACTTTTTATCATTTACCTAATAATGTATTTCATAAAAAACCAGAAAAAGATTTTATTTTTAAAGGTTTTAAAGAACTTAAAGGTGTTTTAATTGCTTTAAAAAATCAAATGAGTTTAAAACTATTTCTTTCTGCTTTCTTTTTTTATAGTGTTGGTGTTCAAACTATTATTTTATTATTAGGAATTTATGTCAAAAAAGAGTTAGGAATCGAAACAAGTAAATTGATAATAATTATTCTTTTAATTCAAATTGTTGCCATTTTTGGAGCATTTCTATTTTCAAGAATTTCTGATAAAATTGGAAATATTAAAACCTTAAAAATAACTATAGCAATATGGGGAATTGTATGTTTAGCCATATATTTTACCAATGCAAAAAGTGAATTTATTGATTTACAAGTATATTTGCTTGGATCAGGAATTGGAATGGTTTTAGGAGCAATACAATCTATTTCTCGTTCAACATATTCTAAATTATTACCTGAGACGGAAGATCATGCAACTTATTTTAGCTTTTACGATGTTACTGAAAAAATCGCTATAGTTTTAGGAACATTTATTTTTGGTTTTGTTGGTGCAATTTCAGACTCATTAAAAAACTCTATTTTTATATTAGCAATTTTCTTTCTACTAGGTTATATCGTATTAAGTTTTATGAAAAAGAATGTAGTTTTATCAAAATAACGTACTACAAAAAATAATTTTTAGTTTATAAAAAATAATTATATTTGAAAAAAATAACCAAAATGAAAAAAATAAAATTTTTATCTGCTTTAATCGTACTTTTTAGCGCATTTACATTCATATCTTGTGATAATGAACCAATTGATTCAGCTATTGATCCTTCATCAGGCGGTGGTTCTGGTGGCGGTGGAGGTGGCGGAGGAACCGTGACAGGAACTTTTAAAGTAGATTTTGATGGACAAACTTTTGTAGCAAATGTAACTCAGGCTATAGTTAATTCAGAATATATTGCAATTTCAGGTTTAAAAACGTCAACAGGTGAATTTTTTCAAATTACAATTCCAAATGGAACTGTTGGAACATATACGTGGGATGATTTTGATTCTACAGGAATGGGACTAGGTTTAGTCTATTCAAATGGTTCTGTTTCAGAGAGTAGTTTTGTAAGTGTTAGTAATGGCGATGTAAATTTTGCGGATTTTCCCGAGTATAATGACACTGCAGAAGTTAATATTGTAAGTTTAAATTCTTCAACAAATAATATTACAGGAACATTTAAGTTTACAGGTGTTCGATTTACTGATGATACAGGAGATACAATTGAAACTAAGGAATTTACAAACGGACAATTTAATTTAACTTATACTTCTGATACAACTTCACCATCAGATAATTCATTTTTCGCAAAGTTAAATGGTGCTAACTTTAATCCAACTAATGTTGATGGATACAATAATAGTGGAGTTATTTCAATTATCGGAAGACGTGGAGCTGTAGAAAATATTAATTTAGCTTTTCCAAATACAATAACACCTGGTACTTATAATATTGAGTTTGGTGGAACTTACATGGGTAATTATATTTTAAATTCAACAGGTGAAGGTGTTTTTGGTGGTGAAACTGGAACGGTTACAATTATAAGTCACAATACTTCTACAAAAAGAATTAAAGGAACTTTTAATTTTAATGCAACTAGTTTCTTTTCAACCGCAACATACAACGTAACTGAAGGAACTTTTGAAGTCACTTATTTATAAAAAAATATTTTTAAATATAAAAATCCGTCTTTATGGCGGATTTTTTTTGTGGCATAATCATTGCATTTTTATAACAACTATCGATAAACAGCATTTCATCTCGACTTTATAGCATTTTTAATGCTTTACGTCGATTTTAATTTCGCAAACTTTATCAAAATGCTATATTTGTTTAAAATTTTAATGTCATATTGACTTATTCAAAACTATGTCAAATCAAAAAATAATCGCCTTTGACAATTTGTCACTTCAAGAATTTGACTCTGAAGCCGAATTGATTCCATTATTAACTCCAGAAGATGAAGAAGAAATGGCTAATGAAGAACTTCCTTCGTCGTTACCAATTTTACCTTTGAGAAATACTGTTCTCTTTCCTGGCGTTGTTATTCCAATTACTGCAGGAAGAGATAAATCTATAAAACTTATTAACGAGGCTAATGCTGGTAACAAAATAATTGGTGTTGTTGCTCAAAAAAATGAAGAAGATGAAGATCCAACTAAAAATGATATTCATCAAGTTGGAACTGTAGCAAGAATTTTAAGAGTTCTAAAAATGCCTGATGGTAATATTACTGTTATTCTGCAAGGAAAGAAACGATTTGAAATTGATGCAGTAATTTCTGAAAAACCATATATAAAAGCGCAAATTAAAGAAGTTCCCGAAAAACGTCCCGGAAAACATGATTCTGAATTTTTTACAATTGTAGATTCAATCAAAGAATTAGCAATTGAAATTATAAAAGAAAGTCCTAATATTCCTTCTGAAGCTACTTTTGCTATCAAAAATATTGAAAGTCAATCGTTTCTAATCAATTTTGTTTCTTCAAACATGAATCTTACTGTTGAGGAAAAACAAAATTTATTGATGATGAATGTTCTAAAAGAACGAGCATTAGAAACCTTAAGGTACATGAATGTTGAGTTGCAAAAATTAGAATTGAAAAATGATATTCAATCAAAAGTTCGATTTGATTTAGACCAACAACAGCGCGAATATTTCTTGCATCAGCAAATGAAAACCATTCAAGAAGAACTTGGAGGTGTTTCTAATGAGCAAGAATTTGAAGAAATGCGTCAACGTGCTAAAACAAAAACTTGGGACGAAAAAACGCAAAAACACTTTGAAAAAGAGTTTGCAAAAATGCAACGTATGAATCCGCAAGCACCAGACTTTGGGATTCAAAGAAATTATTTAGATTTATTTTTAGATTTACCTTGGAATAAATTTTCAAAAGATAATTTCGATTTAAAAAATGCTCAAAAAGTTTTAGATAGAGATCATTTTGGATTGGAAGATGTTAAGAAAAGGATGATTGAACATTTGGCAGTTTTAAAATTGCGAAATGACATGAAGTCGCCTATTATTTGTTTAACTGGACCTCCAGGAGTTGGAAAAACTTCTATTGGAAAATCAGTTGCAGAAGCTTTAGGAAGAGAATATGTTAGAATTTCACTTGGCGGATTGCGTGATGAGGCAGAAATTCGTGGTCACAGAAAAACGTATATTGGAGCAATGCCTGGAAGAATTATTCAAAGCATCAAAAAAGCACAAACTTCAAATCCTGTGTTTATTTTGGATGAAATTGATAAACTTTCTGTCAGCAATCAGGGTGATCCATCATCAGCTTTATTAGAAGTTTTAGATCCAGAACAAAACAATGCTTTTTATGATAATTTCCTTGAAATGGGTTATGATTTGTCAAAAGTAATGTTCATTGCAACTTCAAATACGATGTCAACTATTCAACCTGCCTTGAAAGATAGGATGGAAGTAATAAAAATGACAGGTTATACAACAGAAGAAAAAGTTGAAATTGCACGCCAACATTTGTTTCCAAAGCAATTAAAAGAACACGGATTAACTTCTAAAGATTTAACTATTGGAAAAAAACAATTAGAAAAAATTGTTGAAGGTTATACTCGTGAATCTGGTGTAAGAAGTTTAGAACAAAAAATTGCTCAAGTCATTCGAAATGCTGCAAAATCAGTAGCAATGGAGGAAGAATACAACAAAAAAATTACAGAAGAGGATATTGTAAAAGTTCTTGGTTCACCAAAATTAGAGCGTGACAAAGCAGAAGGAAACGATGTTGCAGGAGTTGTTACAGGTTTAGCTTGGACTTCTGTTGGTGGTGATATACTTTTTATTGAATCATTGATTTCTAAGGGAAAAGGCTCACTTACCTTAACAGGAAATTTAGGTACAGTCATGAAAGAATCAGCTACAATTGCATTGGAATATATTAAAGCAAATGCAGAGTTATTTGGTTTAAATCAAGAGGTTTTATCTAAATATAATATTCATCTTCATGTTCCAGAAGGTGCAACTCCAAAAGATGGTCCAAGTGCTGGAATTGCAATGCTAACTTCAATGGTTTCGTTGTTAACACAAAAGAAAATTAAAAAGAGTTTGGCCATGACAGGTGAAATTACACTTCGAGGAAAAGTACTTCCTGTTGGTGGAATTAAAGAAAAAATTCTTGCTGCAAAAAGAGCTAACATCAAGGAAATCATACTATGTCATGAAAATAAAAGCGATATCGAAGAAATTAAATCTGATTATTTAGAAGGTTTAACGTTTCACTATGTAAAAGAAATGAGTGAAGTAATTGATATTGCTATAACAAATCAAAAAGTTAAAAATGCTAAGGTTATTGATTAATTCATCCATTTAAAATTTTTGGAAGGCGTAAGTTTATTTCTTACGCCTTTTTATTTTGTTTTTATACTAACTTTAAAAATAATATCTTCGCATTTCCGTTATAGTTAGAGAAATTGCTATATTTTATATGTTAAAAAAACTTTTTATTGGTTTTTCATTGCTTTTTTGTGTCCAAATCAACGCACAAATTGGCGGTAAATCAGTGTATCAATTTCTAAACTTGGTAACCTCTCCACGTCAAGCTGCTTTGGGCGGAAAGGTGTTGACAATTTATGATAATGATGTCAATCAAGCCCATTTCAATCCGGCAACAATCAATGCCGAAATGGACAATCATTTGTCTTTGAATTATGGTAATTATTATGGCGAAGTAACCTACGGAACAGCAGCCTATGCCTATACTTATGATCGACATGTGCAAACATTTCATGCAGGTGTAAATTATGTAAATTATGGAAAGTTTGATGGTTATGATGAAAATGGACAGCCAACATCTTCATTTACAGGTAGTGATATGGCGCTTTCTTTTGGTTACGCATACAATGTTCCATTTACTGAATTTTATTTTGGTGCTAATGCAAAATTAATTTCCTCAACCTTAGAAAGTTATAATTCCTTTGGAGCAGCAGTTGACTTTGGTGCTTTATTTATTGATGTAAAAAACGATGTCAATTGGGCTTTAGTTGTTAGAAATGTTGGAACCCAAATTACAACATACGCAGGAACACAAGAAAAGTTGCCTTTAGAAATATTATTAGGAGTTTCTCAAGAAGTTGAAAATGTGCCTATTAGATGGCATTTAACGTTAGAAAACTTGCAACAATGGAATATCGCTTTTTCAAATCCAAATAGAGCGGTTGGAAGTATTGATGGCGATGCAACTCCTGAAAAAGTTGGTTTTGTCAATAATGCTTTGCGTCATGTCGTTTTTGGAGCAGAGTTGTTTCCTAAAAAAGGATTCAATTTACGATTTGGATATAACTTTAGAAGAGCTGAAGAATTAAGAGTTTTAGAGCAAAGAAATTTTTCAGGATTATCGGTTGGAATGGGATTGAAAATGGGTAAAATAAAATTTAATTATTCCTATTCGAGATATACTTTAGCAGCAAATACAAGTCTTTTTGGATTAACAATTGATTTTTCTGATAGCAGATATTAAACTTAAAACACAAACTTTTGAAAAACATTACTATAGCAATTGACGGATTTTCTTCAACTGGCAAAAGCACTTTGGCTAAGCAATTAGCAAAACATTTTGGATATATTTATGTTGATACAGGTGCAATGTATCGAGCAGTAACCTTTTTTGCTATGGAAAACGGTTATATTTCAAAAGACTTTTTTGATAAAGAAACACTTATAAATAGTTTACCTTCAATAAAATTGCACTTTGAGTTTAATGCTGATTTAGGATTTGCAGAAATGTTTTTGAATGATATCAATATCGAAAAAGAAATCCGCACCATTGAAGTTTCAAGTTTTGTGAGTAAAGTTGCAGAAGTTTCTCAAGTCAGAGCAAAATTGGTGGAACAGCAACAGGAAATGGGAAAAAATAAAGCAATCGTCATGGATGGGCGCGACATTGGTACTGTTGTTTTTCCTGATGCCGAACTTAAAATATTCATGACAGCAAGCGCAGAAACAAGAGCGCAAAGACGATTTGAAGAGCTTCAAGCTAAAGGTGATAATGTGTCTTATGAAGAAGTTTTAAAAAATGTTCAAGAACGCGATTATATTGATACACACAGAGATGATTCACCTTTAGTAATAGCTGATGACGCCATTGAAATTGATAATTCTTATCTTTCAAGAGAAGAACAATTTCAAGCAGTTTTAGATTTAGTTGACGAAGTAATCAATTCATAAATTCATTCTCAAATCATTTGTAAATCTCAATTTTAATAGTAGATTTACATTCTATTTACGTTACAAAAACATATTATTATGAGTATAAAGTTTAGATTAACTCTAATGAATTTCTTCCAACTTTTTGTTTGGGGTGCATGGTTGACAACATTAGCAAGTTATGGATTCGGTTTTAAACAATGGAGTGGTCAAGAATTTGGAATTGTTTTTTCTACTTTAGGAATTGCGTCTATTATAATGCCTGCAATTTCTGGAATAATTGCGGATAAGTTTATGAACTTAGAAAAATTATATGGATTACATCATATTTTGTATGGTGTTACATTATTAATTATTCCAAATATAGATAATGCGTCGTCATTTTTTTGGGTTATGCTTCTTGCGATGGTTTTTTATATGCCAACATTATCATTGTCCAATGCGCTTTCCTATACAATTTTAAAAAATAATGATTATGATGTAGTTAAAGTTTATCCACCAATTAGAGTTTTTGGAACAATAGGATTTATCGTTGCAATGTGGATAACTAATTTAGTGAGTGATCCCGAATCACCTCTAGCTTTTGGTTTAGAAATTGGAAATAGAATATCAAACTTGACAGGAATGGCTATCCAATGTAATCAATTTTATATTGCTGCATTTTTTGCAATTTTACTTGGTATATATTCAATGACTTTACCTAAATGTCCGCCTAAAAATGAAATTAATAGCACTAATGCTTCATTAGCAGAAAAGTTAGGTTTACAAGGATTTAAATTATTTAAACAAACAAAAATGGCAACTTTTTTCATTTTTAGTATGTTTTTAGGAGCTGCATTACAATTGACTAATATGTATGGTGAAACCTATATTAAAGATTTTAGTAAAGTTCCAGAATTTGCTGATACATTTGCTGTAAAGTCAGCTAATATAGTATTGTCTATTTCACAAATTTCAGAGACCATTTTTATTTTAGCAATTCCTTTTTTCTTAAAACGTTTTGGTATTAAAAAAGTAATGTTATTTAGTTTAATTGCTTGGGTTTTACGTTTTGGATTCTTTGCTTATGGTGATCCAATTAATAGTTTATGGATGATTATAATGTCAAATATAGTTTATGGATTTGCTTTTGACTTTTTTAATATTTCAGGTTCATTATTTGTTGAAACAACTACAGATTCAAAAATTCGTTCCTCCGCTCAAGGTTTATTTATGATGATGACTAATGGTTTTGGTGCTGTTTTAGGTAGTTTGTCAAGTGGATACTTAATAGACAATTATTTTACTCATAACGATGTTAAAGATTGGCATAATATATGGTTAACATTTGCAATATATGCATTGGTAATAACCGTTTTATTTGCAATTTTCTTCAAACACAAACACAATCCTGATGAAGTGGCTAATGTAAGTCATTAAACATATTTAAATTTTGTATTTAAAAACCCTATTAAAGTAATGATTTGATAGGGTTTTTTCTTTATTGTAGGTTTTTAATATTTTGTAGTTGTAAATATTTTGTAATTAATAAATTATGCTTACTTTTGCAAACCTTTTGGCGAAGAAGAGTTTCCTTTAGGTATCAACTATTTATGTAAAACACTGCCACTGTTTTCTATTCGATAATAAACTCAAGAAGCACGGCATACAAATTTTTTATCAGCATGTCTGAATTAAACAAAGAACAACAAGCGTTTTTAAACGAATTTAACTGGCACAATTATGCAGAAGGAATTGATGCAGTAGATGCTAAAAACTTACAAGAATTCGAAGATTTAGTTTCTAAAACTTTCATCTCTACAGATCAAGAAGAAGTTGTAGAAGGTGTAGTAGTAAGAATTACTGACAGAGACGCAATTGTTGACATTAATGCAAAATCGGAAGGTGTTATTTCTTTAAACGAATTCCGTTACAACCCAAACTTAAAAGTAGGTGACAAAGTAGAAGTATTAATTGATGTTCGTGAGGACAAAACAGGTCAATTAGTATTATCTCACAGAAAAGCTAGAACTATCAAATCATGGGATAGAGTTATTGCTGCTAACGAAACTGGAGAAATTGTTCAAGGTTTTGTTAAATGTAGAACTAAAGGTGGTATGATTGTAGATGTTTTCGGAATTGAAGCATTCTTACCAGGTTCACAAATTGATGTGAAACCAATCCGTGATTACGATGTATATGTGAATAAAATGATGGAATTTAAAGTTGTGAAAATCAACCACGAATTCAAAAATGTTGTTGTATCTCACAAAGCACTTATCGAAGCAGATATCGAAGTTCAGAAAAAAGAAATTATTGGTCAATTAGAAAAAGGACAAGTATTAGAAGGTGTTGTTAAAAACATTACTTCTTATGGTGTGTTTATTGACTTAGGTGGTGTTGATGGATTAATCCACATTACTGACCTTTCTTGGTCTAGAATCAATCACCCAAGTGAAGTTCTTGAATTAGATCAAAAATTGAACGTAGTTATCCTTGATTTCGATGACGAAAAAACAAGAATCCAATTAGGTTTAAAACAATTAAACGCTCACCCATGGGATGCACTTGGTGCTGAACTTAAAGTTGGTGACAAAGTGAAAGGTAAAGTAGTAGTTATCGCTGATTACGGTGCTTTCATTGAAGTTGCTGAAGGTGTTGAAGGTTTAATCCACGTTTCTGAAATGTCTTGGTCAACTCACTTAAGAAGTGCTCAAGATTTCGTAAAAGTTGGTGATACAGTTGAAGCAGTTGTTTTAACTCTTGACAGAGACGAAAGAAAAATGTCATTAGGTATCAAACAAATGACTCAAGATCCATGGACAGATATCACAGCTAAATATCCAGTAGGTTCTAAACATACAGGTATCGTTAGAAACTTTACAAACTTTGGTATTTTCGTAGAATTAGAAGAAGGAATTGATGGATTAGTTTACATCTCTGACTTATCTTGGACTAAGAAAATCAAACATCCATCTGAATTTGTTAACGTAGGTGACAAATTAGAAGTTGTAGTATTAGAATTAGATGTTGACGGACGTAAATTATCTTTAGGTCACAAACAAACAACTGCTAATCCTTGGGATAAACACGAAGATGCATTTGCTGTTGGAACTATCCACACAGGAACAATTGCTGAAATCGTTGACAAAGGTGCTACTGTAGATTTTGGAGATGATGTTGTTGCATTTATTCCAACACGTCACTTAGAAAAAGAAGATGGTAAAAAATTGAAAAAAGGTGACGAAGCTGAATTCAAAGTAATTGAGTTCAACAAAGAATTCAAAAGAGTTGTTGCTTCTCACACAGCTATCTTTAGAGAAGAAGAAGAGAAAAATGTTAAAGCTGCTACAGAATCAGTTGCTGCTTCTAACAATAATAATCAAGCTTCAACTTTAGGAGATAACAATGATATCTTAGCTGAATTAAAAGCTAAAATGGAAAAAGGAGGAAAATAATTCTCTGAATTTCTAAAATAATAAAAGCTCTCAAGAAATTGGGAGCTTTTTTTGTGATTTATTTGAAGCTATTTCCTGCTGTTCGCTATATCTTTTTATTTTTAAAGAAAAAATAAAAAGGATGTCGCTTCCATCAGGGCTAGGGTAACATCTTTAATAGGAAATTTGATTTAATTCATAGCCAATAATTTAGCTTCATCTGGAGTAAAATCATTTACAATAGCATAAGTCTGAATATTAGTAATCGCCATTTCATCTAATATTGAAATTAAATTACCAAAATTTGATTTCTTACTAGGTTTGATAATAACAATCGCTCCTCGATCTTGGTCACCAAGTTGTTCTGTTATTATTTTGTTTTTCTTCAGTAATTCCTTTCTAATTCCTTCTTTTCCATAACTGAGGGTTTTTGGTTTATCGTCAGGTACTTCAAGTAAACCTTGATAAGTTATTACTTTATTGTTGTCATCAAGTAAAATAGTAATGACTCTATCTGGTCTTGGACCACAACTAATTCCACACGTAATTTCTCCACACATATCTGGTAAACCCAAATTCATTGCTTTAGGTTTACTAATTTCTATCATAACCATATAGAAAATGATTAATAGAAACGAAATACTAACCATAGCAGAAAAATCAACTTTTGCATGTAACTTTTTACTTCTAGGTTTGTTTAAGCTATTAAAATCTTTTTCATCTATCATAAAAAATATGTTTTAAGTTACTATTATTAAAATTGTAATTATATCTTAATAACGATAACATTTTTAGTTTATTACAATGACAGAATTAAAATTTCATTAGTTCTCTTTAAACTCTCTATTCCAAATCATATTATTAAAGTTTTTACCCATCATAAAAAAGTAGTAAGAGACTGTTCCTACTATAGATTTAAACATAAATAAAAAGATGATTAATGGTGCATAAGAAATTGATTTGCTTAATTTCGTTTCTGGAGTTAAAAATGTTAAAACCAAGCTTACTAAAAAACAAAAAAATGTAAAATTTATTATATTTTTTAGAGGTAGCACAGCAATCTTTCTGTACCAAGCTAAATCATTACCCCATTTATGAATTAAATAGTAATAATCATTTCCAATGGGTGCAAACAATAAAGGATCGTCATAATTTTTCAAATTAAACGCCTTACTTGGAGCCATAATTTTAAAACCTTCTAATGTAGTTTTGTGTGTTTTTTCTAAAGTTCTAATCTCCGAAATAGCTTCCTCTGGGATTTCATTTTTAAACAAACTGCTATTTAAGAAACGTAACCTATAATCTGTACAAACCTTTTCAATTTGATTGATATGAAAAATTTTGTCAGTTTCTAATAATTCGAAATCAAAATCATTAGTATTTGTTGAACTTTTAGATGTTAAATTCGATTTAATACTATTTCTTTCGAGTTCATTTAAATGTAAAATGGTATAGACTTCTTCTAATAAATTTTCAACTGAAATATTTTTTTTTCGTTGATGAAGTAATTCTTCCTTTAAGGTTCTAGCTTTTAGTTGCATAATGTTTTGATATAAAAATTTATTTAACAACCTGTTTTCTATATAAATAGAAAACTAAAAGTACATATATTTTATATTCTTTCAAAAAAAATCAATTACTAAACTAATGTTAAATTAAACATTCATAAAAACCAATGCTTTCTTTTGAGCGTAAATCATGCTATAAACTTTAAAAAAAATAATTATGAAAACTAAAAATTTAATGTCAGCTTTTGTTTTAGCATGTTCACTTTTTGCATCAACTATGACTTTTGCACAAAAAGAAAAAACAGTCAATGTTGGTGGTGCTCCAATGTATCCGTCAAAAAACATTATTGAAAACGCTGTGAATTCTAAAGATCATACCACTTTAGTAGCCGCTGTAAAAGCTGCAGGATTGGTAGAGACACTTCAAGGAAAAGGACCATTTACTGTTTTTGCTCCAACAAATGCTGCATTTGATAAATTGCCAAAAGGAACGGTAGAAACATTATTAAAACCTGAAAATTTAAAAACCTTGCAAACTATTTTGACGTATCATGTGGTTGCAGGAAAAATGAATTCTTCAGATATTGCAAAAGCAATAAAAGCAGGAAATGGTAAAGCAACATTAAAAACTGTTTCAGGTGGAACTCTAAGTGCTTGGATGAAAGGCAACGATTTATACTTAACAGATGAAAACGGAAATAGTTCAAAGGTTACTATTGCAGATGTTAATCAATCTAATGGTGTAATTCATGTTGTTGATTCTGTTGTTACTCCAAAATCTTAAAGTAGCAAGCATTTCAACAAAAAAGTCCTGATAAACTCAGGACTTTTTTTATATAATTTTCTTAATAACTCTTAATCGATGCGTATGTCTATTTTGCTCAGCGTTGTATATTCCTAAATGATCTAATCTATCAATTCTAACTTTTCCACTGGCATGAATGATGTAATTATTTTCAAGCATAATTCCAACATGGATAATTTTACCTTCTTCATTGTCAAAAAAAGCTAAATCACCAGGTTCACTTTCTTCAATAAAACTTAAAACTTCACCTTGTGACGCCTGTTGTGAAGCGTCTCTTAATAATTTATAGCCATTTAGTTTATAAACCATTTGTGTAAAACCTGAACAATCAATTCCAAAAGGCGTTTTTCCACCCCAAAGATAAGGAGCATTTAAATACATGTATGCTGTATTTACCAAATCGTTTTTTTGTTTTACACCGCTAATTTTTAAACCTTCAAATTCATAATTTTGAGTATTAATCTCGGAATGGTTTAAGAATGATAGTGATGCACCTAATGTAATTGGAATCAAAATATTATTTGGAGCAGAAATGTATTCCACCAAATCAGAATTCAAAATCAAGGCTTCATTACAAAGAATATCATAGTTTTCTTTAGAAATTATTTGATATTGTTTGGAATCAATCCAACCCTCATAGCTGTCAAAATTCAATTTAATTTTTGACCATTGCCTATCTTGTTCAATAATCTCAAAATGCTCACCAAAAAGAACTTGAGAAACAATTTCGCTTTTGTCGCTTGGTTCAAATCGCATTGGAATTATAGATAAATTACAAATGGCAAACATCTATTAAAATAAATTTATGAATTAATAAGTGAATAATTTAAGCTTTTTCAATAACAATTGCTGAAGCACCGCCGCCACCATTACAAATTGCAGCAGCACCAATTTTAGCATTATTTTGTTGTAAAACGTTTATTAGAGTTACAACAATTCTTGCACCTGAACAACCAAGAGGATGACCTAGTGAAACTGCACCACCATTGACATTAATTTTATCATTTGGTAAACCTAATATTTTTGCATTAGCCAAACCTACAACAGAAAAAGCCTCATTAAATTCAAAATAATCAACATCTGATATTGCTATACCTGCTTTTTCTAATGCTTTTGGTAATGCTTTCGCCGGAGCAGTTGTAAACCACTTTGGTTCTTGAGCTGCATCAGCATAAGATCTTATATATGCTAATGGTTTTAATCCCATTGAAAGTGCTTTTTCTTCACTCATCAAGATTACAGCTGCTGCACCATCATTTATTGTTGAAGCGTTTGCAGCAGTAACCGTTCCGTCTTTTGTAAAAACGGCATTTAAAGATGGTATTTTATCTAGTTTTACATTTGTATATTCTTCATCTTTGGTAACCATAATTGGTTCTCCTTTTCTTTGTGGAACAGCAACAGGAACTACTTCAGAATCAAATTTACCTGATTCCCATGCTTTTGCAGAACGTTCATAAGATTGAATTGCAAATGCATCTTGTTCTTCACGTGATATTTTATATTCTGATGCACAAAGGTCAGCAGAAACTCCCATAGCATTATTGTCGTAAGCATCAACTAAACCATCTTTTTGCATTCCATCTAGCATAGTAGTTGGTCCAAATTTTACTCCATTTCTCATATTTACATAATGTGGAATCATACTCATATTCTCCATTCCACCAGCAACTACAATTTCAGCATCACCAGCTAAAATTGCTTGTGCTCCAAACATTATAGATTTCATACCAGATGCACAAACTTTATTTACAGTAGTACAAGCTACTTCATTTGATAATCCTGCAAAAAGAGCAGCTTGTCTTGCAGGTGCTTGTCCAACTCCAGCCTGTACAACATTGCCCATAAAAACTTCATCAACTAAATTTGGATCTAAATTAATTTTATTTAATGCTCCTTTGATTGCGGCAGCACCAAGGTGAGTAGCAGAAACACTTGATAATGAACCCATAAAACTACCAATTGGAGTTCTAGCAGCAGAAACAATTACTATTTTTTTATTCATGACTTTAAAGTTTGAGATTTTGCTTGTTAGTTTGTAATGCAAATCTACTATTTTTTAGGGAAAATACATTTTTAAGCAAAAGAAATCCTAAATTTATTTGTGAGATAAAAAATAACTTCTTGTATATATTTGATTTTTAATCATTTCATTAAAATGTAAAATTAATATTAAAAAAAAGAGTTTAAAATGTTGTAAATATTATAATGATAACTTACATTTGCAACCGCTTAAAGAGAAAAGTTCTTATATTATATATTGAATTTTGGAGAGTTGCCTGAGTGGCCGAAAGGACTTGTTTGCTAAACAAGCGTACGGGAAACTGTACCAAGGGTTCGAATCCCTTACTCTCCGCTTTTTATGTTTTCGGGGTGTAGCGTAGCCCGGTTATCGCGCCTGCTTTGGGAGCAGGAGGCCGCAGGTTCGAATCCTGCCACCCCGACTTTTAATAATTTATTATTAAAATTGGTTCCATAGCTCAGCTGGATAGAGCAACTGCCTTCTAAGCAGTAGGTCGAAGGTTCGAATCCTTCTGGGATCACAACTAAAACCTTCTTGAAAAAGAAGGTTTTTTTGTTTAAAAAAAATTCTTAAATTGTCAATCAATTCATATTGTTATGACAATTCTAAAAAAAGTTTTTTTACTTCTGTTTTTATTTATCGCATTTTCATGCAAATCTGTAAAAGAGGTTCGATTAGCTAATCAATATATTGCTAATGAGGAGATAGAAAAAATAAAAAAAAGTCCTTCAAAAACAAATTCTTTTATTTCATTTGAAGATAATATTGATACTACTTTTGTTAATCTTAAAAATTACAGTAATGATTTTGTTTTAGATATAAAATATGCTACTTCAGATAACTTTTTAAATGAAAAAGTTTATGATTGTGCAGCATGTTATTTGCGTTTAAAAACTGTAAAATCTTTGATTAATGCAAATAAAGATTTTATTGAAAAAGGATATAGGATTAAGATTTTTGATTGTTATAGACCTTTAGATGTTCAGAAACGTATGTGGGAAATTGTTTCAAATCCTGATTATGTTGCCGATCCAAGTAAAGGTTCAATTCACAATAGAGGCGGAGCAGTTGATATTACTTTAGTAGATTCAAATGGTAATGACATTGATATGGGAACTTCATTTGACTTTTTCGGTGTAGAAGCAAGTCATGATTATCAAAATTTATCTGAAGAAGTGAAAAATAATAGAAAATTATTAAAAGAAGTTATGCTCAAAAATAATTTCAAATCATTTGATTCTGAGTGGTGGCATTATAATTTGAAAGATAGTAATTTAGATAATTTGTCTAACTTTAAATGGAAATGTGATTAAATGTTATTCAACACATTTTAAATAATTGATAAAATAATTTTCAGGCTTATATGTTTTTCCATCAAGTTCAGAAATTAATTCTGATTTTATTATGAAATCTTGCATTTCTCCTGCAAATTTTATTCTTATAATTTCAATTGGAGATTTTTTTAATTCCTCATAACTGTCTTTCATAAATAAGAAATAACCTGATATAAATCGGATGTTTTCATTTTCATTTCGAACTAAATTTCCACAATTTTCTTGTTCTATTCCGAGTAATGTAATAACTTTTCCGTTAGCTAATTGAACATAAACTTTTGAATTTTTGTCCAAACATTTTGCAGATATAAAATCGGAGTTTTTTTGAATATATTGAACATTTAAAGAAATTAAACCATCGGCATTGACTAAAGAGAAAAACAAAGTCGCTTTGTTATTTCCAAAATACCTCTCATGCATTACATAATCTTTCGTATTTTTATATGTTCCACTTGTATCATTTATATCGGAATCAAATTCACATTCTATCTGTGAGAATGAATTTGAAGTAAAAAGAATTAAAAATAGTATAGTTAGATTTCTCATTATTATTTTATTTTAGTGCAAATTAAAACTATTTTATTGTTATTAATGTCTGTGGTAAAAAAGCAATATTGATTTCCACCGTCTTTTATTTTCCATTTTTTTCTAATATTTTCTACAGTTTCAGGAAAGTTTCTTACAGTTATATTCGCTTTTTGATTTTCTAAAAATTCTTTCATTTCTGATTTAGAATAGTTTACAATTTTTTGAATTTCAAAAATTCTACCAGGAAAATCAACAATTTGATTTGAAGTATAAAGATGTGAGTGAAGCTGAATTTTTTTTAATGAAAACCTATTTCCAATTTCCGTAAAACCACCAGATTTCATAATGGCACTATTTGGTTCATATAAATATTTTTCAGGTAAACTATAGCTAGGAATTCCGTTTGAATTAAATAGATAATCAAACTGCTCTATTTTTTCTTTATTGAAGTTTATTGTTTTGATGTTGATTTCACTATTAAAATCTTTTTCAATTTCCCAAATTAATTCTTTAACTTCATTATCAACAGCTACAATATGAATGTTTTTTACATTTTTTAGTTCCAATAATCCAGCTTTTAAATCTAATATTGGCGCCGTTTTTATTAAAATGTTATTTGAAAATTTGAAATAAAAATCTTGTAAGTCAGGAACATTTGGTAAACAATCTTTCAACATAAAAACTTTACCTTTTGTATCGTTTCTTCTTGATGGATCAATATAAATCCATGTGTATTTTTGATTCAATTGTTCAAGAATTTCTGAGCTATCTCCTGAAATGCATTTTATATTTTGAGATTTTAATTGGTCAAAATTATGTGAAACAATTTCTGATAATTCATTATTTATTTCACAATGAATCACTTGGTTAATTTTTTTAGAAAAATAAAAATCATCTACGCCAAAACCTCCTGATAAATCGATTAAACTTTCTCCTGAAACTATTTCTGATTTGTATTTAGCTGTTATTTCAGAAGATGTTTGTTCAACGGATATTTTATTTGGATAAATTATTTTCGATGTGTTGAACCATGTTGGAAGTTTTTCTTTTGACTTTGAACGAGCTTCAATTTGATTCAATAAAAGTTTATAATCAAGTTTTGGAAAAGGATTTCTTTGAAGTGCCAATTTTGATACAGAAACAAAAGATTTTTCTTTTATAAAGTTTTGGATTTCTTCAGTAATTAGAAGATTTATATTATTCATTTGTTTCTAAAATTATTTTCTGTAAAAATAAAAAACTCGTTTACTAATGCAAACGAGTTTTAAAATATAAATTAGATTATTTTAATTTCTAAAAGAAGCTCTTGAACCTCCAACAGCAAAAACAGCATCCATTCTAGCTTTTTGACCTAATGAAAACATATACATTCCTGCATCATCAGTATAATCCATGTAGTTCATTGTCATTTCAATAGGTGTACCTGTGCACGTACTGTAATGTGGGTAAGTAGGAATTCCATAGTTTGCATCGTTGTGCGTTGGTGTATCAGCTACTAAATCACTTCCACAAGTAGCATCACCCCAAATGTGACGTAAATTCATCCAGTGACCAACTTCGTGAGTTGCAGTTCTACCTTTGTTAAATGGTGCAGTTGCAGTTCCCGTTGTTCCTAAATATTTAGAGTCAATTACAACTCCATCAGTTGCAGAAGCACCACCAGGAAACTGAGCATAACCTAAAATTCCACCACCAATTGTACAAACCCAAAGATTTAATTTTGTAGTTGGTGATGTTGGCGCTAATCCACCTTGATTAGTTTTTTTCATTGCATCTCTTGTTCCCCATGAAGTTTTTGTTGTAGATTTTCTAATTACTTGGTCTAATACGAAAGTAATTCCAACATTAGCTTTTACTCCTGCAAATACTGCTGGAACAAGGTTATAATCTGAGTTTGTTGCGTTAAAATCTTTATTTAAAACATCAATTTGAGATTGAATTTGAGCTAAAGAAATATTTTCAGCAGCAGTTCTATATAAAACGTTTACTACTACTGGTATTTCAATTTTACCGTTTACTAATCTTCCTTCGGTAATTGCTTTTTCAGTGAATGATTCAATTTCATTCATTTTAATTGCTAGTTCTGGATTTTGTCTTAATTGTTCTTCAAGAACTTCGTGAGATGCGCAACCTCTGTGAGCAACTTTACTAACATTTTCTGATTCAGAACTGTTTTCACTTTGACAAGAGAAAAGCATCATAACAATTGATGCAGATAAAAGAATTTTTTTCATAATATTTGGTTATTAGTTAATAGTAACGCAATTTTATGATAAAAAAACAATCAATTTTGTAGTGTAAATAACAAGTTATTAACAAATCGATAAACGACATGTTATTTTAACAAAAGTTAGTTTTTAAATATATAATTCAAAATATTAACTCCCATTTTTAAAGCTTTCTCACGAACTTCTTTTGGATCGTTGTTTACTTCAGCATCTTCCCAACCATCACCAAGGTCACATTCGTAGGTGTAAAGCAAGACCAATCGATTGTTTTCGAAAATACCAAAAGCTTGTGGTCGTTTTCCATCGTGTTCATGGATTTTAGGTAATCCACCAGCAAAAACATTTGGTGTCTGAAAAATAGGATGACTAGCAGGAAGTTCAACTAAATTATTATTAGGAAATATTTTTGAAATTTCTTTTCTAATAAATTCATTCATTCCATAGTTGTCGTCAATATGAAGAAAACCTCCAGAAAGCATATAATTCCTTAAATTTATAATGTCTGAGTCACTAAAAACTACATTTCCATGTCCTGTCATGTGTACAAAAGGATACGAAAATAAATCAGGACTGCTTGGTTCTACGGTTGCTGGTTTAGACTTGATTTTAGTATTTATGTTTTGGTTTGCATATTTAATCAAATTTGGTAATGAGGTTGGGTTCGCATACCAATCGCCACCACCATTGTATTTTAAGAGTGCAATTTCTTGTGAAAATCCACTGATTGATAGTAATAAAACTAAAATTAAATATTTTTTCATAAAATCATTCATTTGTATAAACCACACTATGACAAGCAACAACAGCAGCAGTTTCGGTTCTCAATCGAGTGTTTCCCAAAGATACTGGATTATAATTATTGTCCAAGGCTAATTGGATTTCTTTAACAGAAAAATCACCTTCTGGACCAATTAAAATGGTTATATCAGAATTTGTTTTCAATTCACTTTTCAACGATTTTTTATCGGTTTCTTCACAATGAGCTATGTATTTTTGTCCGTCAATTTTCTTTTTTATAAAGTCTTTAAAAGTAATTGGTTCGTTTAATTTTGGCATGTAATAATGTAATGATTGCTTCATTGCTGATTCAATTATCTTTTGAAAACGATCTATTTTTATTACTTTTCTTTCAGAATGTTCGCATATAATAGGAGTAATTTCTTGAATTCCAATCTCGGTTACTTTTTCTAAAAACCATTCGTAACGTTCGTTCATTTTTGTTGGAGCAACCGCTAAATGCAAATTAAATTTTGGTGTTTCTTGTTTTTCAAACGAAACTACATTAACAGTACATTTTGAATCTGAAGCTAAGGATATATTTGTTTTAAACAAAAAACCTAATCCATTGGTTACAAATAAAATATCACTTTCTTTTTTACGTAATACTTTAATTATATGTTTGCTTTCTTCTTTGTCAAAAACAAAGAAAGTATCTGTATCTTTTATATGTTGATTGTAGAATAATTGCATAATTAAAATTCAATTCTTGCTTTCGAAATTACGGTGCTGTCATTAAATTTTTCCTCTAAAAATTTTTGATAACCCACAATTCCTATCATAGCAGCATTGTCTGTTGTGTATTCAAATTTCGGAATAAATGTTTTCCAACCATATTTTCCTTCAGCATTTTTTAAAGTTTCTCTGATACCTGAATTTGCAGAAACACCTCCACCAATTGCTATTTGTTTTATTCCGGTTTCGGCTACAGCCAACTTTAATTTATCCATCAAAATTTCAATAATTGTATGTTGAATGGAAGCGCAAATATCATTTCTGTTTTCCTCAATAAAGTTTGGATTTTCGGCTACATTTTTTTGAATAAAATATAAAATTTGAGTTTTTAATCCCGAAAAACTAAAATTTAATCCATCAATTTTTGGTTTTGTAAACTGATATTTTTTTGGATTTCCTTCTTTGGCATATTTATCAATTAATGGTCCACCAGGATAAGGCAATCCCATTATTTTTGCCGATTTATCGAAAGCTTCACCAACAGCATCATCAGTAGTTTCGCCAATAATTTCCATATTAAAAAAACCATTGACTTTTACAATTTGAGTATGTCCACCAGAAATTGTCAATGCAATAAATGGAAATTCAGGTTTGTCAAATCCATCTTCATCAATATAATGAGCCAAAATGTGCGCATGCATGTGATTTACAGCAATTAAAGGAATATTTAATGCTAATGATAAAGATTTAGCAAACGAAGTTCCTACAAGTAATGAACCCATCAATCCTGGACCTTGAGTAAATGCAATTGCCGACAATTGATTTTTAGTAATATTAGCTTTTTTTAAAGCCATATCTATCACTGGAACAATATTTTGCTGATGCGCTCTCGAAGCTAATTCTGGAACAACACCACCATATTCTTCATGGATTTTTTGACCTGCAACAACATTTGATAATACCTTATCGTTATGCAGAATTGCTGCTGCGGTATCATCGCAAGAACTTTCAATAGCAAGAATAAAAACATCTTTGTAAGACATTGGGCACAATTTTTGAATTATATTTGATAAACCGCTATAAAACGATTATTTTTACATCGTTTGCAAAAGTAACTATTTTCAAGGTTTCTTGTTCAAGCTAAATAAAATTTGGAAGAAAAAAAGAAAAATACACGTTTTAAAACTTTTAGAAAAATAGTTTTCCGCACCATTATTGTGCTGATTCTGTTGCTTCTCGGTCTTGCTATAGCACTTTCTTTACCTTCGGTGCAAACTTATATTGCACAATATATTACAAGTGAATTGAATAAAGATTATGGTACTAACATCAATGTTGAACATGTTGAAGTTACCATTTTTGGTGGCGTTCAAATGAAAAACGTAATGATTAAAGATGAGAAAAAAGATACTTTAATCTTCGCAAAACGAATTAGTACTAATATTTTAGATACAAAAAAGCTTCTTGATGGCGATTTAATTTTTGGCGATATAAAAGCTGATGAATTATTGCTAAATATAAAAACCTATAAAGGAGATAAAGACACCAATCTCGATAAATTTGTGGCAGCATTTGATGATGGAAAGAAAGGAACAAAGAAGTTTTTAATGACATCAAATAAAATTACGCTAAAAAATAGTCGTTTTGTTATGCATGATTATAACAGAGCAAATCCTAAAGATGTTGATTTTACAAACTTGAATGTTTCTGCAACCGATTTCAAAATTTATGGACCAGATGTTACTACAAATATCAAAGAAATGTCTTTCAAAGACCATCGTGGATTGGTTGTTGAAGATTTGAAATCTAAGTTCACTTATACCAAAAAAAATATCCGACTTAAGGAATTAGATTTAAAAACTAAAGAGTCAAATTTTGTTGGAGATATAATCTTAAAATATGATAGAAAAGATTTTGCTGATTTCAATAATAAAGTAATTTTTGACGTCAATACAGAATCGGCAACTATTGCATCAAATGATATTCGATACTTTTATAATGAATTAGGAAAAGATAAAGTTTTTACTTTAAAAGGTAAAATTGATGGTACTTTGAACAATTTTACAGCAAAAAATTTACACTTGATTGATGATAGAAAATCTGAAATTAAAGGCGATGTAAATTTTAAAAATCTTTTTGCAAAACAAGGTCAAGGCGAATTTTATATGAACGGTTCATTTGATAAAGTGGCTTCAAGCTATGATGAATTGACAAAATTATTGCCAAATGTTCTTGGAAAAAAACTTCCTTCTTCATTGAGAAAGTTAGGAAAATTCAATTTGAAAGGCGATGCAGAAATTACAACCAAAGCAATTGATGCTGATTTTACATTGCAAACAAAACTAGGAAATGTTGCTTCTAAATTAGTTATGACCAATATTGACAATATTGATAATGCAAAATATTCAGGAAATATTGTTTTGGATAATTTTGATTTAGGAACTTTTTTAAATCAAAAAGATATAGGAAGAGTTACTTTAGATGTTGATGTTGATGGAAAAGGATTTACTGAAAAATATTTGGACACAAAATTTTCAGGAGAAGTTAAAAATTTCCTATATAACGGTTATAATTACAAAAATATTATTGCTGATGGAAGTTTTAAAAAACCATTATTTAAAGGAAAAGTAAACATAAATGATCCAAATTTATTTATGGATTTTGATGGCACTGTCGATTTGAGTAAACGCGAAAATATTTATGATTTTCATGCAAAAGTAGATTATGCAAACTTGAAAAAATTAAATTTCATGAAAGATTCTGTTGCCGTTTTTGCAGGTGATGTTGTCATGAAAGTTAGAGGAAATTCTATCAATAATATGCAAGGTGAAGTTATACTTTCAAACGCATCTTATAAAAATCCTAAAGACCAATATTTCTTTGATAATGTAGTTTTAAATTCCTCATTTGATAGTAATAATACGCGTTTTATGACTATTAAATCAATTGATGGAATTGAAGCAAATGTTGAAGGTAAATTTGATTTGAATCAAGTTCCAAAAATGATTCAGAATTCTCTAGGAAGTTTATATACCAATTATAAACCTAACAATATTAAGAAAAATCAATATTTAAAATTCAATTTTAAAGAGTTTAACAAGGTAATTGAATTGTTAAATCCATCGATAGTTTTGTCTGATGATGCTTTACTTTCAGGAACTATAAATTCTAATGAAAATGATTTTAAAATGAATTTTACTTCAACTAAAATTGAAGCTTTTGATATTACAGTTGATAAAGTAAACGTTGAAATTGACAATAAAAACCCTCTTTACAATGCTTATATTGAATTAGATAGTATAAAATCTAAATATTATAAAATTAGAGATTTTTCATTAATTAATGTCACTTCAAATGACACTTTAAATATTAGGACAGAGTTTAAAGGAGGAAATAAAGGAAATGATTTTTACAACATGAACTTATTTCACACAATTGATAAAGACAACAATAACGTTGTTGGATTCAATAAATCGGAAATGATGTTTAAAGATTTTCTTTGGTATTTGAATGAAGAAGAAAACGATAAAAACAGAATAATTTTTGATAAAGATTTTAAAAATTTCAATTTTGAAGATGTAGTTGTTTCGCACGAAAATCAATCATTAAAACTCAACGGATTTATAAATGGAGTTTCTAATAAAGATTTGCAACTCACTTTTAAAGATGTCAATTTGAATAAAATAACGCCCGACGTTCCGCAATTCAAATTTGATGGTTTTGTAAATGGTGATGTCAATTTAAAACAAAACAATTCTGTTTATCAACCTACGGCTTCATTGGTAATTAATGATTTATTTGTTAATGAAAACGAACTTGGAAACATGAGTTTAGAAATTGAAGGAGATGAAAATTTTTCAAAATTCATAGTTGATTCTGCTATTGAAAACGAAAACTTTGATTCATTCAAAGCAAGTGGTGACATTCAAATAGTTAATAATGAAACTCTTCTTAATTTAGATTTGAATTTCCAAAAATTTAATTTGGGAGTTTTAAGTAATCTTGGTGGTGAAGCTATTAGTAACATCAGAGGATTTGTCTCTGGAAATGCACGAATTGATGGAAACGTAAAAAATATTGATTATAACGGAAGACTTTTTGTGGATGAAGCAGGTTTAACGGTTCCGTATTTGAATGCAGATTATACCTTAAAACCAAATTCAATTGTTGATGTGACTAGAGATAAATTTATTATTCAACGCACGCAAATTACGGATACAAAATTTGAAACTGAAGGAAACTTTTATGGATTTATCAAACATAAAGAGTTTGGCGATTGGGAATTAAACTTGAATGTCGATTCCGATAGAATTTTAGTTTTAAATACAAAAGATAGTGAAGATGCAGCTTATTTTGGAACTGCTTTCATCAATGGAGAAGCTAAAATTTATGGACCAACAAACGGCTTATCTATTGATGTTAGTGCAGAATCTGAAAAAGGAACAGACATTAAAATCCCAATTAATGATGCCGATGCTGTGGGCGATGATGAATACATGCATTTCAAAACCTACAATGAAAAATACAATATTAATCAAGAGACTGAACAAAGAGGAAGAAATTATAATGGCTTAGAAATGAATTTTGATTTTGAAATTACTCCAGTTGCAAACATTGAAGTAATTCTTGATAGAGATTCAGGCCATGGAATGAAAGGAAATGGAGTAGGAACACTTGGAATGAGCATCAATACGTTAGGAAAATTTGAAATGACAGGTGACTTTCAAATTTGGGAAGGTTCTTATAATTTTAAATATGGAGGTTTAATTGACAAACAATTTAAAGTTAAAAAATTTGGTTCCATCGTTTGGGAAGGCGATCCATATAAAGCTATTCTTGATTTAGAAGCTATTTATGAAACTTCAGCTAATCCAGCCGTATTAATTGATAATTCTTCAATAAGTAAAAAAGTTCCAGTTCAAGTTAGTATTGGTTTGAAAGGAACAATTAGTAATCCTGAACCCGATTTTAATATTAATTTTCCAACAGTTAGTTCGGTAATGAAATCGGAAATTCAAACCAAGTTAGATGATAAAGATACACGTCAAACACAAGCTTTGTATTTACTTTCTACTGGTGGATTTTTAAGTCAAGATGGTTTAAGTCAATCACAATTAACAAATAATTTATTTGAAAAAGCAGGAGTTTTATTCAGTGATTTATTCAATGATAAAGATGGAAAACTTCAGTTAGGTTTTGATTACGTTCAAGCCGATAGAACACCAGGTTTAGAAGCTGACGGAAGAGTAGGTGTATCTATTTCAACAAAAGTAAATGACAGAATTACAATCAATGGAAAAGTGGGTGTGCCTACTGGTGGTGTTTCTGAAACTGCTGTTGTTGGAAATTTTGAATTAGAGTATCGTGTAAACGAAGACGGTACATTGAATTTAAGAGTTTTCAATCGTGAAAATGACATTAATTATATTGGTCAAGGAGTAGGATATACACAAGGAATTGGTATGAACTATGAAGTTGATTTTGATACTTTTAAAGAATTAGTAAATAAAATTTTTACCAAAAACAAATTAGATAAAGAGAAAAAATCTACTATTGAAGTAGATGATTCTGACCAAATTCCATTTAAAACTGAGGAAGGCAAGGAAGAAGAAAAAAAGCAAGATGAAACTCCAAAAGTAAATCAAGAAGCAATTCCTACCGAAGAATAATTTTCAAATTAATTATTGAATTCTCAAATTTCTTTTTAACAAACAAGAAACTTATCAACGAAAACGATTGAATTTTACTTATTTTATTAAATCTGTAAAAATCACACGTTTTATGTGCTTATTCTTTGTTAAATTTACATTTTAAAACATAAAAATATGTCAAAAACGATAAAAAAAATAGGTGTTCTTACTTCAGGTGGTGATTCACCAGGAATGAATGCAGCTATTCGTTCTGTTGTTCGTACTTGTGCTTATCATAACGTTGAATGCGTTGGTATTTATAGAGGTTATCAAGGAATGATTGAAGGTGATTTTAAGGAAATGGGACCACGTTCTGTAAATAATATTGTAAATAAAGGTGGAACGATTTTAAAATCGGCTCGTTCAAAAGAGTTTATGACAGTTGAAGGTCGCAAAAAAGCACACGATAATCTTGTTGCTGCAGGAATTGATGCTTTAGTAGTTATTGGTGGTGATGGATCTTTTACTGGTGCTGAAGTTTTTAATAATGAATTTGGTTATCCTGTAATGGGAATTCCTGGAACTATTGATAATGATATTTTTGGAACAAGTCATACTTTAGGTTTTGATACCGCATTAAATACTGTTGTAGATTGTATTGATAAAATTCGTGATACCGCAAGTTCGCACAACCGATTATTTCTTGTAGAAGTAATGGGAAGAGATGCTGGACATATAGCTCTAAATGCAGGAATTGGTGCTGGAGCAGAAGAAATATTAATACCAGAAGAAGATTTAGGTTTAGAAAGACTTTTAGAATCTTTACGTAAAAGTAAAGCATCTGGCAAATCATCAAGTATTGTTGTCATTGCGGAAGGTGATAAAATTGGTAAAAACGTTTTTGAACTTAAAGATTATATCGAAGAAAATTTTCCAGAATACGACATTCGCGTTTCTGTTCTTGGTCACATGCAACGTGGTGGTTCACCATCATGTTTTGATCGAGTTCTTGCAAGTAGATTAGGTGTGAAAGCAGTTGAATCTATTCTTGAAGGAAAATCAAATTATATGGTTGGAATGTTAAGCGATAAAGTAGCCTTAACTCCTTTAGAACAAGCAATTAAAGGTCATTCAGAAATTGATAAAGAATTATTGAGAGTTTCTGATATTATGACAACCTAGATAAAGTTTATGTTGTTCAAAATGGTTTAAAAGTTTAAATCGTTTTGAAACAATTGTAAACAAGATTAAAAAATTTTAAATTAAATTAAACCATTTTAAACATAAGAAAATGTCAAAAGTAAAATTAGGAATTAACGGTTTCGGAAGAATTGGAAGAATCGTTTTTAGAGAAACATTTAATAGAGATAATGTAGAAGTTGTTGCTATCAACGATTTACTAGATGTTGATCATTTAGCTTACTTATTAAAATATGATTCTGTTCACGGTCGTTTTAATGGTAAAGTAGAAGTTAAAGACGGACAACTTTATGTTAACGATAAATTTATTAGAGTTACTGCTGAAAAAGATCCAAAACTAATCAAATGGGATGATGCTTCTGTTGATGTTGACGTTGTTGCAGAATGTACAGGTATTTTTACAACTTTAGAAACAGCTCAATACCACATTGATGGTGGTGCAAAAAAAGTAGTAATTTCTGCTCCATCAGCTGATGCTCCAATGTTTGTTATGGGTGTAAATCATACTGAAGTAAAATCTACAGACACAATCGTTTCTAATGCTTCTTGTACAACAAACTGTTTAGCGCCTTTAGCTAAAGTTATTAATGATAACTTCGGAATTGTGGAAGGATTAATGACAACAGTTCATGCTACAACAGCAACTCAATTGACTGCTGATGGTCCATCAAGAAAAGACTGGCGTGGCGGACGTGCAGCTAGCGTAAACATTATACCTTCATCAACTGGTGCTGCTAAAGCTGTTGGAAAAGTTATTCCTGCATTAAATGGAAAGTTAACTGGAATGTCATTCCGTGTTCCTACAGTTGATGTTTCTGTTGTTGATTTAACAGTTAAAGTTGCTAAAGAAACTTCTTATGACGAAATTATGGCAGTTTTGAAAAAAGCTTCTGAGAATGAATTAAAAGGAATTTTAGGATTTACAGAAGATGACGTAGTTTCTCAAGATTTCGTAGGAGATTCAAGAACTTCAATCATTGATGCAAAAGCAGGAATTGGATTAAACTCAACATTTTTCAAATTAGTTTCTTGGTATGATAACGAATATGGTTATTCAAGTAAATTAATTGACTTATCAGTTCACGTAGCTGGTTTATAATAACAAATCTATATTTCCCGATGACTTTTTATAAGTTATCGGGATTTTTTATACCAACCCAAACAAACCCAAACTATGAAATTATTAGTTGATAGTGGATCTACTAAAGCTGATTGGATTGCAATTGATGAAAATGGCAAAGTATTATTCACAACTCAAACCTTAGGACTAAATCCTGAAGTTTTAGATAAAGAAGAAGTAATCAATCGTCTTGAAGATAAATTTGATATTTCTCATAACAAAACAAAAGCTACACATCTGTTTTTTTATGGAGCAGGTTGTGGCACTGATAGAATGAAAAATTTTTTATCAGAAGTTTTTCAAGAGTATTTTCCAAATGCTGTTGTTGTAGTTCATGAAGACACGTATGCAGCAGTTTATGCAACAACTCCAAAAGATGAAGAAGCCATTGTTTGTATTTTAGGTACTGGTTCAAATTGCAGCTATTTTGATGGAAAAGTGTTGCATCAAAAAGTACAATCACTTGGCTATATTGCTATGGATGATGGTTCAGGAAATCGTTTTGGACGTCATTTATTGCGTGGTTATTATTTTAATAAAATGCCTAGCGATTTAGCAAAAGAATTTGAAGAAGAATACAATGTTGATGCCGATTATATCAAAGCTAATTTATACAAAGAATCGAATCCTAATGCTTATTTAGCAACGTTTGCCAAATTTATTATCAAACACAAAGACACAGAGTTTTGTAAAAAAATCATTTACAAAGAATTGAAAAAATTTGCTAAAAATTATATTATGCAATATGACAATTGCAAAGATATTCCAGTTCATTTTGTTGGTTCCATTGCTTTTTATTTGAAAGATGAATTGACAGAGATTTTGAATAAATATGATATTAAAGTAGGAAACGTTTTGCGACGTCCAATTGATGGATTGATTGCTTATCACGTTTTAAATAAATAATTAAAAAGAAACCTGACCATTACGTCAGGTTTTTTTATTTTTACATCAATAATTTTTTATAAATGGAAATCGCAATAATTGCCCACGACGGAAAAAAAGCTGATATGGTTCAGTTTCTAAATAAAAATAAAGAAATTCTTTTAAAAGAAAATATAAAACTCATTGCTACTGGAACAACAGGTTCAAAGGCAGAAGCTGCAGGTTTTAAAGTAAAGAAAATGCTTTCCGGACCACTTGGTGGCGATGCCCAAATTGCTGCTCGTGTAGCCGAAGGAAAAACAAAAATGGTTTTATTCTTCAAAGATCCAATGTCAAATCATCCTCATGAAGTAGATATCAATATGCTAATTCGTGTTTGCGATGTTCACAATGTTCCTTTAGCTACTAATGAAGCAACCGCGCAATTGTTGTTATTGGGTATTGATGGGTTGAAGTAGAGAAGGTTATAATTTTTTTCTTAATCCAATTTTTGTGCTATCAATTTCTAATCTTGGATAAATATCATCATTTGTATTTATTTTTCTATCTGGACCAAATGATTTTAAAACATATTTATCATTTTTAACTTTGTAGTATAATTCAATACTTTTTTCAGTTTCAAATATTTCATTTATAATAATGAAAGAATTTTTATTTTTAATTTCATTTAGTTTTTCAGGATATTTTCCTTTTGCAATTTTGTAAAATTCAATTTGCTTTACTAAATCATTTAGATTTCCCTGAGTAATTTCTATAATTTGTTTATCAATGGATTTTGAAAAATAATCTGAATTATCAATAAAAGTTAAAATTGTCCAAAAAACAATTGTAAATAATATATCTATAACTCCAATAAAAATTAGTTTCAAATCTTTTCTTATTAAACCAATAATAGATAAAATTATACCAATTATTAAGCCGATGTTTGGAATTAATCCAAGGAAACCTAACCAATAAATATTCCTTGATTTTTTTACAGTTGAAACTGTGTTTGATGTTATTATTTTGCTTTTAATTTTTCCAATTATGTTGGCAATTTCTTCGTTTTTTAATTCTTTTTTATTAATTGTTATTGATGTGTTGTTTTCTAAAATAACAATAATGTAATTTGTTAAATCTTCTATACTTTTTATTAAACTCCAATCATATTTAGTTGGATTTTCTTTTCCAAATATAATTCCATCATCTTCTAAAAAAATAGATGTTTCACCAATATATAAAGGATTTTCTTTTATTAAATCGTCAGTTTTGTATATGTTGAATAAACTTTTTCCAAATAATAAAATTATTATTCCAAAAAAAGAAATTAAAAAAGTGATAATAAAGATTTTCCAATTAATTGATTTTTCTGCTATTATAAGTGAAATGATTAGAGGAATTAAAAATATAGCAATGATACGTTTCCAAAATTCTTTACGTAACAATTCAATCAAAGCATTTTTATAATCTTCTTGTTTTAGTTTATACTCAATTTTCATTTTTTTAGATATGTTTATCAAAAATATGGCTTACAACTTATAAATAAACGCATTTTTATCATCAACCATTTAAAATTACTTATTAGCGTTTGTAAGTAATTGTAAATATAAAAAAAAATCCTCATGAGTTTTCACTCTCGAGGATTTATAGCTAATTAATTTCATCAATTTTAATGTCAGCTAATTTTAAAATCTTTTGAGTTACTTTTAAAAAGTTTTTATAGGATGTGTTTTTGTCGTTTTTACTTAAACCCCAAATTTTATAAGTAATTTCATTTGTTGTATCTCCAAAACTTAATTCTGTTGAAGCTCCATCAACACCAAATTGAAAATTATTATACAAATCTTTTACTTTAATTTTCATTATTTCTTTTTCAATCTTCATGAAGTCAGAGTTTGAAATCTCTTTTTCACTGATAATCTTATTATTTTCAGAACGTACAATATAACCATTTTGAGTATTATAAGAAGGATAAATTGATATTTCAATTTTGCTATTTCTTTTTATTGAATGGCTATATTCTAAACCTATTCTATCAAGTTTTTCATTCTGAGAAAATACAAATACATTAGTGAAAAGAAAGAATACAATAAGTTGAATTTTCATTTATAAAAAATTAATTAATAATAGTAAATATAAAAAAAATCCTCAAAAGTTTTCACTCTCAAGGATTATGTATTTTTCACTTCGACTGCGCTCAGTGTGACACAATCTGCTAACTGAAATTTACTTCACAGCAATCATAGAAATTTCAACATTTACACCTTTAGGTAAACCAGCCACTTGAACAGTTTCTCTTGCTGGAGCGGTTTTTTCATCAAAATAACTTCCGTAAACGCTGTTGATTCTTGCAAAGTCATTCATATCCATAATGAAAATAGTTGTTTTTACTACATTTTCAAAAGTCATTTCTGCCGCTTCAAGAACGGCTTTCATGTTTTCCATAACTTGTTTGGTTTCAGTTTCAATATTGTCTAAAACCAATTCCATCGTTTGTGGATTTAAAGCAATTTGCCCTGATGTATATAAAGTAGTTCCAACTAAAACCGCTTGGTTATATGGTCCAATTGGAGCAGGAGCATTTTCTGTAATTATTATTTTCTTCATAAATTTATGTTTTATAAGCACTTCGACTGCGCTCAGTGTGACAACTTACCATAGACTTCCAACTTCAACTTCCATCTTCCAATTTCCATCTTCCATCTTCCATCTTCCATCTTCCATCTTCTATCTCAAAGTTCTATCTGGAAGCGAACGTTTATCCCACTTAATATCACTCAAGACACTCGCTTTGATTCCAATAAAAAATCCCCAATAAGTATAATCTCCAAAAGGAACCCAATTGAAATCCATTCGCCAACTCAATAAATCTCGTTCCAATCGAAGTTGGGTAAAAGTGACACCTTTTTGCACAAAATCATATCCTGTGGAAACACCCACTTTCCATTTAGTTGTCAAACTTGTATTAGCAGAAACCATTAAAGAATTGCTGGTAATTTTACTTTCTCGTCTAGCATTACTGTAAGTTATAGAGTAAGCTAAATTCAAATCCCAAGGCAATTTATATTTATAAAACTCACTGACGGATTTCTTTTCGTCTTCCTCGGTAAATTGGCTTTCGCGTCGGTCAGATAAATCCGTGTTACTACCAAATAAATCATCAGTTCGACCACCATTTTTAGCACCTTGCTTGTTTTCTTTTTTCTCAAAATCAGTACTTGCAACAGCATAATTTATAGTCATATTAGAACTCGTCATTCTAAACAAACTTCCACCATTATCTATATTAAAAGTATTGATTCTTCTACCATTATTATCAATTGCATACGGATCAAGTGTAGTAGCAAAATTGAGGTTCATTTTTTGTTTAAACAATTGTGTTCCACCACTAACTCGCATTGGTGCCCAACGAAGCGTATCGGCAGCCATGTCATATCCAGTAGAAAAATTCAAGTTGTTTAAAAGCATAATTTTCTTAGGTTCAGTTTTCGTTGAATCTCTATCAGTTACTTTTGCTTCAAAAGTATTACTCAAACTAAAACCAAGACTATTTGAATAATTTTTTCCTGGTGCACCAAAAATTCCACCTTCAAAACGTGTGTATTCTTTAATCATATTTCCGCTTCCATCAGCAGCATAAGTGTCGTAATATTTATCAAAACTTGGAGCATACGAATGTGAAATACTCGGACGCATGACGTGTCTAATCGATTTGATTCGTTTATCTTCACCAAAATTAAAGGTTCCATAAATAGTAGTTCCAATGCTATTAGAAACATTATAAGTTCTAAATGCATCAAATCCATTTACATCGGTATCAATTACTTTATTTTCGGTTAAATCAAATGATCTTTTTATAGTTTTTAAATACCATACTTCATTATAATTAAGAGAAGTTGAAGCACTAAAATACTTGAAAATTTTAAAATTGGTACTCAACGGAATTGAGTGTTGAAATCCTACTAATGCATCTCTAAACATTTCTGATTTAAAAAATAAGGAATCAGTAGTTGTAATTCTGTTTTCGCCTCTTAGATTATATTGCAAATTGATGTTTTTGAAAAATCCTTTTTTTGCACCATCTTTTGGAGCAAAGGGAAACATTCTATCAACACTTGCCTGTAAAGTAGGCAAAGTCATATTGATAAGTTGCGTTTGTGTATTTTGCGAATGCGTTGCTGTTAATGATACATTTACTTTAGGAACTGTTTCAAACGAAGTAGAGTAGGAAATGGAAGAGCTTAAAGTGTTATTCAAATTTGAACCTACATTGACTTGATTCAAGGATTGTTGGAAATATCTACTACTTCCTAAATTCACCGATGCTGAAAATCTAGAATTTGGATTTGATTTACTGTCTTTACTGTGCGACCATTGAATATTATAAATAGTAGTTTTTGAATAATCAGGATAACCACGTTCACTATTAATTAAGTTTTCGTAACGCAAATTTACATTTCCACTGAATTTATATTTCTTAGCATAACTGGATTCAAAACGCAATCCATAACTTCCATTGGTATAATAATCACCAAGAACAGCCAAGTCATAATTATCGCTCAAGGCAAAATAATAACCACCATTTTGAAGTGTATAACCACGCTGATTGGTGTAATTATAATTAGGAATAATAACTCCAGAACGACTTGTCTCAGTCATTGGGAAGAAAGCAAAAGGTAATGCTAATGGTGTTGGAACATTAGCAATGACTAAATTTGTAGGACCAACAACAACTTTTTTTCCAGGAACAAATTTTACTCTTGAAGTGTAAAAATAATATTCAGGATCGTCAATATTTTTAGAAGTTGTAAAACGCGCACCTTTCATAAAGTAAACAGAATCATTTTCTTTTTTGGTGATTTCTGCTTTTACTCTAAATTCGCCTTGTTCTGTTTTTGAATTCCAAACTAATGCTTTTTTAGTTTTGTAATTAAATCGGATAGAATCTGGTTCAATAACATTTGAACCTTGTTTAAAAACAGGATATTGAATATATTTTCCAGTAGAATCTTTTAATCTTCCAGCGTAAACTTCTTCTTTTTGGTAATCAAAAACGATAATTCCTGCTTTTAATTCATAATCTTGATAGTATAATTCGGCACCATCATTAAGAGTTATCAACTTTTTTTTATTGTCAAAGCGAGCATAATTTTTAGCTTTATACCTAACTTTTCCCTCTAAAACGCCTTTTTTATTTTTTAAAGAATCACCATTTATTACGGTAACTTTCTCCTTAATAACGAGTTCGCTTCCTTCTAAATCACTCGTTTCTTTTGCTTTAGTTTGCTGATTATTAGCAGGAAACGGTTTGCTTTCTTTGGGTAATTCTTGCGAATAAGATTTGCTACTTCCAATTGTTAGGAAATATGCTAATAAAACGATATAAAATAAGTTTGTACGCAAAGGTTTAAATACTATTTTTGTAAAAATATGGCTTGATTTTTGGAGAGCCAAACTTACATATTATTTTTCGTCAAAAATAGAGAAATAATAATTTTAAAACCTTGCAGTTTTAATTAAAATTAACTTTTAGAATTATGAAAATAAAAAATAGATTTCAATTTATAGTATCATTAGCTTTAATTTTAAGCTCAACATATTCATTTTCACAAGCTGAAAAATTTAAAGTTGCTCTTGATGCAGGTCATGGATCGCACGATTTTGGTGCAGTTTATTCAGGTCATGTTGAAAAAAATATAAATTTAGCTATCGTATTAAAAGTTGGAAAAATACTAGAAAAAAATCCAAATATAGAGGTTATTTATACCCGTAAAACAGATATTTTTATCGATTTAGTAGAACGTGCTAATATTGCTAATCGAGCTGATGCTAATATTTTTGTCTCTGTTCATTGTAATGCTAATAAAAATACAGCTGCTTTTGGTTCAGAAACCTTTGTTATGGGTATGACTAAAAATGCTTCTAATCTTGAAGCTGCGAAAAAAGAAAATGAAGTAATCAAATTAGAGAAAGATTACAAGCAAAAATATGAGGGATATAATCCAAATGCTCCCGAATCATTAATTGGAATGACTTTAATTCAAGAAGAATACATGGAAAACAGTATTGCTCTTGCAGGAAAAATTCAAGATAATTTTAAAAACGATATGGGTGTAAAAAGTAGAGGAGTTAGTCAAGCGCCATTTATGGTTTTACACAAATCTTATATGCCAAGAGTTTTGATAGAAACAGGGTTTATTTCAAATAAAGAGGAAGGTTCAAGATTAGATTCTGAAGAAGGACAAAATGACATTGCTCAAGCAATTGCAGAAGCCATTGTTAGCTATAAAAAGGATTTTCATGGAGAATCAAGTAATGAGCCTAAAATTGATAAACCAGTTCGAAGAGTTGTTGAAAAACCTGTAGAAGTTAGTAAACCAGATTCTGTAAAAGAAGAATCAATTGAAAAAGTGAATGAGGTTATTGATGAAAAAGGAATCGTTTTTAAAGTACAACTTTCAGCTAGTGCTAAGAAACTTGATTTGACTCCAAGTAATTTTAAAGGATTGAAAAATATTACAAGTTCATACAATAATGGATTGTACAAATATATGTATGGTGCAACTTCAAATCATGAACAAGCAAAAAAATTATTGCAAGAAGCAAAAGCAAAAGGTTATTCAACTGCCTACTTAATTGCTTTTAAAGATGGAAAAAGTATAAACATCCAAGAGGCAATCAAATAAAAACACTAATTTTGTACCAATAAAAAAAAGATATTTTGAAATTATCAAGAGAAATTAAAACCGCTATTTTAGTCATATCTGCCATTCTTCTGTTTATTTGGGGATATAGTTTTTTGAAAGGAAGAGATTTATTTACAAACTACAAAACATTTTATGTTGAGTATGCTAATGTAGAAGGATTGACCATGTCTTCACCTGTAACTATTAACGGATTAAATATTGGAAAAGTAAATTCTATAAATTTAGATGACAAGTCGGGAAAATTATTAGTGGAACTTCAAGTAAATTCTGATTATCCAATTTCAAAATCGAGTTTAGCAGAAATTTATGCTCCAAGTCCAATTGGAGGAAGACAAATTGCAATTATTCCAAATATAGAGGATAAATCAATTGCGGTTTCCGGAGACTATTTAAAATCGTCTAGTAAATTAGGTTTAACCGATGCTTTAGCTCTTCAAATAGAACCCTTAAAAGATAAAATCGAAAAACTTTTGGACAATGCTAATACAATGTTAGTGAGTGTAAATGGAGTTTTAGACGCAAAAACTAGAGAAAATTTAAGAAGCAGTTTAGCAAATTTGAATGAAGTGATGGTGGAATTTAAATCGATTTCAAAATCTACAAGCTCTTTACTAGCTGATAATAAAAGCAAAATTGGAAATACGATGTCAAACGTAGAAAAAGCTTCTGCTAATTTTACAAAAGTTTCCGATTCATTAGCTAAAATCAATCTTGCTCCAACAGTAAAAACACTTGAAAAAACATTAGCTAATGTTGATAAAATGTTGGCAGATATGCAATCAGGTAAAGGAACAATGGGTAAATTAATGAAAGACGATGCGATGTATAATAACTTTACGAAAGCTTCTAAAGAACTTGAATTACTTTTACAAGATTTACGATTATATCCAACACGTTATGTAAATGTTTCACTTTTTGGAAAGAAAAACAAACCATACAAAGCACCTACAAACGACACTATTAAATAGCATAAAAAAACTATTATGGGAATTTTAGCCAACCTATTTTTTGCAATATTATTAATCATCGGATTTGGATATTTTACAATTAATGTAAAAAAACTTATCCGAAATATTAAACTTGGACAAGTTGTAAATCGTTCAGATAATTCCTCTGAAAGATGGAAGAATATGGCAATGATTGCACTTGGTCAATCTAAAATGATCAAAAGACCAGTTGCAGGTTTTCTACACATAATTGTTTATGTAGGTTTTGTAATCATCAACATTGAATTATTAGAAATCATCATCGACGGACTTTTTAGCACGCACCGAATTTTCAAATTCATGGGTGGTTTGTATGATGTACTTATTGGTTCCTTCGAAATTCTAGCATTTTTGGTTCTTGTTGCCGTAATCATTTTTTGGATTAGAAGAAACGTTACTAAATTGAAACGTTTTACAAGTACTGATTTGGATGGAAAACCCAGAAATGATGCAAATTACATTTTGTATTTTGAAGTAGTTTTGATGTCATTATTCCTTTTAATGAATGCTGCCGATTTACATCTTCAAAATCTTCCGGAAGTTTTTGGTCACTATGAAAAAGCAGGTTCGTTTCCAATTTCACAGTTTCTTACTCCTATTTTCGATGGAATGAGTTCTCAATTAGTATTTATGTTAGAAAGAACATTTTGGTGGTTGCACATCATCGGAATTTTAATTTTCTTAAATTATTTATATTTCTCTAAACATTTACATATTCTTTTAGCTTTCCCAAATACGTATTTTGCAGATTTGAATGCCAAAGGAAAATTTGATAATTTAGAAAGTGTTACAAAAGAAGTAAAATTAATGATGGATCCAAATGCCGATCCATTTGCAGCGCAACCCGTTGATGAAAATGCAGTTCCAAGTAAATTTGGAGCTTCAGATGTAATGGATTTGAATTGGGTGCAATTATTGAACGCATACACTTGTACCGAATGTGGTCGTTGTACTTCAGCTTGTCCTGCAAATCAAACAGGTAAAAAATTGTCTCCACGTAAAATTATGATGGACACAAGAGATAGATTGGAAGAAGTAGGAAGAAATATCGATAAAAACAAAGGTGTTTTTGTTCCAGATAATGTTTCCTTATTAAACAATTATATTACTGCTGAAGAATTATGGGCTTGTACATCATGTAATGCATGTGTTGAAGAATGTCCAGTAAATATTAGTCCGTTATCAATCATAATGGATATGCGTCGATTCTTGGTTATGGAGCAAAGTGCGGCACCACAATCATTAAACGCCATGATGACCAATATTGAAAATAACGGTGCGCCATGGCAGTACAATCAAATGGATCGATTGAATTGGAAAGATGAACAATAAATAATTTAATTAAATATAATGATAATTTTCCATGTTGTGAGGATTGGAAACTTGTCTAAATGAATGTGAAATAATAAAATTTAAAAAAAATGAAAGCGGAAGACATTGACAAAACCTTACAACCAGTTACTGAAAACGGACAACATTTAAGTCCAATTTTACCAGAAGGAGTAAAAAATTATTTAATTGATATTGACGGAACTATCTGTGATGATATTCCTAATGAAGAACCAGAACGAATGTTAACAGCAGAAGTGTATCCTGATGCTCTAATTACATTAAATAAATGGTATGATGAAGGTCATATTATCTTTTTCTTCACTTCTAGAACAGAAGCACATAGAGAATATACGGAGCGTTGGTTAAAACAACACGGTTTCAAATATCACGGAATGGTAATGGGAAAACCTCGTGGAGGAAATTACCATTGGATTGATAATCATTTGGTGAAAGCAACTCGTTACAGAGGAAAATTCACTGATTTAATAGAAAAAGAAGTAACCATCGAGGTTTTTGACGATGGACAACATGAATAATATTAAATATACGATTTTAGATATTAGATTTTTAAAATAGATCTAATATCTAAATTCTAAAATCTAAAATTAAAAGATGTCAGAAGTATTGAACGTGCCAACAATGGCAGAGATGTTAGCTCAAGGCAAGCAACCAGAAGTATTATTTTGGGTTGGTTGTGCAGGAAGTTTTGACGATAGAGCAAAAAGAATTACCAAAGCATTTGTACGAATTTTGAATCGTGCTAATGTAGAATTTGCTGTTCTGGGAACAGAGGAAAGTTGTACTGGTGATCCTGCAAAACGTGCCGGAAACGAATTTCTTTTTCAAATGCAAGCCATGATGAATATTGAAGTTCTAAATGCTTATGAAGCAAAAAAAATAGTAACAGCTTGTCCGCATTGCTTCAATACTTTGAAAAATGAATATCCAGAATTAGGAGGAAAATATGAAGTTATTCACCATACTGAATTTCTTAAATCATTATTAGATTCAGGTAGATTGACTATTGAAGGTGGACAATTTAAAGGTAAAAAAATTACTTTTCACGATCCTTGTTATTTAGGAAGAGCTAATAATATCTATGAAGCACCAAGAGATTTGATTCAAAAATTAGATGCAGAATTGGTTGAAATGAAACGTTCTAAAGCTAATGGTCTTTGTTGTGGTGCTGGAGGTGCTCAAATGTTTAAAGATGCTGAAAAAGGAGATAAAGAAATTAACATCGAAAGAACGGAAGATGCTCTTGAAACTCAACCAGATATTATTGCTGCGGGTTGCCCATTTTGCAACACAATGATGACTGATGGTGTAAAAAATAAAGAAAAAGAAGCAGAAGTTAAAGTTCTTGATATTGCCGAATTAATTGCAAACGCTCAAGATTTATAAAATAAAACAATTGTCACCCTGAGCGATGTCGAAGGGAAAAATCTAATAATACAATGTACATTCCATTTGAAAATTTACCGCAAGAATCTAGAATTTGGATTTATCAATCCAGTAGAAAATTTTCTGATGAAGAAGTTGCAGATATTGAAAAAGATTTGCTTCAATTTATTGAAAATTGGTCAGCTCACGGAACTTCATTAGAAGCTTCATTTACAATTAGATATAATAGATTTATAGTAATTGCCGTTAATCAAGAATTTCATCCTGCAACTGGTTGTTCTATAGATGCTTCAGTTGGATTTATTCAAAATTTAGAACAAAAGTATAGTGTAGATTTATTAGATAAAATGAATGTAGCTTTCAAACAAGGCGAATTTATTACTTACAAAACACTTTTAGAATTTAAAAAATTAGCAAAAGACAAATCGGTTTCAGAAAACACAATAGTTTTCAATAATCTAGTTAATACTATTGAAGAACTTAATGAAGGTTGGGAAATTCCTGCAAGTGAAAGTTGGCATAGTCGTTTCTTTTAAAAGCTATTGATGAAAAATTTAAAAAATCTATTATTACTATTGTTTATTGCTTTTTTTGTATCGAATTGCTCGACTACAAAGAAAACTTCGAGCCATAAAATTATCAAACCTGAAATTGTTGAAGCTGAAGAATTATATGTTCCGCATATAAAAGCAGAAAGAAAAACTTTTTTTAAAGGTAGCGAAGCAGAAGATCGATGGGTTGATAGTGTTTATAGTCAAATGCCTTTAAATGAAAGGATTGGGCAATTGTTTATGGTTGCTGCTTATTCAAATAAAAACGAAGAACATTTTAGTTCTTTAGACAAACTTGTTTCTGATTATAAAATTGGTGGATTAATTTTCTTTCAAGGCGGACCAAGTCGTCAAGCCAAACTAACCAATCGTTTTCAATCTAAATCTAAGCTTCCTTTATTTATTGGTATTGATGCAGAATGGGGTTTGAGTATGCGTTTAGATTCTACGTATCGTTTTCCTTGGAACATGACTCTTGGTGCAATTCGTGATTTAAAACTTATTGAAAGAGTAGGTGAGCAAATGGGCAAAGAAACCAAAAGAATGGGAATTCATTTTAACTTTGCTCCAGTTATTGATATAAATACCAATCCTTTAAATCCAATTATTGGCAATCGTTCTTTTGGTGAGGATAAAAAAAATGTAACCGATAGAGCAATTGCATTAATGACTGGTGTTCAAAATCAAGGAGTATTTTCCACAGGAAAGCATTTTCCTGGTCATGGCGATACGTCAACCGATTCACATCATACGTTACCAATGGTTAATTTTTCTCGTGAACGAATCGAAAATGTAGAGCTTTATCCATACAAGCGTATGTTTGACGAAGGTTTAGAATCGGTAATGGTTGCACACTTAAACGTTCCAAGTCTTGAACCTCGTGAAAATTATCCAACTTCTTTGTCTTATAATGTTGTAACTGATTTGCTTCAAAAAGAAATGCAATTTGAAGGATTGATTTTTACTGATGCTCTAAATATGAAAGGCGCAAGTAGTTTTAAAAAACCTGGCGATATTGATTTAGAAGCTTTTTTAGCAGGAAACGATATCTTACTTTTTGCAGAAAATGTACCTATTGCTGTTGAAAAAATTACGCAAGCCTATAATGATTCTATAATTTCAGATGATAGAATTGCTCAATCTGTAAAAAAGATTTTGCATTATAAATTTAAAGCAGGGTTGAATAAATATAAACCAGTTGAACTTAATAATATTGTTTCTGATATTAATCCTGTTGATAATGTTTCATTACAATATCAATTGTACGAAAACGCGATTACAGTTTTGAAAAATAATAATGATGTTCTTCCCATTAAAAATTTAGAAACTAAAATTGCTTACGTAAAATTAGGAGATGACAGCAATACACCGTTTGTTTCAACTTTAAAAAAATACACAGAAGTAACTGAAATAGAATTAAATAGTGTAGATAGTTTAAATATTCAGTTGAAGAACTTTGATTTAGTTATTTTGGGTTTTCATAAATCTGATAAAGCATGGAAAAAACATGATTTTACAGATAAAGAGTTACAATTGATTCAAGAAATCGCAAAGAATAATAAAGTTATTTTAGATGTATTTGCCAAACCTTATTCGTTAATTCCAGTTACAGATTTTAGTGAAATTGAAGGTTTAATTATTTCTTATCAAAATGGAGATATCGCTCAAGAAGTTTCTGCTGAATTGATTTTTGGTGCTATTGAAGCCAAAGGAGTTTTACCTGTTTCGATTAATGATAATTTCAAATTTAACGATGGTTTATCAACCGAAAAAGTTGATAGACTTGGATTTACAACTCCTGAAAACGTTGGAATGAGTTCATCTAAATTGGCTGAAATTGAAACTTATGCTAAAAAAGCAATTGATGGCAAAATGGCTCCGGGAATGCAAATTCTGGTTGCAAGAAAAGGTAAAGTTGTTTATCAAAAATCTTTCGGGTATCATACTTATAAAAAGCAAACTAAAGTTCAAAATTCTGATATTTATGATGTTGCTTCTGTAACTAAAATGGTTTCAACTTTACCAAATGTCATGCAATTGTACGATAAAGGAAAGGTAAATTTAGATACTCGTTTAGGTGAAATGTTGCCACTTTTTAAAAGCACCAACAAAGATTCAATTTCATTTAAAGAATTATTATCTCACAATGCACGTTTACAAGCTTGGGAACCATTTTATAAAGAAACTTTAGATATCGATAAATGTCCTGCTGATAAGTATTATTCTTTATTTTATAAAAAAGGTTTTACTAAACAAGTTGCTGAAAATCTATATATTAGAGATGATTATCAAGATACAATTATGAAAAAAATTGTTGACAGTAAATTATTACCTAAAAAAGAATACAAATACAGTGACTTTACTTTCATCATTTTAAAAGATTATTTAGAGAAAGCTACAGGAAAATCAATCGATGAATTGAGTACGCAACATTTTTTCAAACCACTTGGAATGAATAATACAATGTACAATCCGTTGCGAAAATTTGATATGAGTGTTATTCCTCCTACAGATGATGATACTTACTTTCGTCATGCAACAATTCAAGGTTATGTGCACGATATGGAAGCGGCTATGGAAGGTGGAATTGCTGGTCATGCCGGAATTTTTTCAAATGCTATGGATATAGCAAAAATGATGCAACTCTTTTTAAACAAAGGAACGTATAGCGGAAAACAATATTTTTCACCTGAAACATTCGATGTATTTAATACAAGATATTTTGAAACAGAAGGAAGTCGAAGAGGTTTAGGATTTGACAAACCACAGCTTGGAAAAGAAGGGCCAACTTGTGGTTGTGTTTCAAGTAAGAGTTTTGGACATACTGGTTTTACAGGAACAATGGCTTGGGCTGATCCAGAAACAGAAATTATTTATATTTTCCTTTCTAATAGAACCTTTCCAGATTCTAATGCAGCAAATAAATTATCAAAAGAAAACATTCGTGAAGATATTCAAAGAATAATTCAGGAAGCAATTATAAAATAGTTTAACGATTATTTTAAAATCTTCTCATTGCTTTTTCTTAATTTTACCAGATTAAAATTTGTCAATGAAAATAGCAATCGTTTGTTACCCAACTTTTGGAGGTAGTGGAGTTGTAGCAACAGAACTTGGTCTTGAATTAGCTCATCGTGGTCATGAAATCCATTTTATTACCTACAAGCAACCTGTTCGTTTAGCGCTTCTAAATTCAAATGTACATTATCATGAAGTCAATGTTCCTGAATATGCCTTGTTCCATTATCAACCATATGAGTTAGCCTTATCGAGTAAATTAGTTGATATGGTAAAATTGTATAATATTGAATTGCTTCACGTTCACTATGCTATTCCTCATGCTTATGCAGGTTATATGGCTAAACAAATGTTAAAAGATGAAGGTATTAATATCCCAATGGTTACCACACTTCACGGAACAGATATTACTCTTGTAGGCAAGCACCCATTTTATAAAACTGCCGTTTGCTTTAGCATCAATAAATCGGATGTGGTGACTTCTGTTTCTGAAAGTTTAAAAGAAGACACATACAAACATTTCAATATAAAAAAAGACATTCATGTTATCCCGAATTTTATAGAATTAGGTAAACATAGAAATGAATCTTTAATTTCATGCCAACGCTCTGTTATGGCAGAAAAGCACGAAAAAATTATTACTCACATTAGTAATTTCAGAAAAGTTAAAAGAATTCCTGATGTTGTTAAAATATTCTATAAAATTCAACAACAAATTCCGTCCAAATTAATGATGGTTGGTGATGGTCCAGAAAGAGAAATTGCCGAAAAAATGTGTTATGATTTAGGCATTCAAGACAAAGTAATTTTCTTTGGAAATAGTAATGAGATAGATCAAATTTTGTCTTATTCCGACTTATTTTTATTACCATCAGAAACAGAAAGTTTTGGCTTGGCTGCGCTTGAAGCTATGGCTTGGTCAGTTCCTGTAATTTCAAGTAATTCAGGAGGTTTGCCCGAAGTTAATTTTGATGGAAAGTCAGGATTTTTAAGTAATGTAGGAAATATTGATGAAATGGCAGAGAATGCTTTGAAAATTTTAAACAATAATGAAACATTAAATACGTTTAAAGAAAATGCTTTGGCTGTAGCACAACAATTTGATATTGCTAACATATTGCCATTGTATGAAGAATTGTATAAAACTGCAATAGATAATTCAAAATGAGAAAATTAATAGTATTATTTTTGATTGTAACTTTAACATCTTGTTCCTCTAAAAAAGTTGTAGATACATCAAAACAATTGTATCAGGTTTTAGTTTCAAGTGAATATGGCGGAGGTTCTTTTGAATTTTATGAAACTATAACTGAAGAAAAAGAATTCAAAATGCTTTTAGGTGACGATGAAATTAAAAAGTTTGTTAAACCAAATGATATTTTAACTTCGAATTTCATTTTAGTAAATCTTGGAGAAAAAAATAACGGAGGTTATAGTGTAGAAGTAGATAAAATTGAGGAACTACCAGACAAAATTAAAATTTCTTTTAAAAAGATTACACCATCACCAGGAACAAATACAACAATGGCAATTACAAATCCTTATTGTGTTTTAAAAATTAATTCGAAAAAGCCTATAGAAATTGAATAAAAAAAGCTTCCGAATTACGGAAGCTTTTTTGTTTATTTAGAATTTGTATCTAACTCCTAGAGCGATGTCTGGTCCAAAGTTATCTTCTCTGTAATCATCAGAATTAAAATATAATTCAGGACGTAAGTCTAATGACAATTGAATTGGAGCTTCTGCAAAATTGTACTCAATTCCAATATCTCCAGCAGCAAAAAGAATTGTTCCACTGTCACTAATTCCAGATTTATCATAACTCCAACTTCCAACACCACCACCAACACCAGCATACCAGTTGAAACCACCATCAATATTCCATACCCATTGGTATAATCCTGCTAATTTAAAAGCATCAACATCATTACTATTTCTCCATCCTAAATCCAATTCAAGTCTGTTGTTGTCACCTAAACCTCTTTGGTAGGATACTTCTCCACCAAAACCATCATTATCTCCTAAACGAAGACCTAAAGCATTTTTAGAAATTTCTTGAGCTTGAGTGCTGAATGCTAATCCTAATAGCATAAAAGCAGATAAAAATAATTTTTTCATAAATTGTTATTTAAATTAAACACTACAAAGTACAAGAATTATGCCATTTTACCTGTTATATAATATTCACTTTTTCTTATATAATTATGCTTTTCAAAAATATCTTAATTAGGTAATTAAATACAAATAATTTTTTAATTTGCTAAATAAGTATCTAAAAATTCCTCTTGCGATTGACTTCCGCTTGAAGGAATTGGTAATGTTACACCAGGAATTGATTGTAATTCATAAGTAATATTGGTATCAGTATATACCATTCCAATATCTTTTGAATAGTGTTGATAAGAGGTAATAACATCTTGTGGAGCTAAAACAGTTATAGTAACAGGAAAACCACCAAGATTTTGTGTAGTTGTAATTTTTAAATTTAAAACTACTTTAGTTTTGATTACATCTTCGTATACTTCACCATTTGGAGAAGTAAAGCTAGCCAATTCAGTCACATTATATGATTTTAAAACATAAGTAAAATCTAGAGGATAACCAGAAATAGTTTGTGACAAAGTTCCATTTATTGTACTAAGTTGTTCGTTTGCAGTTGCATTTTCTTTTAAGATAATGAAATCAGTAATTGCTAAATTGATTGGAGTTCCTAAGCCTAAGTCATAACTTGCAGTTCCACTAATTTTTACTGTGTTTCCATCAACTCGTAAACCATTATTTCTTAATGTGCTAGAGTAAAATCCGTTAGGTAAAGCTAGGGTTTCCATTTTTTTATGAGTCACACCAGAAATTAAAATGTCGCCGTTAACAAAAAGTGAATCTCTACCAGAGGTAATTCCACCTGTAGCATCTTCATTTTCTACATCATATGTCCAATAATTTCCTGATGCTAATGGTAAATTAGTTGTGGTTGTATCTCCTGAACTACCTGAGTCATCAGAAGAACATGAAGAAATTACTACAGCAAATAATAAGATTGAAAATTTTAAAAAGTTTGTTTTCATTTTTTTGTAATTAGTTTCCACAAATAAAAGAAAAATTCGTGAACATATAATAAAAACTCGTTTTTTATAATTTTATTATAATTATTTGAATCGTAAAATTGTTAATATAACTTTTAAACTTTGACTGAAACTACTATATTTGTTCAAAACAAAAACAAATGGCAGGAAATACATATGGAAATCTATTCAAAATAACCACTTTTGGTGAATCTCATGGTGATGCTTTAGGTGGAATTATCGACGGTTGTCCTGCAGGAATCGATCTTGATTTTGACGCTATTCAATTTGAAATGCAACGAAGAAAGCCAGGTCAATCATCAATTGTTACGCAAAGAAAAGAAGAGGATGAAGTGCAATTTCTTTCAGGAATTTTTGAAGGAAAAACTACAGGAACACCAATTGGTTTTATCATTCCAAATACCAATCAAAAATCCGATGATTATACGCATATAAAAGATTCTTATCGTCCAAGTCATGCAGATTTTGTTTATGAAAAAAAATATGGAATTCGCGATTATCGTGGTGGCGGAAGAAGTTCGGCTCGCGAAACAGCAAGTAGAGTTGTGGCAGGAGCAATTGCAAAACAAGTAATTTCAGAAATAAAAATAAACGCATTTGTTTCCTCTGTAGGTGAAATTTTTATAGACAAACCTTATCAAGATTTAGATTTTTCTTTGACAGAATCCAATGCCGTTCGTTGTCCTGATTTGGCTTCAGCTGAAAAAATGGAAGATTATATAAAAGAAATTAAAAAGCAAGGAGATACTGTTGGTGGAACGATAACTTGCGTCATTCAAAATGTTCCAATTGGATTAGGCGAGCCTGTTTTTGATAAACTTCATGCAGAACTCGGAAAAGCAATGCTGTCCATAAATGCAGTTAAAGGATTTGAGTATGGAAGTGGATTTTGTGGTGCTAAAATGAAAGGTAGTGAACACAATGATTTATATAATGCAGATGGAACAACAAAGTCAAATCTTTCTGGAGGAATTCAAGGAGGAATTTCAAATGGAATGGATATTTATTTTAGAGTTGCGTTTAAACCAGTAGCCACTTTAATTCAAAAACAAGAAGTTTTAACCAATCAAAATGAGCTAATTGAGCAACAAGGTAAAGGTCGTCATGATCCATGTGTTGTACCAAGAGCAGTCCCAATAGTTGAAGCAATGGCAGCTTTAGTCATCGCGGATTTTTATTTATTAAACAAAATACATCAAACATAATAATGACATCACAAGCCGAACAAAAAAAATCCTTTTTAAGCAATCTTACGGTTCAAATCTTAATTGCTATGGTTCTTGGAGCTATTCTTGGAATTTATATTCATAATAATTTTGATTCTGAATTTGCAAAGAATTTTAGTGATAAAATTAAAATGCTTGCAACAATTTTCATTCGATTAGTTCAAATGATTATTGCACCATTAGTAATTACAACTTTAGTTGTTGGAATTGCAAAACTAGGTGATATAAAATCTGTTGGACGAATAGGAGGAAAGGCAATGGGATGGTTTTTTACCGCATCTTTCATATCCTTATTAATTGGATTATTTTGGGTAAATGTTTTGCAACCTGGAGTTGGATTAAACTTAACCGATATTGATGTTTCAACCGCTGTAGAAGTTACAGATAAAACAAAAAGTTTTTCGGCACAAAATTTTGTTGAACATATTATTCCTAAAAGTATTTTTGAAGCTTTAGCAACCAATGAAATTCTACAAATTGTAATTTTTTCTATTTTCTTCGGATTAGCTGCAGCTTCAATAGGTGATCATGCTAAACCAGTTGTTAAAGTATTGGATATAATTTCACATATTATTTTGAAAATGGTAAATTATGTCATGAAGTTTGCTCCAATTGGTGTGTTTGGTGCCATTGCAGGAGTTTTTGCTATTAGAAATTTACAAGAATTATTACTTACATATGCTAAATTCTTTGGTTCCTTTTTAGTTGGTATCTCAAGTTTATGGGTTGTTTTACTAATAGTTGGATATTTATTTTTAAAAGGTCACATGACAACTTTACTAAAAAGGATTGTAAGTCCATTAATTATTGCCTTTGGAACGACAAGTAGTGAAGCTGTTTTCCCTAAATTAACAGAAGAATTAGAACGTTTTGGTGTTAAAGATAAAATTGTTTCATTCATGTTACCACTTGGATATTCATTCAACCTTGATGGAAGTATGATGTACATGACTTTTGCAAGTTTATTTATTGCACAAGCTTATGGTGTTCATTTAGATATGGGAACACAAATGACAATGCTATTAGTTTTAATGCTTACAAGTAAAGGAATTGCTGGTGTTCCAAGAGCAAGTTTAGTGGTAGTTGCCGCAACTTGTGGAATGTTTGATATTCCTATTGAAGGAATCGCATTAATACTACCAATTGATCATTTTTGTGATATGTTTAGAAGCGCAACAAATGTATTAGGAAATGCTCTTGCAACCTCAGTTGTAGGAAAATGGGAAAAAGAAGACTAGAAATGCTTTTATAATTCTTTTTTTTTCTAATTTTACAAAAAACTATTAAATTCATTCACATGAAAAAAACTACTTTATTATTTTATTTTTTATTTTTATCTATCACTTCTGTTTTTGCACAGTCTGATTTTTATTTAGCAATTCCTTCTGATAATAGTACATCAGGTAATTGTAGAGCTCCACATGGATTATTTAGATATCAGAGAGGTGTGATTTTAATCAAACCAAGTGAAATGGCAGCATCAGGAATTGTTAATGGTGATGTTATAAATTCAATTGCTTTTAATTATTTAGTTGCACAAAATGTAACTACAACAGCAACAATGACTTTATACTTACAAAATACTACTGATGTAACAAATTTAAAACCAACCACATGGTCAGTTGCTGGAATGACAGCTGTTAGAACTGGTGCAGTCACAATTCCAAATACTGCAGGTATAGTAAGTTTTGATTCTACAACAAATTTCACATACACTGGTGGAGGAGTTTATGTTGCTTTTGATTATCAAAATGCATCAAATCCACTTCCTACAACTTTTGTAACTGTTGATTGTAACAGTACAGGATTAGCTGGAGGATTTAAAGGAGCACAATCTGATGCAGGTGTTCAAACAACTATTGCTGCTTCTTCATTTAGACCTGTTATTTTGCTAGGTAAATCAGTTGCTTGTGCTAAACCAGTAAATTTAGGGTTTAATACTCCAACATTAAATTCTGCTAATTTATTATTCAGCGCAACTAGTGGAGGAACAGTTGATATTGAATACGGTGCTTACAATTTTACTCAAGGAACAGGAACAACAATTACAAATGTAACAAGTCCATATACCTTATCAGGTTTAACGCCAAGTACAGTTTATGATTTCTATGTGAGAAAAAATTGTGGTTCAGGAGTTTACAGTGCTTGGGAAGGTCCATACGCTTTCCATACAGCATTTCAACCTACTACAGCAACTTACACGACTGGATTTGAACAAGAAGATTTTCCATATATTGGTTGGTTAGCGTTACCAAATACTACGGCTAACGATTGGTTTATAAATATTGGAGCTGCTGGAAATGCATTAGCACAAGAAGGTGCTGCTTCTGCTGTTGCCATTACACCAACGGCTGCTGCTGGAACTCAAAGTTTATTCTCTAGAGGTATAAATTTAACAGCAAATTCTAATGTTACAATAACTTTCTATGATAGAAATTTTGTTAGTACAACTGCTCCAATTTCAACAAATACTGCTAGTTATTCTTTAACAGTTGGAACTGATCAAACAGTTGCTAGTCAAACTACATCTCTATATTCAACGACAGGTTTAAGTACTACGACTTTTACACAAAGAACAGCTACTTTTACTCCAACAGCAACAGGAACTTATTATTTCAGATTCCTAAATTCATCTCCTGCAAATGCAACAGGAACTCATGCTATCATTATTGATAACTTTACGGTTACTGAAGTTTTAGGTACGAATGAATTTTCTGAATCTAAATTATCTGTATATCCAAATCCAACAAAAGGTTTAGTAGATATTTCAAATGATACTGATGCAACTATTTCATCTGTAGAATTATCAGATTTAAATGGTAGAGTTGTAAAAAGATATGCTATTGGTGAAAACGAAAGTCAAATAAATATCTCAGAGTTTTCTCAAGGAGTTTATTTAATGAAAATAATTTCTGACAAAGGAATTGTAACTAAGAAAATTGTGAAAGAATAATTCTCTTTTATTTTATAAAAAAAGACTAAGCATTGCTTAGTCTTTTTTATTTTTATCACTTCCCATCATTAGTAATACTATTCCAATTAATCCTATGATGACTAAAGCAAAAACTCCAATCATAATGAATGTTCCATTGTCATGAGAATAGAGAGGTAACATTAAGTTATACATGATTTCTATTGTTTAGGTTAATCAAAAGTACTTCAATTAATACAGTAGAAATATGACAATTATCATACTAAAGAAACTTTGATTTCAACTCAGGAGTTGGAATCATGCAACTTTCTTTTTTACCATACCATTTGTATCTATTTTTCGCTACAAAATCATAAATGAAATTAGCTGACTTTCCTAAAAAACTAAAATAACTTAAAATAGGATACCAACCTTTCATATTTTTTGAAATTCTCATTACGGCTTCAGCTTTATAATAGTAAGCAATTCCAGGTTCATAAAGTAAAATACTGTCAATAGAGTTAGTGTCAACTCCAATGTGTTTTAAAATTTGTTGCCCTAATTCTGATTGTAGTGCAACAAATCTGAAAATGTCTTTTTCATCATGCTTTATTATCAATTGTACTGATGCATCACAAAGGTTACAAACACCATCAAAAAGAATAATTTTTTTATCTTTTGGTAGATTTTCCATAATTATTTTGGTCTTTCAACGAATTCTAAAACTTCTATGCTCACTTTAGATGTAAAAACACCATAATTTACTACAGCTTTATTTTTTTCAATTTTATCAATAGTTCCAATAGCTTTTCCATCAAACATGCGAACTCTATCGCCAAGTTTTAATTCTACTTTTGGTTTTTCAGGTACTAAAGCGGCTTTTATTTTTTTCTCTTTTTTTTCTTTTCGAATTTCTTCAACTTTTACAGTTACTTCTTCAGCAACTTGCTTTTTAATGACTTCCTTAACTTTCTTCTCTTTTACTGAAAGTTTTCTTCGTTTAGAATTTTCAATTTCGACCATTTTTAAAAACTCACCAATCAAGGTTTTCTTGTCTTTATTATTGAAATAAGTTTCAGAAATATCATCAATCTTTTGTCCTAAATAAATTAATCGTTGATTGGCATCATATAACTCTTGATAGCGTTCTAGTTTTTCTTGAATTTTAGCATTAATGGTTTCCATCTTTTTACTTTCTTCACGAGCTTTGGTTTCTTCATCTTTCAGATTTAAAGATGTTTTTTCCATTTTAGAACGTTCTTTTTGAAGTGTCGCAATAGTTTTATCAAAACGTACTTTTCCACCATCAATTTTCTTTTTGGCACGGTTTATTAATCCGTAAGGAATACCATTTTTTTGTGCTACTTCAAAAGTAAACGAACTTCCGGCTTGACCTAAAATCAATTTATACATAGGTTCAAGCGACTTTTCATCAAAAAGCATGTTTGCATTTGAAGCATAGGGTAATTCGTTAGCTAAGATTTTCAAATTAGAATAATGCGTTGTTATGATTCCGAAAGATTCTCTATGATAAAATTCTTCTAAAAAAGTTTCTGCTAAAGCACCACCAAGTTCAGGATCAGAACCTGTTCCAAATTCGTCAATTAAGAATAATGTTTTAGAATTACATTTTTTCAAAAAGTAATTCATGTTTTTAAGCTTGTAACTATAGGTACTTAAATGATTTTCAATAGATTGATGATCGCCAATATCGGTTAAAATTCGATCAAATAGAAACGTTTCACTGCGTTCGTGAACAGGAATTAACATCCCACTTTGTAGCATCAATTGTAATAATCCCACAGTTTTTAACGAAATTGTTTTTCCTCCAGCATTTGGACCAGAAATAACAATGATTCGATTTTCATTTTGTAATTCTATAGTTTGAGGATATGTTTTCTCACCTTTAATTTTATTGTTTAAAAAAAGAATAGGATGGAAGGCATCTCTAAAATACATTCGTTTTTCTTCAACAATCGTGGGAAGAATCGCGTTAATTTTATTGGCATATTTTGCTTTTGCAGCTATCACATCAATATCGCTTAGGAATTCTTGATATTGTTTTAATAAATCCAAAAATGGACGAATATCATTAGACAATTTCTTTAATATTCGAGTAATTTCTTCACGTTCTTCATATTCAAGATTACTTAATTCTCTCGAATATTTTAAGGTAGCTTCTGGTTCGATATAAGCGATACTTCCAGTTTTGGAACTGCCTAAAATGGAACCTTTTACTTTTCTACGATACATGGCCAAAACAGCCAAAACTCTTCTGTTTTCTACAAAACTTTCTTTAATGTCATCAAGATAACCGAGCGAATTATATTGCGACATGGCTTGTCCAAAACTTTGATTTACTTTGCCACGAACAACGCTCATATCACGTCGGATGTTTATCAAATCGGGTGAAGCATTGTCTTTTATGACGCCATATTTATCGACAACTTCATCAATTTTTTGAATGATATATTTGGTATATTCAACTTGTAATGCTCTTTCGTTTAGTTTGGGATAATAATCATTAAATTTTTTGAAAAATAATAGCAAAACATTAACGGTTTCAGAAAGTGTTGCCATTTTTCTAAAACTTCCAACTTCTAGAAAACTGTCTTCAATTCCGAGCATTTTTAAATCGTTCGATATGTTATCGAAACCATGATTTGGAATGGCATTATTATTTGTGAAAGAAGAAACATATTCTGATGTTTGAAGTAACGCATTCATAAGAAAATCTTTCTCCTTGAATGGTGTTATTTGCATTGCCTTTTCTTTTCCAATTTCAGTATTGCATATAGCTGAAATGGTTTCTAAAATGGTATTAAATTCTAAATCTTGAAGCGTTTTATCTGTAATTGAAATCATTGTTTAAAAGTAAGTTTCAAAGTTACAAAGTTTCAAATGTTATTTAGTTTGGAATTTCATAATTTTGGAAAAAATTATAGTATGTTCATCAACAATTCTTCATGGCAAACCATTTTATCGTCAGAAATTGAAAAACCTTATTTCATTGATTTGATGCAACAAATTGATAGTGAGTATGATAATTATACTTGTTTTCCTCCTAAAGAATTGATTTTTAATGCTTTTGAAAAGTGTTCTTTTGATGATTTGAAAGTCGTCATTATTGGTCAAGATCCATATCATGGTGAAGGCGAAGCTAATGGTTTAAGCTTTTCGGTTAACGATGGTGTAAAAATTCCTCCTTCGCTTAAAAATATTTTTGCAGAAATTGCCAATGAATATGATACTATTTTTAGTCCTACAACAGGAAATTTAGAACGTTGGGCTAGGCAAGGAGTTCTTCTTTTAAATGCTACACTTACGGTTAGAAAAGATTTAGCAAATAGTCACAAACATCTTAATTGGCAGGTTTTTACGGATGCTGTAATTCAAAAAATATCTGATGAAAAAGCAGAGGTTGTTTTTATGCTTTGGGGAAATTTTGCTAAAAAAAAAGCCGAAATTGTAGATAGAACTAAACATTTAGTTTTAGAAAGCGGACATCCTTCATTTGCGAGTGTTCACAAAAAGTGGTTTGGGAATAATCATTTTGTGATGTGTAATGACTATTTGATTTCTAAAAATAAAGTTGTTATTGATTGGTAACAAAAGGAAAAACGGAAAACTTTTTAGCCCTGATTTCGTCATTGTTGGAGCTCTTGGCTCGTTTAAAAAACGTGACAAAGCGACTGACGAGAGCAGGAATAGGGTTAACAAATAAATCCCAAGCCATTCGCTCCTAATTCAATGTCAAAGCACCGAGAATTATTTCGTGCATGAATGGTCCACCAGGATATTTTGCCGTATAATCTAGGTTTAACCAAATTTGACCTCGCTCATCGATGTGGTAATGAATTACTTGATTTTTACTTTCATTCACAAAAAGTTCTTGCTTGATTAGGTAAATGATTTCTTCTAAATTTTTTTTCGAACCAATTAGAATTTCTGGATAAATGTGTCCATCAGTGTGAATCAATCGTGGTGTTCCTCCAATTGATTTTATACAAGCAGCCATAAGAATAGAATGATCATCGCAATCGCCTGAAAGATAGCGTAATGATTCGCTTGCTGTGGCAATATAATCTTTGTCTTTTGGATCGGAAACATAATTCCATCGTGAATTTATTTCTTTAAAAACTGCAAAACATTGAATTAAAGTGTAATTTTCGTGGTATTTTTTTACACCTCTAAAATGTTTAGAAGTAGCCATAATTGCAAAATTTCTAACAATGGGTTTGTCGTATTCAATGGCTTTCAAAACCTCAGATTTATTAGGAAATGGTAAAAGTTTTGATATGATTACATCTTGCGGATTAGGATTTTCTGACATGGAATACATCATGTATTTGTAGTCTTCAAAAACACTTTTAAATCCGTAACCTCCAAAAACGGTACCTATAAACAAAATAATAAAATAGAGAAAAACAGAAAGTAAGGTTATCTTTCGCATTGCTCTCAAAATCAGTTGAATAATTACGATAATTATCACAAATAATATGATTCTATCTAATTGCCAAATCCATTCTAAATCAATCAGATTTTGATGTGCAATAAGAAATACTGGAATTGTTATAAGTACATTTAAAGCAAAAATAATCACTATATCCCAAGGTTTTTTTACTTGAAATTTAGTTGATAGTTCTTCGAAAAGTAGTTTTGCCTTTTGAATCATGTTTGCATAAAATATAAAAGCTATATGGCTTTTACAAGTTCAGCAAAAGTACCTTTTTTCTCAATAATTTTGAGGTCAAATAATTGATTTTGAATTTTGTTTAACATTTTTTCAGATAATGGCTTTTGCGACCATTCTGTTAAACGCAACCATTCTTGAATATCTTCTATTTTTTGGTGGTATTTTGTTGCTAATGTTCTGTCAATACTCGGAATTTCTTTGAACTCTTGCGTTGTGATGTTTATAATTTCCAGAATTTGAGCAATGGCATTGGGATATTTTTTCAAAACTTCCTCACGAACTGCAATGACGAAGCAAGGCCAAGGCGTAGGACAATCGGCAATTCTTCTGAAAATTCCTTTATCTACAAGAGGTTTGGTCATAAAACGTTCCCACATGAAATAATCGGATTCGCCTTTGGTTAAGCTTTCAACAGCGCCATCAATGGTGTTTATGATTTCAAATTGTAGATTTTCGGTATTCCAACCTTGATTATTGGCATTTACATAAGCCATTAATTGTGAACCTGAACCTAATCTTGAAATAGCAACTTTCTTATTTTCTAAATCGGAAAGGGTTTTAAAATTGGAATTTGCAGCCACATGAATTCCCCAAATCAGAGGACTTTCAACATAGACTTGCACAATTTTAGAAGGATTTCCTGCATTGATATCTTTTACAATTCCTTCCGATAAAATTACAGCAATATCCGTTTCACCATCACGAAGCATTTGACACATTTTTCCTGTACCTTCAGGAACATCAGTCCATTGTAAATCGATTCCAACGGATTCAAATTCGCTATTTTCAATACATAAATGCCAAGGAAGATTGAAATGTTCAGGAACTCCTGCTATTTTTATAGTTTTCATTTATTAGAATTAAGATAGTAGTATTAAGTATTAAGATTACTCAGAGAGTTTTTGAATACATTGTTCTCTAATGTCCCAAATTTCACCAAAGGTATAATTTTGATTGGTTTCTTCAATCCATTTTTTCAAGAATGCTTTGTGATAGTCAACTTTAAAATCGCTAACCTGTTCAGGAATTATCTCGATTTCTTCTAGAATTTCCTTTTTTATTTTATCGTAAAATGATTCTGAAGTTGTAACATCCAATGGAATGTCATTAATTTTTAAATAGCAATGCGCTTCTGGAATGTAGTCAATATCATTTTTTGAAAATAAATCTCCTAATATAGGCGTATTTACCTCGCTCATTTTAAAAATTCCAATGTATAATTTTACGTTTCCAATGTCATTTTTATCAGCATAATCTTTTAAAAAAGCATGTTTTGAACTACAAGTTCCTTTATTTTCAGAAAGTACTAATGAAAAATCATACCTATTAGAATTTCTTCCATAAGGAATGTGTTTTACTTTTTCTACTAGTGCTTCAAAGTTCATTTTACTTCGTACTTATAACTTTGTATTTCGTACTTTCCAATTGCCACCATTTCCAAATGACGCCATCTTTATCTGGATAATCTTCAACAAAATCGAAACCTACTTTCTGTAAAACATGATTGGACGCACCATTTTCTGCATGTGTGTAGGCGTTCATTTCTTTGATATTCATTTGGTTAAAACCATAATCAAGCCATGCTTTTGAAGCTTCGGTTGCATAACCTTTGTTCCAAAATTGTTCATTCAAACGATAGCCATAATCATAGAAATTGGTGTTTCCGTTTTCAATATGATCATTGATGTATTTAATTCCTGTCCAACCAATAAATTCTCCTGTTTCTTTTAGAATTGTTGCAAAACGACCAATTTTATTTTCAGCATATTGTCTTTGAACATATTCAATAACTTTTATACTTTCGTCAATTGCAACTTCAGGTTTTTGCCAAAGATATTTGTGAACATTTGGGTTTTTATTCAATTCAAATAATGCTTCAGCATCAGATATTTCTAATGGTCGAAGAAGTAATCTTTCAGTTTCTAAAATTAAATCCATTCTTGGTTAATTTGATTTAAGTGATGATATAAATGGTCGAAGTAATCTTCTATTAAAAATTGTAAATCAGACAGTTTACCATTTGGAAGAATTAATTGATAAGTCAGAGTTTCATTGGTTTGATTTTTTACAATATGCAAAATATGAAGATTTAAATTCATCCATAAATCCAATAATTCTTGATTATTTTTATTTTGATAATCATTAGATTTTACTAAATCATCAGGATTGTAAGTTCTTATTTTATAAGGTTTCTCAAAAGTTTGAATTTCAGTAAATCTTTGAAAATTATTAATTGCTGAATCAATTAAATGCCCTAAGATTTCTTTTTTAGACCATTTGATTTCTGATAGTTTTAATTCAAAATCTTCAACCTCATTTATTGAATATTGCACTCGGAATTTATTCAATAATGACTCAAATTCTTTTAATTTTACTTTCATTCTATCTTCAAATGTGAAATTACAACATGATATCCATCTGGATCAAGAAACATCTTACCGTTATCATTCCAATAGGAGTTTTTGGCTTGAATAAATTGAATTTTATTGGCAATTAAATTATCATGAATGAGTTCAAATTCTAATTTAGTATTTGGATAAAAAACCAAAATATCTTCTTCACCAAAATTAAATGTAACAAGTTCCTCCGATTTTGTAAATTCTAAATGCCAATTTTCATTAGTTTTACCAATAAAAGCGCCATCATAACCTTCGTGATTTTCAAAACCTCCAAGCAATTCTAATCCTAAAATATCAATATAAAAGGATTTAAGTTGTTCTAAATTGTTGGTATGTCTTGCGAATCTAAAGGTCATTTTTAATTCGTAATTATATTTACTCTGCTAATTTATCTAAAGCATATTCAATCAACGCATCAACAGCTTTGTATGGATCTTCACTGAAAGTTCCAGTAGCACGATTAGCAATGATTGCATTTAATGATAAACATTCGTGTCCAAGCAATCTTCCTAAACCATAAATAGCTCCAGTTTCCATTTCAAGATTGGTCATTTTGATGCCTTCAAATTCAAATTTGTCCATTTTACTGTTCAATTCTGTATCTTGAATTTCTAATCTTAAAACTCTTCCTTGTGGACCATAAAATCCGCCAGCAGTTCCTGTAAAACCTTTAAAGATTTTGTCACTTTCTAAACGTTTTTCAAGAATTTCACTCGCTTTAATTACATACGGACGACCTTTTTTAATATCCCAATTCGTCTGAGCGATAAAAGCGTCTTCCATGGTAGTTTCTGAAATTTCATCAATTAAATAGGAGCGAAGCATGTTGTCTAATCCTAATCCGTATTGACTCATAACAAAACTATCGCAAGGAATATCTTCTTGTAGTGAACCAGATGTTCCAATTCGGACAATGTTTAACGAAGTCAACTCTTCTTTAATTTCTCTAGTTTTCAAATCAATGTTTACCAAAGCATCTAATTCGTTCATGACAATATCAATATTATCCGGACCAATTCCTGTTGACATTACGGTAATTCGTTTTCCTTTGTAAATTCCGGTTTGGGTTTTGAATTCGCGTTTTTGTTGCGAAAACTCAATGCTTGAAAAATGTTTGGTTATTTTTTCAACTCTATTTTGATCACCAACAAAGATGATGTCTTTTGCAATATGTTCCGGTTTTAGGTTTAAGTGGTACACACTTCCATCCGGATTTAATATTAATTCTGATGATGCAATCATTTTTTTATTGTTTAAGGTTTCAGGTTTTAGGTTTCAGGTTATTTAACTTGAAACTTTAAACTTGAAACAAATTTTAATTTTAACCTCCAACTCGTTTTGTTTTAAATCCTTTGTCTTGTAATAACTTCATTATTTTATCACGATAATCACCTTGAATAATGATTTCGCCGTCTTTGAATGTTCCTCCAACGGCTAGTTTATTTTTTAATTCTTTAGCTAATAATTTGAAATCTTCATCTTCACCTTCATAACCTGAAATAATGGTTGTGGGTTTTCCTTTTCGTTTTTCAAATTTGCAAATCATTGGTTCTTTTTGAACGAATAATTCGTGTTCCTTTTCCTCAACGATTTCTGGTTCGTTAGAAACCTCGTGGTTTGGGAATAGTTTTTTTAGTTGTTCTTGTAAATCCATATTTTTTGGACGCGGATAAAGCGGATTCGCTTTTGCGAAACGCGAATTAAAACTGATTTTTTCTATTCTTTCTTTTATTCTCGTATATTTTTCTTCTAAATTCTGGTTTCTTTCCAAAATTTAATAATAATCCAATTTCACAATCTGTTCCTCTTAAATAATTTAATAGTTGATTTTCAAATTCTTCAATAATATATTCAGCCGCTTTTAATTCTAAAACAATTTTGTCTTCAACAATTAAATCTGCATAATATTCACCAACCTCGTTTCCTTTATAGAAGACTTTTATTTTCTTTTGAGGAATAACATTTAATCCTTTATTTCTTAATTCAATTAATAGTGAATTTTGATAAACTTTTTCAAGGAAACCGTAACCAAGTTCGTTATAGACTTCATAAAAAGTTTTCAAAATAATATCTGTTAAATCTTTGTGTAATAATTCCATGTGGCTTATATTTAATAACTTGATTTTTAAAAATCTGGTTTAATCTGCGTTTTACGAAGTAAATCCGTTTTATCCGTGTTCTATTGTGGCGTATATTTTGAAAATCAAAAAAGACATCAAGCAAAAACTCAATGTCTTTTTTTTATTGAATTTTATTATAAAGATTACTTTTTTATCAATCCTAAATCAACCAATCTTTCATATAAATAGTCACCTGCGGTAATGTCATCATATAATTTTGGGTTGTTTTCGTCAATACATTCAGGTAAGCAATTTAGTTTCATATCACTTACTGGATGCATGAAAAACGGAATAGAATATCTTGAAGTTCCCCAAAGTTCTCTTGGTGGATTTACTACTTGGTGAATCGTCGATTTTAATTTATTGTTAGTATGCCTTGATAACATATCACCAACATTGATCATCAATTCGTCTGGTTGTGCCATAGCATCAATCCATTCGCCATCATGATTTTGAACTTGTAATCCTTTTCCTTGAGCACCCATTAAAAGTGTTATCAAGTTGATGTCACCATGAGCTGCAGCACGAACAGCACCATCTTTAGGTTCGTCAGTGATTGGTGGATAGTGAATAGGACGTAAAATACTGTTTCCGTCTTTGATGTAATTGTCAAAATAGAATTCGTCTAATCCAATGTGTATGGCTAAAGCACGTAATACATAAACACCTGTTTTTTCTAGCATTTGATACGCTTCTTTACCTGTTGCATTGAAGTTTGCTAATTCATTTACAGTTACATTTTCTGGATATTCGTTAGCGTATTTTGAACCTTCCGAAACGTATTGTCCGAAGTGCCAAAATTCTTTCAAATCTCCGGCAGAACGACCTTTAGCATGTTCTTTTCCAAAAGAAATGTAGCCACGTTGTCCGCCAATGCCTGGGATTTCGTATTTTTCTTTTACTTCAAGAGGAAGATTAAAGAAGTTACGCACTTCAGCATAAAGATTTTCCACTAATTGGTCATCAAGAAAGTGACCTTTTAACGCTACGAAACCAATTTCTTCGTAAGCTTTTCCGATTTCATTTACAAATTTTTGTTTACGTGCCGGATCATCCGACAGGAAATCACGTAAGTCAACACTAGGAATTTGTTGCATATTACATTATTTAAATACTAAAACATTAAATGTAATTCCGTTAGATAATTTGTTAGGCTAATACCATTAGACTTTTCAAATTACTAAACTGAACTAAAACTTTTTTGTTAATAACTAAAATTGGGTTTTAACCAATCATAGTTACAAATGTATGAAAATTTTATTTTATTGGTACGGAAGTTATTAACAATTATTATAGGTTTTTTTGCAACGCGGATGAAAAGGATTAAATGGATTGTCGCGGATTTTTTATTACAACTAATTTTTTATTTTAATGTAATATGTTTTGTCTTTACATTCTAAAACGGAATTGTTTTCAATTGTTGTAAAATATAATTCATCGAATGAAAGTTTGTGGTTATTGCTGTAATTTAGTTTTATAGTATCGTTAGCAATTTATAAGTTCCTGCGTAGTAACCTGAATTTATTGCTCCAAGAACTTTAGAATACATTCTAAAAGTTTTATTTTTTCTTAAAATCAAAACATCTTCTCCCATTTTCCAACCTGACGTTGCCTCCAATTCTTTGCTATAAAATTGATTAAAAAAATCATTTCTACGTACTATACGATCACTTTTTTCCATCGAACCACAAGAAAGGATTGAGAAAATGAGAAGTAGAAGTAGTACTAATTTTTGTGGTTTCAAATTTGATTTTGTTTTGTGGGCATGGATGGTAAATCCTTGTAATCTGGGTTTTGAATTCTTTCGTTTATATAACGTTTTTTAATTAAAAGTTCCCTTTGTTTTCTTCATATAACTTTTTAGCATGATCTAAAGCTTCAATTTCTTTCATATTACATTTGTCAGAAACTTTAATTTCTTTTGCCCTTATTTTTACTCCCATATGTATATCTGCTGAAAATCCTGTTAGCCCAATTGCCTTATCATATTGACTATCTCTATCCAAAGAAAAAAAACAAATCCCAGTACTATTTTTAATTTCTTTAATTGGACTTAAATCGTACATATATGATAATTTACCATTTAAAATGTCAATATTTACTGAACTTGAATTCCATGTTGAATGATAATTTAATTTTTCATCAAAAGATTTTCCTCTAATTACTAAAGAATCAACCTCTTGTTCAAATCTTTCAATAATATATCTAACATTTCCAGAAGCACCAATATAAAATCCAACCCATGTTCCTTCAAGAAAATATGGTCCAAGGAATTTACATTTAATCCATGTTGATTTTTGTATGAGATACAAAATGAAAGTTGCAATTAATCTATACAAACCAAGAGAAATAATCATTCCAATGATTGTTGTTATAATTATGTTTATTGTTCCAATATCTAATAGTAATTTCCAAACAGAAAATACTATTGCTGTAGATATTCCAAATCCTATTGAGCTTAATTTAATTGTAGGTTTCATATTTAAATAATTATGGAGGATTAAATTCTTTTATCCAATTCTTGATTCCGAATAATGATCTCTAATATTTGCATTAAAGAACTTACCGCACGAACTAGAGGCTTTCATCTCATAATATAAATTTTCTGGTACATCAAAGTATTGCCAAATTGCACCATTATTAAATTCAACTTCTAATGTTGATGTTAAACTATCAAAACCGTAACTTCTAATCATTTTCGATTCAACGTAATCTCTTTCCATACTTTAAAATTTTTGTTGTCTTATTCTTGTAACTACTGTTTTATAGTTTTCATCATTTTCAGGATGTTCTTCTAGCCATTTTTCAACTAATTTTGGGTCATCACTTGTTGGTCTAGGAACATTTAGTTTTAGTCTAACTCTTGATGGAATTTTAATTGCTTCTCCTACAATAATTGCTTCTCCAGTTCTTAAAGACGGTAATAAGTCAATCAAACTATTTAGGTTATCAGGTGCAGAATTTTTCACAATTGATTGGTCGCCAGAATTAGTTAATCTTAAAGCTATAAATGTTCCAACTTGAGCTAAAATAGTTTCAGATATTTCAGATGGTCTTTGTGAAATAACTAATGCGCCAAGACCAAATTTTCGACCTTCTTTAAAAACTTTTTCAACAGCTTCTTTAGAATAACTATTATTATCGTTTTTGTTTAAATAAGTATGTGCTTCTTCAAAAGCAAGTAATAAAGGTCTATTCTTGCCAGTATAGGTTTCGTGTCGTCCCCAAAACATACTGTCGTAAACAAAACGTGTAATAAGACCAACTGTAATATCTAAAACCTCAAAAGGAACTCCGCTTAAATCAAGGATTGCAAGTTTTTTTTCACTTCCTATCCATTCGTTTAAAAGATTATGAAGGTCTTTTGGCGAATTTGAATCCTTATAATCACCAGGATTAAATAGGAAATCATATCTTGAATCTCTTAATCTTGATAATATTTTTTTTTCATAAGAATAAAATTCTTGATGTTTAGATTTAAAAGGAGCTGTGTTATTTGGTGGATATGGAGTAAATTGAGCAGGAATCATATTTTCTGCATCGCCATTATTTATTAACTGTGCAGTAGCTTTATTTTGGTCTTCTTTATTTGATATATTAAATGTAGCATTTAGCCAATAATTCATTTCATGCCATAATTGTCTTGCACTAAATGGAATTGGAGAATCAGCTGTTACAAAGTTAGGATTTACATCTCCAGATTTTAATGTACAATTTGCTTTTTTAAGATTTGTTACAAGTTCTCTGAATAATCTATATTCAACTTTTTGGTCGTCAGTTGGTTTTGCTCCTACAAGAAAATATGCTAATTCGTCAAAACTCATTAGCCAAAATGGAATGAATAATGGATTAGCTAATTCGTTTATTTTTAGAATTTTTGCGTCAGGAAATGCACTTGAATATTCTCCGTGTGGATCTACTAATATAACCCTTGAACCTTGATAATCATCTAAAATTGCTTTAAGAATACTAACTGTTGTATTTGATTTTCCACTTCCTGTTGACCCTAAAATTGCAGAATGTCTTAAAACAAGTTTATGTAAATCTGCGTAAACACTTAAATTTTCAGATGATGAATGTTTTCCAATTTCAATTGAACCAGCATCTTTTTTTCCATAGATGTCAAAAAGGTCTTTTTCAATAACGATATGGACTTCATCATTTATGGTTGGATATGTTCCTACACCTTTTTCAAATTCATCTTCTCCGATTTTCTCACCAACTAATTGTATAGTTAAGAATCTTGAACCAAAAGAATATTTCAAATTTATTTCGTCAGATTTGCTTGGCGTATTACTTACAGAAGAAACAATACCATAAATTGTTATGTTTCCTATTGGAATTTTGATAAAAGTTCCAATTTGTCCAATTTTATATAATCGACCATTTATAATTGGTGCAGCAGATGGAATATCATTTGATACTTCAACTTCAATAGTTCCAGAATCTACACGAATAATGTGTCCTAAATATGTTATTTCAGTTTTCATTTAACGATTGATTCTATTGCTTCCTTTTTACCAGAATTAGTTACAAAGAAGTTTACAAGCTCATTAAAATCTCCTAATGTAAATTTTTTGTCTGTATCATTCCAATACGAATCTGATTTCTCATTTGGTTTTAAGTCTGCTGTATATTCCCATTCTCCTAAATTCCCATTAATAATTGCTTTTGTTGGTCCAAAAACATTTAGGTTCATATAAGAAGAAGTTTGTTTGTGAAGATTTTCTACTTCTGAATCTTGAAAGAAGAATACAAGAGCAGTTAATCTATTATTCTGTCTCAAACAATTAAAAATAATTTCATTAATATGTTGGTCAGAAAATGAGTAACCAGTAAAAACAAATAATAATTCGCCACTTAAAAGATAATTTTTAAGTCTATCAAAATAAGCTATGAATGGTTGTTTTTTTGATGAATCATATTTTTCTTTTGATGGATATATTACAAGTTCGTTATCTTCATCTTTTATGTTTTCTATTTTGCCGATTCTTATAATTTTTTGTGATTTTGTTTTTACATCTTCTTTCCAAAACCAACTTAATGAACCGTGAATTTTCCATAATCTTATCCAATTTTGTGTCAAATCGTTCTTTGAAACAAATTGGTCTATACTTTCTTGCCAAAAGAATGGTTCGTATGAACCAACAAAACCATCAAAATAAGGAATTTGACTTGCTTCTAAAGATTTTTCAATTATCAAGTCGTAGTTTGTAGTAAAAACTTCTTTTGAATAATCTCTATTTAATAAACTTAACCAAGCAAAGAATTTTTTTGTTTTTTCAATATCAGCTACAGATTCTTTATCTAAAATGATATTATAAATGATAGTACAAATTTCTTTATCCAGCAATTTTGCATTTTCACCACTTACTCCTTCATATACTTTTACAGTTTCTCCAGTAAGTTCTCTAATTCTGCGTATTTGATTTAGAATATCTTCGATATTTACTTTTCTAGTAGTTATTATAGTTTCTAAATCAGTTTTTACAAGTTTAAAATTAACTAAAAAATAGCCTGTCAATTTACTTTCAATTCCTGTTGTAAGTTGTTCAACGTTTGGAATACCTAATGCACAAGAAGTTCCAGCACCAAAAAAGAAACCAATATTTTTTGAATAAGACAAATGCGTTTTAAGTTCTCTTATTTCTCTAATTACATTTATTTTATCCATTATGATTATCTATTTGTATTATTAATTTTATTCAATCAAAAATATAAAATTAATCCTATTAAATAACACGTAAAACTACTTGATTATAAACAAATTTAAGTGAACATTTAAAAGTAAAAACAATAAATCTGCGACAATCCGTAAAATCCGTGTCATCCGCGTTCAAAACAATTTTATACAATTCACGAAAAACAATCAAAACCGCAAACAATTCCGCAAAAAGTATAGTACAAACGTATTCTTTTTTTATATTTTTGCAATCGTAAATAAACAATCACATGAACTTTGATAGAAAAGAATTGTCCAATATTCAATTGTTGGATTTATATAAAAAACTACTAAAACCTAGATTAATAGAGGAGAAAATGCTTATTCTTCTTCGTCAAGGTAAGGTTTCTAAATGGTTTTCAGGTATTGGTCAAGAAGCTATTTCTGTGGGAATTACGGCTGCTTTAGATCAAGACGAATACATTTTGCCAATGCATCGAAATTTGGGTGTTTTTACGGGTAGAGATATTCCGTTGCATCGTTTATTTTCGCAATGGCAAGGTAAGAAAACTGGTTTTACTAAAGGTCGTGATAGAAGTTTTCACTTTGGAACACAAGAATTCAAAATTATTGGAATGATTTCGCATCTTGGCCCGCAAATGGGTGTTGCTGATGGAATTGCTTTGGCAAATAAATTAAAACAAAATGGAAAAGTAACTGCGGTTTTTACTGGTGAAGGAGCAACAAGTGAAGGAGATTTTCACGAAGCATTAAACATTGCTGCTGTTTGGGAATTACCGGTTTTATTTGTAATTGAAAATAATGGTTACGGACTTTCAACGCCAACTAACGAGCAATATCGTTGCGAAAACTTGGCTGATAAAGGCGTTGGTTATGGAATGGAAAGTCATATTATTGATGGAAATAACATCTTAGAAGTTTATACCAAAATTGCTGAATTGAAAGCGTCTTTAGCTATAAATCCGAGACCTGTTTTATTGGAATTTAAAACTTTTAGAATGCGTGGTCATGAAGAGGCGAGTGGGACCAAATATGTTCCACAGGAATTGATGGACATGTGGGCAATTAAAGATCCAATTTCAAATTATAAAGAATATTTGATTAATGTTGGAGTTTTATCTGAAGAATTAGATGCTGAATTTAAAGCCACAATTAAAACTGAAATCGATGAACATTGGGCAATCACTCAAGCTGAACCTGAAGTTGTAGCTGATTTAAGTGAAGAGTTAAATGATGTTTACGAACCATTTCAATATGAAGAAGTTAATCCTTCAAATGACGCTGAAATTTCGACAGAAAACATAAGAGTGATTGATGCTATTTCAACCGCTTTAAGACAATCAATGGAACGCCTTGATAATTTGGTTATTATGGGACAAGATATTGCAGAATATGGTGGTGCATTCAAAATTACTGAAGGTTTTGTAGAACAATTTGGAAAAGGAAGAGTTAGAAACACACCAATTTGCGAAAGTGCTGTAGTTTCTGCTGCAAATGGTTTATCAATCAATGGATACAAAGCGATTGTTGAAATGCAATTTGCTGATTTTGTTTCTTCAGGTTTTAACCCAATTGTGAATTTATTAGCGAAACAACATTATCGTTGGAATGAAAAATCGGATGTTGTAGTTAGAATGCCTTGTGGTGGTGGAACTCAAGCTGGACCATTTCACTCGCAAACTAACGAAGCTTGGTTTACCAAAACTCCAGGTTTGAAAGTAGTTTATCCTGCATTTCCATATGATTTTAAAGGTTTGTTAAATACAGCAATTAATGATCCAAATCCGGTAGTGTTTTTTGAACACAAACAATTGTATCGTTCGGTTTATCAAGATGTTCCTAAAGATTACTATACGTTGCCTTTTGGAAAAGCTACTTTGCTTAAAGAAGGTAATGATGTTACTATTATTTCTTTTGGAGCAGGAGTTCATTGGGCTTTAGAAACGTTATCTAAAAATCCTGAAATTAAAGCTGATTTAATTGATTTAAGAACATTGCAACCTTTAGATACTGAAACTATTTTTGCTTCGGTTAAGAAAACAGGAAAATGTATTATTTTACAAGAGGATACTTTATTTGGTGGTATTTCAAGCGATATTTCTTCTATGATAATGGAAAATTGTTTCGAATATCTAGATGCGCCTGTGAAACGTGTTGGAAGTATTGAAAGTGCTATTCCGTTTGTAAAAGCATTAGAAGATCAATATTTACCTAAAGTGAGATTTGAAGACGAATTATTGGAATTATTGAAGTATTAATTGTCATGAAACCTTTAACGGAAAAATTGCTTTTAGAAGATGCAACTGTTCACAAAGTTCAATTTGATAAAGAATGGTTTTACAATTTAGATGATATGAAATTTTATTTAAACGAAGATTTGTCTGAAGTGGAGTATATTCATTTACCGATGCTGGTTTTTGGTGAAGAAGAAATTGTAAAGTGTTGTACATCAGAAGATATTTTGCGTGGAAGAAAAGAAAAAGAATAAATTAAAGGCACAATTATTGTGTCTTTTTTTATTCAAACTATCTTTTATGAAATCGATTATACTATTAGCTTTTTTTTCGCTTTTATCATGCTCAGAAAAAGACAAATCAAAAGAAATACAAACTAAAATTGTTGGAATAATTCCTTACGATGAAGTTTCAAAATTAGAGGTAGAAAAAATTTCAAAAACTATTGAAGAATTTTATAAAATTAAAACTCAAATATTACCATCGGATGTTTTACCACAACAAGCATTTGTAAATATTAAATTACCACGATACAAAGCAGATAGTATTATTAGAATTCAAAATAGAAAAAAGGTTGATTCATTAGATTTTATAATGGGTTTAACCACAAAAGATATTTCTGTAACCAAAAAGGATAAAGACGGTAACATTTTAAAACCAACATGGAAATACAATGATTTTGGAATTATGGGTTTGGCATATCGCCCGGGAACGAGTTCTATAATTTCAAAATTCAGATTAAAGAATAATAATAAATCACTTGAATTAGAACGCTTTAAAAAGGTAGTGATTCATGAATTTGGACATAACTTAGGTTTACCACATTGTCCTAATAAGCATTGTGTTATGACAAGTGCGGCTGAGAAAATAAGTACAATTGACAATGAAAAGATGGAATTATGCGAGGAATGTACTTTAAAGATTAAATAAAAAATGCCCCAAATAGTACTTAACTTTTTGGGGCATGTTTATATTTGAACTCTTTTTTTACATTAATTTTTAGATAGAATTATGATAACTTTATTAAAATCAGCGGCTGCATTAATGACATCTTTATAAGATTCAAATTTATCCAAAGGATATTTTGTAATGTTATAAAACTCTGTATTTTCTACATTGATAATGTTACCATTTTTTGAATGTTTGCTATAGAAAGCAGCTTCTACTTTATCATTAATTTTTGTTTCAAAACTTAAATCAAATTTTTCTAAATTTTTAACAGTTACATTTTCGGGTAAAATTAATTTCACATTTCTTTTGTATGCGTGAGGATAATCAATTTCAACAGGAGTTTTTCTTGTACCTTCTTGATACAATTCAGTCTGTTTTCCAATTGTCAATCCGGCAGAGAATAGAAAATTTGGACCCGCTTTTTGAATTAGATCTTTACCATCAAAAGTTACTTCAATAGTAAATGGTTTTTTCCCAATAAAATCTAAACCATCATTTTTTGTTTCTAACGATTTGAACTCTTTTGAACCAGTATAATTCTCAGCAATTTCTTTTAAAATATTTTTATAATCTTCTGCTGGCACATAATCTTTTATTGGTTGGATATTTATGTTTGAATAGCCACCAAATTGGATTTTAGTGGTAATTAAAGGGTTTTGCAAATCTTTAGTAAAATCGATTGTAATGTCCATCAAGTCCTCTGTTAAAGAAGTATCAGGAAGTTTTATCATTTCTATTTCTCCATAGCCCATTTTTACACCTGAATATTCTTTTGTTTTAATAAATAATCCATTAGTATCACCATTTTCTGAGGGAAATAATGGAAATCTATATGTTGGATTTGTAGGCGATAGATATTTATTTACAATTGGAAAATAAAATAAGATGTCATTTAAATTTTCATAACTTTCAAAATCTTTATCAAAAGGGATTTCGAAACGATTTGAAGTGAAAACAATATTGTGCTCAATTTTAAAACTATTGAAAGCCGCCAAATAAAGTTTAATTATATCTGATTGATTTGCTTGTTTTGATTTAATAATATCAGAAAGATTTTCTTTATTGTCAAAGTATGAATTGTAGATAATTGTTTTTTTAATTTTGTTTTCAATATTCCAAATATTTTCTTCTTGATTATTAGATTTCGGAACATTTTTGAAAAAATCTTCAATATCTCTCACACTTTTTTTATCGAGTTCTTTGTATAAATTTTCATAGACATTAGAAGAAAATGTTTTAAAATTATACATGTTTTTTGCACCATTTGCTGTATTTTCATCTAGTTTATATCGGAACATTTTAATGCTGTTGTTCCAGTTTGAAAATTTATCATCATCAATAAGTCCTGAAATATTTTTTTCTTGAATGGTTAAAATTGATGCATTTTGATCTTTTAGTTTTTCATTATCAATAACTGGTTCACTTAGACCATTATAATTTTTTGTTTTAAAAACTAAATGATTTGGATAAATTAATTCAAAATTTAAATTACCAATTGGCTGTTCTGTTTGTATTTTTATAGTTTTTCCGTTAAGATCAGGAACTTGTTCAAATAAAAATATTTCCTCTAATACAGCTCCTTTTTCTAATCCTGTTACAGCAAAATAGTTATATTTCATTTCTTTTTCTTCATCAATTTCTTCCTTAATATCTTTAGTATTCAAATTGATTATTTTGCCATTGCTTAAAATCACTCTAGCTTTAGTTACAAGTAGTTTTTCATCTTCACTAAAAGGAATGTAAATTTTATTGTATTTATTTACAGCATCGTCAGAGTTTACATAAACTTTTTGATGTAAAAGAAAATATTGTTTAGCAACTTTATTTTCGTTGATAAGTTCAATTTTTACTGTTTTATCAAGAATTACTTCATTTTCACTTTTGTATATGTCAGGTATGTTGATTGAGGTATTTTTTTCATCCCAATTATATTTTTTAAGTATTGATTCTTGTGCATTTAAAAATAAAGCATTTAGAAAAAATGCTATAATTATTAATAAGTTTTTGTTTTCTTTCATTATTTTTTTTCTAAGATTATTGTTTCTGAGTAAGCTTCTTTTATTTTGTATATACTTTCATTCCATAACTTAAAATCAGTTACTTGCAATGTCATTTTTTTTAAGGTGAAAGTCGCATCTAAATGAACTGTATCATTTTTTGATTCAAATTTAAAATTTACATCAACCAAGTCATTGCTGAGAGAAAAATTACTTGGTAAATGTTTAAGCTTATAATTTTTTGGAACTTGTAAAATGTATTTTGCGGCTGATTTTGTTAGATATTTTAAATCATAATTACTTTTTCTGTCATCATTTAAGGATAATTGTGTAATATTTTGATCTAAAAATAGATTAACATATATTTCATTATCAACATTTATGATATAATTTGGAATTTCGAAATTAAAGTCAATGATGTATGATTTATCCTTATCGAGTATATTTTGTTCTTTATAATCTTTTAAATTGAATTTATTATTTCCTTTTATTACAATTCCTTTAATGATGTCAAATCTTAATTTATCTTTAGAATCTTTTAAATTATATAACATTTCTGTTCTATTATATCCATTAAAAAACATAGAACCACTGCCTAAAAGTTTATCATTATCGATGGAAACATTAATGACTTCATCTACTAAATTATCCTGAGCAGAAACAACAGGTACTTTTATAATTTTAAATGTATCACCATAACTCACTAACGCTTCCTTTTCCTGAATAAAGTCAGTTGGAATTCCAAATTTTGTTTGTTTGTCTGTTGCATCTAGGAATATATATTCGCCTTTGTTGTCATAAACAGCAATCATGTGATTGTCAACACTTGGAGTTGATAATTCTGCATATGTGTAAGGAATACTTCTAGTTCCAATCCAACAAATATGTACATTGTTTAAGTTTGCATATTTTGCCATTGAATTGATTAATGCTGCCATGTCTTTACAATCGCCAAATTTTCTTTGGAAGACTAGAGATGATTCTCTTGGTATGAATCCTGCATATGCTTCTTCAAATGCGATATAATTAATATTGTCTTTTACCCAATAGAATATTTTTTTTACTTTCTCAATTTCTGTTTTTTCGTTTTTAGTAATTTCGATTGCTAGGTTTTTTAGTTCTTCATCTTCTGTTTTATTTATTTGATTAATGAAGTTTTTGTAATAGGAATATAATCTTTCGATATTTCCTAAAACAGAGATAGTTTTGTTATCAATTGTATAATCTTTTATAAATACATTAATATTTGGTAAATCATATAATACTCCTAAAGTGTTGTCTTCAAACTTAAATGCGTTAATATTTTTTAGTGACCATTGGTACACTTTTTTTCCTTTTCTTTCAAATTGATTAAATTCAATTTTATTATTTGGATCATTAAAAACAGAATAACCAATGTTTATATTTTTATCTAAAATTACTTCTAAAGTTGCATTTTCAGTGGGAAAGCCATTTCCGAAAATGAATCTATGCAGAAGAAAAGGATCAGTAAATTCTCTTTGATAAGAATAGTTCTTTTTTGATCCTACTTCAAGATTTGGAAATATTAATTGTCTTAGTTTAATGTCATCATGAAAAATAGAACCTGAATTATCTTTCTTTTCATTAGATTGTGTGACGTTAATAATTTTATCTTTCCCTTTAATTGTATTTTTCGTAAAAGCTTTGTAGTCAATAAGAGTTATTAAATCTGAATAAGAAAAACTTTCTTCATTATTATTAATGCCGATATCGGATAGTATTTGTGATTCAAATTCATTGCTAGAAAGTATCTTTAGTTTTTTACCTTCAATAGAAATAGAGTAGGATTGATAGTCTTTTATGACTATTTCATTGCTATCTGGATATAAAGATTTATATTCTTCAAAAGTTTTTTGACTATAACTTGCATTAAAACCTAATAAAAATAAAAAAAATAGTACTTTACTTAATGATGTCAACCAATTCATCTTGAATATATTTTTTTGTTAATATTAGTATTCCGTTTTCATATATAAGAACATTTCCATTAAGTTCGTCATTAGTATATTCAGCAGTTATCCATTTCTTTCCGTCTTCCTTAAAATATTCAATTAAACCTTCATAATTACCATTTTTATAATGCTCTTTTTTGTAAATTTTCCCATTAGCATAATATTCAATTCGATCACCTTCAACTAGATTTTTCTTATATTCTGAAGAGTATTCTTCGCGACCTTCAGCACTAAAGACATTAATTTTTCCATCTAATAAACCTTTAACAAATTTTAAATTGAATGCTTTTTTTCCATTAGCATAATTTGATACAACATCAGCAGTTTGATTTACTATTTCAACTTTTTCTGTTAATAAACCTTGTTTGTCTAATCTTAGATAGTATAGAGGAACATCATTTTCATAATAAATAGTAGCTATATTTTCTCCTTTTCTATTATACCATTTGTATTCGCCTTGATAAACATCTTCTATTTCATTGTATTCATAAAGTTTTGTTTTATCATTATTATATCTTGTAGTAATACCTGTATCGTTTCCAAAACTGCTAGTGAAAGCAAGTCTTAAATTTCCTGCCAAGTCATAGTATTTTTCGAAACCATTTTGTTGTGCATTATAATATACTAATTCGTTTGCAATAGATCCATTTGGATTATAATGTTTGTACAAACCATGTAAATTACCATTAACATAATTAGATTCAGTAATTTTATTGTTGAATTTATCTACTAATTCAAATTTTCCATCATACTCACCATTTTTTAGAGTAAAGTTTGTTTTTGTCATACCATTATGGAATGGAATGGAATAATTTCCTGTTTTGTTACTAAAACTAAACTTTGTTTCAATTTCACCTTTTGAATTATAAACTTCATAATCAGTAAAATTATTATCATTATAAACAGTTTTACTTTCAAGATTACCATTTGTATCGTATGAGTAGCTTACAGAATTTAGTTTACCATCAACATAAAAATCTTCTTTTTTAATTTTATTATTTGGATAGTAATTTGTTGATGGACCATTTTTTTCATCATTAACATAGTAAGCACTATTATTCAAACCTGAATCATCATAATATTCATATAAACCATTTAAATCACCATTTATATAATTACAAATAACAGAAGTATTTCCATTTTTTCTATAATTATATTGAATACCGTTTATTTTTCCATCTTTGAAACTTTCTTTAATTCTTACGTTACCATTGTTATGATAATATATCCATTCGCCTGTTTTTCTTCCTTTTTCAAATTCACCATCAACAAATTTAGTTCCATCTAGATTAAAAATTTCAAATGCTTTTTTTGTTAGATTTATTTCCTTTGGAGCTGCATTTTTAAAATACTGTATTCCCGATTTTAATTCGCCTTTTTTGTACTTTTCTTCAAAGAATTTTTCACCCAAATGATTATATAAAACTATACTTTCTCTGTCTTCATCATCAGAATAGAAAGATTCTTGATCTAGTTTTCCATTTAATTTATATTCTATTTCTTTTTTAATTTTACCATTTACATATATAGTTTCTTTTTCAAGTGTACCATTTGAATAATAACTTTTAAAACTTCCTACAACTTTTCCTTTATCGTAAGTTGCTTCCGATTTTATTTTTTTTCCATCATAATATTTGATGTATTTACCATCAAGTAAATCATCACTATAATTAGCTTTTAATGTAATGTCTCCAACTTCATTATACTCGATTACTTCACCATTATATTTGTTTTTAGAATAGTTTGCTTCCAACATTTTTGTTTGGTTAGAAAAATAAAAAATGACTTTGCCATCTTTTTCATTATTTGCAAAGTTAAGTTCACCATATTTTCCTCCATTTATTTTATATGTAGTAACTAAACCATTTAATTGATCATTTTTATAATTTTCAACAGATGCTAATTGTCCATTTTCATAATATGTCTTTTTTACACCATCAATTTTTCCATCAACAAATGTTTTCTCAGAACTTAAAATACCCGTTGTGTAGTAATATTTTTGAAGACCATTCAATTCATTGTTTTTGAAAAATAAATCACCACTTTTATTTCCTGATTCATCAATGTATAAAAAGTTTCCTTCTTTTTTTTCATTTACAACTTTACCAATTAAGTAAGGAGAATTATTATTATAAATTATTGAAACATCTTCTTTTTTTCCATAAAAGTCAATTGTTTTTTGTGTGATTTTTTTCCAAAAAACAGGTACAAAATTTGTGTAGAAATTTTCAATTTTTTTCTTTTGGGAAGTCAATCTTTTTCCTAGCGTATTTTCCATACTTAATAACATATAGTAACTAAGATTTTCAACTTGATTACTTTTAACAAGTTCTTTCATCCAAGGAATATAATTTCTTTCAAAAAAACCATCTGACAATTTGTGTTCTGCAGAATATTCAACAATAGCTTGAACTTGTCTTGTAAGAACATCGTCGATTTCAGATTTTAGTTTGTAATTTTTATTTAATGGAAATTGATTTCTTAAAATGTCATTCATTTCTTTAAAATTGTCACCATTTTTAGAAAAAACTAATTTTCCTTCTTTAGTGTAATTGTCTCCAAACTTTGAATTCAAAGTTTTTATAGCTTCTCCAGCAAATCTACCATTAGGAGAACAAACTAAATACGTTATCAACGATAAAGCTCCTTCAGTTATATTACCATTTTCAAATGCTAAAAGTCCAAGAAGATAATGTGCAGAAGCATAATTTGGATTGATTTCTACTAGCTTTTCAAGAGTATCAATTGCTTCTTGTCTTTTATCAACTTTAATGAAAAACACGGCATAATTATATAAATAACTTGAGTTATTACTAAGAAATTTTCCACCTTCTTTGAAAATTTTTCCAGCATTTTCAAAATCATTTTCATCGTCTAGAAAACTTCCATATCTTATATATAATTCAGGGTAATCTTTCATTTTTCCTGATTCATAAAGGTTTTCAAAGAGTTTTTTCAATTCAGTTTTGTTTTCTGCAACTGTAAGAGAAAGGGCTATTTCTGATTGAGCTTTTAAATAATTTGGATCAACCTTACTAATCTTTTGATATTCAGCAATAGCATCAGAATATTTTTTTTCATCATGAAGTGAAACACCTTTACTAATTATGGTATCTGAAATATAAAGAAGTGAGTAATCCTTTTTTTGTGAAAATGTCAATAATGTTGTGAAGAAAATGAAAGTGAATAAAAGTCTTTTCATTGTTATAATTGCTTTTAGTTATATTTTATAAATTAATTAAATAATATTTTACTGTGCAATAAAATACTTGTAAAAATTTGTCTAAATTTTTGAGGAAATATAATTTGTAGTACTTTTTTATTTTTATAAAATTTTCTTAACCAACCAATACACAACAATAAAAACGATTATAGTTCCAAAACAGCCAAATTTAGTTTTCTTAGCCGCAAAAAATGCTGCAATAAATGCTATTAAGTTTTTCATAGAATTTTAGTTTGTAATTATACTTTCTATTTTTTTAGCCAATTGACAATCTAAATCTGTAATTTCATTTTTATCATGTGTAAATAATGAAATTTCTAATTGAAATGCTTTGTGAATTTTACAATCGGGATGATGATTCATTTCATCTGCAAAATGTGCAATTTTCAGAAGAAATTCAACCAATTGTGTTTGCGATGTAAACTTTAAATTAGTTACTAATTTTCCGTTTACGGTTTCCCAGTTAATATTTTCCATTTAATAATTCTCCTCCAATAGCTGATTTTGCTTCGATTCCTAATTTTTTCATCATTTCATAAGTTGTACAAACAGCTGCCGATGTTACAGGAATGCCACATTCTGCTTGAATTAAATCAATTGCTTCTAAAGATGGCATTTGTACACATGCAGATACTACTAAAACATCAACATCTGTTAAGTCTAATTGTTTGTAGATTTCCAATAAATTCATTGGGTTTTGAGCAGCAACTTCTAAATTATCAGGAATTTCTAAAGCAATACTTTGTTTCACTTTGATACCTTGATGTTCAATATAATCGACAACCATGTCAGTCAAAGGTCGCATGTAAGGTGTAATAATTGAAATTTGTTTGGCTCCTAAAACTTTCAAACCATTTATTAAAGCTCCAGCCGAAGTTACAATTGGAGTAGGAAAGTCATTAGCAACGGTTTCTTGGTGCAAATTCACTTCCGAAACGCAATGATAACCTCTTCCCATACTCATAATGGCAACCAAACAAGCATAACCAATAACATCAACATGAGCATCTGAAAGTTCTTGAGCACACTTCAAACTCATGGCATCCATAGCCTCGAGTTCTTCTTTGGTTACTTTTTTCATTCTCATTCTGCTTGAATGAAACGTAAAACGTTCTAGCAAAATGGTTTCACGTGAACGGAAAATTGCTGGTATTTCGGTTTCCATCGTTACGTTTGAAGATGGAACTATTTGTCCTATTCTGTATTTTTTCATGTTAACTAAATTTATAAATTGTATCTGAACGAAGAATTAATAATTCTGGAGTTTGTCCAAAAGATTTTATTTGTTCTAAAACTTCATCTACAATTTCTTTTGCTAAAATATAATGTATTGAGTCATTGAACGACATTTGAATTCCGACCATTTCATCTGAAAATGTAAATTCATTTTCTCCGAACTGATAGTAAGTCCAATTATCTCGTTGAATTTCTTTTAATTCTAATGATTTTGGCAACATGATTTCTTCAAATTTGTCAATGGGAATATTGATGTCACCAGTTATCATAAACTCAAAATCTTTGCCTTTCCAATCACTTCTATCTATATTTTCAATATCTTTTTTTGCTTTAAAATAATTTCTTATAAATTTAAATAGTGATTTCATTAATTAATTTCTTTAACCGTATTCACAATCGTTCCAATTCCTTCTACAAATGCTTCAACCACATCGCCATCGTATAACCATTCTTGTGGATTTCTTCCTGCGCCAACGCCAGATGGAGTTCCTGTGGCAATAATATCGCCTGGTTCTAAGGTGAAAACGATACTCAAATCTTCAATCAAATCATTGATATTGAATAATAGAAATTTGGTATTTGAATTTTGTTTTTCAACACCATTTACTTTTAAAGATAAATTCAAATTGTGTGGGTTTTCTATTTCGTCTTTGGTTACTAAAATTGGTCCCATTGGTGCAAATGTATCTTGTCCTTTTGAAACAATCCATTGTCCTTCACGACGACAATCACGAGCAGAAATATCGTTGATTACTGTATATCCAAAAACATAATCCATAGCATCAGCTTTAGGAACATATTTTCCTTTTTTTCCAATTACCACAGCCAATTCAACTTCCCAATCCAATTGTTCTGTAAGTTTGGTGTTTTTTATGATTTCTGTATTAGTAGCAGTTACTGTTGTTGGTGGTTTTGAAAATATAATTGGTTTTTGAGGTAATTTTCCTGTTGTATCTAATGTTCTTGCACTTTCCGCAACGTGTTCGGTATAATTTAAACCTATTCCGATGATATTTTTTCTAGGTTTTGGAATAGGAGCAAGGAAGGTTACTTCGTCCATTTCGTAGGCAATTTCATCGAAAAACGATTGCTCAGTTTCTGCAATCATATCGTTAAGTTCTTCAACTAATTCAAATCCCATATCAATTAAATCCAACATATTGTCGGGTAATGGAAAATTGGATATTTCACCAAAATCTTCCATGTCAATTACTTGATTGTTGTGTAAAAAACCTAATCTTGGTTCGGTATCTTCTGTTTTATAGGTAAGTAGTTTCATGTTTTATGCCGCTAAGACGCAAAGGCGCCAAGTTAAAATCTTTATTATTTATTCTGTTTTCTGATATCCGTTATTTTCTTCCAATTCTCTTCCTTGATACAATCCCAGACTTTCAATTACAGGTAAATCATTGAAATTGAATAAGCAAGCATCTTCCGTATCTGATAAATTGTGATGCTCATGCCAAGCCCAAGATGGAACACAAAAAATATCTCGTTCTTTCCAATCAAATCGTTTTCCATTGATTATGGAATATCCTTTTCCTTTTGCGCATTGATAAACAAATGAACCAGTGTGTTTGTGCGCTTTTCCTTTGAAACCTGCTGGTAATAATTGCATCGCTGCACCCATGGTTTGCATTACGTGTCCGCCTGTTAATGGATTAGAATAGTTCATAAAAATACCATCAAAAGGATTGACCTCATTTACTTTTTGAGCTTCCAAAAGTGCAGGATATACGCTTTTCCACGAATATTTGAATAATGGTGAATAGGGTTTGTCCCAAGTTTTATCGGCTGGAATTAAACCGGCACAACCGTAAGTTATCGGTGAATAATTTAATGGTTTTACCAATTCTTGTTTGCCATCGTAAACAGCATAATCATTTGCTTCAAGCGCATTTACTAGAGGAATGTCCAAACCATCTTGCCAAATACACGTTTTTCCGCCTTCTTCAACTCCATGTTCGTGCCATGTTGAATTGGGAGTGATTACAAAATCATTGACTTCTAACATTATTTTATTGCCATCAACAACCGTGTATCCTTTTTCGCCTTCCATAATAAATCGTAGGGCAGAAGCCTTGTGACGATGTGCTGAAGTGCTTTCGCCTGGACGAGTTACTTGAATTCCGGTATATAACCAACCAACAGCTGCTGAAACGTCTTTTCGTTTGTCATTTACTAAATAGACCACGCGTCTTCCTGCTTGTTCTGGCGTAACTAATTCGGATGATTTTAAAACTAATTCGCGTAAATCATCATATTTCCAAAGCATTGGAACAGAAGAACTTCTTGGTTCCCAAGGTTCGATATCGTTCGCAACAGTCCATAATGCGCCAGCGCCAAGTGTTTCAAGTTCTTTATAATAAGCTTCAAGTTCAGGTGTATCTTGAACTCTTGCTCTTCCTATTTGATCGTCTGAATGGTTTTGGTTCATATTTCTATTTTTTATATTGGTGGCTGAGGCACTCGAAGTCACCAATAATATAATTATCTTTTATTAAACTCCTCGTGATTATCAATAAACGTAATCTTTCGAGTAGGAGCAATATTTACTCTCAAATCGAAAATATCAAATCTATTGTAATGTCCGAGAATATCGTGCATTTGTTTAGGTTGGATGCATTTTTCTAAATCAATATCGGCATAAACCATTCCTTCATCATCAATTAATGGTTCGCCAATTACAGCGCCATTTGGTCCGATAAATCCTGAAAAAGCAGAATTCTTTCTAGTTAAAAGTTCATCAACATTAGGAACATCTTCTCGTAAAGCGTCTTTTATTTCTTGTGAAATTGTGGAACATGAAACTATGGTAAACAATTTTCCTTCAAATGAATGTGCTGCAGCACGAATTTTAATAGCTTCTGCCATGTTGTAATCTGGTGGTGCCACTGGAAGCGAAATGTAATTGGCAATGTGAATTAATTCGCCTTGTGAAAGCAGTGTAAAACGTGCTAACGTATTTGTGTTTTCTCCACAAGCAAGTGTTCCAATTGGACCAATTTCTGTATTGTAAACTTTTAAAGATGAACCATCGCCTGAAGTCCAAGTAAGTTTTTCAGCCCAAGTTGGTACTAACTTTCTGTGTTTTCCAATTAGATTACCGTTGTTGTCTATTACTAAATTAGTGTTGTAAATTTCACCATAAGAATCGCCGCGTTCATTGATTCCGATTACAATATGTATGTTGTTATCTTTTGCTGCTTGGAATAATGGTTTCATCGATTCATCTGAAACAGCAATAGAATTTTTATACAATTGTTCGTACCATTTACTTCCTTGAACAGGAGTCATGATCCAATTCCAATAAGGATATCCTGCGATGAAAACCTCTGGAAATGCTATTAATTGCGCTCCGTTTTGACTGGCTTCTTTGATGAAAAAAATAGCTTTATCTATAGTTTTTTCTACATTCAGAAAAACAGGTGATGTTTGAACAGTTGCGGCTTTGAATTTTTTAAAGTTCATTTAAAAAAATATTTAATTGTTGAATAGCTTCTTCTTTGTTCCAATAGATAGTTTTAATAATTTCTTTTCCATTTTCATTTATAAATCCGAAAGCGCCAGCAACATTTTTTACTAAAGCATACTCACTATTATTTTCTTTTTTTTCAAAAGAATAAATTTTTGAATAAATAGCAGGTACTATTTCTTTGTTTTCTTTATTTATAAATCCGAAAGTATTTGCAACTGTTTTAACTAAGGCCCAATCTTTTTGATACACATCGAATTCATAAACTTTTTTGTAATGTGAATTTACCACTTGTGAATAACTATTAAACGCTAAAAAAAATAATAGTATAAAAATTGATTTTTTCATAATTTATTCAATGTTAAAGTTAGATATCTTTTCTTTTATTTCCTCATTAAAAGCTTCCGCTTTGATGCTTTGTCTATCTTCTTGAATTTTTACGTTTACCAAAGTTACTTCGCCTTCTAAAACGGTTTGTTCGTTTTGATTAACAAATTGAAATCCGCAAATTATTGATGATGTTTTTAGTTCTTTTACCCAAAGTTTTTTGGTTAAAGTTTCTCCAATCCGAGCTGCATTTTTGAATTGTACTTTCAAGTCAACTGTAGGAATTCCATTGGTTTCGTGCATTTTGGAGAAAGGTCTTTCTAAGGCTTCTTCAAACCAATCTTCCACCAAATCATTGAGCATTTCGAGAAAACGAGGATAGAAGACTATTCCTGCGTAATCAATGTGTTTGAAACGGATTTTTTCTTGTTTTATAAAAGGTTGGTTCATGTTATTTGATATTTAACCCTGTCAGAGTTTAAAAGTTTGTGTATTAAAATTTTTCACTACTAGCTTTTCTCCAAAAGTACAAAAATTCTTTTGGAACTGTACTTTCAAATAACAAACAACCCGTTTCTAATTCGGGAAATATTTCAGCAAAAGTTTCTACTTTGTTTCGGTCGATTCTTGTGGTGATTACGTCACGAGTTACTTCGTCAGGATGCGATAATCCTGCAGATGCCATTAAATCCATTGCCGATTTTACAGTTTCGTGTTGGAAACGAGCAACTCTGACGCTTTTTTCTTCGGGAACTAAACCTTTCATTAAATCGGGATTTTGAGTAGCAACTCCTGTTGGACACGTATTGTTATGACATTCGAGCGCTTGAATACAACCCAAGGCAAACATCATTCCGCGTGCTGAGTTACATAAATCGGCTCCAAGTGATAATGTTCGTACAATATCAAAACCTGTTATTACTTTTCCAGAAGCAATTATTTTGATTTGGTCTTTGATTCCGAAACCGTTCAAAGCATCGTAAACAAAGGCAATTGCATCGCGCAAAGGCATTCCAACGTGATCAGAATATTCTTGTGGTGCTGCGCCAGTTCCACCTTCGCCACCATCAACAGTAATAAAATCTAAATACGTTTTGGTTTCAACCATTGCTTTACAAATAGATAAAAACTCGGATTTATTTCCGATACAAATTTTGATTCCAATAGGTTTTCCTTCGGAACCTTTTCTCAATAATTTTACAAAATCCATTAATTCCAATGGTGTTGTAAAAGCAGAGTGCGTTGGTGGTGATAAAATATCTTGTCCTTTTGAAACTAAACGAATAGCTGCAATTTCATCAGTTACTTTCTCTTTTGGTAAAATTCCTCCATGACCAGGTTTTGCTCCTTGAGAAAACTTAATTTCAATCATTTTGACATTGTCCAAAGTCGCTCTTTTTACAAATTCATCATAATTGAATTTTCCATCATTGGTACGACAACTGAAATAACCTGTACCGATATTCCAAACTACATCGCCACCTTGAAGATGATATGGAGAAAGTCCTCCTTCGCCTGTATTGTGGTAAAATCCGCCTTGTTTTGCTCCGTTGTTCAGTGCTAAAATGGCATTTTTACTCAACGAACCAAAACTCATGGCACTAATGTTGAACATACTTGCATCATAAGGTTTAGTACATTGAGACGAACCAATATGAACTTTAGGATTTTCGTTTACTTTAGAAAAAGGAATGGCACGAATACTGTGATTAATCCATTCGTAGCCATCTTGATATACATCTAATTGTGTTCCGAAAGGCATAGAATCAGATTCTTTTTTGCTTCGTTGATATACGATACTTCTTTGCAAACGATTGAATGGTTTTCCATCTAAATCGGTTTCAATAAAATATTGACGTATTTCTGGTCCAAGGCTTTCTAACAAATAACGCATTCTTCCTAGTAAAGGAAAATTTCTACGAATGGTTTTCTTGGATTGATACATATCATATAAACCCATTAAAATCAATGGAATAAATATCAATAGTAGAAAACTGAATTTCCAATTGACGTAAATTAATATTCCTGTTAAGGAAAGAATAGTTATGCTTATTATTAGGAATGCTTTTCTCATTTTTATTTTAGACACGAATTGCACTAATTTGCACAAATTCTATTTTTGTTATTATTTCACGAATTTTATTTCAACTTAAATCGTTGAATTTTACCTGTTTCTGTTTTTGGTAAATTTTCTATAAAATTAATTACTCTAGGATATTTATATGGTGCAGCAACTTCTTTGAACCAATGTTGAATACGGTTTTTCATTGCATCTGTTGCTTTAGTATAATCTTTCAAAACTATATGCGCACAAACTAACATTCCACGTTCTTCATCGGGCAATCCTACTACAGCACATTCTAAAATATCTTCATGGGTTAAAAGTACCGATTCTACTTCAATTGCGGCAATATTGTAACCTGAAGAAATAATCATATCATCGCCACGAGCTACAAACCAAAAATAACCATCTTCATCTTGACGGAAAATATCTCCGGTAATGTTCCAACCGTTTTCAACATATTCTTTTTGTTTGTCTTCTCTGTTCAAATATTTACAACCTGTAATTCCTCTAACGGCTAATCTTCCTGCTTCGTTTCTTGGCAATTCGTTTCCTTTTGCGTCGATAATTTTGGCTTCATATCCTGTAATTGCAACACCAGTTGCGCCAGGTTTCATATTTTTTTCATTGGATGAAATAAAAATATGTAGCATTTCTGTTGCTCCAATTCCGTCAATAATTTTCAATCCAGTTGCATCGTACCAATCTTGCCAAACCTTTAATGGTAAAGTTTCACCGGCAGAAACACATTTGCGTAAGCTAGAAATATCAAACTCATTTACTTTAGTTGTAATGATTCGCCAAGCAGTTGGTGCCGTAAAACAAATGGTGATTTTATGATCCTGAATGGCTTTTAAAAGTAAATCAGGACTTGGTTTTTCGATTAAGAAAGTCGATGCTCCAAAATACATTGGAAATAAAACCAATCCGCCTAAACCAAAGGTAAATCCAAGTGGTGGACTTCCTGTAAAAATATCATCTTGAGTTGGTTTTAACGAATATTTTGGAAAGCATTCGCAAATATTCAAAATATCTTTATGATAATGAGCAGTCATTTTTGGCAAACCAGTTGTTCCTGAGGTAAACCCAATTAAGGCAACCGAATCGGATTTTGAATGATAATTATCGAATGTTTTTGGTTTAGAAGCCATCAATTCTTCCAATTGAGAATTACCGTAGAAACAGGTTTTCTTTAAAAAATCGTCCCGAAACTTCGGGATTACCAAATGAATTTCTTCTTCCAATTCTTTGTCACAAAAAGCATGTGAAATTTCAGCACAATCTATAATTGTTGTTAATTCTTTAGAACGAAGTAGAGGCATGGTTGCTACAACAATTCCGCCAGCTTTTAAAACTGCAAACCAACAAGCCACCATCATTGGGTTATTAGCTGAACGAATTAAAACTCTGTTTCCAGATTTCAAACCTAAATCATCTACCAATACATGAGCGATTTGATTGGCTTTTTCAAACAAGTCTTGATAGGTCCAAATTTGCTCAAAAGTTCGAATACAAATGTTGTTTCCTCGACCTTCTTTGATGTGATTGTCTAATAGTTTTTCGACACAATTTAACATTTCTGGATGCTGAAATTGCGGTAAATCAGTAAAAACATAATTCGGTTGCAAGTCTAAACTTGGCAAGTTTAAGTGAGCAAAATTATCTTCGTAGTGTTTCATTTGAAAAATTCTATATTGTATATTTTATAAATGTATATTGACTCAATTTTACAATATACAATTATATATTATACATCTTTTTACTTCTTATTACTCTTCGGTTTCAAAGCTTTTTTCATTCCTTCAACTTGTTTTCTTTCAGAAGCTTTTATTGAATAAAAATGTGAAATTCCCATTTTGTATTGATTTGGAATATCATTTGGTTGAAATTGTTCATAAGCTTGCGCATTTCTTACAAAATTTGCATCTAATAATAAAGGTCTTCCTAAAGCAACCAAATCGGCTCTTCCGTTTAAAATGATTGTATTTATTTGATCAATATCTTGAATAGTTCCAGCGGTTATTGTTGGAATATGAACTGTATTTCGAACGGCATCTGAAAATGGTGTTTGCCACATTCTGCCTGTAATTGGCTTTTGATTTGCAACCGTATTTCCTGTAGAAACATTGATAATATCTGCTCCAGCATTTTTGAAAGCAGTTGCTATTACAATTACATCTTCTACAGAAATTCCGTTTTCTGCCCAATCGGTTGCTGAAATTCGAACTGACATTGGTTTTCCTTCTGGGAAAACAGCTCGCATTTCATTAAATACTCGTAATGGAAATTTTAATCGGTTTTCAATGTTTCCGCCAAATTCGTCAGTTCTTACATTAGTCAATGGTGATAAAAAAGAAGCTAATAAAAAACCGTGATGCGCTTGTAATTCAATCATATCAAATCTTGCATCGTTTGAATTTTTTGTAGCTTGAACAAATTGTGAAGTTATCAAATCCATATCTGCTAATGTCATTTCTTTTGGAATAATTCCACCTTCATTAAATGGAATAGCAGAAGCTGAAAGTAATTCCCAACTTTCACCCAAAAAAGTGTCTTCCCAAGGAATTTTAGACGCACCTTTTCTACCAGAATGTCCTAATTGAATTCCGATTTTTGTTTGCGTATTTTTATGAATAAAATCGTTAATTCGTTTCCATTCAACTATTTGATTTTCATTATATATACCTGTGCAACCTAAAGTAATACGTCCAGTTTCTGAAACAGCTGTCATTTCTGTCAAAATCAATCCTAATCCTCCAATAGCTCTTGAAGTATAATGTTGGAAATGCCAATCGTTTACCAATCCATTTTTAGCCGAATATTGTCCCATTGATGACATTACAATTCGGTTTTGCAATTCTAAATCTCTTAATTTGAAATTTGAAAAAGCTGCCGATTTTGAGTTGGAAGCCTGAAGCTGGGAGTTTGAAGTTTCGAAAAACTCGTTTAAAACCTTGTCTGTAAAAGTTTTATCTCTAATTTGTAGATTTTCAAAAGTTACTTTTTTAGAACGTGTCATGCAACCAAAGGCAAATTGATAAAAAGGATGTTGGTTGTTTCTATCCATGTTTTCAAACCAATCTAAAGACACTAAAGCGGCGTACTGAATCATTTCTACAGGAGTTCTTCGCATTTTATCGTATTGTTCAAAAGCGGCTTGGATATTGTTTTGATTTGCAATTACAGCATCCGAAAGTCCAATGGCGCAATCCATGGCTAATTTTGTTCCGGAACCAATAGAGTAGTGGGCTGTAGCTTTTGCATCACCTAATAAAACGATGTTTTCATGAAACCATTTTTCATTTGTAACATGAGGAAATTGTCGCCAATGTGATTTATTCGAAATTAGTGGATGTCCGTCTAATTCTTCTTTGAAAATTTCTGCAATTTTTGAAATTGTATCCTCTTCATTAGTCACTTCAAACTGGAATTTTTGCCAAGTTTCATCAGAACATTCGAAAATCCATGTACTCATTCCAGGTTCGTATTGATAGGAATGAGCAACGATTACTCCGTGTTTAGTAGTTCTAAAAAAGTAAGTAAAAGCATCCAGTGGTTTTGTAGAACCTAGCCAAACGAAACGGTTTTTCTTTAAAACAACTTTGGTTCCAAATTCCTTTTCATATTTAGAGCGAATACCACTTGAAATACCATCTGAAGCAATAATTATATCGGCATCTTTATATTGGTTTAAATCATCAATATTTTGTTCAAAATGAAGATTTACTCCTTCTTCACGGCAACGTTGATGCAATAATTTCAACAACGTTTTACGTGAGCAACCACAAAAACCATTTCCCGCAATGTTTACATTTTGACCGTCTCTTGCAACTATAATGTCATCCCAATAGGCAAAGTTGGAACGAATTAATTCATACGATTCCATATCACGTTTTAGAAATTCACCCAAAGTTTCATCAGAAAAAACGACTCCAAATCCGAAACTATCATCGGGTTTGTTACGTTCATAGATGTCGATTTGGCAATTTGGCATTGCTTTTTGGGTAAGGATTGAAAAGTAAAGTCCTCCTGGACCACCACCAATTACTGCTATTTTCATTTATACAGAACTTATTTTCAGTATCTCTTTTAAGATACTTTATATTTTTATTTAACTTCTTTTGATAGAGAACATTTCTCCTATTTTACTATAATTTGAACCTGCTAATCTTGAAACTGGCTTGTAATTTTCCATATTGATTTTGTAATTATCTAAAAGAACATCGTCATCAAAATGCATCATTACAATTTCACCTACAATCATAGTCGCTCCATTATTTTCAGAATGTGGCATAGTGTAAGTATGAATCATTTTGCACTCAAAAGAAATTTTAGATTCTTTAACTCGTTTTGGTTGTATCAAGTCGCTATCAATAGGAGTAAGATTGGCATATTTAAATTCATCTTCATTAGATGGTATTTCTGCCGATGTCATGTTCATTGCTTCTACAACTTCTTCAGTAACCATGTTTACTACAAATTCGTTATTTTGAAGTATGTTGTTCAAGGTGTCTTTGTTGTTTCCTTTGTTTTTTGCAGTAGAAAACATAATGTGTTTTTCTCCTACAATATTGAAATAGGAAAAAGGAGCAAGGTTATTTACGCCATTATTATCAATGGTAGAAATCCAACCAATAGGTCTTGGAATGATTGAACCTGTTAGTAATTTATATACTGCAGAATGTTCTAACTCGTTTGGGTCGAATTGCATTTTAAGTTTAGTTTGTTGTACACAAATTAAAGCTATTTTTTTTAATTTTTTGAGTGTTTTCAAAAATTATAATATGTCTGTTGAATATCTATAAAAAATATTTTTGGAAACAGATTTTAGAAATTCTAATAATTTTTATAATGTATTAGATTCGGGGAATGTTTAAAGGTTTTTGCTCTAAATTTATTAACGCAAAAATCACTTGAATTAACAATTGATTCGTAAATTGAACGATATCCTTGTTTATTCAAGTGATGAGCATAAAATGATAAGTAACTTCTAAGAATTATAAAGTAGAATCATTTATTGTTAGTATCTAGATCCATTCAAACGAAGAGGTTCTCCTTTTGAAAGCACAATTTTACCATCAGCACCTATACTTGCTTTTGGACCACCAGTAATGGTTTGCATATTCATATCTTCTCTAAAAGGCCATGGCGGTCCAGCATATTCGCCAGCACTAGATAAGTCTGAACTTCCTTCAAAAATATCAGCTAGTGCTTTGGCTCCCATAGCAGGTGTCATCGTTGCTAATGCACCAGCAACAGTTCCTTCAATTACAATTGAAGACAAAGAAAGAGCACCTCCAGAGACTAAAGCGGATGCTCCTAAACTTCCAGCAACTCCAGCAAAAGCAGAATATCCTCCAGTAACTGCACCAAGCAAAACACCTCCAACAATTGCAGCAATTGGCCATACACAGTCCCAAGTATCAATATCGAGTGTGTTGTTTGGAGATATTCTAGCTTTTACTGTAAACCAAACTGCTCCTGTATCTCTTCTGAAAACTTGTCCTGGCTGAACCAGTTCATAATATAATGGACCAACTTGGTTAAGAGAAATAATCAGAGGCCATTGTGTGTCATTTTTGATTTGAAATCCGGGTGTTATCATACTACTGAATTTTTAAAGTTTATTTGATTTTAAGTTGCTAAAAAGAGACCAAACTTGAGGTGTTTGTTCTAATACCTTTTCTTGCAAGGCATGAATTAGTTTGTGTCTGTTTTTAAGTAAATCGGCATGTTTTTCGTCTTCTACGAGGTACTTTACCGATTGGTTTTCGTATTCAGAATTACCTTCAAAAAATTTAACACTGAATTTGTCGTCACCAAAACGTATGTCAAATTTAAATCCGTTTACTTCATCGTCATTCCCTTCAAAATGAAAGAATGAGAATCCGACAACTTCCGGTAATAACCGACCTGCATTTAAAGCATCATTTGGTTTTGATAATTGATTTTTTTCCATTGAATGAATTTTATGATTAATAGATTTTTTTGCTCATATCCATTATAAGCAATTCAAATTTACCAAATCAAAAATTCAGAAAATAGAGTAAATACACCTGTTTTTTTTTGGAAATAAAAGAATAGTAATTAAGCTTTTAGAATACGAATAAACAATTGATATCAAAATTATTTTTTAGTAGAATCAAATACTTTTTTTATAATCAAAAGGCTAATTCAAAAATCAGATTCTTCTTTTCCAAAACTCGGAATCTTTCCAGCGTAATTCTTGACTGTAGAAAATGCGTTTGTGTTTCAGGTAGTGTTCCCAAATTTGATTAATTTGGTTTGTGTAAGTTGTTTGAAATTGTTGTTGCTTTTTGAGGTTGAGCTCATTTATAATTTCAAATTCCTGAAGTAAATCTGTGAGTTGAAGTGCACTTGCCATAGCATTAAACATTCCTTGAGATGATAACGGATCAAAACTGATTGCGGCATCTCCTAAAGCTGCCCATTGTTGTCCAGCTACTTGAAAAAGTTTAGTTGAGTTGGCTGAAACGGTTCCGTTAAATTGTATGTTATGCTTATTTTTGGATATTATACTCTCCATTTGAGGATTTGCTAAAGCCAATTGTAGAAAGGCATCTTTGCTTTTTAGATTGGCGCGTTCCATCAAATCGGAATCGGTTTGTAAAGCCAAAACTCGTTTGTTGTTTGGTAATGGTGCACTATACCACCATCCCAATTCATCTGCTGAAATGGTGCTCAATTTTGATATTTCTTCATTAGTTAAGGTAGCCCAACAGCTAATAAGTTTATCAATAACTTCACGTTCTATGCCTAATTTTCTTGCAAAATGAGATTGTCTTCCACTAGCATCAATTACAAATTTAGCTTTGATAGTTAACGTTTCTGAAGGTGTATTATTAGTTGTAAAATTCAATATCCAATGAAGGTTTTCATATTGACAATGATGTAATTTGTAACCCCAAAAACAATCAATAATACGTTGCTGAGTACTTTCACGCAAGTAAATTTCAAATTCTTTTCGGTTTAATTGCCAGCCAAATCCGTCGGGATTTCTCAAAGAATCAGTAATCTGCACTTTTTCGCTTCCCCAATAAGATTGTATTCCATTGTTTCGTTGCTGGATTTTTTTTTCTGATGTCGTAATTTTATTTTCAAATTCTTCAATCAAATTGAGACGTTTTAGAATACGTCGTGCTGCTGGTGCAAGACATTCGCCAATTCGATCTATAGGTTCTACAAGTTTATCAATTACAGCCACTTTATAGCAATCTGAAAGAGCGATGGCAGCAGTACAACCTGCAACGCCACCGCCTATAATTGCTATATCAACTTCTGTAGGTTGATTTGTTTTCATATAAATTAAACGTTACTTTTATTTTGGTTCGTAACGATGGAAACGATTTCCTTTGTCTGTCATGCCCAGATTAACTCTATTACCTCCAGGATGTTTAGCTCTCACTAATTGTGTTGTTTTTGAAGATAATAAATTCAATAATTTTTGTACACTTGGAGACGATTGGAAATCATCGGTTAATTCGGTTTCTACTAATTCAATCAACTGATTTTTGGCGTTAGAAAGCATATCTTGTTCAGTAAACAAATCCTTATCGGATAATTGAGTAACGGCCAATTTTAGAACACCTTGCACATTTTTATCAAGGGATTTTTTAGTTTTTAAGATACCTTGAAGTTCTTTCAGTGCTTCTTTAAGTAAATTAGCTTCTTGCTCTGGTGTTGGTGTGAGTCCAACTTGCATAATCATTGGGAAGTTTTCACTATTTTCAACTCCTTTTTGTGGTTGCACTACGGCTAATTTATCAAAATATTTAACCATACTATTAATTTGATTGGTATAGGTTGGATCTTGACCGTCAAGAGGTAAATCGTCAAGCCACATTCTACGATATGCAAAAGCTTGTTTACGTGTTTCTTCAGGAAGATTAGGATTGATGGCTTCTTTGTAACGTTCTTCATCTAAAATATTATTTGGAACACGTGCTGGCCAAAATGTTGGAACATAAGGATCATAAGTAGAAACATATCCATCACGACAACTTGCAGTATCCGTTTGCCATGGAATTGCCATCCATCTAGTAATTCCTCCTGCAACTTGACCGCCTAAAAGTGGTCCTTTTGCTAAGGTAAATACATCACTAGTCATTGTTGGACCATAATATGAAGTATCTACCAAAGGAGTTTTTGGTGCATGTAATAATCGAAATGGCGCCATGTACATACCTGCAGTTCTCATTGGCCAAGTCATTTCACAACCTGGATGAAAAGCATCTGCCAAACAAAATTCCATTGCGGCTTTGGTCATCATATCTGGTTGTTCAGCGACAGGTAATTTATCTAAAGTAATTGGTTCAGGAATATGAGGACAGCCTGTCATATCAATATAGTCGGCATCAAAATCACCCATTACCCATTGGTCTAAAAATGCCAATTGTAAGTTTGATAATGCTGCATGTTGTCGTACAGAACCTTCAGAAGGAATACTTATGGCATCACCGTACAACCATGGCCAAAGTTGTGGTGCTTCTGCTCCAGATGAATCAAATCGTCTGAAATTATTAGAAATTGTACGTCGCATTTCCATATTGGCAGACGAAGGATCATTCAACCGTACTTTCCATTTAGAAGTAGTATAATCAAATTGTCCACCCCAACCAAAAGCTGCTGCAAATCCTGCATTTACCCATTGTAAATTTGTCATACGTTCAAAAATTGGTAATATGTCTTTAGTGAATGAAGGTCGAACAGGACGTGTTAACATTCCAGAACTTACGGCAACATCTCGCATTAAATCCCACATAGTTCGCACTGATTTTTGCATTGGAGCATAATCAGGCGGAGCACAAATTACCCAAGCTGGATCAACTTTGAGTGATACGCCATTGTATTCAACTTCGGCTGTAACTGGACCATCGGAAATATCATCATACCAACCTTCATTATTAGCAAAAGTAATGGCGATGTCACCTTTTAAGTTTTCTGATAATCCGTGTCCGCCAAGCATAATTAAGCGACCTTTTTCATCCGTACGCATTTCTCCCAAATACACTGGTTTTTCTTGAAATTTTCCAACAAATTCGTGACCACTTTTTATATTTGGTTTACTGATTGTTTGTAATCCGCCATCAATAATAAGTGAATTACGATCTTTTAGATCAATGTTTCTAAGTAATGATGGTGGAGCAGTGGCAGCATCTGGAATATCCAATGCCATTTGAAACTGATACCATGAGGCTTTTTGGTTTGCCAAATGTGAATGCCAAGTAATTTTTGAATTCTCAGATGTTAATTCTTTTATAGCTTTTCCAGCTGCATTGAAACCATAAATTCGGAATTGCGCAGCTTGACGTTTCAATGCTCCAGTGGCATCTCTGTATGCATTTTCATCTGACATTGGAACAGGTTCTGAAACCAATGGACCAATAAAAAATTCGTTTTCACTATTTCCAACGCGCATTACACCAATTGGAGGGTAAATTCCTGCTTTTACAATACAATCACTGTTTTCATCGATATTACCTTTGAAAGGACGATTGATTGTTTCTGGTTCTTGTGTGGAAAGTCCGTTTGCTTGATGTCTTACATGTGAGCTTGCCGCATAAACTACTTTTCGTGTAGCTGCAATTGAGCCAAGAGGTTCGTGTTGTGCTAAAATTCGAAAGATATTAAAGGAAAGGTTATTTCCAAACTCCGATTGACCGATGGCGCAAATGTCTTGTTGTGGAAAATGTAATTCGGCTATACTAATGTAAGGACTTTCTTCGGTGCTCCAAACTGCTTGCGCATCATCAAGAGGCATTGTTTTATCATTTGTGCGTAGCTGAATTTCAAATCTAAATTTAGCAGGTTGTTGACGCAGACGTTGTTGCAAATCGAGAGCCAAATAATTGTTATCGTTAAATGGCGCACCTTGGTAGGTATCTTCTGGAACCAAACGGTATTTTACGATTTGTTTGTCACCCAGTTTAAAAGGAAGAATGGCCCAATAACTTGCACTCAAGCAACTCGCTTCAACTTTACTCATTGCATTTAGAATAGCTGACAATTCTGGATGTTTATTGATATAGGTATCATAATCTTTATCTACTACACCTGCGGTTGTGAAACTACACATTTGTTGTGCATCACGTGCAAAAAAGCGATCTATATTTTGAAAGATAAAATCAGCATTGTTACCTTCACCCAATAATTTTGGTCCTTTAACTCCAAATAATTTTAATCCTAATCCGAGTGTAGAATGCAAATCGGGTGAAGTTGGAGATGTATCACTTGAAAAACGTACAGCACATTCGTAGGAAGTACCATCGAAAATACCAATTTTAAATTTTGAATCAATATTTTTATTGATTGTAAAAGTTCCGTATGCAATTCCGTGTTGCTTACGAAAAACTGGTCGTTCAGCAGGTTTTTGTCCATTTTCAATGCGGGTTTTTTGGCCCATTTCAACAAACATTTCCTCCAGACGTTGTGTAACTACTTTAAGGTTGCCGTCACTATCCCAACAAGCAACATTATTTGCTGTTGGTTTACTTTTAAATGCATTTGTAGCATTATTTTTTTTTTGGTTGTTGGATTTTTCTGCCATAGTTTATAAAATTTGGTTAGTAAGTCAATAGTTCAAAATTAGCCAAACTTACAATCATGATATAGCGTATAAATACGTGTTTTATGTTATTTAGTTATGGATTTTAAATTACACATAATCTAATAAAGATTTTTAATCCACTTTTTATGAGTTTTATAAATACGCTTTAAAATTGCACTAAACACAATTTTTACCCTTTAAAATTGCACACTCAATAATTTTAATGCAAAAAAAATATAAAAAATGTTTTTATATATTTGCTAAATTAGTATATTTATGCAAAATTTATATATATGGAGATTTTAGCTTGTCCAAAATGCCAAAGTGATAACATTGTTAAAAGTGGTGTAATCAAAGACAGACAAAGGTTTTTGTGCAAAAAATGTAATTATTACTTTACGGTAAATAAACTAGGAAAAAAGATAGATAGTTATTATGTAACAAAGGCATTACAGTTGTATTTAGAAGGTTTGAGTTTTAGAGAAATAGAGCGAATTATTGGTGTATCACATGTTACAGTTAGCAATTGGGTAAAAGAGTTTAAAGTTACAAAGCCTAATCACACCGATTATCATCCTACCTATAAGATATATAATCATTTAGAATTGATAGAGTTTTTAAAAAATAAAGATCAATTAAAAGGAGCCGGGATGATTATAACCGAGCTAGGTGATAAATTTATGCTAATAAAGTGGGAGCGTTTCAAAGATTAACTATAGTATTTACATAAATATATATCTTATTTTTTTTCATTAACAAAAATTTAGAATTTGGTCATGCAAAAATAAATTACTAACCAAATTTTAAACCTTATGAAAAAAATTATTTTGTTATCCTTTGTAGCATTCTCATTTATAGGAAATGCTCAAACGACAACTACAACTACCGCAACTGCTACACCAGTAAAACCTTCGGAAAAAGAATGGGATGTTAGTCTTTATGGTTTTGTTAGAACCGATTACATTTGGGATACAAGAAAATCAGCTCAAGTTAGAGAATATAATTTAAATCTTTATCCACTTGATGAAGTGCTTGATACAAATGGAGACGATATCAATGCTGCAGAGCAATCTAATTTTTTGTCAATTGTATCACGACTTGGTGTTAAAGCAAAAGGACCGAATGTTTGGGGTGCAAAAGTCACTGGAAATTTAGAAGGAGATTTTTTTGGTAACACTGAATCTTCTATTGGATTATTCAGATTAAGACATGCTTATGCAAATTTAGAATGGTCAAAAACTTCATTGACTATGGGACAAACTTGGTACCCAACTTTTATACCAGAGGTATTTCCTGGTGTTGCAAATTTTAGTACCGGAATTTTATTTAACCCCTTTGGATGGGCTTCACAAGTTAGATTGAAACAAAATTTAACTAAAGATTTGTCTTTCGCTGTAACTGCTTATAAAGAAAGAGAATTTACTACAACAACCGCAACTGGTGGAACTCAAAACTCTGCTTCAATAAATTCAGCTTTACCAACATTACATGGGCAACTACAATTCAAAAATAAAAATTGGATTGCAGGATTTGGAGCTGAATATAAATCGTTACAACCATTAACAGAATCTGCTGGGAAAGTATCATCTGAAAAAGTAAATAGCACATCAATTGTGGGTTATGTTAAATATTCAAATGACAAATTTTCAGTTAAAGCTTACGGAATTTCAGGAGGAAATATGTACAACTTAGTAATGCTTGGAGGTTTTGCTGGTTATAATGAAACTGGTGCGCAAGAAAAATATGAAGCTATAAAAACAGCTGCTTATTGGATTGATATTGCTAGCAATGGTAAAAAAATTGCACCAGGTTTATTTATTGGTTACACTAAAAATGATGGAACTGATAAAAACGGTTTAGCTGCAGGAGAAACTGTAAAATTCTACGGAAGAGGTTTTTCAGGAACAAGAGTTGTAGATAATGTTTTAAGAGCTTCAGCGAGAGTTGATTTTAAACAAAATAAATTTAGAATAACACCAGAACTTGAATATACAGGTGCTACATGGGGTGATTTAAATGCTAATGCAAATGGTACAGCAGATTTGAACAAAAAAGATGTAAAAAACTATAGAGCAATGGTCTCTTGTGTTTATTCTTTCTAAAAAGAAACCAATTTAAAACTATATAAATATGAGCGATAAAAAAACAACAGGTATTTGGAAAGTAATTTCCGCTTCCTCAATGGGAACAATGATTGAATGGTATGACTTTTACATCTTCGGTAGTTTAGCCGTAGTGTTATCAACCAAATTCTTTCCAACAGATAATCCAACAGCTGCCTTCTTATCAACATTAGCAACATTTGCGGCAGGTTTCGTTGTACGTCCTTTTGGAGCACTTTTCTTCGGTAGATTAGGTGATTTAATTGGAAGAAAATATACCTTCATGGTAACATTAATGTTAATGGGTGGAGCAACATTTGTAATTGGATGTATTCCAAGTTATGAAACTATAGGTTTTGCGGCTCCAATCTTAGTTCTGGTACTTCGTTTACTTCAAGGTTTAGCTCTTGGAGGTGAATATGGTGGTGCTGCAACTTATGTGGCTGAACATGCACCAGCAGGAGAAAAAGGATATTGGACATCATGGATTCAAACAACTGCAACTGTAGGATTGTTTATTTCATTAATGGTTATTTTAGTAACAAAAGCATCATTATCTAAAGAAGCATTTGACGAATGGGGTTGGAGAGTACCGTTTTGGGTTTCTATCTTAATGGTTTATGTATCTTATTTAATTCGTAAAAACATGCACGAATCTCCGGCTTTCGCAAAAACTAAAGCTGAAGGTAAAACTTCTACAAATCCTTTAAAAGAAAGTTTTGGAAATAAATTCAATTTAAAATTCGTTCTTCTTGCATTATTTGGAGCAACTATGGGACAAGGTGTTGTATGGTATACAGGACAATTCTATGCAATGAACTTCTTAAAAACAGTTCAAAGTATTGATTCATCTCAAGTTGATATGTTATTGGGTGTAGCATTAATTATGGGAACGCCATTCTTTGTGGTATTTGGTTGGTTAAGTGATAAATGGGGTAGAAAATCAATTATGATGACAGGAATGTTATTAGCTATTTTATTATATCGTCCAATTTATAGAGCGATGTATGCTTCAACAGATTTAACTTTAAAAACTGAAATTGTTGCTCAAACTAAGGTTGTTCCTTCCATTAAAGAAGTTGATGCTACAAAAATGGATTCTATCTATACTACAACAAAAGCTTACACCGATGGAACTACAGTTGAAGAAATCAAAACTATTCATTTTGAAGCTGGAAAAGTGATGGTTGACGACAAAGGAAAAGATAAAATTGAAACTAAAGTTACCAAAATGATTAACAGTAGTGATCGTTGGTTCTTAATCTTTATGGTTTTCATTCAAGTAATTTTTGTTACCATGGTTTATGGTCCAATTGCTGCATTCCTTGTAGAAATGTTCCCTGTTAAAATTAGATATACGTCAATGTCATTGCCATATCATGTTGGAAATGGTATCTTTGGAGGATTACTTCCTGCAATTTCAACCTACTTTGTAACGAATGCAAAAGAAGCTGGTGATGTAGAATTTTACCTTGAAGGATTATGGTATCCAATTGGAATAGCCGCAGTTTGTTTCGTTATCGGAATGATCTACATTGACAGAAAAATTAATACTCTTCACGACTAAAATATAAAACTATGAATGCATTAAAAAAATATTTAGGAATTGTTTGGATTGCACTAGCAGCTGCAGTTGCTTACTTTTCAATTGGGATTTTTGGTTACAAATTGACCACAGGAAAACAAGACGATTTAGTTTTTGGAATTATTGTTTTCTTCATTTTATTACCAATGATTGTTACCGGTTTAACCATTTTTGGTTGGTATGCAATCACCAATGAATACGAAGATTAAATAATTTTATTGGTTAGTCTCAGAAGCTCTTATTCACGTAAGGGCTTTTGAGCATTTATAACAGAAGGTTTAAAAGTTTATGTATTTAATTGAAAACTTTATGTAAATTCGTAAAAATAATTAACAATAAAACTTTGTGCCTTTGCGACTTTGTGGCTTAACATGAAAAAAAGACATCAACAAAAATTAGTAATTATCTCTGTAGTCATGCTAATAGGATTTAATCTTCCTATTGCATTATTATTTGATTCTGCACAAAATTTTCTTGGTTTTCCAGTTGTTTATATTTACTTTTTCTCTATTTGGTTGTTTTCAATATTAGTTTCACTTTTAATTGTAAAACGATACAATGAATAGTATAGCGCTTTTAATAATTCTCTCAGGATATTTAGCGGTTCTTTTTTATATCGCACATTGGGCAGAGAAAAAAGGAAATAGCAAATGGACGAATAATCCTTATGTTTATACTTTATCTTTAGCTGTTTATTGTACTGCTTGGACGTATTACGGAAGTATAGGCGTTGCTGCCGATAGTGGTTTGAGTTATCTTCCAATTTATCTTGGACCAATAATTATTGCGCCTTCATGGATATTGATTCTCCGAAAAATCATAAGAATTTCGAGAGTTAATAAAATTTCGAGTATTGCCGATTTTATTTCACTTCGATATGGAAATAGTCGTTTTCTTGGAGCCATTGTGACTGTAATTTGCCTAACAGGAATTATCCCTTACATTTCATTGCAACTCAAAGCCATTTCAGAAACTTTTCATGTAGTTACTAATACACCAACAAGTAAAAATATTTTTGATGATACCACAACTCTCGTAGCAGTTGCCTTAGCACTTTTTGCGTCATATTATGGAACTCGATATGTTGATGCTTCCGAAAAAAGGAAAGGAATCGTTACTGCTGTTGCCATGGAAAGTGTTTTAAAATTAGTGTTCTTTGTCATCATCGGAGTTTACGTTACATTTTTTGTCTTTGATGGTTTTGACGATATTTATCAAAAAGCAAGTTTATTAGAACATTTTAAAGAAAAAAACACGATTGGTGGATTGCCTCAAGCTATCAATTGGTTTTTACTATGTGTGCTTTCCATGTTTGCCATTTTTCTTTTACCAAGACAATTTCAAGTTTCTGTAATCGAAAATAATCGTGAAAATCACATTAATACTGCGGTTTGGTTATTTCCATTGTATCTTTTATTGTTCAATATTTTTGTCTATCCAATTGCTTGGGGTGGAAATATTTTGTTTGATGGAAAGAATGTAAATTCAGATACTTATTCTTTGTTAATTCCACAATTATTTGATCAAAAAACACTAACCGTAATGGTTTTTCTTGGCGGATTCTCAGCAGCAATTTCAATGATTGTTGTTTCTTCAATAGGACTTTCAACAATGATTACTAATAATATTTTAATACCTTACAACCTATTAGGGAAACTAAAAAGTGCCGATTCTGTTAGCAGCAAAAGTATCTTAAATAGTAGAAAAATAGGCATTTTTTCCTTAATCATATTATCTTATTTTATTTACAGATTCTTCGGTTTAGACTATAATTTAGTTTCAATCGGATTAGTAGCTTTTGTAATTATTTCACAATTAGCACCAGCTTTTTTTGGAGCTTTATTTTGGAGAAGAGGTTCACGTTTAGGTGCCGTTTATAGTATCTTGGTCGGATTTGCAATTTGTATTTATACGTTATTAATTCCGTACACCATAGGAATTACCAACAGTTCTAGTAATTTTATTTCAGAAGGTTTCATGGGATTTTATTTGCTAAAACCATTCCAACTTTTCGGATTGGATTATTTACAACCCGTTCCACATGCATTGTTTTGGAGTTTATTATTTAATTCGGTTACTTATTTTGCAGTTTCAGTAAGTTTCAAAGGAAATTATCGGGAACGTAATTATGCCGAAATGTTTGTTGATATTAACAAATACATTACTAATCACGAAGATGCATTTATCTGGAAAGGAACCGCTTACAGAAATGATATTGAAAAAGTATTGATTCGTTTTCTTGGTGAAGAACGTACCAAACGTGCCATGAATATTTTCAATGTAAAATATAACGTCGATAAAAAACTTGAACTTGCTGATGCCAGATTAATCAAATTTGCAGAAAATCTTCTCACAGGACATATCGGAACGGCATCTGCTAGAATATTGATTTCTAGTGTTGTAAAGGAGGAAAAAATCACCTTGCCAGAAGTATTAAAAATATTAGAAGAATCTAAAGAAAATATTATTATCAACAAAAAATTGACTGAAACGTCTAACGAATTAAAAGAAATTACGGCCAAATTACAAAATGCCAATGCCTCTTTAATCATCAAAGACAAGCAAAAAGATGAGTTTTTAGATACGGTAACACACGAACTTCGTACACCAATTACCGCTATTCGCGCTGCCAGTGAAATTTTGCACGATGATGATGAGATTCCAGAAGATTTGAAAAAACAATTTCTTCAAAATATCATTTCAGAATCGGATCGATTGAATCGTTTGATTGATAAAATTTTGGATTTAGAAAAATTTGAAACTGGAAAACAAACCATCAATCCTAGTAAAAATAATTTGGTTGAAACCGTAGAAAAGTCTATTGAACCATTAAAGCAACTTATTAGAAATAAGAATATTACGATTCATATTGAAAGTAAAGATAAAATTAATGCTTATTATGATGAAGATAGAATTGTTCAGGTTGTAACCAATTTATTATCAAATGCAATCAAATTTTGTCCTGATACAGAAGGATTAATTACGATTCAAATTATTGAAAAAGATAATTTTATTCATACTTTCGTACATGATAATGGAAAAGGTATTAATACAAATGATTTTGAAGCTATATTTGAAAAATTCTATCAATCAACCAATCAAAACATTAAAAAACCTGTTGGTAGCGGATTAGGATTAGCCATTTGCAAACAAATTATTGACCATCACAAAGGTAAAATTTGGGCGCAACCAAGTATAAAAGGAGCTTGTATTGTATTTACTTTACCGAAGCAAAAAACAGATTTCAGTTAGTAGAATGTTTTTTTCAAACAACTGAAAAATAGATTAATATTTGTAAAATTGAAATTGATATTGATATTGATATTGCAATTAGATAATAAATTTAAGAAATGAAGAAGATTTTAATAGTTGATGACGAACCTAACATAGTAATGTCACTTGAATATACTTTCAAGAAAAATAATTTTGAAGTATTCATTGCACGTGACGGACAAGAAGCTTTGGATATTGTAAAAACCAATTATCCCGACATGATAATTCTTGACGTGATGATGCCTATGGTTGACGGTTACGCTACTATTGAGCAAATAAAAAAAGACGACAACTTAAAACATACCAAAGTGATTTTTCTTTCTGCAAAAAACAAAGAAAGCGACATCGAAAAAGGAATGGCTCTTGGTGCTGATGCCTATCTAACGAAACCATTTTCTATCAAAAAAGTAGTCGATCAAGTGATGGAGTTACTTTCTTAATTATCTATTTTTATTTCATTTTCATAAATTGTTTGTAAAAAAAATGTAAATCTTACTGAATACATTTTTAATAAACTAAAATCTAAATACTTTTGAAAGATGAAACAAAAGCATCTTTATATTTTATTTTTATTAGTCCTAGCCATTATTACAATTCCGTTTAGTTGCAATCATCTAACAGAATCTCCAATTGATAATCCCAAGAACGAAATACTTTTAAGAAAAATAGGGCATGAAGTTTTGATTAGTTCCAATGATAAGACTTCAAAAGTAGTACCCATAAAAATAATTTCAGAAAATGAATTTCAAATTAGCTTTGAAAATAAGTTTGCTTTTGCTCCCGATTCTCTTATAAACATCGTTAAAAAGAACATTTCTAAAAGTACATTCCCAAAAGAATATTCTGTCTCAGTACAAAAGTGTTCCAATGACGCAATTGTTTATGGTTTTCATATTGCTGCTGATTCAAGTAAAAATATCATTACTTGTAAAGGAAGAAATATGCCTTTAGATTGTTATGTTATAAGTTTTAAATTCGCTTCAAAAACTAATTCTATTTTCAATAAATATTTCTTTGTTGTAATTCTATTTTTTGCTGTCTTAGTATTCTTTTTGATAAAATTCAAAAAAGTAAAAAGCAAAGACGAAACAATTATTACTAATAAAGAAGAACATATACTAATCGGAAAATACTTTTTCTTCTTCCAGAAAAACCAACTTCAATTTGAAAACAAAAAGATTGCTTTAACTCCTAAAGAATCTAAATTATTGCATATTCTGTCCTCATCTCCAAATGAAATAATCGATAGAAAAACTTTGCAAAAAGAAATTTGGGAAAACGAAGGTGTAATTGTTACGCGAAGTTTAGATATGTTTATCTCAAAACTTAGAAAAAAATTAGAAAAAGATTCCTCTATTACAATCGTAAACATTCATAGTGTTGGTTATAAATTGGAGATTAAAAATTAAATTTTAAGTTTAAATTGATCTTTACGAAAACGTTTTCGTATATACCTATTTAGCAAGAAAATTTCATTTGGTATTGTATTAATAGTTAAATTTACTTTACTAGTTTAACAAACACAAACCTAACAATACCAATGAATTACCAAGAATTTTACAACCAAAGCACGCAATCACCAGAAGCATTTTGGAAAGCTCAAGCAGACCAAATCGATTGGTATACAAAACCTACAACAATAGTTGATAAAGACGAAAATGATTATCCATTATGGTATAAAGATGGAGAATTAAATATATGTTATTTAGCGTTAGATAAACATATTCAGGATGGTTTCGGTGATCAAACTGCAATTATATATGATTCACCTGTAACGCAAACTGTAAAAAAATATACCTATAACGAAGTAAAATCGGAAGTAGCAAAACTTGCTGGCGGTATGATTTCTTTAGGATTAAAAAAAGGCGATACAGCAGTAATTTATATGCCTATGATTCCGCAAGCCACTTTTGCAATGTTGGCTTGTGCACGAATAGGAGTAACGCATTCCGTTGTTTTTGGAGGTTTTGCACCACACGAACTAGCTATTAGAATTGACGATTGTAAACCAAGATTAATCATTACAGCATCATCTGGAATTGAAATAGACCGATTAATCGCTTACAAACCATTAGTGGATGAAGCCATTGAATTAGCCCAACACAAACCTAAAAAAGTAATCGTTTTCAATAGAAAATTAGGAGCCAGAATTCCTTTCAAAAAATACGATGTTGATTATGATGCATTAGTTTATGGTTCAGAAGAAACGCCATGTGTTCCTGTAAATGCTTCACATCCATTATATGTTTTATACACTTCTGGAACTACAGGAAAACCAAAAGGAATTGTCAGAGATACAGGAGGTTATGCAGTATCACTTAAATTTTCAATGCAATATATTTATGGAGCCAAGCAAGACGAAGTTTTTTGGGCAGCATCCGATGTAGGTTGGGTTGTTGGTCACAGTTATATTGTTTATGGACCATTAATTAATAGAAATACAACAGTAATTTTTGAAGGAAAACCAATACGAACGCCAGATGCAAGTACGTTTTGGAGAGTAATTGCCGAACATAAAGTAAGTATTATGTTTACTGCACCAACAGCAATTCGTGCGATAAAAAAAGAAGATCCAAATGGTGAATTTATAAAACAATACGATTTGTCCAGTTTGCGAACACAATTCTTGGCTGGTGAACGTTGCGATGTAGCCACTTTAGATTGGTATCGCGAGCACATTCCAGTTCCTGCAATTGACCATTGGTGGCAAACAGAATCAGGTTGGCCAATGATAGCAAACATGATGGGCGTGGAGTATTTATCCATAAAACCAGGTTCTGCAGGAAAAGCGGTTACTGGTTACGATATTAGAATTTTTGGTGAAAACGGACAAGAATTAGGTCCAAATGAAGAAGGTTATGTAGTTATCAAATTACCATTGCCTCCAGGAACAATGTTGGATTTATGGAAAGATAACGAACGTTTCAAAGCTGGTTACTTGAATAAATTTCCAGGATATTATTTCTCAGGTGATGGCGGATTTAAAGATGATGAAAATTATATTTACATTACAGGTAGAGTAGATGACGTTATCAATGTCGCAGGTCATAGGCTTTCTACAGCCGAAATGGAAGAAATTGTATCTTCACATCATTCGGTTGCTGAATGTGCTGTTATTGGAATTAATGACGAATTAAAAGGTCAAGTTCCACTGGCTTTAGTTGTCAATAAATCAGGTGAGGATATTGAGCACTTCCAATTGCAACATGAAGTAGTTCAGTTGGTTCGTGAACAAATTGGAGCAGTTGCTTCATTACGAGATGTTGTTATTGTCCAACGATTACCAAAAACACGTTCGGGTAAAATCTTACGAAAATTACTGAGAAGTATTGCCGATGGAGAAAACTTCCAAATTCCATCAACCATTGATGATGAAGCTATTATTGATGAAGTTAGAGAGGATTTTGCAAAAGCGAAAATAGGTTCGTTTAGGTAAAAACAAGTTAAAAAAGCCAATAAGTATTTTTATTGGCTTTTTTAATGTAAATTTATTAGAGTATGTACTCATTAACTAATTTAGATTATTGTTTATACCACTTCTAAAAAGACATCAATAAAATTGCTTATAAAATGAAAAAAACACTTGCCATAATAATCGGTTTATCCCTTTTTTCGTGTGGAAAAAGTGAGGAAATACAACCTACAAGTCAAGATATTAAAGAATTGGTTTTTGCTTCAGGTCAATTGGAATGGGACGATTCTTATAATCTTACAGCACAAACTGATGGTATTTTGCAAAATGCCTCTTTTGAGGTAGGAAACACAATTGCAAAAGGAAAAACAATTGCTACATTAGACAATGAAATCAATAAAATTAATGCAGAAACTTCGCAAGAACAATTAAAAATTTCTAATGAAAATGTGACTTCAAATGCTCCAGCTTTGGCGCAATTAGAACAAAATATTCAGTTTGCCGAAAGCAAATATTTACAAGATAAAAAGCAAGCCGAACGATACGAACGATTGAATCAGCAAAATATTGGTTCAAAAGTAGAATATGAAAACGCTCAATTAGCGGCTAAAAATTCACTATCCAATTTAAATTCTTTAAAAAAACAATATCGAGTTATTTTGCAACAAGCGAAACAACAACAAATTACAACCAAAGGTCAATTAAAAAGTAATCAAGTTGTTAAAAATTACAATTCGATTATCGTGACAGAAAGCGGAACGGTTATCAAAAAACTAAAAAACAACGGTGATTACGTCAAAAAAGGCGAAGTCATTGCGACTATTGCTAATCAAACGAAAGTGGAAGCTGTTTTAAACGTTGACGAAAATAGCATCGGAAAAGTAAAATTGGGACAAATCGTTTTTATAAAACTTAATACCAATAAAAATAGTGTTTTAAACGGAAAAATTTCTGAAATTCTTTCGGCATTTGACCAACAAACACAATCCTTCATTTGTAAAGTAACCTTCGATAAACCTATAAAAAACTCGCTTTTCGGAACACAACTGGAAGCTAATATTTTGGTTGGAGAAAAGAAAAATGCGTTACTAATTCCAAGAAATTACGTTGGATATGGAAACAAAGTAAACGTAAAAGGCAAAGACGAAAACGTAATCATAAAACCAGGGATCATCTCCACAGAATACGTTGAAGTAGTTGAAGGCTTGACCAAAGACGACATTCTTTTACCTTTAAAACCTAATTAGTTATAAGTTGTAAGTGTTGAGTTTTTGGTTGCAACTAAAACAAATAACACTAAAAATTTAAAACGTAACACAAAAAACTAAAAAAGTGAACATCAATACAGCCATAGCGAAAACTTATGTAGTTTCAAATAAAAAACTCACGGCTGTTGCAGTTATGGGAGTTGTTTTAGGTATGTCGATTTATATTTTTATGAATTGTATGTTAGTAGGTTTTGACAAAAGTGCTAATTCTTCTATCTTTAAATCAACTTCTCATATTCGAGTTTATAAAGACGACGAAATTAGTAAACCATTGATTGAAGATAATAATGCTAAACCCATTATAATCAATCCGAAAACCGTTCCAGTAAACAATACGATTATCAATCCAAATTTGGTTATCGAAACCATTTTAAAACAGAAAGAAGTAATTGTTGTTACACCTCAAGTAAATTCTAGCGTATTTTATAACAATGGAAAATCACAAATTTCGGGATTATCAGTAGGTATTAAACCTGATGAAGCCAACTTGATGTTTGATATAAAATCGTTTATGGTAGAAGGAAATTTTGATTTACTAAAATCCAATCAAAATGGAATTATTATTGGTAGTGGAATTGCCGAAAAAATGAATTTAGCTGTCAATGACAATCTCAATCTGACTTCTTCCAAAGGAATCAATCGCAGTTTTAAGGTTATTGGTGTTTTTAAAACAAATAATTCTAGTGTTGACAAAACAAAATCGTACATCAATATTGCAACAGCACAACAAATTTTAAAAGAAGGAAGCAACTACGTAACTGATATAAATGTTAATGTAATCGATCCAGAAAATGCGGAAACTGTTGCCAGTAAAATAGAGGCGATAACTGGCTATAAAGCTGAAGGTTGGAAAGAAGCGAATGCAACTTATGTTGCTGGAAATAGGATGCGTAAAATAGTCATCACTTTTGTTTCTTTTACAATTCTATTAGTGGCAGGTTTCGGAATTTACAACATCTTAAATATGACGGTTTCTCAAAAAATAAATGATATTGCTATTCTAAAAGCTATGGGATTTAAAGGAAAAGACGTCATTAGAATATTTGTAACTCAAGCGGTTTCAATTGGAATTATGGGTGTTATTGGTGGAATCATTATGGCAATCATATTAATAACAATTTTGAAAAATATATACGTTGGTGGAGATATAGGTTATTTTCCAATTGATTACGAATTCAAAAAATTTGTACAAGGTGTTGCCATTGGTTTAGTAATTACCTTTTTTGCAGGTTATATTCCTGCTAAGAAAGCAGCAAATGTTGATCCTGTTGAAATATTAAGAAAATAGAGATGAACATACTTCAAACCAAAAATATAAATAAGTCTTTCCACGAACCAACTGAATTTCAAGTTCTAAAAGAAATTTCATTTGATGTAAAAAAAGGTGAATTTCTTTCTATAGTAGGAAAATCGGGTAGTGGTAAATCGACACTTTTATATATACTTTCCACCATGGATACCGATTATAAAGGCGAATTATATATAGATAACAATTTGATGACAGGTTTATCAACCGATCAATTGGCCGAAATCAGAAACGAAAAAATCGGATTTGTGTTCCAATTTCATTATCTACTTCCTGAATTTTCATGTTTGAGAAACGTCATGATTCCAGCTTTGAAACTTGGCAAATTACCCGAAAAAGAAATCGAAGCACGAGCGTATCAAAAATTGGAAATATTAGGTTTGCAAGATCAAGCGTTGAAACCAGCTAGCAAACTTTCGGGCGGACAACAACAACGTGTAGCCATCGCCAGAGCTTTGATTAATGATCCGTTAATAATTATGGGTGACGAACCAACAGGAAATTTGGACAGTAAAAACACCAACATTGTTTTTGATATTTTTCAAGAATTGACTCGGAATTTTGGACAAACAATCATTGCCGTAACACATGATGAGGATTTTGCTCACAAAAGCGATAGAATTATTGAAATGAAAGACGGTAGAATTATCAGTTAATGCTTCCGATTTTTACATTATGTATACTAATTTAGCAAGAAAATTCTTTTCTACATTTATTTTATAGTTACATTTACATTAACAAACGAATAAAAAATAGAATAATAATGAGTTACTATACAATTGACAATTTAGAGCATTACTTTAAAATGTATAAAAAATCAGTGCGTGAACCAAGAAAATTTTGGGACCGAATAGCTGATGAAAACTTTACTTGGTACCAAAAATGGGAAAAAGTAATGGAATTTGATATGCAAGAAGCCCATTTCAAATGGTTTGTAGATGCTAAAGTGAACATCACTAAAAACTGTATCGACCGTCATTTGGCAAAACGAGGCGAAAAAACGGCTATCATTTTCGAACCAAATGATCCAAGCGAAGAAGCACAACATATTTCCTATAACGAATTGTACGCAAGAGTTTCAAGAATGGCGAATGTACTTCGGGAACAAGGCGTTAAAAAAGGCGACCGCGTTTGTATTTATCTTCCAATGATTCCTGAATTAGCAGTTTCTATTTTGGCTTGCGCCCGAATTGGAGCCATACATTCGGTAGTTTTTGCAGGATTTTCTTCTTCAGCAGTTTCGGCTCGTATCAATGATTCTGAATGTAAAATGGTCATCACTTCAGACGGAAGTTACCGCGGAAACAAAGCCATCGACCTAAAAGGAATTGTAGATGAAGCTCTAGAAAAATCACCTTGTGTTGAAAAAGTTTTGGTAGTAAAAAGAACCAATACAGAAGTAAACATGAAAGAAGGTCGTGACCAATGGTTGCAACCTTTAATGGACGCAGCGATTCCAAATTGCGTAGCCGAAATTATGGATTCAGAAGATCCATTATTCATTCTTTATACTTCTGGTTCTACTGGAAAACCTAAAGGAATGGTTCATACAACTGCAGGTTACATGGTTTACACTGCTTATACTTTTAAAAATATATTCAAATACGAAGAAAACGACGTTTATTGGTGTACTGCTGATATCGGTTGGATTACAGGACATTCTTATATTCTTTACGGACCACTTTTAAATGGCGCAACAACTGTGATTTTTGAAGGCGTTCCATCATATCCAGATTTCAGTCGTTTTTGGGAAGTTATCGAAAAACATCAAGTAAATCAATTCTATACAGCGCCAACTGCCATTCGTGCTTTGGCAAAAGAAAGTTTAGATTACGTACAACGTTTTCCGCTGAGTTCATTGAAAGTTATTGGTTCTGTTGGTGAACCAATTAACGAAGAAGCTTGGCATTGGTATAACGATCACGTAGGAGGAAAGCGTTGTCCACTAGTAGATACTTGGTGGCAAACCGAAACCGGAGGAATTATGATTTCGCCAGTTCCATTTGTAACGCCAACAAAACCAACGTACGCTTCGTTACCATTACCTGGAATTCAACCGGTTTTAATGGACGAATTGCGAAATGAAATTGAAGGCAATCAAGTAACAGGAAGTTTGTGTATCAAATTTCCATGGCCATCAATGGCGAGAACAATTTGGGGTGACCATCAACGTTTTAAAGAAACCTATTTCACTGCTTTTCCTGGAAAATATTTTACAGGTGACGGTGCTTTGCGTGATGAAGTAGGTTACTACAGAATTACGGGTAGAGTAGATGATGTTATTATTGTTTCTGGACATAATTTAGGTACAGCTCCAATTGAAGATGCCATCAACGAACATCCAGCTGTGGCAGAAAGTGCTATCGTTGGTTTCCCACATAATATTAAAGGAAATGCACTTTACGGATTTGTAATTTTGAAAGAAAGAGGCGAAGGTCGTGATAGAGATAATCTTTCTAAAGAAATTAACCAATTGATTTCTGACCAAATTGGACCAATTGCTAAGTTAGATAAAATTCAGTTTGTGAGTGGTTTACCAAAAACACGTTCCGGAAAAATCATGCGTAGAATTTTAAGAAAAATAGCAGAAGGTGACTTCTCAAACTTTGGAGATATTTCAACTTTATTGAATCCTGAAATTGTGGATGAAATCAAAGAAGGAAAATTATAGTTTATTTTAGTTTATTTAGTTAAAAGACTGCTTTGGAAACAGAGCAGTTTTTTTTGTTTATTATACTTATTTTACTTAAGTTTGAATTCAATAGTAACCTTAATTGAAATGAAAAAAATCAGCTTATTTTCTTTATTGTTTTTGTCTTTGTTCTTTGTTCAATGTAGTAGTGATGACAGTAGTTCGTCGTCATCAGGAACTTTATTTGTAAATGATGTTCTCTTCAAAATAGGTACAAATGCATTACCTAATACTATTTACAATCTTACAATGTTTTATGGCGATGATGATCCTGAATTTTTTAATACTCGAACTTTTAATATTCTTGATCCTGATTCTTCTACAGAAACAAATTATAAAAATATAACAATAGTCGTTGCTTATCCCGGATTAACATCTATTAACGGAACATATTCTTTATTACAAGAAGACAATCTTGATGGAATTCCTTTTGCTTCGGTAACATTTGAAACGGCATCAGATAGTTATGGTGGCGATGTTGATACTTCAACAGGAAGTTTAAAAGTTACTGATATGGGTTCGAATAAATTTAAATTAGAATTTATCGATGTAACTGTTGAAAATGAATCAGGTGATGTTAAAACAATTACTGGTTATTGCACTCCAACGTTTACTAGCTTAAATTAAGTAACCCAATAATTAATAATAAACTGCTCTAGAAATGGAGCAGTTTTTTTTGGAATACATTTTGATATTAGTATTTAAACTTTCGTTTATGAAACATTTTCTCTTAATTTTTGTTGTTGCAATCTGCTTATTCTCTTGTAAAAATAACGACTCTGAAATGAAAGTCTTACAAGATAAATTAGATAGTATTGACAAAAAATTAGAAGAATTAAAAAAAGAATCAAAGGAAAAAGATACTACTATTATTCCTAAAGATTCCCTTTCAAAGAAGCCTCAAATAAAAAAATTGGAGGAAAAAGCTAAAGAGGAAAAACCAATACAAAGTAATACCAAAACTTCAAAACCAAATACTTCAAAGGAAAAGATTCCAACAGTTATTAAACCTTCAAATGACACTACGTATTATTATTTTTCAGATGGAAAACTTTCAGTAAAAGTTGCACCAAGATCAGATAGGCAAAAAATTTGGATTTATTTCCCAAATGGTAAAGTTAGCTATGAACTTGAAAATATCAGAATGAGCTATACTTGCTTTAATGATTTATTTTTTAGAAAAAATGGTGCTGTTGAAAAAATAGAATCAAGTTTAAATCCTGGAGCAAGTATGTATATGTACAGTTCTGTAATTTATTTTGATGAAAATAATTTGCCGAGCTATAAGATTGATGAAAAAACGCCATCTACTTTAGAAGATCACATGAATAATAAATCCGTTTGGGACAGCAAAAACAAACGATGGATTAAACAAGAGGACCGAACACCGAAAATAAAAGAGTAACCACTTCAAAAACGGAACAGTTTTTTATTATTCTTCAACTTTTACCATAATACTTCCGCAAATAATATCGTGTAAAGTTCTACTTTTTGGGTTTACAAAAACGGTAATAAAAGAAAACCAACCCAATAGTAATTTGAAAAAATATCTAATTAGAGCTTGAAAAATAGTAATTCTTTCGTTTTCATTTGAAACTTTTCGGACTCTAATGTTCATTTTATGATTTCCTAAAGTAGTTCCAAATGCGGTACAAATTGGCTCATATAGTAGTAATGAAGCAAATAATGTTGCTCTAACCCAATTAGGAACGTTTTGATATGAGTTGAGAATATCAGAGAAAAAATACATACAAACAATGAGTATTAAAGTATCAATGGTTGTTGATTTTATTCTATCTAATACGGAAGGATAATTTTCTTTCATAATGATTTGGCAGCTTAAATGTAAACCACTATTTCTTTGATTTATTGATAAAATGTTTTGCCAAAATAAAAACCGAAGCTGCAAATGTTACAAAGTAAATAGCCGAAAGTGCCTTTTTCTCCACTGTAAAGTTTTGGAAATCTATTTGTTTGTACAAAGCCGAACCAACAATAATGGCTACAATGCTTAAGAAAAATACTGGTGCGTTATTTTTTTCCATGGTTATTGTTTTTTGAGTTTTTTTCCAAAACTATATAAAAAATAAATTATTCCTATAAAAATTGAATATCCTATTAAAGTACCCATCAAATAACCAAATGCATAACTATTATCTTCTTTAGAAAATACTATAAAAATATCTTTCAATGATTGTAACAAAACAGTAAGCATTAAAAATGCCAAAACATAAGAAATCCAAACTAAAATAGATCCAATGATTGGTTTATATTTCATAGTTGTTTATTATAATAAAATACAAAACTAACTTTAAAAAATAATAAAAACCATTTTTGTGTATAGCTTTTATTTTAAGTTTAGAATTCTTTTTCCATTGATTATTAAAACACTTATTAATGAACTTATTAGAATAACTTTAAGGTCTTTAAATCCTGAAAAAAGCATTTCTAATTTTGTTGGAATTTCATCATTTCCAATAGATGCTATTTGTGTGTAATCCATTTGATTAAAATAGGAGGAATAAAATACTTCATAAACGCTATAAACTCCAACAAATAAAATAAAAATGAAAGTTAAAATTATGAATGAAATTATTTTACGCTTTGACATTTTTGTTTTTTAAACCGCTATTTGTAGTTGTACTTTATTCTTCAGTTATACTTTTCAAAAGCCATTCTGCAAGTTTCCAATCTATATCATCATCTATTCTGTATTCAAATTGAAACGGATAATTTTCTTCTTCAACGATTTTATTTAGAAACTCATTAGTTAGTTCGGGTTCAAAAACTCTCCAAATTAATTCTCTAGTTTTATTCCAAGTAATTCTTCCCAAAAATAATGCATTTGGTTTTTCTTTATTTTTACCTTTTATATTTTCATCTAAATAATCTTCAAACTTTTCTGCTTTTAAAACATCTTCATTTGACGGCATTCCATTTTCAATAAAGTTTTCAAAGTCAATCATTATTGAGCAATGCCAGGAGAAAACATCTTTCGGTTCAAATTTTACCAAACTTAAATTTATAACACCAATTCCAGGAAAATCTTCTTGTTTAAATTCTATAATTTGATATTCTTCTTTTGGAATAATTACTCTAAATTCTCTTTCTTCGCTCATTTTTCTGAGTATTACTACTAACGTTTCGAAGCTGCAAGAAGTTGCGAACTTCATTCACTGACAATTACAAATATAGACAAAGCTTTGATTCAACAATAACCATTACGGATAAATAATAAGCCTAGCAATTTCGTTAAACGGTTCTTGATAGCAGTTTTAATTTAGATATTTCCTTATCTCAAACTTAAATAATTCTGATTGATTTTCTAAATAGTTATTAAACTCTTTTTTTGCATTAAGGTTACCATTTTTGTCAAGATAAAGATTTTTCATTTCTCCATCTTCATTTATTTGTTTTATTAAGTTTATGCTTAAACCAAACCTAACTAAATCTATTAATTTTTTTTCAGTGGTTCCATAAATATATAATAAATAATATTCCTCAGATATTATATCAAAATCATATAAGAAAATGATTAACTTATTTAATTTAAAACTCACAAAATCTTCTTCTATTTTTAATTTTACAATTGCTAAATTTATTAATTCTTTATCTTTTTTATTTGAAAGGTTTATATAAACTTCTCTATTATATTTGTTGTTTTTATATTTTTCAGAAATTCTAATCTCGTCACCATAAGTTTCTCCAATAAATAAAAAGGGATCATTAGAATTCGCTTTTTCTTTAAAATATTTGAAAGTTGAATTTATGCGTTCATTCAAAGCTTGCTTTTGTGTTATTTCTAAAAAATAGTTATAATAATTTGTTGCTTTATCGTTTTTTAGACGTTCAACTTCAAAATCTCTAATATTCTCTACATTGTTCTTGATGAGTATATTATTTATAATATCTACTACTTTAATTGAAAATTCAAACTTAAAAACATCAATATTTTTAATAATATTTTCACAGGCAACTTCTAAATCATAGAAAAAGTCATCTATTGAGTTTTCAATAAAGTACTTTTTTAAAAAGTCTTTCCTATTTGATGGTTTAATTAAAATAAATTCAGAAGATGAAATAATAATTGTATCTTCTTTTTCATGTTTTTCTTTTCTCGCTTCACTTAATTTTAGTTTTTCAATTTCATAATTTTCAATTAATGGGTTTTCAATTTTATCTTCAAAGCTTTGATTTCTTAATAATTCAATTGTTTTTCTAATATCTCTAGCTCCTTGAAATGGTTCACTATTTAAGAAATGAATTTTTGAAATTAGTTGATTTAAATTATTGCTGTTAAAAACATAATTCAATCTGTTAACTCTACCAATGAGATTTATCAATTCTTTTCCTTTCATTTCATTTGCCCTTGAAGATGTAATGAAAATGGTTTCAATAGGTAAGTTAATGCCTTCAAGTATTACTTGATTTGCAATAATATATTTAATTTCAGCAATTGTTTTAAATTGAAATTCTAAATACTCTTTTATAATATTTGGAATTTTAGCATGAATATAAACTATTCCTTTTTCTAACAATTCAACTGCATAAAATGAATTATGAACTTCTTTTCTTAGTGTATTAATTACATTTAATATCTTTTCATTTTTTATTGGTTTTTCATTCTTGAATAAACCCAAAGATAATTCTTGAATTTTTTTTGGTTTATGATGATAAATGAAATTCTTGCTCTTTGAATTTTTGATTATATAGTCATAAAAATTAGTTTTAATATTTAAGTCAATATATTTATGTGTAAATTTATCATAAAGAAAGCTTTTAAATTTATGATATAAGTAAACTTCAGAAGCCTTTAAATCATAATTTATTTTTCTTGTATAGACAGTTGTTTCATCAATAGTTTTAATCTTTAAATTATCAGTTTCATCTATTAATGGAGATAAATAAATAATTTTTTGTTTTTGATTTTTGAAAAAATTTAATTGAATTAATCTGGAGAGTATATAACTTCTTGAATCTCTTTCAAGTATTTTATGTGCTTCATCAATAAATATAATATCAAAGAAAGCTTTTTCATTATTATTTAAGATTCTTGTAGCTCTTTCCTGAGTTAATATACCAATAAATTTTGTTTCACCTTGATACATCTCATCATGAAGAATTAATTTATATGATAAATTTAATTTTTTTATATCATTATAAGTTTGAAGTAACAGTGATTTTGTTGGAACAATTATTCCGATTCTTGAATACTCAAATTTTTTGATGTAATCTTTAATTAGTGAACTTTTACCATAAGATGTAGGAGCAATATATGCAATGTTTTTTGAGTAATTATTCTGTAATATTGATTTTACTGATTTGTTTTGTTCAAGGGATTCAATGTAGTTTTCGGATGATTTATAATTATTATCTATTATTTTATTTAAATATAAGTCTGCAAAATTGTTTTCTTCAAATTCAATTAATTTATTTTTTAAAATGTAACTTGATATTGGGTAAAATCCAATTTGCAAACAAATATCATATAATGGTTTATAATCATTAAATAAAATTGAATATTTTAAAATTATATAATAACCAAGCTTAAAATAAGTTTTATATCGTTTGTCATTTTCATAAAATTTAAAAAGTATAATTGCACAAGAAAGTAAGTACTCTTTTTCGGAATCATCAAAATCCTTGTTTTCAAGATTTAGTTTTTGAAATGTCGCTTGAAAAAATTTATCTTTTTTTAGATTTGATAACTGGAGTTTTTCTCGATTTTGATCTTTTCTATTCATTTATAAATTTTAAAAAATCTTCAATACTTTTTTTATTAATACAAATGACATTAATTTTTCTTGCATTGTATTTCTTGACTAATAATTCAATTTTTTTTTTTAAATCATCTACATCAATTAATTCCCATTTATCATACATATATATTGTAGAACTTGGAATAATATTAAAATTCGAAATATTGTGATATACTTTATTTACATAATCTTTAGAATATGATTTTATGTTCTCAACTAAACTCTTGTTGCGATTAATAGAATAATTATTTGCATGAATAATTGCATTTTTCCATGGATTGTTCGTAGTGTTTTCTCCTTCAATTTTTTTCTTTACATCATTGTAAGATAAACTAATATTTTCATTGTGATTTGACAAAGTATTTGGCAAAGTTGATTTACTCTCATAAATCCAAAATTCATTTTCATTTAGATAAAGTCCATCAAAACCTTTTTTTGGACCTTTTTCTTCTAAATTCCTAAATAAAAAATGTTGTTCATGATTTTTATTTCTTAAGTAAAGATGACAAATAAATTCTGAAACAAATCCGTAAATCAATCTATCATCTTTTTTATTTTTAAACCAATCTTGTAATTCAATTTTAACAGTTGGAAAATCATCTTCTTCATTATCTCCATTCCAAATTTTACAAATATCTTTTTTGATTACTTTCAAAACATCCTCTGAATAATACTCAATATTGATAAAATTTAATGTCGTTTTTTTATCCAATTCTATTACTGTCTCATTAAACATTCAAATGTAGTTTATTAGATTATTATTGAGAATCTTGAATTTTAGCACGGTTTTCAAAAAATTGCTACAAACGTTCCGGCGCTTGGCGAGGTTGCGAACTTTGGAACCGATTATTTTCTATCAAAGATAAAATTTCTCGCGAGAAATAAACTTGTATTTACTACAAAATTCAAAATCTTGCAAAACGACTGTTAATTTAATTTAACAATTTTTCAAGAAATCCATTAGAAAAACTGACATACATCTCAATTTTTTTAATTCAACATCTGAAATTTTATCAGGATGAAAATGCATAACTCCATTTCTTATTTTTCTAATTTCTTCTAATTCATTTACGAAATCTGATTTTACAAAAGGTAAGCCTAATAAAGTCCACATTTCGTTATTTTCAATAACACGTAAATATTCGCCAAATGTCATATCACTAATTGAATCAATTTTTCTTGTCGAATCTTGAACAGTTAATAGTTTCAAAATATCATCGTGAATAATTTTGTCGTTTAGTATTAAACGAATAAAATTTTCAATCTGTTCTAATAATATGTATGGTTCAATTTGTTCAAGAAACTCTTCGTTTAAATCAAATGGTGTAACAGGACCAAGTATTTTTTTGTCTTTACTTAAAACAAAAATCATTTCGGTTTTAATGACTTCTTTTATTGCATCAAATAATGGAGTGTCTTCTGGTAAAACTTTATAATCATTTGTCATAAAGTCTTTTACTAAATTAGATTTTTTTTTAGCAATTAAACCTTTTGCTATGGATTGCCAACTAATTATTCCTAAAATTGCTCTTTCATCATTCATAACTGGTAATTGTGAATAATCATTTTTCCACATTAAATGATATGCCTTTTCTAAATTACTTTCTTTTGTAATAGATAATGGAGTTTGAGCAGCTGCTTTTAGAACAGATAGTCGATTAATTGGATCAAATTTTTCTTCTTCATTTTCGTCAGCTACCTTTCCATTTTTAATTTTGGCTTTATCCATTTCTTTTAATTCAATCATTTCATCTATCCAACCATTTTGATAATTAGGAACTACCATCATTTTCTCATTATGAAGAAAATTATTTATGCGCCAAACATTTCCACTTGTTCTTTTTTCGTAACAATCAAATAACCAAATAAAATTTCTTATAGTCATAGTTTCTGACTTTCCTTGTTTTTTTATTTGATTTATTAATTCTATAAATTGTGGTCTAGGCATTTTTCAAGTTTTTTTTAGGTAAAATTACTGGTAACAATTGTATATCTACGATTCATCATACAGAGTCACCAAAAAACAAAACTTCATGTAAAATAAATCTTTCCAAATGTAACCAATTCCTACAAACAAAAACTACGTAGAAATACTGATTTTTTTCTTCGCTTTCACAAAATAAATGACCGCTAAAACCAAAAACGGTAAAGTAGAAAAAATGATTTTAAAATTTGAACTAAGAATGCCAACGATAGCAAAGAACAATACTAAAAACCCTAAAAGCAGTACAGCTAAAGTATTGAGTTTTCTGTTTATTTTTGGTAGAAGAGCTCCAAAAAGTAATATCATTTGGGTTGCTAATCCTAATAAAATAATAGGATGTGTGAAGTTGCTTATCCAATTTTCGGTTTTGGTAAAAATTTCTTTTTCTGCTTCAAAAACATACATCGAATGGTTAGGCCATTCTAAGTAACAAAATTGGAATGCGATTAACAATCCTAAATTGAGTAAGCGTTTCATTTTTAATCTTTCAAAAAGGGTAGAAGTAGTGCTTCCATTTTTTTATAACCTGCTACATTAGGATGTACGCCATCTTCGCCATATTTTTTTTGCAAACCTTTGTTGTCGTCCACCATGGAAGCATAATAATCAACGTAGGCAATGTTGTGTTTTTTGGCATACGTTTCAATCATTTCGTTCAGTTCAATGACTTTGTACGCAGGTTGTAATTTTGGATTCCAATAAAAAGCATTCGCAGGAAGTACAGAGCAAAGAATGACCTTAATTTTATGAGTTTGTGCTAATTCGGTCATGGAAATAATATTGTCCATAATTTGCTGAATCGTAATTGGTCCAGTGTTTTCGGCAATGTCATTAATTCCGGCTAAAATAACCACTTTTGAAGGTTTCAAATCAATGACATCTTGACGAAATCGCAACAACATTTGAGGCGTTGTTTGTCCGCTAATTCCTCTGTTTATAAATTCGTTAGCACTAAAAAAAGTACTGTCGTTTGATTTCCAAAATTCCGTAATGGAATCACCCATAAAAACAACTCTTTTTGAAGAAGGAGTAAGGCTTTGGTTTTCTTTTTCATACTTTTTTAAGTTGGCCCAATCTGTATTCATAGCATTTTGCGAAAAAGAAGTTGTTGAAATAGTTACTATTAATAATTTCAGTAATTTTAATTTTAAACGCATAGATACATAGTTTTTTTTTTAATTAATTTAGAACATAATAGAAATTTATTTTTTCACATAGACTACGAAACCTATATAAAGCAAATCACTTTTAATGTTGTATTTTTTCTATGTTTCCATATGTTTAAATAGTATTTAAACAGAATTTTCAATTTTATATAAATTATTATTTTATACCTAAACGACTTTTTAGTTTTAGAAACAACAAGGCAATGGTAAAAGCATCGTCAGTAGTGGAAATACGCTCGGTTTTTGTAATTTTAAAAAGCGAACTCAACTCATCAAGTGAAAAGTTTTTATCGTTAATATCGTGCAATTTTTTATACATAACTTCGACATCAAGCGCTTCGTTTTTTAATCGTCCGCAAGATAACTTATCCAAAACTTCATTAATCATTTCTACATCAAAATGAATGCGATGTCCAACCAAAGTTGCGTTTCCAATATAATTGATAAAACTTTCAATAGCAGCAGGTTCGGCAAGTTTTGGCATACTACTTTCCAACAAAAAGTCATTAGTAATTCCGTTATCGTGCAAATATTTATATTGCGGAATGGCTACTTCAAAAGTATCACCAATAATGATATTATCGTTTACAACAGCAATTGCACCAAAAGATAAAATAACATCTTTACTTGGATTCAATCCAGAAGTTTCTACACTTAAAGCCACGAATCTATTGGATTTTTTATCAAATTTTGCTTGATAATTCTTCCAAAATTCAGGCGATTCTTTAGTTATGTTTTTCAGCCAATCGAGCATAATTATGAAAATTGTGTAAGTTGAAAACGATCTTTTATTAATTCTTCAAGTTCACGCATAGGCGCAAAGGCATTTTTTAGTTTTTCCTTATCGACTTTGTTGATTTCATCAAGATTTATAAATTGTCCAGAATTATCGTTTTTTAAACCTTCTAATGTTCTGAACTTAGAAAGCGTTAAAAAAGCTTCTGCACAATTCAAATACACTTCAGAAAACTTAGGATCAATCATTGCTAATTGTTTGTATCTTAAATAAGTACTGTTTATTCCTTTAATTCCATTACTTAAAATCAGCAATCGTGCGCCATCAATTAAAGGCATTAAAGCACGGGTTTTTATATCAAACTTTCCTTTGTTTTCGCCTTCTTCCTCAAGATTGAATTTTTTGAAAAAGTTGAGTGGAGTAGGTTTCTTCAAAGCATCATTACCTAAATAATCGTAAAATAATACGTTGTTTTTAGCATTTTTAAAAATGACTTCCGTAATAGCATCTTCTATTTTTTGGTCACCAAAAGCCATTTCATAATCGAAAAACACACTACTAATTTCACTAGTATTTTCACCTGGAGTATTCATCCAACTGCTGTATTGTTTTGACCAATCAGTCAATGACTTACACCAAAGCATATTACTTGAAACGTGACCTTGTGGACATAAAGGATAACCTACTTTTTCTAAAGTCGCCGTAGTCTTTTTAGACAACTTAATAAAGTAATCTTTTACATCACGATATTTCTCGGCTGCAACATCTTCAAAAACTAAAATACTATCTTGATCAGAGTATAAAAGTTGTTCTTTTCTACCTTGACTTCCAATGCACAAATAAGCAAATCGGGCTGGAGGTGAACCTAAATCTAATATTGATAATTCGACAGCACGTTTTATTATTGAAAGTGTGATTTCACCAGCAATACTATTTACATGCGTTAACGGAATGTTCTTATTTAGAGACGATTGAATAATATCGGTCAATTTATCTCTAACGGTTTTTAATTCTTTAGAAGTTTGAGAACGTTTGATTTCTTTTAATAAAACTCCAGGATTATTGGCTTGAGCCACAACCAAATCGTGTTCAGAAATAATTCCTTTAACTTCCGATTTGTCTGTTCCGTCATGAGTAACACAAAGGTGCGTGACACCATATTTCAACATCACCAATTGTGCTTCTGCAACCGAAATATTTTCAGTAACCGAAATCACAGGCGAAGCCATAATTTTATCAATAGTATGCGACATTGGAACGCGACCAGAAGCTACTTTTGAGCGAAAATCTTTGTCGGTTACAATACCAATAGGGTAATTTTGATCGGTAATGATAGCGCTATCAACATAGTTTTCTGTCACTAAATTAGCAGCATCTTTGATAATGGTTTCTACAGCAATTTTTAAAGGAAATTTATTGTAATTCAGTGATTGGAAATACAACATATCTGATTGATTATCAGTAAATCCAACATTATCTGAAACCAAGCCATGGTTTTGATTTTCGGAAGAATTTTTTGTATTTGCAGCAAAACTTTCCAATAAAAAATTTAAAACTTCTTGATTTTGGGCTACAAACGGTTTGAAAGTTTCAATAGGAATGGCGTAAACAATACTTTCTTCACGAGCTTTTGCAGTCATTTGGTAGTTATTTTTGGCAAAAAACGGACGTAAACCAAAAATATCACCAGCATAACATTTATTTAATAACGTTTCTTCAGCATCAGAAATTACGGTTAAATGAATAATTCCCGAAGCAACTAGATAAAAACTATCGTGTAGCTTGTCATTGATTTGAAACAACGATTTATGTTTTTCTAAATTAATAACACGAATGGTATTAGCAATAGTAATCAAATCTTCATAAGGAAGAAAACTAAATGGTTCGTATTCTTTTAAAAAATCTGCGACACGTTGTGAAATGGCATTACTCATAGAAAGTTATTTTTATAAAAATAGAAAAAAGAATTCAGATACAAATGTAATAAAGATATAGATTGTATTGTAAACGTTTTTTGTAGTTTTAAAACTATATTTAAAAGGATTATTACAAAACGGTGTAGTGCTTTTGAAAAACTATATTTTACATAATATAAATTATAGTGCAAATAGATAAATTTATCAATATGTGATAAATTCAGTGTTTTAAAGCTCTGACATGACTTTTATACGGAATAATCGTCCAATTGCAATGGTGAGTTTTTGTGTATAATCTTCTATCAACCAACTGCGATAATTTTTAGTAACGTTTCCTAAACAAATACAATATTGTTTTATTCGATATTCAATATCGTCGTTTAATTCTTTAGAAAGTTTTCTGGCATCAATTAATTCTTCCGTATTTTCGACACACATTGTTGCATGTTGTTCCAAAGATTTTTCAATAATCGTTTTAGCTTTCAAATTATTTTTAACCGTGAATTTGAATTCTTCGTGAATATCCATAGAAATATCAATTGATTTTGAAAATTTCTTACGCAATTCTTCAGGCATTACATATTTAAAATTACTTTCAATTTCGGCATCGTCGCGCAAACTTTCTAAATAATATTCTGGCGATTTAAAAATATGCTGCCAATCTACTGGATTATTCCATAAACCAAAACGTAATGCATTGTTTCCTAAATCAATAACATTAAAACTATCTTTATTTGGCAAACGTCTTGAACCACGTCCAATCATCTGAAAATAAAGCGTTAACGATTTTGTTGCCCGATTTAAAATAATGGTTTCAACTGTTGGTTCATCAAATCCTGTGGTTAAAATTCCAACAGAAGTTAAAATAGCATCTGGAGTTTTCTTAAACCAATGTAAAATGTCTTTTCTGTCTTCGGCTGTTGTAGTATTGTCAAGATGTCTGATATTATATCCGGCATGTCTAAAACTTTCATACACATGTAATGAAGTATTGATTCCGTTGTTGAATATCAAGGTTTTCTTTCCGAGTGCTTTTTCTGTATAAGCATGCAATAATTTTTCTTGCATGACCATATTACTGTACAAATCATCAGAAGATTTCACTGTATAATCGCCATTAATTCCAACTTTTAGAGATGTTAATCCAACATCATAACTGTAAGTAGTTGCTTTTGCTAAGAATCCTTTGTCTATAAGGTTTTGAATGGTATCTCCAACAATCAATTCGCTATAATTTTCATACATAGGAAGTTTGATGTTTGAACTCAATGGCGTTGCGGTTACTCCAAGAATAAAAGCATTTTCAAAAGCGCTAAATAACTTCCTAAATGAGTTGAAGTGAGCTTCATCAATTATCACTAAACCAACATCTTGTATTTCTAATTTTTCATCATTAAGGCGATTTTTCAACGTCTCAATCATGGCTACAAAACATGAATATTCTTCTTGATCTGGTAGCTCTTTTATGGCACTATTGATTATTTTATTTTTGACATCAAACGTTTTTAGCATTTTTGATGTTTGCTTACAAAGTTCTATACGATGCGTAAGAACAACAACTTTCTTTTTGTGTTGTTCCAAGTAACGTCGTGTAATTTCAGAAAATATTACTGTTTTTCCGCCACCTGTAGGCAATTGATAAAGTAAATGATAATTGTGTGGCGCGTTATCTAATCGCTCAAAAATTTTGTCAATATCGCCTTTCTGGTAACCATACAGTTCCTTTTTGTCTTCAATTTCGGCAAGAATATCTTTTTTTGGCATAGCGATTTTTACAATTTTGCAAAAATACATCTAAAAAAGAGTTTGATCGCTATGTTTTTTGAAATATCTAAAAAAAATATAATTTTAATAGATTTAACGATGTAGAAACTTAGATTATATAGTTTTGAAAAAAAAAGTTGCTTCGCTTTGAGATAGATTAAAAAGAAAATCGGTGAATCTGTGGCAAATAAATTTAATAATCAAATCGTTCAACAATGGCATTGAATTCATATTTATTCATCCAATTTTGCTTGATACTTTCTTCTTTGATAGCCACTACTCTACTTTTAAACTCGTCTAAAATTCCTTTCTCAATCATAAAACTTATGGCTTGTTCAAAGGAATTGAGCATACTTTTATAAAAAGCTTCTTGATTAATTTGTCTTTCAGATGATAATGTTTGTGCAATTTCAATATTATAAAGCATAACATCCACAATTATAAAAGGATCTACACCAAGTGAAATAAAATGCTTGATGAATTTTTGTGCTGTAGAACGACGCATTTTTGGTTTTTTACCTCGAATAGGATAATATTCGTTAGAGATTTTGAGTTTGGCATCTTTAACCAAATTTCTCTCATTTGGATTAAATACGAAGTCATAATAGACCTTTACGTCTTTAAATTTGTCGTAAAGTGCTATCAATTGCTCTTCCAATTGCTCTTTATTCAAATCGGATAAGTACTTTTTTAAATCGCGTTTGCTCATATTAAATGCTAAATTATTGCAAAAGTAACTTAGTTTGTAGGTTTTTAAATAATGATATGCTTAATTTTGTAAACCAAATTAAAAATCGATGTTGAAATTTTTTAAAAAACTAGCCCTAATAGAAGGAATATCTGCACTTCTTCTTTTTTTCTTTGCCATGCCAATGAAATATATTTTTGGAGATCCGATTTATGTAAAACATATTGGAATGGCTCATGGTGTATTGTTTACTTTATATATTATTGTTGCCACATATCTTAAATTCTCTGAAAAATGGGAAGCCAGAAAATATATTGAGATTTGTTTGGCGTCTATACCTCCATTTGGTACTTTTTATATTGAAAAAAAGTATTTAAAAAATGCATAATACTCTAGAGAAAATATTTGGTTGGTTGTATCATTTGCTCCGTAAAATGAGTTTTGGAGATACTGTTGCTTCCTATTTAAGCTTGACTTTAAACATAATTATTTTATGCGTTTTAGCCTACTTAATTTATGTTGTTTTTCGTTTAGTGTTAGTAACAGTAATGGTTTTGGTTGCAAAAAAAACTAAAACACATTTTGACGACTTATTGGTTTCTAATCAAACTGCCAAATATATTGCTCATCTCATTCCTTTTTTGTTCATATACAAATCGGTTCCTGTAATTCTTGAGGATTATGTTTATTGGGAAACCGTTTTCGGAAAATTAGTTGGAATTTACATTATTTTATTATCACTTTGGATTGTACGAAGTGTTTTAAAAGCCATTCGTGACTATTTAAAAGATCAACCAAAATATAGCGATAAACCAATTGATAGTTACATTCAAGTAATTATGATAATCCTTTGGATTGTTGGTGTTGGAGTAATTATTTCAAGGATTTTTGATATTACAACAAGTGCTTTGTTAGGAACTTTAGGAGCAATTTCTGCAATTATCATCTTAATTTTTAGAGATACAATTTTAGGATTTGTAGCTAGTGTTCAGGTGTCTTTAAATGATATGGTTCGCATTGGCGATTGGATTACATTTGATAAATATGGTGCTGATGGTGATGTTATTGAAATCAATTTGGCAACTGTAAAAGTTCGGAATTTTGACAATACAACAACGACAATTCCTACTTATAGTTTGATTTCTGATTCTTTTAGAAATTGGAGAGGAATGTTAGATTCTGATGGAAGACGAATCAAAAGACACATTTTGGTAAAAGCGAAAAGTATTCGTTTTTTAACCGATGAAGATTTGGAAAAAATGAGAAGAATTCAATTGGTTTCAAGTTATATTGATTCGCGTCAAGAGGAAATCAATAAATACAATAAAACCTATAATGTAGATAAATCATTGTCTATCAATGGTAGAAACATGACTAATTTTGGATTATTTCGAAAATACATTACCACTTATTTAGAATATTATCCAGGAATCAATAAGAATATGATTCTGCTTTGTCGTCAGTTGCAGCCTACACCACATGGAATGCCTTTAGAGATTTATGTTTTTTCTAAAGATCAAAGATTTGTAGAATATGAATACATCATGGCTGATATTTTCGATCATATCATTGCATCAATTGCGTATTTTGATTTAGAAATTTACGAAATGCCAACCGACAGAATGACTTTAGAAGAATAATTATTTTTTCAGTCGATCTTCTACAAATTCAATTTTAGTTTTACCATGAGCTTGAGGTTTTCCATCTAAACCAACGCTAACCATGGTTATGGTATCAATTGTAATAATGGTTTCTTTAGTCATCATATTTCTCACTTCGCACATTAATGTTAATGAAGTGGTTCCAAATTTTACTACATCAATACCTATTTCAACAATATCACCTTGTTTCGCCGAACTTCTAAAGTTGATTTCCGACATGTGTTTGGTAACAATTCTAGGGCTTTCCAATTGAACTATCGCGTATAAAGCTATTTCTTCATCAATCCAAGCCAATAATCTACCTCCAAATAAAGTACTGTTTGGATTTAAGTCTTCTGGTTTTACCCATTTTCTAGTATGAAATCTCATTTATGAATAATTTTGAAATACAAATTTAAGGATTTCAATACAGTTAATTAAATTTTACAACTTTAAATAGCCAATATTTTAAAAGTAATATTATTACTACATAGTGCATTTTGTCGATAAAAATATTGGTAATTTAGTGCAAATCACTATATTTGCAAGCTGTTTATAAGATAAATTTATTATAAAAAATATGAAAAATATTACATTATTATCTGTTCTTTTATTTTCTGTCATTTCTACTAATGCACAAAAGAGTACAGATTTTAACAAATGGACAATAGAAGCTACAGTAGGTCAAGCTAAAGGAATTACACCTTATTATAAAGGTTATTTTTCTGGAAAACCAAATGGCTCTTTTGTTAATTTTATTCCAAATAGTATTACTTTAGGTGCACGATATATGGTGAGTCCTACTTTTGGATTCAAAGCAGCAATTAATTATGATCAAATTGAAAATGTCAAAGGTACTGAGAGTTTACCTTTTCAAATGAATCAAATTGGTTTATCGGTTCAAGGATATGTTAATGGTAGCAAACTGTTAGGTATGCAAGATTATATCAAACGTTTTGGATTGTTATTTCATGGTGGAATCAAAATAGATCAGATGACTTCTAAAACTAAAAATATAGTTGAGAACGATCATAACTATGGAAAAACGGAATATAACGGTGGAGTTGTAATTGGAGTGACACCTCAATACAGAATTGGTAAAAAACTTTCAGTTATGTTAGATGTATCTTTTCAAACCAGTTACAGACAACATTTTAATTGGGATGGAACTTACTCAGATGATAGCAATAATTTAAATGGAAAATTGTCCTCTTTAAATTTAGGTTTATCATATTCTTTTGGGAAAAACGATATTCATGGAGATTGGGTTGTTGTTGATAAAGCAAGTGAAGATTTGAGAGAAGAGATTGATTCATTACAAAAAAGAATTGGTGATGTAGAAACTTTAATGAATGATACTGATAAAGACGGAATTGCTGATTATTTAGATCAAGAAAATAATTCAGTTGCAGGAGTTGCAGTAGATTCTAGAGGTAAAATGGTTGATCAAAATAGAAATGGTGTTCCAGATGAATTAGAAAGATATGTAAACACAACGTCAAAAGAAACTTCAGAAAAATCTAATGCTGATGCAGTAAAACGTTTAGTAAATGAAGGTTACGTATCAACTTATTTTGATACAGGAAAATCTCAACCTACAAATGTTTCAACTGAAGGAATTGACTTTATTAGAACTTACTTAAGAAATAATCCAAAAGCAACTGTAGAAGTTTATGGTCATGCTGACGAAATAGGTTCGACAGAAAAAAACAAAGCTCTTGCTAAAGCACGTGCAGAAGCAGTTAAAACAATTTTAGTAAAATCGGGAATTGAAGCAAATAGAATAAATGTTGTTCCTGTTGGTGAAGATACTTCAGTTGATAAAGAATCTGATGGTGCTAGAAAATTAGTTAGAAGAGTTACTTTTAAAGTAAAAGAATAATTAACAATTGATTCTTAATAAATATATTAAACCTCTGTTTTTCAACAGAGGTTTTTTTATAACTTTAAATAAAAAATGGAACCAAGAGATATTTTATTATTAGAATTGCGTGGTAACACAATTGGTACTGTCAATGAGCAATCGTCTGCCGAAGAATTATTTCAAAATAAAACCCTTCGCCCTATTTTGAAACTTCAAAATGATTTGTTTATAGAAGTTTTTACTAATCACGCCATAAAACAAAAAGGTGTTTTCTTTACGCTTTCACCTGAAAAAAAATTAGTTTATATTGAAAATACCATTCAACGTGATATTAAATTTAGAAACTCATTGAAAGGAATGGTTATTGGGTTGTTTACCGTTCAAGAATATACAGACTACACAAAAAATTCTTCCAATCTTAATAAAAGAATGATGAATATGTTGATTGAACGTTTAAAAAGTCAAGTTTTATTATTTGAAGTTACAACATCTTAAATCAAACTTGTTTTAAAAATTTATATATTTCTTTCCAACTCGTTGTTTGTAAAGAAATATATTTATCTAATTCTTCTCTTTTAGAATTGATTTCGGTTGCTCCTAATGCTTCGTCATTGTTGATGAAAATTCCTTTTGCTCCAAGATTTTTAGCAAATTCCATATCCGTCAATCGATCACCAATCATGAAAGAATTTTTCAAATCGTAATTTGGATTATTAACATATTCCGTTACCATTCCAATTCCTGGTTTTCGGGTATCTTTTTTATCTTCTGGATAAGAATCATCAATAAATACTTTACTAAAAACTATACCTTCATTTTCAAAAGCTTTCATAATTTTGTTATGAATGTTCCAAAAAACTTCTGTTGGTAACGCTTTAGTTCCTAATCCATCTTGATTAGTAACCATGATAATTTCGTAATTTAATTTACGAACAATTTTTCCTAAATAACGAAATACTTCGGGATAAAATTCTAATTCCTCAAAGGTATCTAAAACATAATCGGGTGCTTTTGCTTCATTTACAATTGTTCCGTCACGATCTATGAAAAGGATTTTTTTCATTTTATAAAATTTGATTCAAAGCTAAATAAAAAACCGCTTTATCACGACTAATAAAGCGGTTTTTAAAGAAAAACAATCAAATTAATCAATCATTGTCGCCTTCTTCAGCTCCTTGAGTATTTGCATTTTCACCATTTGTCGTTGCAGGAGTATTTGCTCTAATTTCTGTATGGCGAACTTCTCCACCAGATGTTCCTGTTTGTTTTCCTAGAAAAATTCCAACAGCAGCAATGGTTAATGCTAAAAATGAAACTAATTTGGCTTGAGCATGGTTTTTAATATTAGTATATAATCCAGCAATTGAAGCCAAACCTAAAATGTAAAGAACAATAGCTAATTTTTCGGCCATTTCTTCGTGTTCATGAATAATTTGTTTTCCAACAGAAGGCATGTCTTCTACCATTTCCTCTGCTCCTTCTCCTGTAGCCATGCTCGCAAAAGCAAATATTGCTCCAACAATAAACAAACAATAAGCTGTATTTTTAACCGAATTGTTTTTAAAAAACATTCCTGCAATCAATACCCCAAAACCAAGAATTATCCCAATAATCGGAAAGTGGTTTACTACCATGTGCAAATGTGCGTCGTTCATAATTTAAAATTTTTAATGTTTATATTTATTTTTATTGGTTAGATTAAAGATAGTCTTTTTGAAAAGTGCAATGTTATAAAACAGTATATATAAATTACATAATTATTTTTTTTATATACTAAAATTTATACTCTAACTCCAAAGATATATCCTACTAAAGCAGATAAAACCATTGCAATTGTTCCCCAAATTGTTATTCGCAAAATCGCTTTTTTTATACTTGAACCACCAGTTTTAGCCGCAATACTTCCTAATACAATTAGGAAAACAATTGTGAAGGCATACAACCAATATTCCATATTTTTTATTGGAGCAAAAAGAATAACAAATAACGGTAAAATGCCTCCAACAGTAAATGCAGCACCAGATGAAATGGCAGCTTGTATTGGATTTGCTTGGCTTATTTCATTTATTCCTAATTCATCTCTAATATGAGCTGCTAAAGCATCTTTTTCTGTTAATTCGATAGCTACTTGCATTGCGGTTTCTTTTTTCAGACCTCTTTTTTCATATATTTTAGCTAATATTTTCAACTCTTCTTCAGGCATTTCTGCTAGTTCTTTTATTTCTCTTTCAATATCTGCTTTTTCAGTATCTGTTTGTGAACTAACCGATACATATTCGCCTGCAGCCATTGACAATGCTCCAGCGACAAGTCCGGCAACAGTTGCTAAAACAATTGGCTCTCTTGTTGCACTCGCAGCGGCAACTCCAATGGCAAGACTAGAAATGGATATTATTCCATCGTTTGCTCCCAAAACAGCAGCGCGCAACCAATTACTTCTATGAATATAATGACTGTCCAGATAATTATCTATGGTTATATTGGTTTCTTTTTTAGATTTCATCATTTTTTTTAAAACTAAGTTGTTGAATAACTGACTTTAATAGATTATAAAGATAGCTAAACTGAGAGTTTATTTGTTTTTTATAGAAGGTAAAACTATTTATAAAATAATGTTTTACTTTCACTTAACAAATCTATTATATTGAAGGAAAATTTTGCTTAAGATGTACTTAACAATAGTTTAAGTAATGCTTAAAATAATTGTTGTTCCAATATTTTCTTGGCTTGAAATTTGGATTTCGATATTCAATAAATCGCATAATCTTTTTACTATGGATAAGCCCAAACCAGTTCCTTTAATTTCGGGATTTTTAGAATTATCTGATCTGTAAAAAGAATTAAATATCTTACTTAAGTTGTTTTCTGGAATTCCAATTCCATTATCTGAAATTGTTAAATGGGTAGCATTTTTATTACTATCTAAATCAATAATTATTTGACCTCCATTTTTTGAATATTTGACCGAATTTGAAATTAGATTACTTATAATAATTGAAACCAAATAGTAATCTGATTGAACATAAAAATCTTTATTAAAATTAGTTGAAACTACAATGTCGTTCTTTTTGATTTTATCAGAATACCTCGATAAACTTTCTAAAATTAATTCGTTCAAATAAACATTTTCAATTTTATTATTTTGTTTTTGATTTTCAAATCGTGCCAATAAAAGTAGTTCATCGACGAGTGAATTTAAACGATCAACTTCTGAAACACAAAAGTTAATTTTATCTTCATATTCTTGTTTTTCACGTGGTTTACGAATCAACACTTCAAGAGTTCCTTTAATAACTGCTAATGGTGTTCGTAATTCATGAGATGCATCAGATGTAAACTGTTTTTCTCTTTCAATGGCATCTTCAATTCTATCTAATAAATCGTTAATAGTTTTAGAAAGAGTATATAGTTCATCTTTATTATTAGGAAGAAGTATTCTTGATTTAAGATTATCTTTTGTTATTTTACTCGAAGTTTCAATAATTGAAGTTACGGGTTTGATGCTTCTACCTGCAAAAAAACGAGCGATGAAAAATAGGATAATTAAGATAATAGGATACGTTAAAAAAAGTATATTTTTAAGTATATCAATTATTTCAAAATCATCAAGTGACATTGCCAAAACTACATAACCAACGACTTTATTATTATTTAAAATAGGAGTTTGGATTTGCCTAATTGGAATATCATTTAAATAAGAATTTATATAATCATTATTAAAAGAATCATCAGACAGAATTAGATTGGAACTTTTTAGATTAGGCGATTTATCAATTAACTTTTTGTTATTATCATAAAATTGAACAAAAACTGGGTTTACATTAATTGAATTATGTTCCCTTGCGCGCCATTGATCAACTTGAATTAGATAAGTATCATTGTTATCAATTTTAACATCATCTAAATGTTTATCTAATTCTACCTTAATTTCATCATCAATATGAATGGAAACGCTATAAAAAACAACTTGATAAATAACAAGAAAAACTATTGCAACTAATAATGCTGTACTGATTATATAGTTGAAAGCAATTCTGTTTTTGAAAGAAAAGTTCAGCATTATTTAACAAAAATTAATTAGCAATATACCCAACGCCACGAATTGTTTTGATACATTCATCTTCTTTAGAAAGATTAAGTTTTTTTCTGATGGCATTCATAAAAACATCAATTACACCTGTATCATATTCAAAATGAATATCCCAAACATCTTCAATGATTTGGTTTCGGGTACAAACTTTACCTTTGTTTTTTATCAAATATACTAATAATTCAAACTCTCTTTGTGTAAAAGATACTTCTTTAGCATCCTTAAATATTTGATGTTTTGTTAAATTAATTTCGATATCTGATAAAGTTAATATTTCATTATCAGTAGTTTCTCTAAAATGAATTTTTATTCTTTCAAGAAGTTCTTCAAAAGAAAATGGTTTTTTGATATAATCATTAGCACCAGATTTTAAACCTTCAATAGTTTCTTGAACAGTATCTTTTGCAGTTAAAAAAAGAATTGGAATAGATTTATTTTTTTCACGAATAGCTTTGCAAACTTCAATTCCTGTAAGTTTTGGCAACATCCAATCTAAAAGAATTAAGTCGAAATTGTTAGTTTGTGCTAGCAATAATCCATCATTCCCGTTGAAGGCAAGTGCAATTTCATAACCTTCTTCTTCCAAACCTTGTTTTAGAAAGTTAGAAATTCCTACTTCGTCTTCAATAATTAAGATTTTCATTTTTATTGCATTACAAATTTCAATCCAACAGTTACAATATTTGCGCTTAAACCATCACTTCTATCATAATGATTGAATCTAAAATCAACATTTTTGATTCCAAATTTCCATATTTTTGAACCCATAAAAATATCTGTATAAGTAACGCCTAAACCATATTGATGTGCGTCAAATGTTGATAAATCATAGTCAGAAGTATAGTATTTTTCTGTTGACAAATGAGTTTCGTATGGTGCAAAATATTTTGATTGCGTTTGCGTGTAATAACGATATAACGGAGTTACAGTGAATCTTTCAGATACTTTTATTGGAAGTTCTAAACTAGCTGTATGCGATTGAATATCCCAATTATCAGAATAAAAACGGTAATATGTTCTAATTTTTAAATATTCATTTACATAATAATTTAACCTTGCTCCTATTGGTAATTTGAATCTTGTATTTGGTAAACGTTCAATATCGTCTGCAAGTTTATATACACCAACGTTGCTTTGACTTTCATAGTTATTTATATATTCTGGCTGACCAATATAATAGTTTGCTTTATCTGCAAAATAAATTCTATGATAAGGCGTTGATAACAAACCATCTTGTTGAAGTAAATCAAAAAACAAAGAAAATTGCATTCTTTTATTTACCACTTGTGAATATCCAAAAGAAGCTGAATAAGAATTTCTATTAACCGATTTTACAGATTCAAATGCTGACGGTAAATAACTTGTACTTGCGTTTCCTGATTGATCTAAAACCGTAATTCCACTAAAATAACCTTGATTTAAAAAATTAGTACCATATCTATCATATTCGTGTAACTCTGTTGGATAAATTGGTCGCCATTGATCTAAATAAGCATTAGCTTTTAAACTGAATTCCGTGTTTTTATCGTTAATTAATTTCACAATTCCACCACCAAAACCAATGGAAGTATAATCATACTCATTTGAGAATGAAACATCAGCATTCCAAATAAAATTTCGGTCATCACTGCTATGACTATAATTAACTAATACAGAAGCTAAAACGTCTTGTGCAGAAGCTCCAGATGATGCTTGCCATGGAGTTCCATAAGGTGAAGTTGCTGCTGCTCTGTCATCGTCATCATCATCATCACCGCCACCAGATGCACCACTTGCGTTAAATGGATTTATATTACTGGAAGATGCTGATGTGTAAGCCGATAAACCAAAATCAACTGTCAAAACATCGTCATCATTCATTGGCATTGCAATGGTAATATTTGAAGCTGCGTCAGTTAAATTCTCAGAACCCATTCCGCCTGAAACAGACGAATGAATTCCATCTTGCTTATAATAACTTGCTAAAAAATCTACTTCAGTGCTTTCTAAAACTCTTTTTTTAAATACAACTGTAGTATCTTTTTCCTGAGAAAAAGCTAAATTAGTTAATATTAAAAACAATAAAATTATTCTGTATCGCATTTTTAATTGTATAACGTATTTTATAATATATTTTTTTAATCCTTCAAATTAATTACAACCACAACCTCCACCAGATTTTCCGCCGTTTGCTCCAGCTGCAGCTTCTCTATATACTTGAAAAGTTGTTTCGTATCTTTCTGCTGTTCTTGCAGATAATTTCATATCAGGATCATTAATTTTTGATTTCTCATATTCTTTTACAGAAGTACAAGATTGTAAAATTAAAACTGAAATCATTGCAAATATTAGTTTCTTATTCATTTTTTTGTGGTATTATATTTTTTAATATCTATTCCTTTTGATGTGTGTATTTTTCCTTTGTCATCTACAATAATACACTGTATTCCTTTCATTTGATTGACTAAATCTATTCCAACTTCGATTCCTAAAACAAAAATACCTGTTGCTAAAGCATCTGCGATTTCAGTTTGTTTTGCAAAAACAGAAACACTTACAATTCCTGTTGCAGGATAACCAGTTCGTGGATCGATAATGTGTGAATATCGTATTCCATTAAATGTTACGTATTTTTCATAACTTCCTGAAGTTTCCACAGCACTATCTTCGAGAGGAAAAGTGGCAAAAACTTTATTTTTATTCATTGGATTTACAATTCCAACAGTCCATAATTTTCCGTCAGGTTGTTTTCCCCAAGTATTAATATCGCCCGAAACGTTAACTAATCCAGACTTGCATCCTTTACTTTGTAAAAGAGCTTTTACTTTATCTGCAATATAGCCTTGACCAATACCACCAAGACCAAGTTTCATTCCTTGTAGTTTTAGAAAAACTGTTTTTTCCTTTTCATCAAAAATGATGTTTTTATACCCAATTTTCTCAACAGATTTTTTTATTGATTCGTCCGTTGGCATTTCTTTCATACTACCATCAAACTTCCATATTTTATCCATTGAGGCATACGAAATATCAAAAGCTCCATTGGTTAGTTTTGAAATTTTTACAGAACGTTGTAATAAATCAAAAACTTCCTCATCAACTTTTACTTCTTTTATTCCTGCATTTTTATTTATTTCAGAAACTTGAGTTGTTGGAATCCAATCAGAAATTAAATTTTCAATTCTTTTTACTTCGTTAACAGCTAAATCAATGTATTCATTTCCTTGAACAGTATCTTTTGCAACCACAGTAATTTCAAATGGACTTCCAAGCATTGCTAATTTTCGCTTGTGAATGATTTGTCCAAAAGAAGCTATGGAAAACAATAACAATAAAATAGATACAACTTGCTTCATTATTTTTCTAAAGTAGCTAACAATTTGATATATTCTTCAGCAGAAATGTTTTTAAAACCTGTCATTCCTTGCACTTTTCCGTTTTTATCTAACATGACAACTAAAGGAAAATTTCCTTCTTTATTGTACTTTTCTGCTAACTTATTATTACTTTCAGTTAATTCTGCAGATAATTGATTAGCTTTCTTTTTTGGATAGTCTGCTTTAATTAAAACATATTTTTCCTCGGCTACTTTTTTAAACGCATCCGATTTCCAAACATTTTTTTCAAGTTTCATACAAGGCGCACACCAATCTGAACCTGAAAAAACTAAAAGTATTTTTTTATTTTCTTTATTTGCTTCTTGTTTTGCTTCTTCAAAAGATGTTTTCCAATTTTGTGAAAAACCAACTGAACTAATCAATAAAAATAGTAAAACTCCAATTTTTTTCATAAGTATTTATTTAATTTTAGATAAAAACAATTTAGTTCGAATTTACCCTAATTAATTTTCAGGTAAAAGTATTACTTAATTTAAAAACTACAACATTCTTAATTTATTTTAAGTCATTCTTAATTTAAGTAATTCTTAAGTTAGGTTTAAGTCAATCTTAAATTAATTTTAAACCAATTTAGTTTAATTTGTAAATAAAAAAGATAATGCCATTATTTAATAAAAAATCACCCTTCATTTTATTGCTACTATTTTCACTACTAATCAATTTTATATTGAGAATAGTATTAATGCTTCACCCAATAACGCAAAGTCATTTTAGTTTATTTGAGAGTTTTAAAATATTTTCTTTTGGATTTCTCTCAGACGTATTCATTTTCATAATTGGCAGTTTATTTCTATTTTTATACTTGATTTTTCTTTCCGATTCAAAATATTTAAAACCATACGGTTACATAATTTTTGGTTTGTATCTCTTCCTTTTTCTCTACATTTTATCGGGAAAATCAATTCTTACCGAATATGGTGGATCATTACCCCAAGTAGGATTAATTTTTATTGGAATTAAAACATTTCTATTTGGATTACTTTTATTTATACCAAAATACAGAAGTAAAATTCGATACATCTTGTTTGTTATAACCATTTTTATTTATGTTTTAGTAATCATACAAAATGCCGTTAGTGAGTTCTTTTTTTGGAATGAATTTGGTGTAAGATATAACTTCATAGCCGTTGATTATTTAATTTATACCAATACTGTTATTGGAAATATTATGGAATCTTATCCTGTAATTCCTTTGTTTTCTGTGATAGGTTTAATAAGTATTGTTTCAACATTTTACATTGCAAAAAATACAAAAAACTATCTTCAAAATTTACCAAACTTTGTAGTTAAAATCAAAAATCTTGCCGTTTACTCAGTAGCATTTACAATCTCATTAATTGCAATTCCATTTTTAGCAAAACAACAAAACTCTGAAAATGTTTTTGCTAACGAGCTTCAAGCTAATGGAATTCATAAATTTTATTTGGCGTTTATGAATAGTGAATTAGAATATGACAAATTCTACAAATCATTATCTGATGAAGAGGCATTTGCAATATTAAAGAATCAAATTCCGAATATAAATACCAATTCTATTTTAAGAACCATTAAAAATGATAGTACAGAAATTCATAAAAATGTTGTTTTAATTACTGTTGAAAGTTTAAGTGCTGAATTTTTAGAGGAATACGGAAATGAAAAAAAATTAACTCCTTTTCTTGATTCATTGGCACATAAGAGTTTACAGTTTACAAATTTATATGCTGTAGGAAATAGAACAGTTCGTGGATTAGAATCTGTAACACTTTGTTTGCCTCCAATGGCTGGTGAAAGCGTAGTTAAAAGAAAAGACAATAAAAATAAATTTACAACAGGAAGTCTTTTCAAAAACAGAAACTATAGTGTCAAATTTCTTTATGGTGGCGATGCATATTTTGATAATATGCAAGATTTTTTTGGAGGTAATGACTATGAAATTTTTGATAAGAAATTATTCAAACCATCAGAAGTAAGCTTTTCAAATATTTGGGGTGTTTGTGATGAAGATATGTATAAAAAAGCCATAACACTCATGAATGAAGAATCTAAATTAGGAAAGCCATTTTTCAATCATATAATGTCTGTAAGTAACCATCGTCCTTTTACTTATCCTGAAGGGAAAATTGATATTCCTAGTAATAGTAAATCAAGAAAAGGTGGTGTAAAATATACCGATTATGCATTAAAACAATTTTTTAAAATGGCAGAAAAACAATCTTGGTTTAAAAATACTGTTTTTGTAATTCTTGCTGATCATTGCGCATCGAGTTCTGGAAAAACAGAATTGCCTATTAATAAATATAGAATTCCATGTATGATTTATTCTCCTGAATTTATAAAACCATCAGAATGCAACACTTTGATGTCACAAATTGATGTAATGCCTACTCTTTTTGGATTATTAAATTTTAGCTATGAAAGTAAGTTTTATGGTCAAGATGTTTTTCAATCAGATTATAAACCTCGAGCATTGATAGCAACCTATCAAGATTTAGGATTGATTAAAGACAATGTGCTTACCGTTCTATCTCCAGGAAAAAAAGCAAAACAGTTTCAGATGATTTTGAAGCCAAAAGGAAAACAAGATCAGAATTTTCAAGTAATGTATGATGAAAAATTGATGCAGAATCAAAGAGCTGATTTAATCAATGAGACAATTTCCTACTATCAAACAACTGCAAAACTTTTAAAGGATAAAAAGCTAGATAAATAGTTACAATAAACCGTTGTATTTTCGAATGAACCATTCTGCGGCAAGAGAAAGTGCAATCAAAACGAGTAACCAAACCCAATCAATGAAAGGAGTTTTTTTAACAATATCCTTTTGAATGGCTTTGTAATCTTCATTTTCAAGTAATATTTTAATCAAATTATCTACTTGATTTGGAACAAAAACAGCTCCTTTTGTTTGCAAAGCTAATTGCTTTAACTTAGCCATATCAGGATTAACAAACTGTTTTTCAATATCAAAATCTATTATTTCAAAAGTACTTGAATAACTAGCATTTGAATTTAACTCTTTCACTGTAAAGGAATATTGTCCTGCAGGCAAGCCATCAAGATTAACTTTAAAACTATTGTTTGTTTTTAACAAATCGTAACGTTTCACTTGTTTTGTTTTAGAATTTGTAACTGCAATTGTCAAACGTGCTTTCTCGTCAAACTCATAGTTCTTGTTGAAATATTGTGCCGTTATTTCTAGAGCATCACCCGAATTATAAAAACGTTCATGATTTACAATTAATGATTTTCTGGAATCATTTGAAGCCAAAAATTGTATTATTTTATCTAAAAAAACATCAAATTCATCAAATGATTTTTTCTCAACAAAACTATGAGCTCGCCATTTCCAGATGTTTTCTCCAAATAAATAGGCATTTCGCTTTCCTTGATTATCTCCAAAAGACAACAGTGGTTGACCGGTTTCAACATTTCTAATTCGAGAAGACAACAATACCGAATTACTAGACAATGCTTCAATAGAACCAAATGAATTTTCTAATGGTGGGAAATTTTCAAAACCAATATTATCAATGGCAAAAAGATTAAAATCAGCATTAAAATCAGACAAATAATCTTCTTTTTGATTACTCATTTTGAAACCAAAGTTGTTTTGTTGCTGGGCTAAATAATTAAAATCAGTATTATTTCCAGTTATGGTCCAAGAATTTATATTCAATTTTTTATTAGCTTCAAAAACTTGTTTGAACTCCGCTGTTGGTTGATAATAAACCAAAACATTGTACTTATTTAAGTCGCTGATTTGATTTGGTTTAAGAATATTTACTTTACGTTGTGCATTAGTTTCAATTCCGCGTTTTAAAGCACCAATATCGGGATGATTTAAAGATGAGATTATAGCAATTTCTGTTTTTTGATCTATAATTTCTACGGCAAATTTCTTAGCATTATTATAGGTGTTTTTTTCAGATTCATTTGAAGAAATTCGGGCATTAAAAATCTGCAAACCTGTTTTATCTGCTGGTAATAAAATATTTAAAACCGCCGATTTATTGGAAGGTGAAAATGAAACACTTTGCTTATTCAAAACATTATTTCCTTGAGAAATAGCAAAATTTGCAGTTACGGATTTCGTTCCAGCATATTGAAGAAATACTTCCACAGGAAATTTATTCTTATGAAAAGCATACTTATTGACATTTATTTGACTGATTTTTAAATCTAAATAAGTGGTTGTATCACCAACAGCCAAAGGATAAACTTTATTGTTTGCATCAAAACTAAAAACATAATCCGAACCTGAAGTTTGATTTCCATCCGATAGTAAAATCGTTGGAAAAGACATATTTTTATTGATGCTTTTAATATTTTTTGCTACTTCATCAATATTGGTTTGACTTCCTTTAAAATTCAACTCATCAGAAGATTCAATAGGTTGAAATTCAGAGTCAAAACTATAGGTCTGAACATCAAATTTATCCTTCAGTTTAGAATTGGAATTTAACTTTTCAAAAAGATCTTTAGTAACTTGATTCGCTTTCAAATCTACAATCGAACTCGAATTATCAACTACGATTGGTAAAGGAGTTTTTACAGTTTCAAAAGTTTTTCTACTAACAATTGGATTTATCAATAATAGCAATAATCCAAAAACAGACATAAAACGCAAAAAAGCCAAAAGTTTCGTCGTATTAGACTTACTCTTAGCTTTATAAAAATATTGAAAATACGACAAACCACCAGCTATGATAACTGACAAAATTATTAATACTAAAGTGGATTTGTTCATTTTATTTAGTGTTCAGTACTCAGTATTCAGTATTCAGTTATCTGCAAACTGAACACTGAATACTGCAAACTATTTTTAAGTTAACATTCCTCCATCAACATTAAGAACTTGTCCAGAAACGTAAGCACTCATGTCGGATGCGAAGAAAAGACAAGCATTGGCAACATCTTCTGGAGTTCCACCACGTTTTAAAGGAATAGAATCTCTCCAACCTTGCACTACATCTTCGTTTAGTTTTGCTGTCATTTCGGTTTCAATAAATCCTGGAGCAATTGCATTACAACGAATATTTCTTGAACCTAATTCTAAAGCAATAGATTTTGTAAAACCAATCATTCCTGCTTTTGAAGCGGCATAATTTGCTTGACCAGCATTTCCTTTCACTCCTACTACACTACTCATGTTAACAATAGAACCTTTTCTGTTTTTCAACATTACTTTTTGAACTGCTTTAGTCATATTGAAAACAGATTTTAAGTTGATTTCGATTACTTTATCAAAATCTTCTTCACTCATTCTCATCAACAGATTATCTTTTGTAATTCCAGCATTATTGATTAGAACATCAATGTTTCCAAATTCTGCCATTACATCGTCAACTAATTTTTGAGCTTCATTAAAATCGGCTGCATTTGATTTATATCCTTTTGCTTTAATTCCTAAAGCTGATAATTCATTTTCTAATGCCAAAGCTGATTCGGCAGATGAACTGTATGTAAAAGCTACGTTTGCTCCGTGTTTTGCAAATACTTTTGCAATTCCGCTACCAATTCCACGGCTTGCACCAGTAATAATAGCTACTTTTCCTTCAAGTAATTTCATAATAGTTAGGTATTTTTTGTTCTATTAAATAAAAGCCAAATATAAGACTAATTTACAATTTCTAAAATATTAGTGTACATTTAAACCTTTTTAACAAGTTCAAGTCTTAAAGTGATACTTTAAAATAATGAAGAGCAACCACAGCGATTTTATTGCCATTTACAATCAATATAAAATATTGGTTTATAATGTTGCGTTGCATTACCTTCAAAATGTGGAAGATGCAGAAGAAATCACTCAAGATGTTTTTGTTCAAATACATAATTCACTGGCATCTTTTAATGAAAAATCATCACTTAAAACTTGGATTTACAGAATCACAATTAACAAAAGTTTAGATTTTATCAAACATAAAAATAGTGTTAAGCGCTTTTTTATTTTTGGCAAAAAATCAGAAAATGAATTGGAATTAAATAACATTTCCAACTTTGAACATCCGGGAATAGAATTAGAAAATAAAGAAAATGCCGCAATACTTTTTAGTGTAATTAATGAATTGACAGAAAATCAAAAAACAGCTTTCATCCTGTCTAAAATAGATGGATTAAGTAATCCAGAAATTGCTGAAATTATGAACGTTAGCATTTCATCTGTAGAATCATTGGTTTTTAGAGCAAAAACAATATTAAAAGAAAAATTGAGTAAAAAATTTGAAAATTACCGCAAGAAATAAATAAAAGTTACGTCTAATGTAAATGAGGAACAAATTGAAAAATTTGGAACTAAATTTTAAATAAAATGGAAAAAGAAGATTTTATAAATAATATTTTAAATAGTGTCGATGGAATTACATCTGTAACTCCAAGTGACATTGTTTTACAAAAAATTGAGCAACGAATAAAAGAATCCCAAATTTCAACTAGAACTTTATGGTTAGTTGCAGCATCAATTATAATTTTAGTTTCCTTAAATATCATTTTAATTAATGATAAATCAGGTTCAAATGAATCTGAAATTGCAAGTTTAGAGCAATCAATTAATAAGAGTAATCAATTATATAAGTAGTTATGAACAAGACTAAAGTATTAGTATTTGCAGTAATTGCATTAGTAGCATTAAATTTTGGAATTCTTAGTTTTCTATTTTTATCGAAAGGTAACGATGGTCCAAGAGGAAGAAAAATGCCAAGAGAAGTTGTAATAGAAAAACTTCATTTTGATAAAAATCAAATAGTTGCTTACGAAAAAACTATTCTTGTTCATCAAAAAAACATCAGAAATTTGGATGATTCTATAAGAGCTACAAAAAATGAATTGTATCAATTGTTAAACCATGAAAATATAGATAATAATAAAAAAGATAGTTTATTTTTAAAATTAGCAGATTATCAAAAACAAATTGAAACTACGCATTTTAATCATTTTCTAGAAATAAAAAAACTTTGTAAAAAAGAGCAATTATCTGATTACAAAAATTTAACGGAAGAATTGAGCAAAATCTTTTCACATCCAAGAAGACCAAAACATGAATAAAACTCTTTTTTATTTCATTTTAAGTTTCCTTTTCTTTTTTAATGCATTTGCTCAAAAAGAAAAGGATTCTTTATTTTTTGATATTCAATTCAAATGGAAATCAGAACATTTAGAGTTAAATAAAAACTATGTCTCTGATAAGGACACACTGCAAATAAACGTAGTTAAATTTTATATTTCGGGAGTTGAAATAAATTATAACGACGGAACTATTTTTAGAGAAAAAGATAGTTATCATTTGATAAATGTTGAACATTTTAACTCTTTTCCAATTACCAAAAAAGAAAATAAAGAAATTTCTAAAATAAGTTTTAATATAGGAATTGATAGTACAGCGAGTGTTTCTGGAGCTTTGTCAGGCGATTTAGATTTACAAAACGGAATGTATTGGGCTTGGCAAAGCGGTTATATTAATATGAAAATAGAAGGAAAAAGTGGCAGTTGCAAAACAAGAAAAAATGCTTTTCAGTTTCATATTGGTGGTTATTTGAAGCCAAATTATGCTTTGAGAAAAATCACTATAAATTGTGATAAACAAAATCAAATTGATTTAGTAATGGATTTATCAAAATTATTTGAACAAATAAATCTTTCAGAGCTCAATACAATAATGATTCCTTGTGAAAAAGCAATGAATTTTGCTGATTTAACGACTAAAATATTTTTTGTTGAATGAGAAAAATTGAAATTATATTAATTTTAGGTGTTATATTTTTTACTGCTTTAGGATTTTCGAATTTGGACTTCACTCCTATTTATTTTGAAATTCCAAAAGGATTTCCAAAACCGACCTATGATTTTAAAATCAACCCACTAACTGAAGAAGGTTTTCAATTAGGAAGGAAATTATTTTACGATCCTATAGTTTCAAAAGATTCTACCATTTCGTGCGCTAGTTGTCATTTGCAACAAACTGGTTTTACACATGTTGACCATGATTTGAGTCATGGTATTGAAGGAAAAATTGGAACCCGAAATTCATTGACTTTACAAAATTTAGCTTGGAGCAAAACGTTTATGTGGGATGGCGGTGTAAATCATTTAGACATTCAATATATTGCTCCTATTACTAGTGAAGTAGAAATGGATGAAACGTTAGAAAATGTTGTAACAAAATTAAATAATAATAAAGAATATCAAGAATTATTTCAAAAAGCATTTGGTACAAAAAAAATCACAGGACAATTGACTTTAAAAGCAATTTCGCAATTTGTAGTTTCTTTAACAACATCAAATTCTAAATATGATAAGGTTTTAAGAAAAGAAGAAAAATTTACCGAAATGGAGCAAAAAGGATATAGTTTGTTTAGAAAACATTGTGCATCATGCCATACAGAACCTTTATTTTCATCGAATGAATTTAAAAACAATGGATTGCCGATAGATGAAACATTAAATGATTTTGGCAGAATGAAAATTACAAAAAATCCAAAAGATTCACTTAAGTTTAAAGTGCCAACATTAAGAAATATTGAATTTACTTTTCCATACATGCATGATGGAAGATTTAAAACATTGAATGAAGTAATTAAACATTATAATTCTGGGATAAAAAAAAGTAAAACTTTATCTAAAGAATTGTATGAACCATTTGATATAACAAATAATCAAAAAGTTGAATTAATTTCGTTTTTAAAAACTTTAACCGATAAAGAGTTTTTATTTAATCGTAGATACAGCTTCCCGAAAAAAAATTAAAAAAGTATCGCAAGAATTAATTAATTGTTTCGTCTAAAAGTAATAAACAAATATCCACATGAAAAAAAGCCTTATTCTTCTATTATTTATTCAACAATTATTGTATTCGCAAACTAATCCTGCGATTACAAAATGGTTGCAAAATGTAACCATAACAGGTAATTATTATCAAACTGGTAATTCAACACCAATTTCAAATGGTATTCTAGTAAATTGCCAACAAGTTAGATACTCAACAAACTGGGTTTATGTTAACGCAACCGGAATTCCTGCATATCCAGTTGGAGTTTTTACAGGTGATGGTAATACAAATCAAGCTGGAAATCAAAATGCAATTTATAAATTTCCATTAAATCCTACTCAAAATACCGGAACATCAACAGCAACGACAGGCGGAAACATTGGTGTTTTTATAAATGGTGTCTCATTATTTGATTATAGAGATGGTGTTGCTTGGAATAATTCTACAAATGCATTATGTGGAGGTCCAGGAAATCCTAATTGTCCTGGTGGTCCAATGGCAACTCAAGCATGGAATAGAGATGCAATTCCTGCTGAAAAATTAGGATTTGACTGCGCTAAAGGACATCCTGCAGGAACAAATTATCATCATCATCAAAATCCGAGTGCTTTCAAATATGATTTGAATTTAATTTCAACTATTTGTAACACATATGATTCTGAAGGATTGTATACAATAAATACAAGTCAACATTCACCACTAATTGGTTTTGCCTATGATGGATTTCCAATATATGGTGCATATGCCTATACAAATACAAATGGAACTGGTGGAATAAGTAGAATGAAATCTAGTTATCAATTAAAAAGTCAAACCACTAGAGCAAATGGTCCAGCTGTAAATTCAACTTACTTTAATGGATATTTTAAAGAAGATTATGAATATATTGCTCATCCATCAGATCCAACTTATTTAGATTCACACAACGGAAGATTTTGTATAACTCCAGAATATCCTAGCGGAATTTATTGCTATTTTGCCACTGTAGATGCTAATCATAACTCAGCTTATCCCTATGTAGTTGGACCAACATATTATGGGAATGTTACGGGTGGAAAAGTTACAACAGTTTCTGAATCAACTACTACTTATTTAAGTAACGATAGTTTTTCTTTAAATAAAACGAACATTAAAGTTTATCCAAATCCATCAACAAATTTTATAACTATTCAAACAGATTTTGCAGAAAATAATTTAAAAGTTGAAATTATAAATGAAATTGGTCAAATTGTTGCAAAAGGTACTATTTTTCAAGGAACAACAATGTGTTCGATAGAGACTGATGCTTTATATAATGGAGTATATTTTGTCAAAGTTTCAAATAATTCTGATAGCTTTAGCAGTAAAATTATTATCAATAATTAGTACCAATTTCAAATAATATAAACCAAAAATTAATAAATATGCTAAAAAAAATCTCATCGTTACTAATAATCACATTATCATTTTCTTGTGGAAGTGATAATGATAGCGAATATGTTCCTGTTGAAACTTATCCAAATGTTACTGCTGCTTTTGGAGACAACATTAACCTATCAAATCTAGCCAATTATGCTAATCAAACTGTACCTGCATATGTTACAAAAAACAATACCGGTTCTAATTTAATAACGGATAAAGGAGCTACTTTAGGAAGGGTTTTATTTTATGATAAAAAATTATCTTCCAATAATACTATTTCTTGTGCTAGCTGTCACCATCAAGCAAATGGTTTTAGTGATATTGCTATTTCAAGTCAAGGTGTAAACGGAACTACAGGAAGACATTCAATGCGATTAATAAATAATCGATTTGCAAATGAAACAAAATTCTTTTGGGATGAAAGAGCCATTAATTTAGAAACTCAAACCACAATGCCTATTAAAGATCATGGAGAAATGGGTTATAGTGGTACAAATGGTGATGAAGCATTTTCTGGATTAATTACTAAACTATCAGCGATTGGTTATTATAAAGAACTATTCAAATTTGTTTATGGTTCAGAGGAAATTACTGAAAACAAAATGCAACTTGCGTTAGCTCAATTTATCAAAAGTATCCAATCTTTTGATTCAAAGTATGATGCAGGAAGAGCTTTAGCAACTAACGAAGGTCAACCTTTTACTAATTTTACTACACAGGAAAATCAAGGAAAAAATTTATTTTTAACGCCACCTGTTTTTGATGCGACTGGAAATAGAACTTCTGGAGGATTAGGTTGTGCAGGTTGTCATGCAGCACCAGAATTTGATATTGACCCAAACTCATTAAGCAATGGAATTGGTGGTTCAATAGCTGGAGGTGCAGATTTTACTAATACTCGAGCTCCATCTTTAAGAGATATTGCAAAACCGGATGGAACACCAAATGGACCAATGATGCATACAGGTGTCATAACAACACTTCAAGCAGCAATAGGACATTATGGTAATTTAACAACGGCTGCAATAAATAATACAAATTTAGATCCAAGACTAAAACCAAATGGATTTGGACAACAATTACATTTGACAGCACCAGAAGTTAATGCCGTTATTGCTTTTCTAAAAACACTTTCAGGAACAAATGTTTATACGGATAGTAAGTGGTCTAATCCATTCTTAAATTAAATTTAGATTTTATTAAAAAAAAAGAGCTTTCAATATTGAAAGCTCTTTTTTTGTTTATATAAAAGGATTTTAATTATCCCATTACTTCTTTTACTTTTTTACCAATTTCAGCTGGAGAATCTACAACATGAATTCCGTTTTCTCTCATGATACGTTTTTTAGCTTCTGCTGTATCATCAGCACCACCAACAATAGCGCCAGCATGTCCCATTGTTCTTCCTTTTGGAGCAGTTTCACCAGCAATGAATCCAACAACTGGTTTACGGTTTCCATCAGCTTTAATCCATTTAGCAGCATCAGCTTCTAATTGACCACCAATTTCACCAATCATAACAATACAGTGAGTTTCAGGATCATTCATTAATAATTCAACAGCTTCTTTTGTTGTTGTTCCAATAATTGGATCTCCACCAATTCCGATTGCTGTAGTAATTCCCATTCCTTGCTTTACAACTTGGTCAGCAGCTTCATAAGTTAAAGTTCCTGATTTAGAAACAATTCCAACATTACCTTTTTTGAAAACAAAACCTGGCATAATTCCAACTTTAGCTTCTTCTGGTGTAATTACTCCTGGACAGTTTGGACCTATTAATCTACAGTCTCTATCTTTTATGTATGAATACGCTTTAATCATATCTGCTACTGGAATTCCCTCAGTAATACAAATTATAACTTTAATACCCGCATCTGCAGCTTCCATGATAGCATCAGCAGCAAAAGCTGGTGGAACGAAAATAATTGTTGTATCTGCACCTGCTTGTTCAACAGCATCTTTAACTGTATTGAAAACTGGTCTTTCTAAATGTGTTGAACCACCTTTTCCTGGTGTAACTCCACCTACAACATTTGTTCCGTATTCAATCATTTGTGAAGCGTGAAAAGTACCTTCACTTCCTGTAAATCCTTGAACTATTATTTTCGAATTCTTATTAACTAAAACGCTCATAGTATATTTTTTATTTAGTTTTATTGTTTGTGATGCAAAAGTATTAAAAAGTGTTCAGTATTCCGTATTCAGTATTCAGTTTTTTTACTACTATTTTGCAAATTTTCTATATATATAATTTTACGAGAATTGACTCATTTGATAACCTCGATATAGCTTTTCATCTTTTATTTCCCAAATAACAAAAAAATGAGCTAATAACATTTCTTCTCTAGGGTTTTCAATAGTTTTTACAAAATGAGAATAACGAACTGAAACCATATTTCCTTCTTCAATAATATGGGTAATTCTCATTTTAGATCGAATATAAGCAGTACTTAATTCATCCGAAAGATTTAAAACATCTTCCTTTTTCATTTGAACAAACCCTTTACTACTGTTCCATTCAATAATTAAATCTTCATGAAGCAATTGAGCCACTTCAGAACGATGCAAAAGGACATCGTTTTTATACAAATCTAATACTAACTCTTTTGCTTTCATTATTTTAGATTTTTTAAAATTTCAGGAATACGCTTAATATTTGCTAATTGTTTCAGTTTTTCTCGTGATTCTTCTATTGGTGTTCCAAAATAAGATTTTCCGCCTTCAATAGACTTTGTAACTCCAGTTTGACCAAGAACTACTGACTTTGCTCCTATCGTTATTCCACTTGTAGTTCCAACTTGTCCCCAAAGTGTAACTTCATCTTCAATAATTACACAACCTGCAATTCCAGTTTGAGCTGCGATTAAACATTTTTTGCCGATAACTGTATCATGACCAACATGAACTTGGTTGTCAATTTTTGTTCCTTCTCCAATAGTTGTATCTCCTGTAACACCTTTATCAATTGTACAAAGAGCACCTATTCCTACATTGTTTTCTATAACAACTCTTCCGCCTGAAAGTAATTGATCAAATCCTTCCGGACGTTTTTTATAGTAAAACGCATCGGCTCCAAGAATTGTTCCAGCTTGAATGATCACATTATCTCCAATGACACAATTATCATAAATTGAAACATTAGAATGAATGATGCAATTTTTTCCAATTAGAACATTATGACCTATAAAACAGTTGGGTTGGATTACTGTTCCTTCACCTATAGTCGCTGAATTAGAAATGGAAACACTAGCAAAATTGAAAGGTCTAAAATGATTGGTTAATTTATTAAAATCTCTGAAAGGATCATCTGAAATTAATAACGCTTTTCCTTTTGGACATTCAACTTCCTTATTGATAAGAACAATAGTTGCGGCAGATTGTAAAGCTTTATCATAATATTTAGGATGATCAACAAATACAATATCGCCTGAGGTAACCACATGAATCTCGTTCATGCCATAAACAGGAAAATCATCGGCTCCAACATATTGGCAACCAATGATTTCTGCAATTTCTTTAAGAGTATATTCTTTTGAAAACTTCATATTTCTTTTTGTTTCAGGTTTAAAGTTTCAAGTTTGAAGTTATATAAAACCTTAAACGTGAAACTTGAAACAAATTTATTCCTTAACACGTTCCATGTAAGAACCTGTAGCGGTATCTATTTTGATTTTATCTCCTTCATTAATAAATAAAGGAACGTTTACTGAAGCTCCAGTTTCTACTTTCGCAGGTTTTGTTGCGTTAGTTGCTGTATTTCCTTTTACTCCAGGTTCAGCATAAGTAACTTCTAAAACAATAGAAGCTGGCATATCTACAGAAAGTGGCATATCAGTTTCAGTATTTATTTGAACCATCACGTTTGTTCCTTCTTTTAATAAATCTGGAGCATCTAAGATTTTTTTATCCAAAGTAATTTGTTCATATGATTCTGTATTCATGAAGTGAAATTGATCTCCTTCTGAATATAAATATTGAAACGTTTGAGTTTCAACACGAATATCTTCAATTTTGTGACCTGCAGAAAAAGTATTATCTAAAACTTTCCCATTAGTTAAGCTTTTCAATTTAGTTCTAACAAAAGCAGGACCTTTTCCTGGTTTTACGTGAAGAAATTCGATAATTTTATAAATATCGTGATTGAATTTAATGCATAATCCGTTTCTAATATCTGATGTAGATGCCATTTTTTATTATTTTTTAATTTTTATTTTGAAATTTTAATTAATATGAACCTGAGTAACCTTTCATAATTCCTCTTGATGAATTTTTAATAAAATCTAATATTTCATCACGCTCTGGAGAAGCTTCCATTTCGGCTTCAATAATTCCAACTGCTTGAGATGTATTGTAATTTTTTTGATATAAAATTCTATAAATGTCTTGAATTTCTCTAATTTTTTCGGTTGTAAAACCTCTTCTTCTCAATCCAACTGAATTGATTCCAACATAGGACAAAGGTTCTTTTGCAGCTTTTGTATATGGAGGAACATCTTTTCTAACTAATGAACCACCAGAAATCATTGCATGATCACCAATATGAATGAATTGATGAATGGCTGCTAAACCTCCTATAATTGCATAATTACCAACAATAACGTGACCTGCAAGTGCAACACCGTTAACAATTATAGCATTATCGCCAATATGACAATCGTGTGCAATGTGTGCCGTTGCCATAATTAAGCAATTATTTCCAATTCTGGTCTGCCCTGAAGCTACAGTTCCTCTATTAATTGTAACACACTCTCTTACAGTTGTATTATCACCAATTATTGCAAGTGATTCTTCACCTCCAAATTTTAAGTCTTGTGGAACTGCTGAAATAACCGCACCTGGAAAAATATTACAATTTTTACCAATTCGAGCGCCTTCCATAATAGTTACGTTAGAACCTATCCAAGTTCCTTCACCAATTTCAACATTATTATGAATAGTAGTGAAAGGATCAATTACAACATTTCTTGCAATTTTTGCTCCTGGATGTACGTATGCTAGTGGTTGATTCATATTTAATTTGCTTATGGTTTGTTGTTAATTGTTTATTGTTTTACAACGACAAACTAAAAACTATAAACTTTTGTTATTGCTTTTTTGCTATTTGTGCCATTAATTCTGCTTCTGCAACTAGTTTTCCATTAGCATAGGCATTGGCTTGCATGTGACAAATTCCTCTTCTAATTGGAGATATTAAATCACATTTGAAAATTAAAGTATCACCTGGCAAAACTTTATGTTTGAATTTTACATTATCAATTTTCATAAAGTAAGTCAAATAATTTTCTGGATCTGGAACTGTACTTAATACTAAAATTCCACCTGTTTGAGCCATTGCCTCAACTATCAATACGCCTGGCATTACTGGTGCATCTGGAAAATGTCCTACAAAAAAGTTTTCATTCATAGTTACATTTTTCATTCCTACCACATGTGTATCAGACATTTCAATAATTCTATCAATCAATAAAAACGGCGGACGATGAGGTAACGTATTCATTATTTGATGAATATCCATCAATGGTGGCAAATTCAAATCATAAGTAGGAACATGATTTTTTTGTTCAATTTTAATGATTTTAGATAGTTTTTTTGCAAACTGAGTATTTACAAAATGTCCTGGCTTATTAGCAATTACTTTTCCTTTAATTCTAACTCCAATAAGTGATAAATCTCCAACAACGTCAAGCAATTTATGACGTGCTGCTTCATTTGGATAATGTAACGTTAAATTGTCTAAAATTCCGTTTTCTTTTACAGAAATAGAATCTTTTCCAAATGCTTTCTTGAGGTTTTCCATTGTATTTGGAGAAATTTCTTTGTCCACATATACAATTGCATTGTTTAAATCGCCTCCTTTTATCAAACCATTATCTAAAAGACTTTCAAGCTCATGAAGAAAACTAAAGGTTCTACTATTTGCAATTTCAGTTTTAAATTCTGAAATACTTTTCATTGTAGCATTTTGAGTACCAAGAACTTTGGTTCCAAAGTCAACCATTGTTGTAATTGAATAATCATCATTTGGCATTACAAGAATTTCACTTCCAGTAGCTTCATCTGTAAATGATATAACTTCTTTAACCACATAAAATTGACGATCAGCATCTTGCTCTTCAATACCTACTTTTTCAATTGCTTCAACAAAATATTTAGAAGAACCATCCATAATTGGTAATTCTGAAGCATTCAATTCAATAATTACATTATCTAAATCACAACCTACTAAAGCTGCTAAGACATGTTCTGGTGTTTGAATTTTTACACCTAATTTTTCTAAGTTTGTTCCTCTTTGTGTATTAACAACATAATTAGCATCTGCTTCAATAATTGGATTCCCTTCTAAATCAATTCTTACAAAAGTAAATCCATTGTTTATTGGCGCAGGTTTAAAAGTCATTGTAACCTCTTTACCTGTATGTAATCCAACTCCATTAAGTGAAATCTCTGTTTTGATGGTTTTTTGCTTAACCATAATATAATCGTAATTTAGTTTGTTTATTTTTAAAGCTTTTTCTTTAATTCGTCAATATCTGAAACAATTTTAGGGAAATTTCTAAAATGAACGAATGACTTACTAAAATCTCCATAATTAAATGCTGGAGAACCTTGAACTGTTTCGCCTTCTTTTAATGATTTTCCTATTCCTGATTGTGCTTGAATTCTAACTCCGTCACCAATTGTAATATGACCTACAATTCCAACTTGTCCGCCAATCATACAATTCTTTCCAATTTTAGTAGAACCTGCAATACCAGTTTGTGATGCTATTACAGTATTTTCTCCAATATCTACATTATGAGCAATTTGAATTTGATTGTCTAGCTTCACTCCTTTTCTAATAAAGGTTGAACCTAAAGTTGCTCTATCAATTGTGGTACATGAACCAACTTCTACATTGTCTTCTAAAATAACATTTCCAATTTGCGGAATTTTACTGAAAGTTCCATCTTCTAAAGGTGCAAATCCAAAACCATCTGAACCAATAATTGTTCCGGAATGAATCGTACAATTGTTACCTATAACTGTCTCAGAATAAATTCTTACACCAGCAAAAAATAAACAATCATCACCAATTGTAACATTGTCGCCTATAAATGAATTTGGATAAATTTTTACATTTTTCCCTATTGTAACATTTTTTCCAATGTAACAAAAGCTTCCTAAATATAAATTCTCACCATAGATAACATTTTCAGAAATTACTGAAGGTTGCTCAATTCCTGACTTCATCAACTTTACTTGATTGTAATATTCTAGTAATTTAGAAAATGACTTATAAGCGTCTTCAACTTTAATCAAAGTTGTAGTGATAGGTTGTTCAGGCTCAAAGCTATTATTAACAATAGTTATTGTCGCTTGAGTTGAATAGATATAATTTTGATATTTTGGATTAGATAGAAAAGTTAAAGAACCTTCAATTCCTTCTTCAATTTTAGCTAATTTATAGACTTCAGCACTAGGATTTCCTACTACTTCGCCTTCAAGAATACCTGCTATTTGTTCTGCTGTGAATTTCATTTTATAAAAAAAATATTTTCCAAAGGAATAAAATGGAACTCGCAAATATACTTAAAAATAAAATTTACAAATTTAAAGGCTTGTTTCATTTGTGCAAAAATATAAAATTTAATTGAAACCTACGCTTCAAGAAGCACTTTTGGATAACATATAAAATATTTAGTAACTGCTTTTGATAAAGCTTTTACCTGCAATTGGTCTGTTGAATCAACAATGTTTTCAACTGTTTTGTCCTTTTTTAAAATACTTATAGGTTCACTTTCTTTGTTATAGGCTTGATTTTTTAATTTTCCTTTAAAAACAAAATAGGCAGCTTCTTTATCAGAAAGATGGTAAAGTGTTGTAATTTTATCCTTTAACTCATCTAATTTTTCACTGTTTGGTTTTTCATCCAGCATGGTAATTTTAAGCAAATCTCTATTGATTATCATTTTACTCAACGAACTTAATACAAAATCATCATTAAATTGCCATGATTTTATTGCTCCCATTACATCATAGTCATCTAATAAAGCAAATGTTTTTAAAGCAATGGCATCAAAATCATCTGTAGAAATCTTGTTGTTTAAAAAATAAGAAAGTGGTTCACTGCAAGGCAATTGTATTCCTTTTTGGGTTAACTCTTTTGCTCGTTTAAGAATTTTAGTCAAAGTCAACTCTGCAACTACTGATGTTTTATGTAAATAGGCTTGCCAATACATCAATCTACGAGCTACAAGAAATTTTTCTACAGAAAAAATCCCTTTTTCTTCAATTACTAAAATATCATCTTGAACGTTCATCATTTGTATCAATCGATCACTATTGATATTACCCTCAGCAACACCACTGTAAAAACTATCTCTTTTTAGATAATCCATTCGATCCATATCTAACTGACTTGATATCAATTGCAACATAAATTTACGATGGTATTCGCCTTTAAATATTTGAATTGCCAAACTCAATTTTCCGTTAAATTCAGTATTTAGAGCATTCATAAAAAGTAAAGAAATTGCTTCATGATGAATATCCTCTACAATACTGTGTTCCATTGCATGTGAAAAAGGTCCATGTCCAATATCGTGCAACAAAATAGCAATATATAACGCATTTTCCTCCTCATCTGAAATTAAAACTCCTTTAAAACGAAGTGTTTGAACTGCTTTTTGCATGATGTGCATACAACCTAAAGCATGATGAAAACGAGTGTGATGTGCACCAGGATAAACCAAATAGGACAAACCCATTTGAGAAATTCGTCGTAATCTTTGAAAATAAGGATGCTGAATTAAGTCGTAAATTAAGCCGTTTGGTATAGTAATAAATCCGTAAATCGGATCATTAAATATTTTAAGTTTATTGGTAGAGTTCACTAATACTGAATTTATTAGACAAATGTAATGAAATTTAGACATAAAAAAACTACAACTTGTAAGGTTGTAGTTTTTAATTTTATTGTCACACTGAGCTTGTCGAAGTGCTTTTATTTACCAAATCTCAACTCTCAATGAATCTGGTTGATACATTGGGCTTCCTGGTTTAATATTAAATGTTTTATGAAACTGAGGGAAATTAGCTAATGGTCCATTAATTCTAAATTGTGCTGGCGAGTGAACATCTGTCATAATTTGATTTAATAACGCCTCTTTATTCGTATTAACCATCCAAGCATATCCATAAGCCAAAAAGTAACGTTGGTCTGGTGTCAATCCGCTTATTTTTTCTTGGTTTTTATACTGTTTGGTTTTTTTGAATGCTTCATATCCCATAACAACACCGCCTAAATCGGCTATATTTTCACCTTGAGTAGCATCACCATTTACAAACTTATCGCCTACTTTAAACTTACTGTATTGGTTCACAATTAAAGCTGTTTTTTGTTTGAATTTCTTCAAATCCTCAGCAGTCCACCAGTTATTTAAATTCCCTTTATCATCATACTGACTTCCTTGATCATCAAATCCATGTGTGATTTCATGTCCAAAAGTCGAACCTCCAATAATCCCATATAAAATAGCATCATCTGGCATTCTACCTTCATAACCTGGCACTAAAATATTACAAGCTGGAACACAAATTTCATTGTTACTTGGATTGTAATAAGCGTTATAAGTTTGTGGATACATTCCCCATTCTGTTCTATCAACTGGTTTTCCATATTTTTTAATCATCTCATTAAAATCCCATTTATTAACAGCCATCACATTTTTACAATAAGAATTTCTATCAACTGAAATTGAACTCAAATCCTTCCATTTATCAGGATAACCCACTTTCATTACAATTTTACTTAGTTTATGCAATGCTTTCGCTTTTGTTGGTTCGCTCATCCAATCTAGTTTTTTGATACGCTCTGCATAAACTGTTCTGATGTTATTTCCAATTTCTAATAATTTTTCTTTTGAACCTTTAGGTAAATATTCCTCAACATAAACCTGTCCAATCAACTCGCCCAATGAACTGTTTGTTTGCTCAACTACATTTTTCCATCTTGGTTTTTGCTCTTTTACCCCAGTCATAACTGTAGCATAAAACTTGAAATTTTGATTTTCAAAATCTTTACTTAAATAAGACGCATAATTATTTAATAAACTCCATTTTAAATACGCTTTCCAATCTTCAATAGTATAGCTTTTTAACATGCCATTCAAAGCTTTATAGAATTCTGGTTGGCCAACTAAAACGGTATCTGCTTTTGCAATTCCGAAATCTTTTAATGTAGTATTCCAATCAATGTTTGGTGTAATCGCATTGAATTGAACCACTGACATTTTGTTATAATTTTTAATTGGATCACGCAAATCTTCCATTTTTCGTGATGCTTTCGCCAAATCAGTTTCTAACTTCATAATTGAAGAGGCACTTTTAGTTGCAATATCACTTTTTTGACCAGCTAATTCCATCATTTTTTGAAGATGTTTTATATATTCATTTCTGATGACAGTCGTTTCTTTATCAGTATTAAAATAGTAATCTCTTTCGCCTAAACCTAAACCACCTTGCATAAATTGTAATGCATTTTTAGCACTATTTTTATCGTCTTGATACACATAAAAAGTAAAAGCAGTACTTGAACCTATAGAATGTAAATAAGCAATCGTTTTCATTAAACTAGGAATATCTTTCACTGAATCAATTTTGGCAAAATCATTTTTTAAAGGCGAAATACCTAATTTATTTATGGTAACAGAATCCATTCCTGAAGCATAAAAATCGCCAATTTTTTGTTTGTTACTTCCTTTTTCCGCATTTGCTTCAGCCGATTTTTCGCAAATAGATTTCACTTGATTATTGATGGTATCTTGAATCATTCTGAAGATTCCATTACTTCTTTCAGAAGATGGAATAGGATGTTTTTTAAACCAACCTCCATTGGCATAGTTGAAAAAATCAACTGAAGGATCAACTAAAGTATCTCTGTTGGTTAATAATGGATCGACAAAATCTGATTCTTTTTTATTGCAACTCACTATTGTTAATGTTGCAATTGACAGCAAAGTAATTTTTTGAAGTAGTTTCATTATGATGTTTTTAATTGATGATTAGTATGAGTTTTGATTGAATTGTTACGAAAGTAATTATATTTATAATAAATAACAAAATGTTAAATATAATATTTATTCATTGTTAATTTTGTTAAAAAATAACTACAAATTAATATTTAAAATTGTTATATGTATTATTTTTTTAATTAAATTCACAAAGTATTAACAGTATTTATAATACATATATAATCATTTTATAATTGAACCATAAACATTTAAACATATGAGAAAAAAACTTTTACTTCTGTTAGTGTTACTAAACACAATGCTTTACGCTCAAAAAACTACTGAATTCAATGATGACTTTCTTAACAATATATTTGACAATTATGGAAACAGATATTCTTTACAAGATTTACAATTAAAAAAAGACCGTAATCAACAAAACGAATCTAGATTTATAGATAATACCTGTGATTCTGGAATATTCAGACTTCATTTTGATACAGGTTCAGGAATGATAGATGGCGAGCATGTTGCTGCAGCTGCAAGAAGAGCTGTTGTATGTCAAGTTTTTCATGACATAAGCGAGTTTTTGAATACTCCTCTAAAAACAAACGGATTAAATAATAGAGTTGAAATTTGGGTGAGAAATTCTAGTGCTTTAGTTGGAACTAATATTTTAGGTCAGGCATCAGGATTTTATAGTGTTCCTCTCAATCCAACTGCTGCAAATGTTAATGGAGGAATAATTGACAATGAAATTTGGAAAACAATACAAACAGGTTTGGACTCTTACAGAAATATTGCTTCTAGTTTTTCAATGTTAAACTTTGGAGAAGTTACTAATTCAGGTTCATACTTTCATGGAATGTTATTAATTAATCCATCTATAAATTGGAATTTAGATTTATCAGCTAATCCACCGCCATTAACTAAAGATTTATATACAGTCGTTTTACATGAAGTAACACATGCATTAGGTATTGTTAGTTTGATTGACGCAAATGGAAATTCAACATTAGGTAATGGAAGTTTTAATTATTATACAAGATATGATACTTTTCTTAGAGATTCAAATGGAATCAATTTAATTACAAATAATACAACATGTGAAATGTATAATTATACTTTTACTAATAATGTAAATATTTTGCATCCTAATTGTAGTAATCCTTCGGGATTACAATCTCCTAACATTATTGCTGATGAAACTGATGACTGTAATACGACAATCCGCTTCAACAATTTACCCGTTTATAGACCAACTTGTTTTGAAAATGGTAGTAGTTTGAGTCATTTTGAAGATGAATGTTTTACAAATTCAATTGGACTTCCAAATGGCGATAACAATTACTTTGTCATGAGTAATGCATTAGCAAATAATGCAAAAAGATTTTTAACACCCGAAGAACGTAATGTTCTATGTCAGTTAGGTTACACTACAAATCAAACCTACTCTATAAACGGGAATGAAGTCTTTGATTATGGAAATGGTTGCCAAGGAATTAGAATAGCAGGTGTTAATGATGGATTAGATTTGTCAACCGGAAATTATCTTTATAGACCTATACAAGGTCAAGATTTTATATTCCCAATAGCCACAAATAATATTTTAAATAATGACATTTCTTCATCATCTAATATTGGCTTTACATGCTTAGAGGATGTGTATGATATAAATGCTTATATACCAACTACTTCAGGAAATGCAACAACAACAGTAATTTTTAATAGTAGTCAAATAGGATTGCATTTGTTACGATACATTCCAATTGATCTGAACACTAACGAGTTAGGCAATATTACCTACATATATCTATTTGTTGAAACACCGAATGTTCACAATGGAGGAGTTTGTGATATACCACCATCTGTTTGTAACTTAGTTAGAAATGGTGATTTTGAATTTTTTGAAGGATTGTCTGCACCCAATCTTATTGTTAGCCCAACTGGTTCAGTATGTTTTTGGAACAGAGCTAATAATGGAACACCTGATTATTTTAGACCTAATCATCCATATATAAACAACAGAATCCCTTGTAATTCTCTTGGTGATCAAGAAGTTAACAGTGGTAATTCTTATATAGGAATAGGATTAGGAAACAATGCAAATGAAAATATTTCAACTCTATTAAATGAAACATTATTACCTAATACAGAATACACATTAACCTTCAATGTTTCTCTTGCTGATGGTTTAAGAAGAATATCAAGACCAATACAAGTTTATCTCCGCAATGGAATTCAAACTTATCCTGGAATGGCTGATATTCCTTTAATAAACAATACTAATGAACTTTTGATAAACACTTCTGCTATCAATGACTTTTCAGGATGGACAACAATTACATTAACATTTAATACTGGAAATAGAGCTAATTTAAATGCTTTGTATATTGGAGGATTTAATACATTAAGCATCCCTAATACAATTAATCCAATAAACTCTATAACTACAAACTGCACTTTTACTACTTATAACAATCCTAGTGGCACATATTATTATTTAGACAATGTTAGATTAGTAAGAAAAGAAGATAGCAATCTAAATTTACCAGTTAATATTTGTTTAAATGAAACATTAAATAATCTAAATCAATTTATTGAATTAGCTAATCTAAACGGTACTTTTACAGGAAATGGTGTCACAGGAAATACTTTTGATGCTACAACGGCTGGTATTGGAATTCATACAATTACATATACATATCAAAACAATCTTGGTTGTGAAATGGTAATAACTGATACAATTGAAGTTCTTCCTGGTAACAATGCTGGAACATTATCAGGAAACCAAAACATCTTTACAAATCAAACGACAACAATTACATCAACTGAAACTGGCGGAACTTGGTCTTCAAGCGATACTTCGATTGCAACTGTTGATGCAAATGGTGTTGTAACTCCAATAACTGCAAGTGTTGTATCTATTTTATATACTGATAGTAATTCACCTAATTGTCCTCCAGACGTTGAGAGTATTATAATAACAATTCAAGACTTATGTCAAAATGCAACATCTTGGAACGGTACATCATGGAGTAATGGTACTCCTAGCATAACAACATATGTTGAGATTACTGGTGATTATGATATGAGTTTAAACACAAGCCTTCTAAGTTTTGATGCTTGTCGAGTTCGAGTAGTTAGCCCAGCGAGAGTGGTTGTTGCGGCTTCTAAGTATGTAAATATTAATTATGAACTTGTAGTGGAATCTGGAGCTACATTTGAAGTTAATGATGATGCTTCATTAGTACAAATAAATAATCAAAATAATAATCAAGGTAATATTATTTATCATAGAGATGTAATGGTTAACCAGTTTGATTACGTTTACTGGTCATCACCAATTAGTAATTTTAATATAAATAATCTTTCTCCTGCGACATCTCCATCACTTATTTTTAGATGGAATCCTAATGCTACAAATCCAAATGGTAGCTCGGGATATTGGATAAATGCTAATAATTCCATTATGGAAGCAGGAAAAGGATATATCATTAGAGTTCCAATGAGTTATGCACCTTCACCAGATCAAAACTTTACAGCTACTTTTTCAAATGGTATACCAAATAATGGAATTATTCATAAAGCTGTAGGTAGAGGAGATTATGTAGGTGCTGATATTCCTATTAGTAATAGTAGTCCAATTACCTCAATTTCAGATAATTTTAATTTAATTGGAAATCCATATCCTAGTGCAATCGATCCAGAATTATTTTTAGATGACCCAGATAATATTAATGTTATTGACGGATGCCTTTATTTGTGGAAACATGGCATAGGACTTAGTGCAACAGAAGTAAGTCCTTTCTACGCATCTTATCAACAAAATTATTCTGTAAATGATTATGACACATACAACAGTACGGGTACACAAAGTGGACCAGGTGTATTAAAAGTTGCTGGAGGACAAGGGTTCTTTGTTATTATGAAAGATGAGGCATCTACAGTTCTTGAATCTGGTAATACTCATTTTGTTACTTTTAGAAATGAAATGAGGGATAAAACATTTAATAACAATAATTTTTATAGAAATTCAAACGTAAACTCAACAACTAATCCAGTAGAGAAACACAGAATATGGTTAGATTTAGCTAATTCTAATAATGAATCGATTAGAACTTTAATTGGATATGTAACTGGTGCGACAATGCTAAGAGATCGTTCTTATGATGCTCCAACGCAAGTTTCAAATTTGTTTTCATTTTACTCTTTAATAGGAAATGAAAAATTAAACATACAAGGTAGATCGCTCCCATTCGATAATAATGATATAGTTCCTATAGGCATGAATATAACTGCAAACGGAAATTATACCTTTGCAATTTATACAACAGATGGAATTTTTAATCAAAATCAAAATATTTATATTTATGATTCTGTTTTAGATAGTTATCATAACATAAAGGTTGCACCATACACTTTCTATGCAACAGTTGGTAGATATGATGACCGTTTTAAGGTAGTATATAAACTTCCAACGCCAACATTTGATGAAATTTCACCTGTATGTAATGGAACAACAATAAACGCCTTACCAACAATTTCTAATAATGGCATATTAGGTTCATGGTCACCAGCTATAAATAATACACAAACAACTACTTACACTTTTACACCAAATGAAGATGTAAACAATACCACAACATTAACAATAAATATTTTACAAGGAACAACATATTATCAAGATAGCGATAATGATGGTTATGGAAATCCGAATGTAAATCTGCAATCTTGTGAAGGTGCTCCAAGTGGTTATGTAACTTTAGGAACTGATTGCGATGATACTAATAACTTAATTCATCCAAATGCTGTTGATGTTTGTTATGACGGTATTGATAATGATTGTAACGGAATTATTGATAATTCATGTGTTCCAATTACTGGTTCATTACCTACATCAATTTGTGGAACAACACTTTCAGGTTGGTATTCAACAATAACTGCAAATTGGACAAATTTTGCACAAGGATATCGTTTTAAAATCACAAAAGTTGATATGGTTACTAATGAGCCATTAGCACCAGCTGTCATTGTCGATAGACCTGTAAATAACATTTCATTAGCTAACGTTCCGGGAACTACATATAACTCAAGATATATGATTGAAATAGCTGTTAAATATAATAATGTTTGGCAACCATTTTATGGTCCAGCTTGTTTTGTAAACACTCCTAATCCTGTTGCAACAATAGGAACACATTGTGGCAGTACATTAACAGCAATGAATCAATGGATTTATACTTCACCAGTTTCTAACGTTACAGCTTATAAATTTAGAGTTACTAGAATAATTGACGGAGTTCCAACAGGTATTTCTCAAGAAACAACTCAACCTACAAATAGATTTAACATGACACAATTATCAGGAATTTTATATAATTGTACTTATAAAGTTGAAGTTTCGCTAAGAAATACTGACGGAACATTTTTACCATATAATGTACCATGCAACGTAACTACGCCAAATATTCCTATTCCTCAAATTGAATGTGTATCAACTAATTTGGCCGCAACTAATTCTTATATAAATGCTTATTATTTATCAAGCGCAATGTATTATCGTTTTGTAGTAGAAAATTTGAGTACAAATCAAATAGGAATTTATGATAGCACTACACGTCAATTAAGACTAACTGGTATTACAAATTATTCACCAGTGCTTTCTACACCATTTGTAACCTATAATACGTCATATAAAGTTAAAGTTGCCATACTTCCTTCTGCTAATGAAGTAGGTGAATTTAGTTCAGAATGTATCTTTACTACACCACCATTTCCTGTAACGCAACTTCAAACAAGTCAATGTAATTATACAGCAAATAGTAATACTGAATATATCTATGCTAATATTGTTAGTGGTGTTTCTCAATACAAATTTAGACTGACAAATACTTCACTTGGATATTCTCAATTTGCTTTAAGACCTTTAAGAGCTTTTTCATTAAATATGTTTACTGGACTTCAATCTGGTACAACTTATTCTGTAGATGTAAGTGTTTTAATTAATGGAATTTGGGGTCCATTTGGAAATGCATGTAATATTACTACTCCAGGAAGTATAGCAAGAACAAATACACCATCAACATTAAAAAATAGTTTTGATGTAAAAGTAGTTCCAAATCCATTTTCTGAAAATTTTGAGATAAAAGTTACCTCACCTTCAAATGAAATATTGAAAATTAAAGTTTTTGATAATTTAGGAAGACTTTTAGACGATTTTGAATCTACAATTGAAAATTTAAATCAAAGTAGTATTGGAAACAAATATCTTTCAGGTGTTTACAACATAATTATTCAACAAAATGATGAAGTTAAAACACTTAAAGTAATTAAAAGATAAGTGAAATCTAATTTTTGAGGCATTTGAAAAAATGCTTTGTATAAATTACATGAAAAAATTTTAATTTTTATAACTACTATAAATACATAAATAAAAAAGCGTGAAGTTTAATTACTTCACGCTTTTTTGGTTTGAATAATTTATTACTTACTGAATATTTTCAGCTCTAAATTCACCTTCAGTAACAGTGTAGGTTGCACCTTCATTTGTTCCTACGAATGAGAAAGTTCCTTTAATAACATCAGCATTAACTTGAGTTATAGTTACAGTTCCTGATTCATTATCTGAAGCTGCTTCTGTTTCAAAATCAGAATAACTTGCTCCATAAGCATCAACATTTGATGGTTCATCAGTAATAGAATAAGTTCCTGTTGCAACATCTAAAGGAAAGTATAATGTCAAAGATTTTCCGTTTGTTGTAAATCCTGTTAACGATTTACTTAAAGAATTGATAACTTCAGGATCAGAAACTTCTACTAAAGTTCCGTTAATTTTATATTTCAAATAAAATGTATCTGAACTACTTCCACCATCACCATCAGAGCTACAATTAACTAATAGAGAACTTGTTAATACTAAGACTAATAAAACCGTTAATTTTTTTAATGCTTTCATAATTTGCTTTTTGTTTAAATTTTAGGTGGCAAATATATTCTTACCATTTTTAATAATCATAAAAAAATGCTAAACTTTAACATTTTACAAAATAATTTACAAAATCATCGTTTTATATATAGTAAATTGCACCAAAATTAAATGCCATTATGGATAAAATTAAAATACTTTGGGTGGACGACGAAATTGATTTGTTAAAACCTCACATCCTATTTTTAGAAAAGAAAAATTATGAAGTTACCACCTGTAATAATGGTCGTGATGCTGTAGATATTTTTGCCGAAAACAATTTTGATATTGTTTTTCTAGATGAAAATATGCCCGGAATGAGTGGTTTAGAAACACTTTCAGAAATAAAAGAAAAAAAATCTTCAACGCCAGTAATCATGATTACAAAAAGTGAAGAAGAATATATAATGGAGGAAGCAATTGGCTCTAAAATTGCCGATTATCTTATCAAACCAGTAAATCCAAATCAGATTTTATTGAGTTTGAAAAAGAATTTAGACCATTCAAGATTAGTATCCGAGAAAACAACTTTAGATTATCAGAAAGAGTTTAGAAAAATTGCAATGGAAATGGCAATGGTAAATTCCTATGAAGATTGGATTGAACTTTATAAAAAACTATTATTTTGGGAATTAGAACTTGAAAATATTGAAGATTCTAATTTAATTGATATTCTTGAATCTCAAAAAGTGGAAGCTAACTCGCAATTTGGTAAGTTTATAGAACGAAATTATGAAGATTGGTTCGAACCAAAAGCAGAAACCCGAGGCAAAGCCGAACAGAGCAAAGCTAAACCAATTCAATCCCACACACTTTTCAGAGAATTAGTTGTTCCTGAATTGGTAAAAAAAGATAAGCCAGTTCTTTTTGTAGTTATCGATAATCTTCGCTACGATCAATGGAAAGCGATGGAAAGTACTGTAAATAATTATTACAAACTTGAGAAGGAAACACCTTATTTTGCAATGCTTCCTACAGCTACACAATATGCAAGAAATGCCATATTTTCGGGATTAACACCTTTAGAAATGGAAAAACAATTTCCGCAATATTGGAAAAATGATATTGAAGATGGCGGAAAAAACTTGTATGAAGCCGAATTTTTAACAGCTCATTTAAAACGTTTGGGATTAAATCTAAAACAAGATTATTTTAAAATTACAAATCTCGCTGGTGGAAAAAAATTGGCTGATAATTTTAGAAGCTTAAAAGACAATGATTTGGTGACTGTAGTTTACAATTTTGTTGATATGCTGTCACACGCAAAAACTGAAATGGATGTTGTAAAAGAATTAGCATCAGATGATAAAGCGTATCGTTCCTTAACTTTAAGTTGGTTTAAAAATTCACCGCTTTTAGAGATTATTCAACAAGCGCAAAAACTTGGTTTTAAATTAATTATAACCACAGACCACGGAACAATAAATGTAAAAAATCCTTCAAAAGTTATTGGAGATAAAAACACAAGTTTAAATCTTAGATACAAAACGGGAAGAAGTTTAACCTATGAAGATAAAGATGTTTATGTTGTAAAAGACCCGAAGAAAATTGGACTTCCTGCTATAAATATGAGTAGTTCTTTTATCTTTGCAAAAAATGATTATTTCTTGGCTTATGTCAATAATTATAATCATTATGTGAGTTATTACAGAAATACCTATCAACACGGAGGAATATCTTTAGAAGAGGTTATTGTACCTTTTTTGGTTTTTAATCCGAGGTAAAATTCAGTTGGAAGATGGAAGCTAGAAGAAGTAAGTTATTTTCATTAATCATCAACTTCTAACTACCATCTTCCATCTTCAAACTTAAAAACATGGAGATACTATTTTCACTAGACGAAATTGATATTGTTGCAAAAAAAATTCTTTCAGAAAATCCAAAAAAAGTAATTCTTTTTAATGGTGCAATGGGAGTTGGAAAAACAACTTTAATAAAATCATTGGCTAAAAATCTTGGCGTAAATAATGCTACAAGCAGCCCAACCTTTTCTTTAGTTAATGAATACCAAATAACTGCTAATCAATATATTTATCATTTTGACGTTTACCGTTTAAAGAAAGAATCTGAAGCACTAGATATTGGAATTGATGAATATTTATATTCTGGAAATTGGTGTTTCATAGAATGGGCAGAGAATATTCCAAATCTAATTCCAGAGGAACATTCTGTTGTTTCAATTGAATTACTTCCAGATGGCAAACGACGTTTAATTCTTAATTTATAATTATTAATTAAGAATTTTTATGTAATTTGTGCCAATATTCATTTGTAACTATGCCACTTACACCATTTACAAAACAACAACTACTTCCTCAAGAAGAAAAGCTTGAAATTGCTCGCCATAAAAGCGAATTGTTTATTGGAATTCCGAAAGAAACAAGCTATCAAGAGCGAAGAATATGCCTTACGCCAGATGCTGTTCACTCCTTGACAGCTCATGGTCATCGTATTTTAATCGAAGCTGGAGCTGGAGAAAGTTCGAGTTACTCAGATAAAGAATATAGTGATAATGGTGCTGAAATCACAAATGACACTAAAAAAGTATTGTCTTGTCCAATGCTTCTTAAAGTAGAACCACCAACAATGGCAGAAATTGAAATGATGAATCCAAATTCGATTATCATTTCGGCTATTCAATTAAAAACCAGAAAAAAAGAATATTTTGAAGCGCTTACTAAAAAGAAAATCACTGCTTTAGCTTTTGAATATATAAAAGATGAAGATGGTTCTTATCCAGCTGTAAAATCTCTTAGTGAAATTGCAGGAACGGCTTCGATACTCATTGCGGCTGAATTAATGATTAACAATCAATTTGGTAAAGGATTGTTATTTGGAAATATAACAGGAGTTCCTCCAACAGATGTTGTAATAATTGGTGCTGGAACTGTGGGCGAATTTGCGGCAAAAACCGCAGTTGGATTAGGAGCAAATGTGAAAATATTTGATAATTCTATTACAAAATTACGCCGATTACAAAACAATTTGAGTCAACGTGTATCAACTTCGACGATTCAACCTAAAGCACTTTTAAAAGCATTACGTCGTTGCGATGTTGCCATTGGAGCAATGCGAGGAAAAGACAGATGCCCAATTGTAGTGACAGAAACAATGGTAGAACACATGAAAAAAGGTGCTGTTATTGTTGATGTTAGTATCGATACTGGAGGTTGTTTTGAAACTTCAGAAATAACCACACATGAAAAACCTACCTTTATTAAAAATGATGTAGTACATTATTGTGTTCCTAATATACCATCTAGATATTCAAAGACGGCATCACTTTCTATCAGCAACATCATTACTCCTTATTTACTACAAATTGCTGAAGATGGCGGAATTGAGAGTTCCATTCGATGCAACAAAGGATTGAAAAACGGAGTATATCTCTATCACGGAATCTTAACAAACAAAGCCATTGGTGATTGGTTTAATTTACCAGATAGCGATATCAATTTAATAGTTTTTTAAATCATCAAATTTGTAAATATTCTAATCTTTAGATTACCTTTGCAAAAAAAATTACAATATGAAGTTTTATCAGAGGTTAGCCTACTATATGGTTGGTTTAGTTATGGGTGGATTTGTTGTAGCACTGGTTTTTTCAGGGAAAGACACACGTTGTAATTATTTCCCAAACGCAAGAGTTTTAAACGATTTACGTAACAAACCTTTTAATTATAGTATCGAAGCTTCAAGAAAACTTTCTGAAGATTGGATTGACACTATTGATATAAAAAACACCTTGACTTATGGTGATGTTGATTTTGATAGAAGTAATATTTCTTATCAAAAAGGTAAACTATATGTAATTGAAGGTCAAACTACAAAAAAAGATACCATCACTTTAAGAGTAATCAATTATCCTAGCAAAGCGGTTTTAGAAGATATTATTAGAAAAAAATAAAAAAATCCTGAGTTAGTAGCTCAGGATTTTTTGCTTTATAATTATTATTTATTTTTTCTTCGTTCTCTTTCTGTTTTCAGAAGATTCAATTCACGACTAGTTTGTCCTGCTACTGAAGTATTTTCTTCTGCACGACGAATTAAATAAGGCATCACATCACGAACTGGACCAAATGGTAGATATTTAGCAACATTATATCCATGAGAAGCTAAATTATAACTAATATTATCACTCATTCCATATAATTGTCCAAACCAAATGCGTTGGTCTTTAATTTCTATATTGTTGTTTTTCAACATTTCCATCAATTTATATGAGCTTTCTTCATTATGAGTTCCGGCGAAGATAGCCATTCTGTCAATATGTTGCATCATATAATCAACAGCAATATTGTAGTTATCATCTGTAGCTTGTTTTGACGCGCAAATTGGTGTTGGATAACCATTTTCCTCTGCGCGTTTATGTTCTTTTTCCATGTATGCACCACGAACTAACTTCATACCAATATAAAAACCATCTCTCTTTGCTCTTTCATGCAATGCTTTTAGGTAATCCATTCTATCCCAACGATACATTTGTAAAGTATTGAAAACAATTACTTTGTCTTTGTTGTATTTGCGCATCATGTCTTCAACTAAATCATCCGCAGCATCTTGCATCCAACTTTCTTCAGCATCAATTAATAAAGCTACATCTTTGCTATGAGCAGTTTTACATATAATTTCGAAACGCTCTTTTACTTTATTCCATTCAGCTTGTTCTTCCTCAGAAAGTGGTTGCTTCTCTCCTACTTTAGTATATAAATCTAATCTACCTAAACCTGTAGGTTTGAAAACTGCAAAAGGAATTGCCTGACGTTCTTTTGCAAACTCAACTGTTTTTAAAGTCATTTCTAAAGCCGCATCGAATTGAGCTTCTTCTTCTTTCCCTTCAACAGAATAATCCAATACAGATGAAACACCTTTTGTGTACATTTTATCAACTACAGAAAGACAATCCATTTCATTAACACCACCACAAAAGTGATCAAAAACAGTAGCACGAATTAATCCGTCAACTGGTAAATGAGCTTTTAGTGCAAAATTTGTTACCGCTGTTCCAATTCTAACAAGTGGTTCACTTGCAATCATTTTGAAAAGAAAATATGCTCTATCTAATTCTGTATCGCTTTTTAAAGCAAAAGCAACTTCTGTATTGTTAAAAATTTTGTCCATTTGTTTGTTAATAAGAAAACTAACTATCAATTTTACAATTGACGAATTAGTAATTATAGATAATGATTGTACAAATATAATTAGAATTTGATAATTTTTATTTAGAATTAGCTATTCTTTTTATCATTCCGTTAAAAATGAAAAAATGAAATGGTAGCATACTGTACCAATATAATCGTCCAAAAAGTCCTCTAGGTCTAAAAGTGGCAATTTGATGTAAATAATTATTTTCGTCAATTCTAAATTCGAGCCAAGCTTCGCCTGGAACTTTCATTTCTGCAAAAAGCAATAATCGTTTATTTTCTTTGTCGGCTAGTAAAACTCTCCAAAAATCTAGTGAATCTCCATTGTCTAAATGCGTTGGACTTGTTCTTCCTCTTCGTAATCCAACTCCGCCAAAAAGTTTATCAATAAATCCTCGCAATTGCCACATCCAATTTCCATAATACCAACCTTTTTGACCTCCAATTGACCAAATATTTTCTAAAACTTGTTTAGAATTTAAAATTTTAATTTTTTTACTGTCTTTCAAACATCCAAAATTGGGTATCTGAATATAATTTGTCAAATTACCTTTTAAGCCACTACTTGTTAAACTATCTTTCCAACTTGAGATAACTAAATTTTGTTCAATTTTTTGAAATGCTAATTTTATTGCATCAACGTATGAAATGGATTTTATTTTCAATAATTTTTGAAGTCGATTATCCTTACAAATAACTTCAACTTTCATACTATCAACTAAATTCATAGCTAATTTATAAGAAGTTGAAGTAACAAAATACAACCAATATGATGATAGTTTTGGAGTCATGACTGGAATAGTAATTATCGCTAATTTAATGCCACGAGTTTTAGCATATAATTGCATCATTTGCTTATAAGTAATCACATTTGGACCACCAATATCAAACGATTCGTTAAAACAATCTTCTCGATTTTGAACTCCAATCAAGTATTTTATCACATCACGAATAGCAATTGGTTGCGTTTTTGTTAAAACCCATTTTGGAGTAATCATAATAGGTAATTTTTCACACAAATCACGAATAATTTCAAAAGAAGAGCTTCCTGAACCAACAATGATTCCAGCCTTAAGAACTGTTAAATTTGGTTTACCTCCATATAATATTTTTTCAACATTATTACGTGAAAGCATGTGTTTTGATAATTTTGGATCGTTAACAATACCACTTAAATAAATAACTTGCTTTATATTCATATGCTCAGAATACAAATTGAAATTTTGAGCCGTTTTAGCTTCCATTAAATCAAATGTTTCCGTCGAACTCGACATAGAATGAATTAAAAAATAGGCAATATCAATTTCCGTGGGACAATTATCAAGGTTAATATCGTCAAGAAAATCTACTTCCCAAATAGTTATTAATGAAAGTGTTTCTTTATCTAAACCCAATCGCATTTTGTCTCTAACGGCACAAACTACTTCATGACCTTGATTGAGTAGTTCTGGAAGTAATCTTCGACCTACGTATCCGTTTGCTCCTGTTAGTAAAACTTTCATTTTTAATTATTTATAAATTAATTAACCCTTCAACCATAAATTTCGATATTTTTTATCTTTATCATAATCAGTTGCTTGTTTATCAATATTGAAATAACGATTTCCTCTTGGATCGTTTCCAACTCCTGCTAAATATGCCCAATTTCCCCAATTGCTACACACATCATAATCAATAAGTTGCTGTTCAAAATAAGCTGCGCCATAACGCCAATCGAGTTTTAAATCATTGCACAAATAACTAGCAACATTTTGACGACCACGATTGCTCATAAATCCAGTAAGTTTCAATTCAATCATGTTTGCATCAACAAAATCTACTCCAGTTTCTCCATCAATCCATTGTTGTAATTGATGCGAATTATGTTTATTAACTTCAATACCTTTGTTTTGAATTCCTGCTAATTGAAAAAAATTGGCATTGTGCTTTTTCATCATAAACCTAAAATAATCACGCCACAACAACTCAAAAACCAACCAATAAGTAGATTCATTAGCTCCAAATTGTTGCTCATATTTTTTTAATTCGTCGTGAATAAATCTTGGCGAAATACAACCTAAAGCCAACCAAGCAGAAAACTTTGAAGAATAATCAGCACCAAACAATCCGTTTCGCGTTTCTTTATATTTTGAAATGCATTTAGTTTCAAAAAAATAGTGATTTAATCTGGCTATTGCTTCCGTTTCTCCACCTTTAAAAGTTAAGACAGATCGTGAATCAATTGGTTCAAAACTCAATTCTAAATCTTCAAGTGTTGGTAATTTTAAAGATTCAATTTCTGGAGATTTAATTTCTTTTGGTTCTTCAAATGAATCTCTAATTAAGGCATCTTTTTCGGTTTTCTTTCTAAAACTAGTAAATACATCTGGAATGTCTTTTATTGAAAAAGGTAAATCCTCAGCATGATATAACGTACTTGTGCTGAATGTTTTAAGCTCACATTTCAATTTAAACAGTTCCTCTTGAACTTTAGCTTCGGTTTGCTTTTCTTCATACGACACTTCACGTTTAGCAAAGACTTTAGATACTTTATATTGCTGGGCAATTTTTGGGATTTCAACTTCTGGTTTTCCTTTTAAAATCAATAATCCTGAACCAATCTCTCTTAAATTTTTATCTAAATCCGATAATGATTCTAATAAAAATTGTGCTCTAAAATTTCCCATTTTTTTAAATCCAAATTCATTGGTAACAAATTCAGCATCATCAAAACAATACACCGGAATAATTTCATCACTTTGGGCTATGGCTTTGATAAGTGTTTCATTGTCGTGTAATCGCAAATCGGTTTTAAACCAAACTATTGAGGTTTTCATATATTTATTTTATTTCAGGTTTCAAGTTTATAGTTTTACAGTTTTAAACTTGGAACAAATAGTTTTACAATTCATTTATGTTTTTCAAACAATAATCAGCTTGTTGCAAAATAGCTGTTTTATCTTCGGGTTTCATTTTTCGCCATACATTATACATCATGCCTATTCGAGGATTTTTCCCTAATTTATCTTCATTTCTATCATAAAAATTCCAATACAAACTATTGAAAGGACATGATTTTTCGCCTGTTTTCAATGCTTTTTTATAAAAACAAGTGCCACAATAATGACTCATTTTATCAATATAACTGGCTGAACTTACATAAGGTTTTGTTCCTACAATTCCGCCATCGGCAAACTGACTCATTCCTCGCGTATTCGTAATTTCAACCCATTCAAAGGCATCAATGTAAATTCCTAAATACCATGCATCTACTTCATCAGGATGAATTCCTGCTAAAAGCGCAAAATTTCCTGTAACCATAAGTCGCTGAATATGATGCGCGTAAGCAAAGTTCAACGATTGTTTAATTGCATCTTTTAGGCAATTCATTTTTGTATTTCCTGACCAAAACCAATCGGGTAATTTTTCTTGATTATTGAAATAATTCATACTGGCATACTCAGGCATTTTGTTCCAATAAATTCCACGCATGTACTCGCGCCAACCTATAATTTGACGAACAAAACCTTCTAATTGATGAAATTCGATTTCGTTTGGACGCTTTTGCCATTCCTTAATAGCCGAATTAATAACTTCTTGTGGTGAGATCATTTTGACATTCATTGAAAATGAAATTCTTGAATGATAAATGGACCATTCATTTGGCATCATTGCATCTTGATAGCTTCCAAAAAGTGATAAACATTCGGACACAAAAAATTCCAATAATTGAAGTGATTGTTCTCTGTTTATTGGCCAAACAAAATTTTTAGCATCAATAGTTCCAATGGTTTTTACATCGGTTTTTGTAATTTCATTATAAATTTCGGAAACATCATTACAGAAAACAAATGGTAAAATTGGTTTATGATTTTTAGGCAATTTTTGTCGGTTTTCAGCATCATAATTCCATTGTCCAGTTAATGGTTTGTCACCTTCCATTAAGACGTTATGTTTTTTTCGCATGGCTCGATAAAAACTTTCCATCAAGAAAGTTTTTTTTCCATTAAAGAATTCACCCAATTCATTTCTTGTAGAAAAAAAATGCTCTGAATCAACAACTGTACTTGAAATTGAAATAGAAGAACAAAGGTTTTTTAAATCCAAATCAACTCGATATTCATCGGGTAATTGGTATTCAAAATGAGTGAAATTATATTTTGAAATTAAATGTTTAACATTTTTATCAAATGAATTTAAGTTATTGTCATCATTCAAATGAATATATATAACCTTATGATTATTAGATAATAAATCATTTTTAAAATTTTGCATTGCAGCAAAAATTCCAACTACTTTTTGAATATGATGTTTAGCATAATCCGTTTCAGAACGAATTTCCATCATCACATAAGTAATGGAATCATCAACAGTTTTAAACCAAGAATGATTGCTATTTAATTGATCACCTAGAATTAATCGTAACGTTTTTGACATTTGTACTTTTATTTGCAACTGATTCACTGATTAATATTTATAATCTGTGAATTTGCGGCTATTTAATTTTATTCATTCTACACTTATCACTACAATATTTCACTTCATCCCAAACTTTTTCCCATTTTTTGCGCCAAGTGAATGGTTTTTGACAAACAATACAAGTTTTATTGGGAAGATTTTGTTTTTTTACTCCTCGCATTTTTAGGTTTATTTGGGTTACTCACATGTTTCTTCAAAATTCGTTTTCCTTCTTCTTTGACATAATCTTTTTTACGGAAACTCCAAACAATATCACTTGCCATTTTTCTAGTTTCCTCAATATTTACAATGGGAAATGGATAATCTTTTCCAATTTCGCAATGATAAAATTGCTGCTCAATAGGATTCATTTTCCATGGTTCATGAATTAATTCTAAAGGAACTTCAGCTAATTCAGGAATCCATTTTTTTATAAAAATTCCATCTGTATCATGTTCTTCCGAATTTTTTATAGGATTATAAATTCGAATCGTATTGATTCCAGTCGTACCTGATTGCATTTGCAATTGTGGATAATGAATACCTGGCTCATAATCTAAAAATTGACGTGCTAAAAAATGTAATTCGCGCCAATCTTGCCATAAATTAAAGGTAAAAAACGAAACCACCATGGCTCGCATCCTGAAATTAATGTAACCTGTTTGAACTAAACATCGCATACAAGCATCCACAATTGGAACTCCGGTTTTGCCATCTTGCCAAGCTTTAATATAAGTTTCGTTTTTTGGTTTTATTAAAGAATCATAAGCACGATTAGCGTTTTCAAATTCCATTCGGCATTCATCTTCAAATTTTTGAATAAAATGACAATGCCAATGCAATCTGGAAACAAAATTTAAAATTGCCCTTTTGTTTTTAGAAGATTCATAATGCTGATTCGTATATTGGTAAATCATTCGCATACTGATATTTCCGTAAGTTAAATAAGGCGATAGTCGGCTGCAACCTGTTCGACTCAAACTTGGTTTAGAAATATGTTTACTATAATTTACGTATCGTTCTTTTACAAAACTATCTAAATAGCGCCAAGCCCAATATTCGCCACCTTGTTGAAAATTTTTATTGCGAGTTGTAATTTCGATAGGAAGATCATTTCCTTTTAGCTTTTGATAAAAATCTGATTCTAAATTTTCTATTTTAAAAGCATTCAAGTCAATCAATTTAGGTTCAGCTCGCATAACTTGCTCCCAACGTTTGTCCCAATCACTTCTTGATTTCAACTTTCTTATTACACCATGCATTTGCGATTGTTTCCATCTGATTTTATTTTCATCAAAAAACTTTTGCATAGCAATATCTCTATCAAAAGTGATTTTGTTTCCAATTTCTTGATGCGAAAAAACTGATTTTATATCGTAAATAGTATTCAACTCATTAAAAACAGTTGCAGCTTCATTATGAAAGAAATAAATATTGGAAGAAATAGATTGTAATTTAGTTTGCATTTCCTGCAATGATTCATGTATAAATCGCCAATGACGTACATCCGAATCATCATAACTCATTATTGATGGTTCAAAAAAATAGACAAATAAAACTGGTAATCCTTCCTGACTTGCCAAAAAAAGAGGTTCGTGATCTGTAAATCGTAAATCACGTTTGAACCAAACAATATTGATTTCTTTTTTTGTCAATTTTTTATAGTAATGATGTTAATTCTTTATCTGGTTTTGCATAACTCAATCGGTCAAGTTGAATAGTTTTGTGATAACTATCTAACCCAGAACAAGTAATGGTGTTTGCTTTTTCTAAATCGATAAATCCATCTTCGAGCAAGCAATTTTCTGGAATGTAAACTTGAATAATTTCTCCAATAATCATTGTAGTATTATTAATTGAAATATCTATTCTTTCTTTAAATTCTACACCTAATTGAATATGACTTTCAGATACAAATGGAGCAAAAAAATCATTTTTATATTCTGTTTGTAAACCTGTAACATCAAATTCAGAGATGCTTTTGTCGTATCTTGCTGAAGTTTGATGTGCTTGTCTATAAATTGCTTCGTTGATATGATTTACAGTATAAAAACCTGTTTCAAGAATATTACTCATTGTATCTCGCTCTGGCGGACTTGGTCTAAAAATCATCCCAATTAAAGGCGGATTAGCTCCAATATGAAATAAGGAACTAAAAATTGCCAAATTGGTATTCTTATTTTTATCAGAAGTTCCAACAAGAGCGACACTTTTAAAACCACCTAAACTGTTAATTAAATGAACACGTTTTTGTTTTTCTAGCAATTCAATTTGCGATTTATCGATATATTTTTTTTCCATTTTATAATTTTAAGCCAGGTGAATCCACTTTCTTTCACTGTTTAGTTTAAAGGTACCAATATGTTCTTTATTCCATTCATTTGGAGCAATCAACGATAGAGAATGTGTTCCGTCATCATTAGCATACAAATGATATATTTCGCCAATTACTGGTTCAAATGAAAATTTAGCATTGTATACCAATTCATTCCATTCATACTCGCGCATTAAACTTTCGTATTGCTCTTTTAGCTCGTTAAATTTATTTTCAAATTCTTTATTTACATTGTTAATGCTTCTGCTTTTCCATGAAACCACATCATCAATCTTAATCACTGGCGCACCAACACTTGTTGAATAAGTTAATAAACTTGCGTTGTAACCTTTTTCATCAGAAAAAACTACATTATCTGGCTTTTTGCTTTCCATTATTATCTTTTAGAAATTTTATTATTTGTGATGGCACGTTGCAAATTACATTTGAATCTATCAATACCTTCAACTCTTTTAGCAACATGCTTAGTTTTAGAACTTTCTACACGTTCACGCCACAATTTGTAACTGCTAAACTTAAGTTCTCTTTTCATTAATGCTTTTACATCAGCTTCGGATAATCCGAATTGAAATTTTATGGCGTCAAATGGAGTTCTGTCTTCCCAAGCCATTTCTATGATTCTATCGATTTGAATATCTGATAGATTTTCTTTTTCTGTGATTGGTGTAATTGGTTTCAAAATAAATTTGTTTAACTTTTTTATATTTTAATTAAACAAAAGTAAACAATTATTTGTTAATGAATACTTAAAATTTAATAAAGTAAAATAGATGTTACAACAAAATAGAAATCGGTTATATATAAAATCAATTTTATTACTTTTGTTGCAATTGAAAATCATTTTATGAAAAAAAAGGTACAATTAGTTGAGGAAAATATTGATGTAAGTGAGTCAAAAAAAACGGTAAGTTTTATAATAGTTTTATTGTTGCTTTTGTATTTATCGGTTGATTTTTTGCCAAAGTTTTCAGCACTAGATATCTCTGGCATTCAATGGGTTTTCATTTCTGTCATCAATATTTGTGTTGGTACTTTTATTTACTTCAATAAAAAAGAAACTTTAGAATTTAATTCTGTCAAATTAAATAAAGTATCGCTTTTATATTTGATTTTTACTGCAATATGTGGAATTTCAATTTTTGTTGCTCAAAATAAAATCGAAGGAATTGTATCGTTTGTAAAATTACTAACTACAGCTACTTCTGTATTCTTACTTAGCATTTTAGCACAAAAAAAGTCATCTCATTTTTTAACTTTTTCAGTCGCAGTTTCTATCATATTATTTTACCAATCGTTTATGATATTTGTAAAATATTATAGTTCCATAAACGTATTGAGTTTTGAACAGATAAATTCAATTTTATCAGGAAATACGGGAAACAAAAACGTATTAGCTTCTGTGTTTGCACTTAAAATTCCTTTCGCTATTTATTGTTTTTTTCATTACAATAACATTAAAAGATATTTCTTTTTGCTTACAATTTTTTTAAGCACAATAGTGATTTTTATAACCGAATCGAGAACTAACTTAATCAGTGTAAGTTTATTTTTAATCGCTCTGGTTGGGTTTCTGGTAATTTCGAAACAATTGAAATCAAATTTGAAAAATTTTGCTTTGCTCCTATTAACAGTAATTATTTCATATTCATTTGTAAATCTAAAATTTGCTTCTAAAAAATCTGAAAATCCAACAGAACTTGTTGCTTCAAACAATAATTTGACTTCAAAAAAAGAAGATATTTCAGGAAATCGTTTTTCGCTTTGGGAAAATACTTTTCAAATAGCTAAAGAAAATCCAATTCTAGGAAAAGGACTTGGAAGCTACAAAATTGAGTCAATACCTTATGAAAGTAAGCATAGAAACTATTGGGCAATTTCAAAACAGTCACACAATGACTTTCTACAAATTGCTGCTGAAACTGGTTTTATAAATATGTTGGTCTATTTATTGATTTTCTTTTTAGCTGTTTTTTATAGTTTTAAAACAGTAACAAATAAAGAAAACTCTGAAGAACAAAAATGGATTTCATTTGTAGTCTTAATTTCAATTTTAGCTTTTGGATTAGATTCACTTTTAAATTTTCCAATTCAAAGACCTATAACACAAATTCATTTTGCAATTATTCTTTTTTGGTTTTTGAATAGTACCAAATTCAATTCAAAATCTATACCTTCAAATTATTTTATTCTTCCAATAGCTGTTGTAAGTTGTGTACTAGTATACTCAAACATATTGTATTTTAAATCATTAGTTGGTCAAAATAAAATTTTTGCTGATGAAAATTCGATGGCAATGAGTTATGATGAAGTTGATAAAATAGTTCCTGATTATCCAAATTTAAGTGAATTTGGAAACTCAATAAAAGCTATTAAAGCAAAGTACTTAATTAAAGAAAATAACGAATCTGAAGCTTTAAATTTATTAAAAGAATCAAAAAAAGATAATCCTTATTTGATGGATACAGAATATCAACTTTCCAATCTTTATTTAAAACAGAAAAATAATGATAGTATTCACAAATATTTCAAGAAATGTTTTGATATGTTTCCCTTATATAAAACATTTTATATCAATTACATGGCTTCCGTAAAAGCAAGAAATAATCCTAAAGAGATTGAAGAAGCTTATAATTATGTAAAAAAATATAATAACGGAAAACCTTATCTAAATGTTGATTCAATTATAAATTTACGTTTAAAAAGAGTTGCTGATTCTAAAACGATTCAAAGTACAAAGCCAAATAATGAAACTCAAAAACCGGAAATTCAAAAAGTCAATTATCTTGCCATAGCAGAAAAATATGGAATAGAAAAGAAATTTGATTTGGCTTTAGAAAATTATGAAAAAGCACTACTTGAAACTCCAAACAATGCTATAATTCATCAAAATATTGGCATTTGTAATATCATGCTAAAAAATTATTCAAAAGGAATCGAAAGTTTAAAAAAGGCATTGAACAGTCCAACGTTAAATGATGGCAAAACTGAATATTATATTGGAGTTGCCTATTTTAATTCAAATGGAGACAGAAAAAAAGCCTGCGAATTTTTGAATATTGCCAAATCTAAAAACTATCAATCTGCTATTGAAATTGCAAATACTTACTGTAAATAAATGACACATCAACTAAACAAAATACAAGCCAATAATTATGAAATTTTCTTCAATGATGAAGGATATAATAATTTGAATGAAACAATTTCTAAAAACAATTATTCCTCCATTTTTATTATTGTAGATGAAAATACAAATGACTTTTGTTTGCCAAAATTCATTCCAAATTTAGCTACAGAAATTCCAATTGAAATTATTGAAATTGAAGCAGGTGAAGAAATAAAAAATATTACAACTTGTGTCGAAATTTGGTCTATTCTATCTGATCTTGGTGCAGACAGAAAAAGTTTAATAATCAATCTTGGTGGCGGTGTAATAACAGATATTGGCGGATTTATTGCTTCCACTTTTAAAAGAGGAATAGATTTTATAAATGTCCCAACAACTTTATTAGGAATGGTGGATGCCTCAATTGGAGGTAAAAATGGCGTTGATTTAGGAAACTTAAAAAACCAAATTGGTGTAATTAATGTACCTAAAATGCTATTAATTTCAACTGATTTTCTTGAAACTTTGTCACAAAAAGAAATGCGTTCTGGATTAGCAGAAATGTTAAAACACGGATTGATTTATGACAAAAAATATTGGGAACAATTTCTAGATTTATCACAAATTGATTTTGCCGATTTTGATGCTTTAATTTATCGCTCAATTGAAATTAAAAACGAAATTGTTAAACAAGATCCAACTGAAAATGGTATCCGAAAAGCGTTGAATTTTGGTCATACACTTGGTCACGCTATTGAAAGTCATTTTTTAGAATCGGAAACACCACTTTTGCATGGAGAAGCTATTGCAATTGGTATGATTTTAGAAAGTTATATTTCAAAAGAAAAAGGATTGCTTTCCAAAGAAGATTTTTATCAAATTAAGTACAACATCACCAACCTTTATGACCAACATAATTTTACTGATGAGGACATCGTTTCCATTCAAAATTTACTCATCCACGATAAGAAAAATGAGTATGGAAAAGTACAATTTGCCTTAATAAATGGTATTGGAAAAACCATCATAAATCAATCGGCTGAAAATGAATTAATTATTAATAGTTTTATCGATTATAAATCATAAGATATTTTTATAAAAAATATTGCAATTCGGTAATTTTATTTTTTACATTTGTCGTGATGAAAAATAATACGAACACTACTACTAATAGCACTTTCACGCTAAAAACCAATTCAGGTTTTCAAGTACTGTGTGTTACTTTTTTAACATCGATAAGGACAATTTTAGGATTATTTTTAGAGCTATTCAAGTCAGAAACTGAAAAACTTCCTATAGTTTATGCCAATATTAGGGTTTGAAAACAAAAGATTAGCGTAGTTTTTTTTTAATCTTTTAAAATCCCAAAATTCAATGAATACAAAATATTTCGACCTAATTAATCAAACTTATTATTTTCCGCAGGAAGAATTTACTTTAAACAAAGACAGTGAATTACTTTTTCACAACATTGATTTAATGAAATTGGTCGAGCAATATGGCACTCCTTTAAAATTCACTTATTTACCTCAAATTTCTAACAACATTAAAAGAGCTAAAAATTGGTTCCGAAATGCAATGGAAAAAAATAATTATGAAGGTAAATATTATTATTGTTATTGTACAAAAAGTTCTCATTTTGAATATATTATGAGTGAAGCTTTTAAAAATAATATTCACGTTGAAACTTCATCAGCCTTTGATATCAATATTGTTGAAAATTTATTAGAAAATGGTAAAATCAACAAAAGTACCTATGTAATTTGCAACGGTTTTAAAAGAGATCAATATGTCACCAATATTGCAAGATTAATTAATAATGGTCATAAAAATACAATTCCAATAATTGATAATTATGAGGAATTAGATTTGCTTCAAGCAGAGATTAAAGGTAAATTTAAAATCGGAATTAGAATTGCAGCCGAAGAAGAACCAAAATTTGAGTTTTACACGTCTCGTCTAGGAATTGGATATAAAAACATAGTTCAATTTTATAAAAAACAAATTCAAGAAAATGATAGATTGGAGTTGAAAATGCTTCACTTTTTTATTAATACTGGAATAAATGATACGGCTTACTACTGGAATGAATTAGTAAAATGTATCAAAGTTTACATCCAACTTAAAAAAGAATGTCCAACGCTTGATGGATTGAATATTGGTGGAGGTTTTCCAATAAAAAACTCTCTTGCATTTGAATATGATTATCAATACATGATTGACGAAATTATCAATCAAATAAAAATTGCTTGTGAAGAAGCTGAAGTTGATGTACCAAATATTTTTACAGAATTTGGTTCGTTTACCGTTGGTGAATCTGGTGGAGCAATTTATCAAGTATTGTATCAAAAACAACAAAATGATAGAGAAGCTTGGAACATGATTGACTCTTCATTCATTACTACTTTACCTGATACTTGGGCAATCAACAAACGATTTATTATGCTTGCCGTAAACAGATGGAATGACACTTATGAAAGAGTTTTACTTGGCGGAATGACTTGTGATAGTGATGATTATTACAATTCTGAACAAAATATGAATGCTATTTATTTGCCAAAATACAATAAAGAGAAACCATTATATATAGGATTTTTTAATACTGGTGCATATCAAGAAACCATTGGTGGATTTGGTGGATTGCATCACTGTTTGATTCCTCAACCAAAACACATTTTAATTGATAGAGATAAAAATGGAATTATAGCAACCGAAGTATTTTCTGAACAACAGACTTCAGAAGATGTTTTGAAAATCTTAGGATATAATAAATAATAAATAAAACAGTTTGAAGTTTTCAAAAAAAAGTTTTACTTTGAAATCCCAAACTACAATCATAAACATTAAATACACAAAATGAGCAAAGGACCAATAAGTCAGTTTATTGAAAAGAATTATCTTCATTTCAATGCAGCTGCTTTAGTAGATGCTGCCAAAGGATATGAGCAACATTTACTAGAAAATGGAAAAATGATGATAACTTTAGCTGGTGCAATGAGTACTGCTGAGTTAGGAAAATCGCTAGCAGAAATGATTCGTCAAGATAAAGTACACATTATTTCATGTACTGGAGCTAATCTTGAAGAAGATATTATGAATTTAGTTGCTCACAATTCATACAAAAGAGTTCCAAACTACAGAGATTTATCTCCTCAAGAAGAATGGGATTTATTAGAAAATCACTACAATAGAGTTACTGATACTTGTATTCCTGAAGAGGAAGCTTTCAGAAGATTACAATCACATTTATACGATATTTGGAACAATGCCGATTCAAAAGGAGAAAGATATTTCCCACATGAATTTATGTACCAAATGATTAATTCTGGTGTTTTAAAACAATACTACGAAATTGATCCTAAAGATTCTTGGATGGTTGCTGCGGCAGAAAAAAACCTTCCAATTGTAGTTCCAGGTTGGGAAGATAGTACTATGGGTAATATTTTTGCATCTTACTGCATCAAAGGTGAATTCAAACCTACTACAATGAAAAGTGGTATTGAATACATGATGTGGTTAGCTGATTGGTATCCTAAAAATTCTGGTGGTAAAGGTGTTGGTTTCTTCCAAGTTGGTGGTGGAATTGCAGGAGATTTTCCTATTTGTGTAGTTCCAATGTTATACCAAGATATGGAAATGCACGATATTCCTTTTTGGAGTTATTTCTGTCAGATTTCTGATTCTACAACTAGTTATGGTTCGTACTCTGGTGCGGTTCCAAATGAAAAAATTACTTGGGGTAAATTAGATATTCATACTCCAAAATTCATCATTGAGTCGGATGCAACCATTGTTGCTCCATTAATTTTTGCATATTTATTAGACCAATAAAATACATTTATGAGAAGAGTTATTGTTGATTATGCTAAGCTAACTGGCGATATTTTAAACTTATTAGTTGAGAAATTTCCTGAAGGATATGACGATAGTGATATTATCCGTTTCAGAAATGCTCAAAACGAACTTGTTGAAGCTGTAGAAGTTAGAACTGAAGACACTATTTATTTAGTAAAAGTAAGTACTAAACTTGCAAGCAGAATGGAGAAATTTGATGAAGACGATGATTTAGATGCAGTAATTGAACCAATTATTCCAGTTGCTGGTTTAGACGATGATGAAGATGCTGCAAGTGACGACGACGATGTAGAAGAAGATTTACTAAAAGACAAAGGTGGATCTGATGATGACGATGATGATGACGACGATGATTTTGAATCTTCAGATAATTTTGACGACGAAGACGACGAAGAATAAATAAAAGCTTGAAGCTCGAAGTTTGAAGCTCGAAGTTTTTTAAATATACAAGCATAAAAAGTAAAGCAGTTTTCATTTGAAAACTGCTTTACTTTTTATAATAATTCTTCTAACTTCCTACTTCTAACTTCTAACCCATTACAAATATCTTTCTTCAAAAACTCTTTGATGATGATTTTGATGACCAATAATTATAAATCCTAAAGCTCTAACCGACATTGGATTGTTGTTTGCAGAACCAATTAGTAGCAATTGTTCTTCATTGAATGACTTGAATAACAACATCGTTGCATGACGAACAGCTGAAAACTCCGTTAATAAATCCATGATGCTTCTTTTGTTTCCGCTTGCTTCGTTTGCATAATCGTCTTCTTCATAACCTGGTAATTCGGTTTTATCATTTCTTGCAAAACGTAAAGCTCTGTAGGCAAAAACTCTTTCGGCATCAATCGTGTGCTGAATAATATCTTTAATAGTCCATTTTCCTTCAGCATAACTGTAGTCAAATTTATCCATCGGAATGTCTTGCACAAATTTAATGTAGCGATGTAAAGAAATTTCTAATTCTTCTAACAAAGTATATTCATCAGAAACTTGTGCAATGTAATTTGCATAAAATGGTGCGTATTCGTTTGGGTTTAGTTGGGTTGGTTTCATTGGTTATAATTTTATCAAAATCAAAAATATAGTTAATATTGGAAATGACAAGAAAATTAAAGCAATATATTTAATAGCACTTCTTGTTAATTTATAATGCTTTTTTAATTCTTCATCTGTTAATTTTTCAAAATCAGGATTATTAAAAAGATTAATTGCGTGAATCATTTCATCCTTAAAAAAACCTATTTGAACACAATTTTTCTTAAATAAAATTGGATCACTTAATCTTAATTTATCACTAAAAGCACCAAGATTTTTAAAATAAAGAAAAACATATACTGGAAAACCTAAAAAATACAAAACTAATGTTGCAAAATTATTATGATATTCTTCTCCTAAAAAAATCCATATTATTGTTATCAGCAACAAAAGTAAAAAGTAATTTCTATACGTAATCTTCATAATTTAAGCCGAATTCCTACTAGCATTTGTATTTCCAAACAAGGAACGCATTACTAATTTTTCATATACTTCTAAAAGTTTAGCATCACTTCTACCCTTTTTGATTTCGTTAATTTTCATCAAAGCATATTGCTGAATCGTTAACAATGGTAACACAATATCTTCACGCATTTTAATTGAAGCTTTTCCGTCAGGATAATTTTCCATGAGTTCTTTGTGTCCTGCAATTTTTAGTAATAAACGTTTGGTTTCTTGAAACTCATCAAAAATTATTTGCCAAAAATCACCAAAATCAGCATCGTTTTTCATGTATTGCGTTAATGGGAAGAATGATTTTGCCAATGACATCATACTGTTTTCTAATAACGTTCTGAAAAATAAAGACGTATCAAACAGCGATTGTACTTTTTCCCATTGATTAGTGGTTTCAAAATGTTTTAAAGCGGAACCAACTCCAAAAAAACCTGGAACATTTTGCTTCATCTGACTCCACGAACCTACAAAAGGAATTGCGCGCAAATCAGCAAAATCTAGACTATCGCTTGCATTTCTTTTTGATGGACGACTTCCAATATTGGTCTTAGAATAATAATTCAATGTACTCATTTGCTCCAAATAAGGAATGAACTTTGGATGATTTTTAAAACTTAAATATTTTTGGTATCCAATTTCAGAAAGTTCATCAATGATTTCTTTATCAGAATTCGACAAGTTAATTTCATCTTTTTTATAAACTTGATTAGAAACTCCTGCACTTAAAAGATTTTCTAAATTATAACGACACGATTCTGTTGTTCCAAAATTTGAACTAATCGTTTGACCTTGAACTGTCAACTGAATTTCTTGATTCTCAATTTCTGAACCTAACGACGCATAAAATTTATGTGTTTTTCCACCACCACGAGCTGGCGGACCACCACGACCATCAAAGAAGATTACTTTTATTCCGTATTTTCTAGAAATCGTTGTTATGGTTTGTTTGGCTTTGTAAATTCCCCAATTTGCCATCAAGTAACCGCCGTCTTTGGTTCCGTCAGAAAAACCTAACATAACGGTTTGCTTGTTACCTCGATTTTTTAAATGTGCTGCATACTCTTTATTAGTGTACAATTGCTCCATAATTTTGTCAGCATCTTTCAAATCATCAATCGATTCAAATAACGGAACAATATCTACCGATGGTTTTTCCCAATTGCATAATTTGAATAAAGCAAAGGTTTCCAAAACATTCAACGCACTTTCATTGTTAGAAATGATGTAACGGTTCGCTCCTAGTTCACCATTATTTTCTTGTATTTTCTTAATAGCAAAAATAGAATCAAGAGTTTGCTTTGTAATTTCATCAACAAACAAATCTGAAGAAATGCTTCCTGAGATAGTCGTTAGCAATTCCATTCTTTTTTCAGTTGAATACGAAAAGTAATTCTTAAAATCATCGTTGCCCATTCCGAAGGAATCAAAAATGGTTTTAATTACTTTATTGTGAATTTTACTATTCTGACGAATGTCTAAAGAAGCAAAGTGAAATCCGAATAAATTGACTTTATTTATCAAATCGTTAATCTCATCTAAATACAGTGATTGATGTTTTTCTATACAAAGTAACTTGATTTCATTTAGTTTATCTTTTAGTTCTGATAAAGTTATGTATATAGTTCCAGTTGAATAAAATACAGAACGATATAATTTATTTTCAACATCAGAAATTATGATATCAATTCCTGAAAAAGTCAATTTTCTTTTCAACTTTCTTATATCAGAATAATAACATTTTAAAACAGATGTTCGCAATCTATCTGCAACTTTCAACGTGATTTCTGTAGTTACAAATGGATTTCCGTCTCTATCGCCACCAGGCCAAAATCCCAAATTTATTATGGAATTAGAAATCGGTTTATCCTTAAAAATATTCTTCTGAATGAATTGCACCATTTCACCAGTTGTTTGATAAAAAACATTCTCAAGATACCAAATCAAACTCACGGCTTCATCAAAAGGTGTTGGCTTTTCTTTTTTAATGAAAGGTGTTTTTCCTAATTGCGCCAAAAGTTGTTTTATTTTACTCAAATCATTTTCGCGAATGGCATCGGTTAAATCGGTGATTATTCCTAGAACAGAACCAGGATAAAATTGTGTTGGATGTGCTGTTAAAACTGTACGAATATTGAAATCTTCTAAAAAAGATAACAATTCCTGTTTAAGTTCTTTAGTATCAGCACGTTCTTTTACATCACGAAGTGAACCTTTTCCTTCCATGTTGTTTACCATAGGAAAAGCAGCATCTTCAATAGCATCAAAAAGTACAATTTGGCGTTCTACATATTGAATGAAGCGAAACATCAAACTGATCTTTTCTTCTTCAGAAACATTGTCTAAATACTTCTGCGAAAATGAATTTACAATTTCAATTGGAGATAAATTATTTTTGAATCCGTTATCACAAACTTCACTAAAAAGCGGCAATAAAACTCCAGTATTATCAATAGCATCAAAGGGTAAAGTTATAAATACACTATTGTAAATGTGGTATTTAGATAATACGTTTTGATTGAAACGCTCTATTTTTGGTAAGGTATACATAGTAATTTTAATTTTTAGTAACTGCAATTATAACTCCAAAATTTCCATCTATTTGTTCCCAATTTTCTTTTGGGCAATAGGTTCTGGATACAAATCCATCTAAATATAAAGCATTTTTGCATCCTTTGCTTTTGAAAAAATCAGCAAATTCATAAAAGTTTATCTCTTTTTTTGACATAGCGAAAAGCACTTCATTATTAGGCAATATTCCTACTCCATTTCTTATGTTTAAATTTGTAGATTTTTTATTAAAAGCGTTATGAATTTGACCATCAATAACCAACATTGGTCCAGATTGTGTTGCAAATTTTATGCTTTTATCATTATGAAAATCTTCAGTTTTACAAACAAATGCCTTATTAGAATTGGTCAAATAAAAAACTCCGTTAGGTTTCATGTAAAAATTTCCTTTTGCATTTGATGTATCAATTGGTGTTTTTTCAATTCCGTTTTCAATAAATAAACCTTGTGGAGATTGATCTTTCTTATACATTCCACCATTTGTGGCAAAAATCAATTGATTATTATTTTTTGACAACCAGTTTCTTAGTTTATCAATGCTTCCGAAAATTTCATGATCATTATTTTTCCAATAAAATGAAAGTTTTGATTTAGAAGTATTAACAGAATAAGTAACAAAATCATTATCAGATTTAGTCGAAAATTGAAAGAATAGCGAAACACTTATTACAAAGAATAAAACAATCAAAAACTTATTTTTCATTTTAATAATTTGAATCTAAATATACAAAAAAAACCTCAAGCAAAAAACTTGAGGTTTGTATAAATGATTTTCATTAGAAAATTAAATGTCTTTGAAAATAGTGTGCATCAAACGTTTTTTGTCGTTGATACTTTCCTCAAGTGAAATCATTGTTTCCGTTCTGTAAACACCTTCGATGTCATCAATCATGAAAATAACGTCTTTAGCGTGTTTTGTATCTTTAGCTCTAATTTTACAGAAAATGTTGAACTTTCCTGTTGTTACATGAGCAACCGTTACGAATGGAATTTCGTTAATTCTCTCTAAAACAAATTTAGTTTGAGAGGTATTGTTTAAGAAAACACCAACATAAGCAATAAATGAATATCCTAATTTTTCATAGTCTAAAGTCAATGATGAACCCATAATGATTCCTGCATCTTCCATTTTCTTTACTCTTACGTGTACTGTTCCTGCAGAAATTAATAATTTTTTTGCGATATCTGTAAATGGAACTCTTGTGTTGTCAATCAACATATCAAGGATTTGGTGATCTACTTCATCTAAACGAAACTTACTCATAATTACTAACTTTAATTTATTGTTTTGTTTTACAATACAAATTAATACATTTTATTTAGTAAAAAACAAAAAATAATATTATTTTTTTAATCCATTAACAAATTTAATGTCATTTCCTAAATAAAAATTAGCTTTTTGATTTAATTTCGGAATATTCTGTTCGTCATCTGTGTAGCGCATTTTGTGTGCATTATACAAATAATGTCCAAACTTTCCTTTCAATTCTCCAATCTCAACTATGTAAGCATTCAATTGGATTTTTCCATCAATAAGTTCTTCTTTGTATTGTGCAGCAAAATTCGTGATAATTTCTTTACCATCATAATTTATTTTGATGTTTTTATAAAGAAAATCATAAAAAACGATATTATTTTGAGGAATTGACAAATATTTTGCAATATCATTATTAACTATATCGTTTTCGTAAATATACTTTAATCCTGATATTAAGGATATAAAAATCATTTTTCGAGTATATTCTCTATAATAATCGTCTTGATAATGTCCTGCTTCAAATAAAATTGTGGGAACATTTAGTGACGTAAACCTATCACCTATACAATTGATATTGAATCCGTCATCAAAACGTCCAACTTGATTGGGAATATGTTTTTGAAGTTCGTCATTCATTGCAACAATAACATTCATTGCTTTAGTACGAACATCATTTACATCTCGGGTTTCATTAAAAGCTGGCGCTAAAAAAGAAACTGTTGCAACATTTCCTTCATTACCTGCTCCAAAAATGGTTCTTTGATCGTGAAGATTGTAACAAAAATCAGGTTTGAAATGTTCAAATGTTTTACGAAGTAATTGACTTTCAGGCTGCGATAAATCGACAGAATCTCGATTCAAATCTACTTTATTAGCATTTTCACGAGTGTATAATTCAGCGCCATCAGGATTTACCATTGGAAGAAAACAAAAAGTAAATTCTTGAAGTAACTTCGTTCCTATTGCTTCTTGTGAATGAATTAAGTTGAAAAAATCAAACAATGCTTTAGTTGTAGTACTTTCATTTCCATGCATTTGCGACCACATGAAAACTCTGATTTTCCCAGTTCCTATTTCGTATTTATAGATTGGTTTTCCTAAAACTGAAGCTCCAATAACTTCTGTTTGAAGCTTTGATAAAAGTGGTTCAATATCTGTTAAAGTGATGTATCTCCCAAAAAGGGAATTGGCTTTGTATTGTTTATGTAATTCAATGTAATCCATAAAATAAATTTACTACAAATGTAATCAACTTGAATTATTTGCCTACAAAAAAAACCTCCAATAATAACTATTGAAGGTTTTAAAACAAAACTTAACCAAAAAAATTAATCTATTTTCTTAAAAGATAAACACTACTAATTCCTGCTTCCATTCGTGATGCACTAGGGTTTGCATCTGCTGTAGCTGTAGGTAAAGCAAATGTTAGTAATTTTCCACCTCCATTTAAACGTTCTGCTACATATATATTTTCTGTTTTATAATCGTAAGTAACATCTACAGGATTTCCTAATGAAGAATTTGGACCATAAACTCTAACTTGACTTGACACTGGAATTGTTCCTAAATTTGCGGTTGCACTTAACACTGATGTAAAGTTGTTTATCACAATTAAACCACCATCTGAATCTGATGTCGCTGCTCCAACATCTGTTAAAATCATTCTATTATCTTTAGCAGAAAAGAAAATTCCGTGTGTTCTCACTAAACCTTCAACTGTAAATCTTTTTGTTGGAGTTATTGGTCCATTAGCATTTGAAAAGAAATTTTCAAAAACAACGATATCACCTGTTAAATCTGCTGTTGCATAAAGTGTGTTTCCATTTAAAAAGATTCCCCAATTTTTAAAATTAACTGTGTAATCGTTTAATAAAGTAAATCCAGTTGCTGTTTTTTGATAAACTAATAATTTGTTAGTGTTTGAGTTAGCTGCATTTTGATCTTGTGTTACAACCACTTTATCACCTGAAACAGCAACTTCTCTTGGGTTATTAAAGTTTGAAGTACTTGCATAACTCAAAGACAATGAAGTTGAAGCATTCATCATAGCTTCTTCAATATTCCCATAGGCTTCTAATACATTATTTGTACGTGAAGCTAATATAATTTCATCTGATTCATTATCATAAAAAACACCATCAGTATCCATTGAAGGAATTGTAAAACTCATTACAGAAGGAGTTGTTAATGATAAATCACTAATTGTAACTTTTCCTGAAGTGTTACTCGATGTAAAAAGTTTAAAGTCACTTTTTCCTTTTGAGTCATCATCTGAACATGAAAAAAATGATACTGATACGAGTGCGGCAATTAAAAAATTTGTTTTCATAAATACTTGTTTTTTTTTGTTATTTACAGGTATTTACGAGAAGAGAATATTTATGGTTTTAAAAGTTTGAAAAAAAAATTAAATAAATTGTCTTTCTGGAAATTTTCCTTGAACACCTTTATAAAATTCAAAATAAATTTTCATATCTTCATCTAAATTTCCTGATGGATATATAGGTGATCCAATTTTCACTTCTTTTTTACTATAATCAAAAGCAACAGGAATGATAGGCACTTTAGCTTTTAACGCTATGTAATAGAAACCTGTTTTAAGTTCTGTTACTTTTTTTCTAGTACCTTCTGGAGCAATGCCTAAACGAAAAACTTCACGACTATTATAAATATCAACAATAGAATCGACTAAATTTTTTCCGCCACTTCTATCTAATGCAGCACCACCAATGGAACGAAAATAATATCCAAAAGGAAAAACGAATAATTCTTTTTTACCAACAAAATTCATTTCTTGATTTGCTATTCCTCTCACAAACAAGCCAATAAAAAAATCAAAATTACACGTATGAGGCATTACGGCAATAACTGATTTTTTGATGTTTTCATCAAAACTTCCTGATATTTTCCATCCCATTAATTTGAGAAAAATAAATTCGTAAAGTCGTTTCTTCATTTGAAATATTTTGCGTAAATTTATGATTATTCTGTTACATTTGAGAAAATAAATATTATGCTTGCCAAAATCTTCAGTTACTTTCTTCCTATTAATATTTACAAGAAAAATTCTAGTATCAGCAAAACACTAGAAGTTACCTGGAACAATGGTGAGTTAGTTTTAGACTCTAAAAACACTAATTATTCTTATGGAAGTTTACAGCGAATCTTAAAAAAAGGACTGAAATACATTGGATATGAAAGAATTAAAAAATTTGATAATATCCTTATTCTTGGAGTTGCTGGTGGAAGTGTGATTAAAACTTTAGTAAACGAAGTCAAATTTAAAGGTCAAATTACTGGTGTTGAAATTGACAAAGAAATTGTTGAAATTGCAAATAAATATTTCAAATTAAACGAAATTTCAAACCTAGAATTAATTGTTGATGATGCGTTTGAATTTGTTTTAAAAACTAAAAATAAATATGATTTAATCATCATCGACATTTTTCAAGATACTAAAATGCCTAATTTTCTTTTTGAAGATTTTTTTATCAATAGAATCAATTTTTTACTTAATGTAGAAGGATTTATTCTTTTTAACACCATGGTTATCAATGAAAAAGATAGAATACGAAATATAGATTATAAAAAGAAATTTGATGGAAATTACTCTATTCGGATGTATCCAAAAGTTGAAGTTCATAACGAACTTTTTACCATCAAAAAACTAAGATAACTAGAGCATCTTTCTAGCTTTTTCCAAATCTTCAGGTGTGTCAATTCCGATGCCAACGTGAGTAGTTTCCACCATTTTGATTCGTTTTCCAAATTCTAAATAGCGTAATTGTTCTAATTTTTCGGAAGCTTCTAACGATTTCATTGGAAGTGAGTAGAAATCTAAAAGTGCTTGTTTGCGAAACGCATAAATTCCGATATGTTGAAAATAACGAACGCCTACTTTAACTTCTCTTGGATAAGGAATTACCGAACGTGAAAAGTACAATGCAAAGCCGTTTTGATCAACAACAACTTTCACATTATTTGGATTATTTATGTCATCTTCATTGGATATTTCACGCATTAACGAAGCTAAATCTACTTTTTTATCAGCATCATTTTTAAAGACTTCGATAACTTTTTCTAATGGTTCTTTGTTGATAAAAGGTTCGTCGCCTTGAACATTTACAACAATATCAACATCTAAGTTCGCAACTGCTTCGGCAATTCTATCGCTTCCACTTTCGTGTTCTTTTATAGACATGATGGCTTTTCCGCCGTTGGAAACTATTTCGTCAAAAATTAAATTGGAATCCGTAACTACAAAAACATCGTCAAAAAGATTGGTTTCTTTTGCAGCTTCATACGTTCTAAGGATTACAGTTTTTCCTCCTAAATCTTGCATTAATTTAGCAGGAAAACGTGTTGAAGCATAACGAGCTGGAATTACGGCGATGACTTTCATATTAATTTGCCGCTAAGACGCAAAGGCGCAAAGCTATTTTTTAAGTTTTTTAAATATCCAATAAATTATTCCAAAGATAATAACTACGAGGATAATTGCAAGTATTGGAAGGAAAATTGCGAGTGAACTTAGCGTGATTGCAGTTCCAGTTTCGGCAGTGGAAACCACTGGATTTCCTAAACCTGCTGTTTTTACTGATGATGCTAATCGCGTTGTGGTTGTTAATCCTTGAAATGCAGTTGCCGAACCACTTCCTGCAATAATAGCTAAAATTGTGGTCATTGTTGGCGAAATATCGACCATAGTGGAAGCCATGACTATAAATCCGGCAATGGCTGCTAATGGCGTTGCAATAGTATCCAATAAATTATCAATAAACGGAATGTAATAGCCAAATATTTCAAAAATCATGGCTACACCAAAGCTTATTAATGCTGGCAAACCACCAATCCAAGCCCAACTTTCATTCAGCGGAATTACATTAAAATAAGACGCCAAACTCAATGCGAAAACAGGTAAGAATACTCTAAATCCTGAGGCAGAAGCTAATCCGATTCCGAGGCAAATTGATAAAATAGTTTCTAAATTCATTTGTTATTTTTTCCTAATGTTTTCAAAAGTTGTGCCGTTTTGAAAGTAACTAAATATTAAGTCTGTAGGTTATTTGTTTTAGCTAATGTATAAAAAAAACCGCAAAGTCAGAAGACATTTGCGGAGCTTTAAAAATAAGTTAGGGCAAAAAGTTTTATTCATTTGCAAAACTTCCACCACTCATGGCTTTCATAAAAGCTTGAGGATTCCAATATTCTCTGTAGTTTACGATAAGTTCATCTTTAAAAGTTACAAATGTAGCATAACTCATTTCATATGGATTTCCGTTTCCAATTACAACGCCTGATGCGCTCCACTCAGCAATGGCAACGTTTTCATCATCAGTTCCAATAATTTTTAATGTTGGTATTGACTTCACATCAATAAAACTCGGATAGTCTTTTAAATAAGCATAAAGCGATTCTCGTCCTTCAAATCGTGCTTGTGTACCTTCTGGAGCAAAAGGGAATTCAGCAACGACATCTTCGGCACAAAGATCTGACCATGCTTTCATGTCTTTTGATAAAAATGTATCTAAACTGTTACGAAGTAATTGCGTTGCTGGTGTGTGTTTTAAATTTTCCATTTTTTTATAATTTTATTATGCAAATTTGCTTCAAGAACTAACCAAAATTCGATGACAAATGATAAAAAAAACCGTTGACATTTATCAACGGTTTATATTAGTTTAAAAAATTATTATTTTAAAGATTGCTTTTTAATTCTGCTTAAAGTTTCTTTCGTAATTCCTAAAAATGATGCAATGATGTGTTGTGGAAAACGTTGAATGAATTGTGGATGATGTTCTGCAAATTCTTCATAACGTTTTTCTGCTGTATTGCTGATGGTTGATTTTAAACGTCTTTGATTTGCTATGGCATTTCGTTCATCCATCAATCGTAACATTTGCGATAAAGCTGGAATTTTTTCTGTTAAATCTAGCATTTCTGTCCTAGAAATAATGAGAAGTTCAGTATCTTCCCAAGCATCAATATTATAAACTGAAGGTTGCAAAGTGATAGAACTTTCACGATCGCCTGCCCAATAATTTTCAATATACAATTGTGCAATATGCTCCATTCCTTTATCGTCAACACTATAGAGACGCATTGCGCCGCTTACAACAAAGCCAACATTTTTACAAACTTCGCCTTCTTGCAAAAAATATTGTTTTTTTCTAATTTTCTTGTATTTGAAAAACGTTTTAACCAACTCTTCTTCTTCGGTTGTTAAATTGGAAGAAATGTGTTGGTTTATGTAAGCTATTAATTTATCGTGCATTTAATACAATCTTTGAAGATTTGAGTTAATTGGATAAATCCAAAAGTATAAAAAAATCCGCAAAGTTGGGAGATGTTTGTAGAGGTATTTGTGGGAAGAATTGTTGTACTAGTAAAATCTTATTTAAGTGCGTTCAAAAATAGCATCAATATCATCTTGTGAAGATGAATTTGTATAATAATCTGTTCCAGTTTCATCATCAAAATCAGGAACTTGACTTTCAAGATAATCCATAGCCATACTTTCAACGTCAAGTTTAGAAATAATTTGATTTGTGTTAAATCCAATTTTTTCTATTACTGACTCATTAAACCCATCTAAAAAAGAATTTAAACTTTCATTTATATCTGATTCAATTCCTTTTGTATCAAAAACATAATCTAAATTACCATCTGGATATTGATAATGATTAATATATTTACTATAATCAATATCTAAGTCGTTATTGCTTAACATTTCATTCAGATAGTTTTCCATGTGTTCCTCAACTTGAGATAAAATTATTGAATCATTAATATCAAATTCATCAATAAAGTTTAAAAGCTGTTTTAATGTGTCATCATCTAAATAATTCTCAACATAATTGTATAAAAATTCATAATTGTTAATTTCTATTCTTGGTTCAAACTCTTTAAGTATCATTAAAAGTTCTGATAATTTATTTCCGCAAGGATTTTTAGCATTAATTAAAGTTTTTAAAAATTGTTCAATTCTAATATTTAAACGTTCATTGAAGAAATCAATATAAATTAGTGATATTAAAAAATCCCAATCCTCCTCTCTAATTTTACTTTCAAAGAAATAATCAAATAAATTTTCATGAATTGTCAATGAACATTTTTTATTAATTTTTTTAAATAAAATTAAAGTATTCAAAAAGCTAATAGAACTCTCTGTTTCTAATGATTTTAAAATATTTGTTATCAATTCAATCTCCTGAGAATAAGATTTAAGAACAAAATCTGCAATGGATGGATTAAATAGTACATATTCAAAATTATTTTCGCTTACTTGATTTCTATTCAAAAGAGATTTTATGGCTAATTTTCTAACCGCCTCAAAACTTTTATCTGAGTATTCGCCTAAATTTACTGGATGAATTCTAAGAAATGTATTATATGAACGTCTTAATAATTCTTCAGTAATTTTACCATTATTATAAACAGTTAAAAAAGTTAGTGCTCTTACACAATCATCTGTCTGATTTTGAAAATAATCAGCCCAAATATATTCAGGTTCATCTAAATTTTTTTTTATATAAGACCAATAATCACTTGGAGTTGTGTCTCCAATTCTTATACCATCAGTTATAAATTCAATAATTCGAGGATTGAAATTTCGATGATTAATTATCAACATATACTTTTTATTAAGATATATTTCATCAATGTAATCTTTATCCAAGTTAGAATGATATATATGGTTATATAAAATTTGAGCTTTATCAATTTTTGTTAAATTTTCAACTTTAAGTAAAAACTCATTATCCCTAATTTTACCATTCTGAAATTTATGACTAAGACTATATGCCTTATTTAAAATATTTGTTCTTGACGTAAGTATGAATTTTTTAGATTTATCCTTATTTACTCTATTAATAAATTTAACTATATGAGAATCTCTTTTATTATTAATAGCATCATATAAATTACTTCCTAAAAAATCATCACAGTAAAATAAAATTTTCTTTTTTTCTTTTTCTCTGAATATACTTTCAGCTTCGTTTAAATTCTCCTCAATATCACAAAATTCATATCCTTTTGCTGTGTAATAAAGAGATAAATTATCTGCTAATGTAGTTTTACCAATACCTGGTTCTCCTGTCATTATTATAACATTACTCTCTTCTAGTATTTTTAATCCTTTTTTGTGGTTTTCAGTGATAGCATACTTATAAGAGTTTTCTTCAATTTCACGAATAGTACTTTCGCTTCTTCCTTTAATTGCATTATTGTAAATTAAATCTAATACAGAAGTACTTGTTATCCATAATTTAAAATTCTGCTCAACTATATCTTGATTTTCTTTCTTTGATAAGAAATCTGCTAAATCTTGATAACCAAATACATCATCTTCTCTTTTAATATAAGGATGGAATATTGCTTTTATTTCTTGTTTATTTATTCTTGAAAGTTTTTTAGAAGTAATAAAAATATATTTATTAGGTTTAAGTTTGTTAACCTTTACAATTTCTTCAGATTTTAATTTAGAAATCAGTTTACTATAAGGAGTTTCCGTATAATGTTTACATTGAATTATTCCTTCTTTATCATTTCCAATCCAAAATCTACCATCAACGCCTCCATCGATACCAACTTTAAAAGTTTCAACTCTTTTCTTTAAAATTTTTCCAATGATTGAAGCTCCCAAAGATTCAAACTCTCTGTCGTTAAGTTTTGAAAAGTCATAATCCATATTAAATCAGTATTTCATTTTATAATTCGATTTTTTCAATTCACCAATATAACAATTTCCCTCAATCTACTCCAAAAAACTCTCGTCCTTAAACCCAATCAAATATAATCTATCTTTGGCTCTTGTAATTGCTGTGTAGAGCCAACGAATGTAATCTCTGTCGATGCCTTCTGGTAAATACGGTTGTTCTATGAAAACGGTGTTCCATTGTCCGCCTTGGCTTTTGTGGCACGTTATGGCGTAAGAGAATTTTACTTGCAATCCGTTGAAGTATTCGTTTTCCTTTACTTTTTGGAATTTGGCGTATTTGGTTGTTAGGTGTTCGTAATCTTTCATCACTTCTTCATACAATTGGTTGGATTGCTCGTAGGTTAATGATGGTGATTCGCTTTTTATGGTATCTAAAATCAAAACGGTTTCAAAAGGAATTTGGTTGGGATAATCGACCATTCGAATTTTGACTTTGGCAAATTTGAATCCGTATAATTCTTTGAAACTATAAATTTCCAACACTTCGATGATGTCGCCATTGGCAATGAAACCGGCTTCGTCTTTTTCTTTCAGCCAAAAATAATTGTTCTTCACGACCATTAAGAAATCGCCTGTAGATAAATCGCTTTCTTTGTCAAGGATTTTGGTTCTAATTTGTTCGTTGTATTGGTTCGCTCTTTTGTTGGAACGCACAATAAACGCCGTATCTTCAATAGAATAATTACTGTAAGCTTGATTGATTGCGTCTTGAATATCGTAACCATCAGTTAGGCGAACAATGTCTTTGAAACCTCGTAACTTGAACTTGAATTCGGTGATGAAACTGTCTTTCAATAATTCACGTAATTCGGTAGCATTGTAAAGAATTCCGGAGTTTAGTTCTTGACGCATTACTTCGTCGAGTTCAATCCAATCTACTTTTTTGTCGTAATTTAGTTCTAAAGTATCGGTGTTTAAAGCTGGTGAAATATCTAAATTCACTGGCGGAAGCTGTGCTGTGTCGCCAAGTAGAATCATTTTGCAATTTTCACCACTATAGATGTAGGAGATTAAATCGTCGAGCAAACTTCCGTTTTCGTACATTTTGCTTTCTGCGGCAACATCAGAAATCATTGACGCTTCATCGACTATAAAAATGGTGTTTTTGTGTTTGTTTTGTTGCATTGTAAAAGCCACTCCGCCACCACTCGACTTCTTCGGAAAATAAATTTTCTTATGAATTGTAAATGCTGGTTTGTTGGAATAATTGGCAATTACTTTGGCAGCACGACCTGTTGGCGCCAATAAAACGTATTTTTTATTAACTTCGATTAGGTTGTTTACAATGGTAGAAATTACGGTGGTTTTTCCTGTTCCTGCATATCCTTTTAGTACAAAAATGCTGTCGTTGTTAACATTGGTGATGAAAACGGCAATTTTTTGAAAGAAAGCATCTTGTTTAATCGTGGGATTAAACGGAAATTTTTGGGATAGAATGGAATAGAAGTTTTTGGTTGCCACTTGTAATTATTTAACCGCAAAGTACGCAAAGTTTTACGCAAAGTTCGCAAGGAATTTATTATTTTTTTACCATTAATGAAAGAAGAAGAAAACTCAAGAGCGATGTTTTTATAACCACATAGAAACATAGATTTTTTGTGGTAAAGGCGCTTCGCTTTTGGATAGGTTTCATAGAATGTTGGAACGCGGATGAAACGGATTGATACAGATTGTCGCGGATTTTTATATAGTTGTTTTGAAAATATTATTTGATAGCAAAAATGAATACAATTAGAATCTAAATGTCAGTCTGAGCTTGTCGAAGACTTTTTTTTTTATAGCACTTCGACAAGCTCAGTGTGACAACTTATTGAAATTGAGCTTTGGAAATCTGATTTTGTGAAATGGATGGCTGTTTAGCCCTGATTGTAATGGAAATCCTTTTTTACACCTGACAGGTTTTGAAACCTGTCAGGTGTAAAAAAGATTGGAATGAAAAGCAGGAATAAGGTTTGTAGAAATGCCCAAACCATTCGCTCCTTAAAAATAAAAATTGTAAGTTTGCGGTGATAAAAATGGATTTTCAAAATGAGTATTACGGACAAAACTTATAAAAAACTAGCTATTCAAGTTTCTTTGAATGGGTTGTCGTTTTGTGTATTTGATACTTTGAGTGGTAAACCTGTGGTGTTGCATAACATTCATTTTGACAGTTTTCAGCGTAGTGCAAAGATTGAAGATTTGTTTGCTTCGGTTTTTAGAGAACATCCTGAATTGAGTCATAAATATGATGAAATTGAGATTCTTCACAGTAATAATTTGTCGACTTTTGTACCAACAGCTTTGTTTGATGAGGAGTTTTTAGGAAGTTATTTACAATACAACACTAAGGTTTTTGAAACCGATTTTTTCACTTTTGACGCCTTAGATAAATATGAAATGAACAATGTTTACATTCCGTATGTGAATATGAATAACTTTTTTATTGATCAATATGGTTCGTTTGAATACAAACATGCGAATAGTATTTTGGTTTCAAAATTGTTGGATTTATCTAAGAATAATGAGGAACGCAAGATGTTTGTTCACGTAAGTGAAAGTCATTTTGAAATTATTGTGGTTCAGAATCAGAAGTTGCATTTGTTTAATTCGTTTGAATACAAAACACCTGAGGATTTTATTTACTACATTCTTTTTACTGCCGAACAATTGCAGTTAAATCCTGAGAATTTCAAATTGGAATTCCTTGGAGCGATTGTTGAAACGGATGCTTTTTATCAAATTGCCTACAAATACATTAGAAATATTTCATTATTTGATGTTTCTGATTTTACCAATAACTTCACGGAAAAAGAAAACCGCGAACACTTTATACTACTTCACTCGTGAGAATCATTTCTGGAAAATACAAAGGAAGACGCATTACAGCTCCAAAAAACTTACCGGTTCGCCCAACGACTGATATGAGTAAGGAAGCTTTGTTTAATGTACTAAATAATCATTTCAATTTTTCGGGATTGAAGGTTTTGGATTTATTTGCTGGAACTGGTAATATTAGTTACGAATTTGGTTCGCGTGGTTGTGACAACATTACGTGTATCGATGGTGACATGGGTTGCGTGAATTTCATTAAGAAAACGGCCAAAGAATTTGATTTGAATATCACTGCCATTAAAAGCGATGTTTTCAAATTTTTAGAAAAACACAAAGGAAGTTATGATATTATTTTTGCCGATCCACCTTATGGAATTGAGCAAAAAGAATTTGAAAAATTAATCGAATTGGTTTTTGAAAACGAATTGTTAGACGAAGAAGGCATGATGATAATGGAACATTCGAAGCATACCAAATTGAATCACATGATGCACTTTTCTTTTCAGAAGAATTATGGTGGTTCGGTGTTTTCTTTTTATGAGTTTGAGGTTGATGATGAGGAAGATGATAGTGAGGAAGAATAATTCTTAACGAATTCTACTTGAGTTTTCATCTATTGCTCTTTCTTTAAATTCTTGATCTTTTATTTTTCCAAAGGAATATCGCATTGCTATTGATACCAAATGCAAATCGGTGTAAAAAACTCCTTTTGATATCACATTATTACTGCTGAAATTTTCATTGAACTTTACTTTTCTGAAAATATCGTTATAACTCAGCGTGCAACTTAAATTCTTGAAAAGAGTTTTTGAAACTGCCATGTCGAATGTAATTAATCCGTTTCTTTCAAAAACTCCTTCAGTTCGTTGTGTTATTCCCCAACTTGTTAAGGATAATTCTATAGCTTTTGGAAGTCGAAAAATGTTGTTAGAATAAAAATATAAATACGGTTTTGATGGATTTACAACCGATACTTTATCTTCAATGGTGTTGATTATTCCATTAATTGTATTGGTAGATGTCCAAATTTTATATTTAAACGGAATTGTAAATTCTAGATTAAAACCTGATTCTTTTTCGAAATTTTTTGTCTGAAATGTTAGTAAATTTTGCGAATTATTGTAAGATGATGCATAATAAACTGGATCTTTTATATCGTAATAACTCAGTTTTACCGATTTGTCTTTAAATTGATAAGCAAGTGAAACTTCATCGGTAATTGTTGGATTTATGTTGATGTTGTTATTCCAAACAAGATACGGATTGATATACGTTGAAAGTTGGCTTGCTGTGGAAAAATTAGGTCTTGAAATACTTTTAGCATAATTAAAAGTCATTGTATTGGTGCTGTCAATTGGGGTTTCAATTTCAAGTTTTGGAAAAAAATTCGTGTAATTTTTATCGATTACCAAATTACTTTCAGAAGAATTTTTCCCTTTTGCAATAGTATTTTCAACTCTTAATCCGATTGAATAATTTACTTTCTTTATTGTTCCAGATAAATTGGTATATGCCGCATTATTAGTTTCTTTATAATTATAATTTGAAGATAAATTTGAACTTGGATTTATGGTATTAACTTCAAAATCGGTTGTTGGATTAGCTTTTAGAAAAAGAACACCCATCTCAAATTTCATTTTATTTTTAAACTCTTTTTCAAAATCGAAACGTACCGAATAAACATTAATTTTTATCTTTTGAAATCTGTTTTGAGATAATTCAAAACTAGTATCGTTGAAATTATTAAATATCTCGCTATCAATTTCTTGATTAAAATTTGAGATTTGAAATCCTGTAAATAATTGTCCGTCAATACTTTTTATCTTATGATTGTAGTTCAAAAACACATTAGTAAAGTTTCTAAATTCATCATTTGTATTCAAAGTATTAATATTATTAATAGTCGTTTGTTGCTGATTATAAGTATTCGTAACAATGTCAAAAATATCTTTTTGTGCACGTCTGTTGGCATTTAACGAAAAATAATCATCTTCATTTATTTTGTAAAAAATGCCTCCACCAAAAATAAATTGTGGTCGCTTAGTAATTGCTATAACATTATAATTTGAAACAATATCGTAGTTTGGAATCGTAAAATTATTTCCATTGCCTTCCCAAACTTTGATTTGATTGTAATTGAAATTGGTTTTGAATTCTAACTTTTTCTTTTTAAAACTCGAGTTAATTCCGAAATAATTATTGAACTTTTTTTGAAAAGAAGCAGTTTCAGAAATAGTTACTTTGAAACCTTCTTTCTTACTTAGTTTTCGGGTTATCAATAGTACAACTCTTCCATTGGCTTCATATTTTGACGATGGATTGTTAATGATTTCAATCGATTTGATATCATCAACTGACAACGAATTCAAATCATTCATAGTAACAATTTGATTGTCGATATATATAATTGGAGTTCCTTTTCCGATTACTGTGATAGATTCTTTATCTGGACTAATTTGGATTTTAGGAAGTTTTGCTAACAAATCAACCATATTGGGAACTGAATTAAAAATGGAATTGGCAACATCAATTTTTATGTTTCCGTTCTTGTTGGTGAATGTTTTAACTTCTTTTACAATTTTAACTTCTTCTATAACTTTAGGTTTTTCTTGAGAGAATAAAAATTGAACAATCAATATACTAATCAAAATAAGAATCTTTTGCATAACATTTATTTTAATGCAAATTTGATTGAATATTTTTCTACGAAAGTTAATTGAGAGTTAATGCAAGGTTAATGCAAATTATTATAAAAAAAAGCAGACCTGTAAGCCGGATTCTGTTCTCGTCCCAAAAGACGATACCTTATCATTTATCTAGTCGCGTTGTTACCAACGAGATCAATCTTTCTACCCTTCGACAACGGACGAGTAATCCTTTTTATCCCGAAATTTCGGGAGTCGATATACTTGAAATTTCACCGCATAGAGTTTACCTGGTTTCACTACAGCCGAACTGTACATACTTTCTGTTGCACTTGTCCTCGTCTTTCAACGGTTGGGCGTTACCCAATATGCTACTCTTTGGTGTCCGGACTTTCCTACTCGTCCCAAAAGACGAGTCGATAAGGCGGTCTGCAGTGCAAAGGTAGAACTTAATATTAGATTTTAGACATACGATTTTAAATATGTATATAATTCAATATTTGATTTAATTCTGTACTTTTATTAAAATTATTTATATGAAAATTAGATTTTTTCTATTATTGGTTTTATTTGGAATTAATAATTGTTTGGCTTGTAAATGTGTCGAGTATTCTATTAAAGAAAAAGTCAATATTGGTTTCAAAAAAGCAGATATTATTTTTTATGGTGAATTGATAAAATATGATACCCTAAAAATGACATATAGCTTTAAAATCTATGAAATCTTTAAAGGTAAAGTAGCATCAAAAATTATTAATGGAAATGCTGAAGGCTCAAGTTGTGATTTATTTCCTAATGAAAAAGGATTGTGGATTGTATATGGCAACTTCAATTCTGATAAAACATTAATTGGATTAAGCGCATGCTCTCCTACTCAATCACAAAATTTTGGACCTGGATTTCCTCCAATTCCATTTAAATTTGATTCTAAAGGAAAAATTATATCTAAAAATGAAATTGAAATGAGTTTATTTAATTTAGAAAATCAAAATAAATCTTTACAATCCTTCATATACCAATTAGAAAAACTAAGACAATACAAACAAAATCAGAATACAATTTCTGAAAATTCACAAAGTAGTTTCTATCAAAAAATAGTAATTGTATCTGTAATAGTTAATGCAATTTTATTTTTAAGTTTAATAATGGTAATTAACCGAAAAAGAGTTTGATTTTTTTTGATTGTTATTGCTTTTGATTTTTGAAATTGATTTTTTTAAATCTATATTTGTAATCCAATAAAATTCTATGGAACAATTTGTAGTATCAGCTCGTAAGTATCGTCCACAAACGTTTAAAGACGTTGTTGGTCAGCAAGCTATTACGAATACTTTGTTGAATGCTATAGAAACTAATCATTTGGCCTCTGCCCTATTATTTACTGGTCCAAGAGGTGTTGGAAAAACTACTTGTGCGAGAATTTTGGCTCGAAAAATTAACCAACCAGGTTATGATGATCCAAATGAAGATTTTGCTTTTAATGTTTTCGAATTGGATGCAGCTTCAAACAATTCAGTTGATGATATTCGAAATTTAATTGATCAAGTTAGAATACCGCCACAAACAGGACAATATAAAGTTTATATTATTGATGAGGTTCACATGTTGTCATCTGCCGCTTTTAATGCGTTTTTGAAAACATTAGAAGAACCGCCAAAACATGCTATTTTTATTTTAGCGACTACAGAAAAACACAAAATTATTCCGACGATATTATCTCGTTGTCAGATTTTTGACTTTAAAAGAATTACAGTTAAAGATGCTAAAGAACATTTGGCAGAAGTAGCTACAAGTCAAGGAGTTCAATTTGAAGACGACGCTTTACACATTATTGCTCAAAAAGCTGATGGTGCGATGCGTGATGCTTTATCGATTTTTGATAGAGTTGTTTCGTATTGTGGCAACAATTTGACACGTCAAGCTGTAACTGAAAATCTTAATATACTTGATTTTGAAACGTATATTAAAGTAACCGATTTGATTTTGGAAAACAATATTCCAAGTATCTTGATTGCCTATAATGATATTTTATCAAAAGGTTTTGACGGACATCATTTTGTATCTGGATTGGCTTCGCATTTTAGAGATTTATTGGTTTGCAAAAATCCGGCAACTTTAGTTTTATTAGAAGCTGGTGAGCAAGCGCAACAACTTTATGGTCAACAAGCACATAAATGTCAATCGGATTTTCTTTTAAAAGCGATTGAAATTGCCAACGATTGTGATTTAAAATACAAGGTTTCTCAAAACCAACGTTTGTTAGTTGAACTAACTTTAATGCAACTTTGCTCTATCGATTTTGATGGAGAAAAAAAAAAGTTGACTTTATAATTCCACCGACTTATTACAGAAACAATAGTTATTCTATAACGGAAGTTGGAAGTCAGAAGATTGAAGATGGAAGTCAGAAGACTGAAGTTAGAAGTCAGAAGACAGAAGATGGAAGCCAGATGACCGAAGATGGAAGCCAGAAGATCGAAGATGGAAGTCAGAAGGTGGAAGATGATAATTCTAATAAAAAGACAAATTTAGAAATTGTTCCTGAAGCTCCAAAACCTGAAATTGATTTAAAACCTGAAACCCAAAACCTGCAACCTGCAACTAATAACGTTTCTGCTTTATCTTTATCAAGTATTCGTGCGAAAAAAGAGTTGATGGAAGCTCAAAAAGGTGTTGTAAAAGTGGAAGAGCATTTGCCTAGTGAAGCTTTTACAGAAACCGAAATGCTTGAACTTTGGTATAAATTTGCTGACCGATTAGGTGATAAAGGTGCAAAAATCATGGAGTCATTACTAAGAATTAGTGATCCTAAACTTGATGGCACTATCATTGTTTATGAACTTCCGAATGAAGGTTCTAAAATTGATTTTGACAAAGCTAAACCAGAACTATTGGGATATTTAAGAGGACATTTACACAATCATGACATTACAATTGAAGTTGTTGTGAATGAAGAAGTGAAAGTTAAAAATGCGTTTACACCACAAGATAAATTCAATCGATTGAATGAAATCAATCCAAATTTAGAGTTATTAAAAAAGACGTTTGACTTGGATTTATAACATAAAAAAATCGCTTTTTTCAAAGCGATTTTTTTATTTAAAACATTTACTAAAATTAATTTTTAGCTTTTAATGCTTTGTACTTATCCGTTAATTCTAAGAAATTATAAACAGTCAATAAATTAGATTTAACAACTTCATTTTGAGGATCTAATTCAATAGCTTTTTCTAATAATGGTAAAGCGCTATTAAATAATTTTACTCTTTCCGCTTTTAAATTGTCATATTTTTTCAAATCTGCTGCACTTGTACCTAATTTATTCATTTCTTCAACAATTTTCCCATCAGGTTTTAATTTTAAATCAGACAAATTCAAATAAGCATTTACATAATCAGGTTTTAACTGAATTACTTTATTATAATATTTTTCTGCTTCATCATATTGTTTAGTTTCTGTTGAAACCACACCAAGATTAAAAATCAAATCTACATCATTCGGATTTGCAGCTAGTGCTTGACCAACTAACTCTTTATATTTTGCAAAATCATTAAGTTTATAATACAAATCTGCTTCTGTTAGAATTAAAGAAGTATCATTTGGATTGTCTTTTCTAGCTTCACTGATAGCAGCTTTTGCTTCATCAGTTTTATTTTGTTGTAATAAAATTAAAGCAATATTTTTATAGATTTCTCCTCTTTTTGATGGAATTTTTTCTTCTTTTGGATTATTATGCGTTTTAAGTCTTATAAAACTATCTCTTACATTTTTATCATCATAAGTTTCAACCTCACCAGTTGCTATATTTTTTGCAGTGTATAAAGTTTTCTCACCAGAATAATTGATTGTTTTTAATTCTTTATAATATTTTAAAGCACTATCAAAATCTTCACCATTGACAGCATAACCTGCAGCATAATATAAGTTTTCTTGATCTTTTTTATCCAATTGGTAAATTGCATATAAAACTTCTGATGATTCTTTATATTTTTTTTGATTTCCTAATGCTACTGCATAATTCAACATTTCAGGCTTAAAAGAAGCGATAGTTTCATTAATATCATCAGTGTAAACTTTTTTTCCGGTTTTTTTCTCAAAATCTAAAGTTGCATTTAAACCTGTTGCCAAATCAGAAATTGATTTTGCATTAACAAATTTCATCATCTGAGCAGGAGTGGCTGCTGGACCTAAAGAAGAAATTTCCATTATTGGAAGCATACATTTGTAAAAATTTGTATAAATTTTGTCACTTTCTTCTGTTGCTAGCGGTTCTAATTTATTTAAATTTGATTTATAATCAGCAATATCAGATGCACTTGGAATTTCTTTAGCATAGATTTTTTTTAACGCTTTCAACTCATCCTTTTGGGAGAAAGAAGCAACAGAAACTAATAATGTACTAGCAATTATTATTTGTTTAATTTTCATAATGATATTATTTAATTGTTTTTTGTGTTAATTAACAAAAGCTATGCCACCAAATAAATGTATCAGGAAACACAGCTTTTGCATTTATTTTATTTTAAAATTTATTCTTCAGAATCATCATCAGCGTCATCACCTTCTTCATCTTGATTTTCTACAACATCGTCATCATCTGCATCATCTTCAATAACAGCATTTGGATCGATTTCTAATTCTTCACCGTCAATTGCCACAGCTTCTTCTTCTTCATCTTTCATAACTTTAGTTACAGCTGCAATTGAATCGCTTCCTTTTAAGTTAATCAATCGAACTCCTTGCGTAGCTCTACCCATAACTCTTAATGTAGAAACATCCATTCTGATTGTTAATCCAGATTTATTGATAATCATTAAATCATCAGCATCTGTTACTGTATTAATCGAAACTAATGCACCCGTTTTTTCAGTAATGTTTAATGTTTTCACACCTTTTCCACCACGATTGGTTATTCTATAAACAGCTTCTCCTTCGTCTTCAAGTTTGGTTCTTTTTCCATAACCATTCTCTGTAACTACTAATAATTGAGTCTCATTAATGTTATTTTCATCAACAGAAACCATTCCGATTACTTCATCTTGGTCGTCTCTTAATGTAATTCCACGAACTCCAGAAGCTGTTCTACCCATTGGACGAGTTTTAGCTTCTTCAAAACGAACTAATTTACCAGATTTAACAGCAATTAAAACTTGACTTCTTCCGTTAGTTAACTCTGCTCCTAATAATTCATCGTCTTCCTTAATTGTGATTGCAGCTACACCATTAACTCTTGGTTTAGAATATTTCTCTAAAGATGTTTTCTTCACCTGACCTTTTTTAGTAGCCATGATGATGTAATGCTCTTTAATATATTCAGGATTTTTTAAATCTTGTGTACAAATAAATGCTTTTACTTTATCATCACTTTCAATGTTGATAAGGTTTTGAAGTGCACGACCTTTACTTTGTTTATTTCCTTCTGGAATTTCGTAAACACGCATCCAATAACATTTTCCTTTTTGTGTAAAAATCAATAAATAATTGTGATTAGTTGCAACAAATAAATGTTCTAAGAAATCTTGATCTCTTGTTCCAGCACTTTTTTGTCCAACTCCACCTCTATTTTGAGTTTTGTATTCTGTTAAAGATGTACGTTTAATGTAGCCAGCATGCGAAATAGTAATTACCACATTTTCATCTGCAATTAAATCTTCAATACTAACATCACCACCAGCATATTCAATTGTTGAACGACGCTCATCACCATATTTATCTTTAATTTCAACCAACTCCTCTTTAATCAAAGCCATACGCATTTCTTTGCTAGCTAATAATTCTTTCAAGTGGTTGATTAATTTCATGATTTCTTCATACTCTGCACGAAGTTTATCTTGCTCAAGACCTGTTAATTGTCTTAAACGCATTTCAACAATCGCACGAGCTTGAATATCTGATAAACTAAATCTTTCTATTAATTTAGCTCTTGCTTCTTCTCCATCTTTAGAAGCACGAATTAATGCAATTACTTCATCAATATTGTCAGAAGCAATGATTAAACCTTCTAAAATGTGAGCTCTTTCTTCAGCTTTTCTTAATTCAAATTGTGTTCTTCTAACTACAACATCATGACGATGTTCCACAAAATAATGAATCAATTCTTTCAGATTCAACATTTGAGGTCTTCCTTTTACTAATGCAATATTATTTACACTGAATGAAGATTGTAATTGCGTGTATTTATATAAGGTATTTAAAACTACATTAGCAACAGCATCACGTTTTAAAATATAAACGATACGCATACCATTTCTATCCGATTCATCACGTATGTTAGCAATACCTTCAATTTTTTTCTCATTAACCAAGTCCGCTGTTTTCTTAATCATTTCAGCTTTGTTAACTTGGTATGGAATTTCGGTAACAATAATCGATTCTCTTCCGTCAACTTCTTCAAAGCCAACTTTAGCACGCATTACTATTCTACCTCTTCCTGTTTTGAAAGCTTCACGAACGCCTTCATAACCATAAATTACACCACCAGTTGGAAAATCTGGTGCTTTAATATGGTTCATTAATTCATCAACTTCTATTTCTTCATTATCAATATAAGCTAATGTTCCGTCAATAACTTCAGATAAATTATGAGGTGCCATATTTGTAGCCATACCTACTGCAATTCCTGATGCTCCATTTATTAATAAATTAGGAACACGGGTTGGCATAACAGTTGGCTCATATAAAGTATCGTCAAAGTTCAATTTGAAATCAACGGTTTCTTTGTCAATATCTGCCATAATGTCTTCCGACATTTTTTTCATTCTTGCTTCAGTATAACGCATTGCAGCAGGACTATCACCATCAACAGAACCAAAATTACCCTGACCATCAATTAATAAATAACGTAAACTCCATTCTTGCGCCATACGCACCATTGCATCATATACCGAAGTATCTCCATGTGGATGGTACTTACCTAAAACTTCTCCAACAATTCTTGCGGATTTTTTGTGAGCTCTATTAGAAAAAACTCCTAAATCATACATTCCATAAAGTACTCTTCTGTGTACTGGTTTCAAACCATCACGCACATCTGGCAATGCTCTAGAAACAATAACTGACATCGAATAATCGATGTAAGCTGACTTCATTTCGTCTTCAATGTTAATAGGAATTAACTTTTCTCCGTCAGACATATTTATAAATTTTTAAAATAAATTAATTTAGAATTCAAACGTGCAATATACATCTTTTTGCTATTTTTAAAAGTATTTTCAAAGACTAATTTCAATGATTTATTAACAAAATTGACTAATAAAATGGTTAATAAATTAGCAAATTGTTAGTATTTTATTCAAATATTTTTTTGTCAATTTACTGACAAGTGTTTTCCTCGGAATGATATTTGTAATAATTCAAGTAATTCACTAAATTTACCTCAATAATACTATATAAATATGGATGATAATTTTTCTCCAAGAGTTAAAGATGTTATTACCTACAGTAAGGAAGAAGCATTACGTTTAGGCCACGACTTTATTGGTACTGAACACCTTATGCTGGGGATTTTGAGAGATGGAAACGGAAAGGCAATCAATATTTTGAATAGTCTTTCTGTAGATTTAGAGCATTTACGACGTAAAGTAGAAGTTTTAAGTCCGCCAAATCCTAATGCAGAAACCAGCATAGAAAAGAAAAACTTGCACTTAACAAGACAAGCAGAACGCGCTTTAAAGACTACTTTTCTTGAAGCTAAAGTTTTTCAAAGCACCTCAATTAGCACGGCACATTTATTGTTATGTATATTGAGAAACGAAAATGATCCCACAACAAAGCTATTGAATAAGATGAAAATCGATTATGAAATAGCAAAAGAACAATATTTAGATATGACACCAAAAGACGAAGATTTTTTAGAAAATTTACCAAGAAACGAATCGTTCAATGAAGATTCAGGTCAAGATGACAGTATGAAAGGCGACAGTTTTAATACACCTGCCAATAAATCCAATAAGAAATCTAAAACTCCTGTTTTGGATAACTTTGGACGTGATTTAACAGAAATGGCAGAAGAAGGAAAACTTGACCCTGTAGTAGGTCGCGAAAAAGAAATTGAAAGAGTTTCCCAAATTTTAAGCAGAAGAAAGAAAAACAATCCTTTATTAATAGGTGAACCTGGAGTTGGTAAATCGGCTATTGCTGAAGGTTTAGCCTTGAGAATTATCCAAAAGAAAGTTTCGAGAATCCTTTTCAATAAAAGAGTTGTAACTTTAGATTTAGCAAGTTTAGTTGCCGGAACAAAATACCGTGGACAATTTGAAGAGCGAATGAAAGCTGTAATGAATGAGTTGGAGAAAAACGACGACATCATTCTGTTTATTGACGAAATTCACACCATTGTTGGTGCTGGTGGAGCAACAGGTTCGCTTGATGCTTCTAACATGTTCAAACCTGCCTTAGCAAGAGGTGAAATACAATGTATTGGAGCCACAACACTTGATGAATACAGACAATACATTGAAAAAGATGGTGCTTTAGAAAGACGTTTCCAAAAAGTAATTGTAGAACCAACTTCGGTTGTGGAAACCATTACTATTTTAAATAACATCAAAAATAAATACGAAGACCATCACAATGTAACTTACACTGACGAAGCAATTGAAGCGTGTGTAAAACTTACAGACAGATATATGTCAGAACGTTTTTTACCAGACAAAGCAATTGATGCATTAGACGAAGCGGGTTCAAGAGTTCATATTACAAATATTGATGTTCCAAAACAAATTTTGGATTTAGAACGTCAATTGGAAGAAGTTCGTGAGCTTAAAAATTCTGTTGTAAAAAGACAGAAATATGAAGAAGCAGCCAAACTTCGTGATGACGAAAAGAAACTAGAAAAAGAACTTGCTATTGCTCAAGAACAATGGGAAGAAGATTCTAAAAATAATCGCATTCAAGTTACAGAAGATAATGTTGCCGATGTGGTTTCGATGATGACAGGAATTCCAGTAAATAGAATTGCTCAAACTGAAAGTAATAAACTAGCTAATCTACCTGAACTACTTCAAGGTAAGGTAATTGGACAAAACGAAGCTGTATTGAAAATTGCTCGTTCCATTCAAAGAAATCGAGCTGGATTGAAAGATCCAAATCGTCCTATTGGTTCATTTATTTTCTTAGGTTCGACAGGAGTTGGAAAAACACAATTAGCAAAAGTTTTAGCAAAAGAACTATTTGATTCTGAAGATGCGTTAATTCGTATTGATATGAGTGAATACATGGAGAAATTTGCTATTTCTCGTTTAATTGGTGCACCTCCAGGATACGTTGGATATGAAGAAGGTGGACAATTAACCGAAAAAGTGAGAAGAAAACCATATTGTGTTGTATTGCTTGATGAAATTGAAAAAGCACATCCAGATGTTTTCAATATGATGTTACAAGTTTTAGATGACGGTTATTTAACTGATAGTTTAGGAAGAAAAATTGATTTTAAAAATACAATTATCATCATGACTTCTAACGTTGGTGCGCGTCAATTGAAAGATTTTGGTCAAGGTGTTGGTTTCGGAACTGCTGCCAAAGTAGCTCAAGCGGACGACCATTCTAAAGGAATTATCGAAAATGCTTTGAAAAAAACATTTGCGCCTGAATTCTTAAACAGAATCGACGATGTAATTGTATTTAATTCATTAGAAAAACATGATATTGACAAAATCATCGAAATCGAATTGAAAAAATTATATTTAAGAATTGCAGATTTAGGTTATACATTAACATTATCTGACAAAGCAAAAGCTTACATCGCTGAAAAAGGATTTGATAAACAATTTGGCGCAAGACCTTTAAAAAGAGCTATTCAAAAATATGTTGAAGATACGCTTGCCGAAGAAATTATTACTTCAAAAATCAATGCAGGTGACGAAATTTTTATGGATATCGAAGATGGTGCTGACGAATTAAACGTAAAAGTTCAAAAGAAAGAAGAACCAACAAGTTAAAATTTAATCATCAATATTTCAGCCACGAAATACTTGAATTACTCTAAATAATTAGTGAAAATTCCTGTAATTCGTGGCTTAATTTTTTAATCAAATGCAACAAAACAAAATCATTTTAGGTTCTGAAGAATGGTGTTCTTTTCCAGAATTAGGAATTCCTGCAATAAAAGCACGTGTCGATTCGGGTGCAAAAACTTCTGCTTTACATGCCATAAACATTGCACCTTTCGTAAAAGATGGAATCAACTGGGTAAAATTTGACATCAATCCTATTCAAAATAATCTCAAAACAGTTATTCATTGTGAGGCAATTCTAATAGACAAACGTGTTGTAAAAAGTTCGAGTGGTTTTCGTGAACAACGTTATGTAATTCAAACCGAAATCAAACTTGGAAATGACTCTTGGAAAATCGAAATGACTTTAACCAATCGAGATTCTATGGGATTTCGAATGCTTCTTGGTCGTGAAGCCATGAGCGGAAGAATTCTAGTTGATCCAGAACAAAAATATCTGTTAGGCCAAACTACTACAGAAAATTTAAAAGATTTGTATGTGAATTCAATTGCAAATAAATCCGGTTTACGAATTGGTTTATTAGCAAGTAATCCCGAATTATACAGCAACAAACGAATAATGGAAGCTGGTGAAATGCGTGGTCATGAAATGCATTTTCTAAACATCAAAGAATGTTACATGAAACTCGATGCCGACCAACCCGAAATTCATTATCGTGGTGGAAAAGTATTAGATAATTTTGATGCTGTAATTCCACGAATTCGCCCAAGTATTACGTTTTATGGTTGTGCTTTAACGAGACAATTCGAAGCAATGAAAGTTTATTGTTTGAATTCGGCTGCTGCCATAACACAATCGCGTGATAAATTATTTTCATTGCAATTATTACTCAGAAATGGTGTCGATATTCCAACTACAGGATTTGCCAATTCACCTTTAGATACAGACGATTTGATAAAAATGGTTGGTGGTTCGCCATTAATTGTGAAATTATTAGAAGGAACACAGGGAAAAGGAGTTGTTTTAGCCGAAACAAAAAAAGCTGCAGAATCAGTAATTAATGCATTTAAGAGCTTAAATGCCAATATTTTAGTTCAAGAATTTATCAAAGAAGCTAACGGAAAAGATTTGCGATTATTTGTTGTTGATGGAAAAGTAGTTGCATCGATTCAACGTGAAGCTGCTCCGGGAGAATTCAGAGCCAACATTCACATGGGAGGAACTGCTTCAATTGTGAAACCAACAGCCGATGAAAAACGAATTGCTATAAAAGCAGCAAAAGCTATGGACTTAAGAGTTGCGGGAGTTGACATCATTCGTTCTACAAAAGGACCACTTTTATTAGAAGTAAATTCATCGCCAGGATTAGAAGGAATTGAAGGAGCAACTAATAAAGACATTGCTGGTGAGATGATTAAAGCGATTGAAAATAATATTAAGAAAAAGTGATTATTGAAAACTAACTTATGAATCCTTATTTAGATATTACTATTCGAAGTGTTTCTGTTTATTTTTTTATGATTATTGCACTCCGAATCTTTGGAAAAAAGCAATTATCACAACTAAATACAGCCGATGTAATCTTGATTTTACTGATTAGTAATTCGGTTCAAAATGCTATGGTTGGAAGTAATACATCACTTTATGGTGGAATTGTAGCTGCATTAGCACTTTTTATTATTAATTATGTTTTCAAAAAAGTGATGTCAAAATCACAATTCATAAAAAAACTAGTTCAAGATACGCCAGAAATTCTTATTCACAACGGAAAAATCGAATTCAAAACCATTGGAAGATTAGGAATAACTGATGATGAACTCAAAGAAGCTATGCGTGAACATGGAGTAGAATTTTATAAAGATGTCAAATTAGCCATGTTCGAAGTTGATGGAAGCATCAGTATTATTTCGGGTGATAAAGATTTAAAACAAACCCATCACAAAAGAAAAATTCATAAAACATTAGGAAATTTAAACAATTAAATATGACCAAGAACAGACTTGAAGCCTTCAGCGATGGTGTTTTAGCAATTATTATAACCATCATGGTATTAGAATTTAAAGTACCGAATGATGCTACATTTGAATCCGTTGTAAAATTATCTCATAAATTTTTGAGTTATATTTTGAGTTTTATTTATGTTGGAATTTATTGGAACAATCACCATCATTTACTTCAAACAGCAAAAAATGTCAATGGAAAGATTCTATGGGCAAACTTACATTTATTGTTTTGGCTTTCGTTAATTCCTTTTGCTACCGCTTGGATTGGTGAACATCATTTTGCTTCTTTTCCGATGATGCTTTATGGAATTATTTTATTAATGAACGGAATTGCTTTCAATATTCTTCAATTTACAATCATTAAACATCATGGCAAAGATTCAATTTTATATAAAGCTGTTGGTAAAGATTTTAAAGGAAAAGCATCTGTTGTTTTATATTTAATTGCTGTATTTTTAACCAAATATTATCCAATAGCATCAGGTTGTATTTATATTCTTGTAGCATTGATGTGGCTTGTGCCCGATAAACGAATTGAAAAAGTTTTAGAAGAGAATAATTAATAAACAAAATATGAATTTACCATCACAAATCATCGTAGGATTTATCGCTTTCATTCATTTGTACATTCTTTGGTTAGAAATGTTTGCTTGGACAACTCGTGCCAAAAAAGTATTCAAAACTATTCCTGAAGATCAATTTGAAAAAACCAAAGTCATGGCTGCCAATCAAGGTTTATACAACGGATTTCTTGCTGCGGGATTGATTTGGTCGCTCTTTATATCAGATGCTAATTGGAGTAAAAATGTTGCGTTATTTTTTCTAATCTGTGTTTTAGTTGCCGGAATTTATGGTACAATGACGGTTTCTAAACGAATTTTGTTTGTTCAAGCTGTTCCCGCTATTTTTGGGATTTTGAGTTTGATATTTTAATTTTATAATTTTTATTAAAAACGAAAGTAATCTTTATGAAAAAAATAGTATTTCTTTTTTTTATTACTATCTCGATAAATTTTGCTTCATCCCAAAATTATGTTTTGCAAAATGAAATTTTAGTTTTCGGTTTCGAAACACAAAATGGAAAAAAAATGGTTTTAGCAAAAGATAAAAATGATGCGTACATCATTTATAGATTCGGAACAAAAAACAAAATTGAGTTAGAATTTCCTAGTAAAAATGAAGACAGTTGGAAAAAATTTGAATATTCGTTCTACTTACGTGGTGGCGGAATAGAAAATGAAGGAATGGATTTGAACTACGTTAAGTTTTCTAATGGTGAATATAAATATTTGATTTATGACACTTATTATTCTATTAATAACGAAAAATTATTAGGAATTAAAATAACTAACTTGAAAAGTGGGGAAATAACTGATATTGTTGGAAAAAAAGGAACTAGAAAAGGAACATTAATTGATTTTAGATTTAATAAATTATTGAAAATTAATGATGAAATTGAAGAATAGATTGTCATATTTTTATCTTAATTTCTGAATTCCAACATCAAAAAATTGAGCAACCTTTTCTGCTAATTCTTGAGCAATTTTTTCAGGTAATTGTCTATTAATAAAAATATCTTTATTGAATAAATAAAAATCAAATTGAACAAACCAACCCATACTCAAATTACTTGATTCATAGTTGATTGTAATGTACTTAATTTGATGTAAATCTGTGATTAATTTTTTATCAACATACAATTTAGTATTTTTTTTTTCAAGCAATTTTCTTCCGTATTTTCTCCACTCCAAATACGAATTAAGACTTATATAGATAAAAATTGATAAACAGATAAAATAGCCAATAAAAAAATCAAAGAAGTCGATGGATTTCCATTTTACAAAAAACAAAATTGAAATAAAAAAAAGCACTATAAAACCTACTTTTACTATTGTCAAGGTTTTATCAAATGGAAACTTGATATAAAGTTTATTTTCGCTTTCTATAGTTATAAATTTTTTCAAACTACTCCTCCAAATCAATCAAAAAAGTATTTAAAAAAGCAACCGATTTTTCAATATCATAATGCAGAATTCGATCTTCTTTTACAAATGGAACTTCTTCACGATAGGATTTTAAAAACATTTCAATAAAAGCACTCGATTGTAAAGGTCTTCTAAATTCAATAGCTTGAGAAGCATTCATTAATTCGATGGCCAAAATGCGCTCTAAGTTTTCCATGATTTTCAAACATTTGGTTGCTGCATTTGCTCCCATGGAAACATGATCTTCTTGTCCGTTACTCGAAACAATGCTATCAATACTTGCAGGTGTTGCCAATTGTTTGTTTTGACTAGCGATACTAGCTGCCGTATATTGCGGAATCATAAAACCTGAATTCAAACCTGGATTATCAACCAAAAAAGCTGGTAATCCTCGTAATCCTGAAATCAACTGATAGGTTCTTCTTTCTGAAATACTTCCTAATTCCGATAAAGCAATCGCAAGAAAATCTAAAGCCAAAGCCAAAGGTTGACCATGGAAATTTCCACCTGAAATAATCACGTCTTCTCCAACAAAAATATTTGGATTATCGGTAACCGAATTGATTTCTGTCTTGAAAACTTTCTTTACATAATCAATCGTATCTTTCGAAGCACCATGTACTTGTGGAATACATCTAAATGAATACGGATCTTGAACATGTTGTTTTTCTTGAGCAATAATTTGACTGTCTTCTAACAAATCTGTAATTCTTCTTGCAGTAACAATCTGACCTTTATGAGGACGAGCATAATGTATCAACTCATTAAAAGGTTCAATTCTTCCATCAAATCCTTCAAGTGAAATTGCAGAAATAACATCGGCTAAATAAGAATATTTCATCGCTTTTAGCAAAATATAACTTCCGTACGAACTCATAAATTGGGTTCCATTCAACAAAGCCAAACCTTCTTTTGATTGTAAAACAATTGGTTTCCAATTAAATTTCTTCAAAACTTCAGATGAATGAACTTTTTTACCTTCAAAATTTACTTCGCCTTCTCCTAATAACGGAAGCGATAAATGTGCTAGTGGAGCCAAATCGCCACTCGCTCCAAGCGAACCTTGAGTATAAATTACAGGCAAAATATCATGATTATAAAAATCAACTAATCGCTCAACCGTTTGCAATTGAACACCTGAATTTCCATAACTCAAACTCTGTATTTTAAGCAACAGCATTATTTTCACTATCTCTTGCGGTACTTCATCTCCAGTTCCACAAGCATGCGATTTCACCAAGTTTTCTTGAAGTTGCGATAAGTTTTCATTAGATATTTTTACATTACATAACGAGCCAAAACCAGTATTGATTCCGTAAATCGGTTGGTCGTTCGAAGCCATTTTCTTATCCAAATATTCACGACATTTTTGAATATTGATTTTTGCTTCTTCTGATAAGGCAATAGATTTATGTTGCGATATAATGTCTTGCAAAGTCTCTAATTGCAACACTTCCGAACTGATGTAATGCGAATGCTCCATTTTTAAATGTAATTTGACCTCAAAATTCCGCAAACAATTGTTAAAATCCAACTATTTTAACTTCTATTTTATTATCAAATCAATAATTTTTAGCATTTATAACGATTCAAATAATTTATTTCAAATGCGATAACGATGTAAAATTGTGATATTCATAAAAATACAAACAACATTTTTTTGATTAACAAAAAATACTACTTTTGAAATGTATGTTGAACAACAAAAATAATATCACTTCATTTTTCACAACCAGTACTTCGGTTGCGACTTTTGTTGGCACAACATCTACAACAACTACAACCCCATTTGGGGTATAATTTTCACATATAATCCAATTTCTATGGGCTTTCAATTGAGAGCTAATTATTATTAACCACATAGAAACATAGCAGTCACATAGCTAAGAAGGTTTCATAGGTATTTCATTTAAACATAGATAATAAATAATTAAAAGTAAATAGATATGCGTATAAACATCATGATATCTATATGGAAAAAAGAAAAATATGAATACACAAAAACAAATTGATGACTTAACATACAAAATCATTGGAGCTGCAATTGAAGTTCACAAAATAATGGGAAGAGGTTTACTCGAAAGTGTTTACCATCAATGCTTAAAAGAAGAGTTAAATATCAGAGGAATTAAGTATGTTTCTGAAATGAAAATTCCTTTAATTTATAAAGAAAAAGAACTAATTTCAGATTTTAGGTGCGATTTATTAGTCGAAAACTTGATTATTGTAGAATTAAAAGCAATTACAGAAATACATCCAATTGTTGAAGCACAAATTTTAAATTACATGAAACTTACAAAATCACCAAAAGGAATACTGATAAATTTTAATTGTTCAAACATCTTCAAAGACGGACAAAAAACCTTTGTTAATGAATATTATAAAAACTTGCCAAATAACACATAAAAGATATAAAGTGCTATGAAATCTATGTAAAGCTAAGCGACTTTACTTCAATCAAAATTCTATGAAATCTATGTGGTTTAAAAAATAAAAACTATGATAACACTAAAATTCGGCGGAACATCTGTAGCAAACGCCCAAAACATAAAACTCGTAATCGATATTGTCCATCAAAAAGCCAAGGAAAACAAACTTGCGGTAGTAGTTTCTGCATTAAGTGGCGTGACAGATATGCTTATCAATGCTTCCAAAAAAGCTGCCGCAAAAGATGAATCGTATAAAAATGCAATTGACGAAATCAAGCAAAAACATTTTGATGCTATTGCTGATTTAGTTGATAATTCAAATCAAAATCAATTACTAATTAAGATTAACAGTCAAATAAATCAATTGCAGACCTTGCTTGATGGCTGTTTCCTTTTAGGCGAATTATCTCCAAGAACTGCTGATGCTATTGCAAGTTTTGGCGAATTATTGTCTTCCCAAATCATTGCAACTGCTTTGCAACAAACCATTCCGAATAGTACTTTTAAAGACAGTCGTGAGCTAATCAAAACCAATTCTAACTTCGGTAAAGCTTCTGTAGATTTTGATATAACAAATAAATTAATTGCTGATTATTTTAGTTCCAATAAATCGCAAGTCGTTCTTTTACCAGGTTTTATTGCATCTGATGAATTGGAAAATACTACAACTTTAGGTCGTGGCGGTTCCGATTATACAGCTGCCATAATTGCTAATGGAACAAAATCGGATGCTTTGGAAATTTGGACTGATGTGAATGGGATGTTTACTGCCAATCCGAAAATTGTAAAACAAGCGCAACCTATTGAATCGATTTCCTATCAAGAAGCGATGGAATTGTCACATTTTGGTGCGAAAGTTTTGTATCCGCCAACAATTCAACCAGTTTTAAATTCGCAAATTCCAATTTGGATCAAAAATACTTTTGAACCTCAAGCTTTTGGAACCTATATTTCAAATGAAAATCATGTTTCCAATAACCCAATAAAAGGAATTTCGCACATTGATAAAATTGCATTGTTAACTTTAGAAGGTTCAGGAATGATTGGAGTTGCTGGTTCATCTAAAAGATTATTTTCTGTTCTTTCGCAAAATAATATCAACGTAATTTTTATCACACAAGCGTCATCAGAACATTCTATTTGCATCGGAATTCAAAATCAAGATGCTGATTTGGCAAAAAAAGCAATTGAAACTGAATTCCAATTAGAAATTAACCAAAATAAAATTGATCCATGCCTAGTTGAAAAAGACTTGTGCATTGTAGCTTTAGTTGGTGAAAACATGAAGAATCACCAAGGTTTGAGTGGCAAAATGTTCAGCACTTTAGGAAAAAATAACGTAAATATTAGAGCCATTGCGCAAGGTGCTTCTGAAAGAAATATTTCGGTAGTAATCAATGAAAATGATGTTAAAAAAGCTTTGAATACATTACACGAACGCTTCTTTGAAGACAATACCAAACAGTTGAATTTATTCGTAATGGGTGTTGGAAATGTAGGTGAAAAATTCATTGACCAAATCAACCAACAAAAGAAATTCTTAAAAGAAAATCTTAAAATAAATGTCCGTGTAATTGCACTTTCAAATTCACGCAAAATGGTTTTTGATGAAGACGGAATGAATTTAAAAGATTGGAAATCAATAATAGAAAACGGTTCAAATGCTAATGTTTCCGAATTTATTTCAAAAGCCAAAAGTTTGAATTTACGAAACAGTATTTTCGTAGATATTACTGCTAATCATAACATTGCATCAATTTATGACCAATTCTTAAAACAAAATATTGCAGTCGTTACTTGCAACAAAATTGCGTGTTCTTCTCAATTTGAAAATTACAAATATTTAAAATCTTTATCAAGAAAATACAACGCTCCTTTCCTATTTGAAACTAATGTTGGAGCAGGTTTACCAATCATTGATACACTAAAACATTTGATTGCTTCAGGTGATAAGGTCAATAGAATCAATGCTGTTTTATCGGGAAGTTTGAATTTTATTTTTAACAATTTTAGTGATTCATACAACTTTCATGATGTAGTAAAAGAAGCTGGCGTACAAGGCTTTACCGAACCTGATCCGAAAATAGATTTAAGTGGTGTTGATGTGGCAAGAAAAATTCTAATTCTAATTCGCGAAAGCGGTTACGAAATGGAAATGGAGCATATTGAAAACAATTGTTTTTTACCACAAGAATGTATGGAAACTACTAATAATGAAGATTTCTTTAAATCGTTAACCAAACATGCTAACCATTTTGAAAACCTTTTAGCCGAGGCAAAATCGAAAGATTCTCGATTAAAATTTGTAGCTTCGTTTGATAACGGAAAAGCAAGTGTTGGTTTGCAATTTATTCCGAAAGAAAGTCCGTTTTACAATTTGGAAGGAAAAGATAATATTGTCGAATTTTACACCGATAGATACGTTGACCAACCATTAATTATAAAAGGAGCTGGTGCTGGTGCAGCAGTTACCGCATCGGGAATTTTTGCCGATGTAATTAGAATTGGAAATGTATAATAAGCCACAAAGTCGCTAAGACACAAAGAATTTAGCTTTTTAGCAATAAAAATTTAAAAATAACTTTGCGCCTTAGTGTCTTTGCGGCAAAAAAAATAGCGTCTTAAAATATGAACGAAATAAAAATATTCTGTCCAGCAACAATCGCCAATCTGAATTGCGGATTTGACGTTATGGGAACATGTTTAGAAGGAATTGGTGACGAAATGATTATCAGAAAGATATCTGAAAAAGGTATTAGAATCTCCAAAATAACTGGTGCCGACTTACCAATGGAAACCGAAAAAAATGTAGCTGGTGTTGCAGGTTTGGCTATTATTAAAAATTTGAATTTAGATTTTGGTTTCGAAATAGAAATTCATAAAAAAATTAAAGCTGGAAGTGGCATCGGAAGTTCATCTGCAAGTGCTGCTGGAGCTGTTTTTGGAATCAACGAATTACTTGGTAAACCATTCTCAAAACACGATTTGGTAGATTTTGCCATGAAAGGAGAAGCAATTGCAAGTGGTTGCGAACATGCAGATAATGTTGCTCCTTGCCTACTTGGTGGATTCACTTTAGTTCGAGGTAACAATCCTTTGGATGTGATTCGAATTGAAAGTCCTAGCGAACTTTACGCAGTTGTTTTACATCCGCATATTGAGGTAAAAACTGCGGATGCTCGTGCGGTTTTACAACCTATGATTCCACTAAAAAACGCTATTACACAAACAGGAAATCTTGGTGGATTAATTGCTGGATTGTACACTTCTGATTATGAATTAATTGGTCGTTCTCTAAAAGATGTCATCATCGAACCTTTAAGAAAACATTTAATCCCTAATTTTGATGAAGTTAAAAATGCTGCATTACTAAATGGTGCTTTAGGTTCAGGAATTTCTGGAGCTGGACCATCGATTTTCGCACTTTGTAAAGGACAAGACAAAGCTGAAAAAGTAGCTTTTGCCATGAGTGAAAGTTATCAAAATACAGGAATTGCATTTGATATGCACATTTCAAGAATCAATCCAAATGGAGTTACTATAATTACGAATTAAAAATTAAAAAAAAACCGTGGAAATCAGTCCCGAAGTTTTGGGACGAAGCATCCGTTTAATCCACTTTCAAAAAAAACATGAAATATTACAGTTTAAACAATAAACAACATCTAGTTTCTTTCGAAGAAGCAGTTATTCAAGGGCTTGCGTCTGATAGAGGATTGTATTTTCCTGAAATAATTACTCAATTACCGCAATCTTTTTTTGAGAATATTGAAAATTTTTCTAATGAAGAAATTGCGTTTAATGCCATACAACAATTTGTAGGCGACGACATTCCTGAATCAGAATTAAAGCAAATCATATCGGAAACCTTATCGTTTGATTTTCCATTAGTTTCAGTCGAAGAAAACATTTTTTCACTAGAATTATTTCATGGTCCAACAATGGCTTTTAAAGATGTTGGTGCCCGATTTATGTCAAGATGTTTGGCTTATTTTAATCGAAATAAAGATCAAAAAAATACCGTTTTGGTTGCAACTTCTGGAGATACTGGTGGCGCTGTTGCGAGTGGATTTCTTGGTGTAAAAGGTGTTGAAGTTGTGATTCTTTATCCGTCAGGAAAAGTTAGTGATATTCAAGAACGACAATTGACGACTTTAGGTCAAAACATTACCGCTCTTGAAGTGGATGGCGTTTTTGACGATTGCCAAGACATGGTCAAAAAAGCATTTCTTGATGAAGATTTGAATTACAAAAATTTAACTTCGGCAAATTCTATAAATATCGCTCGTTGGTTGCCTCAAATGTTTTATTTCTTCTTTGCATACAAAGAATTGAAAAAACACAACAAACCTTTAATAGTATCTTGCCCAAGTGGAAATTTCGGAAATATTTGCGCTGGAATTATGGCTAAAAAATTAGGTTTGCCACTAACCCATTTTGTTGCTTCTACCAATGCCAATGATACAATTCCAAGATTTTTAGAAAACGGAATTTACGATGCAAAGCCATCTGTTGCAACAATTTCCAATGCTATGGATGTTGGAAACCCAAGTAACTTCGTTCGAATTCAGAAAATGTATAACAATGATTTGTCTGAATTTGAAAAAGATTTCTCTTCTTACACATACACTGATGACGAGACCAAATTTGCTATGAAAAATATTCATATTAATTCAGGTTATATTGCCGAACCTCATGGTGCTGTTGGTTATTTGGGGTTGAAAAAAGAACTTGAAAAACAACCTAACTCGATTGGTTTTTTCTTAGAGACAGCACATCCTATCAAATTCTTAGATATTGTTGAACCAACTCTAAATATAAAATTAGATATTCCAAGTCAAATTGAAAGTGTACTTAATAAAGAAAAAGTAAGTATTAAGATTAAGAGTTATGACGAATTGAAATCTTTTTTAAATCATTAATTTACATTTAGTTTACTGTTTTTGTAACCATAAATGAAGTAAAATATCAATCCTAAAACCAACCAAATTCCAAACCACATCCAGTTAGAAACTGCCATTCCTGTTAACAAATAACAACAAGAAACCAATCCTAATAAAGGAATTAATGATAAGTTTTTGGTAAAGGATAAAAAAGTCATTACAATACAAACTAAAAGAAAAACTAACATTGGAAGATTGCTAGCCATTTTTCCTTCTGAAAAATCAAAAACATCAGTAAAAAATGTTGGAACATATGTTTGAATTAAAACAATAGCAGCGACCATAATCAGAGGAAAAATAAATTTAGAATTTACATAAGGAATTCTAAATTTTCCTTTGGTTGCTCTCTCTGCAAGTTCAGTTTCACTTTGTGGAGAAAGCATTAAAACTCCACCACAAACCAATACAAACGCAAATAAAGTACCTATACTTGTAAAATCTAATACAAAATTTTCATCCGTAAAAAATATTGGAAGTCCAACAACTAATCCTGTAACAATGGTAGCAAAACCAGGTGTTTTATATTTTGGATGTATTTCTGCAAACTTACTCGGCATTAAACCGTCTCTTGACATTGTCATCCAAATTCTAGGCTGTCCCATTTGAAAAACTAATAATACACTTGTCATGGCTACTACTGCAGCAATTGACACAATAAACAACATCCATTTTACACCTTTTAAAGCAAAAATTTCAGCCAATGGATCACTTACACCAAGTAATTCGTAGGAAACCATACCAGTAATCACTAAAGCAAGAACTATAAAAACTAAAGTACAAATTACCAAAGAATAAATCATTCCACGTGGTAAATCTCGTTGAGGATTTTTACTTTCTTCTGCCAAAGTTGAAACTGCATCAAAACCAATGTAAGCAAAGAATACAGCTGAAACTCCGCCCATAACTCCGCTAAATCCATTAGGCATAAATGGCGTCCAATTATCAATATCTATATAAAAAGCTCCAACAACTATTACTAATAAAATTATAGCCAACTTAATGTAAACCATTACATTACTAAAGTTTTTGGACTCTTTTGTTCCTCTGTAAACCAAATAAGTAATCAAAATATTTATCACAACAGCAGGCAAATCAAATATGATTTTTAAACCTCCAATAACTGGTGCATTTTGCCATGCAGCCAAACCTTCTACTCCTTTGTTAGCCACAAAAGCATCTTGTGCAGATTTATAATTTATAGTCAACCATTCTGGTAAGTGAATGTGAAAGGTTTCTAATAAATTGGTGAAATAACCACTCCATGAAAATGCTATATAAATATTACCTATCGAATATTCCATAATCAATGCCCAACCGATAATCCAAGCAAATAATTCTCCAAAAGAAACATACGCATACGTGTATGCGCTACCTGAAACTGGAACTCTTGATGCAAACTCAGCATAACACATTGCTGTAAAACCACATGCTACAGCACACATAATGTACAGCAAAATTACTGCTGGTCCACCTGAGAAACATGCATTTCCAATAGCACTGAAAGTTCCTCCACCAATAATTGCAGCGATTCCAAAAAAAGTTAAATCTCTAACATTTAATACTTTATTCAGTCCTGAATGATCGCCATCGCCACCTTGTTGTAAAATTGTTGAAGTTGGTTTTCTTCTGAATAAATTAGTTAATGACATCTTGATAGTTTGTTAATGTTAGAAAAACAAATATAATATAATTTCACTTTGATTTACAAAATTGAAAAAATAACAAACTATAATTAAAATCTATTAAAAAATAAATTTAAAACATAAATTATCTATACTGTAGTGACTTTTAATTTATAAATTTGTCAATATTGAAATTCAAAATTTAAACATTCATCAATAAAATAGTTTTAAAATTAAACAATTACTAAAAATTTATGGAACATTCAAACGACATTAGCAAATGCCCATTTCATCAAAATCAAAAAGGTTTAAGCGATGGTGTTAAAAACCAAGATTGGTGGCCAAAAGCACTTAATTTAGATATTTTACACCAACATGATTCCAAAACTAATCCACTTGGAGAAAGTTTTGATTATGCATCAGAATTCAAAAAATTAGATTTACAAGCTTTAAAAAACGACTTGAAAGCTTTCATGACTGATAGTCAAGATTGGTGGCCTGCTGATTGGGGTCACTATGGTGGATTAATGATTAGAATGGCATGGCATGCAGCAGGAACTTACAGAATTGCAGATGGTCGTGGTGGCGCAGGAACAGGAAACCTTCGTTTTGCTCCTTTAAATAGTTGGCCAGATAATGGAAACTTAGATAAAGCTAGACGACTTTTGTGGCCAATTAAAAAGAAATATGGTAACAAAATTTCATGGGCAGATTTAATGATACTTGCTGGAACAATGGCTTATGAATCTATGGGATTAAAAGTTTTTGGATTTGCTGGTGGACGTGAAGATATTTGGCATCCAGAAAAAGATATTTATTGGGGTGCAGAAAAAGAATGGTTAGCAAAATCTGGTGGTGAAGGAAGTCGCTATTCTGGTGAAAGAAATTTAGAAAATCCATTGGCAGCTGTAATGATGGGATTAATTTACGTAAATCCTGAAGGTGTTGACGGACAACCTGATCCATTAAAAACGGCTCATGATGTCCGTATCACATTCCAAAGAATGGCTATGAATGATGAAGAAACAGTGGCGTTAACTGCTGGTGGACATACCGTTGGAAAAGCACACGGAAATGGAGACGCGTCAGTTTTAGGTCCAGAACCAGAAGCTGGAGGAATTGAAAATCAAGGATTTGGTTGGTTAAATCCAAAAGGCAACGGAAATGGCGCCGATACAGTAACGAGTGGTCTTGAAGGTGCTTGGACGACACATCCAACACGTTGGGATAATGAATATTTCGATTTGTTATTAAACCACGATTGGGAATTAAGAAAAAGTCCTGCTGGAGCATGGCAATGGGAACCAATAAATATGAAAGAAGAAGACAAACCTGTTGATGCTCACAATCCATCGGTTAGAAAAAATCCAATTATGACCGATGCCGATATGGCTATGAAAATGGATCCAGCTTACAGGGTAATTTCAGAGCGTTTCCATAATGATCAAGCTTATTTTTCAGAAGTTTTTGCAAGAGCTTGGTTCAAATTAACTCATAGAGATTTAGGACCAAAAGACCGATATTTAGGTGCGGATGTTCCTGCTGAAGATTTGATTTGGCAAGATCCAGTTCCAAAAGTAGATTATACTTTATCGGATGCTGAAATCGAAGAATTAAAAGCAAAATTATTGAACTGCGGACTAACAAGAGCCGAACTAATTAATACCGCTTGGGACAGCGCAAGAACTTTTAGAGGTTCTGATTTTAGAGGTGGCGCAAACGGTTCAAGAATTCGATTAGAGCCACAAAGAAATTGGGTAGCTAATGAACCTGAAAGATTACATAGAGTTTTATCAAAACTTGCAGAAATTCAAGCAGGTTTAAGTAAAAAAGTTAGTCTTGCCGATTTGATTGTTCTTGGTGGAACAGCAGCTATCGAAAAAGCAGCGCAAGAAGGTGGATTTAACGTAAAAGTTCCTTTCAATGCAGGAAGAGGCGATGCTTCACAAGAAATGACTGATGTAGAATCATTTGAAGTATTAGAACCAACAAACGATGCTTTCAGAAACTTCATGAAATCTAAATATGTGGTACAACCTGAAGAATTAATGCTGGATAAAGCACAACTTCTAGGATTAACAGCTTCAGAAATGACGGTTTTAATTGGTGGAATGCGTGTTCTTGGAACCAACTATGGTGGAACAAAACATGGAGTTTTCACAAATAACGAAGGAGTTTTGAGTAATGATTTCTTTGTGAATTTAACCGATATGAACTACAGTTGGAAACCAGCAGGTGACAACTTATATAACATTGTTGACAAAAAATCGGGTGCAACTAAATGGACTGCTACTAGAGTGGACTTAGTTTTTGGTTCCAACTCAGTTTTGAGATCTTACGCAGAAGTGTATGCCCAAGACGATAACAAAGAAAAATTTGTCCAAGATTTTATTCATGCTTGGTCAAAAGTGATGCATTTAGATCGTTTTGATTTGAAATAAGATTCCCCAAATTATTATTGTTTTTCTATAAAACCATCTTTTTAAGGTGGTTTTTGTTTTTTATGCAATAAATGACATTAAAAAATACACATAATAAAATTTTTATACCAATATTTTGTAAGAAATATATTGATAATTTTTCTCTATTAATCCATCGGAAAATATAATAAATATCATGTTTTATTTCTGATTCTCGCCGTAAATTTGCACTCAGAAAAACATTAATAATTTTAAAATAAAACAATCATGGCATTAGTTGGAAAACAATTCCCAAACATTACAGTAGATGCAATCTCTTTTATGGGAGATAATTTAAGAATCAACGTTTTAGAAGAAGCTAAAAACAACAAGAAAAAAGTAATTTTATTCTGGTATCCAAAAGATTTTACATTTGTTTGTCCTACAGAATTACACGCTTTTCAGGCAGCTTTAGGAGAATTTGAAAACAGAAATACTATGGTAATTGGTGCTTCTTGTGATACTAACGAAGTACACTTTGCTTGGTTAAATACGGCTAAAGACAATGGTGGAATTGAAGGTGTAACTTATCCAATTTTGGCTGATACAACTCGTAATCTTTCAGCTGCTTTAGATATTCTTGATGCAGAATGGGTTTACAACGAGGAAATCAATGACGAAATTCTTGAAGGTTCTAATGTAACTTTTAGAGCAACATACTTAATTGACGAAGACGGAAAAATCTTCCACGAAAGTGTAAACGATATGCCATTAGGAAGAAACGTAAACGAGTACTTGAGATTAATCGATGCTTACACTCACGTTCAAACTAAAGGTGAAGTTTGTCCTGCAAACTGGGAAGAAGGAAAAGACGCAATGAGCGCTGATAGAAATTCTACTGCAGCTTATTTAGCTTCACACTAATAAATATCAATCAAAATGACAATGGCAATGTCAAAAAAAATTAAATTTTGACATTGCTATTGCTATTGAAATTTTAAAATTATGTTTACAGAAATAGAACAAGATAATTTAGCCGAAGTAGTAGCTTCAAATGATGTGGTTGTTGTGCAATATGCAGCAAGTTGGTGTGGCAATTGTCGTATTATGAAACCAAAATTCAAACTATTGGCTTCACAAAACGAAAGCGTTCCATTTTTAATTGTAGATGCTGAAAAATTCCCTGAGTCAAGAAAAATGGCAAAAGTGGATAATCTTCCAACCTTTGCAACATTTAAAAATGGTGTTTTAGTAAACCAAAGCCAAACAACTAAATTAGAAGTATTGACAGAATTGGTGCATGAAGTAGTTTAATTATTGGGTTAAAAGTTTAAATGTTTAGGAGGTTAAAAGGGAATAAACATAAAGTATACAACAATTAAACTCTCAAACTACTTAACTCTTAAACTTTTAAACTCTTAAACTTCTAAACCCTAACATTTAACACATGAAATTACCTGTAATAAAACACTTAACGCAATTTATTGAAGACAACGATCAAGACTATTTAGTTGAAACGATTGAAGTTTTAGAAAATCTTTGCGAAGTTCCGAGTTTGAAGGATGAAGAATTAGAAGTCATTGGCGAGTTAATTTCTAATATGTATGGCGCCATCGAAGTTCATAAAATGATTAAAGACGGCAAAGACAAGAAAGAAGCACTCAACGACTTCATGAAACGTGTCCTCGGCTCAATCGATAAATAAAAGACAAACTCTCAAGCAATTGGGAGTTTTTTTTGTCTAAAATAAATTGAAACCATTTAATATATTTTAATATATTTACTAAGACATAAATCTATACTTTGTCAGACATATACAACCTTATTTGGGTGTGTTTGTCTGAGAAAGTTATAAATATATAATAGTTGGTGATAATTTTGGATGACGACGACGAAAACAGAAAAAATGATTGAAAATATAAAACCTGTTATAACAAAGGTTGGTTTAATTTATGGCAGAGACGCTATATTTTTAGACAAAGTCAACTTTATTAATGAAGAAACTTTTGAACTTTTAGGAGAGTTTTCTGGTTCACTTTGCAAAAACTTAAATGATAATAATGATGTCAAATTTAAAATAGTTTTCAAAAATGTTCATTTATTCAAAATGACAGAACTTGACTTTGACGAAGTTGAATACAAATCTTCATTTGACGAAATTGAAAACTCAATTCAAATAAACAAAATGGTTGAAATTGACAATCAAAACAACTTAAAAAAAATTGATAAAACATACAAGCATTATATTTTTAGAACTTACGATACAGTTTTTGAAATAATTGGAAAAGATTATAGTCTTGAAATAAATTAATAAGATGAAATATTTAGAATCTGCAAACGCATCATCATTTGATAACTTTAATATTGATAATTTGTATTTAGCATTTGAAGAGTTAGAAAATTCAGACGAAGAACACGGAGCATTTTGGGTAGTTGACGAAGAAGAAAATGTTTTAGAAATTCATAAAGATTTAAAATTGATTGCCATATTTCCAGAAAACAGCAAAAATCAAATAACAAAACAATTAAAAAATATAGATGAAGCTAAGAAAATATTTGTAGAATTTATGAATGGGGATATTGAAAAATTAATGTCCGAAATTCTACATAAATCAAAAAAAATGCCTCCAACAGGCGTTTAGCAAGATTGCGAATTTTTTAGTAAATTCACGTTTATTTCTCGCAAGAAATTTTATCTTTGATAGAAAAATTATCGGTTCCAAAGCCGCAACGAGTTCTGCGCACGAAACGTTGTACTACATTTTAAATCAATACTTTGTAAAAACCAAAATGAAAGAATATCTATTAGAAAAAAAAGTTTGGACAGAAAATGACTTTGAAAAAATGGGGTGGCATGACTGTAATATTTACGGTTTAATTTTTCAAAATACAAACACAGATAATAAATATACAACTGATCTCATTTTCGACATAGATTATATTTTTAAATGGGTATCTCCAATTCCACCTAAGCTAAACTTTTCATTTTGGGTTTCTCCTTGTTCTCTTATTTTCACCGATGCGTTTGCATTAACAATAGACATTGACAGAAGAGGCGGAACAACTGATTTGCTAGAAATTGAGGATTTATACTTAATAGATAAAATTGAACAAGAAAAAAATAAATGGATTTATGAATGGTCAATAGATTTACAAGAAGGAAAAATAAATTTTAAGTCATCAGGTTTTAAACAAATTGTTAGACAGAATCCAATTTTTACCGAATCACAAGCTTTAACTTTAAATCAACGAAACGGAATCAATTTTGATATAAAATAGATATATTTTAAACATCAAATAATTATTAAAAAATAAAATCTTACAGAAAAAGCGTCGCAAAACTAATGTTTTAAGCTATGGCTAGGCCTGGGATTTATCTATAAAACTTCTGTGAAAATTTTTTTTCTTACAAAACAAATTGCGTTTTCAAATATTCGGTATATTTGTTGTTGTCAGTGAGCAAATTAAGCCAATGCTAGAAGCAGCAAAACGTTGGCAGTAATAATTCAAAAAAATGAGCTTAACAGAAAACCAAATATCAGAATTCAACAAACATTATAATAAAGGATGTTCACTTCAAAATGGAATAATTTTACTTGACGGTTACAAACCTAAAAGTCTTGGATTCTTTGAAAAAATTAAAGCAAAGAAAGCGTTGAAATCATTTGAAGCCGCTTTAGAAATTTACCCCGAAAGTTGGCAATCATTATTCTTTATTGGAAAAATATATCAACGAATGAGAGAATTTGAAAAATCACTAAGTTATATTGAAAAATCAATTACTTATGAAAGTTCAAACCATGTTCTTTTCCAAGAAGCATCTTTAGTTGCTATGCATCTAAATCAAATAGAAAAATCTATTGAGTTTTCAGAAATATCAATAAAAATTAGTCCAGAGAATTTTGCATTATTAGGAAATCATGCTATTAATTTACTTGTAGCCAAGAAAGACGATGAAGCCATAAAAATAATAGAAAAAGCTCTTTCAATAAACCCAAATGACACTTACAACCTAAGAATAAAAAAGAAGATTGAAAACGTGATTTTGAAAAAAGAAAAGCGCCCAACTTTTAAAGACGCTATTGGTTAAAATTATTACCGCCAACTGTCGTTTGGCAAGATTGAGAATTTTGTGGTAAATTCACTTTTTTCTTTCGCAAGATTTTTTTAATGTCAATAAACCCACAAACTCCAATTTACAATCATTTTTACAATATTTACATTTTTATTTACAATCAAAATTATTCAGTCTTAAAAATATCAATCTAGTTTTGCAATATCAATTTAAAAATAGGAAAACTATGAAAAAAAACACTTCTATGCTGCACTTACTATTCATTATAGTAATCGGACTTGTATTTGCTAATTGTGAAAACAAAAACGAAACTAAGTCAACAACTCCAAAGACTTTGACTATTGCTGACAAAAATTCGCAACTCGAAAAAAAGAAAAAATGGGAAGCTTCTCCTGATGGCATCCTTTTCAATGAATGGAAAAATTCTGATGAAGGTAAAAAAATACAGGCTAGTCATAATAAAATAAAGAAACAACTTAAAGAATTCTCTGGTATGGAAGCTGTAGTGACTTCTGTTACTTTTCAGCGTGAAAACACAAAATCAGGACCAAAATGGCTGATTGTTAAAATTGACGATGAAGAATACATGATGCAATTTATTCCTAAAGATTTTAAACCATTAAGTAATTTAAAAGTTAACGACAAAATAATTGTAAAAAGTCGCAATGCAAGTTTTTCACCAAATCATCCTTATTTGATTCTATCAAGCGATTATATTGAACAAAATAATGAGGTGCTTTTTAAACGTGACCTAAGCAAAAATAAAGGTTGCTAATATATTGATTTGTAACAATGTTAATTAAAGTACTCTTATTTAAAATAAAGTTTACTCTAAAAAAGTCTGTGAATTTTTATTGACTTTGTGTTAATTTAATTTAATTATGTATGAAAAAATCATTAGCAATCTTATTAATTTTATTTATTTCAGTTTCATATTCTCAAAATACAAATCTTAATGAAGAGAATCTAAAAAAAGTTTTATGCAAAACTTGGATTATAGATTACATAATTGAAAATGGGAAAAAAATTGTTGATGATGAAAACTTTAAAGAACATATAATCAAATTTAGTAATAATAAAACTTATGAAATAAAATCTGAGATTGGCTATAAAACATATAAATGGGAATACAATAAAACAAAAAAATGTGTTGAATTATTTGTTGAAAATAAAGTTGCATTACAAATAAAATCAATAGATGATGAAAATTTAATTTTGATTCCAATTTTAGAAGAAAAAAAATCAAAAAACATAATTCATTTAAAGCCTATAAAATAAAAAACACAATAATCAACAAACATTTTTCCCTACTTTTGAAAAATGGAAATTCTTTTAATTTCAATTGTAGCGTTTTTTGTTGCTATTCTTACCTTCTTTTCAGGGTTTGGATTAGGAACTATTTTGACGCCTATCATGATGATTTTCTTTCCAGTAGAAGTAGCAATCGCCTTGACTGGCGTAGTTCATTTTTCGAACAATATTTTCAAATTAGTTTTAGTAGGCAAAAATTTCAATAAAGAAGTGTTGCTTCGTTTTGGAATTCCTGCGGTTCTTTTTGCTTTTATTGGCGCTTTAATTTTAGTCAAAATACCCAATTTTGAACCGCTTTACTCCTACCAACTTTTTGGAAAAACATTTGAAATATTCCCACTAAAATTGCTTGTGGCACTTTTCATGATGTTTTTTGCCGTAATTGATTTGATTCCGTATTTCAATAACTTAAAATTTGACAAATCAAAACTACCTATTGGTGGCGCTTTGAGTGGTTTTTTTGGAGGATTAACTGGTGCGCAAGGTGCTTTGAGAAGTGCGTTTTTAATTCGTGCAGGATTGACTAAAGAAGCGTTTATTGGAACTACGGTTGTCATTTCATCGTTTGTAGATTTCACTCGTTTAAGCGTTTACGCCACACGAATCATGAATTTAGATTTGAAAGAAAATTTGCCCTTACTCCTTTGTGCCACACTTTCAGCAATGACTGGTGCTTTCATTGGAAATAAATTATTAAAGAAAGTTACTTTAAAATTTTTACAATATTCGGTTGCAATTTTATTGTTGGTTTTGTCATTCGCATTTGGATTAGGAATTATTTAATCACTATATGACGTAACATCAATGAAATTTGATATGAAACATTTTTCCTATCTTGCACTTGATTTCATAATGGATAAACATGAATAAAATTACCTTAGTTTCCTTTTTATCAATTATTTCAATAGTAAGTTTTGCTCAAAACAACCTTATTGAATATAAGTCTCGACCAAAGGAATTTGAAAATTTTCAAACGATTAGCGATAGTGTTGTTGCACTAAAAACTATTTCAGAGCAAGTAAGTTCGCCTTCGTTTCAAAGCAAACTTCCCTATCCTATTTTATTCATTCACGGATTGAATTCAAGTTCCGAAACTTGGAATACGACCACAAGTTATTTGAATAGTCAATATTCCTATACTTTTGGCGGACGATTTGATTTTTGCTTGAATGCTGATAGCAATAATGTTACGACCAATAAAAATTTTTATCCAACGGCAAATGCCGATATCATTGCCTTTGAATCCTCAGTTCAAAATGGCGATTATTATTACATAAATTTCAATGTTAATCCAAATGGTACTGTTGGTACAACGGTTTTGAGTAATCAATCGGCGGTTGCTAAACAAGGTGCAGCTTTAAAAGTTGCCATTCAACGCGTTATGGAAATAACAGGCAAAAATAAAGTAATAATTGCCAGCCACAGTATGGGCGGATTAGCTTCAAGAGAATACATTCAAAATTCAGAAAATTGGCAATCCGATAATTACCATCATGTGGCAAAATTACTTTGCATTGGAACTCCACATGGCGGAAGCAACGCAAGTGACAATGCTTTAGCCTTTTTCACTGGAACTGATTTACAATCAGAGGCGATTCGCGATTTAAAGTCGACCTATTATTATAGTGGTGAAGCAGGAAGATATTTATTTGGCGGAAGCGAAATTCAGGATGCTAGCAATATGAATGATAATTCCAATACTCCTGATTTTTATAATGTTGACATCAATTGCAATGGCGTTTTAGGCGAATCTATTTTGGGCTTGAACCAAAAACCAATCGATAACTTGATAGATTTTTCGTGCTTTATTGGAAGAATTACAAACTTTTTTGGAACGAATATTACAACCGATGGAATTGTTGCCGAACCATCATCAAATTTGAATCATTATTATCCAACATTGACTTATCCTGCAAAATTATTTTATTATAATTCGGGCTACGATTTAATTGAAAATCACACAGAATTGACGAGTTATTATTATGAAATTATGCAAGGTTTAGACGAACCTAATTTTAAAGAATTGGCTTATTGGATTGATACCAACAAAATTTATTTCGGATTTACGACGATTCAAAATCCTGTTTCAGAAGATGTTGACTATTTTAAATTTACTACTACTGAATCTATAAATGCGACTGTTTCAGTTTCAAATATTGTAACAAGTTCTATGAATGCTAGTATTTTAGACGCATCAGGAGTTGCTGTTGGAGCGATTCAAAACAACAGCGGAAGCAATTTGAATTTTAATAGAACACTATCGCCTGGAGATTATTTTTTAAAAATAAGCAGTACCAATCCAACCAATACTAATTACCAAACGCCTTATCAATTTACTATTTCCACAACACTTTCAGAAAATGCTGTTGACGTTGAAGCGTTGACTTTTTATCCAAATCCTGTAGAAGATGTGTTACATTTAGATCATTTTGAAATTCAAAAAGCAACAATTTATAATCTTTCAGGTCAGTTGATTACCGAAAAACAATTTGAAAATCAAACCACAAATACTTTAGATTTATCCGAACTTGAATCAGGAATGTATTTGATTAAATTAAAAAATAATACCGAAGAAAAAACCATAAAAATTATAAAAAAATAAAATTACTGCTTTATAAATAAACATCAAGCTCTCAATAAATTGGGAGTTTTTTTGTTTGCGATTTGTGGGAATTCGGTTATCTTTGATAAGCTATTATAATATCAAATAGGTTAAATAACAATTACTTATAATTCGACAAAAAAATAAACTATTTTAAAAATGGAAAAGAAAAACGATAAATGGAAAGTTGGATTTTGGATTTACTTTATCATTTCAATAATTCTAATACTATATTTATTTGCTAAAAATAATAGTAATCAAGTTCATTTAGCATTTACAAAAATGGATAAAACTCTTATTGAACAAGATTTAAAAATGATTTCTGAAATTATAAATAATACCGATTTATCAAGAACAGAAATTCTGAATGAAATTAAAAAAAACAAATTTTATAATATAGAAAATTCTGAGAACAATAAAATTGAATTTGGTAGAGTAATTCTTAACTTTGAAAAAGAAAAGTTAGTAAAATTAGAAATTAAAGAGAGTGAAATAGATATTTTACTAAGGTAAAAAAAAGAATAAATAGAAAAACTTAATTTAAAATTTCGGATTTGCAAATCTTCAAACTTCATGAAATCTGAGAATATTAGCATAAATCGATAAAAAAGGAACTTGATTAACCACTTCACAGAACATGAAAGTACTAAATAAAATATTTTTAATTTCTTTCTTTGTTTTCTTCTTGTTTAGTTGTAAAAACTCTAAACATGAAAAAAGTAATCCAAAAAAAGATTCTGTCTGGAATGCAAGAGTTGAAAAAATCAATTTTTATAAATCAAAAACGGATAGCTTAAATAAAATTTTATATTGGAAAAAAACAAATTATGGTTTATGGAAATCTAAAAATGGTGATTTAGCAATTAAATCTCAAGCGAGTAATGAACAACAAATAAATATTGAAAAATACATAACTCAATTGTGTTGTGAAGGAAAAGAAATCAAAAATGTTGTCGATACTTTAACTTTTAAATATTTGGGTAGTTCATTTTATAAAGACAAAAAGAATGTTTATACTCATTATGTAATGTCAGATGGAGGAAACTTTTGGATTGTAGAAATGGCAGACGCAAAAACATTTGAAGTCATTGGAAAAAGTTGCTATGCAAAAGATAAAAATTACATTTATGGAGAAAGAGCAATGAAGATGAACAGCGTTGATTATAAAACTTTTAAAACTTGTGATGACTGTAGTTGTTTCGCTAAAGATAAAAATGGATATTATTTTTGGGATAGTAAAATTGACTTAAATGAAGTTAATGATGATGAAACAAAAAAAATAATAGAAAAACTTAAAAAACTATAATTTCTGATAAAAATGTTTTATGAAATTAAGAATAGTCGCTAACATATTGGAAAAAAATCATTTCCTTTATTTTGACTATTCTAATTTGGTTCCCAATTTTAATTTCTTTGGAAATAAAAAAGAGATTTTAGAAAACACCCTTTACATCGTTTACTCTTCAACGTTTTTCAACTTATTTTAAAATTAAGTTCCTAAAAAATAACCATTTGAATCTTTTAGAATATTTTAAATAAGCAGATTTATTTTTGAGTTTTTTTTTACATTTGGCTAATAACTAATTAAGAAAAATAAAAGTAAAAGTTTTAAACATAGCATTTTGAAATGGGTGAGTACAAAAATAGTAGTTGTATAAATTGCAGTACCGAAATAATTGGAAAATTTTGTCACAATTGCAGTCAAAAATCAAACACACAACGTCTTGATATTAAACATTTTATACAACATGACATTATTCATGGCGTATTTCATTTTGATAAAGGTTTGCCCTTTACATTAAAAGAAATCATTCTCAGACCTTCAATTGTTGCAAAAAACTACATTGAGGGAAAAAGAGTTCGATACTATAATTTCTTTTATTTGACTTTGGTAATTATTGGTTTCACAATATTGGCTCAATCCTTCATCGATAAACCTAGTTTTAGAAACAACAACCCAAATTACTTGAAAAGCTTGAATTTTGCACGAGAGAATATCAAATATATTTTGCTATCCTTTATACCATTTTTTGCGATTTCATCAAGAATAGTGTATCGAAAAGTAAAACTTAATTTTGCTGAACATTGTATTATTGCAAGTATATGCTTAATCTATTTTTTAATGTTCAACTTATTATCTGACTTCTTAAAAATATTGAATTTGGATGATAACACTAATCCCATAATAAATATAATAACAGCTACAACCATTATCACAATTTATTATCAAGTTTTTAGCGAATACTACCAAAACAAGAGATACTTAAACGTAATAAACGCAATTTTAACCTTGTTCTTTTTTATTATTTTCTTTGTGTTGCTTGTATCGTTTATCGTATTATTCATAACGATGAAAGCCGAATAATAATGATTTAAAATTAAATTTAAACCAACAGCCAAATAAAGTTTATTAAACAAAATTTTGGGTCAAAACCCCAAATAAGTTGCAATACAATCACAGAAGTAGTAATGATGATTGGCTTTTTGTATTTGATAATAAAGTTTTTCATATTACTTACTAATTTTTGAAAAAATATAATACATTTCTGATGCAATTTGCAAACTGCGTTCTGCGTACTTTTTATTCATAATTTCGGTTCCATCAAAAGCTTTTGGATCATCATATTTGATTGGAAATCTGGCTTCTGCACCAAAAACCATTGGACAACCTTCATCAGCATTATTGCAAGTCATGATGGCTCCAAAATTACTTTTCGGATTAAAATCATCAAAATAGGTTTTAGAAAAACAGATAATAGAATGTTGATTTTCATCAAATTTCACAGCATAAACTGGGTTATTTTCTTTACTAAGTTTCTGAATTTCAAATCCTTGTTTGGTCAATGTTTCTGCTACTTTCGGAAACATCGCAGTAGCTTCTGTTCCACCAGAATAACAAAAAACATCTTTTATTCCAAAATGAAAAGCCATTGTTTGTGCCCAAATTTGTGACAAATGACTTCTTCTGGAATTGTGTGTACAAATAAAATTCAAACGAATCTCTTCATTTGAATTTACTTTGTTTTGAATATAATCCACCAAAGGATTTAAAACTTCTTTTCGTTCGTTTGGAATTGAAATTTCAGTAATTGTTTGTATTGTATTTGATAAATTTTCTAACATAAATTAAGTTTTAACAGCAAAGAGCACAATGTTTTAAGCAAGGTTCCTATACATTTTAAGTTAAGTGATGTTTTTTTTGTGAAACTTAGTAAAAACTTTAATAAACCTTGTGTTACTTTTTAACAACAACCAGAATCCGGTGTACAACATGAAGTTTCCTTTTGCTTCCACTCGCCTATTTTAACTTTCAACTTTTCTGGTGGAATTCCACAATTATCTTTGGCCAAACAATCGGTTAGCTTTGACTTTAATTGAAAGTTCGTTCCGTCAAAATCCAAACCGAATTTTCCAATTGTTGTTGCAATTTGATATTCTACTTCTATTTCTAAATCAGGAATTTGCAATTTGGCTTCCGATAATTCAATAATGTGAACCAATTTTTCAGGATGCAATCGGTGATCATAATCGTTGGCTTCCCAAAGTTGGAAATTTACAACTTCTTCAGTACGAACTACGCCACCACAATCGATGAAGTGTTTTGTTATTTTCCCTACTTCAGTTACATGAAAGTGATTTGGAACCAATTCGCCATTCGGCAATTGAAAAGCAATCTGAGTCAAGTTTTTTAATTGATTTTTTATTTCTGATAGTTTCATTTTTTAGATTTTTAGATTATTGGATTTTTAGACATCTTAGATATTTTTGATTTCATAGACTGATTAGATTGTAGAATATTAGTAGTCTTGTTTTAACAATCTAAGCAAGGCTATGCTAACAACATTTATTCTTTAATTTGTGTCGAATGATGCCAAAATGATTTTCTATTGTATCAATGGTTTCCGGATTTATACAATAACAAATGGCTGTTCCTTCAATTGTTCCTTTGATGATGTTAGCGTTTTTCAATTCCTTTAAATGTTGGGAAATAGTAGGTTGTGCTAAGGGTAACTCATTTACAATATCACCACAAATACAACTATCTACAGATAATAAATAATCAACAATTGCAATTCTAGCTGGATGCGAAAGTGCTTTGAATAGCGTTGCCATTTGGTTGTGTTTTTCTGAAAATGATTCTGATTTAGATGCTCCCATTTTTATAAAAATTATTATATTGCAATATTACAATAAAACAATAATACAACAACTACATTTTGTGTTAAATTTATACTACAAATCAAACTTCTCAATTCCGAAATAATTTCATACTTTTGAAATCTTAAAAATTAATAATTATGGCATCAATAACATTAGGCGGAAACCCAATAAATACAAATGGTTCATTACCGCAAGTAGGTTCAAAAGCAAACGATTTTCAATTAGTAAAAAGCGATTTATCTGTAGCAACATTAGCTGATTTTGCAGGAAGTAAATTGGTTTTAAACATTTTTCCAAGCATTGATACAGGAACTTGTGCTACATCTGTAAGGACTTTTAACGCAAAAGCAAGTGCTTTAGAAAATACAAAAGTGTTATGTATTTCAAGAGATTTACCTTTTGCTCAAAAACGTTTTTGTGGAGCTGAAGGTCTTGAAAATGTTATCAATCTATCTGATTTTAAAGAAGGAAGCTTTGGAAAAAATTATGGTTTAGAAATTGTTGATGGTCCATTGGCTGGATTACATTCGAGAGTTGTAATCGTTTTAGATGAAAACGGAATCGTTAAACATGCTGAACAAGTAGCAGAAATTGCTGACGAACCTAACTACGAAGCCGCTTTAGCATCTTTATAAAATGGAGTTTGAAAGAGATAAAACATTCTTAACAGGAAGGTTTAAAAGTATGGGCTTTGCCTTTAAAGGTGCCGTCAAATTAATCAGTACAGAACACAGTGTAATGGTTCAAAGTTGTTTAGCAGTAGTAATGATTATTGCTGGTTTTTACTTTGAAATTTCTCACGAAGAATGGTTAATTCAAACTTTAGCTATTGGATTAGTTCTTGGAATAGAAGGATTGAACACTGCTGTAGAAAAAGTAGCCGATTTTATCCATCCAGAATACCACGAACGTATTGGTTTTATTAAAGATATTGCAGCTGGAGCTGTGTTTTTTGCAGCCATGACAGCTATTGCCATTGGATGCATTATTTATATTCCAAAATTTTAATTGATTACAACATAAAATTTCTATTTTTATACCAACTATTTAATTTCGAATGGCAAAACAAGTAAAAAAAGAAAATACAAAATCTGACGAACTAGGAGAAAAACTTCCTTGGAAAATAAAAAGACAATACAAAGTAGTTTTTGGTTGTCTTTTAGTGCTTTTATCCATAGGATTGTTAGTCGCATTCATTTCGTTTTTCATGTATGGACAAGAAGATCAAAGTGTTGTCACTGCTTTATCTGACAGAAATAAACCTGCAGAAAATTGGTTGGGAAAAGTAGGCGCATTTCTATCGGACTTCTTTATTTATAAAGGTTTTGGAGCAGCATCGTTTCTTTTTGTAAAATTATTTTTTATTACTGGCGCTTTTTTGGTTTTGGATTTGCCTTTAAAGAAATTAAAATCAACTTGGTTTTGGGATTTATTTGCCATCATCATCTTATCTATCCTTTTTGGATTTTTTGCTAATTCCATTCCTGAGCTTGGTGGAACAATTGGTTATGAAATGAATCAATTTTTTCAAGATTACATCGGAAAAATTGGTACATTCTTAGTCTTAGTTTTTGGTTTAGTGATTTATCTATTATTCAAAATAAAAATATCTCCAGATAGCATAAAAATGTTCTTTGAGAAAAAGAAAAAAGAATTTAAAGAAGATATTGATGCTATGAAATCAAAACCTTCCGAAGATACATCTGGCGCATACAACTTAGAAGAATATGCAGTTGAAGAAGCAAAAGATGAACTAGATGAAGCTTTTGAAGAACCGTATTTAAAACCAACAACATCACAATTTGAAGTTAATAAAGAAGCGTTAAAACCTACAATTTCAAGTTATTCAGAAATTGAATTGGAACCAACTTTAAAAACGGAACCAAAGGTTACTCCTACTACTAATCCGAGTCTAGAAATTGAACAACCTGTTGTTACTAAACCTGAACCTGCAAAAGAAATCATTACTACTAATGACGAAGCTTTCGTAATTGAAAAAGCACCAGACGAAGATACTGTTGAGGAAAATTTAGCAGCAAAATTAGTAGCTGATTTTGGTTTATTCGATCCTAAACTAGAATTATCTAATTATAAATTTCCAACGATTGATTTGTTAAAAGAATACACCTCTGTTGGAATCACTATCAATCAAGAAGAATTAGAGGAAAATAAAAATCGTATTGTTGAAACTTTAAGGAATTACGGAATTACAATTTCTCAAATTAAAGCAACTGTTGGTCCATCTGTAACCTTATATGAAATTGTTCCTGATGCTGGAATTCGTATTTCAAAAATTAAAAGTTTGGAAGACGATATTGCGTTGTCACTTGCCGCATTAGGTATTCGTATCATCGCTCCTATTCCAGGAAAAGGAACTATTGGTATTGAAGTTCCAAACAAGAATCCAACGATGGTTCCGATGAAAACGGTTATCGCTTCGGCTAAATTTCAAGAAGCAGAAATGGAATTACCAATTGCTTTAGGAAAAACAATTTCTAACGAAACTTTTGTATTTGATTTGGCTAAAATGCCTCACCTTTTAATGGCTGGAGCAACTGGACAAGGAAAATCGGTTGGTTTAAATGCTGTTTTAACTTCGTTACTTTACAAAAAACATCCTGCAGAAGTGAAGTTTGTTTTAGTCGACCCAAAGAAAGTGGAATTAACGCTTTTTAATAAAATTGAAAGACATTATTTAGCCAAATTACCAGATTCTGAAGACGCCATTATTACCGATAATAGCAAAGTAATCAATACATTAAATTCTCTTTGTATTGAAATGGACAACCGTTATTCTTTATTGAAAGATGCGATGGTTAGAAACATTAAAGAATACAACGAGAAATTTAAACAACGAAAATTAAATCCTGAAAACGGACACCAATTTTTACCTTATATTGTATTAGTGGTCGATGAGTTCGCTGATTTAATTATGACTGCTGGAAAAGAAGTAGAAACACCTATTGCTCGTTTAGCACAATTAGCACGTGCTATTGGGATTCATTTAATTATTGCCACACAAAGACCTTCGGTTAATGTAATTACAGGTATGATTAAGGCGAATTTCCCTGCTAGAATTGCCTTTAGAGTAACCTCAAAAATTGATTCAAGAACGATATTAGATTCTGGTGGCGCAGATCAATTGATTGGTCGTGGAGATTTATTATTTTCTAACGGAAATGATTTACTACGTGTGCAATGTGCTTTTGTGGATACACCTGAAGTTGAACGAATTGTAGATTATATTGGTGCTCAAAAAGCGTATGCAAGTGCTTTCATGCTTCCGGAATATGTTGGCGAAGAAAGTAGCATGAAATTAGACATTGATATTTCTGAAAGAGATTCCATGTTTAGAGATGCTGCAGAAATAATTGTGACTGCGCAACAAGGTTCGGCATCATTATTGCAAAGAAAATTGAAACTGGGTTACAATCGTGCTGGAAGACTGATAGATCAACTAGAAGCAGCTGGAATTGTAGGACCATTTGAAGGTAGCAAAGCAAGAAGTGTAAACATTCCTGACTTGGTTTCCTTAGAGCAATTTTTAAACAATGAACAAAACAATAATTAAAATGAAAAAAATTCTTTCCATTGCACTACTACTTTTTGTTGGTATAACAGCTAACGCACAAGATAAAAAGGCAAAAGAACTTTTAGACGATGTAACGGCAAAAATTAAAAGTTACAAGAACATCGTTATCGATTTTAAATATACTTTGAACAATTCTAAAGAAAATATTAACCAAGAAAGTAAAGGAAATGTAACTTTAGAGGGAAATAAATATGTGTTGAATTTTATGGGCGTAACTAAAATTTACGACGGAAAAAAATCATATACCATTAGTCCTGAAGACGAAGAAGTAACAGTTTCAAGCGTTAATGATAAAGACGAAAAAGCAATTACTCCAGCAAAAATGTTGACTTTTTTTAACTCCGGTTATAAATATTCAATGGATATTGTTCAAAATGTAAAAGGAAGAAAAATCCAATTTGTAAAATTAATTCCTAATAACGCAAAAGACCAAAGAAAAGAAGTTTTGTTAGGTATTGATATTCAGACGAAACATATTTACAATTTGATTGAAGTTGGAAAAAATGGTACAAAAACGACTTTGACTGTTAATTCTTTTAAAACAAATCAGCCTATCTCAAAAAATCAATTTACATTTGTAGCTAGTAAATATCCCAACTACTACATCAATAAATTAGATTAATCTTTGTGAAAATATTAGATAAGTATTTATTAAAAACCTTCTTGATTACATTTACTACGGTATTTGTAATCTTGTTTTTTATATTCATATTACAAACCGTTTGGTTATTTATTTCTGAACTTGCAGGTAAAGATTTAGATTTTATTCTTATTGTAAAATTCCTTTTGTTTGCCATGCCAAGGATTGTTCCTCTGGTTCTTCCACTTTCCGTTTTATTAGCGTCCATCATGACTTTTGGTTCATTAGCTGAAAACTATGAATTTGCTGCAATGAAATCTTCAGGAATTTCTTTGCAAAGAGCTATGCGAAGCTTAACCGTTTTTATCTTATTATTAACTGTTGTCGCTTTTGTGTTTGCCAATAATGTTATTCCGTATGCAGAATATAAATTCATCAATTTCAGAAGAAATATTGCTCAAGTAAAACCAGCGATGGCTATAGCTGAAGGACAATTTAGTGAAATTGGAAACTATACTATAAAAGTTGACAAAAAATCGGGAGAAAATGGTAACCTACTTGAAGGTGTTATAATTCACATCAAAGCACCTAATGGCGAAGGAAATAAAACAGTTATCAAAGCTAAAAGAGGCGAATTAATTAGTAGTGAAGCTTCAAATAATTTAAAGTTGGTTCTTTTTGATGGAAATTATTATGAAGATGTAATTCCGAAAAAATTTGAAGAAAGAAACAAAATGCCTTTCGCAAAAGCTACTTTCAAAAAAGATGTAATCAATATTGATTTATCAAAATTAAATACAAACGTAGAAACAGGCGAAATTGCTAATACAAACACCATGTTAAATATTGGTGAACTTAGTTATACTATCGATTCTTTAAATACAAGTTACAATAAAGATATTAAATCGTTTAGCGATAATATTTACCAACGAATTACTATCAATACTAACAATACACCTAAAGCAACTTCCGTTTTAGATAGCATAACTACTCCGAGTAAAGAAAAAATTTCTAATAATTTACTTTCCAATTTAAATCCGTCAACGAAACAAAAAATAGTAAAACAAGCATTTTCAGCAGTTGAAAGTACTACCTTTTCTATTGAAAGTTCAAAATATGAAATGGACGAAAAGCTTAAAAACATTAACGGACATTGGATTGCTTTGTACGATAAATTTGTTATTGCTTTTTCGTGTATTTTGATGTTTTTCATTGGAGCACCATTAGGAGCAATAATTCGAAAAGGAGGTTTGGGATTGCCAATTGTCTTTGCTGTTGCCATATTCATCGTATTTCACTTTATAAATACTTTTGGTAAAAAAGTAGCACAAGAAAATGGTATCACACCGTTTTTAGGAACATGGATGTCCACTATGGTGCTTAGTCCACTTGCTATCTTTTTAACCTACAGAGCTACAAACGACATTGGAGCAGCCATAAATCTTGATGGAATTATTGTTCCAATTCAAAAGTTTTTGGCCAAATTTGAAACTAAAAAAGAGGTTAAGCAATCTAAAGCAATTATTGATTTAAACAATTATAAGATTATTGAAGATGAAGAGTTTAACACACTTAAAGGATATTCAAATGAGGTTTTAACTAAGATTGTTAAAAACTCTGAGCAGTTCAATTATTCTTATGATTATCGTGCCAAAGCCATAAAAATTTTAGATGACCGAGGCATTTCTCAAGAACAACTTCTAGCCGAAAATAATTTTGAAAACATAGACTACAATAAATTTCAAGAAAATGTATCTTCATACTATTCTTCTGCAAAAGTTACTTTATTATTGTATCTAATTGCCATCATAACTTCATTAGTAATGAATAACAATCCATCACTTTGGTTTTTTATATTATTTGGAATTAGTGCTGTATTATTTTATACTTCATTATACCAATCTCAGAAAAAAATTGATGAAATTGGAGATGCTATTGGACGTAAAATTGAACCCGGAATTTCACTTGCTTTTCTTGTAGGATTACCATTTTTCATCTTTATTTATTTGTACAACCATAAAGTACTTAAAGAAGCCATTGCCGAATTTCGTTCTTAAATCGATATTAAAAATATAACTATGTCAAACCATATACAACTCAACACCATAGAAGAAGCCATTGAAGACATTCGAAATGGAAAGGTCATCATTGTTGTTGATGATGAGGATAGAGAAAATGAAGGTGATTTTTTAGCTGCAGCCGAAAAAGTAACTCCTGAAATGATTAACTTTATGGCTACACATGGTCGTGGCTTGATTTGCGCTCCACTCACAGAAAGTCGTTGTAAAGAATTAGGTTTACATGCTATGGTTAGCAACAATACTGATCCAATGGAAACTGCCTTCACTGTTTCTGTAGATTTGAAAGGAAATGGTGTTACTACAGGTATTTCAGCATCAGACAGAGCTAAAACTATCCTTTCCTTAGTAGATGAAAATACAAAACCACACGATTTAGCACGTCCAGGACACATTTTTCCACTTGTCGCAAAGCAAGGTGGCGTTTTGAGAAGAACAGGACATACCGAAGCTGCAATTGATTTTGCAAGATTAGCAGGATTCAAATCGGCTGGTGTAATTGTGGAAATCATGAACGATGATGGAACAATGGCACGATTACCTCAATTGGTTGAAGTAGCTAAGAAATTTGATTTAAAATTAGTTTCTATTGAAGCATTAGTTGCTTACAGAATGCAACACGATAGTTTAATTGTTAAAAAAGAGGATTTTGATATAGAAACTCGTTTTGGAACATTTAGACTAAGAGCATACATTCAAACAACAAATAAGCAAGTACACATTGCTTTAACGAAGGGAACTTGGAATGCAGATGAACCTATTCTTACTAGAATTAATTCTTCACAAGTTAACAATGATTTATTAGGAACACTTACTAATAATGCAGAACAACAACTTGATGATATGTTTAAAGTAATTAATGAAGAAGGACGAGGTGCTGTTATATTTATAAATCAAGACATGCAATCTGTAAGTTTATTAAGTAGAATTACTGAATTAAAAACATTACAAAGTCAGGGAATAATGAAAGCTCCAAAAATAATTATAGATTCAAAAGACTTTGGAATTGGAGCCCAAATTTTACATGATATTGACATTTCTAAAATACGATTGGTTTCAAATACTGAGCAAACTAAGCGTGTTGGAATGATTGGATATGGTTTAGAAATTACAGAATATGTAAATTATTAAAATAAAAATATTTTTTTTCTTTCATAACGCATAGAAAATGAAACGATTAGTTTTTATAATAAAAATTAATCGTTTTTTTGTTTAAAAACTATTTGGAAAACAAAAAAAGGTTACTATATTTGCATCCGCAATACGGAAGTATTGAGATTTATTGGAGAAATGGCAGAGCGGTCGAATGCGGCAGTCTTGAAAACTGTTGACTGTAACAGGTCCGGGGGTTCGAATCCCTCTTTCTCCGCAAAATACTTTTTAAAGTACTTCAAAACCCCTTAAATCTTATGATTTTCGGGGTTTTTTGTTTTAATCCCCTATCAAAACATTCATTAATTCGCAATACTAAAGGGGCACAATTCGGGGCACAAAGCATTCAATAAAAATTGTGCCCCTATCTGATTGTTAAGCCCAGTATTTACAGCCAGTTCAGAAAATGAACATCTTGTACCGATTTGACTTTTTAACTAAATTATTACTAATTAAAAGGTCACCAAAATGGAAGCAACAATCACAAATCTTTTTTATCTAAAAAGAGCAAAAGCCAATGTAGACGGACTAGTTCCGATTTATCACAGAACGACAATCAACGGAAAACGCCTCGACAAGAGCACCGGAAAATACATTGATCCTACCAAATGGTCAACAGAAGCAGGCAGAATGAAAGGTAATTCAGAGGAAGCTAGAACAATAAATAGCCACCTCGATTCACTGATTGCAAAAAATTCTAGTATTGAAAAAAAATTAATTGCAGTTGATAAGGATATTACAGCCGAAGTTTTTAATAATGTTCTGACTGGTAAAACTGAAAAGCAGCGAACACTGGTACCTATTTTTCAAAATCATAATGATCAAATAGAAGCTTTAGTAAAAACTGAGGAATATTCTCCAGGAACATTAGAACGCTACAAAACGTCGCTTAGCCATACAAAAGAGTTCATGAAATGGAAGTTCAATATTTCAGATATTAATATAAAGGATATTGACTTGGCGTTTATAACAGATTATGATTTTTACTTGCGAACTGAACGTGGATGCAGCAACAATACGACTGTAAAATACATTAAAAACTTCAAAAAGATAATTCAAATATGCTTGGATAATAGATGGATTATCGAAAATCCATTTGTAAAGTACAAAGGAAAAATCAAGGAAGTGGATAGAGATTTTTTAACTGAAAGCGAAATCGAAACAATTTACAATAAGAAGTTTCATTGTGAAAGATTGATTCAAGTTCGCGATATTTTCATTTTCTGTTGTTTCACCGGACTAGCTTACATAGATGTAAAACAATTGACTTCCGATCACATAGGAATTGGTATAGATGGCAACAAATGGATTTTTAAAAACCGACAAAAAACAGATACCAGTTCAAAAATCCCTTTACTTCCTATTCCGGAACAAATTATGGCAAAGTACGCATCACATCCAAAGTGTTTAAATGAAGAAACAATCTTACCTGTTTTGAGCAATCAAAAGATGAACAGCTATCTCAAAGAAATTGGTGATGTTTGCGGCATTAAAACCGAATTAACTTTCCACCTTGCCCGACATTCATTTGCAACCTCTATAACACTTACAAATGGTGTTCCTATCGAAAGCGTAAGCAAAATGCTTGGACACACAAATATTAGAACAACACAACACTATGCAAAAGTCGTAGATAGAAAAGTAAGTGACGATATGGCTATTCTCAAACAAAAACTAGCACCTCAGCTGATAGCGAAAAGTTCATAAAACAAACTTTATAAATAGTAAAAGCATTGCACTACCAGCAATGCTTTTTTTATTAAAAATACATCCAAAACAAGGTGTTTAATTCCCGAATGGAACACTATACTTCTTGATTTATAAACTTCGATAGTATAGTTTTGTCAACATTTCCCAACTTCCTTTCTGGCAATCATTCACTTATATAGTCATGGATAATCAACAAAACCAACAGCGAATTAAAAGCTTGTACAAAATGCTTTTAGAAATGGCAACCGGAAATCTAGCATTTCGGGTAGAGCTAAATGGTAGTGGAGATGAGCTAGATCAATTGGCAACAATGTTGAATGATGTAGCAGAGAAAATGCAAAACATAATTTCGAAATACGAATTCAAAAATCAACCGTATGATTACAATACAAGTCAAAATACGACCAAACAATCCGATGCCGAACTAATCCAAAAAGTCATTGACTACATTCATAATCACTTAGAAGAACCTTTGCCAACCACCAAAGAACTTTCAAAAATGTTCGGCACCAATGAGTTCACATTAAAAGACAGCTTTCGCACTATTGTAAAAACGAGCATCTATCAATTTTACAATGAGGAGCGACTAAAGAAAGCGCATTTTCTTATCGAGAAAACAATAATCCCATTAAAAGAGATTGCATTGATATGCGGATTCAATGATTATCCCAACTTCTACAAAGCATTTAAAAAACGCTACAAGTATCCGCCCAGCGAACTTCAAAGAGAAAAAGAAAACAACAATCAATAAAAGTATTCCATTTTTTGCAAACACATATTCCCGAAATGAAATAAGATAATGGTTTCATTAATAGAATTTTACACTACCAATTCTAGCAAACCATGAAAATAAAGGTCACCAATCTTAAATCAATTCTTGTAGAAATAATAAGTATTTTACTAATGGTACTTTTTGTTTACTCAGCACTCAGCAAACTTCTAGAATTTCAAAACTTCCAAGCCCAATTGGGACAATCGCCACTAATTAGTGCATATACCGGATTTGTTTCCTATTCGGTTTTAATAGTTGAATTACTAATCGCTATACTTCTTGCAATCCCAAAATCAAGATATATTGCCTTGTTAGCTTCTTTTGGATTGATGCTGATGTTCACAGCTTACATAATAGTTATCCTTAATTATTCTTCATTTGTGCCTTGCTCTTGTGGTGGTATATTAGAAAAATTGGGATGGAAAGAACACCTTATTTTCAATATAGCTTTTACAATTCTGGCGGCAATAGCATCACTACTTATAGTAAACAATAGATCCAAAACAATTATAAAATTGATGATAATTGCTATAATCGGTTTTGCTTTAATAGTAACGCTGTACATCTATTCCGAACAAAAAATGCACCAAGAAAACCCATTCATCAGAAGATTTATTCAAGGTGCAGCTACCCAAACAGCCGAAGCCGAATTAACCAATAATTTCAAATACTACGCAGGTACAGACGGCAAAACCATTTATTTCGGAGACAGTCAAGCACCATTACACATCATCGCTTACGACACCATTTTAAAAACCAAGCGTCACTATAAAATACAACTGGAACGCGAGAACTTTCCTTTTGTTTCCGTACAAGTCCGAATTGCACCGCCTTATTTTTTTCTAATGGATGGAACAGTACCAGTAATCTACAAAGGCAAAATATCCGATTGGAAAGCAAAACTTATAATGTATGACAACAACTATTATTTTTCAAAAGCAGAAATCATTGCTCCAGATAAAGTTGCATTTCGAGCCCAACAGCTCAAAACGCTCTATAACATTTTAGGAACCTTTACTTTCAAAGACAGCTTACAAGTCAACTATGCACCTCAGCTATTACAAAAACAAATTGACGGCTTTTTTGATACCGATGGTACGATGCAGTTCGACAAACAATCTCAAAAATTTATCTACACGTATTATTACAGAAATCAATTCATCATTACCGATAGCAACCTCAACCTAATCCGTCGCGGAAATACCATAGACACCACGACCAAAGCCAAACTCAAGGTAGTGCACATTAAAGAAACAGGGCAACGAAAAACAGCATCACTTCCGCCAACTGTAAACAAACTAACAGCCATTTCAAATAAGTTGCTATTTGTAAATTCAAAATTAATCGGGCGATACGAACCCAAAGAAATGTGGAAACAAGCTTCAATTGTAGATGTCTACAACATCGAAAAGAACACTTACTTATCAAGCATCTACATTTACGATATAAACAAAACCAAGTTGAAAGAAATGTTTGTGATTGACAACAATCTCTACGCAATAATCGGACATCGTTTACACAAATACGAATTAAATAAAAAACATTTCAACAACAAATAACAACATAAAAATCTATTCTGATCAGTAGCAGGAACGAGACTGAAAACCTGTAAAAAAGAGTAAGTCAAAAAAATAATTAAAATTCTATTACCATGAAAAATGTTTTAAAAGTGATCTTGCCAGTATTGGCATTCACATTGGCAAGTGCAGGAGCAGTTAGCTCAAAAAATGCTAAAGTTAAAGAAGCAAAAAAGGCAGTTGCTATCATTGGATTTATACAAAATCCATCAATTGCAAATTGTCTTCAAGTTACGGTGGATTGTACTCCAACCACTACAGCCCAAAACTGTATGTCTAGTGAGGCAACTCCAAGACGTGTTTGGCATAAAAATGCTGCAAATGCTTGTAGTGTAAACTTGTACAAAGTACTGTAAACAAGTAACTTTTAAGTATGCAGTTTTCTTTAATAGAAAACTGCATACTTTTATCTTTACTCTTCTAAATCAGATTTCATCCATGATGCTTTTGGCTTACCTTTTAAATAATGACCAAACCAATCATTCATCTTTCTTAGTAAATCTTCTTGGTTTTTTGGATCTTGAAAAATATGACCTTCGTTATCATAGGCCAACATAACGTGTTCTTTTTTTAAACGTCGTAAAGCAGCATAAAAAGTTTCAGCTTGTCTAGACTGTACGGTTTCATCAATTTTACCAGCCCAAGTCAATAGCGGAGTAGTTATTTTACTTGCATTAAGCAAAGGTGAATTGCTGTGATATGCTTCTTGATTATCATAAAACGAAAATCCCATTCGATATTGCTGATTTTCGTAGCGCCATGCGTCAATATTTGTGTACAATGTATTGATTGTAAAGTAATGCTGTAAATTATCCGATATAGCCGCACCACTTATGGCAGTGGCAAACAAATCTGTTTGTGTAATGATAAAATTGGTTTCATATCCGCCAAAAGATTGACCTGTTAGTCCAATTTTCTTTGCATCAGCTACACCCATTTCAATAACCTTTTTAGTAGCTGCTGTAACACAATCAACAGCTGACATAGCCACATTTCCTTTTTCAAATGATATATCAGGCAACAATACAGCATAACCATTAGTGGTTAAATTAGCAATATTAAAGCCAATACCATTATGCAAACTTGGATATTTAAACTCATGAAGATATTTCGAAAAGGATTCATAAATAAATACTACCATCGGATACTTTTTACTCGCATCATAATCCGCAGGATAATACAAAATGCCTTTCAGTGGTGTACCTTTACTATCGCTGTAATAAATCATTTCCGATTTTCCCCAATGATACTTTTTTTGATGCTCATTACTTCGTACTACTTCTTTTTCTTTTCCAGTAGTACAGTAAACTAAAGTTGGCGACAAATCAAATCGTTGCTTAACACAAATAAAAGAAGTACCATTTTTTGATTTTGTGAATTTTGTAACCATAGCATCTGCAATTACAAGAGGCTTTGCTTTTTGATTAGGTTTCAATGTAAAAAAACCATACGCACCACGCTGTAAATTATAGGAAGTCAGGACAACTTCTTTTGATAAATCATAAATAGTTGTCCCAGAATCAGAATAATTAAACTGCTCTATATTTGATACAGCAGACGTATCAAATCGAAATCGTATGTTTTTTTCTTTGCCATTAGTCAGTCGTTTCCGTTCCTTGCCATTAGGTGATATCGCCCAAATATCATGGTAATCGTAACACAAAATAAATTTGCCATCTTTCGACCAATCTGTCTGACCCCAAACGCGAAGTTCGGTTCCTGGATCATTAATCCAGTTATCCCAACTAACGTTCAATCCATGAGTAATGTTTGCATGTGATTTTTTCACAATATCATAAACCCACCAATCGCTATTTTTGTAGTAAGTAATATGCCTACCATCAGGTGAAAAATCCAATTGACTATCAATCCCAGACTGCTGTTCCAATAGCAACTCTTTGCTTCCTGTTCTAATATCCATCAAATAAAAATCCTTATCCGAATTTAATTTATACTGAGGCTCATATTGATCCACATCCGCAACAAGAGCATAATCTTGACTACCATTCAAAGCAACCCATTTTTGTCGCTCCGAACTTATGGGTTGTACAAGTCCTTCTTTTGGAAACCATACTGCCAAAAATTGTGGATACCCTACATTCGCTCTCAACTTTCGTTCACGATAAAGCAACTGGTCTTTGGCATGCCATACCTCAACACCGCTAGAATATCCAGTAGTATCTTTGGCTACAACATTCGTTATTCCAAAAAATACCTTTTTACCATCACGAGACACTTTCAACTCAATAGTTTGATCAGTAGCAATTTTCATTTGCGACGGAAGAATAGCATCAGAAGAATTCAATGTAAATAACTTATTGGTAACAAAATCATAATAATACACTGCTTCATTGCCTCTTTCAACACCATAAAAAGCAACTGATTTGCCATTGTTATGCCACATGAAAACTTCAAAAATTTGTAACGTTGGTTTCAAAATTTGTTGCTTACTAAATGTGTTTTTAAAACTCAAACAACTAACAGAACCAATACCATTATTGGAAGTCGTATAAACCAACTTAGTTTTATCACTATTCCATTCATACTTTGTGACGTTTTCAATCCGCTCAATAACGGTTTCACTCTTTCTAATGACTAGCGTACTAGCGTTCTCCAAAGTAACCAAATAAAGTCCATCTACAGAATAGTCATATCGACTAACATTCGGTAATAACTTTTCAGTACCATTTTTCAAATCAAACACTACTAATCCTTCTTTTTTGATAAAGGCAAAGCTTTTTTCTCCAATAAATTGACCTATACGTAAATTAGGAAAAACAAACTTTTTATTTGTTTTAGTATGAACCACAAAAGTAGTATCTACATCATTCTCATAAGAAAACCGATAACTAACCCAATTACCATGGTCAGACAGTTGCTCACTTCCCATTCGATGCCACAAACCATAATCGGCTTCGGTCAAATGCTTCTTAGTTAGCACCTGTCCCATTACAGGACAGGGAACTAACCCAACTAAAATCATGGCGATCACACCACAAAACGTTGGTAAATAAGTGAACTTCATTAATAACCCGGATTTTGTGTTAAGTTCGGATTAGCCAATAATTCCGTTTCTGGGATTGGCCAATGAACATCAGTACTATTCCAACCCAGTTTTACAATCGGCAAAACAGTATTCAAAGTACCGTTGCGCTTCAAATCAAAAAAGCGATGTCCATATTCCGTAAACAATTCAAAACGGCGTTCTTGCTGAACAGCCTCAATAATTTCCGCTTGAGTGTTAGCTGTTGTATTCGGCATTCCAGCCAAATTACGCACCATATCCAAATCTTGTTTGGCATTACTCAATTCGCCTTGTCGTGCACGTGCCTCAGCACGAATTAAATATTGTTCCGCCAATCGAAACACTATAGAATACTCAACAGAAGTTCCGGTATTCGTATTTTGCTTGTATTTATTCGCATGATACCAAGTGTTGGTTCCATCCGTTACACTGGCAATCCAATGACTTTTTCTAAGGTCATCATTGGCAAATGAATTATACAATTCTTCACGCAATCCAATAAACGGCGGCGGTCCAGTCTGAAACACAAATACCGAAGCTTCATCAGAGTTGTTTCCAACCAAGTTGGGAGAAAATTGCCAAATCGTAGCCGTACAATCCTTCAAGAATACCTTATCGATATCCGTTTCCCAAACGTACTCACCATTATTCAAAACAGCCGAAGCAGCATTCGAAGCTTCAGCCCAATTCCCATTATACAAATACACGCGTGCCAACAAAGCCGATGCAGTCGAACGATTAGGACGAACGCGTTCTGGCGCAACATAAGCTTCAGGCAATAATGCAATAGCTTCATTCAAATCGGCAATAATGTTAGTATAAACTTCATTTGTTGGCATTCTACTAACCAGTCGGTTCACCTCATAATCAGTAGTAGTGATATAGGGCACATCACCATACAAATTCACCAAATAAGAATGTACCAAAGCCCTAACAAATAATGCTTCTCCAATAAACTGATTTTTATCAGCAGTCGAAAGTCCAGTAGAGTTCTCACAACCATAAATCACAGCATTAGCAGAATAAATCTGCTGGTAACTTTCATTCCACAGCTGCGATGCCATCGATGTAGTCGCAAGCATCGTATTGTTAAAAATAAACGAAGTGTTGTCATCAGTAGCACCATAATAAGTGAGTTCATCTGCATACAATCCCAAACAAACGCCAGAGCCATTAGCATTTCCTGCTATCATTCCTGTATCACGTAGTTTAGCATAAATAGAAATCAGTGCAGCATTTGCGGTGGTTCTATCCTCAAAAACAGTCACTCCGGTTAGTTGTGAATTGGGCGTTTCAACATCCACAAAACTATCACAGCCTACTAAATTCAATAGTAGTAGTGTATTCATTAGTAGTATTTTAAATTTATTCATAGTCATATAAATTAAGATTATAAAGTCAGTTTTACACCTGCCGAATACACTTTCAGCGGTGGCAAGTAATTACTAAACTTAAATTCGGGATCGCCGTTAGAATAATTAGTAAAAGTCAATAAATTTTGACCTTGCAAATACAATTGACAACGAATACCTCTTTTCTTTTCCAAAGGCAAATCATACGTCAACGATAGGTTTTTCAAACGCACATACGAAGCATCTTCAATGTTTCCAGTACTTTGAGCATAGCGAAAATAGCCATTAATAATGTCGCCATTTACGCCACTTGTAAGCGGCTGTTGTCCTTCCGCAGTACTCACACTGGCCAACTGATTAACCGCCGTTCCAGGAACACCAGGAGTAGGTCCAAAGGCTTCTTGCTTCACAAACTGAAATAGAAAATCCAAGTTGAAATTTTTATACTTAATCTGATTTTGCAAACCGCCAAAAAATTCGGGACTCAAATCAGCAATTTTAGTTCTATCACCTATCGAAGTAATCACACCATCACCATTCACATCTTCAAACTCATAAACACCAGTAGTTGGGTTCATGCCAATATAATTATAAACCTTAATGATATTGATCGGTTGACCCACTACAAAACGATTAGCATTCGTAGAACTTTCCAATCCGGGATAAGAAACCAATTTGTTTCTACTAGCCGAAATATTAAAATTAGTAGTCCATTCAAAATCTTTGCGCTGAAAATTCACAGTTCGTAGTGTAAACTCCAATCCACTATTTTGTACCGTAGCATCAAGATTAGCATTCAAGGAAGCAAAACCAGTTGTTCCTGGCAACGGAATGCCAACCAACTGATTAGACGAACGATTAAAGAAATAGGCAGCAGTCAAAAACAATCGGTCTTTCAGAAAACCACTTTCCAACGCCACTTCAAATTTCCGATTCGTTTCCCATCCAAACTCGGGATTAAACAAACGTATTGGTTGCAATCCAATCAATCCTTGATACGTGCTACTCGAAGAGGCATAAGTATCCAAAAACTGATAATCGCCAATCTGATCATTACCAGTCGTTCCATAACTCGTGCGCAATTTTCCAAAACTCAACACCGAATTATCTTTCAAAAAGTTCTCATTCGAAAAAATCCAAGCCGCACCAACAGCACCAAAAGTCGCAAACTGCTTTCCAGGTCCAAATCGGCTCGAACCATCACGGCGACCAGTAATATTCACAATATAACGCTCATTCCAATTATAGTTGATTCGGGCAAAAAAGGCTTGATATTTATAAATCGTTTCATCACTCAAGTCAATAGTTTTAATAGATGCCGAAGCCAAATCATGAATCAAACTATTACTCGAAAATCCAAATCCATTCATAAACAATCGATTGGTTTTCTGTTGCTGAAACGTACTTCCAACCAAAGCTTCTACTTTTCCTTTTCCAAGAGTGGTAGTCCAATTCAATTGAGGCTCAACAATCCAAGTGCTTCTATCGGTCTGACTAACACTCAATCCCGAAAACTCACTTCCCAATCCAAAAGCCGGATTATACAACGTATGCGGTTGCGTTCTACTCTCAATACTCTTCAAATCCGAATAACCAAAACTAGATTTAGCTTGAAAGTTTTTCAAAATCTGATAAGACAAAACCGTATTCGCAGTCAAGTCTTTTATATTCGAATCAAATTCCGACAACAGAGCAGCCAACGGATTATCCCAAGTACTGTTCTCCCAATTCAAGTTCCCATCAGCATCATATAATGCTGGTGCATTAGGTGCCAAGGTTCTCGATACCGCAGTCAAATCAGTAGCGGGTTGATTATTCTTTTGGGCAGTATAATTAGCCGAAAACACCAACTTAAACTTGTCATCATCCGAAGTATGATTCATGTTAAAATGCGCAGCACCTTTGTTATATTGAAAATCACCAGGAAAAACAGTCGTTTCCGTTCTATAATTCCCACTCAATAAATACTGCGTTTTAGCACTTCCACCAGAAACCGAAGCCTGCAAATTGTTAACCTCAGCAGTACCACCAATAAACTCCTTTTGCCAATCCGTATAGCGGTTGGCATCCCATGTGCCATTCACATCATAAGCAAAATCGGGATAAACACTAATACCATCATTAGCAAATGCCTGTTGGCGCATCGCTATATACTGTTGTGTATTCATCAATTTCGGAGTGCGAGTAACACTACCAACACTCGTTGAACCATTCACGGTAAAAGTCGTTTTCCCTGCCTTTCCTTTTTTAGTAGTAATCAATACCACACCATTAGCACCACGACTACCATATATCGCCGTAGCATCAGCATCTTTGAGCACCTCAATACTCTCAATATCACTCGGATTAATTGAATTCAACGGACTGGTCAAACTCGGTGCCGTTCCACTAGTAGCAATAGAACCTATCGTTTCCGACGAATACGGAACACCATCTATAATATAAAGCGGTTGGTTACCATCAGCACGCAAACTATTAGTACCTCTAATTTTAATACTAAAAGCACCACCCGGACTTCCACTATCCTGCACAATATCCACACCGGCCATACGTCCTTGCATAGCCGCAAGCACATTTGTGACAGGCTGTTTATCTATATCTTTAGAAGTAATCTTTGATATACTCCCAGTACGTTCCTTATCTTTTACGTTATAATACCCAGCATTCACAACCACTTCCTTCAAAGTAGTCGCATCTTCTTGCATAGTCACATTAATAACACTGCCAACTGCTACTGTGACTGCGACTTCCTTATATCCTATAAAACTGAAAACAAGCACATCGCCTTCAATAGCATCTATAGTAAACCGACCATCGACATCTGTTATAGTGCTAACTGATTTTCCTTTAATAGAAACAGTAACACCAGGCAATACACCATTGGCATCACTCACAGTTCCTTTAATTTGTTGTTGTGTTGTCTGAACAGCATCCATTGAATACTGACCACTGAGCACTGAATACTCAAGAATTGCTTCTTGCTTCTTTTCTCCCGAAGCAAACGTCATTTGAAAACAAAGACAGCATACCATAATAATACACCTATCCTTGTACAATGAAAATTTATTCATAATTTTGGTTGAGTTAAATGAAACATTAGTTTTGTTTGTCCAGTCCTCTAGTGAGTTTGCCGACCAGCTAGAGGGCTTTTTTTTGTCATTGCGAGGAGGCACGACGCGGCAATCTCGTCATACCAATTTGAGCTTGCCGAATTGAAGCAATCCCATCCCATTTGAAGTTTAGTTTGTCATTGCAATGAGTTACTAAGTGGCAATACCTCATTGCGAGGCACGAAGCAATCCCATCATTTTTTCATAGGCACACAGTTTTAAAAGTTAATAAAACAACTGCGATGCTTGCTTTCAGCAATACTTTAAATCAATGAGTAAACCAATTTTGTAGAATAAAAAAAGGCATGGAACTCAGCTTATTGACTTTGAGGTACTGGTATACCCTGCAACAATAAGTGAGCCCACACCCGAGAGCGTGAGCATCTTACTTATCATCTCGTTGCAAAAATTACCAGTTTTCAAAGTCGAGATTCAAAGCGAATGCTTCAATATTGTATATGAAGAATCGCAAATGTATTTAAAATTCTAGATTATGCCAATTTTATTAGGCCATCTTGAACTTTGCGAATATAATAAAAAAATGTTTTTGTTATAAGTTCTTATAACATTTTTATTCTAAAAAATTACGCTTTTTGTTCAAATTGATTAAACAATGGATAAAATACGTGATAAAAACTTAGTCCAATTTGGACAACATGTAAAAAAAATACGTGAGAGTCTAAACTTAAGTCAAGATCAAGTTGCAGCCAATAGCAATTTAACTAAAAGTAATATTAGCATGATTGAAAGTGGTAAAAGAAATCTTGCTTTTACAACATTAATTGAATTAGCTAAAGGATTGGGTAAAACTCCAAAAGAACTACTTGATTTTAAGTTTGACTTAGATGAATAGATTATCTTAAACAATTAATACTATTAAAGATGCTTCGGCATCTTTTTTTATTCAAAAAACTTAAAAATATAGTATTCAATTCCGGAATCACACACTACACTTCTTGCAATTATCCCAATTTGCACATAGGTTTGCGGTTTAATCAAATCAAAAACGTATGGAATGGTATGAAATTATTGGAGCTATTGTGTTGTGGTTTTTAGGGCTTTACTTGAGAGGGAAATTTTATGATTATAAAAAGAATATGTACCATAACAATAGTTGGAAAAACAGGAAGAGGTGAAAGTTAATTTCAAGTATTAACATATGGTGTTATTAACCCAATTATTGAACAAATTTGAGCCAAACTTAATAACAAAAAAGAAATAGTTTGTACAGGTGGAATATAAAAAGAGTTTATATTAAATAGATATAATAACCATTTAGTATAAATTTTAATAGCAAAATATACTATTTAGTATATAATATATTATATTTGCGTAACACTACACATTGTGTAGTAAATAGCAAACAAAATATACTAGTGAAAACAGGAGTTCAAACATATAATTATTTAGAAGAATACATTGATAGTGTTAGAGCTAAAGGAAGATATGCCTTTACATTAGAAGAACTAAAAGATAAATTAGAAGTAACTGATAAAGCAATTCTTCAAAACTTATATAGACTAAAAGTAAAAAATAAAATTGTTCAGATCCGAAAAGGTTTTTATACAATACTTCCTGCCGAATATTCAAGATACGGTGTAATTCCTAGCAATATGTATCTTGATGATATGATGATATCACTGCACAAGAACTATTATCTCGGTTTAATTTCAGCGGCAGCAATCCATGGAGCGTCACATCAACAATCAATGGAAACATTTGTGATTACCGAGAAACCAGCTTTAAGAGACATTAAAAACAAAAAACTAAAAATAAATTTTTTAGTAAAAAATGAATGGAACAAAGAAGATATTAATAAAGTAAAAACAGAAGCAGGATATATAAATGTTTCTTCTCCAGAACTAACAGCTTTAGATTTGCTATACTATGTAGATAAATTAGGAATGAATCGTGTGATTACAATCTTAAAAGAATTAGTGGAAGTAATTAAACCCAATATACTAGTCAAAACGGCGAAAAATTATTCTCAAATAGCTGCAGTGCAACGATTGGGATATTTACTGGAGTATGAACTTAAAAATGAGAAACTAAGTCAAGTAATTTATACTACTATAGCAGATAAAAAAGGAACAAACATACCATTAATGCCAGGAAAAAATAAAAAAGGAAGTACAAATACGAAATGGCGAATTATAAACAATATCAAAATCGAAAGTGATTTATGATTCCAAGAAGATACATAGAAGAATGGCGCGAGTTTGCTCCTTGGCCAGAAAACGGACAAGTAGAACAAGACCTTATCATTGAGAGAGCCATTGTTGAAATATTCGCTGACCCATTCCTAAATGAAAACCTAGCTTTTCGTGGTGGAACCGCATTGCATAAACTATTTCTAAAACCACAAGCAAGATATTCAGAAGATATTGATTTAGTGCAAATAAAATCAGGACCAATAAAACCAATTCTGGTAAGAATAAGAGAAGTATTGGCTCCTTTTTTAGGAACAAAAAGAAATATTGAAACCAGCATACATAACAATACAGCAACTTATAAATTCGAAACAGAAATACCTCCAATAATTCAAATGCGATTGAAGATTGAAATCAATTGTAGAGAACATTTCACAGTGTTAGGATTACAACAAATACCATTTGCAGTAAACAACGGCTGGTTTTCAGGTAAATGTTCGATTAATACCTATCAAGTAGAGGAATTATTAGGAACAAAACTAAGAGCATTATACCAACGAAGAAAAGGAAGAGATTTATTCGATTTAGACATAGCATTAGCAAACCTTGAAATTGATATAAATAAGCTAATCCAATGTTATAAAGAATACATCAATTTTTCTGATGGTGTAAACCCAACAAGTAAAATGTTTTTAGCCAATATGGAGGAAAAAATACAAGATGCGGAATTTAGAAACGACATTTTTACAATCTTGAGACCTGAAGTAGATTACGATAATGATAAAGCTTATTTAAAAGTTAGTGAAAGTATTATCAATAAAATTTAGAGATAATAGGATATGGACGAAAAAAACATACGGGAGGAATTGTCAAAAATTTTAGTAGACGAACCTAATAACTACAGTAAAATTATTGAATTATCATCAAAATTAGCAAGTTTTGACAATGATAATGTGAGATTCAGTGTAGATGCTGGTGTGATTGATAGATTAGGTACTGAATTAGTTGCTCGCCAAGAAACTGCTGTTTCTGAATTAGTAAAGAATGCGTACGATGCAGATGCAAAAAAAGTTACTTTAAAATTTGAAAATTCAGATTCTATTGGAGGAACTTTGTTCATAGAAGATGATGGAATTGGAATGACCAGAAACCAACTTGTAAATGGTTTTATGAGAATTTCATCAACTGACAAATTACATAATCCTCTTTCAGAAAGATATAAAAGAAAAAGATCTGGTCAAAAAGGTATTGGTAGATTTGCTGTACAACGACTTGGTAAAAAATTGACTATTACAACCCAAACAAAAAATGATGAATTTGCTTTGGTTTTAACAATAGAATGGGATAAGTACAAAGGAGATATTGACTTATTAAACATAAGTAATAAAATTATAGTTGTTGAAAAACGAAAAGAAGAAGGAACAACTTTAAAAATTGAAGATTTAAGAGATAGATGGTCACAAGCATCTATTAAAAGGATATTTAATTATGTAAGTGCAATTATTCAACCATTCCCATTATCAGAAGTAAAAGAGAATGAGGATATAAATAGACTTGAAGAAACAAGCGATCCTGGATTTAAAACGGTTTTCAAAAAAATTGAAGATAATAAAGCAATAATAATTGCAGATGAAAGGAGCATGATTTATGATTATGCTGTTGCGGTTATTGAAGGCTGGATTGATAATGATGGAATGGGCTGGTATTCGGTAGAAAGTAAAAAATTGGAAATTAATGATATTGGTCAAATTGGAAGTAATCCTGATGATATGACTGAACCATTTAGTCAGCTAAGTAATATAAAATTTAGAGCATATTACTATATATATAATGCAGATTTAATTCCTAAAATGCATGAAACCAATATTCGAAATTTAGCTAGAACACAAGGTGGTATTAGACTTTATAGAAATGGTTTTAGAGTTTTACCATATGGTGAACCTAGTGATGACTGGCTAAAACTAGATGCTTCCATTAGACAACGTTCTTTACTACCTGTACATGGTAATTTTAATTTTTTTGGATTTGTTGAATTAACAGATACTGAAAAAAAATTCAATGAAACTTCAAGTAGAGAAGGTTTAATGGAAAATGAGGCTTTAATTCAATTAAAAAACTTTGTGTATCGAACATTACTTACCGGAGTAATAAAAACTGCCGAAGTTAGAAATATAAAAATTGTTTCTGGACAAAAGCAAGAAGATGGTATATATGAAAGTATTGAAGTTAGAATTAAAGATATTGCCCATACATTAGAAATGTTAGATAGAGAATTAGAAAAAGAAGAAGGAAATATTCAAATAAAACAAAGGAGAAAGAAAAGATTAAAAAAGATACAAGATAATATTAAGGAAATTGAAAAGCTTCAAAAAGAAGAACAGAGTAGATATCTCAAAGAAAAATCAATGCTAAGGGTTTTAAGTAGTGTTGGATTGACCATTGGTCAGTTTATACATGAGGTTAAAGACTATATAATAAATATGGAATCTGATATAGGATTTCTTATTGAGAAATTAAAATCGGATGAGGTATTACTTGAGAGAGTTTTAATATTAGATAAAAATGTAACTACATTTCAAACTTATACTTCCTATTTTGATGGTGTTATCTCTCAAAATGTAGTAAGAGATTTAATACCAATTGACATACATAATACTGCTGAAAAATTTTGGAATTCAATTCAAAGTGATGCTCAAAAAAGTAATATTACTTTTAATAAACCAGAAAGAAACGGTGTATATATGTACTCTCTACCCATGCATCCATCTGAATGGTCTTCAATATTTTTTAATTTTTATACAAATGCAAAAAAAGCAATAAAAAGAACCCAAGTTGCAGGGCAAATAAATATTGAATGTGGTTTTTTTGAAAATTATATTTATCTTGAATTTTCAGATACTGGGGATGGTATTTCTGAAGAAAATGAAGAAAAAATATTTGAAGAGTTCTTTACTACAACCTCACCAAATACATTAGACAATATTGACTCAAGTAATGAAATCACTGGTACAGGATTAGGTTTGAAAATAGTTAAAGACATTGTGACTAGTTATCGAGGCAAAATACAAGTAGTTGCTCCGAAGGAAGGATATAATACTTGTCTCAGAATTGAAATTCCAAAAGCAACAGATAAAGAATTAGATAAATATGGCTTATAAAATATTATACGTAGAAGACCAAAAAACTGACAGTAGGGAGCTTGATTTAAAAGCTTTAGGATTTGAAGTTGAAAGTTACGACCCTTCCTCAGATTTGAGTGAAATTTTAGGTAAGTTAAACAACATTGATGCACTAATCTTAGATTATAGGTTGACAAATGGAGAAAAACACGCATGTTTTGATGCTCCTACTATCGCAGCTACGTTAAGATCTAAACACACTACTGATTTTAAAGAAAGACCAATTATACTTATGTCTAATGAAGATGTTATAGTTGATTATTATAAAGATTTTACTAATCAAGATTTATTCGATTTTGCAATATCAAAGAAAGATTTTTTAGGAAATAAAGAGAAGTTTAAAAATTATCTAACATCTTTTGTGGAGGCTTACTCAAAAATTAAAACAGATAATTTCGATTTACTTAAAATATTTCAAATTAATAGTAGTGAAAGTGGTTTGATTCATACACAAATAAAATCAAAATTAAAATCAAAGGAAGGTTTTATATATGAGCATAGTAGACTTATTAATGATACAATTATTAATGCCATTGGTACTTTAATTGGTGAAGATATTTTAGCTGCAAGACTAGGTATTTCAAAAGATTCTAAAGATTGGGCAGTTGTATTAGATAGTTTAAAAGATGCTAAATATTTTGGAATATTTTCTGATATACATTCTCGTTGGTGGATGGACAAAGTTAATTTCTGGTGGGAAAATGTAATTGAGTTTGAAACACCACTGAGAAGACTGAATGCAGAAGAAAGAGTCAATGTTATCAAAACAAAACTCTCACTAGATGATTTAAATCCGTCAGTAAAAACCGAATATTCTACAAGTTCAAATTTTTGGACAATCTGTAAATTTTCAAATAAACCATTGGATCCATTTGATGGTATTGAGTTACTAAAAAAAGATTATTTACCATGGCAAGAAAAAGAATATATCTCCTTTGATTCTGCTTTGACCGAAATTGAAAAATTTAAAAACATTATAAGTGAAATTGATAAAAAAGCAATTCGTGAACTAGCAAATAAAGTAAATACAAATGGATAGTTGGAATTTAAGAACATTTAGAAATGATTTGTCAATTTTTATAAAATTAATCGAAGATAGCAATGTAACTGGTGATTTTACTGAACTAAGTAAGATTATCAACGAACTAGAAAGTAAAGAATTGATTGAGTATAAAATAGATAGTTTATGCTTTCATATTAATGGAAGGATTGTCGGTACTTTGCCAGATGAATTAAATTTTTGTCAAATATACTTGGATCACATGTTAATGGCAAAAGACAATATGCAAATAGATTACGACCCACTTCATGGTTATTATTTTGACATTAATGTATTTGCCTATAAAAATAAAAGCGATACTGCTAAAGCGTTTTGTAGTAGTTGGCATTTAGATAGACATCTAAATAAAGAAGAAACAAAATATACACATCCATCCTATCATTTTCAATTTGGAGGTAAAAAAATGGAACTTATTGATGAAGAATTGTTGGTTTTATCTAGTCCAAGAATTCCACATCCGCCAATGGACATATTTCTTGGATTTCATTTTATTTTTTCAAATTTTTTCAGCAATAAACAGTTTGGTTTTGTAAAATCATTATTAAATAACTATGATTATCAACAAATTATAAAAAGAGCACAAGAAAGACTTTGGACTCCATACTTTCAAGCATTTGATGCTAATAAACAACATAATGATTTTACAATTAACAATGTATTTCCATTGTATATATGCTAATTAATGAACCCAAATATTTTAAAATTCTTAAAAAATTATTCATACGAAACGCTAGATGTAAATAGATTGTTAGTTTCTTCATTTATAGAAGTTAATGATTTAAAGAACATAAAGAGTGAGTTAATTAATGAATATATTATTACAAAAGATGATGAAATTGAACATGATAAATTAAATGAGTTTACCTCTCTTTTAAAGGATGTAAAGTTTGATACTGAAGATTTGCTCGAACTTTTCGAATTTGTAATTTCACCTGCCGATAAAGAGGTAAATGGTGCTGTGTTTACCCCCAACTATATAAGGGACTTTATTGTTAAGGAATCCGTAAATAAATATTTAGACCGAAATAGAAGCCTAGTAAATGCTAAATTCGGTGATATTGCTTGTGGATGTGGTGGTTTTTTTAAGACTATTGCAGAGATAATAAAACTTCAAACCAGTAAGAGTTATTTTGAAATATTCAGAGATAATATTTTTGGAGTAGATATTCAAAACTATAGTATTGAAAGAACAAAAATTTTATTAATTCTACATGCTATTAAAAACGGAGAAAATGTTTCTAAATATGAATTTAACTTGTTCCAAGGTAATTCTTTAAATTTTGATTGGGATTTAATTCCAGAAATTCAACAAAATGGTGGATTTGATATCATTGTTGGGAATCCTCCATATGTTGGAGCATCCAAGATTGATGACGAAACAAAACTACTACTTAAAAACTGGGGTGTATCTGCTTCTGGTAAATCAGATTTATACATACCTTTTTTTGAAATAGGCTTAGAAAATTTAAACGCAACAGGTGTTTTAGGTTATATAACAGTAAATACTTTTTATAAAAGTTTAAATGGTAGATCTGTTAGAGAATATTTTTCAAAAAATAAATTTGATTTTAATATAATTGATTTTGGAGGCGAACAGTTATTCAAAAAACGTTCAACTTACACTTGTATATGTATAATCAGTAAACAAGTTACTAATATCATAAATTATGTTAAAACAAAAAGTAGCAATATTAATTTAATAAAAAAATCAGATTATATAAAGTTTTTATATGATGATCTTAATGATTTTGATGGTTGGTATTTAATTAATAAAAGAACTTCGAAAGTTATTTCAATTATAGAAAATACTGGTAAATCATTAGGCTCAAAATTTGAAATTAGAAATGGTTTTGCTACTCTTAAAAATAACGTTTATATTTTCTCACCTATAAGAGAAACAGATGATTATTACTATTTAATTAAAGACAAAATAGAGTTTAAAATTGAAAAAGAAATCTGCAGAAACGCAATCAAACCAAATACTCTTAAACTTGAGTCACAAATTGAAAATCATACTGAAAAATTAATTTTTCCATATAATATTATTGAAGAAGTTGATTTATTCAATACCAATAAAAAAGGACTAAAAGTTATTGATGAAGACATATTAAAGTCAAAATATCCCTCAACCTATGAATATTTATTAAGTCAGAAAGAAATTTTATCAAAAAGAGATAAAGGAAATCGTGATTACGAACGATGGTATGCTTTTGGTAGGAATCAAGCTTTAGTAACATCAGGATATAAGCTATTATTGCCCTACATAACTAATACTCCTTGTTTTGTTTACACTAATGATAAAGATTTACTATTTTATAACGGATATGCTATTTTTTCGGATTCAATCGAGGAATTACATCTCCTTCAGAAGATTTTAATGTCAAAAATATTTTGGTTTTATATTGAAAACACGAGTAAACCATACTCAGGAAATTATTTTTCTGTTGCAAAAAATTACATAAAAAATTTCGGGGTTTGCGATTTAAACGATGAAGAAAAATTGGAATTATTAAATCTTGAAGATATTAATAAAATTGACAACTTTCTATTTCAAAAATACAATTTAAAAAAAGAACTAATATCTTAAATATTGATGTTCTTTTTTTGAATTTTAGTATAACAGGGAATTAAATATATTGTTGTAAGTAAACATAAATCTGTCAAGTATTTTTAAATCGTTTACCTTATAAAATACATAAACAAAGCGAAGCACTAAAGTAAACACATACAATTACTTTATTTAAGTTTTGTCAACGTATATATTTACTTTTTTATTAAATAGTACACATACAAGTTCACTATTAATAATATTCATAATCAATTAGCAACTGGATTAAAAAACAATAAATAAAAACTTAAATACAGTGATTATTTGACTTTATCACCGCATTTTTGCGTTAAATAGAAACTATAAGCACCGCATAAAACAAAAATACCATACAAATTCAATCCTCCAAAGACACACCTTCAGTCTGTTTCATTTTGTCCAAAAACCGCTCAACTTCTTTTAAAATATGTTCATCACCCAATCGGTCAGCTTCAAGATACCGTTTATAGTCAAGTCGCATTTCTCTAAAAAACAGAAAAATAAACACCAAATACAATACGACAGAAAATAGAATGTGATTCATAACAAAGATTTTAAATTCTCACCACATTCATGTGGCAATTAGAACTTACAATTACTGCATAACTAAAAAAACAAACTATGCAATTCGGGAATTACACTATTCATTTCAAACATCAATAGAACAACTCAAATAAAATCCGCGACCATTAGCGTTTTCACGAAGTGAATCCGTACCATCCGCGTTCCAAATCAACGAGCAAAGTGAGTTCTTATATGCTCTTAAATTCCTTGCATGGTAAAAAAAACGAGCAAAGCGAGAAAAAATCTGTGCAAATCTGTTTAATCCGTTCAATCTGTGTTCCAAAAAAATCTGAGCAAAGCGATAAAAAACACTATTCAATTCGGGAATAACAACTACTCAATTCGGGAATCAAAACATACACTACTTGTGAAACCACCACTACTCCAATAGATTTGCTTTCCATCAAACTAAAACTGTAGCAAATGAAATTGTTTTCCGAACAACTAGTATCAGAACTAGACAAACAACTACAAGACATTCACTCCAAAACAGACAATCCCATTCACTATGCAGAATTAGCAATCAAAACACTTATCCCTACTTTTGAGAAACTAAAAACAGAATTCTTAAAACACCGCTTCGAAAACAAATCAGAAGAAATCAATTTCTTTCGTGAGATTAAGCCGGAATTTGCGGCCAAACTTATTTACTACAACGAAATCTACAACATCGAAACCAACAAACCTTTCGGTTCCAAAAAAACATTCCGAAAATACTACAATCTCGAATTGATTAAATTGCAATCCTACTACAATGAAAACAAAGAATTTTACAAATACTACAGAACTGGAGATAAAAGTCTAGACAACAAATACTTCATTCGAGGTAAACACGATTTGAAGCACACATTAGACAGCTTTTACTTTCAAGCAGACAGTAGGTTTTCAACATCACACGATTACAAAGTAGCTAAAATTCTAGCAAACGAAAAAATAAAAAGCTACATCGAGAATGAGATCTCAAAACTAGAACAAAAAGAAAAGAAGATTAGCAATAGTACTAATACCAAAACTCAAAAATGGACCGGTTCAAGAGTGGGATTAATTGAATTAATCTATGCACTTCACACCGAAGGTGTTTTCAATAACGGTACATCCGAACTAAAAGAAGTTGCCACTTTTTTTGAAACAACATTCAACATCGACCTCGGACAATTCAATCGAGCCTTTCTAGAAATCCGTGCACGAAAATCAGAAAGAACCAAATTCCTAAACACACTAAAAGAAAAACTAATACTACGCATGGAAGATGCCGACGAAAATTAATAAGGGCTGTCAATAATTGACAACCCTTATTCTGCATTTGTGAGCTTGCGAAAAACTTTTTTCTATATTCTATTCTCTATATTCTATTTTCGCACTTAAATCTTCATCTTCCATCTTCCAACCTTTTACTGATTCTGAGCAATCCCTGTAACCAACGACATAGTAACGGCTTCTGCTGAACCATGTTCGGCTCCTTCAATCGAAGCAACAATATTACCAATAAATATATGCCAATCAGGATCAGTATTCTTTTTTGGTTTTTTTCTAGCTCTGTAAGTTAGATATCGTGTAACCGAAGTGGTGGTTAAAATAATTCGTTTATCGTTAGCAGTCAATGCAGCGTTAACCAATACTTCATTTTCATACGCCACTATTTTGTTATAAATGCTGGTACAATCATTTTCAATGTTGAAAAAATCGATATAGGAATTAATAAAATTGGAAAGATTAGATTTCCCACTTGCCGACATACTCGATGCAGTAATAACATCATTCACACTAGTAGTCGGATGATCAACTAAATATTGAACCCTAGTACTCGAAACGTTATGATAATTTTGAGTTTTTATAGAATTAAATCTAGAGTTAGCAGTTGCAAGTGTTTCAACGCTGTTCACAATTTGCGAAACAGTTGTATCAGCATAGCCATTTACAAAATAGGCATCAAACAATTCGTCATAGGTGCGACCTACCTCATCATAAGGGTTGCTGTCATTTTCAGGTAATGAAGCTACTACTTTAGCAGAACTACCATTTGGGCTTTCAAAAGTAGCTGGCTCATTATCAGAGTTACAAGATACAAATCCTATACTCATCGTTATAAAAAAGGCAATAATTAAGGTGCATGAGTGTATATTTTTCATGTGATTTAATGTGTTAGAATGTTACTGATTACTTTTTTTTCATCAGTTCATTTAGCCCGGGATAATTGAACTAGGATTTGGTTTCGCTTATAACAAAACCATTTGAATTCAGGACAAAACTAACTGCCCATTTCCCATCACACAAGCCATCTGATATGCCATTCCCGAATGTAAAATGTGTCATTCGGGAATGAAACACCAAAAAATTACAAGTAAATCACAACTCTTCAATGGGTTGCATATATATACCTTGAAATCGCAATTTGTAAACACTACATGATGCAATTTTTGATTATTATAGCTACATTTAGGGGCAAAAAAGCAACAAATCACAATTAATCTTATTGTGTTTTAAAATATTGAAGTTCCAAATCCGTCCTATGGTTACCAAAAAACGCTTACTAATTTTAATAGTATTGGTGTTGCATTATTCGAATGCGCAGGAGAACTATGGTAAAAATCAAGATAGTTTATCAATCAAAAGTTATGAGTATTTGAGCCAAGCTATAATTGATTATAATGACGATGGTAATAAATCTTCGATATATGCGAAAGCTTGGTTAAAAAAAGCTAAATCAGAGGAAAACAATTTTCAAATAGCTAATGCTTATAAAGCTCATATCCATACAGCCAATAAAAATTTTCGCTTATTATATGCAGATAGCATGCTTATTGCAGCTATAAAGTTGAACGAGGTTGAGCTAATAGGCTCAGCTTATATGACTAAAGGGATTGTATTTTATGATCGAAAAGAACAAATGAAAGCATTAGACAATTATCTAATGGCAGATAAGTACATTTCTCAAACAAAAAATGAATATTTAATTTACAAACTAAAATACGGTATCGCACAAACCAAATCTTACCTTGGTTTCTATGATGAAGCCATCAGTTTATTCCGAGAATGTATTGATTATTTTAAAGAAGAAAATGACAGAGCCTACCTAAACTCACTACATTCATTAGGATTATGTTACAATAGAATTGGAAATTATGCATGGTGCACCGTTACAAATCAAACGGGTATTGATGAAGGAATAAGGTTAAACAACCTCGAAATGCAACCGTATTTCATCCATTCTGAAGGTATTAATCTCTGTGGTTTGAAAAAGTACAATTCGACAATTTCAAAGTTAACTGGGATTTTACCAACCTTAAAACAAAATAAAGATTTTGCCAATCTTTCGGTAGCATATTTCTATATTGGTAAATCATTTTGGTCATTAAATAAAAAAGATAAAGCCATAACCTACTTTAAAAAAGTAGAAGATATATTCAAGAAAGAAAACTATATCCGTCCAGATTTACGTGAAGGCTATGAAAAACTAATCGATTATTATAAACAAAAAGGGAATATCAAATTACAACTTTTTTATATTGATCAACTTTTGAAAGTCGATAAAATTCTAAGTCAAAATTACAAATACCTACTTCAAAAAGTAGTTAAAGAATACGATACTAAAGAATTATTAAAGTCCAAATATGAAATTGAAAATACGATGACATTCAGAACAATTATAGGGTTTAGTATAATCTGTACATTGATTGCTATAATTGCATTTTTAATTAACAAACACTTCAAAAACAAAAAGCTTTTTGATGAAATAATGAGGCGGGATACTTCTAATCCAGTAATTACTGAAACAAGTGTTGTACCACCGACTTTTGAGAAAATAATAAATCATGATACTAACGAAGCTATCAGTTCTGAAAATACCGACAAGCAAAGTAGTCAAGAAATAAGCCCAGATATTGAAACTGGCATTTTAAAAAAGTTGGAAAAATTCGAGCAAAGTAAAAAATACTTAGAAAAAGACATGACACTAGCCAAAATGGCTTTATTTCTAAATACCAATACAAAATATGTTACAAAAATTATTGCCAAACACAGAGGAAAAGGAACTATTGACTACATAACCGACTTGAAAATAAATCACATAATCGAAATTCTAAAAAAAGAAACTAAATACAGAAACTACACCCACAAAGCTTTGGGTGAAGAAGCAGGTTTCGGTTCTACTCAAAACTTCACTCGTGCCTTCAAAGAACGAAACGGAATTTCACCTACATACTTCATTTATAAACTAAAGAAGTCACTAAACGAAAAGTCCAGCTAAAAAAAACAAAAAAACGTCTTACAAAGACTTTTACAAAGCGCAGCGGTGTAAAAGTGCAATAAACACTTCCGATTAGTTACGGCCTCAAATAAAAAGTGTAGAAAAACAACGAAGTAATGTAGTGGCAGCACTCCACGAGTTGAGTCCGAAGGACGAACGGCTTGGGGTGCGGAACGTAATTACGAGGTAGTTTTTAAACTTTTAATTTGGAGCCTTGATTTTTTGTTTCTTTTGTATCAAGACAAAAGAAAATATTACAATTATAATTTTTTTACTACTAAAAAAGTCAATGAATTCAACCAATCAAAAATAAAATCAACTTTTTTCTTTCACAACTTGTGATTGACTTGTGAAATAAATATTCTCAAAACATACAATTTTGTGCCATAACAATTTAAAACATAAATTATGGCAATTGAAATTTTAACTAAACAAGACCTAAATGATTTCCGCACGTTACTTTTAGACGACATTAGAGAAATCTTCCAAAACAAAACAGAGCAATCCAAACAATGGCTTAAATCCTCAGAAGTTAGAAAACTACTCAATATTTCTCCAGGAACACTCCAAACCTTACGTATCAACAAAACCTTATCCTACACCAAGATCGGCGGAATAATCTATTATCCATACAAGGATATTGAAAAACTACTCGATCAAAACAAAGTCAGCTCCGAGCGTACATTATTTAACTCTAAGTAATCCTTGTTATTTTCATAATGAGCTTGTCGAACAACTTTGCGTGCTTTGCGCTGTCATCCTGAGCTTGTCGAAGGACCCTGTGTTCTTTGCGGTTAAACTTTTCGCTAATCACTTTTCACTAATCACTTTTCACCAAAAATGAACTACATAAAACACCTAACCGGATTTTTTGACAGAGTAGCAAAAGACAAATTGCTCAATCCAACACATGTAAGTTTATACATGTCGCTATTTCAATTCTGGAATTGCAATCGGTTCAGAAATCCAATCAGTATTTCTCGTGATGAAATAATGCGAATAAGCAAAATCAGCTCAAAAGCAACCTATCACAAATGTCTAAAAGCATTGCATGCGCAGGGATATATAAAATACGAACCATCCTACAATCCATTCAAAGGCAGCCATGTTTTCTTGTTTAATTTTTCTGATGATTTAAAACCTTTACCAAAAGGTAGCAGTTCAAATTTTAAACCAGTTAATGAACAAGTAGTGAACAAGTCTTATACTAGTTCTGAAACAAGTAGTGAACAGGTTAATGAACAAGTCGTAGTACCTTATATAAACAATACAAACAATACAAACGATTTAAACAATTCAAACGGCTTAAACTTGGGTGAGCAATCAAAAAAAATTGAAGAAGAACAAATTATTTTAAAAAATGAAAAACCGAAAGAAGAAAAAAGTTCCGCGAAAAAAGAAGAAATGTTTATTGTCACTTCGAGCGCATTGGAGAAGCCAACAATAGAAAATGTCAAATCCTATTTCCGCGAACAAAACTTCCCAGAACTCGAAGCCCAAAAATTCTTTAACTATTTCTCAAGCATAGGATGGCTAGTCGGAGGCAAAACACCAATGACTGATTGGCAAGCAGCAGCACAAAACTGGATATTAAACGCACCAAAATTCATCACAAATGCAGAACCAAACCGCCCAAAAAAACTCAACACCACAACCGAAAAAGACTATTCCGAACCTTTGTAACTGTCATTCCGAGGAAATCTGTGCTAATCCTTTTAATCTGTGGCAAAAAAAATCTTTGCGAACCTTGCGTTAAACCTTTGCGTTCTTTGCGGTTAAACCTATTCTAACCTATCCAAAGCGAAGCGTCTTACCAATCAAAAAAACTAAAAACCTATGTTTCTATGTGGTTAAAAATAAAAATATGAAAAACGAAATAAAGTCATATTACAATTACGAGGAAATAATCACCTGGATTGAAAAAAAGGGCATCGAGTTATACGGCAATCATTTCAAAATACTAGAAAACGATTACCCAATAATTTACAAACTAATCGCTTATTTTCTCAAAGACGTACAAACCTGTTTTCAATACAATATCAATCTCAATAAAGGAATTCTACTATCCGGTCCAATAGGCTGTGGCAAAACCTCAATAATGAACATAATGAAATACCTAACACCTACAGAACACAAATTTTTCATCAAACCATGCCGCGACATAAGTTTCGAATTCATTCAAGACGGCTACCAAATCATTCACAAATACAGCAAAGGAAAACTATACGAATACGAACCCAAAACAATCTGTTTCGACGATTTAGGTACAGAAAGCAATCTAAAATACTACGGAAACGAATGCAACGTAATGGCAGAAATACTATTAAGTAGATACGATGTGTACATCGCAAAACGAATACAAACCCACATCACAACAAACCTTTCTGCCAGCGAAATAGAAATCCACTATGGCAATCGTGTACGAAGTAGAATGCGCGAGATCTTTAATCTAATTGCCTACGACAACACTTCAAGAGATAAAAGATAATTCCTCTTTAAAACTTGCTAATCACTAATCACTTTTTACTAATCACTTACAATCATGAAAAACATTAAACTATTTTGGAACTGGATCCAATACAACGAAAGAACCCTAAGAAATTTACAAAACGAAAAACCAAAAATCCAAAAGCTATTTCTATTTTGGCTCGACAAAAACCTGCATTACTATTCCGAAGGACTAGATTGCATAATAATTTTCCCAAAAAGAGACGACAAACCAATACAACTCATAATTTCGGCAAATGGAAATCCCAATTATTTTGAAGATGTCATAACTTTAGTAGATAATGCCCCAAAACTAAAAAACTGGAAATTCATAGCGTTCATCCAACCTTCCGAAGATATAGATGAAATGGAAGCAGGATTAGACGAACCTTACGTTTTCAAAGACATTAATCTAAAAGCTAGCGAAATCAAATTTGAACCGCTACAATATGAAGATTGCAAAAAAATAGACATGATTGTATACCTAAAAAACTACACTGTGCACTGCAATAATAAAAATCTTCTTGAGGTAGTCTACATAATCATTCAGGACATCATTGGTGAAAAAACATTGGCTGAAAACATTAATTTTGTAGAACTAGACCAAATGCCAAATGAGGAAAATATTGATTTAATTTATCTTTATGATTTACAATATTATCTTGATGAGATAAATAAAGAGCAGTGATTAGAAACAAAATTAACATTTTAACAAAAAATTGATATTGATTTGATACAATTTGAGTAAGTTTGTAGCATTATTTTAACACATGAAAAGCATTCACGTCATAATAATTTTGTTTTTTGGTATCTTTTTGATGCCAGCCAATGTTATGGCATGCGGTGGAAAGTCGAAAGAAACATCTTGTAAAAAAGAAGTTGCAGCTAACAAAAAGGAGCATAAAAGTTGTTGTGGTGATGAAAATTCTAAAAACAAGGAAAACAAAGGATGCAAAGGAAATTGTGGACACTCAAAATGTAACTGCTCATTTTCTTGCTCAACTACATCAATAAATTTCACTTCTGAAATCGAATTTAAAAGTTCTAATTATAACTTTTCTCAAATCGAGAAAACCAACTTTTCATATCAATCACCATCAATCTCAGATGGTTTTTATTCCATTTGGCTAATTCCTAAAATAAGCTAAATTCATTTTTTGACAGCCATAAGTGTGTCAAATTCATAGCGTTTTGCTATACAATTCACAACAGTATTAGACTATTTTTTGCATCGTTATTAACGGTGTTGAAAAAATATTTCTTTCACAACTGTTATTTATTCAAATTTATTTTATCAATCTTTCAAGGCATTTCTCCTTGATACTAACATTATTTAAAATGAAAACTTCATTTAAAAAAATAATGATGGTAACTATTATGTTGCTATCAATAACAATCAATGCACAAATTAAAAATGCAAAGACGGAAACATTCAAAGTTTACGGTAATTGCGGAATGTGTAAAACAACCATTGAAAAATCTGGTAATTCAAAAAAAACAGCAAAAGTAGATTGGAACCAGGAAACTCAAATGGCTACAATTACTTATGATACAAAAAAAACAACTTCTGATGAAATCCTTAAAAAAATTGCATTATCAGGATATGATAGTGATAAATTTTTAGCTCCGGACGACGTGTATAATAATCTTCACGGATGTTGTCAATATGACAGAGTAGCAAAAACTCCTGTAAAAGAAGTAAAATCTGAAATGGCGGCTACAGATAATCATTCCAACCATGGCAATCATGAAGCTTTAACAGAAATGAATAATCAAAAAGAAAATCAACTAAAATTAGTTTTTGATAATTATTTCAAGCTTAAAGATGCATTGATAACGTCTGATGGTACAGCAGCTGCTTCCCAATCGTCAGCATTAGTGACGGCAATAAATTCAGTTCAAATGGACAAACTTGAAATGGACGTTCACATGGTTTGGATGAAAGTTGTAAATCTTATCAAAGAAGATGCAGAACACATTGCCGATACAAAAGACATTAAACACCAAAGAGATCATTTCATGTCACTTTCAAAAGACATCTATTCTTTACTAAAAGTATCAAAATACGACACGACTGTTTATTTTCAGTTTTGCCCAATGGCAAACGGCGGCAAAGGTGCTAATTGGTTGAGTAAAGAAAACGAAATCAAAAATCCTTACTATGGTTCAATGATGTTGAGTTGTGGTAAAACTGTAGAAACTATTAAATAAACCTTTGAAACAATTAATTATGAAAAATATATCGATAGTAGCTTCATTTATTGGAGTACTCTTTTTAGCATCTTGCAATAGCAACGATGATAATATGGATATGAACTTAAATGTAGATTATCCAGCAGCTTATATTGTAAATGGTGAAGATGCATCAGTTACAGTAGTTAGATTAAGCAATAACGAAGTAGCCGGAACCATTCCTTTAATGGGAACTGGCTCTGATATGATTATGTGGCCACATCATATTTCATCACACCAAAATCATTTAGCTATAGGCGTTCCGGGAATGGACTTAAGTGCAGGACATTCAGGTTTAAATACTTCTGGAATGAACGGTAAATTATTAGTAATAGATGCGATGAATGGTTCAATTATCAAAAACATAAACCTTCCTTTAATGAACCACAATTCTATTTATTCTCCAAATGGAAATGAAATTTGGGTACCTCAGATGGATGAAATGAACAGTAAAGTTTTGGTTTATGATGCCAATACTAACGCACTTCTAAACACCATTAATGTAGGAATGATGGCTGCGGAGCTAACATTTTCTTCAGATGGTACAAAAGCGTATGTTGCCAATGGTGATGATGACAGTATAACGGTTATAAACACTACTACTAAAGCCATAATCACGACTATTGCGGTTGGTGATAATCCGGTTGGTGCATGGACGGGGAGCAATGGTAAAATGTATGTAGACAACGAAGACGGACAAACTATTTCCGTAATTGATGTAGCAACAAACTCAGTAGATGAAACAATTACTCTGGGTTTTATGCCCGGAATAGCTTCCTATAACGGTCCTAAAAATGAATTATGGGTGTCAGACCCAATGGCTGGAAAAGTGCATTATTGGACTTGGGATGCAGGTATGAGTATGTGGATGCATGGCAATTCATTTAACACTGGTGCTGGTGCACACGCCATTGCCTTTACAACAGACGGCAATACTGCCTACATAACCAATCAAACAGCTAATACCGTTTCTGTTGTAAATACTACTAATCATTCAGTAATAAAAACAATCAATGTGGGAAGAAAACCAAATGGGATTGTTATAAAAATGTAATCATTATTATAAAGACTAAACCTGATTAAACATTAGGTTTAGTCTAACAATAAAAAACAACAAAAATGAAACTTAATATAATCGCGGTTTTACTCCTAACTTTTCCAATGCTGACAAATGCACAAATCAATATTGGTGATAAAATTCCATCAGTTGAGTTAAAGAGCAGTTCAAATGAGCAAATAGATTTAACCAACTTTAAAGGAAAATTTATCCTAATCGATTTTTGGGCTTCTTGGTGTGCACCTTGCCGATTGGGAAACAAAAAGTTAGTAAAACTTCACAACGAATTGAGTGCAAATACAATCGAAATTATTGGAATATCAATCGACACCGATACAAACAAATGGTTAAAAGCGATAGAAAAAGATAAAATCAAATTCACGCAAGTAATAGATCCGAACGGATTTGATGCTAAGGCAGCAGTACTATTCGGAGTAGACGAATTACCTTCCAAATACCTATTTAATCCCGAAGGTATTCTTATTGCAATAAATCCGTCAGAGGAAGAAATAATGAAATTAATAAAATCATAAAAATGAAAAAAGTATATATAATGATAGCATCAATAGTTTTGATGTTTTCAATAAAAAGTAATGCGCAAATTTCAAAAGCAGAAATTAGAGCAACAGGATTAACCTGTTCTATGTGTTCCAATGCCATCAATAAACAGTTAAAAACACTTCCTGAAGTCCTAAATATTGAGACCGATTTGAATACAAATACGTTTACAGTAACGCTAAAAGAAGGAAATACTATCAACCCTAAAGTATTCAAAGAAAAAGTAGAAAAAGCGGGTTTCTTTATTGGTTCACTTATTTTGACGGTTAACCCAGAAATAATAGTAAAAGAGCCTTATGTTATCGTAAATAAAAAAGAGGAAAAACAGAGCCAAGTTCAAATTCAAGTTTTAGACAAAGGATATGTGACCGAAAAGGAATTTAAAAAACTATCCAAATCTTATAAAGATATTGTGACGTACGCAAATGGTAATGAAGACGATTTTCATATTAAAATAGTAAATTAATGAGAACGTTTTTTATTCTAATCGCACTGGTAAGCATTCAAAAAAGTGTAAGTCAGGAATTGTTTCTAATCACTGATCCGGCGAGTAATGTACCAGCTAATTCACTCGGAGTAAATCTTCTTCAATCGCGCTTTAAAGAGGAATATAAATCGGGATATAATTACCATTTGATGCCCGAAGTAACCTATGGAATTAATAAAAATTTGATGGTTCGTGCATCGGCTTTTGTAAGCAATAGAAGCAACAGCTTAGTAACTGAAGGCGGAAGTTTTTATACCAAATACCGTTTCTATTCTAGCGATGATTTAAACAGTCATTTTCGTTTGGCAGCATTTGGAAGATACAGTTTAAACAATGCAGATATTCACCAGGAGCAAATCGAAATTATGGGACACAATACAGGTTTTGAAACAGGAATTGTAGCTACAAAATTGATTAAAAAGTTGGCAATCAGTTCGTCAATTAGTTTTGAAAAGGCATTTGACAACAAACCAAACTATCCGTTTCCGGCTGAGTTAGGAGATAATGCCACAAATTATACGTTGTCATTTGGTAAACTAATGTACCCAAAAAAGTACACTAGTTTCAAGCAAACCAATATCAATTTTATGATTGAATTTGCTGGTCAAACCATCAATGAAAATGGTAAATCCTATATGGATGTTGTACCGGTGATCCAATTTATTTTCAACAGTCAAGCAAGAGTTGATATAGCTTACAGACAAGAATTAATGAGTTCAATGGTTCGTTCGGCACCTAATGGAGTGTACTTCAATTTGTATTATACTTTCTTCGATTTAACAAAATAAAAAGTTTAACAACTAAAAAGTCAAAAACTATGTCTAAAAACATCTTTAAAAATCACACAATACCACTATTAGTGATGCTTGTTTTTAGTTTTCATCCAATTTATGCTCAAGATAAAATAATTGGTATTTGGCAAACTGAAAATAATCTAGCTAAAGTTGAAATATACGAAAACAAGAATTTAATATATGGTAAAATAATAAGTGTTTCTGACCCAAAGAATAATTCTAAAATTGGATTGTTAATTCTTAAGAAATTCAAACCAATTGGCAATACTTATCATGATGGTACAATTGTAGAACCTAACCATAATCATTCTGTAAACGGAACATTAGAGTTAAGTAGAGATGGAAAAAAATTAGTTGTAAAAGGAAAAGCCTTCCTTGGGTTAATATCAAAATCTGAAATATGGACAAAAATTGATTAGCTATGGAAAAGGAAAAATATATTCCAGCTCTTGGCTACGATTTTTTGAGTAAATACTATGATTTTGCTATTAAAATAACTATGCCTGAGAAAAAATTTAGAAATAAGTTAATTGATTTTGTTAACCCCATTGCAAATGAGAAAATACTTGAATTCGGATTTGGTACAGGTCAGAACATTATCATAGCAAAACAAAGAGAAAGTAATTGTAGGATTGAAGGTGTCGATATTGACCCAAAAATCAAGTCAATCGCTACATTTAAACTAAACAAGCTGGAAATGAATGTTCCTCTACATCTGTATGATGGAAATAAATTGCCATTTGAAGACAATTCATTTGATAAAATTTTTAGTTCATTAGTTTTTCATCAATTAGACAGCATCACAAAATTAAAATGTTTAATCGAACTTAAAAGGGTTTTGAAGCCAAACGGTGAGTTAATAATTGGGGATTGGGGTAAAGCAAAAACAAGATGGATGCGGTTCTCCTTTTACGTAGTTCAATTATTAGACGGTTTCAAATCTACCACTGATAATGTAAATGGATTAATTATAAAATACATTGCCGATGCAGGATTTGAAAATGCTCGTGAAGTAGATTTTATCAACACCACAATTGGTACATATTCGTACTACAGAGCCAATAAAAAAATCGATGAGTATTAATGTTTAAAAATTTGACTATGAAAAACATAAACCTTAGTAAGTTATTAATGATTGTTGTTATTATAATAATGCCAACATTAAGTTTGTTTTCTCAAGAAGGATTCAATTCAAAAAAGCCACATAATGGGGTAATTAAAAAGGCAAAAGGATTTCGATTTGAATGTATTACCAAAGAAGGTAAATTATATTTTTTTGTATTTGATAAAAAAATGAATCAATTATCTAACACCGAAATAACGGGAACTGCATCAATAGTATTAACAAATGATGAAACAAAAAAAGTTGAGCTTATAAAATCAGGCTTAGATGGTTTTATAATTAACGAAACAAATGTTACTAATTATTATAGCATGAATGTAACTTTTAAGATTGGAGAAAAATCAATCACAGTAACATTTTATAAAGAGAGGAAAATGGAACATTTTAAAGAAGACAAAACAAAACATTATCACGAGCAAGGTTCACAACACAATTACAAATAAGAAAATAAAACAACCTTTAAATTCAAATAATATGAAAAAATTAATTTTAGTAACAGTAATAATAGCTGCTGTAGTAACTTCATGCAATCAGAAAAGCAAAGAAACAGAATCACAATCAACAGAGGCTTCAACAACTACTAATGAGTTATTTGCTTGTCCAATGCACCCCGAAGTAACGGGGAAAAAAGGAGAAAAATGCACTAAGTGTGGAATGGAATTAACAGAACCGGTTGCACAAACTGAGTCTTCTCACGACCACACGGATGGTACTCATGCACATAAGGATGATGCTTCTTTTCAAACTCAAGAAACTGCAAAGACTTCTTCCTCTGCGTTTTCCACTAATGAGATTATTGACAATTATTTAAAAATCAAAAATGCGCTAACTAAAGATGATGCAAATGCCGCAGCTAAGGCTGGTAAAACTTTGTATAAAACCTTCAATGCTACAAATACAGACAATTTAACGCCAAGTCAGAAAAAAGAATATTTAGACATCGCTGATGATGCCAAAGAACACGCAGAACATATAGGTGACAATGCAGGTAAAATTGACCACCAAAGAGAGCATTTTGCAATATTGAGTAAAGACATTAATGATTTAATTAAACTTTTGGGTTCAAATCAAAAATTATATCAAGACCATTGTCCTATGTACAATGATGGTAAAGGTGCCATTTGGATAAGCGAAACCAAAGAAATAAAAAACCCATTCTATGGATCTCAGATGCTTACTTGCGGTAGTTTGAAAAAAACATTATAAGTATGAAAAGTAAATTTAAAAAAGTAGGCATAGCACTTTTTTTGGTATTGATAGCAATTCAATTCTATCAACCTGCCCTAAATCATAATTCGGAGCAGGATTATACAGACGATTTCCTTGTCACAACTAATGCGCCAAACAATATTTCAAAACTAATACAGGCTTCTTGTTATGATTGCCATAGTAATAACAGCAAGTATCTGTGGTATGATTATATTCAACCCGCCAGAATGTTTGTAGAAACACATATTACTAATGGTAAAAAAGAGTTAAATTTTAATGAGTTTGGCAGTTATTCAAATCGCAAACAACAAAGTAAGTTAGAAGCAATAAGCAAACAAATTATATCCAGTGAAATGCCCTTAAGTTCCTATACGATATTACATCGCGATGCAGTACTTAATGAAACTCAAAAACAAGAAATAATCACCTGGTTTAATTCAATAAAAGAAAACAGCTTATCTAAAAATTAAGGAAGTATGGTAGAAAAACTAATAATATTCTCACTCAGAAACAGAGCAATTGTGCTACTGGTCGCTGCATGTTTATTTGCGTGGGGAATCTATAGCGTGAGACAAAACCCCATTGATGCCATTCCTGATTTATCAGAAAATCAAGTAATTGTTTTCACAGAATGGATGGGCAGAAGTCCACAGGTTATCGAAGCCCAAATAACATATCCCTTGGTTTCCAACTTGCAAGGAATCCCGAAGGTAAAAAACATTCGTGGTGCATCGATGTTTGGGATGAGTTTTGTCTACATAATTTTCGAAGATGATGTTGATGTCTATTGGGCAAGAACTCGGGTTTTAGAAAGACTTAACTACGCACAACGATTATTACCACAAAATGTAGTTCCTTCTTTAGGTCCGGATGGAACAGGTGTTGGTCATATATTTTGGTATCATTTAGAAGCTAACGGAATGGATCTCGGAGAACAAAGAGCATTACAAGATTGGTATGTGAAATTTGCATTGCAAACAGTTCCTGGTGTAGCAGAAGTAGCTTCATTTGGTGGTTTTGAAAAACAATATCAGTTGGTGTTAGATCCATTAAAAATGCAGTACTACAACGTTAGTATGATGGAAGTAATGAATGCTGTAAAGACTAATAACAATGACGTAGGCGGTCGAAAGTTTGAAATGAGTAATATGTCATACATCATTAGAGGTTTAGGGTACATAAAAAACATAAAGGATGTAGAAGACATTGCTATTAAAAATTACAATTCGGTTCCCGTAAAAGTAAAGGACATTGGCTCTGTGCAAATGGGTGGTGACTTACGTCTTGGAATCTTTGATCAAAACGGAACCGGAGAAGTAGTAGGCGGTATAGTGGTAATGCGTTATGGCGAAAATGCAAATGAAGTCATTAAAGCAGTAAAAACAAAGATGAAAGAAGTTGAAAAAGGTTTGCCCGATGGTGTAAAATTTAAAACTTCATATGATAGAAGTGAGTTAATAGAAAAAGCTATTGAATCTGTCAAAGGAACACTTATAGAAGAAATGATAGCGGTTTCACTAGTCATATTAATCTTTTTATTCCATTGGAGAAGTGCTCTTATAATCTTAATACAACTTCCTATATCGGTGGCAATTGGCTTCATACTACTCGAAGCATTTGGTATTTCTTCAAATATTATGTCGTTAACGGGTATTGCACTAGCTATTGGAGTTGTAGTAGATGATGGTATTGTAATGGTCGAAAACGCCTTTAGGACAATCTCAGAGAAGCAGGAAGAAATGGATGGCAACAAATAACATAGTATCATGAGAGACAAAATTAAAAATCTATTTAAAAAGGAGCATGATCCCTTATCGTCTGAAGAGAAATTAAAACTCATCGAGAGCTCATCAAAGTTAGTTGGTCCGGGTGTTTTTTACTCAACACTAATCGTAATAGCCTCTTTTCTACCCGTTTTTTTACTTACTGGTATGGAAGGAAAGTTATTTAGTCCTTTGGCTTGGACAAAATCATTCATTCTTATTGTGGATGCATTTTTGGCAATTACCCTTACACCAGTGCTTATAAGCTTCTTATTAAAAGGTCGGCTTCGTCCCGAAAATAAAAATCCAATCAACAAAAAATTGGAGAATTTTTATACTCCAATTTTGGTTTTTTGCTTAAAATGGAGAAAAACTGTGTTAGGATTTAACATAATTGCTTTACTTATTGGTATAATCATGTTTACTCGATTAGGTTCTGAATTTATGCCTCCTTTAGATGAAGGCTCAGTACTTTTCATGCCTGTCACATTACCCGATGTTTCCAACTCGGAAGTAAAAAGAATATTGCAGGTTCAGGACAAGCTGATAAAGTCAATTCCCGAAGTAGATCATGTTTTAGGAAAAGCAGGTAGAGCAAACACAGCTACAGATAACAGCCCGATAAGCATGATTGAAACCATCATTTTATTAAAACCTCAAAATGAATGGAGAGAAGATAAAACAAAGAATGATATTATCACAGAAATAAACAATAAACTGCAAATTCCTGGAGTAACAAACGGATTTACTCAGCCTATCATTAATAGAATAAATATGCTTTCTACCGGTATTCGAACAGATGTTGGTATTAAAGTTTATGGAGAAAGTCTAGATACCATCAATGCGTTGTCACAAAAAATCAAAAAAGCACTTGAAGGAACTTCAGGTGTCAAAGATTTATATGCAGAGCCAATTACGGGCGGCAGATATATTGATATTGAAGCAAAAAGAGACATGTTGGGAAGATATGGTCTTTCAGTTGACGATATTAATTCTGTGGTGGAAGCCGCTATTGGAGGAATGAAACTTACTACTACAATTGAAGGGCGACAACGCTTCTCTGTAAATGCCAGATATGCACAAGAATATCGAAACAGTATTGAGGCATTAAAAAAATTACAAGTACAAACCATGCAATATGGACCAATTCCTCTCGAAACTGTTGCAGATGTAAAAATAAGCGATGGACCACCTATGATAAATAGTGAAAACGCAATGCTTAGAGGAAGTGTGCTGTTTAATGTTAGAGACCGTGACTTAGGCAGTACTGTGAAAGAGGCTCAAGAAAAATTGAATTCAATGATATCTAAAATGCCTAAAGGATACTACATCGAATGGAGTGGCCAGTGGGAAAATCAATTAAGAGCCAATAAAACGCTGAGCATGATACTACCTATAGTGGTAATTATTATCTTCCTCATTTTATACTTTACATACCACTCGATAAAGGAGGCTTTGATAACAATGATAACAGTACCTTTTGCCTTAATTGGAGGTGTGTTTATGGTTTATTTTTATGGAATAAATTTATCAGTTGCTGTTGCTGTTGGTTTTATTGCACTTTTCGGAATGGCCATTGAAACAGCTATGTTAATGACTATTTATTTGAATGAATCTATGAACAAAATGGTCGAGAAACACGGAAATAGTTCAAAAACAATTACAGAAGACATATTAAAACAATACATCATTGATGGATCAGCCAAAAGATTGCGACCAAAATTAATGACGGTATCTGTTTCTTTATTTGGTCTTATCCCTATACTATGGGCAACTGGTACCGGTGCCGATGTAATGTTGCCTATTACTGTTCCTCTTATCGGAGGAACAATAACTTCCACAATTTATGTATTATTAGTAACTCCTATTGTTTTTGAAATGGTGAAACTTCGCGAATTAAAAACCAATGGTAAAATAGAACTTATAGATGTTAAAGAATAAATACTATACCGTTATAAGCTTTTTGTTTTTAAGCTATACAAATGTCAACGGACAAGTTATGTCCTTGGATAATATTTTGAACACAATCAAAACCGATAATCCGCAGTTAAAAATGTATGATGCCGATATCCAAAGTATGGATGCGGCCGCTAAAGGTGCTAAGAGTTGGATGCCACCTCAAGTGGAAACCGGATTTTTTATGACACCTTATAATACTACAATGTGGAAAGCGGACGAAATGAGTCCGGGCATGGGTAGTTACATGATTGGAGTTTCGCAAATGATTCCCAATGCAAAAAAGCAGAATGCCGAATACAAATATATGAGCGCTATGTCTTCCGTTGAAAAAGAAAACAAAAACTATACTTTAAATCAACTATATGCCATAGCTAAAACAAATTACTATCAATGGCTTACATTAAATAAAAAAATCAAAGTGGCCAATGATAATTTACTCCTCTTAAACTACATGATAAAAAGCATGGAAATAAGGTATCAATACAATATGGATAAGCTTCCTACTTATTACAAAGCAAAATCCCAGTATAACGAATTAGAGAGTATGATAATCATGCTTCAAAACGATATTTCCCAAAAAAGAATTATGCTTAATACTTTGATGTCCCGGGATAAAAATATTGTATTTGAGATTGACGAAACATTCGAATTAAAGGAATATGATGCAATACTATTGGATACTACTTCACTGTCCAAAAAGCGGAGCGATATAAATGCCTTAACAAAAACCATAGAAATAAATCAACTAAGAATTGAAGCTGAAAAATCTAAACTACTGCCCGAGTTTGGAATAAAATATGACCATATGTTCACTTTTGGACAACAACCACAACAATTCTCACTAATGGGTATGATAACTATCCCCATGCCTTGGTCAACAAAAATGAACAAAGCCAACATAAGTAGCTTTCAAGTTAAAAATGAAAGCCTCAATTGGCAAAAAAAAATGATTTTAAATGAAGCCGTTGGAATGATTTCAGGGATGAATACAGAACTTTCTAACCTAAAAAAACAATACATGATTTCCGAAAAAAGTATCATCCCATCATTGCGAAAAAATTATGACACTGCAATACTGGCTTGGCAAAATAACACCGGTGATTTGTTCGTTGCTTTAGATGCTTGGGAAGCCTTGAATATGGCCCAAATGGATATGTTCAACAAATTACAGGCAATTTTTAATACGCAGGTAGAAATCGAAAAACAACTAGAAATTAAGTAGCTATGAATAAGTATGTAAAATATGGTTTAATTTTAAGTGTAGTAGCAGTTATCGGTGCTATTATTTATTTCTTTATCATAAAACCTGAAGATCATGATACAAGTTCACATGAAGATGTTGTATATACCTGCTCAATGCATCCACAAATCATCAGAGACAAGCCTGGAAACTGTCCTATATGTGGCATGACTTTAGTAAAAAAAGCAACTGACAATCATGAAAAAGAGGATCATAATCTTGATAATGTTATTAAACCTACTGATAACTTTATAGTTGGCAAATTTCAAACTACTACAGCAATAGATTCAACACTATACAATGAGATTAATCTTTCGGGAATTGTTGCCTACGACCCGAACTCAGCAGTAAACATTGCTGCAAAAACAAGTGGAAGAATAGAAAAAATGTATATAAATTTCAAATACCAACGCATTACTAAAGGACAAAAATTATTTGATTTATATAGTCCTGAACTGTTAACAGAGCAAGAAAACTTCATTTACTTAATTTCAAATGATAGCGAAAACCATTCAATCATAGAAGCATCTAAACAAAAGCTGTTGCTTTACGGCATGACTAAGAACCAAATAAACGCGCTAATTAATTCCAAAAGGGCTAATCCTAAAATAGCTATCTACAGCCCTTCAAATGGAATTGTTATAGGAACAGAATCAATGGTTACTTCAACAAATTCTGGAATGCAAAGTATGAACAGTAGCACTGAAAAACTTGAACTAAAAGAAGGTAATTATATAAAAAAGGGTGAGGTCATTTTTAAATTGATAAATACAGACAAAATTTGGGGAGTATTAAATATTACACAAGAAAACAGTAGCCTTATCACTGTCAATCAACCGATTAAAATTACTACAGAACTCAATAATAGTGAATCTTTAGATGCTAAAGTTAATTTTATTGAAACACAATTTAATTCAGGCGATAAAACCAATAGAATAAGGGTTTATTTAAATAATACCAGCAAATGGCCGATAGGTTTAAGATTGCAAGGAGTTGTAAAAACAAAGGCAATTAGCGGCGTTTGGGTACAAAAAAATGCAGTGGTAAGTACCGGCAATAAAAAAATCGTTTTTATCAAATTTCAGAATGGTTTTGAAGCAACACCTGTAAAAACAGGATATGAAATGAAAGAGTATATTCAAATCATTACAGGTATTTCAGTAAAAGATACCATTGCGAAAAATGCACAATATTTAATCGATAGCGAAAGCTTTATTAAAACAGAGTAAATATGAAAAAATCAAATAAAATAGGTATCCTTTTATTATTTGTCTTAATACTTATGGCTTGCAATTCCAAAGAGCATCAAGACCATTCGGTGACCGACAAGGAAGACCATTCCCAACATGATAATAATAAAGAAGCCACTTTTTATACATGTTCGATGGATCCTCAAGTGAAAGAAGACAAACCGGGTAAGTGTCCTATCTGCCATATGGAGTTAACACCTGTAAAACGTGATGAGAATGAGGTAAACCAAATAAGTCTGAGTAGGCAACAAATACAACTTGGCAATATTACAACCCAAGTTATCGAGCAAACACAAAATAATGTCGAACAAAATTATACTGGTGTTCTAACATTCAATCAAGAAAAATCCAAAACAATTGCTGCAAAAGCAATGGGTAGAATAGAAAAGTTATATTTCAAATCCACAGGTGATTATATAGCCACAAATCAACCTGTATTTCAATTGTATAGTGAAGATATAGCAATCGCTAAACAAGATTATTACGCTGCATTTAAACAACTGGAGATGCCCGGCGATTTTGGCAAAAACGCAAAAAACATATTGAATTCGGCCAAACAAAAACTCCTCTTTTACGGACTGTCGCATTGTCAAATTGAGCGTATAAAAATCACTAAAGATGTTTCACCTTACACCACGTTCTACAGTACTATAAGTGGTGCAATCTCTGAAATAAGTGCTGTTGAAGGAAGTTATGTTATGGAAGGCGCTCCAATAATTAAAGTGACTGATTTAAGCAAACTTTGGCTTGAAACACAAGTAAATATCAACTATTTCAAAAGCCTCCAAATAGGTCAAAGTGCTACAATAACCTTTGCCGATTTTCCCGATAAAATAATAAATGCTAAAGTAGTATTTATAAATCCCGAAATAAATCCGGAAACAAGATTACTATTGGTTCGATTTGAAATACCTAATCAAAATCTAATCTTAAAACCCGGTATGCAGGGTATTGCAAAACTCATGATTTCCGGTGGCAAAGGCATCTACATTCCCACTGATTCGGTAATTAGGGAAGAAAATGCATCCTACATCTGGGTAGAAAAAAAGCCCGGCGTTTATGAAAATATGATGGTAGAAACAGGGTTAGAAATCAATGGACTAATCGAAATAAAAACTAAAATCGAAAATGGTCAAAAAGTAGTCATAACAGGAGCCTACGCCATCAACAGCGAATATAAATTCCGCAAAGGAAGTAATCCAATGGAAGGGATGAAAATGTAATTTAAATAGTAAGAATGAACAATTTTAATCAAATAATACAGCAATACAAAATCGATACAGAAAGCGTTTATAATACTTGGTTTGTTGATAATGACCAAAGATTGAAAGCATTCCGAACCATCCGTCGTGGAATCATTCAGGTAGTTGAAGACATTAAAAATAAATCATTCCCAAACGATTTTAAAAATAGTAGCTTAGAGTTTGTACTAAATTGCATTGCCGAGCAAAAGCAGGTATTTGTTGGCGTTTCACATCCTTTTTATTGGAAACCAAAACTTAGGATTCCTGATATCTATGAAAATCAAACCAATAAAGTTGCTTTTGGTCAATTCTTGGAAAATTGCATTAACGCAAAAAACGAAGAACAGGTACTTAAAGAAATTGTTAAACTAGACGATTTACATATTAAGGGATTGGGTCCGGCAGTTGCCAGTATTTTGTACTTCTTGCATCCAACATGGTTTCCTCCTTTTAACACGGCAATTGTAAACGGTTTTAATTTTTTGTTCAAGGATAAAAAGAAATTGGGAAGCTGGAGTGAATACTTAAAAATTAGAGAGACATTAATGGAAACCAATAACAAATTCAAATCGGAACTATCTAATGATTTAGGTGCAATCGCAGGATTGTGTTTTGAAATTGGAACTCAAAAAATGCTAATAGGAAATGATGATTATTTGAGTGAAGATGAGCGCCATAAATTCGAAAAAAACATAGTTAAACGTCAAAAAGAAATTATTGAAGAAAAGAAGGAAGATAATTTGCATAGTGAAATGCAATACCATTTATTGAAAATTGGTGCATCATTAGGTTTCGATGTTACTCCTGCCAGTAATGATAAAAGTAAAGCATACAATGGGCAAAGTTTTTCTTTTATCTCTATTAATAAATTCCCGGAATTACCATGTGACAAAGACACCCAAAACACCATCAAACTAATAGATGTATTGTGGTTTGAGAAAGGAACAAATAATATTATTGGGGCATTTGAAGTAGAGAAAAGTACTAGTATTTACTCGGGTATTTTACGCCTTTCCGACCTTTATTTTAGCATTTCAGATGGTGATGAAGTATTTTATATAATAATTCCTGATAGTCGTGAAAAAGATGTTATTCAACAACTAAACAGACCTGTTATAAAAAATTCGAAAATGAATATCAAATACATTCTTTTTTCAGAGTTAAGAACCAATTGCGATGCAATTTGCAAATTTGGGACAGACCATTCCATTATGGATAAAATAGCAAAAACAATTTAAGACCTAATAGATGAAACTACACATTAAAAATATGGTATGCAGCCGCTGTAAAATGGCGGTAAAATCTGTATTTGAAAGTATGGAGATTAATCCTATCTCTGTGGAGTTGGGTGAAGTTGAATTAAAAAATGATATACAAGAAAGTCAAAAAAACGAGTTACTAAAAAACCTTCGTGCTTTTGGCTTTGATTTAATAGATGATAGGAAAAGTAAAACGATTGATAAAATTAAAACACTCATTATTGATTTGGTCCAAAATAAAAACAATGATTTAAAAACAACCCTTTCCGAGTTTCTATTCCAAGAACTGCACCAGGACTACAATACTTTGAGCAATCTCTTCTCTGAAGTAGAAAACACAACAATTGAAAAATACTTTATCAATCAAAAAATTGAGAAAGTAAAAGAGTTGATTATGTATGATGAATTATCGCTTAGTCAAATAGCCTACTCATTAAATTATAGCAGTGTTTCGCATTTAAGTAACCAATTCAAAAAAGTAACTGGCTTTTCACCAACCTACTTCAAGAATTTAAAAACCATAAAAAGAAAACAAATAGAAGATATATAAATCTTGCAAATCAAACCCAAAATTGTGCAAATCCATAAAGCAGTTATGATAGAAATTTGTATTAAAATAATATAAAAATGATACATACTTACAACATTACCGGAATGACTTGCGATGGTTGTCGCACTAAAGTTGAAAAAACATTAAATACTATTGAGGGTATTGAGGCAAAAGTTTCATTAAATCCACCAATAGCAACAATAACTATGGATAAGCACATTCCAACTGAAAAGCTTAAAGAAGCTTTGACAGCAGTGGGAAAATACACCATAGAAATGAGTAAAGGAAACGTTATTGAGCATTCTGTAACAAACAAAGCAACTGAAAAATCATGTTGCTCCACCCAAACTCATGATCATAAAAAAGAAACAACTATACCAAACAATGCACAAGGAAAATATTACTGTCCAATGCATTGTGAAGGCGAAAAAGTATACGACAAGATAGGCGACTGTCCTGTATGTGGAATGGATTTAGTCAAAGCACCTGAGTTAGCAAGTAGCAAAACTTTGTACACTTGTCCAATGCATCCCGAGGTAATTAGTGAAACTCCGGGTTCATGTCCTATTTGCGGTATGGATTTAGTACCCATGGAACCAAGCGAAAGCGAAGATCAAAGGACTTACAAAGATTTGGTCAAAAAAATGAAAATTGCAGTGGTATTTACTGTTCCCATTTTCGCTATTGCAATGATAGAAATGGCTCACAATAATCCTTTATTGCAACTAATGGATGCCTCAAAGTGGAATTGGGTTCAATTGCTCCTTTCCTTGCCTGTTGTTTTTTATGCTTGTTGGATATTCTTTGTTCGGGCATGGAAATCAATCATTACTTGGAATTTAAACATGTTTACCCTAATTGGTATAGGTACAGGAGTGGCATTTTTATTTAGTTTAGTCGGAATGTTTTTTCCTGATGTTTTTCCAAGCGAATTCAAAACCGAGCACGGAACAGTACTATTGTACTTTGAAGCGACAACCGTAATTCTAACTTTAGTTCTACTGGGACAATTACTCGAAGCCAGAGCACACAGTCAAACCAGTGGAGCCATAAAAGAATTATTAAAATTGGCACCAACCGAAGCCACTTTGGTAACTGACGGCGGCGATAAAATAATTTCAATCCATGACATCAAAAAAGGCGATTTATTGAGAGTAAAACCCGGAGACAAAATTCCTGTTGACGGAAAAATAACCGAAGGCGAAAGCAGTATTGATGAAGCTATGATTACAGGCGAACCCATACCAGTTGACAAAAAGAAAGACGATAATGTAATTTCCGGAACAATAAACGGCAATAAATCCTTTGTGATGATAGCCGAAAAAGTTGGTTCCGAAACTTTGCTTTCTCAAATCGTGCAGATGGTAAATGATGCCAGCCGTTCAAGGGCACCAATTCAAAAATTAGCAGATAGTATATCTAGATATTTTGTGCCAATTGTTGTTATTGTATCGGCAATAACTTTTTTGGTTTGGGCAAAATTTGGTCCGGAACCGGCATTAGTATATGGTTTTATAAATGCTATTGCGGTATTGATTATTGCTTGTCCTTGTGCTTTAGGATTAGCTACGCCAATGTCAGTAATGGTGGGTGTGGGTAAAGGTGCCCAATCCGGAGTATTGATTAAAAATGCGGAAGCCTTAGAAAACATGAATAAAGTGAATGCTTTAATTACCGATAAAACAGGCACAATCACTGAAGGAAAACCATCTGTCGAGAAAATTTATGCAGCTAATAACAACAATGATGATTTATTACAAAGTATAGCATCATTAAATCAATACAGCGAACATCCATTAGCGCAAGCAGTTGTTAATTATGCTAAAACTAAATCTATTTCTTTAATTGACGTAAAAGATTTTGAAGCTGTTGCCGGTAAAGGCGTAACAGGAACAGTCACCAATAAAAAAGTGGCATTAGGAAATAAAAAACTAATGGAACTAGTCAGAGTAACTGTTCCTGTCGATTTAGAAAACAAAATTATTGCAGAGCAGAAACTCGGTAAAACGGTTTCATACATTTCAGTTGATGGGATTGCCGTGGGTTTTGTATCTATTTTTGACGCTATTAAAGACTCAAGCGCAACAGCAATCAAAGAATTAATCAACCAAGGTGTCGAAGTAATTATGCTTACTGGAGACAATGAAAATACAGCCAAAGCGGTCGCTGATGAATTGGGGTTAGCCTCATTCAAAGCAGGATGCTTGCCCGAAGATAAGCTCAAAGAAATTAAACGATTACAATCAGAAGGCAAAATTGTTGCCATGGCAGGTGATGGTATAAATGATGCACCGGCATTAGCTCAAGCTAATGTTGGAATTGCAATGGGAACCGGGACTGATGTAGCAATAGAAAGTGCCAAAATCACTCTGGTTAAAGGCGATTTACAAGGCATAGTTAAAGCCAAAAATTTAAGCCATGCTGTAATGAGAAACATTAAGCAAAATTTATTCTTTGCGTTTTTCTATAATGTATTGGGAGTGCCAATTGCAGCAGGAATTTTATATCCTTTTTTTGGTGTTTTATTATCTCCAATGATTGCAGCTTTAGCCATGTCTTTTAGCTCAGTATCTGTAATTGTGAATGCGTTACGATTACGAAATTTAAAACTTTAAAAAATGCAAGCGGAAATAAAAAAAATAATCTTTACAAGCTTTATACTGGTTCAATCTTTATTAATAAATGCTCAAGATAAAGTTCAAATCAGAACAACCTCAGCAAGCCCGGCGGCTTCATTTGAGCAAGAAGTAGGCAGTGCAAAAATAAAAATGGCATATAGCAGACCATTGGTAAGAGGCAGAAAAATATTTGGTGAGTTAGTACCATTCGATAAACTTTGGCGAACTGGTGCGAGTGATTGTACAGTAATAACAACTTTCGAAGATATTTCTTTTGGTAACAGTGTATTAAAAGTCGGTAGTTATTCAATATTCTCAATCCCTTCAATTAATGAGTGGACAATAATCGTTAACGCTGATACCACCTTACATGGTGAAACTGGCTATGATGAGAAAAAAGATGTCATACGTTTCAAAGTCCCTACAGAAAAAAGCCCCAATTTCTATGAAACATTTACAATTGAATTAAATGACATCAATAGCAAAGGCGAAGCATTTTTAAAAATACTTTGGGAAAATACCATGGTCAAAATACCTTTAAAGAGTAAGGAAGATGATACCATATTAGCATTGATAGACCAACATATTACTAAAGGAAAAACACAAGATGCTAATTTGTTATTTCAGGCTGCTAATTATTATTACAGTACAAATAGAGATTTTAAACAAGCAATTGAGTGGCTTATTGAAGCCGAAAAAATAAATCCTCAAAATTTCTATTATCCAAATTTGAGACAAAAATTAGCCTCTGAAAATAAAGATTACATGAATGCTATTGAAGCCGCAAAACGAGCTATTTCATTAGCTGACAAGGAAAAAATGAAAAAAACTATCGAAATATTGAACAATAAAATTGCAGATTGGGAAATATTGCTAAAAAGATAATTTCATAAGAACAAATTTTAAAAAATGAAAATACTAAAATGGATTTACAAAACATTCTTTCAAAAAAATTGTTGCAAATAGTAGTAGTACTTCTGGTGACACAATCTTTATTTTCCCAAAAAATAATCCGTTACGATTTATACGTTCGTGATACTATTGTCAACTATTCCGGAAAAGAAAAAAGAGCTATTGCGGTAAATGGTCAAATACCTATGCCAACACTAACTTTTACAGAAGGCGATATTGCCGAAATTTATGTTCATAACGAGTTAAAAGAAGAAACTTCATTACACTGGCACGGTTTGTTTTTGCCCAACAAAGAAGATGGCGTTCCTAATCTTACTCAAATGCCAATAAAACCAGGTACAACTCACAAATATACTTTTCCAATAATTCAAAACGGAACACATTGGTACCACAGTCATTCGGGTTTGCAAGAACAAATCGGAATGTACGGCATGTTTATTATGAACAAAAAACAAGAGGATAAAACCATAAGAAAAGGAATTGATGATTTGCCAACCATTCCTTTAATACTAAGTGAATGGACAGATATGAAACCCGAAAATATTCATAGAATGTTGCACAATGCTTCAGACTGGTTTGCAATAAAAAAAGGGACTACTCAAAGTTATTCCGAAGCCATTAAGCAAGGACATTTCAAAACAAAAATTGCAAACGAATGGAAGCGAATGAACGCCATGGATGTTAGCGATGTGTACTATGACAAATTTTTAATCAATGGAAAACCCGATAGTCAAATAGAAACTGTCAACGGCAAAAAATTAAAAGCAGGTGATAAAGTTCGTTTGCGCGTAGCCAATGGCGGTGCTTCAAGTTATTTTTGGTTAACCTATGCCGGCGGAAAAATTACTGTGGTAGCCAGTGACGGAAACGATGTAGAACCGGTTGAAGTAGATAGATTATTAATCGCAGTTTCTGAAACCTACGATATCATTGTCACCATTCCGGCCGAAAATACTTCTTACGAATTCTTAGCCACACCCGAAGACAGAACAAAATCAACATCACTTTACATTGGTGATGGTATCAAACAACTCATTTCTCCTTTACCTAAATTAAAATATTTTGAAGGAATGAAAATGATGAATGGTATGATGAAAATGAACGGTGACTTAGACGATATGGGAATGCAAATGTCATTAAACCAAATGGACATGAACGTTGTAATGTACCCAGAAATAACGGGAAGCAGCAAACAAATGAAAAAGGATGGAATGGAAAGTATGCCGATGAATTCAGATCATGCTAACCATTCTCAAAATCAATACAATTCCAATGCACTTTCAAGTATAAAAACCTTGAATTACGCTATGCTAAAAGCAACAGATAAAACTACTTTACCCAAAGATGCTCCAGTTAAAGAATTGCGATTTGAGTTATCGGGTAATATGAACCGTTATGTATGGAGTTTAGACAATAAAGTAGTTTCTGAAACCGATAAAATACTAATCAAAAAAGGGGAAAATGTTAGAATTACGCTTTACAATGGTTCTATGATGCGCCATCCAATGCATTTGCACGGACACGATTTTAGAATAATCAATGGTCAGGAAGAATACGCTCCATTAAAAAACGTAATGGATTTAATGCCGATGGAAACCAATGTAATTGAGTTTAATGCTAACGTTGAAGGCGATTGGTTTTTCCATTGCCACATTTTGTACCACATGATGGCAGGAATGGGAAGAGTTTTTACATACGAAAACCAAGCACCAAATCCATTAATTCCTAATCCAAAATTAGCACAGCGCAAACTATTTGCAGATGACAGGCAATTTCACTTTATGGCAGAGAATGACTTTGCCACTAACGGTAATGATGGTATGGCAATGATACAAAATACACGTTGGAGTTTAGGTGCAGAATGGCGATTAGGGTATAACGATATGCATGGTTACGAAGCCGAATTTCATCTAGGAAGATACATCGGAAAAATGCAATGGATAATGCCATTTATAGGTTTTGACTGGCGTTACCGTAAAATGGATGGCGAAATAGAAGAAAACATATTCAACCAAAAAAACACCAAAGACAAGAGAGCCGTTTTAAGTGCCGGTATCAATTACACTTTACCAATGTTAGTGGTGGCTCAAGCCGAAGTATTTCAAGATGGTAATGTTAGATTACAGTTAATGCGAGAAGACATTCCTGTATCAAAAAGAATTCGGGCAGGTTTCATGGTCAATTCAGATAAAGAATTCATGTTGGATGCTAGATATATTATCAAAAGAAATTTCAGTTTCAGAACGCATTATGATAGTGATATGGGATTTGGAATTGGTGCCACATTAAATTATTAAATAAATTCAATTTTTATTCAGAATTTCAATTGTTTCTTTGCATCATGAAAATTTTAATAATTGAAGACGAAATTGAAATTGCCACAAGTATCAAAAATTACTTGAGCAGCAACGATTTTGTGTGTGAATCTGCAAGTACACTAAAAATAGCTATCGAGAAGATCGATTTGTATTCCTATGATTGTATTCTACTAGATTTGATGCTGACAGACGGTGATGGATTTAAAATATTAGAAATACTAAAAAGTCAAAATAAAACTGACGGAGTTATTATAATATCTGCTAAAGATACTTTAGAAACTAAAATTGAAGGTCTGACACTTGGTGCAGATGATTATCTAACAAAACCATTTCATCTATCAGAATTATTAGTTAGAATTCAAGCATTAGTTAGACGAAAACAATTCAACGGAAACAACGTAGTTTCTTTCAATGAAATAGAAATTGATACAATAAGCAAGTCGGTTAAAATCAAAGGGAATAAAATTGAATTTACCAAAAAGGAAATGGATTTATTACTATTTTTGATTGGTAATAAAAATAAGGTCTTATCCAAAAGCGCGATTGCAGAGCATTTATCGGGCGATATGGCGGATATGTTAGACAATCATGATTTTGTTTATGCGCATATTAAAAATATGAAAAAGAAACTCAAAGAGATGGGTGCGTCAGATTATCTTAAATCAGTTTATGGAACAGGTTACAAATGGGAGGATGAATAAAAAACTACTTAATAAAACACTTAATTATTATTTCATTTATGCACTAATTATACTAATCACTGTTGGTCCAGTTTTTTATGTAGTTACAAATATTTTGTATGAAGATGATGCCAACGAAGATTTATATGCTATAAAAAAACAGTTTGATAAATTTAATAAAGATGATCTAAAAATAAGCGAAATTCTGCTTTGGAACAGGTTCAACCGTGATGTCACCATCCAAAAATTTAATGGTATACACAATGATAGTTTATTTGACCATAGCTATTATGATGCATTAAATAAAGAAAACGAACCATTCAGAGTACTAAATTCTCCTGTCAAGATTGAGGGTAAATGGTTTACCTTTTCTGCTAAAATAAATATGGTCGAAAAAGAAAACCTAATTGGAAGTACAGCTTTTCTTTTCATTTCCTTACTCTTACTACTTATTATTGGCTTTTTTATTATCACTAAAATAATATCAAAAAAATTATGGCTACCATTTTATGCAGCATTAGAAAAAATGGAACAATTTGAAATTGATAAATCAACATCAGTTAAGTTAATACAAAGCACAACCGAAGAATTCAACCGATTAAATAATGCGATCGATAACTTAATCCGAAAAAACAGTAGTATCTATCAAAGTCAAAGAGAATTTATAGAAAATGCGGCGCACGAACTGCAAACACCAATAGCAATTTTTAAAGGTAAGTTAGAGAATATTCTACAACGAAAAGACCTAAACTCTGAACAATTCAAATTGATTGATGATTTAAACAACACTACTACAAGACTGGTCAAGCTTAATAAAAACCTATTGGTGTTATCAAAAATTGATAGTAACTCATACAATGAAATTGAGAAAATAAAATTAAGTGAGATTATAAATATTCAACTGGCATTTTTTAGCGAACAAGCACTTTCAAAAAAAATAAATATTACAACAGAACTATCAAATGAAGTTGAAGTCAAATCAAATCATTTTCTCGCAGAAATACTGATCAGTAATCTATTTTTAAACACCATAAATCACAATGAGTTAAACGGTCAAATTATAGTTAAATTAACTAATGAAAGTATAATATTCTCGAACACAGGAACCCTTTTACCATTGCATACTGAAAAAATGTTTGAACGCTTTTCTAAATCCAATCCATCATCCCAAGGAAATGGTTTAGGACTATCCATTATTAAAAAAATCGTTGATATAAACCATTGGTCTATTAACTATCATTTCAATAACAGAATGCATACTTTTGAAATAGTATTTTAAAATTCAGAATTTCTCCAAATTCCATTTATATTTTTGGCCTATTAAAATCAAAAAGATAAAATATAATGCGAATTAAAATCCTACTCTTAGTTACATTTCTAGTATTATCAGTCACAAATTTAATAGCTCAAAACAAATCGGTTACGCTATCTGGCAATACCAAAGACAAATCTACAAAGTTGGCTTTATCATTTGTAAATGTTGTATTAAAAACTTCAAAAGAGGCTACTTTAATTGCTGGAACAATAACCAATGAAGAAGGTCGATTTTCATTGGCCAATATAAAATCTGGAAACTATGTTTTAGAATTCACCTTCCTAGGCTACAAAACCAAGACACTAACAGTGTATGTTGGTTCCCTTTCCGAATTTTTAGATCAAGGTACTATCGAATTAGAAGAAGATGCCACAACTTTACAAGAAGTAGTAATAGTTTCTAAAACAAAAACCGTCAGCGAGAAAATGGATAAGAAAACGTTTTCCATGGCTGACAATATCAGTCAAAGTGGTGGCTCTGTTTTACAATCAATGCAAAATTTACCTGGTGTTAGTGTCCAAGATGGTAAAGTACAAATAAGAGGCAATGATAAAGTGACCATATTGATAGACGGAAAACAAACAGCTTTAACAGGTTTCGGAAATCAATCTGGTTTAGATAACATTCCTGCTTCAGCAGTAGATAAAATCGAAATCATTAATAATCCATCAGCAAAATACGATGTCAATGGGAATGCAGGAATTATCAATATAATCTATAAGAAAAATAAAAAAGAAGGCTTCAATGGTAAAGTGGGTTTTACTACTGGTTTAGGTGCTTTGTGGGAACGAAAAGAAAATCTGCCTACAATAAGAGCACAATATTCACTGACACCAAAAGTAAATCCTACCGTATCGCTCAATTACCGTAAAAACAAAATTAATGCGTTCTTTCAAGGCGATTATTTGTATACAGAAACGCTAAATAAAAATGAATTTGTAACACGAACGTACAATGATGGATCTATAATTAATCAGCAATTAAAAAGAAACCGAAACACCCATTTCACTACTATCAAATCAGGCATTGATTGGACTATTAACGATTATAATATGCTAACCATTTCAGGTTTATTTGGTTCAGAAAAAATTATTGATAACGGCGACCAACCTTTTTTTAATGCAGATTATTCAGAGCGACTGCGACTTTGGCAGTTTTTAGAGGACGAATTAAAAACTACGTTTATGGGAACAGCTTCCTATCAACATAAATTCAAGCAAGCCGGACATTTATTAAATGTAGGCTTCAATTATACGTTTCACAGAGAAGATGAAAAATATTTTTTCGATAATGTTTTGCCAAACTCTTTGAGTAAAGATTCTTTCAAATTATTATCAGACGAGAGTGTAATTGATTTCAATATTGATTATATTAAGCCATTAAAATACGGTCGTATTGAAACAGGGTTCAAATTTAGGAACCGAATAATTCCAACCAACATGCAATTCTTTCCGGGAACAAATTCGCCTTTAGACGCAAGCGCAGGCGGTAAAGCAACCTATGAAGAAATCATTCCTGCGGTTTATGGAAACTACATATACGAAAACAATAAAATCGAAGCTGAAATAGGATTGCGTTTGGAATATTTGGATTTAGAATACGAGGTAAATCCTAATCATCCAACATACCGAACAGATGGATACTCCTATTTTGAACCATTTCCTAATTTCCGTTTTGCCTATAAAATCAATGATGACAACAAAATATCATTGTTTTACAATCGCAGAATTGACAGACCAAATGAAGTAGATATTCGAATATTTCCAAAGTATGACGATGCCGAAATTATCAAAGTAGGTAATCCTGGTTTACGTCCACAATTCACTAATTTAGTAGAATTAGGTTTCAAAAGAAATTTGAAAAAAGGCTATTTATATTCGGCTATATACCATCGTTTTGCCAATGAAACTATAACAAGAATAGCTTCAACCGTTCCTAATAGCAATCTAATTTATGCCATCTTTCAAAACGTAAATAAAAGCGCTAATACAGGTGTTGAAATGGTTATTTCGCAAGACATTGCAAAATGGTATTCTTCCAATCTTAATGGTAATGCCTATTACAATCAAATCGGTGCGTTTACAGTTCAAAATTTATATCCAGAGCCCAATACCTTTTCAGCAGCAAAACAAGATGTTTTCTCTGGAAATATAAAGTGGAACAACACATTACACTTAACTAAAAAAGTTGATGCACAAGTAACGGCAATTTATTTAGCACCAGATATTATTCCGCAAGGCAAAATAAAATCGCGTTTCTCAATTGATTTAGGACTGAAAAAATCAGTTCAAAATGGCAAAGGTGAATTTTTTATTAATGCAACCGACCTATTAAATACGTTAGTAATCAAAAAAGAAATTCAAGGTCAGGATTTTAGTTACACCAGTAATGATTATTACGAAACACAAGTAATTAGATTGGGTTATAATTATAAATTTTAAAAAATATATAAATTTATTTTTGCTTTAATTCAAAATTCAACATTTCTACAAAATTGGTTTACAACTTTGGCTATTATTAATTCAAAAAAATATAATAGCAATGAGAAAATCAGTAATTATTGTAGTGGCATTAGTGTTATCTACAATCGCTTTTGCACAAAAAGTAAAAGCAACAAAAGTACCAGAGATTGTAACTAAATCTCTAATGTCAAAATATCCCAATGCAAAAAATGTAAAATGGGATAAAGAGGAAAACAATTATGAAGCAAGTTTTGAGAGTAATAAAATAGAAAACTCTGTTTTATTCAATGCCAATGGCAAAATTATCGAAACAGAAGTTGAAATTACCGCTGCGCAATTACCAAAACCAATTCTTAATTACATAGGTAAAAACTATAAAGATCAAAAAGTAAAAGAAGCGGCAAAGATAATTTCAGATAAAGGTATTGTTACCTATGAGGCTGAAATTAAAGGAAAAGATTTGCTTTTTGATGAAAACGGAAAGTTACTTTCAGTTAGTTAATTTTTTCATGTTTTGGGCATTCACATCATTTGGTGTGAGTGCTCTTTTTGTTTTTATAATAACCTAATAAAATACCTATGTTCAACAGAATAAAAATTGCTAATCGTTACAGTTTGCTACTTGCATTTATATCATGGTTTATAACATTCTCTTTCTTCCTAAGAATAATATTTACAATATGGCAATACGATGAAGTTTCCTTCAATCTATTCACCATTATAGGGACTTTTATAACAGGATTTTTTTATGATATCGGAACCATAAGTTTCATAATTATTCCTTCAGCCATCTACTATTTTGTATTTCCGAATAAATGGATTGGTTCATGGATTGATAAAATTCTCGTTTGGTTTTTCACTTCACTAACCATTTTCATATTAGTTTTTACATTCTTTGCAGAGATTACATTTTGGGATGAATTTAAAACACGATTTAATTTTATTGCTGTTGATTATCTAATTTATACCCATGAAGTTGTTGCTAACATCCAACAATCATATCCGTTACCTTTTCTTGTATCGGGGGTTCTTTTAATTACAGGAATTATACTTTTTACTTTTTACAAATTAAATATTTTCAAGGAAACATTTACAACAACAGCCAGTCTAAAAGACCGAACCATTGTTTTAGCTACAACAGCAATAACCGCAATGCTTTTCACCATTTTCATTACTAATAATCAAGCTGAATGGTCATCGAACAGATACAATGCTGAAATTTCAAAATCGGGAATTTATTCCTTTTTTGCAGCCTTCAGAAACAATCAAATGGAATACAATGAGTTTTACACTTCTATTAATAACAAAGTAGCATTTGATATCATTAAAAGTAAACTAAATGATAAAGACAGTAAATTCCAATCACAAGGATTATCCATTCACAGAACAATAACAGACACAACGAAACAAGAACCAAGTAAGAAAAATGTAGTTTTTATTTTGGTTGAAAGTTTAAGTGCTAGTTTTATGAAAGAGTTTGGTAATAAAGAAAACATAACACCATTTTTAGACAGTTTAGCTCAAAAAAGCATCTTTTTTGATAACTTATATGCAACAGGTACAAGAACAGTTCGTGGCATGGAAGCAATGACACTTTGCATTCCACCAACGCCTGGGCAAAGTATTGTGAAACGTCCCGAAAATCAAAATCTATACACTGTATCAAATGTTTTCAAAAGCAAAGGATATAACTCCAATTTCTTTTATGGTGGCGATGGCTATTTTGATAATATGAACGCCTATTTCGGTGGAAACGGTTTTACCATTTATGATCGTGGTCGCGGTAGTGTATTAAGTGATAAAATCAAAACGGTACGAAATAATATTAACGATGATGAAGTAACCTTTGAAAATGCTTGGGGAATATGTGATGAAGACATTTATTCTAAAATGCTCAACGTAGCTGATGAGCATTATAAAGTAGGTAAACCATTTTTCAATTTTGTAATGACGACTTCAAATCATAGACCATATACTTATCCAGATAACGCCATCGATATACCTTCGGGTACAGGTCGAGAAGGCGCAGTAAAATATACTGATTATGCTTTAAAAAAAATGTTTGAAAAGGCTAAAGATAAGCCATGGTTTAAAAACACTGTTTTTATAGTTATTGCTGACCATTGTGCCAGTAGTGCCGGAAAAGATGAAATAGATGTTGCCAATTACCACATTCCTGCATTCATAGTAAATTTTCCTGAAGAACTCAATCATAAAGTAACAAAGCAGTGTTCTCAGATAGATGTATTTCCTACATTTTTTTCATTAATGAATTGGAGTTATGAGAGTAATTTTTTTGGAAAAAACGTTTTCAATACAAATTTTGAGGAAAGGGCTTTAGTAGGTACATACAGAAAGTTAGTATTGATGAAAAAAGAAAAAGTAATGATTTTGTCTGATCAAAAAAGACAAGCATTTTATTCTTGGAATAAATCAGATAACAGCCTCAAGCCATTGCCTATGGATAAATCATTCCTTAATGAAACGATTTCATGGTATCAAACTGCTGATTATTTATTTACAAACAAACTGCTCAAATAATGAAATACATACATTTTATAATTAATCCAATATCAGGCGATGGAAAACACAATCTAAGCAGAACAGTTTTGGAAAAATATTTTTCTGAAAAAGAATACAAAATTGCTGTAGACTACTCAAATCATAAACACCATGCTATTATGTTGACCAATAATGCTGTGACTAAAAGCCCAGATTATATTGTTGCATGTGGTGGCGATGGTACAATAAATGAAGTAGCGTCCTGTCTTATCAACACTCAAATTAAACTTGGTATAATTCCTATTGGTTCGGGTAATGGTTTAGCCTCAAATCTTAAAATCCCAAAACTATTAGAAGAAGCAACACAAGTTATTAAAAATGGGAAAACACAATCCATCGACATCGGAAAAGTAAATCAACAATACTTTTTTAGCAATATGGGTATTGGGATCGATGCGTTAATAATTAAAAAATACGATAGCTACAAAAAAAGAACATTAACCGCATACATAAAGGCTTCATTACAAGCTAGTTTAAAATACAAGCCCATAAAAGCGATTCTATCATTCAATAGTCAGATTATAAACAGTAATGCTTTTATGCTTTTCATTTCCAATTCAAACGAAATGGGTTATGGCATGAGCTTAACACCAAATGCAAGTTTAATTGACGGTAAATTAAATTTAGTGCTAATTCCAAAAATAAGTCTAATTAATCAAATCAAGTTAGGACTTCATATAATTTCAAAAAAATCAGAAGCTTATAAAATGGCGCAACACAGTTTAATTGAAAACATAGCTATCGAATTACCAGAGAAAATATTTGTTGACATTCAGGTAGATGGCGAATACCATAACTTAAAAACAAATAAAGTCAATGTTTCAGTTATCAAAAACGGACTTGAAATAGTGTCATGATAAGCGTAAAAAGTTTAATAACAATCAAATAAGTTAAGTGAAAATGAAAATAGTAGAAACAAAAAATATAAACAAAATTGCTGAAATAACAATATTGTTTTGGGTTATGAAAATTGTAGCAACCACGCTCGGAGAAACACTCGGAGACTTTATTTCAATGACTTTAAATTTGGGGTATTTAACCGGAATAGCAATAACCGTTGTCTTTTTTACTGTGGTGCTATATAACCAACTTAAAACTAAAGAATATAACCCACTACCTTTTTGGTTGGTTATAATAGCTACTACAACATTAGGTACCGAAATTTCAGATTTCATTGACCGTAGCTTACACCTAGGCTATACAATAGGTAGTTTAGTATTGTTATCAGGTTTACTCTTTACACTCTATCGGTGGTATTCAAAATATAAAAATTTGAATGTTAATCCGATAATAGAAAATAAGAAAGAAATATATTTTTGGATAGCAGTTTTGTTTTCAAACAGTCTCGGTACTGCATTTGGAGATTATTTAGGAGATGTTCTTGGACTGAGCTACATTCAAGGTGCTTTGATAACTGCTTCAATTATCATAGCAGTAGTTTTAATTCACTATTACACTAAGATTAACGAAGTGTTTTTATTTTGGTTAGCTTTTGTTTTTACGAGACCATTTGGTGCTACTTTCGGAGATTTTTTAACCAAACCACTTGCAAAGGGTGGATTAGACTTGGGTACTTTACAAGCATCAGTAGTTTCAATTGTAATAATGTCTTTGTTGATTTATTATTCTCAAAAAAAAAATTCTGCACAAATTTGAATTGATTATTAATCTAAAAAAATCTAGCTTATGCAAAAAAAATACTTTTATTAATTCTAAATTTTAAAGTATGTATTCAAAAGTGTTTTTATTTTTTATGGTTGGTTCAATCGGTTTTGCACAGCAAATAAAAGATTCATTAGCTATCAATGAGCCAAAAGAGAACAACAAAAAGTTTAACTTCAAACAATTAATAATCCCAACTGTTTTAATTGGGTACGGCGTTATCGGTATAGAAAGTGATGGTTTAAAATTTATAAACTCTGGAATAAAGGAAGAAGTAAACGAAAACATAGACCAAAAAATAACAATCGATGATTTTTCACAATATGCTCCAGCAGCATCTGTATATGCTTTAAATGCATTTGGCATTAAAGGAAAGCATAATTTTAAGGATAGGACAATAATCTTAGCTACATCTTATTTATTGATGTCGTCAACAGTACTAAGCTTAAAGTCAATTACCAAAGTAGAGCGTCCAGACGGTTCAGCTTTCAATTCTTTTCCGTCAGGTCACACTGCAACAGCATTTGCTGGCGCAGAATTCCTATGGCAAGAATACAAAGATGTTTCGGTATGGTATGGTATCTCGGGATATATAGTAGCAGCAGGTACAGGAGCATTCCGAATTTATAATGATAAGCATTGGTTAACAGATGTTGTTGCGGGTGCAGGAATTGGAATTTTAAGTACAAAAGTTGCCTACTGGTTACACCCATTCATTCAAAAAACTATTTTCAATTCTAAAGAAACTAATTCTACAACTGCAATGACACCGTTTTATAATGGAAATCAGTTTGGGGTTGGCTTTTTAAGAAGATTTTAATATTCAAGTGATTGAAATAAAATTTAATTTTCTATTTTTACACTCGTGAAATTTTTAAATATCATATTATCATTCTATCTCATAGCACTTTCGTGTTTGCCTTGTGCGGATATGGAAGTAAGTAGTGCGGCGCATAAAAAAATTGAGATTGCTGATAATCATGACGAAAAATCACACAGCCACGATAAAGAAAATGATTTGTGCTCTCCTTTTTGTAGTTGTAATTGTTGCGGTTCACAAATTGTGAGTTATTTTAAAATTATTAATTATAGTTTCGACTTTTTTTCAAAAAGTATTAAAACTCAACTTCCAACTTACACCTCTAAATTCGCTTCCAATTTTTACGGAAGTATTTGGCAACCACCTCAAATAGTATAATGATGCCCGAGTAATTTCGGGTTAGAAAATTGTGACCTTTTCACAAATAATGGCAAATAATTTATTTGCTAATTTCTAATTCATTATAATATTTTCAATGTTAGACAAAATCATACAATTCAGTATAAGGAACAAGTTCGTTATACTACTTTTTACCTTAGTGCTTTTAGCATGGGGTAGCTATTCCATTAAACAATTACCACTTGATGCGTTACCGGATGTAACCAATAATCAGGTTCAAATTATTACAACAGCACCTACACTTGCCAGTCAGGAAGTCGAACAATTAATCACATATCCTTTAGAGCAATCGGTTAAAACAATTCCAAAAGTTATTGAACTCAGAAGTATTTCTCGTTTCGGACTCTCAGTAGTTACCGTAGTTTTTAAAGATGATGTAGATATTTATTGGGCAAGAGAACAAATTTTTCAACGACTGGCTCAAGCCAAAGAAAACATTCCGGCTTATGCAGGTTCTCCAGAGTTGGCTCCTATTTCAACTGGTCTTGGCGAAATCTATCAATACGATGTTTACGCCAAAAAAGGATATGAAGATAAATTCGATGCAGCAAAATTAAGAACCATTCAAGATTGGATTATTATTCCTCAATTACAAGGCATTGAAGGCGTTGCTGAAGTAAGTACTTGGGGCGGAAAATTAAAACAATACGAAATCGCGGTAAACCCAAATACGCTTAATAGTCTTGGAGTTACTATTACTGAAATTTTTGAAGCTCTCGAAAAAAACAACCAAAATACAGGAGGCGCATACATCGAGAAAGATCAATATGCTTATTTCATTCGTGGTGTCGGAATGGCTACAGGATTAAATGATTTGCAGAATGTGGTTATCAAAAACAGAAACGGCGCTCCAGTATTAGTTAGAGATGTTGCCACAGTTCGTGAAGGTATCGCCTTGCGTTATGGCGCATCAACCAAAGATGGTAAAGGCGAAATTGTCTGTGGATTAGCCTTGATGCTCAAAGGCGAAAACTCAAGTGCAGTAGTAGAAAGAGTAAAAGAAAAAATGGAGCAAATAAACAAAACCTTACCCGAAGGAGTTGTTGCAGAAGCTTTTATTGACAGAGGTAAATTAGTAAATAACGCCATTGGTACAGTTACTAAAAACCTAATTGAAGGAGCATTAATCGTAATCTTTGTGCTTATTTTATTTTTAGGAAATCTTAGAGCCGGACTAATAGTAGCTTCAGTTATTCCCTTAGCAATGCTATTTGCTGTAATCCTAATGAATATTTTTGGAGTAAGTGGAAACCTTATGAGTTTAGGTGCAATCGACTTTGGTATTATTGTCGATGGAGCAGTAATTATTGTCGAAGCCACAATGCACCATCTTCAAAAACTAAAAAGGAAAAAAGAATTAACCCAATCCGAAATGGATAGTGAAGTATATAATTCTGCTTCCAAAATAAGAAACAGTGCTGCCTTTGGCGAAATCATCATTCTTATAGTATATCTGCCTATTTTGGCATTGGTTGGTACCGAAGGTAAAATGTTCAGACCAATGGCCATGACAGTAGGATTTGCCGTTATCGGAGCATTTATATTGTCATTAACTTATGTACCAATGATGAGTGCTATGTTTTTATCTAAAAAAACAGAACACAAAGAAAATTTTAGCGATAAAATGATGGCTTGGTTTGAACGAAAATATGCACCGCTTTTAAACAAAGCATTACAAATTAAAAAAACCGTAATCATTGCTTCAATAGCACTATTTGCTATAGCTTTATTTACATTTCAAAACATGGGTGGCGAATTTATTCCAACCATCGAAGAAGGCGATTTGGCAATCAATGCAACCATTATGACAGGAAGTTCCCTCACGCAAATGGTTGAAACTACCACTAAATACGAACAAATCCTAAAAGCAAAATTCCCGGAAATCAAAACCATAGTAACCAAAATCGGTAGTGGTGAAATTCCAACCGATCCAATGCCTATCGAAAGTGGCGATTTGATTATTGTTTTAAAAGACAAATCCGAATGGACCTCTGCCGACAATTGGGAAGATTTAGCCAATTTAATGAAAGAAGAAATGGAAGCCATTCCCGGAGCTAACATCGAAATATCACAACCTATTCAAATGCGTTTTAACGAATTGATGACAGGAAGCAGAAGCGATATTGCCATTAAAATTTTTGGTGATGATTTAGAAGTTTTAGATAATAAAGCCAAAGAACTAATTTCAAAGATCAATACAATTGATGGTATTGGCGATTTAAAAGCAGATAAAGTAACAGGTTTACCACAAATCACGGTAAAATACGATTACAATAAAATTGCGTTGTATGGTTTGAACATTAGCGACATCAACCAAATAATCCGTTCCTCATTTGCAGGCGAAAGCGCAGGTAAAATTTACGAACAAAGCAAACGTTTTGATGTGGTAGTTCGTTTAGATAAACAAGACAGAACCGATATTTCGGATGTAAGTAATTTATTCATTCCGCTTCCAAATGGTCAACAAATTCCTTTATCACAAGTGGCCAACATCAGCTATGAGCAAGGTCCGGTTCAGGTTTCACGTGAAGATGGAAAACGAAGAATTACAGTAGGTCTAAATGTACGCGGTCGTGATATAAAAAGTGTTGTCGAAGAAATCCAAGACAAGCTAAAAACCAATTTTCAACTTCCGGCAGGGTATTATGTAACCTATGGTGGTCAATTTGAAAACTTGATAGAAGCCAACAAACGATTATCCGTTGCGCTACCAATTGCTCTGGGCTTGATTATGGTTTTATTGTATTTTACATTCAATAGTATCAAACAATCATTACTCATCTTTACAGCCATCCCACTTTCGGCTATTGGAGGTGTTTTTGCACTTTGGTTACGAGGAATGCCTTTCAGTATTTCGGCAGGAATTGGTTTCATTGCGTTATTCGGAATAGCGGTTTTAAACGGAATTGTACTCATTTCCTACTTCAACCAACTCAAAACAGAAGGAATAACCGACCCATTGCAACGCGTTCTAATCGGTACTAAAATAAGATTACGACCGGTTCTTATGACCGCTGCGGTTGCCTCTTTAGGATTTTTACCAATGGCATTATCAACCAGTGGCGGAGCCGAAGTACAAAAACCGTTGGCAACCGTAGTAATTGGCGGATTATTTTCGGCAACATTACTAACTTTAATTGTTTTACCAATCCTTTATCTACTTTTTGAGAAGGGAATTAAAAGAAGAAAAAAAATGGCAACTCCAATTGTTACAATACTCGTTTTATTAATCAGTTCATTTTCATTTGCTCAAAATAGCCAAACCATAACGCTCGAAAGAGCCATTGAAAAAGCAAAGGCAAATAACATCGATTTAAAAATTGCCGATAAGGAAATTGAAAAACAAACCGTTCTAAAAAAGACAGCTTTTCAGGTAGATCCTTTACAAGTGCAATACCAGGGCGGACAATTCAACAGTGTTGATTACGACCATAATGTTTCTATTCAACAATATTTTCCTATTGGTAAAATCACAAAAGCCAACAGGCAATTACAGGAAGAGTTGGCAAAATTAGCTGAGAAAAGAAAAGCACTCACCGAGTACGAAATAGAAAAAGCGGTAACACTTGCCTATTATCAATATTTATATGGTGTTTCTATTCAAAATCTAAATAATGAGTTGTATGCCATTTATTCAAAATTTCTAAAAAATGCCGAACTGCGTTTTCAAACAGGCGAAAGTGGTAACATAGAAGTAATAAGTGCCAAAGCAAAAACAAAAGAAATCGAAACTCAAAAAGCACAACTAGAATTCGATTTAATGGTATATCAAAAGCAATTGCAATATTTCATTCAAACTGATGAAAACATTGTTCCAGATGTGAATACTCCTTTGCAATATGCCAATCCAACAGATTTGAATAATATAAAAGTTGAAGGATTAGTAACCGAATTTTACACGCAACAAATTTCGGTGTATCAAAAAGAAGCCAATACGTTTAAAGCAATGAGAACACCAAAATTAGGCTTGGGATATTTCGGTCAAACCATCGATACTAAATCCTATTTTCAAGGATTTACAGCAGGTTTACAAATACCGCTATTTGGAGGAGCCAATACCGCCAAAGCCAAAGCTTCTCAAATAAGTGTTTCTCAATCGCAATTAGAACTCGATAAAAGTAAGTTGGCTTTAAAATTGCAAAAAGAACAATTGCAAAATGAATTTGAAAAACAGAAAAAAGCATTGCTTTATTATCAAAATGAAGGATTGCAGTATGCCGAACAAATCATTACTACGGCCCAAAAAAGTTATGCCAATGGCGATATGAGTTATTGGTCATACATCAGTTTTTTAAACCAGGCCATTGATATTAAAAAACAAAATGCCGAAGCGGTCAACTCGTATAATCAAAGTGCCATTCAACTGCAATTTCCTTCTTTCAATAATAATTAATAATCTACGATATGAAAAATATATTTTTAAAATCAAATTATAAACCAGGTTCATTTTACAACCTCTTTGTTCTATTATCTTTTTTCTTTGTTCTAACTTCCTGCAACGATAAGAAAACCGAAGAAACCCACAAAGAAGAAAAATCAGAAACCGAAGTGGCTTTAACCGAAGCACAATTCAAAACAATTGGTATTGAAACAGGAAGTATCGAAATGAAAAACCTAAATACTGTAATCAAAGCCAATGGATACACAGCCGTTCCACCGCAAAACAGAGCCGATGTATCTACATTAATTGGAGGTGTTGTAAAAGACATTTACGTTTTAGAAGGAACATTTGTGTCCAAAGGAAAAACATTGGCAACCATTCAAAATTTGGAAGTTTCAGAAATGCAGGAAGAGTATCAATCTGCAATAGCCAACATCGAATACTTACAATTAGAATACAACCGCCAAAAAACATTGAGTGACGAAAATGTAAATCCGCGCAAAACCTTTCAGGAGGTAAAATCAAAATTAGCAGCTGAGCGAGCAAAAGCACAAGCGGCAAAAACCAAATTACAGGCGTTGAATGTTAGTTTGAACGGAAATACTTCTTTGGTTCCAATCATAGCTCCAATCAGCGGTTATGTAGGTAAAATTAGCATTACCAAAGGTGCGTTTGCCGAAACAGGAGTTACACTTTTTGAAGTGGTCGACAACAGCCAAATGCACTTAGATTTGAATGTATTCGAAAAAGATTTAGGTAAAATCTCCGTTGGTCAGGAAGTCGATTTTGTGCTGACAAACCAATCCAATAAATCCATTAAAGGAAAAATATTTGGTATCAATAAATCATTTTCTAACGAAAGTAAAACGGTGGCTGTTCATGCCAAAATAAACCCGGGCGATGCTAAAGATTTAATTTCGGGTATGTATGTAGCAGCCAATATTAGTATTTCCAATCAAACAGTTTCAGCTTTACCAAAAGATGCAGTGGTTAGAAATGGAGAAAAGTATTTTATTTACATTCAGGAAGAACACCACGAAGAAGCACCAAAAAAAGAAGAAAAAGAGCATGTGCATAAAGAAGGAGAAGCACACGATGAACACGCCGAAGGTGAAGAAGAAGAACACAATGAAATACATTTTAAAGCAGTTGAAGTCGTTCCCGGAACTACCGATTTGGGTTACACTGAAGTAAAACTAATAGAAGAACTTCCTGCCAATGCAAAAATTGTCATCAAAGGGGCTTTCTATTTATTAGCACAATCAAAAGGTGGTGGCGAACACGAACATTAATAAATTTTTAAACTTTAATATTTACACTATGAGAACTACAATTTTAAAATCAATTTTTTGCTTTGCAGTAATGCTATTTGTTTCTAATTCCGCTATAGCACAAAAAAACAATGCCAAAGCGGTAATTAAAACTACTTTGCATTGCGACCACTGTAAACAGTGCGAAACCTGCGGATTAAAATTCAATACCGAAATGCTTAAAATCAAAGGCGTTAAAATGTATGAACTGGATGATAAGAAAATGACTTTTACCATCTATTACAATCCAAAGAAAACCACTTTAAAGGAAATCAAAGAAGGCATTGCAAAATTAGGTTATGATGCCGATGATGTTAAAGCAACTGCTGATGGAATTGCATCTTTAGATGGGTGCTGTAAAGCCTAATCTTATGGAAAATCAAAAAAGCCATTGGGAAAATGTATTTGCAAACAAAAATCCAAATGAAGTAAGTTGGACACAAAAATATCCAAAAACATCAATCGATTATTTGGAAACACTAAACCTGCCGTTAACGTCAACTATAATTGACGTTGGCGGTGGTGATAGTAATTTAGTAGATGCTTTACTAGAAAAAGGATACTCCAACATCACTGTACTTGACATTTCTGAATTCGCATTAGAAAAAGCAAAAAAACGCTTAGGTAGCAAAGCCGATTTGGTTCATTGGATTGTTTCTGACATAACCGAATTTAATCCGGAAATCAAATTTGATTTTTGGCATGACAGAGCTGTTTTTCACTTTCTTACAACTAAAGAAGGTATAAACAAATATGTTTCACTTATTGGTAATGCCATTAACAATCAGGGACATTTTTTATTAGGGACATTTTCAGAAAACGGACCATTAAAATGCAGTGGATTAGAAATAACGCAATACTCAGAAAGTAAAATGACTGAAACATTCAAAGAAAATTTCGAAGTGGTGAGATGTTTTACCGAAGACCATAAAACGCCTTTCGATACCATTCAAAACTTTCAATTCTGCGGATTTAAAAAGAAATAATTTATGAAACATCAACACAAATATGATGAGAATGGCAAACAGCTTTGTTGCACTTTAGAAGAGAAAATACATAAACATTCTAATGAAAAATCTGGATGTTGTTCAACAGAACAAGCACATGCTGATGACGATGGTCACGAACATAGTCACTCAACCAACGATAGCACTGTAAAACTGTTTTTTCCTGCCATTGCTTCATTGGTTTTATTACTATTGGCCATTGGCTTTGATAATTATTTCCCTCAATCTTGGTTCAAAGGATATATAAGAATGAGTTGGTATCTTGTGTCCTATTTGCCTGTGGGTTTTCCTGTTTTAAAAGAAGCTTTAGAAAGCATTCGTAAAGGCGAAATTTTTTCAGAATTTTTATTAATGTCCATTGCAACCATCGGAGCATTTGCTATTGGCGAATATCCCGAAGGTGTTGCTGTAATGTTATTTTATGCGGTTGGCGAGGTGTTCCAGACATTAGCCGTAACAAGAGCAAAAGCCAATATCAAAACGCTATTAGACCAACGACCTGATGAAGTAACCATTGTAGAAAATAATATCCCAAGAACAATCAAAGCATCTGAGGCAAAAATCGGAGATATTATTCAACTTAAACCAGGTGAAAAATTAGGTTTAGATGGTGAATTACTCTCTGATACTGCTTCATTCAATACAGCTGCGCTCACAGGCGAGAGTAAACCTGATACAAAATCCAAAGGCGCAACTGTTTTGGCAGGAATGATCAATTTGAATACGGTTGCTCAAGTAAAAATAACTACGGCTTATACTGATAGTAAGTTGAGTAAAATTTTAGAGTTGGTTCAAAATGCTACAGCCCAAAAAGCTCCAACCGAATTATTCATTAGAAAATTTGCAAAAATATATACACCAATAGTTGTGGTACTCGCAATTCTTATTTGTGTTGTTCCCATGCTTTTTATTGCGAATTACGTTTTTAGTGATTGGTTATACAGAGCCTTAGTATTCTTGGTTATTTCGTGTCCTTGTGCATTAGTTATTAGCATTCCTTTGGGTTATTTTGGCGGAATTGGAGCAGCTTCAAAAAACGGTATTCTATTCAAAGGAAGCAACTTCTTAGATGTCATTGCTACTATTCAAAATGTAGTTATGGATAAAACAGGAACCATGACCGAAGGCGTTTTTAAAGTGCAGGAAGTAGTTTTTAATTCTAACTTCAATAAAGAAGAAATTTTGCAAATGGTTAACGCTCTTGAAAGTCAAAGTACACATCCGGTTGCTACAGCCATTCATCAATTTGTTGGTACTATAGACAACTCAATTCAATTACAAGAAGTTGAAGAAATTTCAGGACACGGATTAAAAGCAATCGTAAACGAAAAGCAGTTATTAGTTGGAAATTTTAAGCTAATGGATAAATTCTCAATTAAGTATAATATAGATCCAACAACCATTGTTTACACGCTAATTGCCGTAGCGTATGATAATACATTTGTAGGTTATCTAACCATTGCAGACAGTATCAAAGAAGATACACAAATTACCATTGATAAACTAAAAGCATTAGGTGTGAAAACGACTATGTTAAGTGGTGATAAAAATACTGTTGTTCAATTTGTTGCTCAAAAGTTAGGTATTTCAAATGCTTTTGGTGATTTACTACCCGAAGATAAAGTCAATAAGGTCAAAGAAATATCCGCCAAGAATGAAACAGTTGCTTTTGTAGGCGATGGTGTAAATGATGCTCCAGTGGTTGCCTTGAGTAATGTTGGTATTGCAATGGGTGGTTTAGGCAGCGATGCTACAATAGAAACTGCCGATGTGGTTATTCAAGATGATAAGCCAAGTAAAATCCCAATGGCTATAAACATTGGTAAGCAAACCAAAAAAATCGTTTGGCAAAATATTATTTTGGCATTTGTTGTAAAGGGCATTGTTTTAATTCTCGGTGCAGGTGGTTTAGCAACTATGTGGGAAGCTGTTTTTGCCGATGTCGGTGTTGCTTTACTTGCTATTTTAAATGCTGTGAGGATACAAAAAATGAAGTTCTAAACTTAATTAAATTATATATAAAAAAAAAAAAAAAAAAAAAGTAAGCATTTTTTTTATATCATTATATCATTCAGCTGCACAAAAATTGCTCCTAGTCCAAGTATTCCTTGCATCAATTATTTGTTTGCTTCATTTCGCTAATTTTGTAAAAACAATATACTAATTTAAATTAATAAAAATGAGTAAAATTTTAGGTCTTGATTTTGGTTCAAACTCAATTGGTTGGGCAATTATTGATAGTGAAGCAAAAAGCTTATTAAACTTTGGAATGAGAGTTTTGAAAATTTCTCCTAAACAGAGAGTGATAAAAAAGAGGATAAATCAAAAGACATTTATTTCATTAAATATAATATTCATTATCTCATTAATTTTAGTTGTTTTAAATTTTGAAAATTGGCAGTTTTGGTTAAATATTACACTAACCTCTGTTATCACTAAAATAACATTATCAAATCAATAAATTTAACAATGGAATTTAGAAATCCTCACTATATAGTTCCACCAGGTTCTGCTAAACAAATTCTATCTCATCCATTTTTAAAAAGAGGAGTTACTGAGTTAGCTATTTTTCAAGAACACAGATATGCTTTTTTTTATTGGTTAAAATGGACTAGAGAAAATACAGATTGTAAACCACCTTGTTTAGTAAGCTTAGATTGGCATCAAGATTTGTGTTATCCGTGTGAAACAGAAAAGAGATGGTTATCAGAACTTGATCAATCAAATGATGGCGAAGTAGCTTTATTTAGTTGGGCAAAATTAGCAGGGAATAATGACGGTCACATTTTATCTGCTGCATATCTGAATATTATTGGAGATATTTATGTTCACTGCCGACAAGGTACTTTTGAAAGTAATTGGGAAGATGAAGAACTTATTGATATAAAGGGTAACAAACATAAGATTAAGAAGTTTAAAACACATAAAGAATTAGAAGATTGTTTGTTAGTCTCTGATGAAAACAAAGTATATTTTGATATAGATTTAGACTTTTTTACCTTAAATAATCCTTACAATGGAAAAGGTAAAAAATTCACATATATGAAAAAAGAAGAAATGCAAAATATACTTTCAATAGGTAATCCTTTAACAGAATGGATATTTGAAAGATTGTGTGGTTTCACAATAGCAACAGAACCAAAACATTGTGGAGGGCTTTTGAAATCTAATAAACTTTTAGATATCATAAATAAAATATATTTCAATCCAAGTATCTTTTCTGAAAATTGCGATTGGAAACACAAAAGAGAAGTGTAAAAGATAACATTTTTGGTTTTCAGTTGCCACTCCTTCCCAACGCTCCAAAAAGTTTTTGTATGCCAGAAATATATTACTCCGAAAGAAAAAAGTACAAGGCAACAAAAACTTTTCCCAAAGCTTAGTTACATAATGTGGCATTATAGTGCATAAAGAAGCACTATCTATTTCATGTAACATAGGGATGCACTATAATAACATTATGTAAAAAAGCCGCGCACCCAGCGCACAAGGCAGTGGCTCTAGGGCAACTTTTTTGATAGCAGTAAACTATCTCAAGCTATGTCATCCTGAGCGCAGTAGAAGGCTAACTAAATTAGGTCAGCTATCAAAAAAACCACCCTTCGCCACCGCCACAAACACAGCTATTATTTCAGTTGACTCCAAACTAACTTCAACTTCCATTATAAACCATAGCGCAACTATCTTAGCTACTTTGTACATACATAGGTAGTCCTTGCATTGCTTTTATGCACAGCTTACCTAGTTCAAACTAATCCTAACTGAACACTGACACAGAATATTGAACACTAAAAAAGCTGTCCATAAAACCAAATCCCCAGCAAGAGTATTTCTTTTTATTTGCCAGAAGCAATAATTTAAACTGCTTTCACGATGGCTAAATGCCAAACCGTTTCTCAACAATAAATACTCTGAAAACTGAGACTGCGACTGTCAACTAACAAACAGGCATCTATCCATCACAAAAGCAATCACCACATCCAAAAAAGCAAATAAAAAGTAATACCCTTGCCCCCGCTACTGCCACCTCGCACTAGGAAGTAAAATGCATTGCTTTTTGGCGATGCTTCAATATCTCGAAAGAAACCAAGCTGAATACTGACTACCGACCACTGAAGACTCAAAAAGCATCCCCAAAAACCAACTAAAGAAAGCGTGTAAAATAGTATGGTGGCACAAACCCTCAACTCCGATTGAAAAACTGTAAAGCCACTCAACTATTGTACACCCTTTCTCCGACGCCCAGCGTTCGATTGAAAAATACTTTCATTAAAATTTGGGAAATCAATTCAAAATAAAAAAATAAAAAAAAGAGAGCAAAGATGCGTTCCAGGTATTCAAATAAGCAAGTTCAAGCCCTTCGGGTTTTATAAAAAATCTCCACCCTCACACGTCATTGTGAATGAAGCTTAGCGCAATAAAGCAATCCCATCTTGCAAAGCAACTCGGATTAAGGAAAGTCGGGTAGTATTTTTTCTAAAAAACTTGCTTATTTGAAACCTACCACTTCTACATATGGCTTTCTTTTTTTTCTTTTTTTCTTTTGAAATGAATTATTCTTCGCTTCCAATTAAAAAAACAATTAGCGAAAAAATTTATGTGTGTGCTGAGCATAGCGAGGCACCGAGTTTTCATCAGAAGCTAAGCAGGAAAAGAAGATTTTATAATCTTTAAAAATCCTAAGCCATGACCAATTTTATCATCAAAACCCACAAAAAAGACACCCTCTACGCCAAACCTCACATTTTCATCCTCAACAAAGGAATGAACAGCGGTAAACCACTAAAAGAAGCCTGTGCCAATTGTTTTACACTCATTTTCGAAAACGCCGAAGATACCGAAAACTTCTATTTCATCGCATACAGTATGTGGCAAGCCAAATTCTGGCACATTCACCTTTGCGGTTCCGTAATCCCATTTTTGCGCTTGAACGATTTTAGAAAAGAATTCTTCTTAAAATCCCAGCAGTTAATGAATGATTTTGAAGAACACCAAAAAAACATTGCGGCACTTAAACTTTTAGAACAAAAGGAACTGCAATTTCATCAGAATATAGGCCTTATCAACGATTTACGCAGAGTGATACTGCATCGTTATTGCAATCGATAAGTTTAATCCTAAAATCAATAAAAATGACACTATTCATCCTATACCAAACCGACATCTGGAAAACCAAAAACTCCCGAATCTATTTCGGCGTATTCGATTCAAGAGAAAAAGCAAAAGATTGTGCAAAATATTATGGGTTATATGTGCCAAGTGCAAAAGTTGTTATTGAAAAAGTGGCTCTGAATCAATTCCACAGTAATTAGCAATTAAAAAGCCCGATCTCACGACCGGGCTTTCATTATTAACCTAAAAGTCACCACAACAAAAGGCTAAACTATTTTTTGTGCTTCTTAAAAAGACACTTCAGTAGCAGTGATACTAAAAAACTTACCGTTGCTCCAATAGAAGCCAATACAATGGTTTTAATCACATCAGACGAACCAATAGTCGCCATCAAACTGAGTAAAGTGCCTCCTGCTGTACCCATTAAGGTAGGTTGATTTACACTCATCCTGATTCCGATTGGGTATCATCGTCAGTTGTTGTTAACTGACACACCGCTGTAATTACACCACCAGCCACAGTCAAATAACCTGCAGTTGTTGTTACTATAACAGGTAACAAAATCGGTGCTGTTACAATCACACCTCCAACTGTGGCCAATACCAGTCCGATAGTTCGAAGCACTTTAAAAAACTTTGGAGTGGGTGCTTGTATTCTCTTAATCAATCTCATAACTATATGCTTTTAATTGATTCAAACAAGCAAAACAGTAGTCGTAGCTTTGCATCCTCCGCCAATATCGAAAACGATAGTTTCAGGGTGGAATTTGATTATAATAATGTCTCTTCCACCACCAATATCAGCATTCGAAGCAGCAAATCTTGAGATGTTACCTGTCAAAACAGTATTTCTACCTCCTATATCAACAGCAGCAAAAACCATTTTTCCCACATTCGTGCTTTTGCCTCCAATATCAGTTGTAGCAGTTGCCTCTGAAAATTGAAGTCCTCCACTAGAATTTTTACCACCTCCAATATCGGTTACAGTAGTAAATTCACCTTTAATGGTTTTACTACCGCCAATATCATCTGTGGAAGCTGATTCTTTCCGAATTTCTTGCGCACGAGAACCGCCAATATCGGCCACAGCTTTTTGCGAATTATCTCCACATCCAACAGTAATTGTGGTGATGAAAACTAGCATTACAAATACAATGCTTTTTAAAATTCTTGATTTGTGCGCCACCGCGCCATTTACATTTTTCATGATCTTTTACGATTTAATAATTAATAAAACTTTTTCTGCGCTATCCAAAGCACTGTATACCAAGTTTTTCAACTTGATAAATGCCTTTCTGGACATCAGACCTAAGCCTGGTCCAGAAAGTTTTGTCACTGGAGCAATACAACCTTGCAATTCCTTTTGAGCATTATTTGCAGGATGAAAAAGAATAAACTTTCTATTCGGCACATCCACCAATTCTAGATGCCATTTATACTTTGCACTGTATCGCTTTCTAATAAAATATTTCCCTTCCGGAATGCAGGAAACCTTCGTTCCGTTCATCTTCCAAGGCAATTCAATGGTGTTACAAATGAATTTGCCTTCGCATTCGAGTTTACCATTTGCTCCATCAGGGAAATAAGCTCTGGTGAGTAATAAAACCATTACACACCACTATCAACTTTCGCAATCGATAATGGGTTAAATGCGCCATTTTTCAACGGATACATAGTACCATTAATTTGTTGATAGAATTCAATTCCCAAAGCCAAAAACAAAGGTTTTGTACTAGCAGCCGTAACGGCATTTACATGGTTAATGACAGCTGTTGGAGTTGCATCCCAAGGCAAAATTGCTGTTTCAGAAGTAGCAACAACAAACGTTTCAGCTTCAAAATCTACCTCAGCTCCACCAGAGATAATTCTAAAGTGTGTAGTTCCACTAGGAGCAGCAATCATATTCGCAGGAATAAACGAAGCAATATCAACAGAGACTTCACCAGTAACACGATCAATTGTTGCCACAAATGGCGCGAACAAGCTTGTTCCAAGTTTTCCACGAATATTGAATTCAAAACCAAATAACAATTCAGCTTCTCCATCAATCACGTTACGCAAACCTCTTTCACTCACTAAATCGGCTTGAATAACCTTAATCATAGCTTGGGTTAAACGACTTACCATTCTACCATCTGCAGAATTGATAAGTAATGGTCTTAAAGCAGTGCGTAAAAGCTTCCCTGCTTTTCCAGCTCTACCAAACTCGGAGCCATTCTCACGAGTTCTTTGAAACGCTGGATCACTGGCAATTCTACTAGCGTCAATTCCGCCTTTTTCTCTGGCCAAGTGTCCATCCTGCGTTTTGTAAAAAGTAATATCCCCGATAGTACCTTTTAGTTTAATTATGCCTTTCTGTCTAGCCATAATCTTAACAATTTTTGTTTAATACTCATTTTCATAACTCACTTTCATTTCGTTAATCGTTGCAACAAAATCCCGAATGATTTAATCAAAGGTTCAATCATTAAACCCACATTTCAAACACTCTCATTTCTAAACCAAACAAAATCACACATAATCGACTATTTTAATATGTTCTATTAATCAGAAATTACCTAGCTTTGTGATAGATAATAAAGCTTACTCAAAGCCTAGTCAAAGGCATAGATAAAGCATTAAATTATAGAATAGTGATACCAAGCAGCACAAGGGTATGTATATATCCAAAAGATGTGCAACGCATAATGGGAAAAGAATATGCTCAAGCAAGATTATATTTATTGAAGGTAAAGAAGCACCTAAATAAAGAACCACATCAACTTATCTCTATTGAGGAATTTTGCGAGTATACAGGACTTAAAATAGAACACGTAGTGCGTTGCATAGTTGGATGAAAATTGAACAGCTAAAAGACTGCTAAACCACTAAAAATAAAGGAAACTAGTTCAAAAAATAGCATTGCTAATTTTGTCAATTAATGATAATTCATTACATTTGAATTGTCAAAAAGGTACAAATCGAATTAATCTATAAGGGGCACAATTCGGGGTACTTTAAAATAGTAAAATTGCAAGGTCAATAAAATAAAGACATACGAGAGCGGGTTGCAAACCCTCTTTCTCCGCCAGCTGGAAAGCAAATTGAATTAAAACCCTTAAAATCGTATGATTTTAAGGGTTTTTCTTTTTATCACATATCAAATTATTCATTCATTCGTGAACCTAAAGGGATAAAATCGGTTACCCTAAACAATCCAAATCTTGGGTAACCGATTTTTATTTCAGACTAGTATTCACAAGGCTTTACAGCCAGTTCAACAACCAGTTTAAAAACTGTACATCTTGTGGATTAGTCATATTGAAGTTAAATTTAATAACAACAAAAAAAGTCACCACAATGAAAACAAAAGTTTCAATTCTCTTTTATGCAAAGAAAGCGAAAGCAGCTGCAAATGGTTTAATTCCTATCTACACGAGAATTACAATTAACGGAAAGCGTATCGAATTGAGTACAAACCGATTTGTAGAAATATCCAAATGGTCCACAGAAGCAGGTAAAATTAAAGGTACTTCAGAAGAAGCGCGTTCAATAAATAACCATCTTGATTTACTGAAAAGTCAAATAAGAGATGCTGAAATGGAACTGATCTATAAAAAGATAACTGTAACTACAGAAACAATCAAGAGCAAACTATTAGGAGTTGATGAAAGAGCAAGAATGCTAGTTCCTATCTTCCAAGACCACAACAACAAAATAAAAGAATTGGTTGGAAAAGAATACGCTCCAGGAACATTAGAACGCTACACTACTTCACTAAAACATACTATCGAGTTTATGCAATGGAAATACAATGTTTCCGATATTGATATAACAAAGATTGATCATGCTTTTATTACCGATTATGAGTTTTGGTTACGAAGCGTTAGAAACTGTGCTAATAATACAGCTGTCAAATATCTTAAAAACTTCAATAAAATTATCAAGCTTTGTTTGGCCAATGACTGGCTAGAAAAAAATCCATTTGCAAACTACAAATCAAAAGTTAAGGAAGTTGAACGAGTTTATCTCACTGAAGCAGAAATCCAATCAATAATTGAAAAAGATTTTAAAACAGAAAGACTTTCATTAGTTCGCGATATCTTCCTTTTTAGCTGCTTTACAGGTTTGGCATACATAGATGTTAAAAACTTAACAAAATCGCATATAAGCTACGGAATTGATGGCGAGAAATGGATATTCACTCACAGACAAAAAACTGAAAGTGCTTCCAAAATTCCAATCCTTCCTGTTACTCAAATGATAATTGATAAATATGAAAATCATCCACAATGTAATAACGAGGATAAACTACTACCTATCCTATCCAACCAAAAAATGAATGCTTATTTAAAAGAAATTGCAGGAGTTTGTGAAATAGAAAAAGAATTAACTTTTCACATTGCTCGACATACTTTTGCAACGACTGTAACGCTTACAAATGGAGTTCCTATTGAATCAGTAAGTAAAATGTTAGGGCATAAAAATTTAAGAACTACTCAACACTACGCAAAAGTACTAGATAGAAAAGTGAGTGAGGATATGAAAATTATTATGAGTAAGTTTAGTGAGGTAAACTTAAAAAGAAATGTTCCTTAAAAAGAAAATCATTAAAAGAAAGCCACTAAATGCAGCTTTCTTTATTAAGAAAATACTTTCTATCTGATACCTTTTTCAACCTGAATACGAACCATTTTTGTAAACCATGACAGTGGTAATAACCATCTTAAAAACAATAATATTGGGCCTTGACCACCCACTGCATACCTTAAACGATAGGAACTATCATTTGCGGCTTTCCAAACTTTTTTAGCCACTACGTCTGCTGTTGGTGCTGTTTTATAAGTGTCTAACATATTATGATGTGCCTTGATTGCATAATGATCATAATCGTTAGTTGATACAAAATCAATAGCAGTTTCAAATTCCGTTTTAATTGCACCAGGCTCAATGTTTTTAACTTTGATATTAAATTGTCTTAGTTCAAATTGTAGACTCTCCATAAAACCTTCTATAGCCCATTTTGTAGCATGATACACGCTATATAAAGGAAAAGTTATGAGTCCACCCATTGATGTAGTGTTTATGATTATACCTTTCATATTAGCTCTAAAATGCGGTAAAATAGCTCTAGTCACATTCATTACTCCAAAAACATTTGTCTCAAATTGTTTATTAATTTGGTCTTGCCTCATAGCTTCAAAAGCACCTACAAGCCCGTAACCAGCGTTATTAAACAATACATCAATACCTCCAAAAACACTTATCGTATCTTTCACGGCTTGTTTAATAGTACTTTCGTTCATAACATCTAAAGCAAATACTCGAAGACTTGGATAATGCAACAAATCATCACCTTTTTCTTTGGTTCTCATTGTTGCGGCAACATTCCATCCTCTTTCTGCGAAGTAAATCGCTGTTAATCTTCCTATACCAGAAGAAGCACCAGTAATAAATATTGTTTTACTCATTTCTTTATTTTTTAAATTATTTTGTAAAAGTATATGTTATATTTGTAACCATAAAGTATGAAGTATAGTTCATGGTATTGAATTTAACACAAGATTAACATCAAATGAAATTAATAAATCAAATTTCTAAGGAAACAGGTATTCCTATAGCTACAATAAGATTCTATGAGAAATCAGGTCTATTTTCAGGAAAAAAAAGAACAGATATTAAGAGTAATAACTATACTTATTACGATGACGAAGTAGTTTATAAATTAGATCTGATTAGAGATGCCAAATCAGTCGGATTTACCTTATCTGAAATAAGAGAACTTATAGATGCATGGTATAGTAAGCAGATTACAAAAGAAAAAAAAATAACTATTTTAGATTCTAAGCTAAAACAAATCGAGGAAAGAATAAGTGAATTAAGAGCCGTTAAAAAACAAATTGCATTTCTTAAAGCAGAGGTTGAAATGAAGGATTGTTAACAACGAGTTTTTTCAATACTTCTAAATTAATTGTTTTGTAACACGTCAAACATTAGAAAAAATAAGTGTTGTCAATCTTCAAAGCAAACCTATACCGGTCATCACAGATAATGAAATTAAATCAGAGCATAAATTTGGAACTATAGCAATTCAAAGAGCAAAACTGTTAAATATTTTAGCTTAATATGTTTTTCCTGAAAATAACTATATGAACAAATAAATACAGATAGAGATAAAAAGAAATATTTGTTAAAAATCATCAAAAGAAAGGGCTCTTCACTTGATTAAAATCTTAAGGACGAACAAATACTCATTCTTAAATTTGATAATTAGATTGTGGATGCTCTTCGTTATCCGGAAAGTTCAAATTTTACTTACTAAATTAATATATTATAGTCTTTTCCTTTTTGGTTCTTATAATGTAATTTTACTACACTAAAAATTTCTAAATTTAATTTAATTAATTGCCATACTTAAATAATTTAATAGGTGAGTTTTCTAATTTTCATTTTTCATTGCTTGATTAAACCTATATTTAATACCCCACTCGCCCATTGATTGAAGAATTGGACTCAAAGTCATACCAAATTCTGTTAAGGTATATTCAACTTTTGGCGGAATTTCAGCATAAATCTTTCTAGCGATTATACCATCATCTTCGAGCTCTCGTAATTGTGAAGTAAGCATAGATTGTGTTATTCCAACAACTGACCTTTTTAACTCACCAAATCTTGCTGGAGTAGTCTGATAAATAGCATTTATCAAAATTGGTTTCCATTTACCACCTATAACGTGCATAGTTGCAGTCACCGGACAAGAATTTTCATCAAAAATAATTTTTTTTTTCATTTTTAAAATATTGATTATCAGTATTTGTATGTTTTTTAATACTATGTTTTATATATAAAACTACTTTTATAATAAAATATTAGTATGTAATATTGCGGTACAAATATAAAATAAAAAATTATGAAAACGCAACAAAAAATTCTAATAACAGGTGCTAGTAGCGGATTTGGTTTTTTAACTGCTAAAGCAATAGCAGAAAAAGGACATATAGTTTTTGCAACTATGCGGGATACAGAAGGTAGGAACAGAGCTAAAAAAGAAGACATAATTAATTGGGCTAAGGAAAGACTTTTGGATATACGTGTTGTTGACCTTGATGTTACCTCTGATTTAAGTGTTGAAAGTGCAAAAAAAGAAATTCTATTACAAACAGATGGAGCCATTGATGTCATTATAAATAACGCTGGTATTTATGGAGGTGGAATTCAGGAAACTTTTACAATTGAAGACTATAAAATGTTTTTCGATGTAAATGTTTTTGGTGGTGTAAGGGTAAACAATGCATTCTTACCAGTACTTCGTGCTCAAGGAGACGGATTAATAATTCAAATATCAAGTACTCTTGGTAGAACTATCATTCCGTTTGGTGGTGTTTATGGTGCTACCAAATGGGCTGTTGAAGCACTCTCTGAGAATTTGGCTTATGAATTAAAACCTTTAGGTATAGAGGTAGCAATTGTTCAGCCTGGTCCTTTTCCGACTGAAATTTTTCAAAAAAGTTTTACACCTGGCAACATATCATTAAGTGAAAACTATGGAAAGTCAACTGAAATCATGATTGCTCTTTTTGATGGTATTAAATTAATGATGTCAGATGAAAATGTTCCTAATAAACCGCAAGATGTAGCCGATGCTATTTTAAACCTTATCAACCTTCCTCAAGGCAAACGTCCACTTCGAACTGTTGTTGATAAAATGATGAGTGGCACTGCCGAAATAATTAACGACACATCCAACAAAGTGCAAGATGGTATACTTCAAAACTTTGGACTTAACGAATTAAATATTTACAATTAACAATTAAAACAATGAAAACAATGAAAAATCTAAAAGTATTAGTATTTACGTTAGCTATCATTACCATGGCAACGATTAGTAGTTACGCACAATCAAAAGACGATGGTAAAACAGAGAAATTTATGTTAGTATTCAGAGGTGGTGACACTCATCCTCAAAATGCCAATTCAAAAGAAGCTAAAGAATACATTCAATCATGGATAACTTGGATGCAAGATCTTGGTCAAAAAGGGATTCTTGCAGGGGGTGAAAATCTTGAGCGCACTGGTAAACAGGTAAGCGGAAAAAGTAAAGTCGTGACAGATGGTCCTTTCATTCAAGACAAAGAAATGATTAATGGCTATCTTATCATTAATGCAAAAGACATTAACGAGGCTGTAGAGATAGCAAAAGGGTGCCCTATTTTTAAAGAGAACGGAAAAGTAGAAGTTCGTCAAGTTCATAAATTGGATAACTAACATCAATCTAGATATCCTTATACCCACAACTCTTTGGTATAGCTTAAAAAAAAATAAACAATTAAATCAAAAAAAATGGAAAAATTTATGTTTTTATTCAGAGGCGGTGACACTCATATTTCCACAGCTAATTCACAAGCCGCAATGGACATCATCCAAACGTGGAATGATTGGATGCAAGGACTTGCAGAAAAAGGAATTCTTGCTGGAGGCGATGCACTTCAAGTATCAGGCAAGCATGTGAAAGGTTCAAAAAAAGTAGTTTCGGATGGTCCTTATGCTGAAGGAAATGAAATGGTTGGCGGCTACTTAATCGTAAATGCAAAAGACATTAACGATGCCGTAGAAATTTCAAAAGGGTGTCCAATTTTTAAGGAAGACGGTAGCTTAGAAGTTCGTCCAATTCAGAAGCAAAATTAATTTCCACCGCTAAGTCCAAATACCCAAAACTCATTAGTAATGAGAATATTATTCAAAATAAATAAATAATTAAAATCGAAACAAAATGGAAAAATTGTATGAAGCCGAAGTAACAACGGTAGCAGGTCGTAATGGTCACACAAAATCATCAGACGGATTATTAGATTTAGATGTACGATTCCCAAAAGAAATGGGCGGAGCTGGTAATGCTACCAACCCAGAACAACTTTTCGCAGCAGCTTGGTCGGCTTGTTTTGGTACCAGTGTAACAGTTGCTGCAGGAATCGAAAAAGTTAAAATTGGAGAGGTTACGGTAACAGCTAAAATTGGTGTTTTACATGATAATGGAAATTTTGATCTTGGAGCCCATCTTCTAATTAAAATAAATGATATAGACTACAATACTGCAAAAAAACTGGTAGAAGCCACAAAATCGATTTGTTCTTATTCAAAAGCAACAAAAGGAAATATCAACGCTATATATGAAGTTGTACCAAATTAGTTAAAGAAAAATGATCACAATGAAACAGATAATAGTAAATGAATTTGGAGGTCCTGAAAAATTGATCTCACAAGATGTGCCAATGCCCTCTGTTGGCGAAGGTCAAATTTTAATTAAAGTAGAAGCATCAGGGGTGAATTTTTCTGATGCCATGCAAAGACGAAATCAATATGTATTCCCTGTCTCTTTACCTTATTTACCTGGTTGGGAAGTGGCTGGAACGGTTACCGAAATTGGAAAAGGTGTCGAGAATATTTCAGTAGGAGATCGAGTACTTGCTATGCTTCCTAATGGTGGCGGATATGCGCAATATGCTGTTACAGCCTCATATTTGGCCGCAGTTATTCCGCCTACTATATCTTCTCAGGAATCTGTGGCACTGCAGGTTCAAGGTCTTACAGCATATCTAATGTTGAAAGACGGAGCGAAACTACAACCAGGGCAAACTATTCTAATACACGCAGCAGCTGGTGGTGTGGGTACATTACAAGTTCAAATCGCAAAGCAAATGGGTGCAGGTAAAATAATAGCAACCGCAAGTAATGCTGAAAAACTTGCTATTGCCAAATCATTAGGTGCCGATGAATTAATAAATTATACAGAATCTGACTGGGTTCAAAAAGTAAAGGATGCTACAGGAGGAAAAGGTGTTGATATAATAGTAGATTCTGTGGGAGGCGAAACATTACGAAATAGCCTTAATTGTCTTGCTCCCTTTGGTAGACTGATAAGTTTTGGTAATCCCACCGGTGAATCTACATCGATAGAAGCCTTTAACCTTGTAAACAACAACCTAAGTTTACTTGGTTTTGGCTTAGCGAGTTATTTTGAAAAGCCAGATTTAATGCAAGAAGCTTATCAATACTTGTTTTCACAAACTGCATCAGGAAAACTGAAAGTCCACATAGGGCAAACCTTTCCTTTGGCAGAAGCTTCCGAGGCACACAGACAAATGGAAAACAGGAAAACAACAGGTAAAACGGTGCTAATTTCTTAAAACAAAAAAATTAAAAACAAAAATAAATTTAAATTTTATAAACATGGTAAATTCTCTAAATTGGTTTGAAATCCCAGCAACAGATTTCGCAAGAGCAACAACTTTTTATGCAAAAGTTTTAGATGCTCAAATTCAAGTCGACCCTAATTCTAACATGCAATATGCCTATTTACCGTCTGATACACAAAAAGGTGCATTTGGCGGAGCAATTGCTAGCGGTGAAAACTTTGTTCCAGCAATGACTGGTACAACCGTTTACTTAGATGGCGGAAATGACCTTTCAGTTCCATTAAGCAGAGTAGAAAGTGCTGGCGGAAAAGTTATTCTACCGAAAACTGCTATTGGTGGCAACGGCTTTATTGCCCTTTTCATCGATTCAGAAGGAAACAAAGTTGGATTCCATTCAATGGGATAATAAAGATTTCTCCTGAATACTTTTAAAATAGCTGATAGAAGTGTCTCCGCTGATATTTCTATCAGCTTTAGAAGTAGTACAGAACTTTTCACTGGCAGAAGCAACAGAAGCCGCAGCTGCATTGAAAATAGAAAACAACTGGAAAAAAAAGTATTAATCCCTTAAAATTAAACAAATGGAAATTACACTCACAGGTGCCGCGGGTCATTTCACCAAAACATTTACGTATGCTACCCAATTCTGCTTACTCACACTTGTTCTACTGTGTACAGCAAAAACAAGTGCTCAAACTTATGAATGGGAAAAAGATGAAAAAGGAAGTATCCTTTTTGGATTGGCTCAACCTTTATCGGGAGGTTTTAACATCGAGGGAAACTATATTTACAAACGATTCATTTTTGATTATTCCCATGGAGTTTCCCTCGACTATAAAGAACGTAACGTAACAAACTCATTAGAAAATCAGGGAGTTGCAGTCCATATTCCTTATACAACCGGTTTTGGAGTTGGTTACAGGTTTAAAGAATGGATTAACATCAGAGTAGAACCTAAATGGCACAGATTTGAATTTTATTACAATGGAGAAACACAGAATGAAAGTAACAGAATTACCGCTTTCAATACATTTACTTTAGGAATAGGTGTTTACTTCGCTTATGAACCATTTAAGAAACAAAACAATTATCTAAGAGGATTTCTAATTGCGCCAAGTATTAGATTCTGGCCAACAATTAGTTCTACATTGAATAATGACCGATTTGTCTATTTTAACAAGTTAACACAACGTGACGAAAAAATTGAAACTTTTGGTCCAGGAATCGGATTTAGTCCTTTAATTGTAAACATAAGTTTGGGCTATACTTTCAATTTAAAAAAATATAAAGCTAACTAACCATTGGAAAATAACAGACAACATTTCTTGGTAAGGTCTGTTTAAGAAAAACCAATCAACATACATTCGACAAAAAACTAACTAATCCCATAAAAACAAATGAAAATTACATTGACAGGTGCCTCAGGTAACATAACAAAACCTTTGGCGGAAAAATTACTAAAAGCAGGACATCAAGTTTTTGTAATTGGCAGAAATGAAGAAAATTTGAAATCTTTATCCGATATCGGTGCAATTGCCTTAATTGGTAATATTGAAGATGAAAAATTTGTTATTGAAGCTTTTAAAGATGCTGAAGTTGTTTACACGATGTTACCTGCACCATATCATCGCGCAGATTGGGTTACTTATGGTGAATTAATTGGCGAGAATTACAGAAAGGCAATTGCAAGTAATTCTATAAAAAAAGTAGTAAACCTAAGTACATACGGAGCACATAAATTGGAGGGTATTGGTGCTATAAACTCTATCGGTCAACTCGAAAAATCATTAAACAAACTGAATGATACTGAAGTCATACACCTAAGGGCGGGTTACTTTTACAGCAATTTGGTTCGACAAATCGATACTTTAAAAGCCACAGGAATTTTAGGTGCAAACTATGGTTCAGCCGATGGTAAAATGATTTTTGTACACACTCAAGATATTGCAGACGTTACCTTTGAAGCGATCACTAATTCTTCATTCCCATCAAAAGATCCTTACTACGTTGTTAGTGATATTAGAAGTTGGAATGAGGTAGCTGAATTAATTGGTCAGGCAATTGGTAAAGAATTAAACTGGACTGTATTTACCGATGATCAATTTGAAGCTGGTGGTAAACAAGCAGGTTTTCCTGATTTTATGATTGCAATTTTAATTGAAATTGGTCAAGGTATTGCATCTAGCAAGTTTACAGAGCACTATTTTTCACTTAACAAGAAGCCCAGTTTAGGCAAGACCAAATTAGAGGATTTTGCAAAAGAATTTGCATTGGTTTATAATTCTTAAAGTAACAAAATCATAAACTTTACCTTGATTATATATCAGGGTAAGGTTTTTAAACAAACACATTATGTCACAAAATTTTCTAATAACAACCTCCTTACGCAATTGGGAGGAACAAAACAAACGATTACTTAATTTAGTTGATTATCTTTCTGATGAGCAACTAAAAAGTGAAATTGCACCAACAAAAAACACAGGAATATACCTATTAGGTCATTTAGCTGCCATTAATTATGGCATGATTGTACTGTTTGGTTTGGCTGAAAACCCACAACCTCAATTAGACACTATTTTTCTTTTTAATGCAGATAAAGCTATAACTCATAATTACAAGGTCTCTAACCTAAGAGAAGTCCTTACTCAGAGTATAAAAGATTTAGGCGAAAAATTAAAATTGTTAACTGATTTAGATTGGTTAGATAGACATAATAATATTTCAGTAGAAGAATTTAAAACGCAACCACATCGTAATAAAATTAATGTGCTTGTTAACCGAACCTTACACTTATCCTATCATTTAGGACAATTATCATTATTAAAAAAATGAGAACAAAAAAGATACTATTTTACATTATTCTAAGCCTAACAACTATTGTATTTACAATTTCTGGATTGGGTAAACTAATTGGCTTGGAAGAAGCCATTAAACAAAATCAAACATTACATTTAGATATAATAATAAAGCATTGTCAATAAATATTGCTGCTTTATCCTATCGTAATGAAACTGTAGCTACGACCTCTATATTAACAAGAATTTGGGCTTATATGCTAACATTAGAATAATTTGGTTTATAGTCTTAAAATCAAAGAAAGAAACATGAAATTTCAAAATCTATTTTTTAATCTTCAAAAAAATTACAAGTAAAGTATGGTTTTGAAATATATAATTTTAAAAAAAGAAAACACTCCACTAATCTTCCCAAGGAAACCATTTTCGCATTATGAAATTGCACAAAATAAAGGTGAGGTATTGTCTGCAGGATTTTGTATTTTTTCTATAAAAGAAAATGAAATTACTGTCACTTGTTTTGGGAGCTCATCAACTTTGGATATAGACTCCAATCCCTCAGAAGATAAAATAATTATAGAAGCTTTTATTAAGTATTAATTTTGAGTAATAAACTAAATGTATTGTTGAAAAGTTTAAATGAGCAATTAAACTTTATCGATCTGGAAATTGACAACCCAATCTTAAAATGTGAAAAAGCTATTGAAATAATTTTGGGTTCTATTTCAAATTTAAAGAAAGTTATCTCAAAAACTAATTTTAAAACAGATACAGAAGAAATAGTTTTTTTTAAAGAGTTTAAACCTCAATTTACTTCTAAATTAGTTTACTACAATATGGTCTATAAAATTGAAATGAAAAGACCAAATGGTGGGAATCGAATTTTAAAAAAGTATTACAATAATGAACTCCTTAAGCTGAAAGCTTTTTTTGATAATGAGTTAGAGTTTTATCAATATTACAGAACAGGAAACACATATTTGGATTATAAATATTTTCAGCGAGGTAAGTTTGATATAAAATTGGCGTTAGATAATTACTACTTTGAGACAGATACAACCTTTAGTACCTCTCACGATTTTAAAGTAGCTCAAATACTTGCCAACGATTTAATTCAATTATACTTAGAAAACCAATTAATTATGATTGATAATAAAGATAATGTAGAAAAGTCACAACGCAAACCGAATGTAAAATTAACTTGGACGAGCTCAAAAGTAGCCTTAACAGAGCTTTTATATGCGTTACATTCGGAAGGTGTTTTCAATAACGGCGCAGCTGATCTAAAAGAAATTGCTGAATATTTAGAATACGTTTTTGAAATTGATTTAGGGCAATACCGTCGTACTTTCCTAGAAATCAGAGTGCGCAAAACCGAAAGAAGTAGGTTTTTAACTTCATTAAACGAAGCACTTCTCAAACGAATGGATAATTCAGATGATGTAATTTAAACAAAATCGTTCACAACATGAACCGCGTTGTGAATTAAAATCATTCAATCTTCACAATTTTGTACCATAACAATATAAAAAATCAGTTATGGCAATCGAAGTTATCACTCGCGAAGACTTAAACGAATTCAGAAGTCTTCTTTTGAACGATTTAAAAGAAATCATTCAGTCCAAACCGCAACAAACAAAACAGTGGCTTAAATCCAATGAAGTCAGAAAACTGTTAAACATTTCTCCAGGTACTTTGCAAAATCTCCGCATCAACGGAACACTAACCTACACCAAAGTTGGTGGCATTATGTATTATGACAATTCAGATATTGATAAGTTATTAAATGGAAATAAGGTAAATGCTTTACCCACTCTGTTCAAATAATTACAATCCAAATGAATTACATAAAACATCTTACTGGTTTCTTTGAGAAAGTAGCCATTGATAAAACGCTAAATCCAACACACGTAAGCCTATACATTGCCTTGTTTCAATTTTGGAACTGCAATCGTTTTAAAAATCCAATCAGCATCAATCGCGATGAGGTAATGCGAATTAGTAAAATCAGTTCCAAAGCAACCTATCATAAATGTCTGAAGAACTTGCATAGTTTGGGGTACATCAATTACGAACCATCCTACAATCCGTTTAAAGGAAGTCACGTCATATTATTCAATTTTTCAGAAGATTTAAAACCGTTGCCAAAATCCGAAAGAAAACCAAAAAATGAACCACTTATTGAACTTGTTTCTGAACAAGCTTTGAACAAGTCTTGTACTAGTAGTGAAACAGGTACTGAACAAGCAGTAGTACCTTCTATAAACTATATAAACAATACAAACATTTTAAACGATAAAAACGTTTCAAACTTGGAAAAGCACACAAAATATTTTGAAGAAATAAATAATTCAGTTTTAAAAAATGAAATTGAAGAAGAGAAAGAAAAAAAGTTGCGCGAAAAAAAGAAAGATGAATTTGTCACTTCGAGCGAAGTCGAGAAACCAACAATCGAAATAGTAAAAACCTATTTCCAAGAAAACAGCTTTCCAGAACAAGAAGCTCAAAAATTCTTCAACTACTTCAAAAGTGTCGGTTGGTTAGTCGGTGGCAAAACACCAATGATCGATTGGCAAGCAGCAGCACAAAATTGGATGATTAACGCACCAAAATTCATTTCAAATGCAGAAAAACCCAACAGAGCAAGACAACTCAAAACAACAATCGACAAAGATTATTCAGAGCCTTTATAGCTATGATGAGGTCATTACTTGGTTAGAAAATAAAGGAGTTGAACTATACGGCAATCATTTCAAAATAATAGAAACCGATTACCCAATCGTTTACAAACTAATTGCCTATTTCTTAAAAGACGAACCAACATGTTTTCAATATGGAATAAACCTCAACAAAGGAATATTATTAACTGGGCCAATTGGCTGCGGAAAAACCTCATTGATGAATTTAATGAAGTATCTAACAGCCACAGAACATAAGTTTTTCGTAAAACCGTGTCGAGACATCAGTTTTGAATTTATCCAGGACGGCTACCAAATCATTCACAAATACAGCATCGGTAAACTATACCAATCCGAACCAAGAACCTACTGCTTTGACGATTTAGGAACAGAAAACAATCTAAAATATTTCGGCAACGAATGCAATGTCATGGCAGAAATTCTATTAAGCAGATATGATCTATTCATTTCAAAAAAACTACAAACCCACATAACCACAAACCTATCCGCCACAGAAATAGAAAAACACTACGGCAACCGAGTCAGAAGCCGATTACGTCAAATGGTAAACCTAATAGCATACGATAAATCAACACCAGATAAGAGATAAAAATTGTCACACTGAGCGCAGTCGAAGTGCTTTGCGACTTTGTGCTGTCATCCTGAGCTTGTCGAAGGGCTTTGCGTTCTTTGCGGTTAAAAATAAATAAAATGAACACAATAACCAACTTCTGGAACTACTTCCAACAAAACAACTTCGTATTCCTACTCCTAAACGAAATCCCGAAAGACGAACTAAAAACTCACCTCGACAAACTACTCGAGATTTTACATCAATACAACAAAGACCTAGACCTCATCATCAAAAATAAAAAAAACGGTGCAGAGTTAATAATAACCGCAAACGGAAATCCCTATCTTTTCAAAGAAGTAGAACTACTAGCCCATCATGCACCAGTTATAGATCGTTGGAAAATAACTGCATTCCTCCAACCCGAAACCAAACTAACCAAATACGAAATCGGCACCGACAAACCTTTAGATTATTACGGCATCACATTACTAATAAGCGAAATGTACTTCATCCCATTAGAAAATCCAAACAAACCTACAGATTTAGGTATTAAAGTACTACTAAAAAACTACATCGTCCATAAAGACAACCCAAGACTTCGAGAAGCGGTTTATGTGCATATCGAACATTTAATTGGTGAAAAAGCATTTGCTAATGATATAGCATTTATTAAGATTGGACAATTAGAAGGAGATGATGAAAACCAAATTGAATTATACAATTTAAAATCCTATATAGACATTGAAATGGAAAATTAACTTTCGGCAATAAATCCAATTTACTGCCAAAACTTAATAAATATACCATTCGCAAGATACTGCACAATTGTGTCCCAATTATTTACCAAATTTGGGACAAAAAAATAAATTAACTTTCGGCAATAAAACTATTTTACTGCCAAAACTTAATCTTTAAAATAAAAGTAGTACCTTTCACAAAATTTAAAACGAAAGTGACAAAAACGATAGAAAATACAATTCCGAGTTACTTCAAATCTATAAACCAAATTTCTAGAGAAAAACTAGGTAGCTTAATCAAAGAAGACTTTCCGGAACTTTCGGAGGGCACAATTACCGTTTACCTATCTAAACTGAAAAAAGCCGGAATAATCAATAATCCGGAAAGAGGTATTTATTCCATTACAGACAAACAAATCTTCACTCCGGAAATAAATCAAAATTTAAAAAAGGTTTACAACAAAATCCACAAAGAATTTCCATTTATTGATGTGTGTGTATGGAATACTAAATGGTTAAACGACTTAATGCGACACCAACCATTTAAAAATTACACTATCATAGAAGTTGAAAAAGAAGCAGAGGAACAAATATTTAATGCAATTAGCGAATGGAATAAAAATGTATATTTCAATCCAAATGAAGAAATATTAGAACGCTATATAAGTTCAAATATGGAAGAAGTAACCATCATTAAAAATTTAGTAACCGAAGCTCCAACAAGTAAAAACAATAAAATAAAAATTCCAACACTCGAAAAAGTATTGGTAGACATAATTATCGACAAAGAACTTTTTGCTGCCCAACAAGGAGAACTCGATTTTATTTACCAATCCGCTTTCAAAAAATACGCAATAAATACCGCAAAAATGAAACGGTATGCCATCCGAAGAAACAAAGAAAGTGAATTAGAAAAAATAATAAATAAAATCTGGGCCAATGATTAACAGCGAAACCCATACTATCGATTGGATTCTTAACTTAAAAAACAAGTTAGGAAGACGCATCGATCCCAAATTAATTGAAAAAGTAATTTGGGCGTTAACGCTATTGGAACAATTAAAAATAAACGGATTAAACTTTACATTCAAAGGCGGAACGGCTTTATTATTGGCAACCGAAAAACCAAAACGATTTTCAATTGACATCGACATAATAACAGAACATTCCGAAAAAGAAATAATAGCCGTACTACAAAAAACAGTTGAGGAAAACATATTTTTGAGTTGGGAAGACGACAACAACCGTAAACACACACCAGATGCTCCAATAGGACATTTTAAAGCGTATTACAAAAGCGTTGTAGATGGAAATATAGAACCAATATTATTAGACCTACTCTATACAACAAATCCATATCCCGAAGTTCGCGAACTGCCAATAAAACACCCTTGGTTATCAACATCAAAAGAAGAAATCATAATTACAATGCCAACTTTTGACGCTATTTTGGGCGACAAATTAACAGCATTTGCACCACAAACAACCGGAATACTATACAGCAAAAACCGTCCAGTAGAAATCATAAAACAGCTATACGATATTGCATTCCTATTCGACAATATAACCAATTTAGAAATCGTCAGAAGCAGTTACAACAAAGTAGTTCAAGAAGAAATCGGTTTCCGAAAATTAGACCTAACAGCAAAAGAAGTATTGGAAGATACTTGGAATGCCTGTTATACCTTAGCAGAAAGAGATACAAAATCAGAAGATTTCAATCATTTACAACTAGGTATTCGAAATTTTACCAACTTCACAATTGACCGTTTTAGCATTGATGAAGCAATAACCGCAGCGGCTAAAGTCGCTTACCTAACCAAGCTAATACAATCCGAAAAGGCAATAAAACTCGAAAGATTTAAAAACCCATTAGAAATAAAAGATTGGCTAATCGAAGACCAGAAATACAACAAACTAAACAAATTAAAAAAGAATAATCCGGAAGCTTTTTACTATTGGTATAATGCATATAATTAATACAAAACACAAAAACACTTTGAATAGCTCCAGTTAAAGAAAAATTGAATTTAAAAAAACTAACGCTGTAAATAAAATTAAATAAATTAAACAATTGTTATGGGTAAACCTTTTAAAAAAGAATTACAATCTATAAAGGAAATATATGAATGGGCTTGTAGTTTAGAAATTTCTGAACTTAAAACACAAATAGAGAAATTTGAGCAAAATCCTTTATTAATAATTGGATCGGGTGGTTCTTTAAGTGCCTGCTATTTTGCATCAAAATTACATCAGTCTAGAGGACAAATTGCAAAAGCAATTACTCCATTAGAATTATTTTATTCAAAAAACATTATAGATAAATGTTCTTTACTTTTTCTCAGTGCTAGCGGAAGAAATACTGATATTTTGACATCTTTTAAAAACGCTATAATTGAAAATCCAAAAAGCTTACATGGCATTACCTTAGCAAACAGTACACCTTTAAATAAATTAAGTTTAAAATTAGGTATAGATTCAATTATTGAATTTAAAAATCCTATCGGAAAAGATGGTTTTTTAGCAACTAACTCTTTAATAGCTTTTTTTATTTTGTTAAATAGAGCATATGGGTATGAAGTTGACAACGAAATGATTATAGTTGATGAAAAATTTAATATTGATTTAAAAGATTTTATAGAGAAAATCCATAAAGACTATACTTTTAAGGTTCTTTATGCTGATTGGAGTTTACCAGTAGCAATAGATATTGAGTCTAAATTTTCTGAGGCAGCATTGGGTAACATTCTCTTATCAGACTACAGGAATTTTGGACATGGTAGACATAACTGGCTTGATAAAAGAACTTTCTCGACGGCTATCATTGCTTTAATTACACCACAAGATAAAGAACTAGCAGAAAAAACTTTAGCTCTAATACCTTCTAATATTCCTATTCTCAGAATTGAAACGACAAAATCAGATTCATTGAGTTCTCTAAATTTATTGATAAAATCTTTTTATTTGACTGACTTAATGGGTGATATTCAAAGTATAGATCCAGGCAGACCAGGAGTTCCAGATTATGGTTCCAAATTATATCATTTAAATTATTTTAAATTGCTAAATGCAAATAATAAAAAGAATGATAAAGTCGCCATTCAAAAAAAATTAGGAAATAAATCTTTTTTTAGTCTTGATGAAAGCGATAAAAATATATGGATAAAAGCATCAAATAATTATAAGACTAAAATAAATAAACAAAAATTTAATTCAATAGTTTTTGATTATGATGGGACTTTATGTCACGCTGTTGACCGATATACCGGTTTAAAAGAAGATATGGGAAATAAGATTAATCTATTGCTAGAAAATAATATAATTGTTGGAGTAGCAACAGGTAGAGGAAAATCAATTAGAACAGATTTACAAAGAGTTATCAAAAAAGAATTCTGGAATAAAGTTATTATTGGATATTATAATGGTGGTGAAATAGGTTTTTTAAATGACAATAACATCCCGTCAAAAACCTTTTCTAAAAATCCCATACTTGAATTTATTGAATGTCAATTAATAGAAAAATACAAAGATGAAATTGCTACTAAACATAAAAAAACTCAATTGACAATTGAATTAAAAAGGAACACTACTGATGAATTTATTTCGGATGTTATTAAGTTTATTTATCTCCAAAATAAAAGTGGAATTCTTTGTGTTCAATCTGATCATTCTATTGATGTTATAGTTAGACCAGATGTATCAAAACTAAATGTTCTAGAATTTATTCAGAGCAAAACAAAGATGAATGGATATGAAATTTTATGTTTTGGAGATAAAGGTAATTTTCCTGGTAATGATTTTGAATTATTAAGTCATCCTTTTTCATTAAGTGTTGATGAAGTATCAATTGATAAAAATTCATGTTGGAATTTTGGAAATTCAATTGGTAAAAGTACTGATACAATGATGCATTATTTAGATATGATTGAAATATATAATAATTATTTTAAAATTAAATTATGAGAGATGATGTTGTAAAAGCTTTACTTGAAAAGGTAATAAGTAGTATAGATGAAATTGATGAAGATATGACTCAATCATATATTAAGTATTTTCAAGCATTAGCACGTTATAAATATGATAATTATCAACAATATTCAGCTGGTTTAAGATTTATTGAAACATTAGCGATTTGGTTAGAGCAATTTGACTCAATAGATAAAAAAATTGCATTAGATTTTATTATGAACCGTATAGTCTACATCTCATCTTCAGAGATTAATTTAATAGCTGAATCATGTTTTATTGACAAACTACAGTATATCTTAATCAAGATTACAGCTATAAAAATTAATGTTCCAGAGTACAAGTTAAAGCATATCGAAAAATCTAATGAATATGAGGTTTTAAAAAGACAATCACTATTTTGTGGTTTAAGTGATGGAGCTAGACTAGATATATTCCGTAGAGCAAATACTGGCATTTTAACTCACGAACAAATTTATTTGACTTATGAATTATCAGAACAAAGAGTTTCAAAAATGAAAGATGAATTAATTGAAGATTTAAATAATAGATTTAAACTTGAATTGAACAAAGATTCTGAACAAGCTAAATTTAAAACTCTTTTTTTAATAGACGATTTTTCTGCTAGTGGGACTTCTTATTTAAAACAAAATGATAAAGGAGAACTAAAAGGTAAAATTGCTGGATTATATAAAGATTTATATGATCCCAGTAAAACTATTTATGATTCCGCTTTTGATAAGAAAAATTTAAAAATTTATATCATATTATATATTTGTTCAACACAAGCAAAAATAACTATTGAAAGTAATTTTGATAAGTTATTTGAGACATATAATCATAAGCCTGAGCTAATCATAATGCATGAATTAGATGAACAATATCAGATTAAGAACCATGAAGGTATTTTTGATATATGTAAAAAAGAGAAGTATTATGATAAAGAACTGATTGAAGACAAGCATACTCAAAAGAACATTCAACTTGGTTTTAGTGATTGTGCACTTCCATTAATACTAGAGCATAACACACCCAACAATTCTGTTCCTCTTTTATGGACATATGATTATTCAGATATTTTTAAAGGATTATTTCCTAGAATCCCAAGACATCGTGTATTATGAGAATAGATATTAATCCATTTTTTTCAAGACCTTCAGAAACAATTGGTGCTGATGACAAGTTTATACAACTATTCAGCCCAGATGTTCTTGATATTTTTGATGAGAAAAAACCACTTTGGGACATTGTAAATATTATTAGGAGTTCACCAGGAGGAGGCAAAACAACTTTATTGAGGTTATTTACTCCGGATATACTTTTACGGATAAAAAACAAACAAAAAGATGAGCTACACTTATTAGAAATATACAAAAAACTAAAATCATTGGGTGTTTATGATGATAAAGACAATCCTTTATTAATTTCTACACATATTCCTTTCACTAATGAATATTCAACATTGGAATATTTGAAAATTAATGATGCTGCAAAAAATCATTTATTTTTTTCATTATTAAATACAAGAATAATTTTATCAGTATTATATTCATTTTGTAGAATTAAAGATTTAGAGTTTCCCGAAGATTTAGATAAATTAAATATCAATCAAAATCCAGCAATGACTGGATATAATCCTCTACGAAATATAAACAATGGAAAGGATATTTATGATTGGTGTTGTGAAAATGAAGAAAAAATTTGTAGCGATATTGATAATATTACTTTATCAGATAATCATGATGTAGATAAAGTAGTTGAATTATATTCTCTTCATCTATTTGATGGCAAGAATATTGTTTATGATGGAAATCCTATCAAAGAGAAAATTCTAATTATGTTAGATGATGTCCATAATTTAAGTCAAAAACAGAGGACTTCATTGATGAAAAATATAATAGATAGAAGGCCAATAGTGAATGTTTGGATTGCTGAAAGATTACAAGCTCTCACAATGGAAGAAATAATTTCAGAAGGCAATATTATAAAGAGAGATTTTGTTTTTATTAATTTGGAACAATTTTGGAGTAAAGGAAATAAGTTTCAAAAGTTTGCTAGCTCTGTAGCAGAGAAACGCTTGTCAACAATTGCTGAAGGAGAATCCACAAATTTTTCATCGTATTTATCTGAGGTTATTGATAAAGATTTCAATGAAACTGCTAAAAAAAATATTCAAACTATTAAAGGCAGGCTATATACAAACTTTAATAAGAAAAAGTATGAAAAATGGTTATTGACAAGAGAGGAATTTAACGGTAACGAAATTGAAACATTAGTAGAATGGAAAAGGTTAGAAATTTTAATTAACAGAGACCATGGAAACTCTCAGCAAGTTTTACAATTTGAAGAATTATTAGATGAGAATTCACTAGAACATCAGGATGGTTCAGATATTGAAAATGCTGCTAGATTATTCCTTCACGATGAGTTTAAAATGCCTTACTATTATGGTATAGATAAAATAAGTAGACTATCTTCTTCTAACATTGAACAATTTTTAAATATTTCAGGAAAATTATTTGAAGCAATAAGTCTGAATCAATTAAAGAAAATTTCACAAAGCAATAGTAATCCAGTATCTATTTCACCAAAAAAACAGGATCAATTGATTAAAAAACTAACAGACGAAAAATGGAAAGAAATGGATATTAGAGTTCCAAATTCTACTCAGATTAAAGTTTTTCTTGATAATATTGGTTTGTTTTGTAGAGAACATACATATACTCCAAATGCATGGAATTCTCCTGGAATAAACGGTATTGCACTAACTATGCAAGAACGAGATTTGCTTAAAAATAGAGCAATAAATGACCCAAAACATGCATTACATACTACAGCTAAGATAATTGCGATATGTATTGCATATAATTTACTCGATTTTAGATTAAATTATAAAGTTCAAGGAAAAGAAGTTATGATTCTTTATTTAAATAGAATTTATTGTTCGAAATATGGTCTACCTCTAAATAATGGAAAATTTAAAGTCAAGAAATTAAATGATTTCAAAAAATTTTTAACTAAAGGGCAAGCAAATTCATTTAACAATACTTTAGACTTTTAATTATGGAAATGAGATGGAAAAATTATATTTTAAATAAAAAATCTGAAAAATGTATAGATTTTTGGGGAAATTATTTAACAGAAAGTAAAGATTTACTTTATATTCATGGCTTAGGTTTTGATCCGCGAACATTAAATGGAATAAAAACGATTTATAACATAGATGGAAGTGGCAAAAGAGACGTTTTAAGTGTCAGATATTTCCAAAGTCAAGAGGAAAAAGATAGTAATATTACATCAGATGAAGTAAAACAACATGAAACTGAATTAGTCAATTTTTTAGAAGCGGTAAATAATTCTATTCGGACTATTGTTCCCATAATCACAAGAGCTGAACAAAAAAGTATTGCATCTATAACTGCTCATAATATTATTGAAAATATTGAGCAAATTAACTTATATAGTGATGTGATTGTAGATATAAGTGCTATGCCTAGAGGTGTTTTCATTCCTTTATTGCATAAAATTTTGAAAATAATTGACAATCACCCTGAGTGTAAAGTTAATCTTCATGTTGTAGTTACAGAGAATTATCTTTTAGATTCTAAAATTGAAGACGAAGGAGTAGAACAGTCTGCTGAGTTTATACATGGTCTGAGCATTCATGATTTAGCAATTAATCAAAAGTTCAAAGAAGTTTGGATTGCTATCTTGGGAGAGAAACAATTAGAACAATATGATAAAATAAGAAGTTCAGTAAATCCAGTATCTACTTGTGCAATCTTACCTTTTCCATCTAAAGACCTCAGAAGAGGTGATGATCTAATTAACCACTATCAAGATAAATTACTTAATGACAGGGATTTTGATGTAAAAAATATTATATATGCTGATGAGCAAAACCCTTTTCAAGTTTATAGATTGATTAGAAACACAATTGAACGACATAGTTTGTCATTAAACATTTTTGGAGGCACAAAAGTAATTGTTTCAGCTTTATCTAGTAAATTGTTAACAGTTGGAGCTTTTCTAGCTGTTTATGAAACAAAAAGTTTTGAGAATGAAAGGAAAGATTTAAGAATAGGAATAAAACATGTTGATTCAATTAGTCATAAATTTGTAGACCAAAAGGATAAACAAGAAATTTTAAAAAGTAATGAGCTTTTTCATATGTGGATTGCTGGTGAACCTTACATATAAATAAAAATAGAAAAATGAAAAGTATAGTTGGAATGGGGCTCGTTGCTCTTGATGTAGTTTTAGAAAAGAATTCAGAAGTAAAACCTTTGTTATATGCAGGTGGTTCTTGTGGAAATGTATTGTGTATTCTTTCATATTTAGGTTTTAACACTTATCCAATAGCTAGATTAGCAAACAATAAGGCAACTGAAGAACTGATAAGTGATTTTAAATTCTGGGGTGTAAAAACGGATCTTATTTTTAAAAGTGATGATGGAAGTACACCTATTATAATTCAACGATTGAGTAAATCAAAAGAAGGGAAACCAATTCATAAGTTTGAATTTAGGAATCCTGAGAATGGAAAATATTTACCCTCTTTCAAGCCTGTTTTAGCTAAAACTATTGATTATTTTTATAATAAAAAACCTAAATGTAATTTTTTTTATTTAGATAGAATTAGCAGAAGTTCTGTAGAATTAGCCAAATTATACAAAAAAAGTGGAGCTATAGTTGTATTTGAACCTTCATCTTTAAAGATTGATAATCAAGCCTTGATTAATGAATTAATTAATTTTGTTGACATACTAAAATTTTCAAATGATAGAATACCATTATATAAAACAATTTTTGACCAAGGTATAATTCCTCTTGAAATAGAAACTTTAGGTAAAAACGGTATTAATTATAGAATTAATAACAATATAGAAGGTAATAAAAGTGAATGGAAACATATTCCACCGTTTAATCTAGGTAGTATTATTGACAGTGCTGGTGCTGGTGACTGGACTACAGCTGGAGTTATTAAAGGATTAATTGAGAATAATATAAATTCCATAAATGAAATCAGCATTGAGACAACTGAAAATATTTTAAAATATGCTCAAACTTTAGGAGCATTTAGCTGTTTATTTAAAGGTGCTCGTGGTCTAATGTATCAAGTAGATAATGATTTATTACATGATTTATCAGAGAAGTTAATTACAAATTGTTTTGATAAAAATAATTTATTAGATAATATTCTTATAAAAGAGCGAAATAATTTTGAAGATACTATATCTTCTTTATTAATAATATAGGTTTTCAGTCGCCACGCCTTCCCAACGCTAGAAAAGTTTTTGTATGCCAGAAGTTAAGCAACCCGATAGATAATTAGTGCAAGGCAACAAAAGCCTTTCCCAAAGCTTAGGTAAGATATGAGAAATTTACTTATATAAAATCTGATTTCTCTTATAAATAGCAATTTGATACTCATTTGTTTCTCTGAGAGCATGAAGAAAATAGAGGATATGTTCCATACTTAGTTTAGATAAAATGTCATAACTTTTCTTATGGCATTTTCTATACTTTTTACCACTTCCACAAAAACAGATAGATACACGATCAATTTTTTTACCTTCAATAATTTGGTTCAATCCAAATTCAATATTAAAAATATTATCTGTCATAAATGTTTCTTCAAAAAACTCAATCCATCCTTTATTTCCATGTGACCTTTCTTTTAAAAAATAACCATTTTGATTTCTAAAAATTTGGCTATAAAAATAGTTCTTTACCTGATTATTGATAAATGAACTTAGCGTTATGCCACTATTGCAAATTATCATCTCCTCGGGTGGAGAAGCAATGCAACAATTTCCAGTTTGTTCAAAAATATGCCAATCAACATTTCTGGGAATACGACCACCAGTTTCATATAGTAATGGAAAATTATAAGGATAATTAGATACCGCTTTTATCGCTATTTGAAAAGTATCTTCAATATTGCCATATTCATCGAGCAATATTATTGACCCGAAAATACAAGGTACTCCATCTTCAATTTTAAATGATAATTCCTTGTATTCATCTATAACTTCTAATGCCTCTTGCTCAAAAATAGTATAACCGTTCATCTTTATTTTGACCAAGGTCGTGATAAAGCAGCGCCGCCTACTGTTGATGAAGTGCTACTAGTTTGTTCATTTTTATCTTCTCCATCAGGAAACCGAGTTCCTAAATGCTTTTGCCACAATCTACTAGCCTTCAGATGATTTTGCTCTTTCAATGCTGCTTCCGCATCAGCAAGAAAATTATCCAAATTAGTAAGAAAATTATTTTTTCGAGTAGTATCATAATCACTAAACAAGTCGTCGTTTGGAGTCACAGGAACTACACATTCAAATTTTTGGGCTAACGTTTTCTTAATTTCTCGTAAAATGTCAGTTAATAAAATGTCATCTCTATCATTAAGAACAATTTTATCTTTTGCATTCATAGCGAGAATAGTCATGGCAAGTCCGCTAGGCATTTTATTTCTTTTATAATCACACCAAGCTTTTAATTCTTTTATTGCTTTGATCATTTTTCCATTGGAATCTTTATTTGCATTAAACCAGTCAATAAGTGCTTTTGGATCGCTATCTTCCCATCCATTGTTTTTTACAGCAAGTTGATATTCTTTACCACTAACTTTGTAATATACCGGAATATCAATTTCATAATCGCCAGAAAACACATTTCTTATACATTTTTTTCGATGCTCAGGTGAACTCGCTGTATAACCATTAACTGCATCCCAAATCCAGCTTTGCAAAGTTGTAGCTGTTACGTCAGGAGTTCTAAAAAAATAAACACCATCGTCCAAGTCACAAATGTCGTCCTTAGTTCTAATTCCTGTTTTCATTTTATAAGAACCTTGTATGTAAAATTTCGGAATATATTCTGAATGATGTTCTTTGAAATACTTTCTAATTCTTTCTCTTAAACCATCTTTAGAAGTGGTCATTTTTGTTTTTTTATTTGATGTCAGAGAAATTTCGGTATTAAATTCTCCAAACAAGTTGTGACAGTTTGCCATTTTTAATTGTTTTTATAGTTCTTAATAGTTTTAAAAAATTCTAAGACTTCAGGTTTAGTAGAAAACGTATTCCCAACTTGATTTCCTAATGATTGTATTGTTAACAGTGTTTTTTTATCAGCTCTATCCATCGTAATAATGTTCATTTGAGCACTTGACAAATCCGGCGATTTAATTCTTAAATAATTCCCTTTAGGATTTATTTTTGGAACTATTTTTCGTAAAAAATAATCTGTAAAATAAGATTGTCCATCTAATGCTGTCTGGAACATTTTCTCCTTCCATCCAATAATAGATTTTGATTTATTTGATGTAGATATCCAACCATTCGGGTTAGTTATACTGGAAATAGATAAAATACTAAAATCATCATATTCTTTTCCTTCTCCAACGTAATAATCAATAGCTTCTAATAATCCACAAAGAGAGGGATTGTTTGCCCAAACACCGCCGTCAGTGTATAAAAAGTTATTATGCTCGTGAACAGGGTAATAACTTGGTGCAGCAGAAGTAGCTAATGCAATATCAACGAGTTTGATTGTATTATCTACAAAATGTTCTGTTTGACTTCCAGACTTTTTAAAAACTTTTGGTTGTCCATTAGTTAAATTAAAACTAGGAATACAAAGCAAGTTATTTGCATCATTCATTGTTTTATCACCAAACAAATCCTCAAGTATTGTTTTCAATGGCTTCACTGAATGTTTATTAGAAAAGAAAATTTGCTTAACTTTTTTATAAGAATTCTGAAAACCTCTGATAATATAATTATTCGAAGTAGGAAATATTTTTGACCCTTTTGTCAAATATAAATCTACCAAAGACTGTGCACTCATTCCATTTGCTAGACCAATTGCAATTAATCCACCAGTAGAAGTACCACATATCATATCAAAATGATCTGTAATACTTTTACTAGTCTTCAATTCAAAAGATGCTAAAATAGATGCACTATATAATCCTTTGATTCCTCCTCCATCAATCGATAGTATTTTAAAAACTTTTTTGCCCATTTTCTCCTGATGTTGCCATTAGTAATACAAAAGCAACTAAACCAAAAAACACACCAGTTTGAACTTGCAAACTTTTTGGTTTATTAAACAATATATCATTACAAAAACTTTCACAGTTATAGTTTATTAAACTGTAGGGCTGTCCTAATTTTTGCAAAGCTTTTTGCACTACATTTTTTCTTTCTAAAGAATTGCCTTTAAATTTTTCGATTCTAGTGATGGATTTAACATCTTTAAAAAAATAACTCACTCTTGTAAGAACTACACCTATTCCGATAACATTTTCACAAATCAAATGCTCTCCATTCATATTATACCCTAAATATAGAGCATGGTGTTGTACTAAATTCCAACTACTTTTTGGGACAACAATTCTGTCACCAGGTTCTAAACCATAACGGTTTACTAAATTTTGTTCTAAATACATGTTTTTTTGAATTAATAATTAACAGGGCAAATATATAAAATATTTTCAAATGTTTGTTATAATGACAATATTTTTTAATGTTTGTTTTACTAACATTGATTGTGTTGATAACTTATAAATTATTGATAACCTTGTTAGTTTAACTATATAATTTGTTAATTAAAATTGCCACAATCATTTTTTTATATATTTTTGTCAAAGATTTAAAATTAAGCAACTACGAAATATGGCTTCTTTTAACACCATTCTTTACCAAATTGTTGGAGAAAGAATAAAAAAAAGACGAGAGAGTATTGGTTTAAATCAAAATGATTTATCTGAGAAAATCAATATTGGGAGATCATCTATCTCCAATATTGAAAAAGGCAGACAGCAACCTACACTTCACACTCTATTCGAAATCTGCAAGGTTTTAGATATGGATGTGCAAACAATTCTACCAACCTATGCCGAAGTTCAAGAAAAGACCTCAAGCAATACAAATGATTTGTACACTATCTTCCTTGAAAATATAGATGTTACAGACAATTCTAGAAAAGTTATTGAAAACATTCTAAACAATACTAAAAAATGATATTTAGATATATTGAAGAAAAAACAGAAAATCTTTTGAAAGAGAATGATTTTTTTATTCCTAGTTTTGATGTTATTAAATTAGCTAAAAAAATTGGAGTTCAAGTTTTAAAGAAAAAATTTGATGATGATGTGTCTGGTGTATTTATTATGTCCGATAAAACTCCTATCATTTCTTATAACGGAAATGAAGATAATAAAAGAATCCGCTTTACAGTAGCACATGAATTAGGACATTATATTTTACATTCAAACGAGCAACCATTTTTTCTAGATAAATCTCCAAAAGCTATGTATAGAAATTCTGCCTCTACAACTGGAGAATTTTTAAAAGAAAGAGAAGCAAATGCATTTGCTGCATCTTTATTAATGCCAAGTAAATTAATTGAATTAGAATTGGAGGCTTTATCTGATGAAGTTAGTGATATAGTAAAACATCTTGCTAAAAAATTTAATGTTAGTGAACAAGCAATGACCTTCAGATTATCTAATTTAGATTATTACATAGCTTAACATAAGATCTATTTTATAAAAAGACGTAAGGCAATTCATTGTCAATACCAGAAAGCGCGCCAAAAAAATCAGCATTTGTTTTATATCAATTAAAACCAATTACATAAAAAACAATTAAACAGATTTTGTACGTTATTGTAGCAAACCATATATTATGAAATTGATCACTAATTTCAATAAAAAATAACTTTGTAAAGCCCAAATAATTGAACTAACTTTTTAGTAACAACACAATAAAAATAAAGTTAAAAACTACGGTTACAATGCCACTCCTTCCCAACGCTCCAAAAAAAATTACTGTCATGGTTATTGGTGCAATAACACGTACGCTTCGCAACTCATGCCAGTAATTTTTTTTCCCAAGCTTCTTTACATAATGTGGCATTATAGTGCATAAAGAACTATCCTGCTACTAATAAAATCTCGGATGCACTATAATAACATTATGTAAAAAAGCCGCTCACCCAACGCGCTTGCCAGTGGCTCCAGGACAACCTTTTTTGCAGCTCCCATCGCATCACCCAGCTACAAAAAACACCGTCCTTCGCCACTGTCTTTAACAACGTTCTCCATTTCATAGGAAACTTTACGGTTATACTTGCTTTCAAGAACGTTCACGGTAACTGTTTTTATAAGCTTTGTGGTTAAATAGGAAGTGTTTTCATTGCTTTTGTAAGTAATAAAATGGCTTTGACATTATGTTAATTTGCCTATGTTAAAAGCCATTTTATTACCCACAAAACCAAAATCCCCAGCAAGAGTATTATTTTTTATTTGCCAGATCTATCCCAGTAAATTGGTTTCACGATGGCCTGATGCCTTAACGTTACAATCATACTTCGTAGTAATTGAACTATTTTTTTTAAAAGATATATCAGGCATCAATCCATCATAAAACCAATCAGAACAATCCAATAAGCAAATAAAAAATAATACACTTGCCTGCGCAACTGCCTCATCGCACTAGGTAAGTATTTGCATTGTTTTTTGAAGATGCTTTCCATTTTCAAAACAAATTTTCTCCTGAAATACAAATTCTGCTTTCAATAGACGCACAAAGCATCCTCAAAAAACAAACCCACTAAAGAGTATTGAATTTTAAAACAGGATAAAAGCATTTTTATTGATTTGCCTATGGATATTTATCCTGTTTTAAAATTCAATTCCCTTTAGAAGACGACGTGATTTCATAACAAAATCTCGTAAACCACAACTTCTTCCGATTCAACTCCGTTTTCAAAAAGACGATTACAGGAAATTTCAAAAAAAATAAATAAAAAAAAGGAAGCAAAGATAAGTTCCAGGTTTACAAAAAATCAAGTTCAAGCCCTACGGGTTTTAAAAAAAATCTCCACCTATACCGTTTCGCAAAACATTCTATTTTGATTTTGATAACCCGATTACCGATGATGTATCAGGTAGTATTTTTTTTAAAAAAACTTGCTTTTTTGAAACCCTCCACTAGACGAATGGCTTTCTTTTTTTTCTTTTTTTCTTTTGAAAAAATTTAATGGGCGGAGCGGAGCGTAGCGAGGCACATCTACATTTCAGAAGAAACACCGCAAAAAATTGAAAATTAATCTAATTTTTAAAGCCGATGTTATGCTGAAATTTATCATTAAAACCCACAAAAAAGACACTATCTACACAAAACCACATTTATTCCTACTTAACAAAGGGATGAATAGCGGAAAGCCACAAAAAGAGCCATTTACAAACAGTTTCGTTATCATTTTTGAAAATGAATCTGATTTTGATACTATAAATTTAACTGCTTATGCACTTTGGAAAACTAAATTTTGGCATCAATTCCTTAGAGGTTCAGTAATCCCATTTTTAAACCTACACGACATTAGAAAAGAATTTTCTATAAAAGTTAACCAAGAGATAAAAGACCACAAGGAGCACGTTAAAAACATTGAAACTTTAAAGCTTCTGGAACAAAGCGAAAAACGTTTCCATGAAAATCTAAATCTTATCAATGATATGCGAAGAGTTATTTTATACAGATATATAAGTAAATAAAAAAAGCCAGGTCTTTCGACTTGGCTTTCGTTTTGTTTAACCCAAAGGTCACCACAACTAGGGCTAAACTTATTTTTTGTGCTTCTTATTTAGGTTTTTAAGTAGTAACGAAATCGTAAAACTGACAACGGCTCCAACAGTAGCTAAGATAACCGTTTTGGCAATATCATCAGAGGAAAGATTAGGTACAATACTTAAAAGTGTGCCTCCAGCAGTTCCCATCAATGTGGGATTATTTGCTGTCATCAGTTGTAGTAAGCTGACTTGCAGCTGACAAAACTCCTCCAGCTACCGCAACATAGCCACCAATGGTAGTTACAATCGCAGGCAAAGCAATTGGAGCAGCTAAAATTGTTCCACCAACGGCAGCTAATGCTAACCCAACAGTTCGAAGCACTTTGAAAAATTTTGGTGTAGGAGCTTTTGCTCTATTAATGATTTTTTTCATAATCTAAAATTAAGATTGGATAATTAATTCAACACTTTCTTTATTGTTCAAAGCTTTGTAAACAAAGTCTTTTAGCTCCGTAAAAGCTTTTCTCGACATCAAACCTAAACCAGGTCCAGAAAGTTTAGTAACAGGAGCAATACAACCTTGCAATTCCTTTTGAGCATTATTAGCAGGATGAAATAGAATAAACTTTCTATTCGGCACATCCACCAATTCTAAATGCCATTTGTATTTTGCGCTGTATCGCTTTCTAATAAAATATTTCCCTTCCGGAACACAGGAAACCTTCGTTTCGTTCATCTTCCACGGCAATTCAATTGTATTGCAAATCAATTTGCCTTCGCATTCGAGTTTACCATTTGTTCCTTCAGGGAAATAAGTTCTAGTTAACCAAATAACCATTACACACCGCTATCAACTTTTGCAATTGATAATGGGTTAAAAGCACCATTTTTCAATGGATACATTTGTCCATTTATCTGCTGATAGAACTCAACACCTAAAGCCAAAAATAATGGCTTAGTTGAGTTAGCAGTAACCGTATTCACTTGGTTAATTGGAGCAGTAGCAGTTCCATCCCAAGGCAAAATTGCAGTTTCAGAAGTAGAAACCACGTACGTTTCAGCTTCAAAATCAATTTCCGCTCCACCAGAAATAATTTTGTAATGAGTAGTTCCACTTGGAGCAGCAATCATATTCGCAGGAATAAATGATGCTAAATCCACAGTAATTTCACCAGCCACACGGTCAATAGTTGCTACAAACGGAGCAAACAAGGTAGTGCCAAGTTTACCACGAATATTGAATTCAAAACCAAATAACAATTCGGCTTCTCCATCAATCACATTACGCAATCCACGTACACTTGTCAAATCCGCTTGAAGCACTTTAACCATAGCTTGTGTCAATCTACTAACCATTCTACCATCAGCAGAATTGATTAAAAGCGGTCTTAAAGCCGTTCTAAGCATTTTTCCTGCTTTACCAGCTCTACCAAACTCGGAGCCATTTTCACGAGTTCTTTGAAACGCAGGATCACTTGCTATTCTACTAGCGTCAATTCCGCCTTTTTCTCTCGCCAAGTGTCCATCTTGCGTTTTGTAAAAAGTAATATCTCCGATAGTACCTTTTAGTTTAATTATGCCTTTCTGTCTAGCCATAACTTCAAAATTTTGTTAAACATTCATTTAAAATCTCCTTCATTCTTTCAATCAGTTGCAACCACATTTTGAATGATTAAAGCAAAGTTTACAAAGCATTTCACTAAATAAAAAGTCATAAGTGTACCATATGTCCAAAATCGACACAAGTGTCTTAAATCAACATAAAAACCCAATAAATAAGTATGAAAATTTTTAACTAAATTGCAAAAGATTTTCTGCAGGTCAGAAGTATAGCATAGCTATATCAAAGGTATGGATAAAGTATGAAATTGAATAATCAGAGGGTATGCATCTATCCGAAGGACATACAACGAATAACAGGCAAGAGTTATCGTCAAAGTACTAGATTAATGCAAAAGATAAAAAAAGACCTCAACAAGCTCGAAAATGAGTTTCTAACGATTGAAGAGTTCTGCACATATTCAGGTATAAAATATGAACAAGTAACTCACTTGATTTTTGGTTAAAATTGGAAAATACTTCAGATAGATTTTAATCAAGATATACACAATCAAATACTTGAACAACTTGTTCAATTTTTAGTAATGTTTATTGAATTTTAATTTGCTATATCATTGCAAATGAGTATATTTACAACTCACAAATGAAATGTAATTTTTACGATTAAAAAGGGGGTAAAATCGGTTACACAAATAAAAATTCAATTATAACGAGCTGTTATAGAATACGTTGAAATAGGTAATCAAATCCCTCTTTCTCCGCAGACAAAAACCGATTAGGAAACTAATCGGTTTTTTTATTTTACCATGGAAACTGTTTCCCTAAGTCAACTATGAACTTCTTAAAAGTCGATGAATAGTATTTTTATTAAATATTAAATTAGTTTTTCCTTTTTAAACACAGAAGGCGTCATACCTTTTTTATTCAAAAAAACTCTATTAAAATAACTCAGAGTTTCAAAACCACACTCAAAGGAAATCTGACTAATTGTCTTTTCTGATTGTGCCAACAATCTGCAAGCCTCATTAATTCTTATTTCATTTAGATAATCGGAATACGTTTTTCCTGTTGCTTTTTTAAAAAATTTACAGAAATTACTTTCAGTCAAATAAATAAGATTTGCTACTTCACTCAAAGATATTTTATTGTTAAAATTGCTTTGGATGAACTGACAAACTTTATTAATCCGCATTTCATTTTTCTTTGAAACAACATTATGAAAAGTATTGGATGCTATAAATGTTGCTTGTTGTTTAGATAAATCATCTAAAATTGTTATCAACTTCAAAATTCTATCTACTCCTGAACTCTCAGTTAAACCAATAATTTTAGAAACTATCACTTCATTAGTCTCGAAACTAATTCCTCTTACAGAAGTTTCCAACATATTTTTAATCAATACACTTTCTTTAAGTTCTAAAAATGACGAAATAAATTCTTTAGAAAACTGAATTACTACAGCTTCAGAATAAACATCATCTTCTAATATTCCAGACCAAGTGTGAGGTAAATTGCTTCCCAACAAAACTAAATCACCAGCACTAAAATACTCATAAGAGTCACCTACAATTCTATAACCACTTCCCTTAACTATATAAGTCAATTCAAACTCTGGATGATAATGCCATTTAAACTCAAAAAAAGGAACCTGAAATCTGTAAGCATAAAAACTTGAAGTTCCTTTTTCTGATGGTATGTCTTCTAATTTGGCTTTCATAGTTTATTATAAACTTATTTTAATATTAATATCCAAAAATAATTCAATATAGTGTCATAATCTAACAAATTAATGTTAAATCTATCCGAAACGAATTTATAGATTTGAAAATCCTAAAATAGAATAACCAATTATAAATTACTAGATTTTAATACTATAGGAATATGCAAACAGTACCAAAAACAATAACCGAATTTCTTGAAACACCTTATTCGCTTTCGCAAGAACAAATTGATTTCTATCAGAAAAATCGATTCATCAAATTAAAAGAAGTTCTAAATCCAGAAACGGTTCAGTTCTTTAACGAAGTTATTACAAAACAAGTAAACGTAATGAACCAAGAGCAAACAGCACTTGAGGACAGAACTACTTACGGAAAAGCATTTCTACAATTATTTAATTTATGGTTGGAAAATACAGTAGTAAAAGAATTAATTTTTAGTAAACGAATAGCAAAAATAGCTTCTGATTTAATGGAAGTAAACGGTGTTCGTTTATACCACGACCAAGCTTTGTTTAAAGAAGGTGGCGGTGGAATTACTCCTTGGCATGCTGACCAATATTATTGGCCTTTAGAAACTGATAAAACCGTTACAGCTTGGATACCTTTACAAGCAACACCACTCGAAATGGGTCCATTAGAATTCAGTGCTGGAAGTCATACTATTGTAGAAGGTCGCGAACTAGAAATTGGAGACGAAAGTGAAGAAGTAATTCAAAAAAAATTAAAAGTAACTGATTTTAAACACGTCATTGAAGCTTTTGATATTGGCGAAATTAGTTTCCATTCAGGTTGGGTTTTTCATCGTGCTGGTGCCAATGTAACTAATGAAATGAGAAAAGTAATGACCATCATTTACATGGATAAAGACATGATTTTGAAAAATCCGGAAAATAAAAACCAAATACACGATTGGAATACTTGGTGTCCCGATGCAAAAATTGGTGAAATCATCAACTCTCCTATTAATCCAATTCTATATTCAAACTAATATGGATGTAAAATATACTTGCACCTTTTGGGGTTGCGAACAACAATCGGCAAAAGATTTTTTATCCAATGTTGTAGCCAATGGTTATGATGGTGTAGAAATCAATTTTCCCGATGATACCAATTTCATAGCAGAATTTATGGAAGAGTTGAAAAATATTAGAAATACTGTTAATCCTAATTTTATTTTCATCGCACAACAAGTATTGTCTAATAAAAATGAAACGGTTGATGAGTACATTAAAAGAATTACAGAACGATTAGAATTTTTAACAACCCTAAAACCAGATTACATCAATTCTCATACGGGCAAAGATTTTTATGATTTTAGTGATAATTGTAAGATAATTGAAATCATAGAACATATTTCTCGAAAATCAGAAATTCCTATTTGGCATGAAATACATCGTGGCCGATTTTCATTTCATTTAAAAACGCTTTTAAAATATATTGACATCTTTCCAAGACTAAAATTAATTGCTGATTTCTCTCATTTCTGTGTGGTTTCTGAAAGTAATTTAGATGACCAAAAAGATTTATTAGCCAAAATTTATCCCAATATAAAACACATCCATGCTCGTGTTGGATTTGAGCAAAGTCCGCAAGTGAATAATCCTTTCGCACCAGAATGGAACTCGTACTTAGAACGCTATTTAAGTTGGTGGAACGAAATCATTGAAATTCATAAAAAAAGTAACGGTTCTCAGATAACAATCACACCCGAATTTGGACCATTTCCTTACATGCCACAAGAACCATTTACACAGAAACCACTTTCGAATCAATGGGAAATCAATCTTGAAATGAAACACTATTTACAACAAAACCTTATAACCAATGGATAAAAATAACAAAAACTATATTCTTTTTATTGCTTTGAGTGCAGCGCTTGGCGGATTATTATTTGGCTACGACACAGCCGTAATTTCTGGAGCAATTGGGAATCTAACTGAGTATTTTCATTTGACTCCTATTGAAACTGGTTGGGCAATATCAAGTGCATTGGTTGGCTGTTTAATTGGTGCCTTTTTCTCTGATTATTTGAGTAACCGATTCGGACGAAAAACAACCATGATCATAACAGTTATTCTATTTATTCTAAATTCTGTTGGAACGGCGCTACCCAATTCATTCACCATGTTTGTGATATTTCGTATTGTGGGCGGAATTGGTGTGGGTATTGCTTCAATGGTGGTGCCAATGTACATAGCTGAAATTGCTCCACCAAAAAGACGTGGCGCTTTAGTAGGTAATTATCAATTAGCCATCGTGATTGGTATCGTTGTAGTCTATTTTGTAAATTACTTCATCGCTTTACAAGGCGATGCCCATTGGAATTTGAATATTGGTTGGCGTTGGATGTTTGGCTCTGAAATTATTCCTTCTATCCTATTTCTCGTTTTTATATTTCTAATTCCAGAAAGTCCAAGATGGTTGTTTCAAAAAGGAGAAACTTCAAAAGCTATTGGTGTTTTAGAAAAATTAAATGCTCCTGAAGATGCTCTCTTAGTTCAAACAGAAATTAAAAATTCACTACACCAAGAAGATAAAAATCAGTGGAAACATTTAGTAAATCCTATTTTCAAAAAAGCGTTTTTTGTTGGTATCGGACTTTCCATTTTACAACAATTAACAGGTATTAACGCCATTTTATATTATGCGCCAGAAATTTTTAAAAACTTAGGAAGTTCCACAGATGTTTCGTTACTGGAAACCAGTATTCTTGGAGTAGTAAACTTAATTTTTACCTTATTGGCTATTCGATTAGTTGATAGAATGGGAAGAAAGCCTTTGCTCTATATGGGTTCTATAGGAATGACTATTGCATTAGCAGCAGTTGGGTTATTTATTTATTATGACGCAGTTGGCAATTGGGTTTTACCTTTTCTATTACTGTTTATGGCTTCTTTTAGTATTTCTTGGGGACCAATTGTTTGGGTATTATTATCTGAAATTTTTCCGAGTAAAATCAGAAGTTTAGCATTGGCAATTAGTGTTTTTATTCAATGGGTAGCTAATTTTGTAGTCACACAAGTTTTTCCAAGTCTGGTTGAAAATCAATGGCTAAAAGATAATTTTAATGGCGCATTTCCTTTTTATTTGTTTTCACTAATTTGCCTATTTTCATTATTTTTTGTTTGGAAAAAAGTACCTGAAACCAAAAATAGAAGTCTGGAACAAATGGATGATTTATGGAAATAAGTAAAACACTCTTTAGCGCATTATTATTGTTTTGTAGTTTGAATATAAATGCTCAAAACAACTCCAAATATGTAAATACATTTATTGGAACTGATGGTACTGGACACACCTTTCCTGGACCTTCATTGCCTTTTGGAATGGTACAACCTGGACCAGATAATAATATTGCTGGATGGAACCATACGAGTGGGTATCAATACAAAGACACATTGCTTTTGGGATTTTCACAAACGCGTTTCAGCGGAACAGGTATTGGTGAAATGGGTAACATTTTGTTGCTTCCATTCAATGAAAAAAAGCTAAAATTCAAAAATAGCTATTTCAAAAACACAGAAAAAGCAACTGTTGGCTATTATTCATTGACAAAGAAAGATGATATCAAAGTTGAACTCACTTGTTCCGAAAGAGTAGCTTTTCACAAATATAAATATCCAAACAAAACGGCAAAATTGCTGCTTGATTTCCAACACGGATTTCAATTCCTAAATGATAGTTTGGTTCTGGAAAGTGATATCAAAATTGAAAATGCAACTACTATTTCTGGCTATTGCAAAACTAAAGGTTGGGTAACCAAAAAGTATTTCTTTACTATTCATTTTCAAACGCCATTTGTAGCATCAAAAGAACTTCCGAAAGAGAAAAAACAAAATGCACCAAAATTCATGTTGGATTTTAATTTGCCGAAAAATAAAGTTTTACAAATAAAAATTGCTTTATCATCAGTAAGTGTTGCAGGAGCAAAACAAAATTTAAAGTCAGAAATACCGCATTGGAACTTTGAAAAAGTAAAGCAAAACGCTGAAAAAGTTTGGAACAATTATTTGAATAGAATTGATATCGAAGCACCTCAAAAACAAAAGGAAATCTTTTATACTTCGTTATATCATTTATTGTTGCAACCATCAAATATTGCTGATGTTGACGGTAACTATCGTGGTGCAGATGATAAAATTGCATTAGCACCAAATAAGGAATACTACTCTACCCTATCCATTTGGGATATTTATAGAGGTGCGTTTCCATTATTGCAAATTATGGCACCTGAAAAAATTGACGGAATTATAAATACAATGCTTTTACATCACAAAGCTGCTGGATTTTTACCCATTTGGACCGCTTGGGGACAAGACAATTATTGTATGATTGGAAATCACGCCATTCCGATGATTTTGTCGGCTTACAATAATGGTTTTGATGGTTTTGATAAAGAAGAAGCACTCAAAGCCATGATTGAAACTTCAACCAAAAGTCACATTAATTCCGATTGGGAATTGTACAATCAATACGGTTATTATCCATTTGACAAATTAGATAATGAAGCCGTTTCAAGAACACTAGAAAGTGGTTTTGATGATTATTGTGTGGCAAAAATGGCTGAAATTTTAAACGATAAAACAAATCAAGCGGAGTTTCAAAAAAGAGCCAATTACTATAAAAACCTTTTTGATACCGAAACAAAATTATTTCGAGGTAAAGATACCAATGGCAACTGGAGAACTCCATTTGATCCTTTAACTGCAACATCACCCATGAACAATCCAGGCGATTATACCGAAGCCAATGCTTGGCAATATTTTTGGACACCAGCGCAATATGACATCGATGGCATGAAAAATCTATTGGGCGGAAAAAAGGAATTCACTAAAAAACTAAATGATTTTTTTACTATTGAAAGTTTAAATCCAAACAAATTTCTAGGTCAAGAAGCGATGATCGGTCAATATGCTCACGGTAACGAACCAAGTCATCATATTGTTTATTTGTATGCGTATTCTGAAACACCAAAAATCGGACAAAAATACATTCATAAAATCATTAACGAATTTCACAACAATACACCTGATGGCATGATTGGAAACGATGATTGCGGTCAAATGTCGGCTTGGTACATTTTGTCAACCTTAGGTTTTTATCCTGTAAATCCTACTAATAGCGAATTTGTTCTTGGAGCACCACAAGTTAAAAAAGCAACCTTACATTTAAAAAGCAACAAAACGTTTATCATCGAAGCCAGTAATTTTTCTTCAGAAAATGTATATCAGGAAAACCCAAAACTGAATAACGCGCTACTATCAAAACCATTCATATCCTATTCAGAAATTATGACTGGTGGAACTCTTAATTTTCAAATGACAAACAAATAATAAACAATGAGAAATATATATTTAATAATAGTAATTCTAGCTTCTTACACCATGAATTCGCAAGAGCAAAACACAAATAAAGTTGAAGAAAAATATCAGATACTACCTTTTGGAAGTATAAAACCTTCGGGTTGGTTAAAAACACAAATGCAAAAAGATGTCGATGGTTTTGTAGGTAATTTGGATAAATTAGTGCCTGACTTAATCAATGACCCAATTTACAGTTCAGGAAGATTGCACAAAAACAGCGAAGTCAAAGATTTAGGAAACAATAAAGAAGGTGATGCTGAAGGCAGTGAACAATACAAATGGTGGAACAGTGAAACCCAATCCAATTGGTGGGATGGCTATATCCGAAACGTCATTTTATTGAACGATAAAGTGGGACTTAAAAAAGTTAAAAAGTACGTTCAAGGAGTTTTAAAAACCCAAGACGAAGACGGTTACATTGGCATTTATGACAAAGATTTGCGTTACCAATTCAACTCTGAAAATGGCGAATTATGGTCGAAAGCAACCATGTATAGAGGTTTACTAGCTTATTATGAATACACAAAAGATAAAAAACTATGGAACGCTATTGTGAAAGCAGTTAATAATGTAATGACCAATTATCCTATTGGAACATCCAGTCCGTTTTCATCGGGTAATGCATTCAATGGTGGCGTTTCTCATGGATTGACTTTTACCGATGTTTTGGATAAAATGTATCAAATTACAGGCGACACAAAATATACAGATTACGCACTATTTCTATATCAGGATTTTAGCAAAACCTATCAGTCTGAAAAAGATGTACAATTGAGTAACATCTTAAATCCAAATTACAAATTACAATCCCATGGCGTACATACATATGAGCATTTGCGACCTTTACTCGTAGCTGCTTATGCATCTAACAATATTGAATTACAAAAAGCACTACAAATTTACATTCAAAGAATTGAAAATACCACAACACTAACTGGTGGCGCAATTGGCGATGAATGGATTGCCGAAAGAAACGCCGATGCAACACATACAGGATATGAATATTGTTCTTTGCACGAATTATTAGATAGTTATTCCGTTTTGTTTCAAAAGCAAGGAAATTCAAAAACGGCCGAAGCAATCGAAACTATTTTTTACAATGCAGCTCAAGGTTCACGAAACCCAAATCATTCGTGTATTGCCTATTTAAAAACCGATAATTCATTCGAAATGGAAGGAACTAAGAATGGTGAAGTTGAAGCTAATCGAAAACAAACCAGATATAAATATTCGCCTGCGCATCAAGATGTTGCCGTTTGTTGCAATCCAAATGCAGGAAGAATTACACCTTATTTCATCGAAAAATCTTGGTTGAAAGAAAGTGATGCTGTTCTAGTAAATGTGCTGTTGATGCCTAATGTTGTTGAAACAAAAATTCATAATCAAAACGTAAAAATAGAAACGATTACGGAATATCCTTATCAAAATAAATTCACTTTCAAAATAGCAAATCCAAACAAAACTTCTTTTACTTTAAAAATTAGAAAACCTTCTTGGGTTACAGATATCTCCACAAAAGAAAAATATACCGTAGAAAATGACTTCTTGATTTTCGAAAGACCGTTTACTAAAGAAGACGCTATTGAACTAGAATTCAATACCAAAATTCAAATAAAAGAAGATACAAACAAGGAAAAATATTTCTCTTATGGTGCTTTATTCTATGCCAAACCTATCGAAGCCATAGAGCTAAAAGGCAAATCGTATTTTACCAATTTTGATGATTTAATGTACAAACCAAAAGACAATAATCGATTTCAATTTATGGAAGAAAACCAAGCCACATTCAACAAGGGTCAAATTACTATCAAAGCAAAAAATAAAACAACTAATCAAATAGAAACTGTGACGCTTATTCCTTTTGGAAAAACCATATTAAGACAAGTAAGTTTTTAAACTAAGAAAGATGAAAAAAATACTTTTACTACTCACATTATTTAGTTTTTCAACCCATTCACAAATTAAAAGAATTGAACCATCTAATTGGTGGATTGGGATGCATCTAAACGAAATAACACTTCTTGTTTATGGTGATGCTATAAACAGTTTAGAACCTTCAATACAGTACAAAGGTGTTAGCATTACCAAAGTAGATCAAGTTGAAAATCCCAATTACTTATTTATCACTGTCAACATAAATCAATCTGCTGAACCAGGAAAAGTAAAAATCAATTTTAAAAAAAACGATAAATTAATTTCTACCAAAGAATTTTCACTACTCTCCAGAGAAAAAGAAAGTGAAAACAGAGCAAGTTTTACACAAAAAGATGCCATACTATTAATTGTTCCCGATCGATTTGCTAACGACAATCCTAAAAATGACAATGCCATTGGCTATCTTGAAAAAGCCAACAGAACGAATGAAAGCGGACGACATGGTGGCGATATTCAAGGAATAATCAACCGATTGGATTATATTCAATCAATGGGTTATACCCAAATTTGGAACACACCTTTGATTGAAAACAATATGCCCAAATACTCTTACCATGGCTATGCAGCAACCGATTTTTATAAAATAGATAGCCGATTTGGAACCAATGACGATTTCAAAAAACTAGTAACTGAAGCCAAAAAAAGAAAAATTGGTCTTATTTGGGATGTAGTACTAAATCATTGTGGTTTAGAATACTATTTTGTAAAAGACTTACCTACCAATGATTGGCTAAATTTCCAAGAAACTAAAACTAAAACAAATCATATTAAATCGACCCAACTTGATAAATATGCCACAATGGTAGATAAAAATAAATATACTGATGGTTGGTTTGATGACAGCATGCCCGACTTAAATCAAAAAAATCCTTTTGTTGCTAGTTTTTTAATTCAAAATTCAATTTGGTGGATTGAATATGCTGGTTTATCAGGAATTCGTGAAGATACTTTTTCCTATTCTGATAAAGATTTTTTAGCAAAATGGACCAAAGCAATTTTAGAAGAATACCCAAATTTTAATATTGTTGGCGAAGAAATGACAACCGTGACCGAATTAGCTGCATATTGGCAAAAAGACAAAGTAAACGCTGATGGTTACAAATGCTACTTACCTACTCTAATGGATTTTTCCTTGACTGAGAATCTAGTAAAATCATTGACAACTACTAATAATTGGTGGTCGACTTGGAAAGAAGTCTATCAAGGAATTGGTCAAGATTATATTTACCCGAATCCTAATAATCTATTAATTTTTCCCGATAATCATGACTTAGATCGATTTTATAGCAGAATAAATAAAGATTTTGAACATTGGAAAATCGGTATGGTTTTTTATGCTACAATGCGAGGTATTCCTCAATTTTATTATGGAACAGAATTGCTTTACTCCAATGAAGTTTCAGGTAATGACGGTCAAAGACGTGCCGATTTTTATGGCGGTTGGCAAAATGATTCTAAAGATGCCATCACCAAAAAAGGACTGACTGAAAATGAACAAAAAGCCCAACAATTTTTTAGTACACTTTTAAATTGGAGAAAATCATCAAATGCAATTCACACAGGTAAATTCAAACATTACGCACCAAATCAGAATGATGTTTATGTTTATTTCAGATACACCGACAAGGAGAAAGTCATGGTAATCCTCAATAAAAACAAAGAAAAAGTGTCACTAGACATGAAACATTTTGAAGAGATGATTCCAAGTTCTTTTAATGCAATTGATGCAATAACAAATACAAAATTATTCGTAAATAACACATTGGATGTAGAAGCTAAAAGCACCTTAATATTGGAAATCAAATAAACAAGACCAACTTTTGCATCAACAACACCCATTACTCGTAACTTTTTAGTAGTGGCAGTGATAAAATCAACTGCCGAAATACATGAATTTACTTTTTCAAAAGAAATATCCAGCAACAAAACAGCATAGCCATTCAAATCATGAATAATGTTTGTATGTGTTTTTTTCAAAATACCATAAACCCACCAAATACTATTTTATAATAACTAATATATCAACCATCGAGAGAAAAATCAAATTAAATGTCATAGTTTATGTTAACTTTGAAGAGTTCAAGTTCAATATTAATTTAATAAATCTCGACTTTTTGAATAACTTTGCAACATTATAAAATAAAACAAAAACCACATTTAAAGGAAAATAATAAAATGGATTTATCAATTCTGTAAATGATTTTAAAAAATCATCATAGTAATCTTTATTAAATGTTTAACGGGATTAATAGTGATATTCTATAATCTGACTATTCTTAATGAACTTGTTCAAAATCAAAATGAAAAAACTTATTTTTTCTTTATTTTTAGTAGTATCGTTCTCTTTAACCTTTTCTCAAGAGCTAAATAAACTAGAAATAAAACAAACACGAAGCATACAGGAAAAACTCATTTCAAATCCAAAAAAAGCATACCTTGAAGCTTTAGAAATTAGTAAATCAAAAAACGAGTTGCTTAGTTTTCACGGTAAATATTATATAGCCAATTACTATTACAACAAGTCAGAATTAATTCACTCAAAAGAACTTCTCGTAAAACTTATCGATAATATTGAACAAAGTAGCATTTCAAAATCTAGCAAAGGTTATCAAGATTTGATTATCATGTGTATTAACAAACTATTTTATGTTCATAAAAACTTGGGAGAATATGATTTGGCCTTATCTTACCTTAATAAATATGAAAAAAAATTCTCTACCAATCATTTCAACGAGCAATACGGGGCAATAAAAGTAGCTATGGGCGACTATGTTGGTGGTATTACTTTACTAAAAAAAGAATTACAAACTACGCCACATTTAAAACTGGGTGTAGAGGAAAAAAAAATAATGAACAACAAATTGTTTGCTGATAAGTATAATATAATTGGGGAAGCTTATCAAGCATATTATTTGAAATCAAAAAAAATAATTTTCATAGATTCTGCAAATTACTATTTCAGTGCTGCGGCTAAAATAATGTTAAAAGATAATTTCTATCCAGATTATACCAAAGCATTGTTGAGTATGCGATTAGCAAAGAGCGCAGCCTTATCAGGTAATTATGTTAAATCATTGTCTTTATATAGAGAGAGAAAGAAATATCCAGTTATTAAAGATAACATAAGGACAGAGCAATTATTTGATTTAGGAATGGGTGATTGTTTTTATCATTTAAAACAAGTCGATTCCGCACTTTTCTATTGTAACAAATATGTTAAAAACTATCAAATAACTAAAGTTTCAAAAGAAAATCTATTAATGGCATACAACATTATGACGCAGTGTTATAATGAAAAAAAAGATACCAAAAGCGCGTATTTGTATGCTAAAAAAAGTTTAGAATTAATTCAGTCAATTGAAGAAATAAAAAGTAAATCTTTAAATTTTCTTCACGATTATGATTTGGATATTATAAAAGAAGAATCAAACAAAATCATTACTTCACAAAACTATTTAAAAATTTCACTTCTAGGTATATCATCGATATTACTAATCGTTAGTATCGGTTTTTATTATTACTACAAACTTCAAAAAGAAAAGCACATTCGCTTTTTAAAAATTATCCAAAATCTCAAAGAGTCAAAAACTTCTAGTGAGGAGCTCAACCTGAATTTGAATAACACAGAAGGACTTCCAAAACAAATAATTGATGAAGAACTTGTTGAAAAAATTGCTAACGGATTAAAAAAGTTAGAGCAAAAAGAAGCATTTCTAAATCCGAACTTCAAGTTAGCATTTGTAGCTAAAAAGTTAAATACAAATACAGCCTATTTGTCACAATATTTCAATCAGGTGATACAAAAAACCTTTTCAGAATACACCCAAGAATTACGAATTCATTATGTGCTTCAAAGGCTGAATGATGCACCTTATTTTCGTAAATATACCCTGCAAGCTATTGCAGAGGAAGTCGGTTACAAAGATGCCAATACGTTTGTTCGGGTTTTTAAAAAGCAAACAGGGCTTTCTCCTAATTATTATATTGAAAAATTAAAAAACACAAATTAAGTATTTGAAAATCATTAAAATAAACCTGTAAAAACCACCTAATTATTTATAAATAGTTCAATAAACAAATTGCTATAGTTTTTCTTATATCATAGTTTTGGAAGAAATTTTTTTAAACTTAAACTCATGAAAACTATTAAAATTATTGTCATTGCTATTTTTGGATTTTGCAGTGTAAAAGTTAATGGAGCTGATTTATATGTTAGAGATGCTGGTGCTGGTGGTGCTTTTTCCACAATAAGTACAGCAATCGCTCAAGCTTCAGATGGCGACAGAATTATTATACGTCCAAAAGCGGCTGGACTTCCATACATCGAAAATTTAGTCATTAATAAATCGCTAACTTTTGTTTCAGAAATAAATTTCTCAACTTATTTAATTCAGGGAACAGTATCTATTACTCCTCTTTCAGGAAGAGTAGTTACTGTGCACAATATGAATTTAACAAGTACTTTTTCTTCATCTGCTGATTCTACTGGCGGCAGAACAACAATAAATGTTTATAATTCGTCTTTAAACGGCGGTGTGGTTGCCAATAAACTAAATACTTCCTTAAATATATCTGGTTGCACTGTTACAGGAACTATTTCTTGCACACACGGTAGAATAACCGGAAATACAGCTGGTAGAATACTCGTTTCTACAAATGTTGCAGACACAAGCTTAGCTACAGATGGTATTGAAATAATTGCAAATGCAGTACTTAATAGTAATGAAGCAATTTGGCTTTTTCAAAAAAACTACAAATCTACAATATTAAATAATTATTGCGCATTTGGAAATATTACTGTAACAGATGCCAAAAGCCTAAGCGAAAATGAAATTAGAAACAATGTAATATCTTCTGGAGCACTGACGGGAATATATATTGGAATACCAACAGGAAATAGCGCAACTTTTTATGTACTAAATAACGTAATATGTCCTTCAAACGCATCTTCAACTTATGAAGAAGTAATTAACTCTACTACATCAACAGCAACTGTTTATGTAAAGTATAATGCTTCAAATTCAGGATTTACAACACTTAATTGTATAGCAAACAATAATATTAGTAATGCTACAATTACTTTCAATTCTACTACACGTAATGCTACAGGTACTGCACTTGTAAATGCAGGAGCTATAGAAGATGATTTTGCAGATATCGATTTAACTAGAAACGACATAGGAAACCGAGGAGGATCTGACACGTGGGAAAATTACTGGCCTGCTAACTCTGTTAACATGCCGCTTGTAAATTATTTGTTAACACCACGAAGAATTTATCTTGGTACAACAGAAATGAACGCAATAGGTTCGGGATATTCAAAATAATCGAGTAAGCAATATATAAGTATGAAAAAATATATTTATGGTATAGTGGCTTTACTTACGTTTAGTTTATGCGTTGCCCAGCCAGTTACATTAAATCAAGCAGAATACTTTTGGGACACTGATCCAGGTGAAGGCAACGGAACAGCCATTACGGCGGTTGATGGAAATTTTAATAGTGCATTTGAAAAAATTAATTTAACTGGATTAAATGCTCCAAGCGTTGGTTTGCACAAATTCAGCATTCGTGTAAAAGATAACTTAGGTGTTTGGGGACCAATTTTTACCAACATTATTGCTGTAGAACCAACAACTCCAACACCCATTACGCTAACCCAAGCCGAGTATTTTTGGGATACTGATCCTGGTGAAGGAAGTGCTACACCACTTTTAGCAGTTGATGGTAATTTTAACAGTGCTTTTGAAAAAGTAGCAATTGCAGGTTTAGATGCGCCAAGTGTGGGGATACATAAATTCTCTATCCGAGTTAAAGATAGCCAAGGAGTTTGGGGACCAGCATTTACCAGTGTAATTACAGTGGAACAAACAACGACAACAATACCTGTTAGTTTATTTCAAGCTGAATACTTTTGGGATAATGATCCGGGTGAAGGTAGTGGCACACCATTGTTAGCAACCGACGGAAATTTCAATAATGCTTTTGAGCAAATTTTTAATACTACAATTCCAATAGTAAATCCAACAGGTCTTCACGTTTTTAACGTTCGTATTAAAGATAACCAAGGAATTTGGGGACCAGTGTTCAAAAATGTAATTTATATTGAAACCGTTTTAGGAAGTGAGGAATTTTCAATTTCAAAAATTATTGTATATCCCAATCCTGTCAAAGATATTTTAAATATTTCATTGGATAAAGAAATTACAGTTGTTTCAATTTATAATTTGTTAGGTCAAGAAGTTATGATAAAATCTGTAAACAGCAATCAAACTTTAATGGATATATCTAATTTATCTGCAGGAACTTATTTAGTAAAAGTTGCATCTGGTAATGAGGTAAAAACCGTGAAAGTGGTTAAAAATTAATTAACCATTTCCCTAAAAATCCCAAATTTTTACTTTTTGAGTTTGGGATTTGCTTGTAATTAATGAACTTATTTAAACTCATCAATTAAATTAAAAAACAAATGAAAAAAACAATTACTTTTTTAGTATTATTTATAACACTACAAATGTCTGCGCAATGCTGGCAAAGTATTAGTACAGGGTATGATCATTCATTAGCTGTTAAAAATGATGGAACGCTTTGGGCTTGGGGTTCAAATGGAACCAGAAAATTGGGAGATGGAACAAACATAGATAAAACTATACCAACACAAATTGGATTTGATACCAACTGGCTACAAGTTTGTGCTAATTTTTCTTCATCGTTTGCAATTAAAACGGATGGTACACTATGGGCTTGGGGTTGGAATTATTATGGTGACTTAGGTTTAGGCACAACTTCTACATCACAAGGCACTCCAATACAAGTAGGAACCGATACCAATTGGCAAAGTATAAGTTCTTCAAATGACTTTTGCATAGCGCTAAAAACAGATGGAACATTATGGGCTTGGGGAAGAAACGATTATGGTCAGTTAGGAGATAACACAACAATTTATAGAAACATACCTACTCAAATAGGAACAGATACAAACTGGCAATCAGTTTCTGTTGGTCACTATCATTGTATGGCTATAAAGTCTAATGGTACACTTTGGGGTTGGGGATGGAATAGTAATGGAAAATTGGGAGATGGAACAAACATAAATAGACTTGTTCCTACTCAAATTGGGATTGCAACCAATTGGCAAAAAGTAGATGCTGGTTTTAATCATTCTTTGGCAATAAAAACAGATGGTACACTTTGGGCTTGGGGTACAAACTACAATGGAGAGTTTGGTATGGTAACATCATCATTTATTTCAAATATTCCTATTCAAATTGGCACAGATACTGATTGGCAAGATGTGTCTGCAAGTCAGTGGTTTACTTATGCTATTAAAACCAATAAAACACTATGGAGTACAGGCAGAAATGAAGAAGGACAGTTAGGTAATGGAACAAGTGGTACAACAGATGTTTTAGTATTTACTCAAGTTGGTACTTTTTCTGATTCCAATAAAATTGCAACAGGTTGGTATCATGTTTTAAATACAAACCAAGACGGTTTTATTAGAGTAACTGGAAAAAATGACAAAGGTCAGCTAGGAGACGGAACAACTGTTCAAAAAAACTCAATTACCACTATTTCCTGCTACCCTACCGTATTATCTAATGAAGAATTTGCTATCAACACAATGAAAGTCTATCCAAATCCTGTCAAAGATGTTTTAAATATTTCATTAGATAATGAGATTGATGTAGTTTCTATTTTCAATTTGTTAGGTCAGGAAGTCATGACAAAATCTGTAAACAGCAATCAAACTTTAATGGATATATCTAATTTATCTGCAGGAACTTATTTAGTAAAAGTTGCATCTGGTAATGAAGTAAAAACCGTGAAAGTGGTTAAAAATTAATTAACCATTTCATTAAAAATCCCAAATTTTTCCTTTTTGAGTTTGGGATTTACTTGTAATTAATGAACTAATTTAAACTCATCAATTAATCTTAAAAAAATAAAATGAAAAAAAGAATTATTTTAATTTGCCTATTGGCTTTTTTGTACTTTATTCCCAGTGCTGTTGCGCAATGCACTACTGCTACCAATGGATTATTTCCTAGTAATACATTTACTCCTGCTTGCAATGGAAACTATGAAACAATAACAAGCCAAAGTTGGACAGGCGAATACAGTAATGTGAACGTAATTGCAAACAAACAATATTCGTTTTCAAGCTCTGTAACAACTGATTATATTACAATTACTAATGCAACTGGAACGGTTGTTTATGCAAGTGGCACACAACCTGTAATTTGGGATTCTGGTAGTATTACAGGTGGAATTCGTTATTACCTTCATTCCAATGCTACGTGTGGTAGCGAACAAGTGGTAAGGTCGCGCTATATTCGATGTGCTGACGCATCAAACTGTGTAGCTCCTTCAAACTTGACTGTAACAAATATAACATCCAATTCTTGTAAAATGACTTGGACAGCAGCATCACCAGTACCTCCTTCAAATTATGATATTTACATCGTTACCACAAATAATGTTCCTAATGCAAATACTACTCCAACATTATTTAGTACAACAAACTTAACTACTTCTATGTCTTTAAATGTTGCGGCTGGTACTACTTATTACTATTGGATTCGCTCAAACTGTGGAGCTACAACTGGAACATGGATTTCTGGAGGTAGTTTTACTACGCCACCTGCACTAACTTGTAACGGTGCAATTTATGGATTATATCCTGAAGCAACTTTTACACCAGCATGTACAGGAACTAATGAACAAATTGTTACAAATGCTTATGCGGGTGAGTATTCAAATGTTAACGTTTTAACAAACAGACAATATACTTTTACTAGTTCAATTTCTACAGATTATATTACAATAACAAATGCGACAGGAACTACAGTTTTAGCAAATGGTTTAACCCCTTTAACATGGCTATCTGGTACAACTTCTGGAGTAATACGATATCATTTAAATACTAATTCTAGTTGTGGAACTCAAAACACAAACAGAGTGAAATCCATTACTTGTGCTACAATAACAAGCTGCAATGCTCCAACGCAATTATTTTTCGATCCTGAATCGGCAACAGTTGTAAATATCGCATGGACAGAACCAAATCCTGCGCCAAGTAATGGTTATGTTTATTGTTATAGCACAGTTAATGATCCTTTTTCAGCAAGTGCAATTACAGGACAAACCTCAAATACTTTTGCAGTTTTAAACAATTTAACACCAAACACTACCTATTATTTTTGGGTAAAATCAAATTGTGGTGCTACACAATCTAACTGGGCTTCAGGCGGTTCGTTTACAACAGCTACTGCTTCTGGTTGTAGTGTGCCTACACAATTATTTTTCGATCCTGAATCGGCAACAGTTGTAAATATCGCATGGACAGAACCAAATCCTGCTCCAAGTAATGGTTATGTTTATTGTTATAGCACAGTTAATGATCCTTTTTCGGCAAGTGCAGTTACAGGACAAACCTCAAATACTTTTGCAGTTTTAAACAATTTAACACCAAACACTACCTATTATTTTTGGGTAAAATCAAATTGTGGTGCTACACAATCTAGCTGGGCTTCGGGCGGTTCGTTTACAACAGCTGCTGCTTCTGCGACTTGTTTTGCCCAACTTAGTTGTGCTGCTTTGGGAGCTACAGCTATCAAATCGGATGGCTCATTATGGGCTTGGGGCAATAGTGTAAATGGTTCCATAGGTGATGGAGCGAATACAAGCCGAAATTACCCAGTACAAATTGGCAATTCAAATCTTTGGCAAAGTGTTTCTCAAACTGCTTTTTCAGGTATGGCTATAAAAACAGATGGTACGCTCTGGGGTTGGGGACAAAATATTGGAAATATCAATTCTACTTCAGGAAGTGCAGTATTGTCGCCTATACAGATTGGAACAAGCAATAATTGGCAATCTGTCTCAGCTGGTACAGGTCATACGATGGCAATAAAAACCAATGGAACACTATGGGGTTGGGGTTCAAATGGATATGGACAGTCGGGTGTAAATGACTTTGAACCAACGCAATTAGGAACTGACACATGGATTTCTGTTTCAGCTGGTTATGATTATACATTAGCAATTAAATCAAACGGTACGCTTTGGGCTTGGGGATACAATAACAAAGGACAGTTGGGAACGGGTAATTTAAGTAATAGTAATACGCCAATTCAAATCGGCACAACGGCTAACTGGTCAAAAGTAGTTGCAGGTAATGGTAGTTCATTTGCCATTAAGACCGATGGTACTCTTTGGGCTTGGGGTGACAACCAATACAGTCAATTGGGTGACGGAACCACAACCAATAGGACTACACCTGTACAAATTGGTACTGCGACCAATTGGCAACATATTGGCGCAGGTGGTTCACATGCAGTGGGCAAAAAAAATGATGGCACTATTTGGGCTTGGGGTATAAATAATTATTCACAATTGGGTAATGGTAGCACAACTAGTTCCTCAGTTCCAGTACAAATTGGATCAGCTACCGATTGGTTAACCATTGATGCCGGAGTTTCATCAACATCTGCTATTAAAACCGATGGAACAATGTATGTATGGGGACGTAATAATTTAGGTCAACTTGGAGATGGAACCTACACACAGCGTAGTGTGCCTACAGCTATTAACTGCCCGTCAACTAGTTTAGCCGATGAAAATTTTGAATTAAATAAATTAAAAATATATCCAAATCCTACAGATGACATTTTAAACATTTCATTAGATAATGAAATTACAACGGTTTCAATTTTCAATTTAATAGGTCAAGAAATTTTATCGAAATCTGTAAACAACAACCAAACTTCAATAGACATTTCCAATTTATCAGCTGGAACTTATTTAGTAAAAGTTTCATCAGGAAATGAAGTAAAAACTATAAAAGTGGTTAAAAATTAATTATTTTATTTGCTTTTAAATATCCCAAATTCCATCAACCTGGAGTTTGGGATTTTATTAATACAATTTAGAGCTTATAAAAATTGTAAATAAAATAGCAATAACGCTAGTATCAGCTTTTAATTAAGGGTAAAAAAAACTTTAAACGAAAAAAATTATGAAAAAAAAATTATTAGTTGCATTGACTTTAATGGCAATCTTTACCGGTTGCAATAAAGATGACGAGGAAGAATCATCAACTCAATCCATTGTAGGTAAATGGAGAACAATAAAATTTGATTATTATATAAATGGAGTTTTTGACGAAACTGAAACTACTTTCGAGGAAAATTCAACGTGTCCAGATTATATAGAATTCAAAGCTAACGGTACTTATGTAGTTATTGAAAACGATGCCAATTGCAATGCAACAGCAGATGAAAGTGGTACATACGAATATAATGGTACAAATATTACTACTATTTCAAATGGTTCAACCGAAATTTCAACTGTAATTTCTTTAACAAAAACAGATTTGAAAATTGACTTTACTGAATCATCAGGCGCAGCAGAATATAAAAGTGTTGGGTATTTTAAAAAAATAAATTAAACCGTTAAACAACTTCAATTACTGAACATTTTTAAAATTTAAGATTTTTATAATTTATTTAATTGGTTAGTTAATCTAGCTACAGAAATTTTCAGCATCTAACGTTCAAAATTTATATAAAGTCACTAGTAACATCGATTTAGCGATATTGTTGCTGATGTGCAAAATTCAACATGAATTTTTCAATTGATCTGTTGTAAAAACGTGACTTCTTTCCTTCGATTTCTTCCGCATCGCTAACTAAAGTCTAAACTTCTTGGTAAATATTTGACTACCTTAACATTTAATGCAATTTTAAAATAATAATAATGAATTTTAAAAAACTAGTTGTAACAACTTTACTATTTCTAACAACTTCAATTTGTTTTGGACAAAAAAATAATACCATAAAAAGATTAGACTCTTTATTCACCTCACTTTCTGAACAAAACCAATTTAGCGGAAGTGTTTTAATAGCCGAAAAAGGAAAAATAATCTACAAGGACGGAAAAGGATATAGTAATGAAAAGACAAAAGAAAGGAATAACTCAAAAACTATATTCGAATTAGCATCGTGCAGTAAACAATTTATAGGTGTTGCAATAGCACTACTTCACAGAGATGGTAAAATAAAGTACACCGATGATATTACAGTATACATTCCAGAGTTATCCAATTTTAAAGGTGTAAAAATCTACGATTTATTGAGACATACCAGTGGAATTCCTGAATTTTTAGGGAAATTTAGAGAAGATTGGTTATTAAACAAGAAAATGGCAACCAATCAAGATGTTATCAATTATTATGCTCAAAGTAAAGACACCTTAGAATTCAAACCTACATCAACCCATCAATATTGCAATACAAATTATGTTCTTTTAGCGACTATTATTGAAAGAATATCAAATCAAAAACTTCAAGATTTCTTGTTTAAAAAGATACTCAAGCCTTTAAAAATGGAGAGAACTTTTATTTATAACAGGCGAGAAAATCCAAAGAAAAAACTAAAGAATTATGCATTTGGATATACTTGGGTAAAGAACTCTTTTGAAAAAGCAACTGAAGACGATCCCAAAATTGGAAACATGACCGCTTATTATTTAGATGGAATTATTGGGAATGCTAAAATTAATTCAACTGTGGAAGATATCTATAAATGGATAAATGCAATCAAAAATAATACTTTGTTAAGCCAAAAGGAATTTAACGAAGTTATGGAAATAACTAAAACAACGGATAACCAAGATGTAACCTACGGCTTCGGTTTTGAAGTTCGTAAAAATAAAAACAGTATAAGCTATGGCCACACCGGAAGTTGGGACAGTTATTGTACTTTTATTCATTATAATTCGGCAAATGATAGAACAATTATCGTCCTAAATAATTTCAGAAACGGAGTATATCCCTATGAAAAAATTAATGAAATTATAGATAACAAACCCAACACAAAGGAATTTATTAAAAAGGTAAATGTAGACGAAAGCGAAATTAAAAACTATGTTGGAGATTATGTTGACCAAAAAAATTCTTCTGAAAAACACATTATAACCTATTTAAATGGATATTTAATTTATAATACCGACAAAGAAAATTGGGACATGAGATTTTTTCCAACATCAAGCAGCACATTTCAAGCAGTAAGACAAGGTGGAACGGATGGTGTGATGACTTTTACAAAACTGAGCGATGGAACAATGAAATTGGAAATGACACAGTATGGACAAGTTATTGGAAAGGGAATAAGAAATTAACAGCTACTGAAAACAGCTTGTAAACACAAAAAAAAGTCAATTAGTTAAACATTAATTTTATACTGAATAATCAATCAATGAAAAAAATCACCTTTATCCTCTTCCTTCTTTTCTTTGAAGCAAATTCATTTGCTCAAGATACAATACCTTTCGTTCTGGGTAAAAACAACAAAATCTATATCAAAGCACGAATTAACAACTCTGAGGAATTGAATTTTATGTTCGATACTGGAGCTGATGAAAATGCAATCAAAAAATCAGTACTCGATAAAAAAGCAACATGTAAAATTGATGGCAAAGACAAAAACATTGGTATCGGTGGCACTCATGAAGTGGAGACTTCTTCTGTCAATACCATACAAATCAACTCCAACAGCAAAACCAATCAAAGGTTGGTCGTTTTGGATTATGAAGACGACTTTGAAGATGGCATCATTGGTTGGCCTTTCTTTGAAAACAAAGTGGTAAACATTAATTATGGAATCAAGAAAATAATTATTCATGATCAACTTCCTGAAATTCCAAAGGAATA
>NZ_JAIXUB010000022.1 GCF_027484205.1 Flavobacterium sp.
AAGTTCCTAAAAAGTAATGATTTTTTTTTTTTTTTTTTGCAGATATATGACCCGCGCACCAGTTGTGGGCGTAGCACCACCAACTGGTAACTGCACCAGTTCCTTATTATGTAAAGTTTCACGTTACACTTGCACCATTAATTGATGCGTAATCTTGTAGTATGAATGGTAATTACATAGACATAACTCCTTATGAGGCTTTGGAAAGAATGAGACAACTAACAGATGTTGGCGTTACGTTCTCCTTTAGTTTTGAATCGCTTAACAAAACGCAAGCTTCTTCGAAAGGATTAGTAGTAGTTAGTAGAGCTATTCTCAGACAAGGTTTGAGAGACGACCAAAGTAACTTATCACAACAGTTAGTAGGTTATAAAGATTTAGATCAAGATGAAGCTCCTAGATTCTTTCACATACCATTGCTGATGACTTTTAACGAACACAAAATAAAACCATAATTATGGAAGTATCTTATGAACAGGGTGGAGCTATCGTATCTACGCCTAAAGTATCATTCACTTATCAGGTTGCAGAAACTCCTAGAGACTTTGACAGAAGGTCTAGCAGTAGTCTTGATGCTTTAAGATGGAATAATATTCAGAATCATATTGGTGAATATATTATCTATCCTTACGGTACTAATAATGATTTACCTCAAATCATTGCAGATATAGTACATAATAGTTATAATGTGCCGGGGTTTCTAAAGAGAAAGACTGAGTTGCTTTGGGGCGCTGGTCCTAAATTATATATAGATAAGCTTGAGAATGGTAAAGATACTCGTGTGCGTGTTAACAATTTTAAGATTCAAAATTGGTTGGATTCTATTGATTTTGAAAAGAAACTACTACAGGCGTGCGTTGACTATCAGCATATTCAGGGAACATTTACAAGGTATGAATTGAATAAAGGTTCTCGAATCGGTAAGCCCTTTATAGCAAATCTTCATCACGTACAACCAGATAAAGGAAGATTAGCTCGTTTACGTTCTAATACCAATTTAGACCCCACACATGTTGTAGTTAGTAATTGGAATTTCAATCATATCAATGCTGTTGCAGATAGTAAAGCCTATCCTTTATTTGACTTTAATAAGCCATTTGCAAATGAGAATAGCATCTTGTATTCTAATATGTATTCTTTTTGCAGCGATTACTATACAGTACCTGATTTGTATGGTTCATTAGAGTGGATTAATCGTTCTACTGCTGTGCCTCTTATATTTAAAGCATTTGCTAAAAATTCAATGAATTTAAAGTATCACATTATTTCACCAGCATCTTATTGGGAAAAGAAAAAGCAGGAACTTCAAGCTTATCATAAAGGGGACTATAGCGATAAGATGCTTCAAGATTTAGAAAAGAAAATCCTTGATCAGTTTGCTGATGTTTTATCAGGTGCTGATAACGTTGGTAAATATTTGCATACAACTGAAATTCTTAAAATGGTTGGCCACGACCTTGTTAAAGAAGGTTGGGAAATTAAAGTACTGGACCAAAAGATTAAAGATTTTGTTGAGGCTCAAATAATGATTTCAGATAAGGCAGACAAAGCTATATCTGCTGGTGTAAATATTCATCCTGTATTAGCTAACATTACTGATTCTGGGCGTGCCAATTCAGGTTCTGAACAAATCTATGCATTACTAAACTATCTTAATACTGGTGTGGATATTCAAGAAATGATTATCTGTAAGCCTTGGAACTATGCTCTTAAAGCTAATTTCCCAGACGACAATGTGAAACTAGGTTTTTTTCATAATGTTCCAGAAGTGCAACAAAATACTAATCCTGATAATAGGTCAAAAAACAATCAATAATATGAAATTATTATTCAACATTACAGATGTAGAAATTTCTGCTGATGAGATTAAATCATCATTAGGATACACTGATGCCGATTTATCATTTAAAAATCTGCTTCCTGATATCAATTCAGCAACTACTTTAGTTAGAAAAGTTATTTCTAGAGAAGTTTATATGCATATCTATGATTTTTACAAAGATAATTTAGAAGAAGACGGAACTTACATTTATGATTATGAAGACATCGAGTCCAATATACTAAGACAAACAAGATATCCAATCCTTGTAAAGGCTTATTCATTATTTGCACCATCGAATGATATTTCACATTCAAATGAAGGTCGACGAGCTCGTACATCAGAAAATGAGAAACTACCTTGGCAATGGCAAATAGATGCAGATAACAAAGAGCAAGAAAAACGATTTTACCGTGCTATGGATGATCTTATCGATTTGCTTGATGATTCAATGCCTGAAGGTTATCAAGGAATGACAGATGAACAAAAGAATGCCACTGTTTATTACAAATGGATTAATAGCGCTGCTTACAAGGAACTGAAATCATTATTCGTCAATTCTATTGATAAATTTAATAAAGTCTTTACAATTGAATCAAGTTTATTGCTACACAAGCTAGCTGCTGGGTTACAAGAATGTGAAGAGTTTGAAATCCTCTCTCGTATAGGTAAAGAGAAATTTGAACAATTGAAATCATCCGAACCAATCGAGGATCCTAAAGATGTTCAATTATTAAAATTAATTCACACTGCTTGCGTGTTTTATTCATTGGCGTGGGCTATTCCAAAAATGTCTATTACAATATTTCCTGAAGGAGTTCTTCAGTATCAAGTTTCAGATAGAGCTAATACAATTGCAAAAAAACCAGCGATTGGTAATGAGCACGAATACGCTATGCAATCATTTGCCAAATCTTGTCAATTGGCATTGTCCCTTATTGAAGAGTTGGTTAAGACGGAACCTGAACCATTAACAGACCGTCCGCCTTTTTTTACTCCTACGGATGATTGTGCACCAGGACTATATTTATAAATCAACAAATCAAAATATTATGAAAAAACTACTTCTAAACATTAAGCAATTCTTTTATACACTTTGGCATATTAAGACCTATCTAAAATGGAAGTCCTATGAAAGAAAAATAAAAAAAGGTATTCTGAATAAGGAGCAAGAAAAAATACTTCTTCTTCGTGAAGCAAGTAAATTAATTCCTCCAAAAACTAAAAAAGGAAAATCCGAATTCATTCCGTTCTCACCAACCACCAAAGCGGAAATCAAAGCAATGATACTTTTTGAATTTGGAAAGAAAATGAAAATATTAGGAATGAGAATTACTGATAATTTAGAGTTTGTATAATGCATATCATCGAGACTGATACACTAAAAAGATATATTCCTGCTGACTTATCCGAATGCGACAGTCAGCAGTATATTGATATGTGCGATCTTCTTTTTAAATTTCATACACACCAAATTTCTTCAGACGAGCTTCTTACCCACGCAGTATACAAACTAATGAATATGAAACCTTCAAAAAGTAGTGTCGAGGCGGATGAGTTGAATAAAATGGGAAATATTTCCCTGATTAAAGAATTACTAGAGGAATCTTTTTTTGAAAAAATTGAAATTGAAGGCGGTTATGATTTGAAAGTAATTCAGAATTATATTGATAATCCGGTTCCTAAGTTTCGTCCTTCTTGGCGCACTTATTACGGTCCTGATGAAATGTTTAATAATGTCAAAATTGGAGAATATACGGATGCTCTCAAATTGTTTTTAAAATTCAATTCTACGGGAGAATTAGAAACATTATATGAGTTTGTAGCGACACTTTATCGTCCGAAAAAACCATTTCATTTTATATTTAAGCATTTAGTTAATTACGATGGTGATTGTCGTGTCAAATACAACCCTAACCACGTAAAAAAGAGAATTAAATCATTGAAGTATGCACCCATCGGTTTTATTTATGGAGTCTATTTATATTTTGCGAGCGTTCAAATTATCATTTCTTCAGGTCAAATTGAGTGGGGAGACAAGACACTTGATTTGTCAATCTTGTTTAAAAGTGATGAAGCTCCTATTGCTATTGATGCCGATGACATCGGTTTGGATTCTATTGTTTTCGCAATGGCGGAAAGTGGAGCGTTTGGCGATTATTCTAAAGTTAAGGAAGCTCCTTTTTGGGATATGATGATTAAAATGTATGATTCCAGGATAAAACATTTACAACAAAAAAAATTAGAAGAAGATGCTAAAAGTCAACAGCCTTCGTGAGTTTATAGTAGAGATTAAGGCGCTCATTCCCGAAATAAAGTATGCTCAGGCAATTATTTCAAATAAAGAATTTGTGAAGTTTCTTGAGGAAAGAAAATCTTCAGACAATATAATGATGTTTGCGGTGATTCCAGATCATAAACCATTTGGTAGAGAAGATGCTACTGAATATACTAATTATCTTCAATTTTTCTTTTTGAATAAATCACCAACTAAAGACCTAAAGCACGACCAAAAGCTTGAAATATTTGATAATGTTCAAACTACTGTTCAAACTTTTATCGATTTATTATTAGATGCCAAAGCTGGTGATGTTGAAGAGCTTTCTAATTGTGGTTTATTATCGAAATTAGACGAATCAAGTATTGAGATAAAAGCTTTTTTTGATGATGTGCAATGCAGGGGTTATGAAGTTTTTTTTGATATTATAACTTAATTATGAACGTGCTAGAAAAACGACAAAATAGGTCTGAAGAAATTCTTCAAGGCAAATTTATTAGAAAGGTTCTGGAAGAAACTTCGCGCGATATCCAAAAAGCTCAAAACCAAAGAATGAGTTCTTTTCGTTCTGAATTTTGGAACAATCGCCAGTACAAAGTTAGTGATGGCCAGTTAGTGCACATGCACGATAAGCGTCAGCGTTTTGTTGATATGAGAACCAGAGCCGATAATAAGGGCAACAAAAACAAGAAGAAAAGTTATGTCGTGCATAACCGGATTATTTGGGGACAATATAATAACCTCACTAGAGATTTAGCTTACGGATACACAGATGCAGTTAAAGATGAATTAAGGAAATTAGAAGAATAATTCTAAATAATTAGTGTTTACAATATTTGCAAATATTTGTAGTTATTATTCTACAAAAATTTGAAAGCTATGTCAAAAAAAAACTCTAAACGAAAACTAAAGGCAGCGCGAAAAACTTTAAAAATGTGGTACAAAATTCTGCTTGAATCACCGTTAATGAATGATGAACTTGATAGAATTGAATTCCGTGATGCCTTAAAAACAATCAAAGATTACTCTTAGGAGTAATTTTTTTTTATATTTGAAATCAACTTTAAACACATTTATATGAAAAAATTATTCTTAGTATTATTAGTAGCTGCATATAATTCATTTGCACAGGAGTTACCTACTAACGCTGATGGGAAGATAACCTTTGAAGAAGTAATAGAAGTTCCGAACAAAAATGCGTTGGATTTGTACAAAAAATCACTTGAATGGTTTGCTATTAAATATAACTCAGCAAATGATGTCATCCAATTAAAAGATGAGGACTTAAAAAAGATTATCGGAAAAGGAACTCAAAGTATTCCATATTATATGAGAAGTCCAAAAATATCTCATTTAATTACTGTTGAAGCAAAAGAAAATAAAGTTAGAATTACTTTAACTGATTTAGCTTATGAAGATTCAAGCGATAGTTTTCAATTAGAAAATTTCCCTAAAGGTTGGTTTGGCAAAAAGAAGCTTTTCAATACCGTTAAAGATAAAACTCTTTTTATTATTGCTGATTATAAAAAGTATATGCTTAATGATGCAAATTCTAAATGGTAATGAAACCAATCTACAAAAATAAATATTCCCTAATCTTTGGGATTTTGTTTCTAATCATTGCTGTTATTATTCAATATTTTTTTGGCAAAAATTCTTAAGTGTGCAGATGCACACTTTTTTTATGTGTTTTTTTTGTCACACAGATTTATATTTGTATGTTTGTCTCGCTAAAATATTTAAAGGGACTTCAAAATACACTTTTTTAAAGTAAAAATAAGCGAACCCTCATTACGGTGAAAGGAATGGAAACTATCCTTAAATCTATCCTTTGGATATTTTAGCACACCTAAGAATGGGGGTTTCGTGCATCTAATATTTTCGATTATGCTAAAAGAAAATCAGGACCAAGACAAAAAGTTACTAGATTTAGGCTGTAACTTAGTAACGTCATTTAAAATGACAGAACCAAAAGGTTTGAAAAAAGTTAGTAATTTTTTTCAAAAACAGTACATTGAACTTTCCTACCATCAGGATTTTGAAGACAACCAGTATCGCGAAGAATGGGTAAACAATCTAGCTTATCTTGAAAATTTCACTAAGGCTTTTAAGGGCTATTCAAGAAAAGAAATTGATATCGCATTAGATACTGCATTTAAGGTTTTAGACAAAAATCGTCAAAATGTGATGCAAGGAAAGGAGGTTGAAAATGCCTAAGCCAGTACTTACCTACCATTATGCCAATAAGGTCACATTAACTACGAAAACCAAGGATTTTAAAGAATCGATTAAATTTGTTTTAGACCGTAAAGAACCAACACAATTCACTCCTTACAAAATGGTTGCTGAAAGCACAGGTGTCACATTTTATTTTGACGAAACCAAATTTAAATCCTTTATTGAAGGAAATTATACTGAATCTGAAATTTGTGAAGCAACCAGATGTGAAGGTTTATTTCGTAATACTAATGATTATGTTATCAGTAAGGACGATATTATCGATAAAGGATCACTTTGGAAACTTATCGACAAACATTATGTTTTAGTTGATGATGATAGGTTCTTAGCTTTTAAAGCTCCAGTTGATGGATTTATAGAAATATAATCATACTTTTTTATGATTATAATAATATTTTTGTATGTTTGCGGTGTTGTTCTACCACCAACGTGTAAGATATTGGTTTAGTTGTAAACCTTAAGAATCCCTTAAAGTGTGTGGTAGCACTTTAGGGGATTTCTTTTTAATAATGATTTTTATGAAAAAATTAGAATCAAAAGCACTAGAATTTATCTATCAAGATGTAAAAATTCATTTTTTGTTATCTCAAGATGAAAACGTAATGGTTAATGCTACCGAAATGGCAAAAGCATTTGGAAAAAGAACTGACGTTTTTTTAAAAACCGATGGAGTTAAACAATTTATTAATTTGTTTCAACAAACACCAAATGGTGGTCGTTCAGAAATTAGAGCAACAGAAAATAGAGGTCATGTTGGTATTTATTTTCATAGAATTTTAGCAATAAAATTTGCTGCTTGGTTAGATACAGAATTTGAAATTTGGATTTACTCAAAAATTGATGAAATTCTCTTCGGTCATTACAAACAACATTGGGACAATCACATTAAACAAGAAGATGCAAAAGAGCGAATGGAAAAAGCAAAAAGTAAACTTTTGTTAGAAGCAACTCAAGAAGATGCAATTGCATACTTTGAAGCTGAGAAAGAATACAAAAACGCCAAAAATGAAAAGTTAAAAGCAATTCAATCACAATATAAGTTATTTGAAAACCTATAAAAATTAACTTATAAGTTAATTTTTATTAAATTTACTAAAATTCCTATTGGGTGACTAAGAATAGGAAATCGATTAAAAAAGCACAAAAAGCCACTTTTTCTAAAAAAGTGGCTTTTTTCACGTTACAACTTTTTTTTTCACATTGTCAGAGCTTTGGTAAAATTTCAGACCAATGGCTAGAACGATCACCGACGAAGAAATAAAATTATCCATTATAATAAATGGAAATCCCGCACAAAAGCAACTTATCGATTTAGAAAAAGCGACTCGAAAATTAACCGAGGAAAACAAAGCTCTCAATATTGAGCGCCGTAAACTTGAGGCGCAAGGAAAAAAAGATACTGCCGAATATAAAGCTTTGACAGCTACTATAAAAGCCAATACCAAAGAAATTGATAACAATAAGGCTTCAATGAAAGAACTGCAAAACCAAATTGGTTTAACAGGTCTTACTATCGCTCAATTACGAGATAAAGCCAATCAATTAAAAATGACTTTAAAAAACTTAATTCCTGATAGTGCCGATTTTAAAAAGTACGATGACGAACTTAGACAAGTTAATACTCGTCTGGGTGAGTTAACAAATAAGGCACAAGCGTCAAAGTTTTCTTTATCATCTATAGCAGATGGATTCAATAAATATGCTGCATTAGGAGCTTCTGTTATAGCTACCTTAACAGGCGTTGCTTTATCCATTCAAAAAATCATTGATATTAATGGTAAGTTATCCGATGCTCAAGCCGATGTTATGAAAACTACCGGAATGACAAAAGATGAAGTCGACGAGTTAACCAAATCATTCGGTTTATTAAAAACAAGAACGCAAAGAATAAATCTTTTAGGTATTGCTGCTGTCGGTGGTGAATTAAATATTGCTAAAGATGAAATTCTTGATTTTGTTAAAGTAATGGATAAGGCAGGAGTTTCTTTAGGAGATTCATTTCAAGGTGGTCCAGAAGAGGTTGCCACGAAATTAGGTAAGATAAAAACTATTTACTCCCAATTAAAGGATGCTTCTGTAGAAACTGCTTTTGAGAGTGTTGGTTCCGCGCTTAATGATTTGGGAGCGGCAGGAAATGCAACAGCCGAAAATGTTGCGGATTTTGTTACACGAGTTGGAACAATGCCTGAGGCATTTAAACCAAGTATTGCTGTAGCACTTGGACTGGGTGCTGCATTTGAAGAGACAGGATTGAATGCTGAAAAATCAGCATCAAACTATAGCAAGGTTATTACTATTGCTGCAAATAATATTGAAGGTTTTGCCCGAGTTATGAAAAAACCTGTTAAGGAAATGGAAAATTTAATGAATACAAATACTAATGAATTTTTTCTACAATTTTCTGAATCAATAAAAGATTTAAAACCAGTTGAATTAGCAAAAGTATTAGATAGTTTAAAGTTAAATGATAATGAAGTTAAGCAAGTTATTTCAGCAGCTGGCAAAAATGTAGATTTGTTTAGAGAGAAAATTGATTTAGCTAATAATTCATTAATTGATGCTACTTCATTAACAAATGAATTCAATATTAAAAATTCAACTTTAGGAGCAACTTTAGATAAAATTAAAAAAACAACATCAGGTTGGTTTTCATCCGAAGAGTTTATAAAATGGTTAACTTCTGCTGTTTCTTGGTTGGCTAAATTAATTGGTGCTACAGATGATACAGATGGAAGTGCAAAAAGAATGCGCGATAGATTTATGTTCTTAGTGAAAGTTATTGCAATTGTTGTAGTTTCATTTATATCATACAATACTGCAATTAGATTAACTGCTATTTGGACAAATGCTCTTTCAACTGCAACTACAATTTTAACTGCAATTCAAAATAGAAGTGCTGTAATTACAGGCTTGTTAAGAAGTGCACAATTACTTTTGGCTTCTTCATATTATGCGATTACTGGAAATACAGTAAGAGCTTCTGCCGCAATGCGATTATTTAATGCAACCGCATCAGCTAATCCTATTGGATTAATCCTAACTGCAATTATTGCTGTAGTAGCTGCAATGGCTCTTTTTAGTAAAGAAACTACTAAAGCAAGTAAAATACAAAAAGACTTATCCGACATTCAAACTGAAGTTGCTAAAAGTATTTCAAAAGAAAAACAATCTTTAGAATCTTTAGTAAAAATTGCTCAAGACAAATCGCTGTCAGACAAAGTTAGAACTGATGCTATAAAAGAGCTAAATAGAATTTCTCCAGAATATTTAGGAAACCTAACTTTAGAAAACATTAGAACAATGGATGCTAAGAAAGCCATTGATTTATATGTTAAAAGTTTAGAGAAAAAAGCAGAAGCACAAGCTATTTCAAACAAACTTGATGAAATAGAAAGCGAGTTATTGGATACTAAAAATAAAACAAGTAAAGATTATAATTGGTGGTCAGATGATGTGATAGATGGAGTTAAAAAAGCCGTTGGCGCTAAAGTTGAAGTTTTCAAAGATCGGGCAGATATTGAAAAAGCAGCCGCTGAAATTTTAGGCATGCAAGGTAAAAACATTAAAAGAATTATTGATAAAACTACAGGTGAAGTAACTGGATATAGTGACAAAAGATATCAAGCAATGGTTAACTCATTAATGAGTAAAAAAGGACTAGATCAAAAAGAGAAGGAAATTAGAGAATTAAATAGTAGGAAAAACTCTTTGCAAGAAGATCAAAAGAAGATTATAGCAGAAAATTTAAAAAATGGATTGAATATAGACGGAACTAATTTAGATGATACTACTACTGTAACAGGTGGTGATCCAAAAACACCAAAGAAAGACCCGAACTCTACTCAAGAAGAAATCAATCGTCTACGTGTTGAAAATGATGCGTTGTACAATGATATTCTATTGAAAAATCGTCGTCAATTAGAGGATGATAAGATAGCCGCTATGCAGGATGGATATCAAAAAGAATTAGCCATCGAAAATCTACGTTACCAACGTGAAGTTGATGACTTAGAACGTCAAAAAGTTCATACTGAAGAAATGGCTAAGATGGACGAAGAAATTTCTAAAGCTAAACAAGCTGGTGATATGACTAAGTATAATGCATTGATTGCCATTAAGAATGAATGGAAAAAAAGAAATGAATTAATTGACGACCAAATTAATGCTATTCAAGAAGGTAAGCTAAAAATCCATAATACTAAATTAGGAATCATCTATGAAAATGCTGAGAAAGCACGAATAGAAAAATTCCAAAAACAATTTGAGCGTCAAAAACTTTTACGTGAAACTGATTTCAACAATCAGTTAGCTGCTTTAGGCGATAATGAGGTAGCAAAGGCAGAACTAAAAAAAGCTTACGACGCAAAAGAGTTAGAACTTACCGAAAAGCATTTACAAAAATTAGTAAATCTTTATAAGGCGAATGTAATTTTAGATAATTCTTTTAACCTACTTACACCAGCGCAAAAGGAGAAGTTACAAAGTGATTTAGACTTTGCATTAAACGCATTATCCAAAATTAAAGCCGCCAAAAATGGTGAAGCTGACAGAAATGATTTAAAAAATGCTGCGCGATCTGTTTTTGGTCAAACTGATGTTTTAGGCTTTACCGCTAATCAATGGGAGTCTACATTCAATAATCTTAAATCACTAGAAAATCAATTACAAGCCGTTAATATGGTTGTGACTGGTTTGCAAAATCTATGGTCTACCTACTCCAATTTTCAAACAGCATCCGAAAATCGAAATCTTAAAACTTTCGAGGTTAATTCTGATAAAAAGAAAGCACGGTTAAAACGTCAACTTGATGCAGGTTACATTAATCAAGCGACTTACGACAAACAAATTAAGCGAATTGACGATGAGTATGAAAAACGAAAGCTTGATATAGAATACAAACAAGCTAAAAGAGAAAAAGCTCAGGCGTTGTTTGGTGCGATTGTAAATACTGCCAAAGGTATTACAGCAGCGATTCCAAATCCTTTTTTAATGTCATTGGCGGCGATTGTTGGAGGTTTGCAAATTGCGACTATTGCAAAACAACCTCTTCCTGCTCGTGGTTACGAAGAAGGTCTGTACCCAGTGAAGCGTGAGCAAGACGGAAAGATTTTTCAATCTCGTTTTGGTGGCACTACCAAGTCAGGTTTAGTCACTAAACCAACTTATTTCCTTACTGGCGAAAATGGACCAGAAATGATTATCGATTCACGTGCTTATTCGCAGATATCACCCGAAACTAAAAATGCATTATTACGTGAGCTTCGAGGAATCAAAGGATTTGAAAATGGTTTGTACAATCAAAGTGCACAACGATTTGAAGTTCCAGCTTCCAGTCCATCTTCATCGGGTTCTTCTAGTGATGAGGCATTAAAAATGAATGCTCTTGTTATGGCTGAAGTTCTTGATGTATTAAAAGACTTGCGCGACAAACCAATCAAAGCATTAGTAGACAAAGACGATAAGCGCTCAATGAAAAACATTAAAGAAGGCGTGGATGATTATAACGATTTTAGAAACAAAAATAAATTCTAATGAACTACAACCAAAAACAAGTTTTTGACATTCCAATGGCAAACAACACAATCGATTTGCTATTTTTCTTAATCGAATCCTACGCGACCAAAAATCAAATTGAAGACATCGATTTAACGAAATATTTTGCACTTTCCGGCAAAGCTGCCAAAGTTTTGCAAGGTGGTTCTGTGACGTCAGTCAATAGCATTACCTTAGTTACTAACCAGCAAAAGATTTATAACATCATTGCCATTATAGTAGACGATATTGATAGTAAAGAGACTTTGAAATTCAAAAATAAAATCACTATTGAAAATTCCAATTTCTTTATCGAAATACACAATTTGCTTGATGTATTAAATATAACGTCTATTGATGGCGTTATAGTGCAACAACTAACCGAAATTCCTGAAAAATTACTTGTATGATAACACTTTCACAACCACAATCATTTCAGCCAACACCGAGCAATGGTTCGATTTATCAAAATTGGGGACCAACAAATGCCATTTTGAATTTGTATTACAATCCAACTGCAGGTTTGATACCTAATCCATTTGCAATTGATTTCAAACTAAAGGATGTTGTCAATACTGCTTTGGCGGATATATACAATTCTTTCCGGTTCTACGTGACTCATCCAGTTACACCATCGTCACCAAATTGGTTGACTAATGATGCACTTCCAGCATCAGGAGTTTTTACACCTATTACTGAAGCTGCTATAAGTATATACACTAACTTCAATTTTGAAAATTTGAATTTACTTACTACTGGCAATTATCAGTATAAGTTCTTGTTTAAAATTCAAGGTGAAAATGATTTAGGCAATTTTGTTGATGTTGCGACTTATCAGTATACAATCAATTTAGCTGTTACCAATGATGTTGTGAGCTTCACTCCTTCTACTTTGAATTTTAATTATTTTCCAAACACTCCACTGCCTAGTCAAATTGTTACAATGAATGGCTCAAATTGGACATTAGTGGCATCGATTTTAACAGCAAACGGTGCGCATTTGGAATTATCCTCATCAGATCCTGGCGTTACGTTTGGAACTGATATTTTTAATGGTCAAGAAATTCAATATGCGCAAGGAAGTGGTACTAAGGAAATATCCGTAGCATTGACAGATTATTATGATGGAACAATTGAACCACAATATTTAAGCGGTTCAATGGGAGTTCTTGCAGGTACTACAATTATATCGGGAATTCCTTTTGAAATTAATATTCTGTCAGTTCCTGATTTAGTTCCATCTCCTAATGTTTTAGATTTTTTTGGAATAGTTTCAATACAGGAACCAGTTCCGGCAGTTGTAAATGTTGCGTGCCCTTCTCCAATTTCTGAAGTAACGCATTCTCCTTGGTTAGAAGTTTCTAATGTCGGAAATCAGTATACAGTTACTCCGATATCAACTAATTCAATGTCGGCTGCAGATTATGTCGGGTTTGTGAAATTCAAGGCTACAATTAATTCTGTTGTAGTCGAAAAATCTGTAGTAGTGAACTACAAGCTGTTGAATTTTTTGTCTAATCCTTATGCCAATGGAAGGAAGGCGTTCACATTAGATGTAGATTTCTTTGAGTGTTTCACTGCGACTGCAGCAACCTATTTTCAGATTAATGCTGAGTTGAAAATCTTTGACTTTTTTGCGACAACATTTAAGACGGTTTTAATTCCATTAAAAATTGTTCCATTTCAGGGCAAAGCTAAATTTAATATTGGTCAGAACATCCATCGTTTGATGAGTAGATTTACTGTGCCGACCGAAGCGCTTTTTCAGTATAAAATCGCAAACTTAAATTTGAACGTGCAAGAAAAAAGAATTAGCGATGATTCTCTTGTGCGTGAAAAAACATTACCCAATATTAATTATGTCGCTGGAATTGGCTCTGAAAACACTACAGGTCTTGAGATATTAGCATTTAATAATAAACCGACTTCGGTTAAAAAGAATTCAATTCATTACTTAAATATGTTAGTTAAAGCCGGAACATACGCTTTACACATTTTCAAAAATGGAACATTGGATAGTTCGGAATTGCTACCAAATGCTAATGATTTTATTCTTCAGAAGAAAATTAGTTTTCAAGACTACAACCAGGGCGATTTAATTAAAGTTGTATTATCAGTTCCTGATCCAACTATAGAAATAGCTTTTCCTCAAGAAAAAATATTTTATATTGTTCCTGATGGTCCACAATCTAATTTGATTGAGTGGGAAAATGAATTTTTGCTTTTAGACGCAATAAATTGCACCGGAGAATATTCAATAAAAACTGAACTCGAAGTACAAGAAAATAAGCTATACTCTAATTTGGTTGAGCGATTAGAGCATATTTCAAATACTTCATCTATTAAACTTGCAATTAATACAGGTTGGCTTATCAAAAATGATGTTGATACTATCGAGAGCTTGATGCGCTCAAAGAGAATATGGCTTACGGCTGAAGATTCAAAAATAGAACTTCGACCAGCTACCAAAACTTTATTAAAACAAGATACGCAAAGAGAGTTAATTGAATTTACTTTAGAATTTACTATCAATAAATCATCCAATGAGAAAACTTACACATTCTAAGTTTGAGTTAGATTTGTCTAATTTCAAAATATCCGATACCGATGAAAACTCTTGGTTTTCGGATAGTTTTTTTACGCGCTACAGTTTCCCATTTGATATTGATTTAGAGGATGATTTAAATAAGGCACTCGATTTTATCGACCACCACAACTCTAACCCCGAAACTTATTATGAAGTAATGTACACTCATAATAATTTCATTTCAAAGGCTATTTTTGAGGTGGAGCAGCTTCAGCAAAAATTAACTTGTACTGTTAGATTCGGGTTTGAGAGTTTGCCAAGTTTTGGCAAAAAATTGGCGGATTTATCTCTAGATAAATTCGTATTGCCTGTAGGAACCAATATTTATCAGCACGCTAATCTAATAGTTAACCAATCGTGGCCAGATGTTAATTATAATTTTCCGCAAGTACACACGGATAAATATAATACGGAAGATCCGCAGTGGAATGCTTTTGAGAAAATCATTAATAATAGGAAAGATGGCGACTTTCTTCAAAATGAGGTTAATGAAATTGAAGAGGCTACTTATAATAGAAATATTATGCAGCCACTTCCCTATTTTCTTCATATACTTCAACGAGGTTTCATTGATGACGGTTATGTTTTAGCTGGTCAAATTCTTGACGACGATTTAATAAAAAAAGCTACTCTGTTCGGAGATGTAGATTATTTTACTACCATCCAAAATGAATCGATATTCATTTATAAAATGGTTGAGGATTTTACTGCAACTGGAACCATCGTTTCTCAAGGAACTTTCAAGCTTGAAGTTCCATTTGTGTTTACTGGATCAACACAATATGATTTTGTTGTTAATCCAACAATTCAAACCAAGCAATTCTTGTTTAGCCAAAATTTACCAAATAAGGGAAAGTATAGAATTTCAGGACAATTTTCGTACGTAAGAAATGCATTCATCGATACTTATTTTAGAATTAAATATCGCGATATCATAATTTTTGAATTTAAAAGAAATAAGCAGTTTTACCAAAATGAGTTCGATGTAGTGTTTAGAGGAACTATCAGAAACCAACCAATTGATATTACATTCGAAACTTTAGCTGATTTGAATGCTGATGAGCTGACATTTGATATTTATGGTTCAGATACTTGGATAACTGAAACTAATATGTTGGATATCTCAATAGATATGATTTATCTAAATGACCAGTCGGGTAATCCACAATCAACTATTATTAATAGAAATGAAGTTGACCTGAAGAGAGCGGTTCCGGATATGCTCTTCGATGATTTCGTTAAAGGAATTAAGAACTGGTTTAATTATGATATCACAAAAGTTATCGGAAATACTATCTATATGGATAGAATTGAAGATAGTGTAAATCATAATGATGCGTTGGATTTTTCAATGTTCGAAGTGAAATATCCTGTTCGGAAATATAGCAAAGGAAATTCATTTCTATTAAAATTTTCAGATGTAGAATCTAAAGAGTTCACGTATCTACCGGTATATCAAAATCAAAATTCGGTTGAATCAGCAAATTTTAAAATTGATGATAAGACAACACCAATAGAAATCAACGCATTGCCTTTACCGCATACTTCTAGAAATGGAGTTCAAACTGCTTTTGCATTTGAAAACAATAACTCTAAAATGTATCTTGTGCCTTATGATGGATTGGTTAATAGTAATAATTATTCGCTACCGATTAATGATTACTTGATTCCTGCAGTGCATAAAAAGTATTGGGAAAAATGGTTTGATTTTAGAATTAATTCTGTCAATTATATATGGAGCTTCAAATGCTACGTTGACAAACTAAATGATCTGACAACTAAATCCAAAATTCGAGCGTATGAGAATACACATATTTTGAAATTAGTAAACAAAACTGAGTATGCACCCGATCAATTTGATGTTGAATTTGATTCCTACACGGTAAGAGTTTAAAAAAAGCGGTCAACTGACCGCTTTTTTGTTTTGATAGAATTTGTCAAGAAGAAACATTTCCTCGTTGGCCTCGGCTTGTGTAATGTGTTCGTAAATTTCCGTTTCTCTTACGCTGGAATGACCGAGAATGATTCTTAATTTTTCTATTTTTCCACCGGCTTTCAAAAATAAAGTTGCAAATGTATGTCTAGCCACGTGAAATGTTATCTTCTTATTAATGTTCAAAGCTTTCATTATATTCTTAAGTTCCCTGTTTAAATATTGGTCGCTAAATTTTTCTACAAATAAATTAGGTTCGTGGTCGATGATTAATTTGGCGGTCCTATTTAAGATCATATTTTTATCCTTGTTTCCTTTAACCAGGATAATTGAAAAATCATTGTTCATCAATTCTTCTCTGTTCAAATTTTGAACGTTTGAAATTCGCAAGCCATTCATACAGGAGAATAAAAAATAGCCAAGCACCAATTTATAGCTATGAGGTATATAGCTTGAAAAATAATAGTCCAAACATTTTTCAAGCTCACTCTCCAGTAAGTAGGTTCTGTTGCCTTTCGTATCTCCTACAAACAAATCTTTCACTTCAAAATTCAGTCTAATACCATTCTTGACAGCAATCAATAAAAATTTTTTTAGTACTGAAAAATTTGATGCAATAGTGTTGTCTTTGTTTTTCAATGTAAATTTCAAATACTTTCTATAATCATTAAGCCATTTTATGCTAAGGTCATTGAAGCTTACATAATTATTATACTCTGTCAGTTTCTTCAGCACAACTTCGTAACGCTCAATTCTCGATGCGCTTACAAATGCTTTTTGTTCTGGAATAGCATTTTTAAAAAAAGCCACAAAATTTACTCGCGATAGTTTATTTTCATATTCCTGTCTTAGCAGTTTTGGGGTTAAAGGGATTTCTGCTAATCTGTAAACTGTTTCAATACTTGTCAACTTCGCTTCGATATTTTTTAAGATCAAGTTGATATCCTCCAGTTCCTGCGAACCATTGGATAAAACACGTTGATTTTTTACGTGCCAAATATCTTTGTCCACATAAAGGTTTAGAAATATTCTCTCGGTCAATTTGATATCGCCACCTGATATTCTTAAATAAATTGGATGTTTATCCTGGACAATTACGTCCTTTCTAATAAAAAATGTTGTCTTCATAAACACTCGCTTTCGTTGCGTGTTTATCAGCGTGTTTAAAAAGTGGTCTGAGGCGGTTAAAATCATAGTCAATGATGTATTTAATGAAACAAAAAAAAGCACACTACATAAGGCTTCCCAAATGTTTGTGTGCTTACACTGACTAGAAATAATTCTAAATTGTGATCCCAGAAGGATACTAAACACATCTGATATACAGTTAGTTAATTGTTATACGTGACTTTCACGTGTTAATTCTTCTCTTAAATCGAGTAAAATAGCCATCGCTTTGTTAAGTTTTTGCAACGGTTCCTCTTTAAATTCTTCTTCAGAATCCCTTATAAGCCAAATGTAATCTACATTCACTTTAGGTGAATTTACAAATGCTTTAATCATATCTCCAGACAAGCGATCAATATTTACATTTTTATTAAATAATGTGTATGGAAAGTTAATCGCCTCTGCAAGTTCCTTTTGGCCTTTAAACCCGTTATCGGCGCAAATTTTCTCAATTTTATCTTTTAAATTCATTTAGAACGTTTCTAAATTAATACTCAAATCATATTTTTATATGATTTTATTTGTTTTAAATCATACTTATTTACTATTTTCGTGATGTAAAAAATAATATATGTCAAAGATAATAGAAAAAAAGAAACAAAACGATGTGCATTCGCATATTGATAGAGCCTACTCGATTATCGAAGGTAATCTTCCAAGAAATTACGTTGAAAAAGTCTATGAAATTTTGAAAGATGATAAGACTTTGACAGACGGCATAATTCGCAATACTAAAAATCGTGTTCACCAGTATCCTTCCTCAAGAATTAATGTACTTAATGCTCTTGTGCAAATTTCTAAGGATTATGCAGTTGAGCTTGAAAAATTAGAACAATTAACTAAATAAATAAAAATCGCCATGTACAGTTCAAAAAACTTATTACCAGGAATGGTAGACGGAAATGTGGAAATTTTCGTCGAAAAAAATGATTTAAAAGCTTTGATGGATGGGAAAGTAATTCCATTTGCTCAACTTCCTTTTACAACAATTGCTCTTTTGAAAGAGGAAATGTATAAGGATAATGATGTATTGATAGCGTTATTCGATATGCATCCTAGATCCGAAATGAAAAGAATCGAACAATTTGCAAAATGCAGATTGGGAGGTTTAGATTTTGCTCCGGATATCGTTGATGGTTCATTACAAGATGGTGAGTTCTGGGATTGCCCAAACCGTGGAACTTGTCCGCACGAAGGTATACTCTGTAAACTTCCTGTAATCAATGGTAAACGTCTTGAAAAAAAAGAGGTGAACATTTTACAATTAACTTCTACGGATATGACTAATGAAGTTATTGCAGAAACTCTTGATGTTTCTCTAGGGTTATTGCACAAGCTTAAAAAGAATTTGTATGCAGCACTTCGCATCCAAACTAAACAAGAAGGAACTCTATTAGCTAAATTTTTCAATCTTATTTAAAATGAACCTACAGCAAAAATATGAGCAGGCAATGTCTGCTAAAGGAGAAGCGATGCTTCAAATTTTAGCTAATTTAACTTCAGCAGAGCAAAAATATATTAATGCAAAAATTATAGTGCAATATCTAGAAGAGGATTTAGAAAGATATAATCCAGACCATCCTTGGAGAGATGCACTTTACATAAAAAAACAGATTTACGATTGGACAGAAATCATTCAACAATTAGAATCTCAATTGCATTTAGCCCAGTGCTAGATAATACGTTCTTACCCATTCTTTCGTGTGCTTACACGACTTTTTAAAACTTGAAAGCCACAGCATTGTGAGCGTTGTGGCTTTCTTTAAAAAAAAAATGATATGCCGAACCTCGAAATATATCACGGTGATAGAATAGTTAATCGAATAGACATTAATTCAGTTAGTCAGGCCAAGGAATATGCTAAAAAAAATTCAGAACCTAACGACCAAAAAACCTTTGTCTATTCAACAGTAAATACTGAAAAGATGATAGAAAATACAATGATTATAAAAAGACCACACTATGGATAATTCAGTCAATGAAATTCAAAACCAAATTCATCAGTTAGAAGCTGCTATCAAACAAATGGAAAATCACGAGCTATTTAATGATATGGAAAAGCGCGACAGAATTAAAGAATACAATATCAAACTTGAGGAATTGTATTTAAAGAAAGCAAAAAACATTGAAGTAAACGAAGAAAAACAAGTATAAAAAATGGGTTACATAAAAGAATCTTGTAAAGATAAAATACTTGAAGCTATCCATATTCAGGAAGTTATTGGTGAGTTTGTCGAATTAAAACGTGCTGGTGCAAACTTCAAAGGATTTTCTCCATTTTCTGATGAAAGAAGCCCTTCGTTTATGGTTTCTCCTGCTAAGCAAATATTCAAATGTTATTCTACTGGAAAAGGTGGTAATGCAATTTCATTTTTAATGGAAAAAGGGATGTCATATCCAGAGGCATTAGAGTACGTTGCTAAAAAATATAACATTCAAATTGAATATGAAGCTGTCGAGTTTTCAGAAAAAAAAGTAAAGCAGCTTGAAGAGAAAGACAAGCTTCGTAAAGTTTTAAAATTAGTACACGATTTATATGTCGAACAATATCATAATAGTACACCTGAACATCTATGCAGAAAGGAAGTTGAAGGCAATAGAGAATATAAAAAAGGAAAAATCATCGATTGGGGCATTGGTTTTGCTCCGGATAATTTTCTTTTTGATAAACTTATATCTTCAGGATATCAAAAAGAAGGCGAAGCTCTAGGTTTAATTCACGTTTCAGAAAAAGGAAATAAGTTTGATAAATATTCTAATCGTGTTATATATCCAATACACGATAGAAACGGATTGCTTATTGGCTTAGCTGGTAGAGATATCACAGATAGCTCCAAGATGGGCAAATGGATAAATCCTCCAGTTAATGCTGAGAATATACTATACAATAAATCTCGCGTTTGGTTTGGATTGCATAAAGCCAAAATGGAAATGCGTCGCAAAAGTGAAGTATTTATCGTAGAAGGTTATAATGATGTAATTGCATTTCAGAGCTACGGCGTTGAAAATACAGTAGCGCCTTGCGGAACTGCAATTACTGAAGAGCAAATAAATGAACTTAAAAAATACTGCGAAAAAGTAATTTTTTGTATGGATCCTGATAAAGCAGGAATGGCAGCAGTATTAAAGCACATTCCAAAATTTATCAAGCAAGGATTTAGAGTTGATGTTCTAACTCTTGATTTAGATCCTGATGATTTTGTTAGGAAATATCACGATGTGATTGCTCTTTGTGGTCTTTATGATATGGTCACTGTTCCAGGAGTTCGAGTGGATGGGTTTCAATTATTGATAAATGAGTACATCAGAAAAGACTATCATCAATTAGAGTTAGAACTAAAGAAAGAATCTGAAATACTTAGCCAGTTAGAAGTAAAATTTAAAAATGATAAGCAAAATTTACTAAATGAAGCTACAGAAATTGAAGGAGATTTACTTCAGGCAAAAAGCCTTTTAAAAGAAATTGAGTTAGCAACTGGAAAAAAATCAGACCAATATTTAGAACAAAGTAAAACTACTACTACTCTAAAGGCAAAACTAGATAGCAAAAAGCATAAACTTAAAAACTTTGAGGAACCTTTGGAGCTGAAGCAACAAAGAGATTTGGTTTATTTAATTAAATTAAACTTTGATAATGCATTTAAGAATTCAGAATTAAGAAGATCTGTTGGTGCTAAGCATTTATCCAGTTTAATAATTGACGTGAAAGACAACGCGTTTTTTGAAATTTATTTCAATTGGATCGCTACAGAGGCGAAAGTTTTAAAGTCGACTTTAAATAGCTGGATAAAAGAGTTCAGGTCACAAAATGAAGATATTGAAGAGCCAGAGTATGATATCGAGTACGAGCTCCCAAAAAGTGTAAAAATTCCTTTTAAAGATTTGGAAAGCGATATCAAACATTATGGAATGTTTATGGCCAATAATCAAATTTGGATGTCACTTCCTGAAGGCCGTGATGGAAAGGTATATTTCAATTCAATGTCAAATTTTGAGATTGAAATTTTACAACATATGCAAGATGAGAAGTTTCCAATGAAACTAATCAGAATTAAAAATGTTCACGGATTAGAGAAGATTTTTGATACACAATCAGAAAACCTGAACACACCGCAGGCATTTGATAATACTGTAACAGGTCACGGAAATTTTAGATTTGATGGCAATCGCTCCGATTTACTTCAGCTGCGTACATTTCTATTTGATAAAATGGGTAATGGTAGAAAGATTGATGTTCTTGGATGGCAACCTGATGGGAAATTTTTCGCGTGGAATAATAAAATTACAACTGAAATTGGTGGAGACATACCAATGAATGAGCACGGAATATTTATTAAAGACGATGTTCATTATTACATTCCTTCAGCTAATCAAATTTATAAAAATAATTCTTTTAAATATGATGCTCAGAAGCGTTTTAGAGTAATTCAAAACACGGTTTCTTTCGAGGTATTTTCTTTAAAAGTAAAAGAAGTTCATCGTGATCATGCAATTTCTGCATTACTTTTTGGAATAGCTTCAATATTTCAAGATATCGTCGTAGAAAAATTAAGCAATTTTCCAATTCTGTTTTTTTATGGTCCTGGTTCTTCAGGTAAAGATGAACTGTCAGCAATTGTACAGAGCTTCACTGGTGTTCCGCAAACCGCCATTAACTTAGAAGGTCAGGTTTCTACAATCAAAGCACAGGTGCGAGAATTTGCGCAGTTTAGAAACGGAATTTCCCAATTATCAGAATATAAAGCAGGTAATCCACAGCTAGATGGTATGCTAAAGGCATTATGGGACAGACGTGGTTACAAGCGTGGAAACCTTGAGAGTCACGTAGGAACCGAGAGCATTCCTATTGAGAGCTCCGCGATACTAACAGGTAATCAATTCCCAAATGAAGAGCCTTTGATTCTTCGGTTAATTTGGAACGAAATGACGAAAAATGAATTTAATCCTGATGAAATGAAAGCTTTTGACGAACTAAGAGATATGAGGGAGAAAGGTGTTTCCGGATATTCGGATATGTTCCTAGCACATAGAATACACTTTCAAGAAAATTTCGAAAAAGAACAACGTAGTTGGAAGGGAATTCTTCAGGAGTTATTTCCTGAAGCGAAAAGTAGAATTATATCTAACTTATCTATACTATCATCGGTATACAGTATGTTCAAAGATAAGGTAAATTTTCCATTTACACAAGAAGAAATGATACAACATTTTAGAAAAGGAATCGATCAACAAATTAGAAAAATCAATTCAGCTTCTATTCTTAATCGTTTCTGGGATTGTTTTATCGCTGCTCTTCGTGGTCAAAAAGAACAACGTCTGCAAGTTAATTACATAGTCACCATAAAAGCGAATAATTTATATATGAATTGGTCACATACATATAATAGAATTCAGTTAGAATGGATCACAAGGTATAAAGAACTTGCTCCAACGAAGCCAGTAATTAGAGAACAACTTGAAAAGTCCGGTTGTTTTATCGAAGATTTAAAAGTATTCTCATTTGACGAAGGTCGTGATGCAAACAGAACTTCAGCAATGGTTATCAATTTGAATGCTTTGTCTGAAGAAATTAAACAGGATATTATTGGCTCAGTTATGTATCAGATAAATGAAGGCACATTCTTCGAGAATACACATAAACCGAAGGAGCCTAATGGGCAGGAAGCACTCCCTTTAGATGGTCTTCCCACCGAAATCGGCGACGACAATCCTTTTTGATTTTTTTTTCCCTGCAACCCATTATAAAAAAATAATTAATAAAAGATGTGGAAACACTACAAAAAACTTCTCGACATTCTCAACATATATAAGTTAATGAGAATCAGTTTTTTAAAGTAGTGAAAATGTTGAGAATGTTGTAGAAGGTTGAGAAAGAAATACATTTTTCTGCAACATTCTCAACATAAAAAGATATAACTAACTGATTTTCAATTAGTGAGAAGTCGAGAAGTTGAGAAGCTGATTTTAATATAAATAGAAGTCAAAAAAAAAATTCAATATGGACTCAAAAAAAATTGATTTAGAGATTTTTAATCAAATTCAAACGATGGCGGAATTTGAAAATATATGCGCTAACTATAATTTTCTTATAGTAAATAATCTTATTCCAGAATGTGGATTCGTGAGAGTTCTAGCAACAATGACCTTCAGAAAATTAATACGAGTAAGTAATGGAGACTAAATATTATTCAATCCGCGGCACTTTGGCCAGATGCTATAAAGAAGATTTTCTTCGAAATGGCAAGATAATAGAGAATGCGACATACTATATTAAGGATGAAAGCACCTTTCAATTCAAAGGTAGATATGTAATAAATTCAATTTATTACAATGAGGTTACTCCTGGAGACGATTTATTGACCGAAAAATACTATTTGGATCAAATTGATTATTTGGTTTCCAGAAGTTTAGTTTTTAAGCTTCAAGAAAATTATGACAGTTTGAAGTTCAATTTCAATTTATACCTGCAAACTGCTACAGAATTTGATGTTTTTTATGGTTCTACAAATCATATGATTTTGAACACAACCTACTACTGTATCACGCCACAAAACCAAATCTTAGGACCATTTATGATTAAAGAAAATCATTCCGGTGAAAAATTTAGAGAATGGTTGGTTAAAGGATTGCTCTTGGTTCCTACCAAAAAACAAACATTTGAACCTTTTAAAATTGCTGCAGCATCGTGAGTGTAAAATATCAAAAATACCATCGAAAAGGAAAGAAGGTTCTAGCGCAATTTAAGCCAGGAACTGTTGTGAAAGCGAAGACATTCAATATGTATAAAGTTAAGTATACTTATCTCCTATTTGTCAAGCTTGATGATGATGAAATAGCTCATCCGTACTTTCCGCAAGATGTCGAAGAATTAACAAATAACAAATTATAAATTTTAAAATTACAATTATGAGTAAAGTAAAAGATTATTACGGAGAAAAATTTTTAAGCAAAGAAGACAACATTAAATTGGATTTTATTCACGCAGAATTAGAAAACCCTTATGAAAAAAATGCACAAACATTAAATTGGTGTTTAACAATAAACACTGGTAAAACTGATGAAAAGGGATATGTCGACGCATTAATTATTGAAATTTCACAAGCTCAGTATCCTTCATTTTTTGAAGCTCCAGAAGGAGAATTTAATACTGTTGAGTATAAAACTATTCAGTTACCTACAGGAATGTCTGCTCAAGAAGCAAAAGAATTAATTTCTAAACTTTCAAAAGAAATTGATTTAGCAATAGAAGAATTTGAAAATGATTTAGATTAATTAAATTTTAAAACAAATGCCATGCACACACATTTTTACGTTCATCGTTCGCACGGAACTCAAACATCGAACAAACTTCAAAAAGAAATCAGCGAATTTCTTTGCTCATTAGACGGTAATTTGATAGACGCAGTAGATCTATCTGAATTTCAAAAAATCGTCATTGAAACGATTGAAAAATTGAATCTTAAACATCCAAGGTGCAAACCTTTCAAAGTTGCATTTGAGCGAGTTAGTCAAGACAGAAGCATTAGGCTTAGTGGTTTTTATCACGAGAATTTCTACCTGTACAAAGCAACACTTACGCATCTATCAACAGTCGAATATAAATCACTATCAAACAATTAAATTATGGCAATTACCAAAACATATTACGTAGCAAAAGTTTCAAATACGCAAGGATTCAACTTTATTTTTGAAAGAGAAAAAGTAGCAGAATATATCTTTTATGATTTATTGAAAGCAAAACTAAAGGAGTTAATTGGAGAAGAAAGAAAGGACCAATTTGACAAATGTTTACAAGATGTTACTGAAGCCTTTGAGAGCAAAACGCCAGTTACAATTGGTGATAGAAATTTTGAAATAAAAAGTGTAATCAAAAAATTTAAGCATGAAGCCAAATAAAATATTCCTTCAGACAATAACTCAGCACATTGGTGAGCCAATTACTAATGTTTCACAAGTAGGAACTTTTAAAACTGATGGACCAGAACTTGAAAGAATTTGCGAAGATTATTACAATGCAAAATTAGAGCAGTCAGGGCTCCGTCATTTTTACATCGGTAAAAAAATAGAATTAATCTTAATTGCATTTTTTGCTGGTTTCGTCTTTTCTGCATTATTCACTTTTATAATCTTTTTTTAATTATGGAAATTTTACAAACAAATGATTATTCCAAGTTCCAAAAGATCGTTGGAAACAGAAATATTAACAATGCAAAAATTGATAAAATAATCAATGATATTAATCAAGGATTCAATATGCTTCCGTATTGTCCAATTATAGTTTCTCTTGATAAGAAAACAGAAAAGTTCAATATAATTGATGGACAGCATAGACGGGAAATATCAGAGAGAACCGGGAACCCTGTTTACTATGTAGTCTGTGATACATTATCTCTAAAGCAAATTGCGCAGTTAAATTCCAGAGGAGAAAAATGGAAACCTTCCGATTTTTTAAGCTGCTATATTAACTTAGGTATTGAAGATTACAAAGATATTGTACTAATAATGAATGAATTTGGAATTAATATAAAAGTCACTATCGACTTATTAATGTATTTCTCGCATTCGGAAAGTAAATCTACTGATATTTTTCAATCTGGTGATTTTAAAACTAATTACCTTAAAGAAACAAGAGAATTATTAGCATTGGTTAATGATTTATTTTCTAGATATACATTTTCGAAAGATAAATATCTTATAGGTGCAGTTCAGAAAATTAAAGAAAGAGGGAAATGTGATTTTGAAGTATTAAAAGCGAAGATTTCGTTAGCTCCAGTAATGATGGATAAACAAGTAGATTTAAAAAATTATATATACAACATTGAGCGGGTCTATAATTTCAAAAATCAAAACAGACAAGTAATTTACTAATTAAAATCATAACCAAGCCAATGCAGAAAATACGTGTTCTGCATTGGCTTTAAAACTAAACTAAAATGATAAATACAGAGCTAAGAATTGGAAATTATGTTGAAATAAACAATCAAGTTACTAAAATGGAAGTTGGTTGGTTTTCATCAACAAGCATTCGCAGAATTGAAATTACAGAAAAATGGCTTTTAGATTTTGGATTTGAAAAAATTGATAATCATAGATTTAAAATAAAACCTTCTGATTTTTTTGATTATTACTATACTTATTCAATAACAGACCAAACTTTTAGAGTTTATTTAGATAATGAAAAAACAATTATTTGTATTTCCTGTGCTTTTTCTGTTCACGAATTACAAAACTTGTTCTATTCTATTACCAAGCGTGAGTTAGCTATTGCATAACGTTTGCCACTTGGCGAGGTTGGGAAAAGTAAACCCGAACACTCGATTAATCACTAATTATAAAAACACAAAACAATGCCGAAATTAAAGACCGATACCCAATCTTGCCAAATGGCTGTTACTGGCTGTTTCTCTCTTTTAGCAGATAATCCGATTGTAACTACTGGTTCAGACTTTTCTGGAGTTGGAGCATTTGACCAAGCACTTGAAAGATTAGGAATTAAGCAAAACAAAAAGTTTGCTTGTGATATGGATAAATACGCTCGACAAACTTATATCTACAATTTTGGAGAACCTGATTATTATCCGGAGAATGTTTATGAACGTGAAATACCAAAAGAAAGTTTAGATATTTATATGACTTCTCCGCCTTGCCAAAGTTTCTCGCTTGCAGGAAAACGTAAAGGAGAAGATTCTAAAAATGGAGTTTTGTTCTATAATTCACACGAATTTATTGTAAAAAACAATCCTCGTTATTTTATTTTTGAAAACGTGAAAGGATTACTTTCTGACGATAACGGAAAAACGTTTCAAAGATGGATTGATTATTTAGGCGGAAAATCAGTAAACGGAAATCCTGTAATATTTCCTCACGAAAACGCAACACCATATCACGTTTATTACCAGGTTATGAATGCCAAACATTACGGAGTTCCACAAAATCGTGAACGCATTTTTATTATTGGGATTCGTGATGATGCAGATAATACTTTTAGTTTTCCAAAACCATTTCATTTAGTAAAAAGATTGAAAGACGTTCTTGAAAGTGAAGTTGATGAAAAGTATTTTTTGAGTGATACAATGCTTACTTGGATTGATAAGTATAGAGAAAAAAGAAGTAGTTCAGGAAAATATCCATTTACAGAAGATGATGATTATAGCGGTTGCATTACAGCACGATATAATAAAATGGGTGCAGAAGATATATTTATCGGAGCAATACGAGGTCGTAACCCACAAAATCCATTAAGTAGAGTTTCAGGATTACCAACAGAACAAATGCTTGAAATAAATGAAAACGGAACTTCAAACGCATTAACAACCGTTCAGAAAGATAATGTTGTAATAATTCCTGCTAATAACTCAAAAGGATATGATATTGCACAAGAAGAAGAAGATTCTATAAATTTTAGCAATCCTAATTCAGAAACAATACGAGGACGAGTAGGAAAAGGAGTTGCACAAACATTAGACATAAGCTGCAATCAAGGTGTTTTAGTTAGTATTCCAAATCCAATTGTAGAATATCAATTAACTGGTGGCAAATGGGATAAAACACACGAACAATCAGGACGAGTTTATGATAAAAACGGAATTGCACCAACGATACATACAATGGGTGGCGGAAATCAAGAACCTAAAGTATCAAATATGCAAAGAATAAGAAGATTAACTCCTTTTGAATGTTTTAGATTAATGGATTTTAACGAAAACTTCAAATGGAATGTGAGCGATTCACAAGCATACAAACAAGCTGGAAATTCGATTGTAGTAAGTTGTTTAGTCGAGATTATAAAACGTCTTGATTTACATCAACCGAAATAGCCAGTAACTAATGGATAGGCGCTACTAATAGCGCCTATCACTATAAAAAAAATAAATTAACAATCAAAAAATTATGTATTACAAAATCGAAAACAAAGAAAGTGAAGTATATAAAAAACTACACGAACAAAGAACTAAAGAAGAGCAAATGGAGCTAAAAAATACCGCTTCCATTATTGAAAAAACAGGTTTAAATTTTACTAACTTTTTTGGCAGAATAGGACAACAGAATTTTAGAAGAGTTACTTCTTATAGTGGGTTTGAGTTTACAGAACCTGAAAAAGTAGATTTAAAAATATGGAAACGTCTTAAAGAACATCCTGAAATATTCGTTCCTAATACAAGAACGAAATTAGGTAGAGAAATGCAAGAATTTTTAAGCAATGGTTTAGAAGGAAGTAGATACGATATTATAAACGATATTTTAGGTTTAAAAAGTTTAAGAAGTTTTACTTTTCCATTTGTTGAAATTATTGGAGAAAAAATAATCCTCTATGTAGATGATCAATATGATTTAGACGATAAAGATATTATTGAAATTACAAAACGTGAATTTAAGGAGTTACGTCAATTGCATTAGCAATAATGTTAAGTTATCTACTAACAGTATTTTCAATAAAACACTGTTAGTAGATTGTTTTTTTTAATTTTTATCTGCTGTTGTGAATTTCTTGTTTTCAGCATTATAAAATTCTAAAATTCCCGAATTTGTTAAGATGTAATACTCTCCATTTCCTTCTGATTTTTGGTCAAGTCTAATTCCATCTGTTACTTTTTTTCTGCTCATTTCATCAATCGATGAACTACCATCTTTAAATGCTATTTTAACAAAAGTTTTGTTATCTTTTTCATAAACTGTAAAAGAGGCATTTACGTATTGCTTTTCAAAAAACTCTCCTAATATTTTTCCGTCAACGTTTTTACTTTGACCTTTAAGTTTAGTTTCTTCTTCTAAAGTTGAACCAATTATTTCTACGTTTAAGTTTGGAGTAAAATGTGAAGTTGCCCAAGCTCCTGAATCTACTTTCATTCCAGGCAAATAATAAAATATCCATAAATTATCATAAGTTGTTCTAGTTTCTCTTAATTCATTCGCAATTTTGGTTAATTCATCAACACTAATTTTTTCTCTTAATTCAATGTTAATATTACACTTATTAATTCCAAATTCTGGTTTAACATTTTCCTCTTCAGATAAAATTTCATACTTAATGGTTTTATCTTTATTCTCAATTGTTGTTTCAACTTCGTTCGAAGTTTCTGAATTTTGTTTACAAGAATTTAAGGACAATACACTTGCAGTGATAATAATTAATTTTTTCATAATTTGTTTTTATTAATTTGAATTCTACTTTATATACCTTATCCAAGCTGACTGACAACTAATATAAAGGCGCAATTGATAACGTTATTACCCCAAAATTAGGACAATAAACGATACAATTACTTGTTGAAAGTAGCTTTTTTCATATAATCATATTTTTATATGATTGTAATAATACTTTTGTTATATTTGACTAATCAAATTTTTGGTATGGCATTGTTAGATAAAGTATTAAGCAACGTTCACGCTTGTGGCATCGAGTTAGCATTTGAAGGCGATGCAGTTCCTTCAAACATTATAGGATGGCAGCCATTCTATAATTCACTATTTGATAATGCTACCTTCGAAAAAGCTTACGCTTCTTTATCTTCAATTTTTTTCAATGAAGAAAGCACTCCTACTCCTTCTGGTCCTTCATACAAGCAAAAATTAACTTGGAGATTTCCAGAACACGATCCTTATAGATCCGAAAGAATTGCATTGATTCACAAAATCAAGTTTGTGAAGTTCAAATTTACATCCGGTTTAGATTTGGTAGTAGGTCGAAATGATGTTTTTCAAAATGCTAAGCCTGTGATCAAAGTTTCTTCAGACGGTCAACTGTGTGTTGTTGAAGTTGAGACGATGAGTATTTCTCCAGCAGGATTTACGCCAAATCCTAACGCATACGGTTTACCAACATTTATTCCACTAAGTTTTTTATAGTTATGATACCAAATCCATTTCCATTAAATATTACTCCAAAAGTTAATTCACCGCAATTATTAGCGTGGTTAGCTCAGTATGGTGATGATAAATATGCTGATTCAGAATTTTTTAATAAAATAGTTCAGGCATTAAATTACCTTTATGAGAATTTAGGTTCTGGCGGTGGTTCGAGTCTCTTCCTTGGAGATCATGTATCACTTGAAGCTCTACAGACTGCGCATCCAAATCCTATTGCCGGAAATACTGCAAACATAATTGTAGAAGGTGCTGCCAATGATTTAGCAGTTTGGGATAATGACGATAGCAGCTGGATAGTTTATCCTGGTGCCGGATATAGTTTTACTACTCCAAGCTTTCAAGAAACTACAGACATTAGTCCTACTACTACCAATGCTATTAATGTAGGTGGATTGACAATCACAGACAAAATCAATTTCATAACTGGTCTAATCACCCAAATTCGAAATGTACGATTTCAAGACAAAGATGGCGATGTAGCTTATACTTCTGATATAGCAACTCTTTCACAAACAACTCCTTCCAAGCAATCAGCTGAATTATTACTTTTAAATGCTGACGTGGTTCAAGGTCCTGGATTACCGCGCATCTCAGGATTAACCAAACAAGGGCATAACTTGACTACAACTTCAAGAATTATAGTCACAGAATATAATGTTCCTGGATTCAATGGTATTTATAGAATTGGTAGTGGACCTGATCAAATTAATGGGCATTATAATTTGACAAGAGTTTCTGATGCAAATACAAGTGCATCGTTGAATAATGCTATAATAAGTGTTACTAACGGAACCTTTGCTGGTAAAACCTTCAGACAAACAACTCCAAATCCTGTTGTAAATACAACTGCAATTGCTTTTGAAGAGTTTGGTGGAGCATCAGTTGCTTTTGCGACAAACATTCTAGCTGGCATCGCAAAATTATACAATGGAATTGGTACAGAAACTGATGGCGGAATTACTCCAAATGCTGTTTTAAATGCTTTGAATGCTTTGAATCCTCTCAATAAAAGATTGTACTATGATGATTTTGTAAATTTAGGAGATAACGGAATAGGTTTGTTAACAGTAAGTGCAGCAACTCTGGAGTCTGAAGGAGGACTATCCAATATTATAAAGATTGGAGGAGGAACCAGTTTTACAAAAATGCCAGCTGAATTAAATAGAGATGGTATTTTAAGAGCAACTATAGGGAATATTAATGGATCTATAAGAATTAGACATAGTAACTTGTGGATAAAATCTACAGACTCCGTAATGTTTGCATCCAACTTTAGAATTCAGACTTTAAGCACTGTGACAGAAAGATATACATTGTCTTTCAGATTTTTTAATGACAATAACAATTTTATAACTTGTACTTACAGTGATAATACCAATTCAGGTAGATTCCAGTTTATAACGTCACTTGCTGGAGTAACAACAACTGTAAACACTTCCGTAAATGTTGCAATTAATACTTGGTATGATTTAGAAATTATATTAATAAATGGAGTTGCTACTTTATTTATAAATGGAGTTGCAGAGCTGCCAATATCAACAAATATTTTATTGAATGCAAGTTATGATGTACAATGTGTTTTGACAAAAACTGTCTCACAAGCAAATGCACCTAGGACAGTAGATTTCGACTTTATATTATTTAAAGATTTATAAGATATGATAGTATTTGTATTAGAATTTGAAAACCAAAGAATTGAGTTTCCAACAATTGAATTAGCTAATCAATACAAAATTGATAACGATATTGATGCAATTCCTTTTGAATTTGAAAAGGTAGTTGAAGAAATAATTATAGATAACTCTGATATTCTCGCAATTGAAATAAAATATCCTGAATTATTAGGGATGAATTACAAGCTTTTGAGCTTGGATAATCTTGAGGGAATTAAGCGCGATTCTACATTAGCAGATAAAGGATTGAAAGGCGAAAAAAAATACCGTAAAGACGGCGTTTTAATTTGGTCTTCAGAGAAAAAATACTGGTTTCAAGAAGGCGGATATGTTGGTGGTTTTAGAAGATTGACCAAACTTTTTAATATGGATGAGTCTGTAGCGATGGAGTGGGAAAACTTCTATGATTTATCTCCAGATGATAAGAAATTATTTGAAAAACAACAGCGCGAATTCATCTTTGAATATTTCAAAAGTCAACAGCCGGAACTATTTAATTTCTTATATACTTTCTTTTCTAAAGAAATCAACGATTACATAATGGCCGATGGTGACAATTTAAAAAATACTTTAATTAATATGGCTGAAAATCATCCATATCAAGATGAAAATGGTGTTTATATTGTTAGAGCTACGCTCAATCAAGTAATTCCAACTTTAACGCCGGGTGTGACCACAACAGTTTTACAAGGAATAATTGACGAATTGGTATGATAAAAAATAGATTTTATAAAGACTTCACTCCTATCCAGCTTTCCGTTGGTGATGCTCTTATGAAATCAGAAATGGTTGGGTTGGATTATAAACATCCAATTCGAACATTACATCTCGAAGCTTGGCAAAGTTTTGAGCGTGGCGAATGGAGCTACGACGGAGCTACGTTTGTTAAAGAAAAATTTTCACATAGTCTTTTCGAACTCGCGTCATTCATTCACGATTGGAGGAACTCTATGGGTTATGTCGGTTCCTGGGTAGATAAAGAATTCATCGATATAATGATATGCCTCAACTATCCTTTTGATAAAATATTGATTCGATATCTACTAATGCGGCTGACCTTTATTAATGTGATGTTGCATAAGATAAAAAAAAATTACAAAACAGACAAACCTTCTTTGATATACAGTTTATGAATCAAGTTCTAGTAACTATTAGACCTCACTTAATTCCTTTCTTCTTTGAAGAAATGGAAGGAACTTTAGCGAGTTATGAAGGTCAAAAAGTTAATATGATTCGACTGTTACCATCTTCCTCATTGGCTAATTATCTGTATACTCAAATTAATTACGTTAAAAAGAATAGCCGAAATTTTCCAAATGATCAGTTTCTTTTTTATCTGAGCATCCAATTCAAGCAATTTTATATCTTATCCGGAACCGTTTATTTGGACCAAAAAGGAGAAAGGTCTGAATTAAAAATGGAATTGGATAAGGTTCGAGATTTGAATAATTTGTTAGAGGATATCTTCAGAACATCATTAGTGATGTTTGTGGATGGATGTCGCGCTGGTAAATTAGGCGTTTCTAAATCGGTTCTTTTGTTTATGGAAAAATACAATCTTATTGAGTATGGTTTTGAAGTTCCAACTATGCGAAAGATGTATTACGAACAAAAGAAAAAAAAAGTACTTAATAGATTCCAAAAACGCAGCACTAATCAAGTTATTGGCTTCTTTTAGAAATTTTACATTCACAACTTATGTGAAATTTTCGCACGAATTTCGTTGAAAATTATTAGCAATGACGTTCTCAAGAAAAAACTACAACAAAAGAAAACCTTCTTGGTTTTTAAGAGTGAAGAAAGCAATCACTTTGCTTTCTGATGCAGCAACCATAATTCTATTAGGAATTGGATATGCAGAAAATAGTTTGTTGATTTTGATTTTAAGAGTCGGAATCAGTGCTATTCTTGAGAGTGTTCAACTTTTGATTAGCGATGAAGACAATGCATAATTTATTTCACCTATTAGACCTAAAGCTATCGATAGCCGGAATAGCTTTTTTAGCTGTTTCAGTATCTAGTCTTGACGTATCACTTAAAATATTAGGTTCCATATTGTTTATTGGTTTCAATATTCGCAGATGGTACATTATGGAGAAAAATCACAAAAAAGAAAATGATCACAAAAATCAATAGAGCTCAGTTTTATAAGAATTTCCGAAAACAATTCGGGAAGCTTTCTCAACTTCAAGTTGAAGGAATTGAGGCGATATTTAATGAATGGGAAAGATTAGAACTATCTGATTTAAGATGGCTTTCTTATATTTTGGCAACAGCTTGGCACGAGACAGACAAAACTATGCAGCCAATGGAAGAATATGGGAAAGGTAAATCTAAAAGATACGGAAAGAAAATCAAGCATTCTGGAGTTTCTTACATAGCTCCAAATAAAATTTATTTTGGTCGTGGCCACGTGCAATTAACTTGGTATGAGAACTACGAATTAATGGGAAAATTAATTGGCGTTGACTTATTGAGAAATCCAGAACTAGCATTAGTGATGGAAAACTCAATCAAAATAATGTTTGAAGGAATGTTGCGTGGAGCTTCTTCTTTTGGTGACTTCACTGGCAAAAGTTTGGAACAATATTTTAATGAAGCAAAGAATGATCCAATTGGTGCTCGAAGAATTATAAACGGAACCGATAAGGCTGAATTGATAAAAGGGCATCACGATAAATTTTTAAACTGTTTAACAACTTAGAATATGAAATTAAGTAAAATTATTACCGGAGCATTGCTAACTATTGTATTGATTTTTCTTTTTGCTATTGCTTTTAGTAGCTGTAGTTCTGTGAAAAAGCAAAAACAATCAGATGCTTTAAAAACTGAAAATACTACTTCTGTAGATTCTAGTTCTCAAGCTGCTGTAAAAAAAGAAGAGACTAAAAAAGAGTCTGAAGTAAAAAAAGAAGAATCTACAGCTGAAGGAACTGAGATTAATTTAAAGCCAGGCGATTCTCTAGAAGTTACCAATTATGACCAAGATGGTAAAAAAACCGGAAGTAAAAAATATATAGGTTCTGGGAGTATAAAGGACTTTAAAGAATCAAAAAAAAAGCAAGAAACGAAAGTAATTGATGTTTCTAAAAAATCAGATTCTATTGGTAAAACTGATTTGTCAAAAGCATCATCAGATAAAGTCTCATTAGAAAGTAATTCGCTAGATGTAAACAAAAAAGGAGCTTCGTTTATGAATCAATTTTTGTGGCTTGCAATAATAATTTTACTAGTTGGTTTGGAGTTGCGATTTAGCGCACTATCAAAGCTTTTTATATATCTATTTAAAAGAAAAAAAGATGAAAGTAAATAATCTAATTACTGATTTGTATAAAGGTCAATGGGCTATTTCCATAGATGCATCAGGGTATTTGTACAGAATTGCAAATGATATTGTTGCAGGTAAGGAAATGAATTTAAATTTAAAAGCTAAGCAGCTTATTGATTTTTATGACGAAAATAGCGAACCGATAAAACCAAATGAAGATGGTTTTGTAGAAATTCCTGAAGGCTCTACGGCAGTAATTAATATGATCGGTCCAATTATCACTTATGGTGATTATTGTACATATGGAGCTGATGAAATCATCAAACAATTTGAGAAATTAGACCGTAACCCAAACATAAAATCAATTATTGTTTTTATGGATGGTCCTGGAGGAGCTGTGTCTGCAATTTCTCCATTCTTAAACTTTGGAGCTACCAGAGATAAAAAGAAAGTTTTAGGAGTTGTTTACGAGCAAATGTGCTCAGCGCATCTTTATATAGCTTATGGTTTACAGCCGGACTTTGTTTGGGCATCAAATAATATTACAGCTAATGCAGGTTCATTAGGTGTAATGGTTTCTTGGATTAATGACAAGAAATATTTAGAGCTTCAAGGTTTAGAAAAAGTTGCGGTTTATCCTGATGAAAGTTCAGATAAAAATTTGCCACTCCGCTTAGCTATTGAAGGAAATTATGATATGATTAAAACGGAAATGCTTTCTCCGTTAGCACAGAGATTTCAACAGGATATGATCCGTTTAAATCCTAATCTAAAAAGTAAAGTACCTGGTGTTTTAACCGGGAAAGTATTTTATGCTGATGATGCCATTGAAGTTGGTTTTGCCAATAGAGTTGGAACAATGTCTGAAGCTATGAAGTACGTTCAAACTTTGAGTGAACTGAATCACTATAAACCTAATGTTTAATTTAAATTATTTAATCCTATGAAATGGAAATTCATGGCTAAAACAGTTGGGTTCTTAATTGCCTTATTCGGCACTACAGAACTACCAGTAAACGCCGAAAACAGAACAATGGAATTAACGCCCGAACAGGAAGCTATGGCAAAAAGTGCTCTTGGTGAAAAGTACGAGGATGTTAGAAACGCAATCAACGGAGAGTTGAAACAAATGGCTGAGAACAATTTTGACTTGAAAGCAATTCAAGACGAATTAGATGCAGCTAGACAGGAATTAGCTTTAAACACAGAAGCCAATGCTGATGATGGAAAGCCTAATGAGGAGCGTGGAAATACGCCTATTCACGCACAAATTGCAGATTTACGTAAAGAGTATGATGCAAAATTCAAAGCGTTAGTTAACGAAGGCGTTGGCGATCAAGGTCAAGCTATTCACCAAAATGGAAAACAAATGAATCATTCTTCAACACACTTATTTGGTATTTCAGAAGACTACAACGCTTTTGATGGTAGACCTTGGAATGCTAAAGCTGCTGGTCAAATAAAAGCGGGTGTTTCTAACTTTAATGATAAAGTTGATATTCCATTGCTTCAAGGAGATATCGAGCATTTTGTTAGAAAAAATCCAACAGCAATTGAATCAATTTTTGACGATTTTATCGGTCTTCCTAAAGATTGGGGAATGCAGTCAGGAATTATCGACAGAGTTGTAAGCGGATTAATCGCTCCTTCAGAAATCACTCAAGGTGATAACGGTGGATGGAACCCTAAAGGTGAAGTTGTAATCGAGACTGAAGAAGGAAGAGTTTACGATAAAAAAATTGATATCACTTTAACAGGAGAAAAACTTAAGCAAATTGAAAAAAGTTGGTTAAGTTATATGAATACTGCTGATGGTTCTCATCCTTGGAAAACAACATTTGTTGGATTCTTGTTAGGAGAATATATCAAGCAAGCTGTTCTTGATTCTCGTATAGCAATGGTTAACGGTATCTATGTAAAAACTCCTAAAGAATTAACAGGTTTAAATGTCAACTCTCAAAATGGTATTAGAGCATTATGGTACTACTACAGAGATATTGAGAAAAAATATAAAGCGTTTGATATTGGCGAACCAACGAAAGAAAACATTGTCGATTATGTGAAAACAATGATTGAATCGATTCCTTTACACAAAAGAAATCAGCAAGGTTGGGAAATTCAGTTGTCTAGTGATTTAATGTTGTGGTACGCTGAACGTGCGGGAGATTTCTACCAGTTGCAATACACAACTGATCAAGGAAAGACTAATTATATGGGAGCAACTCCATTGAATTATCCAAACTTTAAGTTCCAGCCATTAGTGGATCAAACTGACACATTATTTATTGGTATCACAAAATCTAAAAATGTTGAGCCATTATATTATCGTCAAAATGAAAAAGGTGAGTTCACTATAACGAGAGAAAAAAGAGATACTCATATGTTTGCTGATTTCAAGGAAGGAATTAGATTTATACAGGTTGGTAGAAAATATACTGAAGGAGAGCCTAAAGAATTTGAATTCCAAATGCTTTACTCTAACAGTGTGCCTATTTTCTCATCAGATACTAAGATTCCTTTGTTTGATCCAAAATCAACAACAATTTCATTTAAGTATCCATACTTCTATCCTCATTTAGAAATTGTTCAAAATGATTATGGTCAAGACATCACAAATATAACAGGTGTTGTTGCGGGTCAAATTGTTACTATTACTGGTTTAACTACTTTGAGCGCTGCTCGAAAAGTTAAGAACAATGCTAACTTAATTATTGGAGCTGACTTTGAATTAAATTCAGGAGGTACCTTAACCTTAGTTGTACAAGATGATTTGAAATTGAAAAAATTATATGCAACAACAGGACCTGCTGCTCCAGCGCAAACTGATAAAGAATTCAATGGAACTTCTTTTGATAGCAAAGGTGGTAATGTGTTTAGATTTACTGGTGCTGCTAATACTACATTAGCAAATATCTTGAATGGTGTTGATGGTAAACAAATTACTATCTATGGAAATGATACTGCAAACGTAGCTTTAACAGTTACAGATGTTGCTGGTGTAATTGAAGTTGCATCTAATGCAGTTCTTGGAGCTTCTACGGACTTTATCAAATTAACGCGAGTTAATGGAGTTTGGTACGAAACTAGTCGTTTAATCGCTTAATTTTAATATAAAAATGGCAAAAGTAAATTTAGTAAAAGCATCAGGAGGTAGTTCTTCTGGTGCTCCTGCTCCAAAAAATGAAATAATCATTTTTGAAGCTGATGGAGTTATATTTCCAAATTCAGATCAAGGAGGAGTTTTGATTGAAGGAAGTTTCGTTTTACCTAATGGAGATAAAATGGTTACCGTTTATTCTACCAAATCTAAAACAGAAGCTAGTATGGAAACTGAAGGAGATGAGGATTCAATGTCTTTCAAATCAATGGTTAAATTACAGTATCCTGGAAACAGTAAAGCTGTTAAAGAATTTGTTCAGTATTGGACTGGTAGAAATGTAATTGTAATGCATAAAGCGTGCGGTGAAAATCACTACGAAGTATGTGGGACACCTTGTGCTCCATTACAATTAAAAGCTGCGAAAAAAGATGATAATGAAGGCAGAACTTGGACTTTATCATTTGAGCCTTTTGCGAAATCTGGATTTGTACCAAAAATCTATGAAGGAGCTGTGGTAATTGCAGAACCTCATACTGTTGCAGACGTTGCAGCATTGCCTTTGTTGAAAGCAAATGGAGTTCAGTATCAATTACCATCTTTAGCAGTTACAGATGTAATTGAAGTTGATGGAATTGATTTAGATCATGGAACTATTGTTACACTACTTGGTGGTGGTGGCGCAAACCCCGCTACTTTAGCAAGCGCTGCTTCAGGTGATGTTACTGCTGTGTTAACATCAGGAACTACTTGGGTAGGATTATTGAATGCTGTTATTCATTTGAAAGTATTCAAAGCTGGTGCAACAACTTATTTATTTGAATTATCTCGTAGTTAGTTTTTTTTATAGTTTGTTTGATTAGTTGAAAACCTCCTGTTTATTCAGGAGGTTTTTTTATGTAAAGTTTCACGTTACACTTTTTAATAAATGTAATTACCAATTTTGAATAACGTAATTACATAAAAAATATCGACATGTCACACGAAAAAAAACAAGAAGTAATCCTTTTTCTTAGAGAAAAAGATTCAATGCCGCCTTACGAACAATTTAATAAGGCGTTTAATTTTTACAGAAATCATCCAAGAAAGAGCCGTTCATTAGAATTGAGTTATAATCGTCTTGGATATTCGGAACAAAGCCTGAAGAACATTATTTATGATTTACATAAAATGTTTGATATTTCAGAAGTTGAAGTACAGAATGCTTCGTTAGTTTCAATGGTCGAAGAAGAAAATGACATAAAAAAGCTTTTTATAATCGCTTTTGGAGCTTTGTCTGATGCTGTTAAAGAATTGGCATTTCAACTGTTTAAAGTTGCTCAAACTTATGGGGAAGAAATATTAACAGTTCCTAGTATCGAAGATTATTTTGAAAAAACAAATCAAGAATTAGTTAGTTTAATAAGTTCAAATGATTTGTTTTTAGAGATGAATGATTCTGCATTAGATTCGTTGACTAATCATTTTAAAAATGAAATTGAAAATATTGAAATTTCTGAGGAAGTTAGAGTTTTAATAGATGCTATTACTCCTGGAACTCCTGTTGTTGCAATTAATGCTAAAAAGCAATTTTTGAATGAATTGTCAGAGAAAGCTGCTGCCGTTATCAGTTCTGTTACTGGAGAAAATTTTGAAGGTATTAAAGTTGAAGATTTTCAGAATGTACGCGAAGAGTTTCCATTTTTAAATGAGGATAATTGTCCGGATGTAATGCTAATTGTGGTGGGTAAAAGAATTACAGCTTTTAAAAAATACCAAGCTTTACACGCTAAACTTCAAGAAGTAAATGAAGGAAAGCATCCAGAAACTACTGAGGAAGAAAAACTGCAATTAGCTAAAGATGCCGAAGCTGCGTTTGCAGAAAATCGTTTATGTTGGGAAGAATTAAAGCACTATGATACAAATAAAACTTTCTTAGGAAAGCATCCAGTGTTTTACGAAAGTAATATCAAAAATGAAGTTGATTTGATGACAAATGAAGAATTGATTAAATTCAAAAGTTCATCTGTAAAATACTTCAGCACGAATAAAAAGGATTTAATAACGTTTGCAGGTAATACTGAAAAAGTTGAAGCAATTAATAAACGAATTGCCGATCGAGAATTTAAATTGTCATTGGTAAACGCTAAACTAGGTGTTTCTCAGGATGTCAAAAAATAAATTCTTTGATTTTAACAATCAAAAAAAAGAAGAAAAGAAAGAAAAACCATCTGAGTTATTCACTTCAAAGTTTATCGCTAGTCACTATCAAAAAATAAAAAATGTAGGTGAAGACTTAATGAGGGTTCCAACGAAAGATGAGTTTTTCTTTCTTCAAACGGATAAAGCATTTAATGCCTTCACGTTTATTCCATTTGTCGCTAAAACTTATCCAATCAAACATTTATACGCCTGTACTTATAGTATAAGTAGAAAAGTGATTGATGCCTTAATTGAAATGCACGATAAGGGAATGATTGAGCAAATTACACTTTTAATTTCTGAAAGTATGATAAAGCGAAATCCGGTTACCATAGAAAATCTGAAAGCGATGTGTACAACTAGACCTAATTTAAAAGTACAATATGCCTGGTCACACGCAAAGGTTTGTTTGATGGAAACTCACGATTTTCATTTTGTGATTGAAGGTTCTGGAAATTGGGCAGAAAATGCGCATTTCGAACAATATGTTTTTGCGAATTCCAAAGGGTTGTATGATTTTAGATTACAACTATTTACTAATGTTGATATGATAAAATACTGATGAAACTATTTTTAAAAATTGTTGCAATCGCATTTATGCTTTTATCATTCCTAATTGGAATAACGTTAGAAATTACAGAAGTGAAATTGCCATATCAACTATTGGTTTTTATGGCATTTTGCTTTTTTCTATTATCGATATTCATTTTTATAAAACTAAAAGATAGCAAATGAAAGAATTGCCAATACATATTAGCGATGAAGATTTAGAAACAGTATTCAATATGGCTGCTTGTAATTATGCACCTAGCGATATTGCATTACAACTCGGAGTTGATAAGAAGTCATTCTTAGCTTTATATAATGATAAAGAAAGTGATGTGCGTCAGTCATATAATGCTGGAAAGCTCTCCACAACATTTGCAATAATGAGCAAACAAAAAGAACTTGCTGAAAGTGGAAATATTACTGCAGCACAAATATTTTTGAGAGAAAGCGAAAGAATAGATGTTGAGAATATTAAGAACCGATTATTATTTGGATATGAAATTGATTGAAAACGTAAAGCTTGATGATATCTATCGTTTTTTAGAAACTGGCAATCCAGACAATGCTCCTCAAGAAATAGTTTACTATTTGGAGCTTCTTTCTAAAATCGATGGGATGATTCGTAGAATTGACAAATTTGGTTCTAAAAAAATGGTTGTAAACCATTTAATTATTACAGAAAAGCTATCTGAGTATAAAGCAAAGCAGATGTATGAAGAGGCAATTGAGTATTTTTATAACGATACTACAATTACCATTAAGGCCTGGAGTAATTTTTATGCAGATATTATTGATCAAGAAATCAATTTTATGCGATTAGTGAAGAAAGATACTGCCGATAGCAAGCGAATAATTGATGCTGCTAAAACCGCATTTGAAGTTCGCGGCGGAAATAAAGAACAACAGGAAGAGCTTCCTCCTGAGTTGTTCCAAAAACCTTGGGTTGTCTACACAACTGATGTAGAAGCTTTAGGATTAGCAAAAGTAGACAGAAATAGAATCAAGGATTTTATTGACAAAAAAGTACCAGAATTGAACGAAAAAGAACGTCAGCGCCTTTATATGGAAGCTGATATTATCCCATTTATAGCATTACCAAATGACGAAGAGAATCCGCGTAAAAACTGATGCTGAAAATGTAGACAACAGATTTGTTTCTAAGGCAAAAATGTTAGTCGATTTAATTGATCCTAAAGACTTTTATGGTGTTTTAGGTCGTGCAACGGGTAAAACAGCCGATATTGTTGCAGAACGTTCACAGCGCATTATCTATGATATGCCTAGAAGTTATCAAATGTTTGTCTCTGATACTTATATGAATGCATTGACAAACGTGTTGCCAGCACTAATTGAAGGGTGGCAAAGAAAAGGATGGCGTGAAGGAATACATTTTGTTACTGATAAGCGTCCGCCATCACATTTTAAACTTCCTTATAAGCCACCTTTGCATTACAAGCATACTATTTCATTATATAATGGCACATTTTTTAATCTTGGAAGTCTTGACCAACCATCAGGCTTAGCAGGTTCTTCGTATCAGCACAGGTATGGTGACGAAGCTCGCTTATTGAAAAAGAAAAAACTAGACCGCTCTACTCCTGCTCTTCGTGGTGAGTTTGTCAATTTTGGCCATTCTGTTTATTATATGGGAAATACTTTTACTACCGATATGCCAAACATTCTTACTTCTGATGATGATTGGATTCTTCAGATGGAAAAAGAAATGGATCCGGAACAAATAGAACTTGCTTTGTATGCTGCTGTAGAATTAAACAATGTCAAGCGCGAGATTATGGCTAATGCTCAAATTGGTAATTTGTCGGAAAAAGACCGTTTAGACAAATCTTATCGCAAATGGTATGAGTTGTGGATAAGAATTCGCAAAGATTCTACTTTTTTTTATGCTGCATCTTCTTTGGTTAACTTGGATATTTTGACTGATGGTTATTTTAAGCAGACATTAAAAGCTCTCGGACCTGAAGAATTCAGAAGTGCCATTTTATCATTTAAAATAAATGTATCCAAAGGTGAAAAGTTTTATAGTCATTTGGGTGACCATCATTTTTTTGAAGACGGAACTGATGTTTCTTACTTTGAAAAGTTTAGCATTTTTGATACTATTAAAGATAGTTGCAAGTCAATGAGTAAACGTTACTACGACATCGATTCGCCATTAGAATGTGGTGTAGATTTTGGCGATATGAGTTCGATGGTTTCTGGTCAAAGAAGAGGAAACTATCTTTATGCTCTAAAAGAATTTTACACATTGCATCCAGAAGATGAAATGACGCTTGGTGCTAAATTTAGAGAGTTCTATCAAGATCATAAATACAAAGTTTTGTATATGTATTACGATAGAGCCGGAAATCAAAACGCTAAAATGAAAACCGATAAAGCAAATTATCTAAAAAATGCGATCGAGTATCTTCCTGATGGAAGCTCAAGCGGTTGGATTGTCCATTTAATGAATGAGTTTCAAGGAAATATTTATCAGGAAGAGGAATTTAATTTAGCAAAACAATTGATGGGAGAATCAGTGCCAGGATTGCCAAAGCTTCGAATAGATAAATTAAAGTGCAAATGTTTGACAAGTTCCTTGAAATTGACAAAAATTATTTTGAAAACGGATAAGATGGGAACCAGAACCATTCACAAAGATAAGTCTTCAGAAAAATTGCCTTTACAATCTAGACCAATGTTTTCTACAAATTTCAGTGATGCATTTAAGTACTGGATATGTCGTCCTGACTTCTTTGATGTAGCAAATATTCATAACGTATATTCCGGAATGGATCCTTCAGTAATCGGAAGGTAAAATTTGTATATTTGTGTATTGATAATTAAATAAGAATGCTATGGATGCCATCATACAAAAAGACTTTCAAAACCTTGTGGTTTTAGATCAATCTCGTGAGACTGCGAAAGAAATTTTACTTGATAAATATGATGAAACTGTAGCTCCTTTTGTTAGAATTATTCAACAAGTTATGAAAGCTAATGATGAAAATCATTTTGAAGCTTTGAAGCGCATCCAGGATAAAACAGATTTAGCTACTGCTCCAGAAAAGAAAATTTTATTTGCTGCTGCTTTGATGGAAATTGTGGAAGAAGTAAACTTAAAACCTATAGTATAATGAAAGATGAAATCAAAACAAAAAAAATTTTACAATTAGAAAATGGTTCTGAAGTTGCTGCTATTATATCGCGTGTATTAAATAAAACTTCAGGTATTCATTTAATTGAATCTATTTCTGTTCATCCTTTTCCTAAAGTTAAAATGGCTCAAGTTGGAGGTCGACCAATTGTTGGTGAAAGAATTTCTTCGGAACCAATTATAGATAGATTTGGAAATATAAAGTATATCCACTCAGAAGGTAGAATAATTAAAGAAATACGTTAGTATGATAGAAGATGTAAATAAAATTTTAGAATTTATAGTGCAAAATAAGCTAATCCTTATTGATTGGAATTTTAGTATTGGAGGCGGTGAGTTGGCGATGCATATTAAAAAAGACGAACATATAGTTTTTATACGTATGGAAGAGGATGAAGATAATTCAATTACTAAAGAAAATTTTGAAAGAAAATTTAACTGTTTTTTAGCCGATAAAGTTTAAAAATACGTTAGTATTTTACAAAAAGAAGAAAGAAGACGCAAAACTCCGCCCGTTTGGGCGGAATTTTTTTTACATAGAAAAAACGGCTTTAAATTAGCCGTTTTTAGCGCTTGGATAGTAAAATATACACTTTGTTTCGTGTTTCCAAAATTCGTAATTTGTGACTAATGAAAAGCGGTAATTATTCATCATTAGTGCATCGTGGCAATGTATTTCTGCTCTGATTTCGTGAAAGCACAAATTAATGGCTGTCATTTTGCAACAAATCGGGTCTAAATCTTCGCAAACGTAATAATTACCTTTACAATGTTGGTTTGCTGCTAGAATCATTCTGCCACTTCCGCACGTTGGTTCGTTCATTGTTTTGCCCCAGTCGTTAGAATCGAATAAAATTTTAGCCATAAAATCACAAATCGGACGAGGTGTAAAAAATTGACCGAATGAAGATTTTTTATAATTACTCGCTAAACATTCGTAATAATCGCCTAACGGGTCGCACCAAATACCAAATGTTTTATTTTGGTTGTAGATTTTCATTAGCTCTCCAAAAAGTTTACAAAAAATGTCAATTTCTTGGCGGTTGTATTTTTTGATAGTTTGTAAATATAAATCCTCCTGTGTTTGGTGTCCCATTGCACAAATAATCATCGTTAGTAAATCATCAAAAATTTGACTTAAATCAAATTTATAGTGAAATTCATAAAATAAGGAGTTGAAAATTTTCAACTCCTTTGGTACGTCTCTATTTTTTAGCATCGTTTTAAAACTTGAGCATTAGAAAATAAATAACAAAGCGGGTAAAATTCTTCTTCTTCCTCTTCTTGGTTCTTGCTCTGCTTGTGCTCCTCGCCTTTTGTCTTTTGTTTTGGTTTTCCCCAGATAATAAAAGCTTTTGAGCCTTTTTTTACTTGAAATCCTTCTTTGCTCCAATCGTGCAAAGTTTTGAATTCAAAATTATTTTTATCTGTGTAAAATTCATTTACTAGGATTTCATTTACTGTCATTCCTTCGCAATCTGCATTCATTCGCATTTTTGCTATTTTGGAAAGCTCTCGCAACTCTTTGCGCTTTTCTCTGTGTATTTCTTGTTTTTCGGTCATTTTGGCTTAAATATTAATGATTTCACTTTCTTTAGTAGTCATATAATAAACGTTGTCGAGGTTAAAACCTTTTTTTATCATAAACTCTTCGGGTTCTGCTTGATACTTTTTTTTAAGTTTAGTTTTATAAACTTTTCCGTTTTCGTAATTGAAGATAAAAATGTACATTACTCTGCTTTTGTTATTATTAGTTTGTTTTCAAAAACTTCAATTTTGACTTTTTCTCCTATTTCAAAACCGGCTTTATTTAGCCAGTTTCCGGATATATTTAATTTTGGCTTTAAATAGGATTTCTTCCAACGTGGGCGCACACATAAAGCCGATATAGTGCTAATGCGTATATTAAAAAACATAATCGTTAAAATCTGAATTAGTATTTTGATTGTCTTGAATGAATAGTTCTGCAATGGCTTGTGCTTTGTTCCAAGCGTTTTTACATTGCGTTTTGAAGTATTCGTAATCCGAATAATTAAAGACTTTAGAAAGTCCTTTTTCGTGAAGTATAGATTTTACTTGCGTAGATAGTTTGAAAGCGTTATTTTTGCTCTCAGTTGAGTTTTTGTGCATGGCGTATAAAAATTTGATTATCAAAAACCCGAAGTGTTCCACCACTTCGGGTTTGTTGTTTTTGTTAAACGATAAAAGATTTTACTTCCTCGTCTGCTTTTGAAATGAAAATACTTAAATCTTCTTGAATTACTTTCAAAACCTTTTCAATAGTTTGAGAATTTGTTACCTCAAATTTAAAACCGCTTGCGTTACTTAAAGAAATTTTTTCTTTTGTTCCGTCACTTGATAAAACAAACTTGTTTAGTTCGTCTTCTTTAGTTTTTAAAAACTTGAATTTCTCGCCTAAAATTAGAAATTGGTCAAGTCTTTTTAGCCTTACTTCTGCGCTTGGGTTTAAAAGATTAGAAACTTCTTGTTTCTCGATTGGTTTTTTTGCATCCTCTGTTGGTGCTTTTTCGACATTTACCGCAGGTTTTAAGTTTTCCACAACTTTCAAAACGTTATCTTTTTTAACGTCTTTAACCTCTTCTTTTGTGTTTGCTTTTTGGCTCATAAAAAATGTATTTATTTGATTATCAATACTTAAAGATACAAAAAAAGGTAATTACTACAAAATAAATAGACTAAAAAACACTATTTTTTCACTATAAATTAATAATTTTTAATCTTTCTAAATAGGTTAAAATCATTTTAAAAAAGTTCAAAAAATGACTTCTAAAAAAAAATAAAAAACACAATTCGTTAACAAACAACATTTTAACCCGTTCTAAAAACGTGTTAAATGTGTTTGGTTGAACGAAAAG
>NZ_JAIXUB010000004.1 GCF_027484205.1 Flavobacterium sp.
ATAAACACCTTGAGAAAGTTCAGATGTGTTTATTTGTGTTTGATTTGAATTTACTTCATCAATCATTTTGATTGTTTTTCCTAAAACATCATGAATTAGAATTGATTTAATACTTTCTGTATTATTTTGTAAATAAATTTGAACATAATCAGATGCTGGATTTGGAACCATCATAAAACTTCCTGAATCAAAAGCTAAATTACCCAAAGCGGCAACAAATTCAGTGTTGAAAGTATTGGTAACAATAGCAGGATTGGTATCAAAGAAGATATTTGCGGTGTTTGGAACAATATCTCCAACAGCGAATCCAGGTTTTAGTTTTATTTTGAAAGTAATATATCCTTTGCCAATATCAGTATTTTCAACTGATGGAGGAAGTTGAATATTATTGAAATTCCATGATAAATTGTTTTCTACTCTGTCTAAAATATAGGGATGACTCGCACTTAGCATTGTTAAAGATGTCTCATCTAATTTTGAATCTAATAAGTCATTCACTCTAACATCTAATGCAGTTGCATTTCCAGTGTTTTCAAATCTAATAGTATAAGTTAGATAATCATTTGGTGAAAATGAAGAAAATAAAATTTGTTCTCCATGAGCTTCCATTTTATCATTAGGATCATAAGCCGCTATGACTTCTTGAGTAAGAGTACTATTATTATTTGCAAGACTAATTTCTGTTACTGTTGATGAAATTGATGCCGTATTAACTAATAATTGTCCAATTGAAACCGTAGGTAATGATGGCACATTCATAACAACAGTTATTTCTCTTGTTTCAAAAGGTAATAAATTTGTAAAATTATAAGTAAATCCATTCGGAATCGTTGTTGTTCCAGTTTGAGATATAGTTGCAATAGTTACTGCATTATCATGATTAAAGTTTAAATTTCCTGAAGCAATTGTTTGGTTTCCTAAATTTGTGTATACAATTTTATTTTGATATAGGAATCCTGCTCTTGGTGCATTTGAAGGAATTATAGCAACAGATAAATCATTATAATTATTAGTAATTGTTATTGGGAAATTATATGTTATCATTCCACCACCAACAACAACATTAACATTATTGTATGCAGATGTTGTGATTGAATACATTGATGTGTAAGCAGGATTGATAGAATAACTTAAATCATATGAATTTAAAGGATTAATGTCATATATACTATGTCTTCCAACAGGTGACGTAATGTTATGTACATTTCCGTCATCATTTATTTCATAATGGAATTGGCCTAGAGGAAAATTTTGTTCCCCAACTTCTTGAGTTCCATTTGAATTTGTGTCTAAAAAAGCATTCAATCTAAATCCTGAACAATCAATATCACCTGTAGAAGTGCTGTTCATTGTAATATTAATGAAACCTGGTTGATTACTAAAATTAGTAGTCATCAATAAATAGTATTGACCAGGAAGCGCATTAGGAATAATAGGATATTCTATTGCTGCTCCAGAAAAACTGCAACTAACAATATTAGATGTTGTTAAGCCAGATGAGCATGGTGCTGTTGGACTTGTGAATGGACCATAAATTACATAATCAACATCAAGTTGTCCACCAACAAATGTAATATTTGAACTTTGTTGGATAGTAAGATTTACTGTACCAGCACTACTAATTGGTAAATAAAACCAAGTTGGATTTGGTGTTGAAGCAAGACATCCATAATTATTTCCAATTTCAGCAGAAATACTTTGATGTGTATTAGCAAATGGAGTTCCTAAAGAACTACATAATGAATTTGCATTTATACATTCATAAGCTAAATTACAATCTGAATAAGCATTTAATTGAAATCTATATAGCATATCACAACTTGAAGCAATTGTTTCTCTAGCAAAAATTGTTACAGCCGGAGAAGTGGTTAGTAGTGAATAGTTAGTTGGATTTGTTATTGCATTTGTTTGATTTGTAGCATCGACTAAAGACGTATAAAAACTAACAGGATTTGTAGTTGTTAAAGATGTTGTCAAATTAAATATTACGGAACCGTCACCGTTGTCATCACATCCAACAAGATTTTCTATAACAATTGGGTTAGCGGTTGAAAATGTCGTAGATGACCATGAACTACTTGTAGTTGATGAACAAAATGTTCTAACATATGCTTTGTAAGATGTAAAACAAGAAAGATCAGTTGCAATATATGAGTTAGTTGTAATAATCGTTCCAGTTGAAGTTGCTGTTGGAATAGGTGCAGTTGCTGGAAGAATCAATACTTCCCATTGTGTAGAAACTCCGCTAGACCAAGTAATATTTACACTTGTTGGATTTACGATAGAAGTCAAATAACCTGAAGGTGCTGAACAAGTTGGAGTGAAAAAACTTGAACTTGCTGCCCAATTACTTGTACTTGTTCCTGAGCAGAACGATCTAACATAAACTTTATAGGATGTTCCTGCTAATAATCCATTGGCAAGATATGGATTAGAAGATGTTAAAACACCAGTTGAAGTTGATGTTGGAGCAGCCATTGAAGAAGGTTGAACAATTACTTCCCATTGTGTAGCGGCATTATTTTCAGTCCATGCAATTGTAGCAGAATTAATTGAATTTGGTGTAATTACAATATTTGTTGGTTTTAGACAAATTGATACTGTACCACAAACTACACTGGCATTCCATCCGGGTTTATTTACAGCTGTATCACTTCTAAATCTAAAGGTAAGACAACCATCAGGACTTGATGAAGTTATAACTTCAGGTATTGATGTTCCCCAAAAAGCTCCAGGTAAACCACCAGGAACACTTCCTGCAGGATTTGTACTAGATATTTGTGGTGAAGTAATTGAATTTCCATTGTAAACATATAATCCATCCCAGTTTGCTTCTGTATCAAAGGAATTAAAAATTACATTAACCATTTCGCCTGCAACAGTTGGACAAATAACATAAGTATTATCAGAGCCATTTGCGTAATTTGCAGTTAAACCACCATTATCAGTAAAAGTTTCACCACAAACAGGATTTGCAACTGTTAGTGGTAATGTTGTAGCTGATAATACTGATGACCAAGCACTTTTTTCTGTTGCAGAACATACTGCTCGAACAAATAGTTTATAACAAGTATTTGGATTTAATCCATTTATATTAGTTGGATTTGTAGAAGTTAAAGTTCCAGTAGTTGATGCAGTAGGAGTTGTAGCAGTACATGGCAAAACCAAATATTCCCAAGAAGTTGAACTTCCATTTTCTGTCCAACCTAAATCTAAGGAATTTGGAGTGAAATTAGATGAAAATACTGGATTTGGTGTTGGACAAGTTGATAAAGCAGCGAGTGTTGTAATAGTTTTTTGCATTGACCAAAAACTAGTTTCTGTTGCTGAACAAATTGACCTTACAAAAAGATTATAACAAGTTCCCGGATTTAATCCAGTTAAAACATATGGATTTGATGTAACAATTGTACCAGTACTTGTAGGACTTGGAGCTGTTCCACATGGCATAGCAATTACTTCCCATGAAGTTGCAGAACCACTTTCTGACCATGAAAAAGCAACTGAATTAGAAGTTATATCTGTTGTCAATAAGTTAGTTGGTACCAAACAAGATGGTGGTAATCCACAAGTTATATTTGCAACCCAGCCAGCTTGATTCACAGAACTATCAGATGTGAAAACAAATGTCAAACATCCACTAGAATCACTTGAAGTATATGTAGTTGGAATTGTACTTCCTGTTAAATTTGCAATTAATGGTGCACTTGCAGAAGTTCCATTGTAGATTTTTAATCTATCAAAATTATTTTCTAAGGCAAATGATGAAAAAGAAACAGAAACAAATTCTCCAGGATTTGATGGACAAATAGTTGTTGTTACGTTAGAATTATTTGCATAATTTGTAGTTGCACCTGCAGGATCAGTAAATGTTCCTCCACAAACAGGAGTAGTTTGTGCAAGGGTTAAAAATGTTCCGAAAAAGAGTGCAAAAAAACTTAAAAGTAGTTGTTTTTTCATATTTGGTTGATTTATAGAAAACCAAATATAGGTTGATTTTTAATTACTTACAAACAAAAAGCAGTTTTATTTTAATAAAACTGCCTCAGTTGCAATGAAATCAAGGGTTAAAAAATAAAAATGATTTCTATTTGATTATTAATTTCTTAACGGTTTTCAATCCATAATTATTTATTATTTCAATCATATAAATTCCTTTTGAAAATTCAGAAGTATTTACTTTAGTTTGATTAGAATTTACTTCATCAATCATCTTGATTGTTTTTCCTAAAACATCATGAATAATAATTGATTTAATACTTTCTGAATTATTTTGTAAATAAATTTGAACAAAATCAGATGCTGGATTTGGAACCATCATAAAACTTCCTGACTCGAAAGCTAAATTACCCAAAGTGGTAACAAATTCTGTATTGAAAGTATTGGTAACAATAGCAGGATTAGTATCAAAGAAGATGTTTGCTGTATTTGGTATAATATCACCTACAGCAAATCCAGGTTTTAGTTTTGCTTTAAATGTTACATATCCTTTACTCATCTCTTCATCAACTGACATTGGTTGTAGGTAAATATCATTAAAGTTCCAAATTAAATTATTTGCTGTTCGTTGCATATCGTAAACATGACTTGCACTAATCATTTGAACACTTGTTTCATCAATTTTTGAGTTTAAAACATCTTCAATTCTAATATTTATGGCGTCAGCAGTTCCTTCATTTTGAAAACGAATGGTGTAAAATAAATAATCATTTGAACCAAATTGATTGAACTGTATTTTGTCTCCATGCGATTCCATTTTGTCGTTTGGATCATAAGCTCCAATTACAATTTGAGAATTTGAAAAAGTATTATTTGTTGAAATAACATCGCTTGTAGGAACAGTTGTTGTTGCACTATTTGATAAAATATCACCTAAGTTTACTGCCGGAATTGAAGGCACACTCATAGTTACATAAATAATTCTTGCCTCACCTGGAAGTAAATTCAAGAAACTATGAGAAAAGCCTGTTGGAGTTGGAGTTGTTGTTGTTTCGGAAACATTTGTAATAGTAACTTGTGGCGATTTTACAAAGTCTAAAGTTCCTGAAAAAGTTGTTACACCTGTATTTTTCAATTCAATTGCATTGGTATAATTAAATCCAGGTCTTGGTTGTTCAATTGGAATAATTGAAACAGAAATATCTTCAAAAGGAATTGTTTGCGTTATTGGAAAATATAATGTTTGTGTTCCAGAAGGCGAAATCGATATGCCAGAATAAGAAGTTGTTCCTGATGAAAAATAACTTGAAAATTCTGGACTTACTTGATAACTAAAATTATAAACATTAGATAAATTTGCATCATATAAAGAATAAGTTCCTGTTGGCGAATTTATATAGTTAGAAACACCTGCATTTTTTTGATACACAAAATTACCATTAGCAAAATTAACCTCACTAGAATCTTTTATACCATTTGAATTTGAATCAATAAATGAAATCAATTCAATAGGAGAGCATGAACTTGATGAAAAACTACCTGCTTGTAAGAAAACCGCAGAATCAAAAGCAGAATCTGATACATTACTAATTGCTAATTTTATATGATAGGTTTCACCACATAAAACCTCAGAACTTGCTGTAAGTAGTGTTGTAAATCCATCATATTGAATTGATGAATTTAATGTTGGCGTTGTTCCTGTTCCATTATTTATATAATAAGTAGCGTTCGAAGTCGAATTAACGTTGTTAATTGATATTGGTGTCGTTGTAGTAGGAATCAAAGCAATATTTTTTGCATTGTTAGTAAATGGGCCAGAAATTCCCGGACCACTTATAAAAAAACCAAAAACATCATTAAAAGAAGATCCAACATACTCCAAATATTCTTCTGATGCAAAGACGAAATTAAAGCTAACATTGTTTCCAATAGGAACAAAATCAAATTCAATTACAGCTTTTGTATTAATTGTGCCCGAGGATATAGCTGATAAATCGGCATCACTTCCCATAGGAAATAGTGTTGTATTTGTTTTACTGCCTGAATCATTTGGACCAATTGCAACTGTTGCTTTACCAGTTGAAAGTATAATTCCATTATTTAAACCAATATTAGTTGCTGAACCATTTAAAAAATGTCCAACTTGATCTCTAACCATAGCTGCATTTGAAGCTGAACCATTAAATGTAACATTCGAAACAGAAATTCCACTTCCTAAAAGCACATTTTGAACTAGTTGCGCAGGAGTTTGTGTAGTATTGTCAACAACTAATTGAGCGTTAGCTATAGTTACAAGAAGCAATGATAGTGAAAGTAATAATTTTTTCATTTGTAATAAATTAAATTCAAATATAATTTAAAAATCTGTTAATCAGTATTTTTATTCAATGTTTTCTGCAATAATAAATCCTCCAGTCCAAGCATTTTGAAAATTAAAACCGCCAGTTATAGCATCAATATTTAAAATTTCACCAGCGAAATATAAATTTTTATGCAATTTACTTTCCATTGTTTTGAAATTGATTTCTTTTAAATCAATGCCACCAGCAGTTACAAATTCTTCTTTAAAAGTGCTTTTCCCATTAACTTGAAATTCTCCATTCGTTAATTGGTTGGCCAAATTATGAAGCTGATTTTTAGATAAATCTGCCCATTTTGTGTCTTCTGAAATTTCTGACGCTAAAACCAAACTTTCCCAAAGGCGATTTGGAAAATCAAAAGGTGATTTTTTTGAAACTCCTTTTTTAGAATGTTCTAATTTTAGTTCCTTGAGTTTTTCTAGAGTTTCCTCAAAAGTTAGGTCGTTTAACCAATTTACTTGTAAAACAAATTGATAATTTTTTTCTGCCAATATTCGTGCACCCCAAGCCGAAAGTCTTAAAATTCCTGGCCCAGACATTCCCCAATGAGTTATTAATAATGGTCCAGAAGCTTCCAGTTTAGTATTTTTTACTTTCACATTTGCAAAAGCAGATAAACCCATTAAATCTTTAATTCGCTTATCTTTTATATTAAAAGTGAATAATGATGGAACTGCCGAAATAATAGAATGACCAAGTTCAGTAAGCATTTCCCAAATTTTAGGATTACTTCCAGTAGTCATTACTAATTTTTCACAAGAAAAAGTTTCTACATTAGTTTCAACTTTCCAATAATTTTCACCTTCGAAAAGTGATTGTACACTTTGATTAGTTAGAATATCAATTTTTAATTTTTGCGTAGCTGTCAAAAAACAATCAATGATAGTTTGAGAAGAATCGGAAGTTGGAAACATTCTCCCATCATCTTCAATTTTTAATTTAACTCCATGTTTCTCAAACCATTCTATTGTATCACCAGAGCAAAATTGATGAAAAGGTCCGCGAAGTTCTTTTTCACCACGAGGATAAAATTTCACTAAATCATTTGGAACAAAACAAGCATGAGTCACATTGCATCGTCCGCCACCAGAAATTCTTACTTTAGATAAAACTTCTTTTCCACGTTCTAGAATAGCGACTTTTAACTTCGAATTTTTCTCTACAATATTTATTGCCGTAAAAAAACCTGCTGCACCACCACCAACTATAATTATATCGTATTTTGAGTTCATCTTTTGTAAATCTTCGTTAGAGTTTTAATCTCTGACAAAGATAAACTTTTATAACACTAAACTTTAATGCAATCTTTCAGGATAATTGCAAAAAATTCCGTCAACTCCTAAACGAATCATTTTTTTAATGGCATCAGGTTCGTTGACTGTGTAGGTATAAATTTTGTAACCTTTTTTATGAATTAGGTTAATATTTTCTGATGTTAAAGTCTTATACCAAGGATTAATGCTTTGGGCTTTTAATTTTTCAGCAATGTTTATGGCATCAATTGGATTTTCCTCTGTTAAAATTCCAATGGAAATAGTTGTGTCAAGTTGTCTATAATTCTCTAATTCATTCCAGAGAAAACTTGAAATATTAAAATTATCTTTTGTCCATCCTTTTTCATAAAACGTTTGAAGTATATCAAAAACAGGTTTGGCGGTTTTGCTTCCTTTTAGTTCAATGTTTAAAGGAGTTTTTTTATTTATTGTTGAAATTACTTCTTCTAAAAGTGGAATTTTATGGTTTCCTTTTACAGTTACTTTTTTAAGTTCTTCCCAATTATAGTCTTCTATTTTTCCTTTAGCATTAGTTAAACTATCTAAAATGTCATCGTGAAAAACTACTACTTCGCCTGATTTAATTACAAAGACATCAATTTCAATCATATCAACATTAAGCTCTAAAGCTTTTTTGATGGATGAAATGGTGTTTTCAGTTTCGTGTCCCATTGCTCCACGATGCCCAATATTGAGTGGTTTTTTCATCACGTTGCATTGAATAAATAGAAATGAAATTAAAAATAAATAACAGCTTTTCATTGTAACATCTTAAATTTAAATTATTATTTCAAATCTAATTTGTTGAAAATTATTACTTTAAATTATCATGTTATGATATTGTTATTAATTTTTTTCCAATAAAATAATCCCAAATTCACTATCAATAGCAACTTTTCCATCAATAACTTCTGATGTCGTTCCTGAATAAACATCTTTTACTTTTGTGCCATTTTCAAATATAGTTCCAACAGAAATTTCCTTTTTTCCAATAGGTAAATCCAATCCAACTACAACTTTATCAGAATAATTTCCATTAGAATAGTCACGACTAAATACATAAGGAGAACTCGTAATTTGCCTGTGAATTCCTGCTCCAACCGATGGATGATTTTTTCTAAATTGTCCTAATTTTTGCCAATGATTTAAGACTTTGAACGTCATTTTATTGGTTTTCAAATCGTCCCAATTCATCATTGAACGTAAAGTCGCATCACCATTTGTTCCTTCAATATCTAAAGAACGAGCAGTTTCATCTCCATAATATACTTGAGAAACTCCAGGAGTAAGCAATAATTTGGTTCCAGATTCAAATGTTTTTTCACGTTTTTTATCAAACGGCCAACCATCATCGTGAGACGAAACATAGTTCATAACAGTTTTTCCTTTCAAATCATTCTGAAGAATAGTAGAATACTTAGAAAACAACTCTTCATAGTTCATTTTAGCTTCATTTCTAAAATCAAAATTGATTAAGCCAGTAAATCCATTAGCATAATAATCTACTTTTTTATCACCATAATCGTATAATCTTTTGCTTCCAATGTTGTAGCCATAAACTTCTCCAACAGTAAAAAACGCATTATTATCCAAAACTTTTGAAGGATTTTTAGCTTTAAATTCTGCAAAAGACATTTCGCAAACTTTTCCAAAGTCATACCAAACATCTTCTGTAGTATGCTTCACAGTATCTACACGGTATGCGTCAATTCCGAAATCTAAAATATAATCAGCAAGCCATTTCATAATGTAATATCTTGGTGCTCTTGAATAACCTGTTTTTTTGAAAAAAGCATTCAATTCGGCTACTTCTTCTTCATAACGTCCTTCTTTTTTCCATTTTTCAATCAAAAAAGGAGGTAATTCAACATTTTCTTTACTTTCTGTTTTTACATCAAAAAGTCCAGTAACTAAAGTACAATTGATGTTAGAATCATACGAATTGTATTTGCAATTTGGAGTTGAACGAACCCAATCATCTGGATATTTTTCGTCCAATTCTGTGGCGTGACCAGTGTGATTTATAACGGCATCAAGCATAATTCTTATTCCTCTTGCATGTGCTTTATCAACCAATTCTTTCAAATCGTCACGTGTTCCATAACTTGGATCTAAAGCTGTCCAATCTTTGGTCCAATAACCATGAAAACCATAGGTATTTCCTGTTCCTTCATCAACTGAACCATGAATTTGTTCTACAACAGGCGTCATCCATATGGCGTTGATTCCTAAATCGGTAAAGTAACCTTCGTCTAGTTTTTGAATCACACCACGAATATCGCCACCTTCAAAACCGCGCAATTTTGCTGTTGGTTTATCTCTTTTAATGATAGCATTGTTGTTTGGATTTCCATCTAAAAATCTATCGGTTAATAAGAAATATACATTGGCGCTTTCCCAAACGAAAGGTGTTTTAGTTTTTTGAGTATAAGTTGCCTCTTTAGTTGAGTTGCAACTTGAAAAAGCAAACAATACTGTAAGTAAAAAAAATATTTTTTTCATGGTTAAAATGTAATTGTGATATCGGTTTTGTAGCTTGAGTGATTGTATTTTATTTCTAACGATTTTGTTTTTAAATCATATTTATAATCAACGTTTTTGCCATTAATCAATACTTTTTTTGGTTGATTTTCAAATTTGTATATAAAAATTGTTCCGTTTTTTCCTTTAGAAAGTAGTTCTTGATTTTCTGTTTTACTCTCTAATCGTATAAAAAATTGATTTTTAATTAACTCGGTAGAACAATTTAATATTTCATGATCTTTAGCATCAATAATTGTATCAGGTGTTTTTCCATCATCAAAATAAAATTCTCTTTCACTTGACGGTTTCCCTTCGAAATAATAATGTAAATCCAAATCGGAAGTTGTATAGGAATTTGTGTTTTGAACCAATTTTGTCATTGGATAAAATACATTTCCACGAACAAATGTTGGAATATTATTCTTATTCAATTCAACTTTTTGAGTTGTTCCCGCTTCGTATTTTTTTCCGGTGTAAAAATCATACCAATTTGAATTTTTTGGAAAATAAACTTCTTTTTGAGTTTGACCTTTTTCTATAATTGGATATACTAAAAAATCATTTCCCCAAAGATAACCATCAGCTTTTGAAAGCAATTCTTTATTGTTTGGCTCATTAAAAAACAAAGGTTGCATTAATGGTTTGCCCAAAGTTGAATTTTCATAAGCTAAATTGTAATTATAAGGCAACATTTGGTAACGTAGTTCGACTGCTTTTTTTGCAATTTCTTTTGTGTCAACGTCTTTATAAGCTACTTCTGATGCCACATCTTCTTGAGCGTGCGGACGAAAAATTGGGTTGAAAACACCATATTGCAACCAACGCAAATACAATTCGTTGTCAAAATAATCTCCGGCAAAACCGCCTAAATCACTGTGCATATAAGCCATACCTTGCATTCCCATTTGAAGCGCAATTTCCATCTGGCTTTGCAATCCGCCCCAACTTCTTGAAACATCACCACTCCATGGAATCATCCCAAAACGTTGACTTCCAGAATAACCAGAACGCATTAAAATAAATGGACGTTGATTTGAAAAATCTTTTTTATAACCATCAGCAATTAATTTTGCCCAATTATGACCATAAACGTTGTGAACTTCATCAGCTGTACCTGCAAAAGTATTGGCATAAGATGGAAAAACTTCAGGTTCGCCCAAATCACCCCAAAGTCCGGCAACACCTTGATTGATTAATCGTTTGTACACATTCCAAAACCACTCTTTTCCTTCGGGTTTGAAGACGTCAACTATTCCTGTGTTTCCAAAATAGAAATCCCAAGTGGCAGGTTTTCCTTCCGAAACTTCGGAATTTAATGTTGCTAAGACTTTTTTATCAACAGTTTCTTGCCATTTTGAAGATGTTGTAAGGATAAATGGTTCTGTTATCAAAACAGTTTTTACACCTTTTGCATTTAAGTCAGCAATCATTTTATCTGGATTTGGGAAATTATCTTTATCCCATTCTAGATTTCCCATTGTGCCTTGAACTGTTTTCCCGAACCAATATAAATCCAAGATTATGGCATCGACCGGAATTTTACTTTCTTCAAATTTGCGAATGGTTTTTTCAACTTCTTCTTGTGTATGATAACCAAAACGCGAAGAGAAATTTCCAAATGCCCAACGTGGTGGCAAAGGTTGTTTACCAGTTAAATCGGTGTAGTTTTTTACTAAATCTTCCCAAGAATTGCCTACAATTACTTGATAGGTTTTTCTCCCTGATATCGTTTCATATTCTAAAGTATTATCTTTTTTTGAATCTAAATCTAAATATCCAGTGGCTTCATTATCAAAATGAACAGCATATAATTTAGAAGATAAAACCAATGGAATACAGAAATTCATTAATTCGGCACGTGTTTCATAACCATATTGCGCTCTGTTGTAAAGAGCTAATTTGTTGCCACGACGATTCATTCCTAAAGCTCTTGCTCCACCACCATAAAGCACTTCGTCTGATGAAATATTGAATTGTAAAACTTCGGTAGAATCGGCAGTAATGTTTCCTTTTACATTTTCAAGTGGAATGTGTTTGCGTTTTAAATAACCTGATTTTTCAGAAATAATTTCTACGTTATTATTTAAGTAAGATATTTTAAATGGTGATTTTTGAATAACGACCTTCAAATTGCTTGATTTGGAACTACATTCAACTGAGTTTTTATTCTCTTTGAAAGCAATGTTTTTCAGTTTATTTTTTAGTATAACAGCGTCTGAAGGTTTTATGTTTTTTTTACCATTTGGTATAAATGAAGTTTCAACAATTTTATCATTTAGAAAATGTATTAAATAATTCCCATCAGAAACTTTAACCGAAAAGCCACTAGAAATATTTTTGATTTCAATAAATTTTCGATCTGCATTTTGAGCAAATGACAAGGTCGTGAATAGTAATAGTATGAATACTTTTTTCATGTTTTTTTATTAATCTCGCAAAGGCACAAAGGCGCAAAGCATATTTTATTATGATTTTTTCTTTTATTAGTTTTTGCCAAACATAAATTCAATAGGAATGTTAATTCGTTTTTGCCAAGAAGCTTCCGAATGGTTTTCTCCTTCAAATTTAAGACTTTTATAATTTTCAGATGTATATCCTTTAGATTGTAGCACTTCATCAACGCGATATTCATATTTTAAATAACTTGCGTCAAGTGTTTCAGTTCCGTAATCGAAATAGATTTTATGATTTTTTGGATTGGGTAAATTTTTCTCCATGTAAGTAAAAAAACTTTCTGGAATTGGATTGTTTTCAAAATCACGAAATCCAACCCAATGTGTTGATAAACAACTCGCTTTTCCAAAAATATTTGGATATTCACAAATAGCATACATCGAAATCAATCCACCCATACTAGAACCCATGATTCCAGTATGTTCAGCATCGGTGTAAACGGAATAATTTTTATCGATATAAGGTTTTAATTCCGTAACAATAAATTGAAGATAATTATCTGAATTTATCTTTTTGTCATCAAATGGAAATTTTGCCTTTTTCACCTCTGTTTGAATACTTTCCTGAATTTCTTTTGATAGTAATTGATAAGGTTTGTTAGGATATAAATCCATATGTCTCAGGTTTGGAATATTCCAAATAGCAACAACAATAATGTCTTCAATTTTATTTTCAGAATTTAATTTTGATACAACATCATCAACCATCCATTCTTGTTTGTTCCAAGTTGAAGTGGCATCAAATAGCATTTGTCCGTCGTGCATATATAAAACACTGTATTTTTTATCTTTAGAATAATTGGACGGCAACCAAACATCAACAGTTCTTGGAACAATAAATTTTGTTGGAAAACTATCTATACGATTGATTATTCCTTCAATTTTTTCCTTGTTGATGATTTGATGGCTTTCAATTTTCCTTTGAGCAAATGAAAATGTGGTAAGTAATAAGATGAAAAGTAGTTTCTTCATTTTAATTCAATTCTAAAATTAAAACTGATTTTCCTTCAAGTTCAATATCGTTTTTTAAATCAAATGATTTTTCAGAAATAACATCTTTTCCAGATTTGTAGTTTTTGATGTTTTCTTGAAATCTCACAGTTTTGATGGTTTGTTTATCAGTTGAATTATTCATTACCACCATTACAGTTTGTTTTTCATCATATCTAAAATAAGCATAAACGTTATTTTCAGGAACATAATGCGTAGTTTTTCCGTTGTGAATTACAGATTTTGTTTTTCTCCAATTGAATATTTTTGAAGTAAAATCAAAGAATTTTTGTTGCTCTTCTGTTCTTCCTGATTTAGTGAAAGCGTTGTTTGTATCGCCATTCCATCCGCCAGGAAAATCTCTACGAATGTCACCATCGCCAACATTTTTGCTTCCTGCCATTCCAATTTCTGAACCATAATATACTTGAGGAATTCCACGAACGGTTGCAATTAACGAAACCGCCATTTGGTATTTTTTAAAGTCATTTTTATAGAATTCATTGATTCGGTTGGTATCGTGATTTTCAAAGAAAACTAACAAATTATTGATGTTTGGATACAGGAAATCGTTATTGAAATTCTCATAAACTTTTACCATACCGTTTCTCCATTCTTGTTTATCTTCGTTAAAAACACCATTGCCAATAGCATCTTGCAAAGTAAAATCCATAACACTTGGTAGGTTTGAGTTATAACTTTGGATAGCACCAATTTTACTGTCTTTTTGCCAATACGCCATTTGTGCTTGATCGTACATCCAAACTTCACCTACAATGTTGAAGTTAGGATATTCATCGGTTATTGATTTAGTCCATTTGGAAATAGCTGTTTTATCATTGTAAGAATAAGTATCCACTCTAAATCCATCTAAATCAGCATATTCAATCCACCATATAGCATTTTGAGTTAAATAATTTAAAACTAAAGGATTGGATTGATTTAAATCGGGCATTGATTTTACAAACCATCCGTCCATACACAAATCGAAATCTTTTTTGGAAGCATTAGTATCAAATTGTGTACTCATTCTATAATTGGTTTGTGCATAGCCTGGAAATTGATGAATCCAATCGTAAGTTGGCAAATCGTTCATCATCCAATGCTTGTAACCCCAATGATTGGTAACATAATCCATGATGTTTTTCATACCGCGTTTGTGCAATTCGGAACTTAAACGAAGGTAATCTTCATTGGTTCCAAAGCGAGCATCTATTTTATAAACGTCCGATTGTCCATAAGTGTGATATGAACCTCTATCGTCATTGTCTTCACAAAGAGGTGTTGGCCAAACTGCAGTTGCACCTAATTCTTTTATATAATCTAAATTTTTAATAATTCCTTCAATATCTCCACCGTGTCTTCCATTAATATTTGCTCTGTTTGCTTTTTCAGTAAGAATTTTATCTGAATCGTTGTTTGGATTGCCATTTGCAAATCGGTCGGACATAATTAGGTAAATCATATCTGAACTGTCGAAGCTTTTTCTGAACTTAGAATTTTCTTTTCGAGATTTTAGGGAATAATTTTGTGTAAACGACTTGTTTTTGTTTTTGAAAGTGAAAACTAAATCTTGAGCCGTTGTATTTTTTGTGTCGATGGTTACGAAAACGTAGTTAGGATTTTCGGTTTTTTGAATTCCTTTAATTACAATTCTATTGGAAACAGAAACTTCATTTTGAGCAATATTTTTTCCATAGAACATAATTTGAACATCAGAAAGATTCATGTCACTCCACCAAAAAGGAGGTTCAACTCGATCAACTTGAGCGAAAGTTGAAGTTGATAACATTAGAAGAGTAATTAATTTTGTTAATCTCGCAAAGGCGCAAAGGCGCAAAGTTTGTTTAGTATAGTCCATTTGCTACTCGTTTAATTCCGTTTTTTATTAATGCTTCATTAAAATTTATTAGTAAACCTAACCTTAAATCAGTTACTCTTACATAAGTTAATAATTGTTTCAAATGAACATTTGAAATACTTTCTACAGATTTTATTTCAATTATAACTTTATCTTCAACTATTAAATCCGAGCGAAAACCAATATCAAGATGTATATCATCCCAAATAACTGGAATTGGTTTTTGTCTTTCAACTTTTAAACCTCTTTTTGTTAATTCATGATACAGAATAGCTTCATAAACGCTTTCTAATAGACCAGGTCCAAGTCTTGTGTGAATTTTGTAACTCACATCGACTATTGTTTTTGAAAGTTCGTTTTCTGTCATTATCTTCAATTTTTTTTCGCAAAGTCGTAGAGGCACAAACTTTTATTTTCTTGTTATTTATTTTATTAAAAAAGTCGCAAAGTACATTCTTTGCGACTTTGTGTCTTTGCGAGAAACTAAACAGTCACCAAACTATTCGGCTCTACTAAAACTTCTTTTCCGTTGACTAAAACGGAAATTTCTTTATTTCCTTCTAATGAAAATTTAGTTTCATTTTGTAGTACTTCAACTTTTAGAATTTGATTTCTGAAGTTGATTTTGAACGAGTAGCCTTGCCATTGTGATGGAATTTTTGGTTCAAAATGTAATGTATCATTTTTGACTCTCATTCCACCAAAACCTTCTACAATACTCATCCAAGTTCCAGCCATTGATGTAATGTGACAACCTTCTTCAACTTCTTTATTGTAATCGTCTAAGTCTAAACGAGATGTTCTTAAATAGAAAGTGTATGCTTGTTCCATTCTGTCTAAAACCGCCGCTTGAATAGAGTGAACACATGGCGAAAGTGAACTTTCATGAACGGTAAATGGTTCGTAAAAATCGAAATGTTTTTCTAATTGCTCTTTGGTAAAATGATCTTCAAAGAAATAGAAACCTTGTAAAGTATCCGCTTGTTTGATGTATGGCGAACGCAAGATTCTATCCCAAGACCATTTTTGGTTAATTGGACGTTGGCTTTTATCTAAATCATGTACTTTTACCAATTCTTTATCTAAGAAACCATCTTGTTGTAAATAAACATCGTGTTCTTTTGAATATGGAAAATACATATTATCAGCAACGGCTTTCCAATGAGAAATTTCGGCAGCATCCAAATTCACTTTACTCATTATTCGAGCATAATCTGAAGCATATTCTTTTTCTACTTTATTGATTTGTTCAACAGCATAATCGATACACCATTTTGCCAAATAATTAGTGTAGAAATTATTATTTACGTTATTTTCATATTCATTTGGACCAGTAACTCCAAGAATTACATATTGATTTCTGTAAGTAGAGTAGGTTGCTCTTTGGTGCCAAAAACGTGCAATTCCGATAAGAACTTCCAATCCTTTTTCAGGAATATAAGAATAATCTCCTGTAAATCTGTAATAATTAAATATGGCAAAGGCAATCGCACCATTTCTGTGAATTTCTTCAAATGTGATTTCCCATTCGTTATGGCATTCTTCACCATTCATGGTAACCATCGGATACAAAGCAGCTCCATTTTTGAAACCTAATTTACCTGCATTTTCAATTGCTTTATCCAATTGATTGTATCGGTATGTCAATAAATTTCTTGCTACTTGTTGGTCTTTTGTAGCCATATAAAAAGGAATGCAATACGCTTCGGTATCCCAATAAGTTGAACCACCGTATTTTTCTCCTGTAAATCCTTTTGGACCAATATTTAAACGAGAATCTTTTCCTAAATAGGTTTGGTTTAATTGGAAAATATTGAAACGAATTCCTTGTTGCGCTTTTACATCACCATCAATAGTAATGTCGCTCATTTCCCAAATTTTTGCCCAAGCTTGAATCTGACTTTCAGCTAAATTAGAATAACCAATTTTCAAACCTTCAGCAATAACATTTTGAGCAGCAACTTGTGTGTTTTCGTGATTTAATGAAACGGTATATCCACCTAACTTTTGTATAGTAGCAATTTGTTCTTTTGCAACTGCAACTTCATAAGTAAATTGAATTTTGTCAGCTGTTTTTTCAACATTTGATGGATTTAAATTCAGATTTGTTCCGTTTAGCAAAACTGCATTTTGCATAAAAGTTGTTGCAGTGAAATGCGTTTTGAAAGTTCTAGCAGTAACAAATGCTTCATTATTTGAGTATTGAACGTTCAATGGTTCCCAGAATTTTTCTTCCCAGTTGGCATCTTCGTTGTGAACACCAGCATCAATATAAGGTTTGTAAACAATTTTGGCATCACCATTTAAAGGAGTGATATCAAAATTAATCACACCTAATTCATCAATATCTAGGGAAAGAAAACGCGTTACTTTAACTGAAATTTCTAATCCGTTTTGTAATGTAGCTGTGAAAGAACGATAGTAAATACCTTCTTTCATATTCAATTCACGTTTGAAATTGGCAACAGTTTTGCATTTTGCCAAATCAAAAACTTCATTGTTTATTTCAATGTCAATTCCAATCCAATTTGGAGCATTTAAAACTTTTGCAAAATATTCTGGGTAGCCATTTTTCCACCAACCCACTTTTGTTTTGTCAGGATAATAAATCCCTGCAATATAGCTTCCTTGAAATGTTTTGCCTGAATAGTATTCTTCAAAATTGGCACGTTGTCCCATAGCACCGTTTCCAATACTGAATAAACTTTCAGACGATTTTACTCTTTCTGCATCAAATCCTTCTTCAATGATGGACCAATTGTCTGCTTTGATATAATCTTGGTTCATTTTTTATTTTTTTTAAAAAAGTTTCAAGTTTCAAGTTTCAGGTAAAGTCAAACTTTAAACCTGAAACTTGAAACTAAAATTAATTTATCAATGATTCAATAAAAGAAACATCAATAAATGTAAAATCTTTAAATATATATTTTGCTTCGTGTAATGTTGTTGCTTCTCCAATTCCGATGCTGGTCATATTTGCAATATTTGCGGCTTGAATTCCGGCTACTGAATCTTCAAAAACAATTGAATTCTCGTTTGTTGCACCTAATTTTTTTGCTGCTTGAAGAAATACTTCTGGATCAGGTTTTGCATTGGTAACGTCATTTCCATCAACGATTGCATCAAATAAATTTAGAATTCCTGTTTTTTCTAAAATTGGTCGTGCGTTTTTACTTGCAGAACCTAATGCAACTAGCTGATTTTTATCTTTTAAATAGTGTAATACAGGAAGTACACCAGGTAAAATTTCACTTTCATCAATATCTACCAAATACGATAGATAATCTTCATTTTTTTGAATTAGCCATTTGTTTTTATCCTCTTGAGAAGCTTGAATTTCTCCAAGTTCTAAAATAATATCAAGAGATCGAACGCGGCTTACTCCTTTTAATTCTTCGTTGTGTTCGGGTGTAAATTCGATACCGAGTTCTTGAGCAAGTTTTTGCCACGCCAAAAAATGATATTTTGCTGTGTCAACGATTACTCCGTCAAGGTCGAATATGAATGCTTTTTTGTTATTCATTTAAATTAATTTTCGATTCGTCATTAATGGTTAAAGCTATTATTCCGGCAAGAATCATAGAAGCACCACCTATTAATAAAGCGTAAATCGGTTCGCTGTTGAAAAATTTTGAAACTAAAAATCCTAAAATTGATGCGGCAACTAATTGAGGAATTACAATAAAAAAGTTAAAAACTCCCATGTAATACCCCATTTTGCTAGATGGCAATGAACCAGAAAGCATTGCATAAGGTATTGATAAAATACTTGCCCAAGCAATACCAACTCCAATCATAGGAAGCCATTCCATTGTAAAAACGGTTGGTTCGGAAATAAAATATACAGAGATCAAACCTAATCCTCCACAAACTAATGCTACAAAGTGTGTAAATTTTCTGCTTGTATATTTAGCTAATAATGGTAAAAGAAAAGCTGCTAAAGCTGCAATTAAGTTATAATTTGCAAACATTTCCCCAACTTGATTTGCTCCAGTATTGTATGCTTCAGAAGTTGTGTCTGTTGTTTTGTAAATGTGCTGTGTAACGGCAAGAGTAGTGTAAATCCACATTGAAAATAGTGCAAACCATGAAAAGAATTGTACCCATGCTAATTGTTTCATGATTTTTGGCATAAACTGAAAGTCATTCATTATTGTAACGAACCCATTCTCTGTTTTATTAGCTTTTTGCATTAATCCAGAAATTAGCATCGCAATTCCGCCAAGTCCAATTAATCCAATTGATAATACATACAAATCTTTTTTCAAGTCATAATTAAAAATGGCAAATGAAAATAATACACTTATAGCTAAAAGCAATAATCCTTTACTTAAATGTGATTTTCCATTTAACACAAACCATTCTCTTGAATGTGTTTCTTTTTGATATGATTCTTTATTACTGTTTTCAAAAGCTTCTAACTCTTCAGGTGAATATTCTTTAGAAGTTAATACTGTCCATAAAACAGTTATTAAAAATGCAATTCCACCAAAATAGAAGGAATATTTAACAGAATCAGGAATAATTCCTAAAGGTGCTGTGTTACTTACCCCAAAATGAGTAAAAATTAATGGAAGTTTAGAAGCGAAATAGGCGCCAATTCCAATAAAGAAACTTTGCATTGCAAAACCTGTAGTTCTTTGTGAATCGGGTAAATTATCACCTACAAATGCACGAAAAGGTTCCATAGAAACGTTGATGGAAGCATCCATAATCCATAACATTCCGGCTGCAAACCATAAAACAGGAGAATTTGGCATTATAAATAAAGCGGCAGAAGCTAAAATTGCACCAGCAAGAAAATAAGGTTTTCTTCTTCCTAGTTTTGTCCATGTTCTGTCAGAAAAATATCCGATAATTGGCTGAATGATTAATCCAGTCATTGGAGCGGCGACCCACAAAATAGGAATGTCATCTATGTTAGCACCTAGAGTTTGAAATATTCTGCTAACATTTGAATTTTGTAGGGCAAAACCCATTTGTATCCCTAGAAATCCGAAACTCATGTTCCAAATTTGCCAGAAACTTAACTTACGCTTTTCCATTATCGTAATTTATTGGTTAGAAATACGATAAGCGTGATGCTTATCAAAACTTATTTTTTGTTTTCGAAGTAAAAAGTATAAGCTTTGATTTGGTAAAGATATTAAAAGATTTCAGATTTCAGATTTCAGATTTCAGAATTTTCATGAAATGACTTACGAAAACGTTTTTTTGTTGATAAAAAAATTATGCTATTTTGTGGATTCTCTTTCAACTAGTTCGGTTTCAATTACTTCTGTTTTATATTGTTCTTCGTAGTCTTCTTCTTCGATTTCAAGTTTTTCAAGAAGCATTTTTGCTGCTTTTTCACCCATTTTCACTCCATTTTGACTTACAGTTGTAATCGAAGGAGAAGAGTATTTAGATATAATTCCATCGGTAAAACCAATTACAGATATATCATTTGGAACAGATTTTCCTAGTCGTGTTGCAACTTTGATAGCTGTAACTGCAAAAATTTCGTTTACTGCAAAAATTGCATCTAAGTTGTGGTTAGTGATTAAATTCTCAATTTGAGCTTCAAAGTTGTCTGTGTCTTCAATTTTGACAATCAAATTTTCATCTACTTTAATATCATTAGTTTTTAAAGCTTTGAGATAGCCTTCAGTTCTTAATTTCCCTACACTAACATAATCTACAGTTGTTAATAGTGCAATTTTTTTAAATCCTTTATCAATTAAAAATTGCGTTGCGTTGAAAGCAGCTAAATTATCGTCAATAATTACCTTGTCACACAAAATATCATTAGTAATTCTGTCAAACATTACTACTGGCATACCTTGATTGATAACTTCCGTAATATGGTGAAAATCTCTCTTTTGTTGAGTTTCTTTAGATAATGACATTATAAATCCATCAATACTGCCATTAGCTAGCATTTCCATGTTAATTACTTCTTTGTCAAATGATTCGTCAGAAAGGCAAACGATTACATTATAGCCATTTTCATTGGCGACATGTTCTACGCCACTAATTACAGTTGCAAAAAAATGATGTATAATTTCAGGAATTATTATGCAAATAGTTTTAGATTTTCTGTTTTTTAAGCTTAGAGCAATATTGTTTGGTTTGTAGTTGTATAATTTAGCAAAAGCTTGAACTTTTTGTCTTGTATCTTCACTTATTTCTGGACTATCTCTCAAGGATTTGGATACCGTTGAAATGGAAACATCCAATTCCTTAGCTATTTGTTTTAAAGTGACTTTTCTTCTCATTTTTAATATTGTGAAATTATTTTTAGAAATAGTTTTTTTTGTAATGTTAAGTAATTGAAAAATGTTTAACTAAAACATTTAAAATTAAATTCTGAATAAAGGTATGTTTAATTTTTTTAATTGTCAATTTTACCCTTAATTTTCTGAAAATTAGAGAAAGTTTTCAACACGAAAACGTTTTCGGAAGTATATATATACGATGTCATTTTTTTTTGTGAATATTTATCATAAATTTAACATTCGAAGTTAAAGTATAAGCAAAAAAACAAATTATTAACCTAAACAAAATGTATGAAAACAATTTATCAAAAGTTGTTATTTTTATTACTACTTCTGCCATTTAGTGTCTTTGCACAAAGCACACTAGAAGGTGTTGTAAAGGATTCAAAATCTAAACAACCCATTCCAGGTGTAAATGTAGTAGTTCAAGGTGCCGCAGCAGGTACTTCAACTGATTTAGACGGTAAGTTTAAATTAGCTAAACTAAAAAGTGGAGACAAAATTGTCTTTTCTTTTATTGGTTACAAAAATGAGATTGTAAATTACAACGGACAATCTTCAATTTCAGTTTCATTAGAGGAAGAATCTAATCAAATTCAAGAAGTTGTAGTTCAAGTTGGTTATGGTACTGTTAAGAAAAAAGATGCGACAGGATCAGTAGCCACTGTTGCTAGCAAAGATTTTAATAAAGGAGCCAATGTAACGGTTGAGAATTTATTAAACGGTAGAGTTGCAGGTTTAACAATAAATACAAGTGGTGCGCCAGGGTCAGGATCGCAAATAAGAATTAGAGGAGGTTCTTCTCTATTTGCATCTAATGATCCATTAGTTGTTGTTGATGGTTTGCCAATATCAAATACTACAAACGTAGGATCTACTTCGTTTTTAGCATCTTTAAATCCAAGTGATATTGAAACTTTTACTGTTTTGAAAGACGCTTCATCAACTGCTATTTATGGTGCAAGAGCTTCAAATGGGGTAATAATTATTACAACTAAAAAAGGTTCTAAAAAATTATCTGTAGATTATAATTTTAATTATGGTTCTGGAAAATTAGTTGACAAAATTGATGTTTTTAGTGCAGATGAATACAGAAATATTATTCAAACATTAAGACCTGGTGATGTTGGGTTGCTAGGAAATTCAAACACTGATTGGCAAGAAGCAATCTATAGAAGAACAGATTATTTTGATAATAATTTATCATTAAAAGGAAATTTATTTAACAAAATCCCTGCAAGAATATCAATTGGTAGAACTTACCAAGAAGGGTTGAGACTTACAAATGAGTTTAATAGAAATACTGTGTCAGCAGCATTATCTCCTTCTTTATTAAAAGATCACTTAAAATTGAGATTTAGTGCTAATTACACAAATGAAACTAATAGATTTGCTGATGGTGTTGAAAACTCAGCAATTCAATTTGATCCTACTCAGCCTATATATGATTCGAATTCTCCGTTTGGCGGATTCTTTGAATATTATAATTACAATGCAGCTACTAATCAAAATGCTTTATTGTTAGCTCCAAGAAATCCTGTAGCTCAGTTGATTCAAACTAATGATAGTGGTAGAAATAATAGATTATTTGGTAATATCGAGTTTGATTATAAATTTCATTTTTTACCTGAATTAAGAGCTGTTTTAAATTTAGGTTATGATGAATCAAGAGGTAATAGATTAAGATTAGTTTCTCCTGATGCTGCAACTGGTGGTAGTATTGGTGATGTCAGATATGGAACTAATGAGTTTAGAACTAAAAACATCAAAAATAAATTATTAGATTTTTATCTAGTTTATAATAAATTGTTTGGAAAAATAAATTTTGAACTAACAGGTGGTTATTCTTATCAAAAGTTTGAAGAGCATGAATATTTTACTGGAAACAGATATAATATTTTTAACCAAGATGCTGATGCTATTGATCCTACTGATAATGTTTTAATTGGTTTTTTTGGTAGAACTAATTTAACTTTTAATGATAAGTATTTATTAACACTTTCTATGAGAAGAGACGCTACTTCTAGATTTGATGTTAATAATAGATGGGGTAATTTTCCAGCAGCTGCTTTTGCATGGAAAATGAAAGATGATTTCTTTGCAGACTCTAAAATAGTTTCTGATTTTAAACTTAGATTAGGATGGGGTATTACAGGTCAACAAGTTTTACCATCTGATGCTAATAATTATTATTTACAACAATATTCAGTTGGAGGTACAAATTCTCAATATATTTTTGGATCAATTCCTTATGCAGTTGGAATTCCAAATCCTTACAATACAAATCTAAAGTGGGAAGAAACAACAACTTACAATTTAGGTTTTGATTACGGACTATTGAATAATAGAATTACAGGAACATTAGATTTATTTTACAAAAAAGCAGATGATATGATTTCAAAAACTGCTTTTGCTGATGGAGGAAGTTTTACAAACAGAGGATGGGCAAACATAGGATCTTTTACTACTAAAGGCATTGAATTTGCTGTAAACGCAGAAATTTTAAATTCTAAAAACTTTAAATGGAATGTTAATTTTAATGCAACTAAATTTGAAAGAAGAATCGACGAACTTGCTTTGAATTCTGATATCTTATTAGGTGATGTAGGAGCTGGAACAGGTGGAACAGCACAAATATTAAGCGAAGGCTTTACTCCGTACTCTTTCTATGTTTACAAACAGTTATATGATAGTAATAACAATCCTATTGAAGGAGCTTATGCAGATTTAAATGGTGATAGTATTATCAATGGTGATGATAGATACATTTATAAAAATCCAGATCCAGACTTAACTTTAGGTTTTGCTTCAAATATGAATTATAAAAATTTAGATTTTTCATTTAACTTAAGAGCAAGTTTAGGAAATAGAATTTATAATTCTGTTAATGCTACAAAAGCACAATATGATTTACTTAAAAATAATGCAGTATTAGGAAATATTCCATCTTCAGTTTTGTCAACTGATTTCAATACAACATCTGATGTTATTTTATCTGATATATATATTGAGAACGGATCATTTTTAAGATTAGATAATGTAACTTTAGGTTATACTTTCCCTGAAGTATTTGATGGAAAAGCTTCTGTTAGATTATTTACAGGAGTTCAAAATGCATTTGTTCTTACAAAATACTCAGGTTTAGATCCAGAAATTGCGAACGATGGTAGAGATAATACAATTTACCCAAGACAACGTTCGATTCTATTTGGTGCAAACGTAAAATTTTAAAATAAAAACTATGAAAAAAATTAATTTAAGTTTTATCGCATTACTAGGATTTATGTTTTTGCTAAATTCTTGTACTGATGATTTAAATGTTGTCCCTGAAGATGACGACGTTTTCTTGTCAGAAGATTTTTTTAATCAACCTGATGCTTATAAAAAAGGTTTAGCAGGTGTTTATGGAAATTTTTCTTTAACAGGTGCTGCAGGTCCAGGTTCATCTTTCCTTGAAGGAATTGACGCAGGAACTAGCCAGTATGGTAGATGTCTTTGGTATATGGAGAATTTGACTACAGATGAAGTTATCTGGAGTTATGAAAATGATCCTGGAACTAAAGAATTACAAAGAAATACTTGGACAGCTCAAAATCCAGTAATTTTAGGGATGTATAGTAGAGCTATGGCAGAAGTTGCTTTTGTTAATGAATATTTGAGACAAACTACTCCAGAAAAGTTAAATTCTAGAGGAGTTACTGATGCAACAACGTTATCAGAAATTGAGTTGTATAGAAATGAAGTTAAGGTTTTAAGATCATTAGCCTACTATCATTTAATGGATTTGTTTGGTAAAGCTACATTTGTTACTGAAAATGATCCTCCAGGGTTTGCTGGACCTCAATATGATAGAAACCAACTTTTCAATTTTATTGAAGAGGAACTTACAGAAGTTATACCAAACTTAAAAGCTGCAAGAACAAATGAGTATGGTAGAGTTGATCAAGCTGTTGCAAAAATGATTTTAGCTAAAATTTATTTAAACGCAGAAGTTTACATTGGTACCAATAGATATTCAGATTGTGCTACTTTATGTACAGAGATTATTGGATCAGGATATACTCTTAATTCTAATTACTTAAATAATTTTAAAGCGGATAATAATAATTCATCAGAAATGATTTTCACATTTCAATCAGATGGTATTACTACTCAAAATTATGGTCCTACAACAGTAATGATTAATGGTCAAGTAGGTTCAATTGAACAAAACGGAACTGGTTTAGGAGTTAGTTCAGGTGGATGGGGTGGAGCTTTAAGATTGAGAAAACAATTTGTTCAAAAATTTGAAGGCGCTGATTTTAACACTGACTCAAGAAAAACTATTATTTCTGGTCCTAGAAATATTGACATTTCAGATATAGCTAATAGAGATCAAGGTTATATTTTAGCTAAATATTCTAATGTTACATCTACAGGAGGATTAGGATCAAGTACTACTTTTGTAAATACTGATTTTCCATTATTTCGTTTAGCAGATGTTTATTTAATGTATGCAGAATGTGCTGTTAGAGGTGCATCATCTGCAAGTTTAACTCAAGCGTTAGATTATGTTAATGATTTAAGAGAAAGAGCAAATTCTGGTTCTACAATAGCAAATATTGATTCTTCAGATTTAACTCTAGATTTTATTATTGATGAGCGTGCGAGAGAATTACATTGGGAATCTCACAGAAGACAAGATTTAATTAGATTTAACAAGTACACGGGTGGAAGCTACAATTGGGCTTGGAAAGGAAATGGATCGAATGGAATTTCAATTTCAAACAATTTAAAATTATTTCCAATACCATCTGCATCACTTGCTGCAAATCCTAATTTAACTCAAAACCCTGGATATTAATTTATTAACTATAAAAATAATAAAAATGAAAAATACAATAAAATCAATTTTTACACTAGCATTAGTTGCTTCTACTTTTTGGTCTTGTGAAGACGAACAAGATTTGCGATTTGCTACACCTGAAGCATCATTTGAAATTCTTTCTCCTCAGTCAGGTGAAGGCGTGGTTTTGACTCCTGATAATCCACTAAATCCTGCTTTAGCACTTACTTGGGGTAATATGGATTATGGTACACCAACAGAAGTAACATATACTATTCAAGTTGACAAAAACGGAGATAACTTTGATAATCCTGTAGATGTTGTAAATACAACTAATACATACATAACTATATCTTCAGATGTTTTAAATGGTGCTGCAGTAGCTGCAGGTTTAACTCCATATTCTGAAGGAGGTTTAGATGTTAGAATTAAATCAACAATTGGAAGTACAGCATCTCAAGAGGCTTTTTCAACACCTATTACTTATCTTGTAACTCCATATTCTACTGACTTGCCTAAAATAGCTGTTCCTGGTAATCATCAAGGATGGAATCCACCAACAGCTCCAACTTTAGCGTCTTCTGGTTTTGGACAAACAGATTATGAAGGTTATGTTTGGCTTGACGGAGGACACAAATTTGTAGGTCCAGATCCAGCAGGTAACTTTAATTGGGGAAATACTGATTGGGGTGATGATGGTACTTTTAGTGGTGTTCTTGCTGAATCAGGAGAATCAGATATTTCTGCTACTCCAGGTTATTATAGAATTCAGGCTAACACAGCAACATTGTTATACACAGAAACGTTAACAACTTGGGGTATTGTAGGTGCTGCAACACCAGGTAGTTGGGATAATAGTACTCCTTTAACATACAATCCGACTACAAAAAAATGGGAAGGAACAGTTGCTTTAACTGCTGGTGAATTTAAATTCAGAGCTAATAATGCTTGGGCTATTAATTTAGGAGGTGATCCAGATGAAGATGGATCAATGAATTATGATGGTCCTAATTTGTCAGTTGGTACAGCTGGAACTTATACTGTAGTATTAGATTTGTCTGATCCTAGACAATATTCATATACTTTAACGGCAAATTAATTATAAAAACATTTTTAAAGGGCTTTCTTTAATAGAAAGCCCTTTTCTATAAAAATAAACTATGAAAAAAATCACTTATTTATTCTTTTTGTTTTTTGCGATGAATGTTTTTTCGCAACAACAAACCATAACTTATAATGTATCTCCAACTGCTTTTGAAGAAAATCAATCAATTACAGTTACATTTAACGGTTCAAGTATTAATGAAGCAACTTGGGGTGTAACAGGAAACGCATTGTATCTATGGGCATGGTCCTTTGATTCAAATGATACTAATATTTTAGATTGTCCAACTAATGGAACTTGGACTAACTCTAGTGAAACAAATTTATTAACTTACAATTCAGGTACTGATACTTATTCAATAACATTTGTTCCTCAAACATTTTATTCAAGAACAGGAATTGGAAGAATAGGTTTTTTAGTAAAAGCAAAAAATGCAACAGGTGATAAAAAGTCACAAGATATTACTTTAGAAGTTGGTCTTTTTCAATCAACTCTAACTTCACCAACAGTAAATAGTTCTACAATTATTAGCTCAGGTGGAAGTTTAAATATAACAGCTAACAATACTAACGGTAATGCAAGTTATAATTTAAAAGCAAATGGAGTAAGTATAAGTTCAAATCCAAGCACAACTTCTTTTTCATTTAATCATACAGGAATTACGTCAAATCAAGCTTATGAATTAGATATTACTCAAGCATCAATTACTCAAACTAAAAAGTTTAATGTGATTGTAAATCCTGGTATATTATCTCAAGCACTTCCTTCAGGACTAGAAGACGGAATCAATTATAATTCTTCAGATGCAACTAAAGCGACTTTAGTATTAGATGCACCTGGAAAAGATTTCGTTTATGTTGCAGGAAGTTTTAATAATTGGCAACCAAACTCAAGTTACGCAATGAAAAAAGATGCTACGACTGGTAAGTTTTGGTTAGAATTGACTGGATTAACATCAGGAACACAATATACTTATCAATATTGGGTTGTTGATCAAACACCTACATTAAATTCTCCTGTTTTAGTAAAAACAGCTGATCCGTATTCAACTTTGGTACTATCTCCATATGATGATCCATATATTCCAGCAACATCTTATCCTTCTTTGCCAACTTATCCGTCAGGACAAGAAAGAGAAGTTACAGTTTTGCAAACAGGACAAACTCCTTACAACTGGAGTGCTGCAACTACAGGTTTTGTTAAACCTAATAAAGATAACTTAGTAGTTTATGAAGTTTTAATTAGAGATTTTGATTCAGACAGAAATTTTCAAGATTTAATTGATAAAATAAATTATTTCAAAAATCTTAAAATAAATGCTATTCAGTTAATGCCTGTAATGGAGTTTGAAGGAAATGAATCATGGGGTTATAATACTGCATATCATTTAGCTTTAGATAAATTTTATGGTACTGCTAATAAATTTAAAGAATTCATTGATTTATGTCACCAAAACGGTATTGCAGTAATTCTTGATGTTGCTTTAAACCACGCTTTTGGAAGAAATCCAATGGTTAGAATGTGGATGAAAGATGCTGATGGTGATGGTTGGGGTGATCCTGCTGCAGATAATCCATACTTTAATGAGTTCGCCAAACATAGTTATAGTGTTGGGTCAGATTTCAATCACTCTTCTACATTAACAAAATACTATACAAAACGTGTTGTTAAACACTGGATACAAGAATTTAAGATTGATGGATTCCGTTGGGATTTAACTAAAGGTTTCACTCAAGCATGTTCTGGTGGAGACGATACATGTACAAATGCATATCAAGCAGATAGAGTCGCTGTTCTTAAAGAATATGCAGATTATTCATGGACACAAGATAATAATCATATTGTAATTTTTGAGCACCTTGGAGCTGACAATGAAGAACAGCAATGGGCAAATTATAGATTAGGAGAAGGTAAAGGTATATTAATGTGGGGTGAAATGACTTCAAAATATGCTGAACTTGCTCAAGGAACGTCTGGTGATAAAGATATTACAAGAATGGGACACGTTTCTCGTGGATTTACAGGAAAAAGATTAATTGGATATCCTGAAAGTCATGACAAAGAGAGAATTTTATATTCTGCTTTTACATTTGGAAATGGTTCTGGTGCTTTTCCTGTGAATGGTAATCTTACAAACACAATAAAAAGGATGTCAGCTATTGGTGCAATTAGTTTACTAATTCCAGGGCCAAAAATGATATGGCATTTTGGAGAATTAGGAAACACAGGTTCAATATTTACTTGTAATAATGGCTCTGTTAATACTGATTATGATACTACAGGAGGCGATTGTAAGTTAGACACAAAACCACAACCTCAATGGACAAACAATTGGTTAGCCGATGCAAATAGAAGTGTTGTTTATAACAACTGGGCAAAAATGATTGATTTAAAAAAGAACAATTCAGTTTTTAATGCTAATTATGCAATCAGTGCGCCAGGTGGAAATAACAATAATGTAAGACAAAGAATTTATCTTTTTGGAGGTACAGGAGCTTTAACTAATGTAGTTATTTTAGCAAACTTTTCTGTAGCTAATTTAGATGTTGTTGCTGATTTCCCTTTTGCAGGAACTTGGTATAATTTAATGGATAATTCTACACTTTCAGTTACTAATACCGCTATGAATATCAACATTGAATCAGGAGGTTTTAGAGTTTACGGAAATCAAGCAGCTTTAAGTTCTATAGATTTCAATCCTTTAACCGGATCTGGTTTATATCCTAATCCATCTTCAACTTATTTTTCAATTGATAACTCGAGTATTACAAAAGTTCAAATTTTTTCAATGACAGGACAATTAGTAAAAACTTTCGAAAATCAATTAGTTGATTATCAATATCCAATTTCAGATTTAACTCAAGGTATGTATTTTGTAAAAATCTCTGATGACAACAATCATCATGAAACCTTGAAGTTAATTAAAAATTAATGTTTGAGTTAGTTTAAATAGATTACCTAAAGACCTTTCATTAATTTGAAAGGTCTTTTTTAATTATGTATTTTTTAATAAAAAGCTAAAACTTATTTTTTTAGCTTTGCAGCAATTTAAAAGTAAAAAAATGAAGAAGATAGCAATAAAGTCACTTAAAGTTTTTGGTATAACCATCGCGGTGATTTTATTATTTATGTTTCTTTTTCCAATTTTATTTCCAGGAAAAATAGAGAAAGAAGTTAAAGAATTTGCGAATGCAAAATTGAATGGTGAACTTAATTTTAAAGAAGCAAATCTCTCTTTTTTCAATCATTTTCCTTTATTAACATTGTCTTTGAGCGAATTTGATTTGAAAGGTTCTGCGCCTTACAAAAACGAGACATTACTTTCTGCTAACGAAATTGCATTCGGAATCAATCTTAAAGATTTAGTTTGGGATGGTCAAGTTACTATCAATAAAATTTTTCTTTCAGATGCCTTTGCTAATATTAAAGTAAACAAAAATGGCGAAGCAAATTATAATATTTATGTTTCTGATAGTAAAGAAGTTTCTAAAGATTCGTCATCAGCAAAAATTAAACTTGACAAAATTTCAATAGTGAATACTCATTTGGTTTATGATGACAAATCGACCAAAATATTGATTGATGCTAAAGGGTTTAATTACCTTGGAAAAGGTGATTTAGATAAAGCTATTTTTGACTTGAAAACCGAAGCTAAAATTGATGATTTCAATTTTGCAATGGATGGAGAACAATATCTTAAAAACAAGAAAGTTAATGCTGATTTGATTACGAAAATTAACACTAATTCTTTGTCTTTTATTTTTGAAGAAAATAATTTAAAAATCAATAAACTTCCAATAGATTTTGTTGGAAAACTTGATTTCCTAAAAAATGGATACGATCTTGATTTTAGTGTTGAATCTAAAAATAGTTTATTGAATGATTTTTTCACCGCTTTACCACCAAAATACGTGACTTGGTTAGAAAAAACAAAAGTAAAAGGAAATACAGATTTGCTACTAACTTTAAAAGGAAAATACATTGCTTCTACTAATGAGAAACCTAATTTGGCTTTTAATATGAAAATCAGAGAAGGCGAAATCAATCATAAAGAAGCATTGGTTCCAGCAACAAATGTTTTCTTAAATTTTGACACAAAACTTCCTGCTTTAGATGTTGAAAAATTGAAAGTCAATGTTGATTCAATATTTTTCAATTTGGGTAAAGATTATGTAAAAGCTATCATAAAAACGGAAGGATTGAGTAAGCCAAATATCAATGCCAAAATAAATACAGCCGTAGATTTAGCTAACTTAGACAGAGCTTTCGGAATTGGTAATGTGGATTTAAAAGGGAAGTTAAATGTTGATATAAATTCAAAAGGAGTTTACGATAAAGCCAACAAGATCGTACCTATTACAAAAGGTTCAATTTCACTTAAAAACGGCTATATAAAAACCGATTATTATCCAAATCCGATTAAAAATATTAATGTTCTTGCCAATGTTTCAGATAATTCAGGTTCGCTTAAAGATTTGAAAATCAATCTTTCACCAGCTTCATTTGATTTTGAAGGAAAACCAATTTATGTTAAAGCAGCACTTGAAAACTTAGAAAATGTCAAGTATGATATTATTGCTAAAGGCGAATTGGAATTGGCAAAAATTTACAAAGTTTTTTCAACCAAAGGTTTGGATTTAGAAGGTTATATCAAAGCTGATGTCGCATTTAAAGGAACGCAATCGGATGCAACAAATGGTAATTATCATAAATTAAATAATAAAGGAACACTAATACTCAGAAATATCAAAACTACATCTGAGTATTTGCCAAAACCATTTTTAATAAAAGATGGAACATTTGTTTTCAATCAAGATAAAATGAATTTCAGTAATTTCAATGCTGTTTATGGTCAATCTGATTTGAAAATGAATGGTTATATGCAAAATGTTATAGACTTTGTTTTATCTCAAAATGCTGTTTTAAAAGGAGATTTTACATTGACTTCAAATTATATAAATATTGATGAGTTCATGCCAAAATCGCAAGTCCTAAATCAAACAATTTCCTCTGAAAGTAAAGTGGAAACTAAAAAGGAAACGGAATCTGGTGTTGTGATTATTCCTCCAAATTTAGATTTGAAATTCAATTGTTTAGCTCAAAAAGTTGACTTCGATGAATTAAAAATGCAAAATCTAAAAAGCGAAGTTGTCATCAACAAAGGAAAAATTATGCTTAACAAATCAGGTTTTGATATTATTGGTTCTAATGTAAATATGGATGTTGTTTATGGAAGCGAAACTACCAAAAAAGCATTTTTTGATTTTAAAGTTGTAGCTAAAGAATTTGATGTAAAACGTGCTTACAAGGAAATAAAAATGTTTCGTGAAATGGCTTCTGCTGCAGAAAGTGCTGAAGGGATTGTTTCATTAGACTATAAAGTAGCAGGAAAGTTAAACGATCAAATGCAGCCCATTTATCCATCGTTATCTGGTGGTGGAATTCTTTCTGTTAAAAATGTAAAGATGAAAGGGTTTAAAATGTTTGGTGCCGTTAGTAAAAAAACAGGAAAAGATGCTATAAAAAACCCAGATTTGTCAAAAGTTGATATTAAAACTACTATAAAAAACAACATCATAACTATCGAGAGATTCAAATTTAAAGTAGCAGGATTTAGGCCAAGAATTGAAGGAACTACAAGTTTTGATGGGAAATTAAATATCAAAATGCGCCTTGGATTACCACCATTAGGAATTATTGGAATACCATTAACTGTTACTGGAACGCAAGAAAATCCGAAAGTAAAACTTGGAAGAAAAGGTGAGGATATTGAAGAAACAGAATACGACGATTCGACTACAGTAACAACAAAACCATAAAACTTAAAAGCATCACAAAGTTAGATGCTTTTTTTTGATGAATTAATTAAAAACAAAAAACCCGAATCCCGAAATTTCGGGACTATTCGGGTTTCGTGGCACTTTTAGTTAAAATACTAATTACTAATTAAAGTAATTTAAAATTTCTATTTTTGAAATAAATAAAAATCAAATGAATTACAAAGAATTGCAAAAAGAGTTAAGAAGAATTAACTATCCAGAAAATCAATATTTGTTTTATAGTGCAACCAGAATTATAGAAAACATTGTAAATAATACAAAGGACAAAGACATTTTAGTAAATATGGATTATTACTTAAAGCAACTTAATAAACTTGAAAATCCTTTTAACTTTGATAAAACAATAAAATCACAAAGTGGATTATCTAAACTAATGAGTATAGTTGCGGGTGCGGAATCTTTTTTAGAGGGTATTGAATAACACCTAAATTGTTTTTTAATGTATTCTGTAACAAAATATTACTCTATCATTAATTATTAGAGTTTTATAAAAAGATAAGAAATAAAATTTAGAGATAGTATTAGAAAATTTTTACTTTTTTGTAATCAAATTCATTTAACCTGAAATTCAAATATTCATTTTTGGTTGATAAGTTTCAAATACTTGGAGCTAGTTTTTGAAAACAAAATGTAAAGGAAGTGAGACATATTAATTAATTAAAAAACAAAAAACCCGAATCCCGAAATTTCGGGACTATTCGGTTTTGTGGTGCCTCCAGTCCCGACACTTCGGGAGAACCAGAGACACATTTTTAATTATTTCTTTAAAAGAATATCGGATAATATCTCAGTGTTCTGAATTATTTTTTCAATGAATAATTTACTTTTCATTCTTTTAATAAATTTTTCAAGATATAAAGCATGAGTTCTATCTCCACATTCAAAGGACAAAACTAATTCCCAATCGTTTGCAATTTTAGAAAATGAATTAGAATATTCATGTTGATTATGTTTAAAAATTCTTTCTTCAATATTATGAGTTTCTCCAACATAATATTTTAGCTAGTTTTTGAATACTAAATGTAAAGGAAGTGAGACATATGAATTAATTAAAAACAAAAAACCCGAATCCCGAAATTTCGGGACTATTCGGGTTTCGTGGTGCCTCCAGTCCCGACACTTCGGGAGAACCAGAAACATATTTTATTAATTATCTTTTTGAAAGAATATCTGATAAAATCTCAGTGTTCTGAATTACTTTTTCAATGAATAACTTACTTTTCATTCTTTTAATAAATCTTTCAAGATATAAAGCGCGAGTTCTATCTTCACACTCAAAAAATAAAACTAATTTCCAATCGTTTGCTATTTTAGAAAATGAATTAGAATATTCATGTTGATTATGTTTAAAAATTCTTTCTTCAACATTATGAGTTTCTCCAACATAATATTTTGAGCTAGTTTTTGAATACAAAATGTAAAGGAAGTGAGACATATTAATTAATTAAAAACAAAAAACCCGAATATTGCTATTCGGGTTTCGTGGTACCTCCAGGGATCGAACCAGGGACACATGGATTTTCAGTCCATTGCTCTACCATCTGAGCTAAGGTACCGTTACAATTTGTAGCATTACTGCTGTTGATTGCGGGTGCAAATATAGAACGATTTTTAATTTATCCAAAACAATTTTTAAAAAAAATCTATTTGTAACTTTGCAAACTAAATTATTAAAATATGCTTTTAGCTATAGATGTTGGCAATACACAAATCAAATCGGCTGTATTTGAACATAATACATTATTGCAAAAAGAAATTATATCCTATTCTGATTGGAAAAATATTTTAAAAAATATTTTAAAAAACTTTCCTAAAATTGAAAATATTGTAGTTTCATCTGTTGGAAAACTTGATAAAACCGATTTTTTAGAATTAAAAGATGGGGTAAATGTGTTTTTTGTCTCAAGAGAAATTGTGTTTCCTTTTAAAAATAAATATGAAACGCCAAATACACTTGGCATTGACAGAATGGTTTTATCAGCAGGAGCAGTTTTGCAATTTCCAAAACAAAACAGATTAATTATTGATGCGGGAACTTGTATTACTTATGATTTTGTTGATGAAAATGATAATTACCTAGGTGGAGCAATTTCTCCCGGAATTAGACTTCGTTATGAATCTTTACACAATTACACTGCAAAATTACCGTTATTAGTAAAAGATAATCCAGAACAAAGTGTTGGTAATTCAACAACTCAATCAATTCATTCAGGAGTTATAAATGGTATTTCATTTGAGATTGATGGTTTCATTAACTCTATTTTAGAAAAAAATGATAACTTTATCATAATTTTAACGGGTGGCGACTCAGAATTTTTGGCTAAACGATTAAAAAATACCATATTTGCCAATTCAAATTTTCTTCTTGAAAGTTTGAACCAAATTTTTCAATACAATCAAAATGATTAAAAAAATTATTGTAAGCATTAGCTTATTTCTTTCGGTAGTTGCATTTGCACAAGAAAGCACTTCTTCGCCTTATTCTTTTTATGGTCTTGGTGATGTTCGTTTTAAAGGAACAATAGAAAACAGAGCAATGGGTGGATTGTCGGTTTTAGGAGATAGTATTCACATTAATCTTCAAAATCCTGCTTTGCAATCTAATTTAAAATTGACCACTTTTGCAATTGGTGGAACTTATTCACCAACAACTCTTAAAACTGATTCTGAGAAAGAAAAATCAAGAAGAACAGGTTTAGATTATCTAGCTGTTGCTATTCCATTAAATAAAATGGCATTCAGTTTAGGTTTAATTCCATACTCTTCTGTGGGTTACAAAATAAGAACAACCGAAGTTGATCCTGCTACAGACGAAATAACCCAGCTTAATGACTATTCTGGAGAAGGCGGAATCAATAAAGTTTTTCTAGGTTATAGCTATCAATTAACATCAAAATTTAGTGTTGGAGCAGATTTACAATATAATTTTGGAAGAATTGAAACCAAAAGTTTAACTTATCGTGATGAAGTTCAATTTGGAACAAGAGAGTTAAACACATCTGACGTATCGGGTGTTAATTTTAATACCGGAATTGGTTTCAATTCAAAATTGAATAAAAAATTAACTATTTTTAGCGGAATTACTTTTAGTCCAAAGTCAACATTAAAATTGAATAACGAAAGAAGTATAGCTACTGTACAATTTTCGTCAGTTGGAGGTGAGGTTGCTATAGATGAAGCAGAAAATATTGATGTTGATGATTCAACATTAACTTTCCCATCTAAATTAGCTTTCAGTACAGCAATTGGCGAAGTAAAAAAATGGTCTATTGGTGGTGAAGTTACGCTTCAAGGTACAAGTGATTTAGGTAGTAGATTTAATGATATCGATAACGTAGCATATGAAAATTCTGTAAAATACAGTATTGGTGGTTATTACATTCCAAAATACAATTCGTTTACAAATTATTTTAACAAAATTGTTTACCGTGGAGGATTTAGATATGAAAACACAGGTTTAGTTTTAAACAATGAATCTATTAAAGATTATGCTTTAACTTTAGGTTTAGGATTACCTTTAGGAGGAACATTTTCAAATATTAATATCGGGTTAGAATTTGGAAAAAGAGGAACTACAAATGCAGGTTTAGTTCAAGAAAATTATACAAACATTAGTATCGGATTATCGTTCAACGATAAATGGTTCAAAAAAGCTAAATACGACTAATTAAAATAGCATGTTATGAAGAAATTGTGTTTTATAGTAAGTGTTTTTTTTACAGGAATTTTGTTCTCACAAGAAATCAATTGTGTTGAAAAACAAAAGCAATTGTCTTCATTAATCAATGATAAAGACTACAAGCAAGCTAATTTACTTTTGTCTGAAATTAAAACTATTTGTTCATCAAAATCAGAAGAGTTTTTTTATTTAGGAATAAATGTTCTTCAATATAATGTTGACATTGCATCAAATGAAACTAAGGAAAAAGAAATCAGAGAATTAATAAAGTTCTATGATTTATATGATAAAAATTTCCCTCAAAACAAAAACGGAAATTCTATCAACAAAGCAATGCTTCTTTTTGATAATGGAATTGCTAATCAAGATGAAATTTATTCTAATTTAGATAAATCTTTTCAAAAAGATAAATTTCAATTTTCTAATCCAAATGCTTTATTCACTTATTTCAAGATGTTTAAAGAAAAATATGGCGATAAGAAAAATGCCATTACATTCGATAAATTTATTGAAACCTACGGACAAGTTCTTGCTGTAATTGAAAAAAATAAAACAGCTTTTCCTGATAAAGCAGTCGAATTTGAAAATGCAAAATTGGCAACAAATTCAATCGTAAGAGAAGATTTTACTAAAGAAAATTTAGTATCCTATTCTGAAAACAATTTCAAACAAAATGCAAATAATGTTGAGTGGCTTTCCTCAATTGCGGCTTTACTTTTTGTCAATGCATCCGAATCATCAATATTTGGAGCTATTGCGTCTCAGTTAAATTCGTTAAACCCAACTTCAAAATCGTTATATTATTTAGCTGATTTCAATTTGAAAAATAAAAATCAGGAAAAAGCTATCGATTTATTAGAAAAATCGGCAGAACTTTCAATTGAAAAAAACGAAAAGAGTCAAATATATTTAACTTTAGCTAATATGTTTGCTACAAGAGACAAATCAAAATCTAAAGAGTTTATCAAAAAGATTATGGAAATAAGCCCTGAAAGAGGCGATGTGTATCTTCTTTTAGCAAGTTTATATTCAAATTCAATCAACGAATGCGCAACTACAGAAATTGAAAAAAAAGCAATAAACCGATTAGCTAAAATTACTGCAGAAACAGCAGCTAAAGTGGAACCACGATTCAAATCTTCGTTGCCTGGTATTGCAAAAAAATATGCTAATCAAGAGTTAACTGCAGACGAAATGAAGCAAGTTAAAAAGTCTGGCGGAAGCATAACAATCAATTGTTGGATTAACGAAAAAGTGAAGTTTTAATATAAATATGATTAAAAAAACAACATTTTTTATTTTCTCAATTCTATTTGGAATTCTTTTTTTATCTTCTTGCGAAAGTAATTTCAAAGAAGTTCAAAAATCTAATTTTGTCGAGTTTACACCTAGTGGTGAAGCAGATTCTATAAATTTGAAATACACCGATTCAGGAAAAATTAAATCAATTTTAGTTTCTCCAAAAATGCTAGATTATGCAACAGTTGAATTTCCTTTTACAGAATTTCCTAAAGGAATAAAAGTGACAATGTATGATGAAGGAGGAAAAAAGACCTATGTTACATCAAAATATGCGGTTTCATTTAAAAACACTGATTTAATTGATTTACAAGGAAGTGTTAAAATAACAAATGATGCTGGACAGCTTTTTGAAACGGAACAATTGTATTTTGATCAAAAAAATGAATGGTTTTATACCGAAAGAAGATTCAAGTTTACAGATCCAAAAGGATTTACTTTTGGCGAAGGTGTTGACTTTAGTAAAGATTTCAAAATAATTAATTCGCAACGAATAAACGGCGAAGTTGAAAACTCAAATTAACTATGAATTATTTAAATATAACAAAATACATCTATTTAGCTATTGGTTTTATAATGGTTTATGATACAATTTCAAAATGGAATAATGATCCAAAACCCTATTTAAGTATCATGCTAGCCGCAATGGCATTTTTTCTTTTTTTCTTTAGAAGTAAGTTTGGTAAAAAATTTGAAGAAAGAAAAAAACAACAAAATCAAACTAAATCTTAAATGGAAATTGCAGTAATAATTATATGTTTATTACTTTCAGCTTTCTTTTCAGGAATGGAAATTGCTTATATTTCCTCCAATAAAATTTATCTTGAAATTGAGAAAAAGCAAGATAACTTCCTTTCAAAAATTCTAACTAAAATTACCGAAAAACCTTCAAAATTTATTGCAACAATGCTTGTTGGAAACAATATAGCTATTGTAATTTATGGGTTTTTTATGGGAGATTTATTAATGAATTGGATAAATTCATTCGACTTTCAACTATCTGAATTTTCTAATGTTTTACTTCAAACAATTATTTCAACTCTAATAATCTTAATTACTTCTGAGTTTTTGCCTAAAGTTTTTTTTCAGATTTATGCCAATAGTTTAATTAAGTTTTTTGCTATACCAAGTTATTTCTTCTATGTAGTTTTTAATTACATATCTACTTTTATCATTTGGATTTCCGATTTTATTCTAAAAAAATTCTTTAAAACAGAAGGCGATTATGTTCCGTCATTTTTTAGTAAAGTCGAATTGGGAAATTATATTAACGAACAAATGAGTGCTGTTGAAAATAACCAAGAAGTAGATTCTGAAATTCAAATATTTCAAAATGCTTTAGAGTTTTCAGGAGTAAAAGCACGAGAAATAATGACGCCAAGAACAGAATTAGTTGCTATTGAGTTGCATAGTCCTGTTTCAGAATTAAGGGAATTATTTATTGAAACTGGATATTCTAAAATATTAGTTTATCAAAATTCTCTTGATGATATTATCGGTTATGTACATTCATTTGAATTGTTTAAAAAACCACGAAGCATTAAAGCTATTATGATTGCTGTAGAGTATGTGCCTGAAACAATTTTCATAAAAGATGTTTTAAATCTTTTGACGAAAAAGAGAAAAAGTGTTGCAGTAATTCTAGACGAATACGGAGGAACATCAGGAATAATTACGGTAGAAGACATTGTTGAAGAGCTTTTTGGTGAAATTGAAGATGAACATGATAATGATGAAGAGTTTGTTGAAAATCAAATTGATGAAAATAATTATTTGTTTTCAGCAAGACTAGATGTTGCTTATATAAATGAGGAATATAAACTAAATATTCCTGAAAGTGATTCTTACGGAACTCTTGGAGGATTTATTGTTAATTCATCAAAAGAAATTCCTCTAAAAGGTGACCAAATCGTAATAGAAAACTTTCACTTTACAATTGAAGAAGCTTCAAATACTAAAATAGATTTGGTTAAATTGACTATAATTGACTAAAAAATAAAAAAAATCACTTTTTTATTGAAATTATAACTTCACTATTATAATTATTTCACAGATAATTGTATTTTCGCAAACTGAAATAAAAATTAACATATATAAAAATGGCAGTTTTACAAAAAATTAGAAAGCGTTCAGGTTTACTTTTAATAGTTATCGGGTTTTCATTATTAGCTTTTGTTATTGGAGATTTAATCCAAGGTGGAAGTTTTAATCAAGTATCAAAAGACGTTGGAAGTATCAATGGAAAAGATGTTCCTTTTGAAGCTTTTAGAATAAAAGTTGCTAATATGGAGAAAAGTGGTCAAGGAACGACTACTACTCAAGCAGCTAATCAACTTTGGGATCAAGAAGTTGCTATTGCTTTACTTTCTGCAGAGTTTGAAAAATTAGGTCTTCGCGCAGGAGAAAAACACATTGTTGAAAATTTCAAAAACGATCCTAACATTGGACAAAATCCAGCATTCTTAAATGAATTAGGAAAATTTGATTTGAAAAAATTTAAAGAATACTTTAAATCAAATCCTGAGCAAGCACTAGCTTTGAAAGATAGAGAAAAAGATGCTGAATTAAATGCTAAATATCAAATGTATGCTTCTTTAATAAAAGGAGGAATGTACACTACAAACGCAGATGGAAAATTCAAATATGAATTAGAAGCAAATAAAACTTCTTTTGATTATGTGGTTGCATTATATTCTTCTGTAAAAGATAGCGATATAAAAGTTACAGATGAAGATTATCTTAACTACATGCAAAAACATGAAAAGAGATTCAAATCTGACGGTACACGTGAAATCGAGTATGTTTTAGTAGAAGACAAACCGTCTAAAAAAGACGAAGACGAAGTTAAAACTAAAATTAATGCTTTATTAGTTGGAGGTCTTGTTTACAATGACGAAACAAAAGAAAACGATACTGTACCAAGTTTTAAAAATGCTTCAAATGTAGCTGAATTTGTTTCTGCTAATTCTGATATTCCTTATGATTCAACTTATGTTTCTAAACAAGATTTACCTGCTGAACATGCTGAGGCATTATTCAACTTGCCTGCAGGTGAAGTTTATGGACCATATATGAATGGAAAATACTACAGTATTTCTAAAGCAATGGGAAGAAAATCAGGTGCAAAAGCAAAAGCAAGTCACATCTTGATTAGTTGGGAAGGAACTCAAGTACCAAACAAAAAAGAAAAAAGAACTAAAGAACAAGCTAAAGCTAAAGCTGACGGTTTGTTAGCTCAAGCATTAGCGGCGCCAGGAAATTTTGCAATTTTAGCTTTAACAAATTCTGATGATTCTTCTGCTCAACAAGGTGGAGATTTAGGAGTTTTTGGACCTGGACAAATGGTTAAACCATTTAATGATTTTGTTTTCAATAATCCTGTTGGAAAAATTGGTTTAGTTGAATCTGAATTTGGTTACCATATTATTAATGTTACAGATAAACAAGATGCAATTCGTTTAGCTACTGTTGCTCAAAAAATTATTCCATCAGAGCAAACAACAAATGAAGCTTTCACAAAAGCAACTAAGTTTGAAATGGATGCTGCTAATAAAGATTTTGCTGCTGTTGCAAAAGCTGCAGGATTAACAGTTAGTCCTTCAGTTAAAGCAAAACCAATGGACGAAAACTTTGGAACTGTTGGAAATCAAAGACAAATTGTAAAATGGGCTTATAGTGATGATACAAACATTGGTGATGTTAAACGTTTTGAAATTACTAATGTAGGTCATGTAATTGCTAAATTGAAAAAAGTAAATGAAAAAGGTTTAATGACTGTTGAAGAAGCTAAACCAATGATTGAAAGTATCGTAAAAAACGAGAAAAAAGCTGAAAAATTAATTGCTAAAATGAAAGGTTCTTCTTTAGAAGCAATTGCAAAAGCAAATGCAACTACTGTTCAACAAGCAGTTGATGTAACTGTTGATAATGCTACTTTAGCAAATGTTGGAGTTGAGCAAAAAGTTGTTGGAACTGCTTTTGGAACCGCAATTAATAAAGTTTCTGCACCAATTCAAGGAAATACAGGAGTTTTTGTTGTAAAAACAAAATCGGTTGTAAAAGCTCCTAAAATTGCTGACTATTCTGCTTATGTTAATAAACTAAAAGGAAATGCAGGTCAAGCTGCTGGAAGAGTTATTCCTGCGTTGAAAAATGATGCAAAAATTGAAGATAATAGATTAGAATTTTACTAGTAGATTCTTTTCAAAATAATATTTAAAAAAAAACGTCTCAGCAATGAGACGTTTTTTTTGTATTATAAAATCATATCTTTATAGGAAATAACTACTGAATATCCTTTATTATTAAAGTATTCTATTGGATTTTCTTTTGAAATAGCTAAAACAAAATCGCCACCCCAAGCTCCAAGACTTTTAATCACACCTTGGAAATCATCAAACAATGCTTCTTGAACCGTTTGGAGTTCTAAAACATTACTCATTTCTATTTCGTGCTTTTGCAGTGCTAAAGCAAATTCTTTTGGTTCGGTTGCGTCAATAACTGTCTTCGTAATAGAATCAATTATTTTTACTGTTTTACCAATATCACCTTGTTTATCAAGATAAGAAGCAATTGCAGATTTGCTACTTTGTTTTTTATTCAAATAAACAAAATGTATTTTATCAATAAAATTTGGTTCAAATGAAATTCTTTCAACTATTGGTTTTTCATTAACAAGTTGGTAAATAATAGCCGAATCATTTTGAGCACAAGCCAAGTCGTAACCACTTCCTCCAAAACTTCTTTTAAGCAATTCGTAGGCGTCAATTTCTAACCACTGAGCAATATTATTAATAAGAGTAGAAGAAGTGCCTAAACCCCAAAATTTTGGGAATGTAAGTTCCGTAGTTATTTTATATCCTTTAGATTGTGTTATAAAATCTGAATTCATCAGATAAGCTTCGTGTAAAATCTCAATTAAAGTGTTTTTGATGTTGTGAACTTCATTGTAATTTTTTTTCTCGATGATGCTAGAAAAAGGGATGTTGTCCTCAAACCAAATACTTCCGTCATGATCGTGACTTCTCCATTGAATAACTTCATTTTCTGAAGATTCAATAATTAAATTTTGACCAAATTTTGTAGGTAGCGCTAATGCTTTTGCACCATCAAGAACCACATATTCTCCTGTGATTAATAATTTTCCGTTGCTGTAAAATTCTTTTTTCATAGTATTTGCCACAAAATCGCTAAGGCGCAAAGTTTCATTTTATTATTTGTCACACTGAGCAAGCTTGCAATGAGTTTATCGAAGTGAAGTGCTTTTTACAAAATTATTTCCTTAAATTTTCAATAAATTCAACAACTGCTGCATGAGAGATAGTGTTATTTTCAAAATGCTTTTTAATCATTTTTCGCTCTTCCTCAGAAGTTTGAAACTGATTTAAAATATTATTAATATGCATTTTCATATGACCTTCTTGAATTCCGGTTGTGGTTAACGAACGCAAAGCTGCAAAATTTTGTGCTAAACCTGTTACAGCAACAATTTGCATTAATTCATGTGCAGATGGTTTTCCTAATATTTGTAAAGCCATTTTTACTAACGGATGTAATGAAGTTAATCCGCCAACGGTTCCAAGTGCTAATGGAATTTCCATCCAAAAAGTAAAAATACCATTTTCAATTGTAGCATGCGATAGACTTGAATATTTTCCGTTTCGAGAAGCATAAGCATGAACGCCAGCTTCAACGGCACGAAAATCATTTCCTGTTGCAAGAATTACAGCATCAATTCCGTTCATGATTCCTTTATTGTGCGTTACTGCTCTAAAAGGTTCTATCTCTGCAATCTTAACAGCTTGAACAAATTTCTCTGCAAATTCATGAGGATTTGAAATATTTTTTTCAGCTAGTTCTTCCACTTTACAAGAAACTTCTGCTCGAACTATACAATTAGGAACATAATTTGAAAGAATACTCATCACTACTTGGATGTTCTTTTCTTCCAAAGAAAAATCTTCATTATTTAGAGCTTCTTCTTTCAATGTTTTTGCAAATTGCTCTAAACAAGAATTTATAAAGTTAGCACCCATTGAATCTTTCGTTTCGAAAGTAGCATGCAATTGAAAGTAGTTTTCTAATTCGTTGGTTTTATTTCTTAGTTCAATATCCAAAATTCCACCACCGCGTTTTTGCATGTTTTTGGTGATGCTTTCGGTTTCTTCAACCAATTTTGATTTTGTTGTTTTGAAGAATTTTTCTAATTTTTGAACATCACCTTTATAAATAAAATGTACTTGTCCAATTTTTTCAGAATTCAAAACAGTTGCTTTAAATCCTCCACGAGTACTCCAATATTTTGCTGATTTTGAAGCGGCAGCAACAACAGAACTCTCTTCAATAACCATTGGAACCGAATAATAGTTGTTGTTGATTAAAAAATTTGGTGCAATTCCCATTGGTAAATAGAAATTAGTAATCGTATTCTCAATAAATTCATCGTGCAACTGTTGCAGCTTAGAATCAGAGTTCCAATATTGTTTTATGGTGGCAATAGCTTCTGTTGGATTGGTAAAGTATTCAGTAGCAATCCAATTGATTTTTTCTTCTTTTGATAATTTTGAAAATCCAGCAACAGCGTTATTCATGTTCAAATGATTATTTCTTATTTTCAGCAAAGATACGCTTTAGAATTAATTCTTATATTTGATTTTGGAGTAATTTAAAAATACTAAAAACTGCATTTAACATAAAAATATGCCATTATTTGGGAATTTTTCACTAAAATTGAACTCGTTTTATAATCAATCAAAAAAATGAAAATTACTAAAATTATTACACTCTTTCTTTTAACGACTTTTTCTGTCGTAGCGCAGCAAAAAATTTCTGTTGAAGAAATCTACACAGGTGCTTTTCGTACCAAAGGAATGGATGAATTGCAATCCATGAAAAACACGAATCAGTACACGGTTTTAAATACTGATAGAGCTACAAAAAGTCAACAAATAGATTTGTATGATTTTGCAACATTAAAAAAAGTTTCTACGTTGATAGATACTAAAAACTTCAAAGAATTATCAGAAAACGGTATTGATAGTTACGTGTTTAGTAAAGACGAAAAGCAAATTTTAATTGCTAATAATTCTAATCAAATTTTCCGTCATTCGTTTACAGCTGATTATTTTTTGTACGATATGGCATCTCAAAAAATTGCTGGATTTCTTGGGCAAGTTCAAGAACCAACATTTTCTCCTGATGGTACTAAAATTGCTTATGCAAAAGCAAATGATTTATATATTTATGATATAACATCAAGAAATACAACTCGTGTTACCAGTGATGGAGTAAAAAATAAAATTATTAACGGAATCACTGATTGGGTTTATGAAGAAGAGTTTGCTTTTGTTCGCGCATTCGATTGGAGTACAGATAGTAAAAAGTTAGCTTATATTCGTTTTGACGAAAGTGAAGTGCCTCAGTTTTCTATGGATATGTATAAAAAAGATTTATATCCAACATCTGAAACCTTCAAATACCCAAAAGCAGGTGAGAAAAACGCATTAGTTTCATTACATATATACAATTTAAACGGTAACATTTCACAACCCATTAATTTAGGAAACTACTCAGATTTCTATATTGCAAGAATGAAATGGACTAATGATGCCAATATAGTTTCTGTACAAGTTCTAAACCGTCATCAAGACAATTTAGATTTGATTTTTGTTGATGCAACTACTGCAAATGCAAAAGTTGTTTTGAATGAAAAGGATAAAGCTTATGTTGACGTAACAGACAATTTAACGTTTTTGAAAGACAACAGTTTTATTTGGACATCAGAAAAAGATGGTTACAATCACATTTATTTGTATGATAAAAACGGAAAACTTAAAAATCAAATTACCAAAGGAAATTGGGAAGTAACTTCTTATTATGGATTTGACGAAAAAACTAAAACGGTTTTCTATCAATCAGTTGAAAATGGTTCAATTTTGAGAGACGTTTATAAAATTTCGTTAGACGGAAAAAAGAAAGTAAAATTATCTTCACAAGTTGGAACTAATGCAGCGACTTTCAGTCCAGATTTCACTTATTTTATTAACACTTATTCAAGTGCGACAGTTCCTCCAATGTATACTTTAAATAGTTCTAAAGACGGAAAACAGGCGCAAGAAATTGTAAATAATACCACTTTAGTAGATAAATTAAAGAAATATGATTTGCCAACTAAAGAATTTTTCGAACTTACGACTGAAAAAGGGCACAAACTAAATGCCTGGATGATTAAACCGAAAGATTTTGATGCATCTAAAAAATATCCAGTTTTCATGTATCAATATTCTGGTCCAGGTTCGCAAGAAGTAGCTAATAACTGGTTAGATACTAACGATATGTGGTTCATGATGTTGTCACAACAAGGTTACATCATTGCATGTGTTGACGGAAGAGGTACAGGTTATAAAGGTGCGGCTTTCAAGAAATGTACACAAAAAGAGTTAGGAAAATTTGAAGTTGAGGATCAAATTGATGCTGCAAAAGTTATAGGAAACTATGCTTATGTAGATAAATCTAGAATTGGTATATTTGGCTGGTCTTATGGAGGATTCATGTCGAGCAATTGTTTGTTTAAAGGTGCTGATGTTTTTAAAATGGCAATTGCTGTTGCTCCAGTTACAAATTGGAGATTTTATGATAGTATTTACACCGAAAGATACATGACAACACCACAAGAAAACGCTAGTGGATATGATGATAATTCACCAATCAATCACGTGAGTAAGTTAAAAGGAAACTTTTTACTGATTCATGGAACAGCAGACGACAACGTTCACGTTCAAAATTCAATGCAAATGATTGAAGCATTAGTTCAAGCTAATAAGCAATTCGATTGGGCAATTTATCCTGACAAAAACCACGGAATATATGGTGGAAAAACAAGAATTCAGTTGTTTAATAAAATGACGAATTATATTAAAGAGAAACTATAATCAACTAAATACAAACTAAAATAAATTAAAATGAGTGAAACAGTAAAAACAGGACATCCAAAAGGACTTTGGGTATTATTTGGAACTGAAATGTGGGAAAGGTTCAACTTCTATGGAATGCGAGCTATCTTAACCTTGTTTATGGTTAATTCTCTTAGGATGCAAGAAGCAGATGCTGCAATTATATATGGTGGTTTTTTAGGACTTTGCTATTTGACACCAATGTTGGGAGGATTTATTGCGGATAGATTTTTTGGTAACAGAAACTGTATTTTACTTGGTGGTGTGATGATGGCTATCGGACAATTTTTATTGTTCACAAGTGCAAGCGTATTTGGCGCAAACTTATCTCTGGCAAATACCTTAATGTGGTTAGCGTTAGGAATTATTATTTTCGGTAATGGATTCTTTAAACCAAATATTTCTTCAATGGTTGGGAGTTTATATCCAAAACAAGAAAAAACTAAATTAGATACTGCATTTACAATTTTCTACATGGGAATTAACTTAGGGGCATTATTTAGTCAATGGTTATGTCCATTGATAGGTGATGTAAAAGATGCTGGAGGAGTTAGAGATATTCATGCTTTTAAATGGGGATTTTTAGCTGCTGGGATTGCAATGGTAATTGGAACAGCTGTATTTTATTTTTTAAAAAACAAGTATGTTGTAACTCCAGAAGGAAAACCTATTGGAGGTTTGCCATCAAAAAACGAAGCTGATGATTATGAAGAAGGCGAATCTCAAAAAGCCGTTTTCTCTCAAAAAGCTTTGGTAGGAGCAGTTATAGCTTTCATTGGTTTAGGGTTGTTGTTTCACTTCGTAGTCGGACAAAATTTAATCTATTCAATAATTTACGCTAGTGGTTTGTCATTGGCTGGATTAATTATATCTGATTCTTCACTTACAAAAGTAGAAAGAGATAGAATTTTTGTAATTTACATTGTTGCTTTTTTCGTAATATTTTTTTGGGCTGCGTTTGAACAAGCTGGTTCTTCTTTAACTTTTATTGCGGATAATCAAACAGATAGGACGTTTTTATTTGGATGGAAAATGCCTGCATCTATGGTTCAGATTTTTAATGGTTTGTTCGTGGTAATTTTAGCGGTTCCTTTTAGTATGCTTTGGGATAAATTAAGAGCTAGTGGAAAAGAACCAATTTCTCCAATGAAACAAGCTTTTGGTTTGGCTTTTATAGCTTTAAGTTATTTTATTATAGCTTTTAATGTTAAAGATTTAGGTAATTCAGGATTATTAGCTATCAAATGGTTAATTCTTTTGTATTTTATTCAAACTTTAGGAGAGTTGTGTTTGTCTCCAATTGGATTATCATTAGTAGGTAAATTATCTCCAAAAAGATTTGCATCATTATTATATGGTGTATTCTTCTTATCAAATGCAGCTGGTTATGCTCTTGCAGGAACATTAGGTTCAATTCTTCCTCCAACTGGGGATAAATATATTGCTGCTGAGAAACAAAATATTGATTTGAGAGCTATTTTAGACGAGAAGAAAGTAGCTGATGGAGCAGAATTATTTGCTTTAGCAAAATTGAATTTAGCAAAAGTTGATAATGATAAAGCAAAGGAATTGAAATTAGATGTTGAGAAAAAAATAAAAAATATAACTGAATTTAAAAGTCAAAAAGAGATTGCTAAAAAAGACAAAAAAGAATTTGTTAGCAAATTCACTGCCACAGATACAACTTTTACAGCTAAAGAATTAGACATTATAAAAGAAAATAAAATTATAAGTGCAACGTATCCGAATTTTGCAGGATTTAAAATAAAAACTTTATATGAATTTTTTATGGTATTTGTTGTTTTATGTGGATTGGCATCAGTAATTTTAATTTTATTAGTTCCAAAATTGAAAAAAATGATGCACGGCGTTCGCTAGTCATTATTTAAAAATATTTTTATATCTTTCAAACCTACAAGAATTCCTTGTAGGTTTGTTTTTTAAATTGAATTATTATGTGGAAAAGTCATCCTAAAGCATTGCCTTACTTATTTTTATCTGAAATGTGGGAACGTTTTGGTTATTATTTAATGATTGGAATTTTTACGTTATATCTTAAAGATGTTGAAGCTGGTTTTGCTATGACAGAGAAAGAAGCTTCCGACTTGTATGGAACTTTTATCGCTTTAGTATTTTTAACGCCTTTCATTGGTGGGCTTGTTGCCGATAGATATTTGGGCTACAAAAAATCAATTGTCATCGGTGGAATAATGATGGGTGCAGGATATTTTATGATGGGAATTCACAGTTTACCAATGTTGTATTTAGCTATGACTTTAGTAATTGTTGGAAATGGATTTTTTAAACCAAATATCTCGACATTATTGGGTAATTTCTATAACGAAGACCAATACAAAGAAAAGAAAGATGAAGGTTATAACATTTTCTACATGGGAATAAATGTTGGAGCGTTCATTTGTAACTTTTTTGGTGCCGCTTTACAAATTTTATTGGGTTGGCAATATGCTTTTATGGCAGCAGGTGTTGGAATGTTCATTGGTGTAATAGTTTTTCTTTTAGGAACAAAACATTACGGCGATAAAACTGAAAAGAAAGGAATTCAAGAAGGCGATATGCCATTTTCTAAAATTGTGTTATATATTTTAGTTCCGTCAGTAGTCTTTGGAATTATAGGTTGGTTGTACAAAGGAGTTCAATCAGATGCAAATCTAGATAGTGCTATTTTTGGTTCTGATAGTACAGATGCTTTTATTTTTGCATGTCTTCCTGTAGTTTATTTTTATGGTAGTTTGTTTTTCAAGGCAAAACCGGAAGAGAAACGACCAATTGGAGCTTTGCTTTCAATTTTTGCAGTGGTGATTTTATTTTGGGCTGTTTTTAAATTAAATGGTTCTGCATTAACGACATGGGCAGATAGATATACTGATAGGGAAATTAATGGAACAACTCAAACAGTTTTTAATAACTTAAAGTTAGCTAAAGAAGTTGAGTATAAAAAAGATTCAACTGAGTTATATGATGCAAGTTTCAGAATTCAAAAGGAGAACGGAGTTGTAAAAAAAGAAGTTAATTATCCAGTTTATTTTAGAAATGTAGCAGAAGATAAAATACCAACAGAAGATTCTAAAGTATCACTTTGGGCAACCAATTTGAGTCAATCCATAAATCCTGGTTGGGTTATCATATTAACTCCGCTTGTTGTTGCCTTTTTTACCTTTTTACGAAGTAGAAAAAAAGAACCTTCTACGCCAACAAAAATTGCTTTCGGATTATTAATTTCTGCTTTATCTGTTTTAGTAATGGTTGCTGCAGTTCATATTGGAAACAATGGAACAGAGAAAGTATCGGTTTGGTGGTTGGTCGCTAATTACGGAATTATAACAATAGGAGAACTATTTCTCAGTCCGATGGGATTATCAATTGTTTCAAAATTATCACCAAAAAATATTACTGCTTTAATGATGGGTGGATGGTTTTTATCTACTTCTATTGGAAATAAATTATCAGGAGTTTTAGCTAGTATGTGGGATCAATATGATGATAAAGCCAATTTCTTTTGGGTTAATTTCGGATTGTTAATGTTTGCAACAATACTAATGTTTGCCTTAGTGAAAAACTTAAATAAAGTAATGAAAGACCACGGAATTAATTAATTATGGAAATCAATCAATCAATAGAAGAAATTCAAGATTTTAAAGGAAAATATCCAAAACAATTGTGGTATTTATTTTTCAGTGAAATGTGGGAACGCTTCAGTTTTTATGGAATGCGTGGAATGTTGTATTTTTTTATGGTTAACGAGTTGTTGATGAATAAAGAAGTAGCCAATTTACAATATGGAGCAACTCAAGCTTGGGTTTATGCATTTACATTCATAGGAGGATTATTCGCTGATAAAATTTTTGGTTTTAGAAAGTCTTTATTTTGGGGTGGATTGTTAATGATTGTTGGGAGTATTATTTTAGCTATAGATCCTAAAGAATACTTTTTTTTAGGTGTTAGTTTTACAATTGTTGGAACTGGTTTTTTTAAACCAAATATTTCATCAATGGTTGGTAAATTATACAAAGATGGTGATAATAGAACTGATGCTGGTTTTTCATTGTTTTATGCAGGTGTAAATCTTGGTGCAATTCTTGGAGGCTATTTTTGTATAGCTATAGGGAAAAGAGAAATTTTTGCATCTCAAATAGAAAAAGGTTTTGAGTGGAATGTTGCTTTTGGTTTAGCATCAGTAGTAATGGTTATAAGTTTATTAACTTTTACACAAACACAAAAAAGTTTGGGTGAAATTGGTTTTTCACCATTATTACATCTTAATAAATCTAAAAGGAGATTTTATGAATGGAGTACATATATTGGCTCTATTTTGATTGTACCAATAATTATTGTTATGGTTTCTAATACTGTTTACACTGATTATTTTATGTATGCTATTGGTCCTATTTCAATTTTGTATTTAGCATATGAAATGAGAGGATTTTCTATTACTGAAAATAAAAAACTTATAGCAGCCGTCATTTTTATGCTTTTCTCAATTATTTTTTGGGCATTTTTCGAACAAAGTGGAGGTTCATTAAGTGATTTTGCTGCTGAAAATCTTAATAAAGAAGTCTTAGGATTAGAGCTAGATCCTAATGGTGTTAATAATTCTGCAAATTCTGTTTTTGTTGTAGCATTTGCCGCTTTACTTGGTATGGTTTGGTTATGGATGGCAAAAAGAAAAATAGAACCTAATACGGTTATTAAATTTGGTTTAGCATTTTTATTTCTTGCAGGTGGTTTTTGGATATTTTATTATACCAAATTCTTTGCTGGAGCTGATGGAAAAACGTCGCTTGATTTATTTACTTTTGGATGGTTTATAATCACTTTTGGAGAGCTTTGTTTATCTCCAATTGGAATGTCAGCCATGACAAAATTATCTCCACAAAAAACACAAGCAGTAATTATGGGAATGTGGTTTTTAGCAAGTGCTTATGGTCAATATTTTGCAGGATTACTTGGTGCAAACATTGCAAAAGCTTCTAAAAATGCAACTAATTTAGAGAAACTAAACGTATATGCTGATGGATATTATCAATTAGCAATTTATGCACTTGTTGCAGGGATTATTCTAATTATAATTTCACCGCTTATTAAAAAACTAATGCAAGAAGTAAGATAGCCACCATTTTTTGGTATTATTTTTGAATATATTTGTAAAAAAAAAGAAATGAAGAAATTATTTATAACATTATTGTTTGTCGTTTCATCAATGACAATTCAAGCGCAAGAAAAATTAACTTGGTATACTAATATTGATGAAGCTATTGCTGTATCAAAAATTGAAAACAAACCTTTGTTTTTATTTTTCACAGGAAGTGATTGGTGTGGATGGTGTATCCGACTTCAAAAAGAAGTTTTTAAAACTCCCGAATTTGAAGCTTGGGCAAAAGAAAAAGTAGTTTTAGTTGAGTTAGATTTTCCTAGAAGAACTCCTCAAGCTGATGCCTTAAAATTGCAAAATAGTCAATTGCAACAATTTTTCGCGATACGTGGATATCCTTCTGTTAGAATTGCTAAAGCTGGCGCGCCTATTGATGGTAAAACTAGTTTTGAACTTCTTGGAGAAACTGGATATTTAGCTGGTGGACCAACAGTTTGGTTAGATGGAGCCAATAAAATGGTTGACAAGTTTGTTCCTTTTACCGAAGAAGAACAAAAAGCAGCTAAAAAAGCAGCTAAAAAGAAAAAATCTGATAAAAATAAAGCATAATTTATCTCAATCTATAAAATCCCTTTTCTGAAGTATCATGAAAAGGGATTTTTTCTTTTCTGCAAGTTGCTTCCCAAATTTTCACATATGATTTGAAGTTCGATGCATCAACAACAACTTGTTTTGGTTTCCACATCTGAAATAAACGTTCTAAATTCAATTTAGGTGATTGGGTTATAATTAAAATATCAGGTTTTATTTCTTCAGAATAACAAGCAGTGCTGTCCATCAAAAAGATTTTCTTATTCTTGAAATAATATAAATTAGAAAGCTCTCTCTTTTCATTTAGTTTACAATAATTTGCAACTAAATAGGATCTTAAAACTAAATTGTCATTGGTGGTATTTAAAATACTGTCATTAGCAAAAAGTGTAACATCATTACCTTTTCGTTCCGTAATTAATGTGTTTTTCTTCCTAGTGAAAACTATAAATTCACTAGTGTTTTGATTAGAATAATTAGCGTAAAAATAGGAAGTTTGTAAAACAATAATTGCAATTAAACCAATTGCTAGTTTTTTGAAATTAGGTTTTTTAAGATATATAATTATTGCAAAAATCACTAAATACCAACTTAACATCACGTAAGAATTTAACGGAATATCTTTCAATATAAAGTCTTCGAAAGAAGCAACCCAAGCTATAATTTTGTTCAATAGCCAAATGCTACATTCAAGTAATTTCATTATTGGAAACAAAACTATATCAAAAGCAGCAAGCACTATCACTACAACACCAAGTGCAAGAATGAAACTTAAAAAGGGTAGAATAATTAAATTGGTTATGAAAAATAAACCAGGAAATTGATGAAAATAATAAATGCTAATAGGAAAAGCTCCTATTTGAGCAGCAAATGAAACTGTTATTATTTCCCAAAAGTAGTTTGCAATTTTGTTTTTTGGTGTCCAAATGGATGCTAAAAGCGGTTGAAACCAAACAATAAAAAATAATGCAATATAGCTCAATTGAAATCCAATGTCGAATAGAAAGGAAGGTTGAAAAAGTAGAATTAATAAAGCAGAAACTAACAAAGTGTGATAAATATTGATGCTTCTTCTAAGAAACATTCCAATAGCTACAAAAGAAAACATTGTTACTGAACGAACTACTGACGGAGCTAATCCTGCTAAAATTCCAAATGACCAAAGCGATATTAATACTATGATTAATTTTAATGTTAAACCTTTTTTAGAATTTGAAATAGGTTTCAATAAAAAGTTTACAAATATTAAAATAAATCCAACGTGCAACCCCGAAACCGAAAGAACATGAACGGCACCAGCATATTGATAATCTCTAACAATATCTTTTGAAATATCTTGTTGTTGTCCAAGAATCAAAGCGATAACAACGCTTAATTCTCGTTTGTTGAAATTATTTTTTTCAAGTTTGTGAATGATTTTATTTCTAAGTTTTGAAGCATAATAGTTTAAACTTTTCTCAACTTTAGAGCCAATCATGATTTTGCTTACATCAGTATAAATTTGAGCATAAATCTGTTGATTTTCAAGATATTTCCCATAATCAAATTGATCAGGATTAAAGGGATTTCTATTCTTATAAAATGTCCCATTCACTTTTAAATAAGAACCTAGTTCTATATTTGATAAAGCGTTACTTTTTTTAATATTAAGAATTATTTTACCATAACTTTTCTCCTCATTTATTGCCATAACTTTTGCAATATAACGATCATTATTCAATGTGTTTTTTAATTTTTCACTAATAATAACTTCAAAGGAATATTTGTTTTCTGAATCTAAATTTTTCTGTAAATAATGATTAGGATTAGAAGGTTGAATATTTGAAACTAAAGTAAATCCTCCAATAAAAAAAGAGGTCAAAAGTGTAAATAATCCAAAATAAATGCTGGTTTTCTGGTTTTTTGAAATAATTAAATAACTAATTATAAGTAATAAAAAACTTGAAAGTAAAGGAATTAGAATTGTTTTATAACTTGGTTTTATGAGATGAGAAAAAATTATTCCTAAAACAAAACTGAGGGTTACTTTAACTAATGGAAATTGGAGTACTTTCATGAAATAAAAGTACCTCGAAGTAATTATATCATCCTTTACATAATTACTCTAAATTATTGATTATTGATATTAGTTATCAATTACTCTATTAATATGTGAAAAAGATTTTCGATAATAGTCTTCCTTTAAAGAGGAGATAATTACACCTTTTTTTGTAGAAGAGTGAATGAATTTAATGTCATCATGATTACTATCCACGATAAGTCCAACATGGTTTATTTTTGATGAACCACCAGTTTTAAAGAAAATTAAATCGGCTTTTCTTGCATCTTCTTTTTTAATTCGTTTGCCATAATTTGACATTTCAATTGAAGTTCTAGGTAAAATTATTTCCTCTTTTTTATAGGCAGTAAAAACTAAACCAGAGCAATCAAAACCATTTTTAGTAGTTCCTCCAAATTTATATGGAGATCCAAGATTGTCTTTTGCGTTATCAACTAAATTGTCACTTAATTCTATTGCTTTCTTGTCAGAATTTGATACAGAAGAATGTGATGACTTACAGGATGCAAAAACAAAAACTACTAATAAAAGATATAAAAAATGCTTCAATGGATACTTATTTAATGTTTTCTACAATAAGTTTAGCCGTTTTTTCACTAGCGCCAATTCCGCCAAGTTTTTGTTCTAACTCATCATATTTTTTTAGTAAATGTTTTCTGTGGTTTTCCTCAAGAATTTTGGTCAACTCAACTTTAATCCTCTTAGGATTACATTCATTCTGAATCAATTCAGTTACCACTTCTTCATCCATAATTAAATTTACTAACGAAATATATTTTAAAGTAATAATTCGTTTTGCAATTTGATAAGAAATCCATCCACCTTTGTAGCAAACCACTTCTGGAATTTTGAAAAGAGCTGTTTCTAAAGTTGCTGTTCCTGAGGTTACTAAAGCGGCATGAGCATTACTCAATAAATCATAAGTTTTATTGGATATAAATTTGATATTCTTACCTTTTAAAAAGGTTTCATAAAAAGAAAACTCTTGGCTTGGCGCACCGGCAATCACAAATTGATATTCTGAAAAATCATCTACAACGCTTAACATTAGCGTCAACATTTTTGAAATTTCTTGTTTTCTACTTCCGGGTAAAATTGCAATTATCGGTTTGTCATCTAAATTGTTTTCTTTTCTAAATGATTCTGAATCAATGGTTTTTCTATTGTGAATTGCGTCAATCAATGGATGACCAACAAACTCCACAGGAAAATTATGTTTTACTTCATAAAAATCTTTCTCAAAGGGAAGAATTACATAAAGTTTGTCAAAATCACGTTTGATAGCTTTAATTCTACTTTCTTTCCAAGCCCAAATTTGAGGAGAAATATAATAATGTGTTTTAATTTTTCTTTCTTTCGCCCATTTTGCTATTCGCATGTTAAAACCAGGATAATCAATGAAAATTATCACATCAGGATTAAACTTTTCGATATCCGATTTGCAAAATTTGATATTATTTAAAATAGTTTTTAAGTTCATTACTACTTCAGCAAATCCCATGAAAGCTAGTTCTCGATAATGTTTCACTAAAGTTCCACCAACATTTTGCATCAAATCGCCACCCCAAAATCTAATTTCTGCATTGGAATCTTCTTTCAACAATGCTTTCATTAAATTGGAACCGTGTAAATCGCCTGATGCTTCTCCTGCAATGATATAATATTTCATATTAAAAATTGTTCTTTAGCTGTCATATATGTTATCGCCTTTTATTTATTGGTTGTTGCTTACGCAAACTTGTTGTCAATGGCGATTTCATAAAATTACAAAAATAGTGTAGTTAGTGCTAAAATAATTGTTGCCATGACAACACCTCGAGCCATTAATTCTTTATTTTTTTTCAGTAAAATGAAGAACATGATTATGTTTAAAACAGCTCCAAGTGCCATAACTTTTCCAAGTATTCCTTCGTTTTTTATAATCGAAAAATCTTCAATTAAGTCATACTCGGTTTGAGTTTTTAAAAACAAATACGATCCAACAAAAGCTGAAATTAATCCAATTATTAAACCAATAAGTAAATCTGTTTTTTTCATTTTAAAAATATTTAATATCTAAAATTATAATTCCCAAGTATTTAAAGTTTGTATGGCATGATGTGCTGTCAAATCAAATTGAACCGGAACAATTGATACATAGCCGTTTGCTAATGCAAATTCGTCAGTGTCTTCACCTTTATCTTGATTGATGAATTCGCCTGTTAACCAATAATATTCTTTGCCAAATGGTGTAACTCGCTTGTCAAATTTTTCTTGCCACATAGCTTTTGCTTGTCGGCAAATTTTAATTCCTTTAATTTCTTCTGTTTTTAATTTTGGAAAGTTTACGTTTAAAACGGTTCCTTCTGATAAACCATTTTTCAAAACCTGAAGAGCAATTTTTTTCACAAATGGTTTTATTTGTTCAAAATCGGCATTCCAATTATAATCTAAAAGTGAAAAACCAATGGCAGGAATACCTTCAATTCCAGCTTCAACCGCAGCACTCATTGTTCCTGAATAAATGACATTTATAGAAGAATTTGAACCATGATTAATTCCTGAAACACATAAATCGGGTTTTTGTTTCAAAATTTCATTCACAGCCATTTTTACACAATCAACAGGAGTTCCTGAACAACTGTATTCAGTAATTACTGCATTTTCTTTTGAAATTTTATTCAAATGCAAAGTGTTGTTTATGGTAATTGCGTGTCCCATGGCACTTTGCGGACTATCTGGTGCAACTACAACAACAGTTCCAATTTCGCTCATTACTGAAATCAAAGCTCTAATTCCTGGTGCAGAAATACTGTCGTCGTTTGTAATTAATATTAAAGGTTTCTTTGACATTTGAAGAAAAATTGAATTGTAACAAAAGTAATTAAATTACTACTTACATTACGATACAAATTTATAACTTTGGAGCAATATCAAACTATTTGATAATTACGAATGAGGTTTTAACAAAAAATTATGCGCAACAAGTATTTTATGGCATACTTTTTTATGTAATTTAGTGAAAAATTAATGAATAAAATTATACAGTTTATGAAAAGGAATTATAAAGTAGTATTGCTAATATTAGCATTATGCGTTGGTTTGTGGAGTTTTATTCCAAGACAAGACAAAAACGATCCTGAAAAAGATAAATTGCTTTTAGAGTTATTAGCATATGTTCTTGAAAAAGGTCACTACAGTCCTTTGCAATTTGACGATAAATTTTCAAAGGGTGTTTATAAAGATTATATTGATGCTTTGGATCCATCAAAACGTTTCTTTTTACAGTCGGATATTGATGAGTTTTCAAAATATGAATTAAAGATTGATGACCAAATTTTGAATAAAGAACTTACTTTCTTTGATTTGACCTACACCAGGTTGATGCAAAGAATGGAAGAAAGTAAATCTTATTATAAAGATATTCTTGATGAACCTTTCGATTATACTATTAATGAAGAGTTTAATACCGATTATGAGAAGCTTCCTTATGCAAAATCAAAAAAGGAATTGATTGAAAAGTGGAGAAAGCAAATTAAGCTTTCCACACTTTCTACCTATGTTGATAAACAAAAATTAGAAGAAGATAAAATCAAGAATAGAAGTAAAACTCCTGAGCAAAAACTTGAAGAATATAAAACTAAAATGGGTTCAAAATTGACACCTGAATTAGAAAAGAAGTTTATTGAAAACAATGCTAAAATTGATAATGAAGAACCAAAAACGAATGCTGAGCTTGAAGAAGAAAGTCGAGAAAGTAGTTTAAAATCTTTAAATGATTATTATAATGTAATTAAAGATTTAGATAGAAATGATTGGTTTTCAGTATTTATTAATGCTATTGCAACTCGTTTTGATCCACATACATCTTATTTTGCTGCAGAAGAAAAAGAACGTTTTGATGTTTCAATGAGCGGAAAATTAGAAGGAATTGGTGCAAGACTTCAAAAGAAAAATGACTTTACAGAAATTTCAGAATTAATTTCAGGTGGACCAGCTTGGAGAGGAAAAGAACTTGAAGCAGGTGATGTTATTTTGAAAGTTGCTCAAGCTGATGGTGAACCAATCGAAGTTGTAGGAATGCGTCTTGATGATGTTGTTAAGAAAATAAAAGGACCAAAAGGAACTGAGGTAAAACTTACAGTAAAGAAAACCGATGGAACTATAAAAGTAATTTCAATTATTAGAGATGAAGTTGAAATTGAAGAAACTTATGCAAAATCAAGCGTAATTGAAAAAGACGGGAATAAATATGGAATTATTTATTTGCCTAAATTTTACATTGATTTTGAAGATAAAAATAGTCGTGATGCTGCTAAAGATGTTGCTATTGAAGTAAAAAAACTTAAAGAAGCAGGCGTAAAAGGAATCATTATGGATGTTAGAGATAACGGTGGTGGTTCACTTAAAACTGTAGTTGATATTGCAGGATTATTTATTGATAAAGGACCAATTGTTCAAGTAAAATCTGCTGATGGACGAAAAGAAGTGCTTTATGATAAAGATGCCACAGTACAATGGGATGGACCTTTAGTGATAATGCAAAATAGTTTTTCAGCATCAGCATCAGAAATTCTTGCAGCAGCTATGCAAGATTATAAAAGAGCAATTGTTATTGGTAGTAAACAATCTTATGGTAAAGGAACAGTTCAAAATATTATCGATTTCAATCAATTTGTGAGAGGAAGTAATATGGGTGATTTAGGTGCTTTAAAAACCACTATTCAAAAATTCTATAGAATCAATGGAGGTTCGACTCAATTAGAAGGAGTAAGTAGTGATGTTGTAATGCCAGATAGATATGCTTATTTAAAAATGGGTGAACGCGATATTGAAAATGCAATGCCTTGGGACAAAATTGAACCTGCACAGTATTCAACTTGGAATAAGCAAAGCAATTTTGATTTAGCTATCGCAAATAGTAAGCAGAGAATGCAGAACAATCCTCAAATGAAACTGATTGACGATAATGCTAAATGGCTTGACGAAAGAAATAAAGTAACAGTATATAGTTTGAATATCGATAAATTTAAAGCGGAGCAAAAGAAACTTGAAGAGACTAATAAAAAGTATAAATCTTTAGCAGATTATAGTAATCAATTGCCTTTTACAGCTTTGCCAGATGAACTTGAAATGATGAAGAAAGATAATTTCTTGAAAGAGAAAAAAGAGAGTTGGTTTGAAAGCTTGTCTAAAGATATTTATGTTGAAGAAGCTTTACATATATTAGATGATTTGCAACCAAATGCAAAAAAAGAATTAACTAATAAAATTAAGGTTAAAAATGATAAATTGATAAAATCATAATATCCTTAAAGTGATTAAAAATAAAAGGTGATATTTGATAATATCACTTTTTATTTTTTAAATTTAGTTATAAAAAATCCACCCGAAGGTGGATTTAAATTATCTCAATTTGTTTAATTTCTTTTGAGATTTTTGAATGTCTTCCTCAATTTCAGTAATTTTTAATTGCTGTTTTGTGATTTTTACATTCTCTTTTTCAATTTCTACTGGAGTAAGTTTTCCTTTTGCTTTGTTTTTAGCAAATTTAGATTGCATTTTTGATAAATCTTTTCGTGCTTTTTCAAGTTTACTTTGGTTTTTAGAAACTGCTTTTTCCGCTGATTCTAATTTTTTTTGCTCCTTTTCAATTTTCTTTACTTCTTTTTCAGCTTTTTTCTGGGCTTTTTTTGCTTCTTTTTCAGCCTTCTCAGCATCTTTTTGAGCTTTTTCAACTTTAGCTTCTGCTTTTTCTTGAGCTTTTAAACTCTTTTTTTCTTCTTTCAATTGTTGCTCAAGTCTAGCTTTTTCATCTGCTTTTTGCTTTTCAAGTTCTAATGCTTTTACCTTTACCGAATCAGTTGCTACTGTTGTAATAGTTTCTTGAGCATAGAAATTTTGAAAACACATCAATACGATCGCTGTCAATAATAATTTAATTTTCATTTTTTTTCAATTTAGTTTTATTAAATTCAATTTATATCTTTACTGCATAACAAATACCATTCCTAAAAAACGGAGTTCACAGCAAACTATAAAATTATGAATATTTATTTAAGAAATAAAACTATTTTTTGTCTAATAATTGCTACAACTATTTTTTCATGTAAGCGATATGATGATTTGCCTGTTGAAAATGAGGAAAGTGTTTCAGTAGAAAAAAGTTCAAAAGATTTTGATTTTTTACCAACTTCAACAACCAATGAAATTGTTATTCATGAAAATTATACATTGTCATATATAGATGAATATGAACAAGCTGAGTGGGTTGCTTATGAATTAAAAAAAAGCGAATTGAATTATCAAAATAATAATTTTGAAAGACCTTTTTTTATTGAAGATACTAAAGTTAAATCGGGTTCAGCAGATTGGAGAAATTACAAAAGATCAGGTTATGATAAAGGACATCTTTGCCCAGCTGGAGATAGAAAATTTTCAAAAGATGCTTTTGAAGAAACCTTTTTGACATCCAATATCTCACCTCAGAAACATGATTTTAATGAAGGTGTTTGGAATAGATTGGAGCAAAAAGTAAGATATTGGGCATCAAAATATGATGGAGTTTATGTTGTTACTGGCGGCGTTTTCACGGATAATATGGAAACAATTGGTGATGAAGACGTAGCTGTTCCAGAGTTTTTTTATAAAGTTCTTTTAGACAAATCAAGAAGTGAATATAATGCTATTGCTTTTTTAGTTCCGCATGAAGATAGTGCCAAACCTCTATATGAATTTGTTGTTTCCATCGATGAATTAGAAGAAAAAACAGGTTTAGATTTTTTTCCAAAATTAAATGATTCCGTAGAGAATGATTTAGAAAAAAGCAGTGATTATAAGTCGTGGAGTTTTAACTAAACTACCATTCATTTACTTTATTGGCATCCATTTTTAGAAAAATAAACAATAAAACAGTAAATCCCCAAAGTCCAGAGCCACCATACGAAAAGAAAGGTAATGGTACGCCAATTGTTGGAAAAACTCCAATAACCATTGCAATATTTACAAAAAAGTGGATAAATAATATTGCCGCAACACAATAGCCATAGACGCGACTAAACTTGGTTTTTTGCCTTTCAGCAAGATATATTATTCTTAAAATTAATCCAACAAAAAGACCAATTACAAATATACAACCAGCAAAACCCCATTCTTCACCTACTGTCGTAAATATATAATCGGTGTGTTGTTCAGGAACAAATCCACCTTTAGTTTGCGTACCTTCTAAATATCCTTTACCAAATAAACCTCCTGAACCAATTGCTATTTCTGATTGATTGGTATTATATCCAACACCTTTCAAATCGACTTCTTTTCCAAGAAGAATATTAAAACGATCGCGATGATGTTGTTTAAAAACATTGTTGAAAACATAGTTAACAGAAAATGAAAAACTCGAAATCATTACAAGTAAAATGGCACTTGCAATAATATTTCTATCAACTATTCTGCTTTTAAAATAGTTAATGGCTAAAATCACTACTGTTATACCTATTACAATATAAGGGTTGTTTGTAACTAACGTTAATACAAATAAAAGTATTGCAATAAAACCTGTCAATAAGTACCAGCCAGGCATTCCTTCTCTAAAAAGGACTACGAAAAAGATACTATAAATTAAAGCACTACCAGGATCGGGTTGAGGTAATATAAGCATTACAGGTAACATCACTATCAGTAATACTTGAACTTGTCTGTTGACTTCTTTAAGATTTATTTGTACGTCGCTAAGGTATTTTGCTAAAGCAAGTGCTGTAGCGGCTTTAGCAAACTCTGAAGGTTGTAATGTAAAACTTCCAATGGCATACCAACATCGTTGACCTGCAATAACTTTTCCAAAAGCAAATAAACCGAGTAATGATAAAATTGAAATGGCAAATATTACAATTGAAAATTTTTCGTAAAATTTTGCATCAACAAAAAGGACAATGAAAATGATAGGTATGGTAAACAATATAAATAAAAATTGTTTACCATAAACTTGTGAAAAATCTAATATTGAAGAATCTTCACCAACATTTGATAGTGAAGAAGAGTATATATTAAGCCAACCCATAATTACCAATACTATGTAAATTATGATGCTAATCCAATCAATATTTTGTGAAATACTTTGATTTTTCATTTTAATTAGCTTTTGTACTATCTTTTAAAGCTCCTTTTTTTGCGTTCTTTTGTTTTGTGATTGAATCGAGTTTTCTTTTTACTAATGCTAAACTATCTCTTCTTTTAAAAATACTATCTTGTTGTTTTTTTGGAAGTAATTTGTCATACTGCGATTTTAAACTTCCATTTAGCATTCTTTTTTCAAAATCAACTCTTGTGATTTTTTTATTCAAATATTTTTCAATCATTAATGTAGTAATTGGACCAGCCCATCGTGCACCCCAATATCCATTTTCAACAAAAACTGCAATAGCGATTTTTGGATTGTCTTTAGGTGCAAATGCAACAAATATAGAGTGATCTTGAAGTTTTACTCTTCTACCGTTAACTTTTGCAAAATTTTCCGCTGTTCCTGTTTTTCCACATATTTCAATTCCCACAGCTCCAAGTCCACCAGCTGTTCCACCTCGTCCATAGACTGCGTTCATACCTTCAACAATTGGATCAAAATATTTTCTATCGATAGATGTTGTATGTTTAGTTCTAAAACGTTTGTCGATAATATTTCCTTCAATTTTTTTAACAATATGAGGTGTGTAATAGTAACCTCTATTGGCAATTGTTGCCATGAAATTTGCTAATTGTATAGGAGTCATTAAAACCTCTCCTTGACCAATAGCATTTGACAAAATTGTTTTTCCATCCCATTTCCATCCAGCATATGCTTTGTCATATGTTTTTCCTGTTGGAATATTTCCCTTTCTTCCAGTAGGTAAATCATATCCCATAAAATCTCCTAAACCAAATGATTTTAAATGTTTTGCCCAAACATCAACGCCGTAAGATCTGTCTTTATATTTATTTACGGTTTTTATGTAAGAATTAGAAAAATAAGTGTTGCATGATTGATAAATTGCTCTGTGAAGTTGAACTGCTCCACCAGAACAGTGACATTTCATAAATCTACCTCTAGCATAACTAAATCCATGACGGCAATAAAAGCTGGTACTGTCAGTAATTACTCCTTCTTGTAACGCAATTAAACCTGTTAATATTTTAAATGGCGAACCTGGAGGATATTCAGCAAGTAAACCTCTGTCATACAGTGGTTTTGCTATGGAATCTCTATATAATTTACTATAATTTTTAGAACGTTGTCTTCCTACTAAACTTGATGGATCGTATGATGGAGCAGTTACAAGTGCTAAGATTTCACCAGTTCTTGGTTCAATAGCTACAATTCCACCTCGTTTATTGATCATTAATTCTTCTCCATATTTTTGAAGTTCTGCATCAATGGTTAGTGTTATGTCTTTTCCTTGTTTTGCAATAGTATCAAATTTGCCTTCTTTATAAGAACCAATTTCTCGATTAAATTTATCTCTTAAAATATATTTTACCCCTTTTTGACCTCGTAAAATTTCTTCATATTCTTCTTCAACACCTTGTTTTCCTAGTAAATCTCCTCCTTTATAATATGGATTTTTGTTAACTACGGCTTCATTTGCTTGTGTTATAAATCCAAAAACATTAGCTGCATAATTTACTTGATAATCTCTCAAAGAACGCTTTTGAATATAAAATCCTTCAAATCGTCTTAGTTTTTCTTGAAATGCAGCATACTCAAGTTTATTTAATTGAGATAAAAACACAGAAGGTAGCATCGGACTATAAACCCTAGCTTTTTCAATTTTTTTTATAAATTCTTCTTTAGTAATATTTAGTAATTTACAAAATTGAACAGTGTCAATATTTTTCACATGACGAGGAACAACCATAATATCATATGAAGGTTGATTTGCAACTAATAATTTTCCATTTCTATCATATAGATAGCCGCGTTCAGGATACGTATAATTAATTTTAATTGCATTATTTTCGGATTGCAATTTGAAAGAATCATCAATAACCTGTAAATAAAAAAGGCGAATCAGTAATAACGATGCCGTAATAATTACTAATGCTGGAAGTAAAACCTTTCTCATCGTTTTTTGGGCTTAATTAAGTAGATAATTAATATGCTTATGATAATTGTGAATAACGTACTAACTAATGTTTTAAGTATAATGCTCCAAAAGAATTCTAATGTAAAAATTTCTAAGACAAATAAAATTACATGGTGAATTGCTACAGAAAGAAATATAAATGAAAAACGTTCAGGTGTTAAAACATCATTAATTCTAACGGTTTGATATTCATAGCTTAATCCAAAAGAAAATTTGAACAATGATGGTCTTACATAGGCGAGAACTAAACAAGATGCTGCATGAACTCCACCAGAATCCATGAATAAATCCATTATTAATCCAAGAAAAAAACTAGCTAGAAGTAAAGCTGATTTATTTCCATTTACTGGATACAAGATTATAAATAAAACATAAGGAAACGGATTGATGTATCCCAAAAAATCAAATTTATTGAAAATAGTAACTTGAGCTGCAAGCAACAAAATAAAACGGGCAATATTTAGTAATAAAGCACTATTCATCTTTTACAGTTGTTTCTTCAAGTTTTTTGATTTCTTCAGTGTCTTTATTTTTTATAACATAAACATAACCAAGACTCGTCATGTCATTGAACAAGCGAACTTCTAAAACATATAAATTCGTTTCGTTGTCTATGTAAGTCTTTTCTATTGTTCCAATGTTTATATTTTCAGGAAATATAGTTGATTGACCTCCAGTTACAATAGTGTCGCCCTTTTTAACGGTTGCTAATCTCGGAACATCGGTTAATTGAACAAAACCTGTGTTTTTGCCGTTCCAAATTAATGATCCAAAATGTCCTGATTTTTTGACTTTAGCATTAATAGGTGATTTTACATTTAAAATACTTAAAACCGTAGCGTAGTTTTTTGAAGTAGTTTCAACAACCCCAACAATACCTAAACTATTAATAACTCCCATATCTTGTTTCAATCCATCTTTTGAACCTTTGTTAAGGGTTAAATAATTTTCATGAATATTGTATGAGTTTTTAATAACCTTAGCAGTAATTAAATTAATTTGCTTCACACCACTAATGGTATCATAAGGAATTTTAGTAGTATCTTTCAAGTTGAAAAGAATACTTTTTAATCGAGCATTCTCTTTAGCGAGTTCGTCATTTTGAATTTTCAAATTGAAATATTCTTCAACATTATTCATCTTTTCATAAACTCCACCAGATAGAAAATTTGCAGAGCTTATAACCTTACTTTTATGATAAGAATGTGATTGAATAGTTAAAGAAATAGATATTATCATAAGCAGCAAAAACAGCATACGATAGCTGTTTTTAAATATAAAATTGAATATTTGCTGCATTTTTATCTAATGTTCGGTTGAAAGTATTCCGTGAAAAACTAAAAATCTATTTGTAGTTGTTTAAAACTATTTAATTAAGATACTTCTAAATTTTGGAATGTCTTTCAATGCCATTCCAGTTCCTCTAACAACAGCTTTCAATGGATCTTCTGCAATATAAACAGGTAAGTCTGTTTTCAAGGAAATACGTTTATCTAAACCACGAAGCATTGAACCTCCACCTGCTAAATATATACCAGTATTATAAATATCTGCTGCTAATTCTGGAGGTGTTTGTGATAACGTTTCCATAATAGCATCTTCAATTCTTTGAATAGATTTGTCTAACGCTTTTGCAATTTCTCTAAAAGAAACTTCAACTTGTTTTGGTTTACCTGTAAGCAAATCTCTACCTTGAACTGACATATCTTCTGGAGGAGAATCTAAAGCATCTGTAGCAGCACCAATTTGTATTTTGATTTTCTCAGCTGTAGTTTCACCCACAAATAAATTGTGTTGCGTTCTCATGTAGTAAATGATGTCATTTGTAAAAACATCACCTGCAATTTTTACTGATTTATCACAAACAATTCCGCCAAGAGCAATGACTGCAATTTCTGTTGTTCCTCCACCAATATCAACAATCATGTTTCCTTTAGGCTGCATAATGTCAATACCAATACCAATTGCCGCAGCCATTGGTTCATGAATTAAATAAACTTCTTTTCCGTTTACACGTTCGCAACTTTCTTTTACGGCACGCATTTCTACTTCAGTAATTCCAGATGGAATACAAACTACCATGCGTAATGCAGGCGTAAACATTTTTTTCTTCAATGCTGGAATACTTTTGATAAACATCTTTATCATTTCTTCAGAAGCAGCAAAATCAGCAATAACACCATCTTTCAATGGACGTATGGTTTTGATGTTTTCATGGGTTTTACCTTGCATCATATTTGCTTCTTTTCCAGCAGCAATTATTTTTCCAGTAATTCTATCTCTGGCAACAATAGATGGACTATCAATTACAACTTTGTCGTTGTGAATGATTAGCGTATTTGCGGTACCAAGGTCAATTGCTATATCCTCAGTCATGAAATCAAAAAATCCCATAGTTATGTAAAGGGTGTTAGTTTGTTATGTTTTTATTAAGCCTACAAAAATAATAAAATTAATGTTTAAAATGACGTGTTCCAGTAAATACCATTGCAACTTTATTTTCGTTACAATAATTAATGCTTAATTCGTCTTTTATAGAACCTCCAGGTTGAATAACTGCTGTAATTCCAGCATTTTTTGCAATCTCAACACAATCAGGGAAAGGGAAGAATGCGTCACTTGCCATTACTGCACCATTCAAATCAAAATTAAATGAGTTTGCTTTTTCAATTGCTTGTCTCAAAGCATCAACTCTTGATGTTTGTCCTGTTCCAGCGGCAATTAATTGACCATTTTTTGCTAAAACAATTGTGTTTGATTTTGTGTTTTTACAAATTTTTGATGCAAAAATTAAATCTTCAATTTCTTGATTCGTTGGTGTTGTTATTGTAACGTTTTTTAAGCCTTCTTTATTGTCTGTTATGTTATTTCTATCTTGGACTAAAATACCATTTAAACATGTTCTTACTTGTCTATTTGGTAAAGGTACATTATTTATTGTCAATATGATTCTGTTTTTCTTTTCTTGTAAAATTGTTACTGCTTCCTCATCAAAACTTGGAGCAATTACTACTTCACAAAATAATGAATTTATTTCGTTTGCTGTGGCAACATCTATTTTTCCATTTGCAATTAAAACGCCACCAAATGCTGAGGTTGGATCACCAGCAAGCGCATCAAGGTAAGCTTCTTTCATGGAGTTTCTAGTTGAAATTCCACAGGCGTTATTATGCTTTAAAATGGCAAATGTTGGTGCATCGTTTTTAAACTCTAAAATTAAATTTACCGCAGCATCTACATCAAGTAAGTTGTTGTATGACAATTCTTTTCCATGAAGTTTTGTGAAAATCGCATCAAAATCTCCAAAGAAAAACCCTTTTTGATGTGGATTTTCACCATATCGAAGTACTTGACAATTGGTTTCGCTAACTTTTAAAATTGTTTCATCTGTATTAAAATAATTAAAAATAGCAGCATCATAATGAGATGATGTATGAAACGCCTTTGTAGCTAATAATCTTCTTTGTTCTAAAGTTGTTGCGCCATTTCCTTCAGAAATCATTTCTAAAAATAAACCATATTCATTTACCGAAGGAACAATCACAGTATCATTAAAATTTTTTGCTGCGGCACGAATCAATGAAATGCCACCAATATCTATTTTTTCGATGATATCAGCTTCACTTGCACCTGATGCAACAGTTTTTTCAAATGGATATAAATCTACTATAACCAAGTCAATTTGAGGAATGTCAAATTCTTGCATTTGTTGCACATCGGTAGCATTGTTTTGACGGTTTAAAATTCCACCAAAAATTTTTGGATGTAATGTTTTAACTCTTCCGCCAAGGATTTCAGGAAAAGAAGTAATGTCTTCAACAGGAACTACTGGAATTCCTAGATTTTTTATAAATTCTTCTGTTCCGCCAGTAGAATAAAAAGTAACATTTTGTTCGTGTAGTTTGCGAACAATTGGTTCTAAACCATCTTTCGAAAAGACAGAAATTAAAGCCGATTTAATAGTTTTTGTTGTGCTCATTTTGTTGTGTTGTTAAGCACGCAAAAGTAGTTTTTTTAATCGGAATTTATTTCAAATTTTTCTCTGATTTTTTAAATTATTTTCTAATGAAATTATCATTGGTTTTAGTAAGTTTTGTTCACAATCAATGCGATTCATTTTTAATTTATTATTTTTGATGACAATTAATTTTTAACATCTTCAAAATGAAAACTACTGCAATTAAACTTTTGATTTTTTCATTCTTTTTTAGTTTTTTAATTTCATGTAGTAGTGATGATGAAGCAAAACAATTTCCATTAGATCAACCAAGTGTTACTGATGCTGAAGATTATAATGTTTATGCAGCAATTATTGACAGTTATAGTGCTGATAAATTTGTTCTCAAACAAAAAACGTTATCAGGTTATACTTTTATAGATGATTACTTTATTGAGCAATTATCGGAGGACAATCCAGGATTTGAACCTGAAATGGCTGCAACTTTAGTTGAGGTTAATCAAAATCCTTTGTATTTAGAGGAATCTTTTGCTATTTCATCTACACAAGTAGTTTTAGTTTCGGAGGCACAGTTAGAATATATTTTTAATGATGGTTATTCAGAAAATGACTGGAATCAATTTCATGATACATTTTCAAATTCTGAATCTATTGGTTATGGTTATAATCAATTTTCTGCGGTAGCTTATAATGCCGATAAAACAAAAGCTTTAGTTGAAACTGCAAATGTTTGTGGTCCGCTTTGTGGACTTGGGCTATTGATTTATCTTGAAAAAGAAAATGGCATTTGGATTATTAAAAAAAGTGTTCAAACTTGGATTTCATGATTAATGTAACCACATATTTTTATTTTTCGATTAGCAAATCTATTCAAAGTCAAATCTAAAATCAATTTCTATCTAATTTTCTGTAACAATTATCAATTTCTAGTTACTAATACCTTAAATTTGACCTAGAAAAGAACGCTAAAAACATGCTTGTTTACTTCCGATTACTAAAAGAGAGTTTTGGTTTTGCAATGAATGCCTTGCGAAACAACAAGTTGCGTACATTACTTTCACTTCTTGGTGTAACCATTGGAATTTTTTCTATTATTGCTGTTCTTGCTGCGGTTGATTCCTTAGACAAAAAAATTAAAGCAGATATTAGTGGTTTAGACAATAAATCTATTTTCCTTTTTAAATATTGTTTTGGTCCTTCGGATGTTGAAGATTGGAAAATCGACCAATTTCCAGATGTTAGTTTCGACGAATACAACTACATTAAAGATAATGTAAATGGAGTAGAAGCGGTTTGTTATCAGTTTTTTACCAATCGCGAAAGTGTAAAGTATGATGATAAAACTGCAAGTTCTGTTAGTATAAAACCATGTACTTATGAGTTTATTGATATTGAAAAATTAGAATTTACGCAAGGTCGTTTTTTTAACGAACAAGAATCTAATTCAGGTAAAAACTGTGTTATTCTTGGACATGAAGTTGCTCAATCTTTGTTTGAAGATAGTGATCCAATTGACAAAGAAATTCGTCTTTATGGACAAAAGTTTATTGTCTTTGGCGTTTTGAAAAAAGTAGGCGAGCGTATGGTTAATTTTGGTTCAAATCCTGATAATACTGTATATGTTCCAATAAATAAAGTGCGAAGTATGTTTGGCGATAATAATGATTTGTTTACACCAATAATTATCATTCGTCCTGAAGCTAATGTCGAACTTGAAAATATAAAAGGTGAATTAACTCAAAAACTGAGAATCAAACGTGGATTAAAATCAGGTGAGATTGACACTTTTTTTGTTAATGTTTTAAAAGGCGCCACTGATCAAATTGATGCAATCATCACTCAAATGAATATTATGGGTTGGATTATTGCAGGATTTTCACTTCTTGTTGGAGGTTTTGGAATTGCAAATATTATGTTTGTTTCCGTAAAAGAAAGAACTAATTTGATTGGAATTCAAAAATCGCTTGGAGCTAAAAATAAATTCATTTTATTTCAGTTTCTTTTTGAAGCAGTTATACTTTGTGTAATTGGCGGTGCAATTGGTCTTTTTCTAGTTTGGATAATTGCTTTAATCCTTACTAATGCTTTAGATTTTGAATTTGTTCTTAGTCTAAAAAATATGGCGCTTGGAACTTCATTAGCAATTGTTATTGGTTTGATTTCAGGGATTTTACCAGCAATTTCAGCATCAAAACTTGATCCAGTCGAAGCCATTCGAAGCGGAATGTAATTCATTTTCTATATATTTGTTGCAAACTTCTGCAATTGAAAAAACAAGTAGTCAGTATTTTTTTACTATTTATCATGATAGTTCCTGCTGTTGTAACATATACATGGTTACAAAAGCATAAGCGTGCTGTAAAAAGAGAAGTAAAATGGAAAATGATTGCAGGAATCGACAAAAGCGAATTAGTTTTTTTTACATTTTCTAATAAAGATATTCAAACAAAACTGCGATGGGAACACGCTAAAGAATTTGAATATAAAAACCAAATGTATGATGTAGTTGAAAAGAAAATCTTAAAAGATTCTACTCAATTATGGTGTTGGTGGGATTACAAAGAAACCAAACTCAACAAACAATTACAACGTATTTTAGTTACAGTTTTTCAAAACGATTCAAAATCAAAGGAAAAGCAAGATCAAGTATTCAAATTTTACAAAATGGTTTATCTTCCTTCAGTATTTGATTGGAAACCTCATTTTGATGCTTCTTTTTGTAAAAAAGCTATATGTAGAAATGTATTTTACAAATCTGTCACATCACTAATTTCATTACCGCCACCAAAAATCGTTTAGTTCATTTATCGATTTTTGAATGTTAAAGTGCATCACAATTATAAATTTTAAAATTAGAATTTATGATTTGTGTTATTGTGCTATTTAATAATGTCTATTTGATAAAATAGCATTTATAATTATAAAAAAATGAAAAGATATATTACTTATGCTGTATTGTTTTTATCAGTAATTGGGTATTCACAAACAGATAATGATTCTACAAAAGTTAAAACTATTGATGAAGTTGTAGTTTTAAATAAATTACCAAAAAAGTTTTCTTCATTGCCAAATCAAATTGAAGTTATAACTGAGAAACAAATTGAGTTTCAAAATTTTCAAACTACTGCCGAAATGCTTTCCAATTCAGGAAACCTATTTGTTCAAAAATCGCAACAAGGTGGCGGAAGTCCTGCTATTAGGGGGTTTGAAGCAAGTAGGGTTTTACTTCTTGTTGATGGAATTCGAATGAATAATTTAATTTTTCGTGCTGGACATCTTCAAAACGCAATTACAGTTGACGAGAATATGCTTGAAAATGTTGGGATTTTTTATGGACCAACATCAACACTCTTTGGAAGCGATGCTTTAGGTGGTACTGTTGCAATGACTACCAAGAGAGCTTTGTTTTTAGATGAATCAAAAAAAGCTCTGACAGGAAATGTAAATACAAGATATAGTTCTGTTAATGAGGAAAAATCAATTGCGTTTGGGTTGAATTATGCAACATCAAATTTTGCATCATTGACTTCATTTTCTTTTAATGATTTTGGAGATTTAAGAATGGGAAAACGTAAAAATCATCATTCAGATTATTTTGGCGAAAGACCTTTTTATGTAGCAACAATTGATGGAGTTGATCAATTGATTGAAAATGATAATAAATATGTTCAAAAAAATTCGGGTTACAAGCAGTATAATTTTATGCAAAAACTGGCTTATAAAACTGCATCAGGTTTTGAACATGGCTTGAATTTTCAATATTCAACTTCATCAGATATTAATAGATATGATAGATTGACTGAAACAAATGCTACAACTGGTCTAACGCATGCCGAATGGTATTATGGACCACAAAAACGTTTGTTAGGAGTTTATTCTCTTCAAAAATCTAATGCGTTTTTAAATAGTGATTTGAAAATCAATGTTGCTTTTCAAGATGTAAAAGAAAGTCGTCACAATAGAAGATTTGGGAATTATAAATTACAAAATAGAGAGGAAGAAGTGAAAATGTACTCTGTTTCTGCTGATTTGAATAAGAAATTTTCAAAGGGTGAATTATTTTACGGATTTGAATCTTATTTTGAAACGTTAAACTCGTCAGCTTATTCGAATAATATCAATACGGGAGAAATTGCTGCAATAAGTACACGTTATCCAAACGGTGATAATAAAATGATGCGTAATGATTTGTATGTTTCTTACAATCATAAAGTTTCTGAAAATACTTTTTGGAATGCAGGAGCGAGAGTTGGATATACAACACTAAAAAGCACTATTAATGATGATGCATTTTTTCCATTACCATTTTCTAGTATTTCTCAAGGAAATGTGACTTACAGTGGAACAATTGGAATAAACCATAATAATTCTCAAAACTTTACTATTAAAGCGAATCTTTCAAGTGGATTTAGAGTTCCTAATATTGATGATTTAGCTAAGATATTTGAATCAGTTCAAGGAACAATTATTGTTCCTAATGAAGATTTGAAACCTGAGAAAACGTTAACTGCTGATTTTGGAATTGTCATTCAATCTGATTCTAAAAAAATAAGGTTAGAAAATACTTACTTTTACACAAGAATGTATGATGCTATTGTAACGGATGAATTTCAATATAATGGTCAAAGCATAATTGATTATGAAGGAACTCCGAGTCAAGTTTTTGCAAATCAAAATAAAGGCAAAGCATTTGTGACAGGAATTTCCACAAGTTTTTATGCGGCATTGTTAGATGATTTAGATTTTAATGCATCTTTCAATTATACTTATGGAAGAGTTGTTGAAGAAAATGGTACAAAAACACCTTTAGATCATATTTCACCTTATTTTGGAAAAATAGGTTTCGAGTACACTAAATCATGGGCAAATTTTGAATTATATATGTTATATAATGGTAAAAAAGCAAGTAAAAACTATTCTACAAGTGGTGAAGATAATCAACAATATGCACCAATAGGAGGAATGCCTGCTTGGGAAACGTATAATTTTAAAACAGGATTTAAAGTGTATAAAGGAGCAACACTTTTTGCAGGTATTGAAAATATTTTAGATACTCAATATCGAACTTTTGCTTCTGGAATTAATGCTCCAGGAAGAAACTTTTACGCTGGTTTGAAGTACAGTTTCTAAAATTAGATTTAAAATAAAATCCCGTCTCATTTTAACGAGACGGGATTTTTTTATCTAATTTCTTGATTTAAAATTAAATCAATGTATAAATTTATTTTGTCTTTTAGTTCTTTTCTTGGAGCAATGAAGTCTAAAAATCCATGTTCTAATACAAATTCTGCGGTTTGAAAACCTTCAGGTAAATCTTTTCCAGTTGTATCTCGAACTACTCTTGGTCCAGCAAATCCAATTAATGCGCCAGGTTCAGAAATGTTGATATCACCAAGCATAGCATAAGAAGCAGTTGTTCCTCCTGTCGTTGGGTCAGTACATAAAGAGATATATGGAATTTTTGCTTCGGCAAGTTGTGCTAATTTTGCAGAGGTTTTTGCTAATTGCATTAAAGAATAAGCTGCTTCCATCATTCTTGCTCCACCAGATTTTGAAATCATAACAAATGGAACATTGTGTTTTATTGAATAATCAATTCCTCTTGCTATTTTTTCTCCAACTACTGCTCCCATTGAACCACCAATGAAAGCAAAATCCATACAACAAACTACTAAATCTTTACCTTTAGATTTTCCAACTCCTGTTCGCACCGCATCTTTCAATTTGGTTTTGTCCATTACGTCTTTCAATCGGTCAGAATATTTTTTTGTATCCACAAAATTTAATGGATCTTTTGATGTCATTTTTGCATCTAATTCTTTGAATTCGTTATTGTCAAATAATATTTCAAAATATTCTTTACTTCCAATCCTAACATGAAAATCATCTTCAGGACTAACCCAAAGGTTTCTTGCTAATTCGTCAGTATCAATAATTTTTCCTGTTGGAGATTTATACCACAACCCTTTCGGAACATCTTTTTTGTCCTCAGTTGCAGTAGTAATTCCTTTTTCTTTTCTTTTAAACCAAGCCATAATTTTAAATTTTGGATGGAAGATGGAAGATGGAAGATGGAAGAAACCTTCCTACTTCTAGCTTCAAACTTCCAGCTTATAAAGTGTTAACGTTGTTTAAGTCAGCAAATGCTTGTTCTAATCTTGTGTTGAAAGTTACTTCACCTTCACGAACCCATTTTCTTGGATCGTAATGTTTTTTATTTGGAGAATCGGCACCATCAGGACTTCCAATTTGAGTTCTTAGATAATCAATTTTAGAAACCATATAATCTCTAATTCCTTCAGTAAAAGCAAATTGTAAATCAGTGTCAATATTCATTTTAATAACACCATAAGAAATAGCTTCTCTAATTTCCTCTAATGTTGAACCTGAACCTCCATGAAAAACAAAATCAACCGGATTTGGACCAGTATTGAATTTTTGTTGCACATAATCTTGTGAGTTTTTCAAAATTTTTGGAGTCAATTTTACATTTCCTGGTTTGTAAACTCCATGAACATTTCCGAACGAAGCAGCAATTGTGAATCTTGAACTAACTTTTGAAAGTTCCTCATAAGCATAAGAAACTTCTGATGGTTGTGTGTATAATTTTGAACTATCAACATCAGAATTATCAACTCCGTCTTCTTCGCCACCAGTTATTCCTAACTCTATTTCTAAAGTCATTCCCATTTTGCTCATTCTTGCTAAATAGGTTTTACAGATTTCAATATTTTCTTCAATTGGTTCTTCTGACAAATCAATCATGTGTGAAGAGAATAAAGATTTTCCTGTTTCTGCATAGAATTTTTCAGAAGCATCTAATAAACCATCAATCCAAGGCAATAATTTTTTTGCACAATGGTCAGTGTGAAGTATTACTGTTGCTCCATAAGCTTCTGCTAGAGTGTGTATGTGTTTTGCTCCTGCAATTGCTCCTAAAATAGCCGATTTCTCACCTGCATTTGAAAGTCCTTTTCCTGCATTAAATTGTGCACCACCATTTGAAAATTGAATAATTACAGGTGCATTTAATTTTGCAGCTGTTTCTAAAACGCCGTTTATTGTACTTGAACCAGTTACATTTACTGCTGGAAGGGCAAAACCTTTTTCTTTTGCATAAGCAAAAATTGCTTGAACTTCATCTCCAGTAGCAACTCCTGGTTTGATATTGTGTGACATTGTGTAGTAGTTTTTTTAGTTAATCCCAAAATTTAGGAATACAAAAATAATAATTCTATTTTAGAATGGATAATTTATACCAATATTTACAACAGATTTTGATAAATTAATTTCTTTAAACCATTTTTCATTTTCAAGTTTAGCAGGATTGTAGGTTTTAAATCCTAAATCGCCACGAACAACAAATAGTCCAAAATCATATCGTAAACCAAAACCTGTTCCCAAAGCAATGGTTTCTAAAGATTTTAATCCATTGAATTGATATGTTTCGTCTTCTACGTCATCAAAAACATTCCAAATATTACCTAAATCACCAAAAAGCGCACCATTCAAATTTCCAAAAATATTAAATCGGAGTTCTGCGTTGAAACTGATTTTCATATTAGCTTCGTTAAAATCATTAATTCCGCCGCTACTTCCTGGACCTAAACTATAAGGTTGCCATGCTCTATTGTCGTTTGTTCCTCCAGCAAAATAACTTCGGGAAAAAGGAATGTTTTTTGAATTAGAATATGGAATTGCTATACCAAAGAAACTTCTAATGGCAAAGACTTTTTTTCTGTTCAAATCCCAATGTTTGATGTATTCAAATTCTGTTTTAATGTACTGTGAATATTCAACATCAAAAATAGTATTGGCACCACTTTGATTAATCAGTTGATTTGAAGCTCGTGCAAAAAGCGATAAAACATTTCCAGCCGATTCTATTTTTGTTCTAAAAACATGAAAGCTATTGTCTTGTAAATTACTTTTTGATGTTTGTGAAAAGCTAAAACTTGTTGCAAAAATCAGATTGTTTTCTGTTAATCTTTTTCTTCGTTCTTCAATACTACTAATAGTTTTTAAATCCTCATCTGAAACATTTAAATTAGATGGAACTGAATTGAAAACTTGATTAATAAATCCATTAGTTCCTTGATCAATTTCTAATTTTCCATTTTTAAAAAACGAAGCATTTGCTCCATAAGCAATTGCTAAATCATTTAATATATCATAAGATGACTCATAAATATTGAAATAATTACTAATATTTACATTCTTAACAAATTGAACGTTTAGTAAATCAAATCGGGCAGTTTTGTTTTTTCTTGGAGTCCAATTGTATGTAAGTGAACTTGTAAAATTTTCTTTATCTAAACCAATATTTCTTTGTTTAGCATAACCCACACTTAAGGTTGTAGATGGAATCATACTTTTTGGAATAATTTTATCAGTTTTGAAAGGCAATAAAATTCTTGGAAAATTAAGTTTTGAATCGATACCAAACTCAGAAATGTTAAAAAAGGTTCCATTTGGGTTTGCTATATCTCTTGATGAACCTATATTTCCTCTAAAGGCAATTTCAAAAGTTTCTGCACCATTAAAAACATTTCTAATTCCTAAAGAAGTATTTCCAGAGATACCAAAGTCTTGAATATTAGAATGTGTAAAATCTGCTGAAAGTCCAAAAGTGTATTTTTTTCTTGGTGTTAAAAATACATTAGCAATCAATCCGTTTTCATCCTTTGGGTCAACTTTATATTGAATTACAGGATAATTGAAAACCCTTAAATTACTCAAATATTTTGAGGTTAATGTAGTGTTCACGTCAGAATATGTTCCTCCTTTTGAAATAAAAACAGCATTGGTAATTGCTTTTGGACGGTATTTTAATTTGTTTTCACTGTAAAAATTAAAATCTTTATATGTCACAGAATCATTTACTTTAACAACACTTCTATTAGCAGGATGATCTGTAAAAATATTTACTTTATTAATTTTATATAACTTAAATTCTTGTGTTCTTGAAGTATCATTTACACGAATATTTTGATTTTTAATATTCAAATCAAGATGTACTTTTTTGTTTGTATTTATGGTGTCAAGAACTCTAGAAATATAGTTTTGTTGAAAGAAAAAGGCACCGTTATTTCTAAAGTCAGCTGTAATTCTGTTTCTTTCGTTTTCCCAATCACTTTCGGTATATTGTTTTCCTGTTTTAAAAAAACTTGCTGCAATTTTATTTTTGTAGATAGAATCTAAAGCAGGCGTAGCAATATTAGTCTTGATACTGTCCACTTTAAAACCATTTCCTTTATCAATACTATATTTGATTTTTACTTTTTTTGTTTGAGAAGAATCTGCAGTAAAACTAGTTTTTACATCAAAAAAACCATTGTCAAAATAATATTTTCTTAATCGTCTTAAAGATTTATTTGTACTGTTTGTGTCAAGTATTACTGGTGCTTCTCCAGTTTTTTTTAAAAAATTATGAATTCCTTCATGCCAAAATGAATGGCCTAATCGATCAACTTGTTTTTTTGAGAGAAATTTTGCTTTTCGTTTATACTTTTCAGGATTTTTAATAAATTTAGCTTTGTATGACGAATCAGTATTCTTTTTTGCAAGGTTAAATAAATTCAATCTAAGTCGGTAGCCAAGGATTGAACTGTTAGGTTTTTGATACAATTGATTGAAAACTTCTTCGTCTTTAGTTGATTGATTATCAACTGATATTTCGTTTTTAATTAGTAAGCGTTTATTTTTTGGAACACGTTTAGTTGTGTTACAAGAGGTAACTAGTAGTCCAATTAAAATAAATAGTGATATTTTTGTAAAGTGATTTTTCAAAAGCGAAATAATTTAATTCAAAAATACATTTTTTTATGGTTAGTAAGAGCCAAATAAAATTAATTACAAGTTTGCAACAAAAAAAATTCCGTCAAGAGCATCAATTGTTTATTGCAGAAGGTGTAAAGGTAATTCAAGAATTGCTATTATCAAATTTTGTATTAGAACATTTGTTTGTTACGCAAGAACTTTTTTCTGAAGTAGATACAAAACAAAAAACAGTTATCACGGAGACGGAATTAAAGAAGATTTCGTGTTTGTCAACACCAAATAATTGTTTGGCTTTGTTTAAAATTCCAATACAAAAAACTACTAAAAGTTCAGGATTGATAATTGCCTTAGATGATATTCGTGATCCTGGAAACATGGGTACAATTATTCGTTTGTGCGATTGGTTTGGGATTGAACAAATAGTTTGTTCTGAACAAACGGTGGATGCTTATAATCCTAAAGTGGTTCAGGCAACAATGGGTTCAATATCTAGAGTATCGATTACATATACTAACCTTTCTAAATATTTATCAAGACAAAGCATTGAAATTTTTGGAACTTTTATGGATGGAAAAAACGTTTACAAAGAAAGTTTACCTAAAGATGGTGTTTTAGTTTTAGGGAATGAAGCAAATGGAATATCAAAAGATGTTGAAAAATTGATTACTTCAAAACTTGCTATTCCACGTTTTGGCGATTTACAAAAAGCAGAAAGTTTAAATGTGGCAACAGCTACCGCAATATTTTTGAGTGAATTTAAACGATTTTCTTAGTGAAATGTAAAGTTTATGAAAACGGCTCTAGTTTTCATAGCGTCAATATTTCCTGTCCAAGGACTGTTTGGGTCATTGTCTCGAATTAACTCGTCATTTAAACCAAAAACGCCTCGAATAGATGGAGAGAACTTGAAATATTCTAAATACAAATCAACTCCAAAACCAACTTCATAATTTGTTGTCCATGGTTTCATTCTAAACCTTTGTTGTAAATTATCGTCTTTAGTTTTTGAATTGCTTGATAAATTCAATGTTGCAGAAAGGCCACCAAGTAAATAAGGACGAAAATTTCCAATTCTTTCTGATGAAAACTTTAATAAAAGAGGAAAATGAATGTAAGTAGATTTAACTTCTCTCAAAGCATCATTTTCATTAGTAAAACCAGAATAGGTTAAATCTCTTTGTGTATAATACAATCCTGGTTCAAAACGTAAATCTAAATGTTCATAAAGACGTAAATTTCCAACTAAACCAACATTAAAACCAGTAACGCCTTTTACGGATATATCTTTTTCAGGAGTGTTTTTGTAATCAAATTTAAAATCATAAGCATTAAATCCTAAAAAATATCCCCAATGAACTTTCTGTTTATCAAAGTTTTCAAGATTAATGATTGGGTCTTTAGAAAACATTCCTTTTGACTGTGCTGGACTTTCAATAGTTATAAAAAACAATACTATAAATAAATACTTTTTCATATGCATGCTGAATTGCTTCAGGTTTATTTTTTTGATGCCGAATAAATAGTTGCAACACCAAATGTTTGTGGCATAGCAATTACATCTATAAACCCAATTTTTCTCAAAATATTGTTTAAAACTTCTCCATAAGGAAAAACAGATGCTGATTCTGATAAATATCCATAAGCAACATCGTCTTTTGAGAAAATTTTTCCAATGATAGGCAAAATATTTTTAGTATAAAAACGATATCCTTGTTTATAAGGTGTTTTCGTAGGTACAGAAGTTTCTAAAATCACAAAAATTCCGTTAGGTTTTAATACTCTTAGGATTTCTGCAAGTCCTTTTTCAAGAGTTTCAAAATTTCTAATTCCGAAGGAAACTGTGATGGCATCAAAATGATTATCAGGAAAAGGCATGCTTTCACTATCACCAATAACCATTTCGATAATATTATCAAGTTTTTTATCAGCAATTTTCTTTTTTCCAACTTCAAGCATTCCAGCAGAAATGTCTAATCCAATAATTTTTTTTGCTTTGGTTTTTGTCATTAAAATTGCCAAATCGCCTGTTCCTGTTGCAATGTCAAGAATGTTTTCAGGATTTTTTTCAGAAACAAGTTGGAGTACTTTTTTACGCCATTTTACATCAATTCCAAAAGAAATCACTCGGTTTAATCCATCATAATTGCCCGAAATAGTATCAAACATTTGAGTGACTTGTTCTTTTTTTCCTAATGTGGAATCTTTATATGGTGTAACGTTTTTTGACATTTTTTCGCAATTTTTAGAGTGCAAAAATACAAATAATAAAAATTGAAATTGCAATAAACAAAACTTAAAATAAATGTTTCAAAATTTGTCAAATCGAGTGTGGTCGAAGTGTGTTTAAAGTTATAAAATTTATCGCTTTAAGTAAGTTTGAAAAGTAAAATCAAAATTGTGTTTATCGTCTTTTTTATGATGTTCTTCAAGTACTAACTTCCATTTGTCTAAATCAATTTCAGGGAAATAAGTGTCGGCTTCAAAAGTAGCATGAACTTTTGTAACTTCTATTTTATCAGCAATTTCGATGGATTGTTTATAGATTTCGCCTCCACCAATAACAAATACATCTTCATTTTTTGGAGCCATTTCAATTGCTTTCTCTAAGCTTGAAGCAATGATGCAACCTTCGTATTTATAGTTTTTTTGACGTGTAATAATGATGTGAGTTCGGTTTGGTAAAGGTTTAGGAAAACTTTCAAAAGTCTTTCTTCCCATGATGATGTAATGTCCTGACGTTAGTGTTTTGAAACGTTTAAAGTCATTTGGCAAATGCCATACTAACTGATTGTCTTTTCCTAGAGCGTTGTTTTCTGCGACAGCAGCGATTAATATTATCATTATTTTTTATTCTCGATTTCGTTTTTCAATTTTTCAATTTTTTTTTCTTGCATAGTCATCAATCGGTTGATTTGCTCACGTTCCCAATTTTTATTCATAAAACTATCGGTAATGAAAACTTTTATGAAATGTAAAATAAAAATAAAGAACCAAATGGTAACAATCCAAATATACCAATTAGTTGGTTCGCCAATATTCAACCACTTGTTTGCAATAAAAAAGAAAATACTTCCTAAAAAGAACATGATGAAGTGAAAATACAAACCTTTTTTCTGTTTGATTCTTCTTCTTGCATATTCGTAAATTTCATGTTGATTGCTGTCCATAAGTCGAAAATTTGATTTTAAAGATACCAAATATTTATAAAACACAAAAGTAACAAATAGATATTTTATATTATGAAAACGTTTTCTTATTTTGATTTTATGATTTAAAGCTTTTAAAATTAGTAAATTAAGTATTTAAAGATGTGAAAAATGATAAAATCATAATTCGTACAATCAATGTAATTTGTTTATTATTAATGCGTTACTTTGTGTCATTAATCTATAAATGAAATAGTTATGTCTATCAAGAAACAATTTATAAAAACAAAACCAGTTTGTAAAGTTACTTTTTCTGTGGAAGCAAAAGAAGCGCAAACTGCAGCAGTTGTTGGTGATTTTAATAATTGGAATGCAACTGAAGGTGAATTATCAAAATTAAAAAACGGAACTTTTAAAGGAGCTTTCGATTTGCCAAAAGATAATTCATTTGAATTCAAATATATTGTTGATGGTTCTTATGTAAATGAACCTGAAGCAGATAGTTACCGTTGGAATGAATATGCAAATGCTGAAAACAGCGTTTTAGAAGTATAGGTTTAGGTTTTAGTTTGTTTTAAAATCCGTTTAGTTTTTATAATTAAACGGATTTTTTATTTAAAATAATTTAGCAACTTCTTGATTTACAAATTCTAAAAAACGTTCGTCGTTTTCAGTAAAAGGATCTATAACATGACTGTCAATGTCAATTTGACCAATATTTACATCCTTTACAAATAGAGGAACTACAATTTCAGATTTTACAGTGAAACTGCATGCAATATAATTGTCTTGAGCGCTAACATCAGGAACTACAAAATTTGCATTTGATTCGGCAACTTGCCCGCAAATTCCTTTACCAAATGGAATTACCGTGTGGTCAGTTTCTGCACCAACATATGGTCCAAGATGTAAGGTTTTGTTTTCATGATTGGCAAAATAAAATCCAACCCAATTGTAATAGTCAACTGAATCAGAAAGAAATTGACATAATGATTTTAGCTTTTCATCTCTCGTGTTTTTTTCGTTTGATAAAATTGCAATTACCTCAGGTTTTAAAGTTTCAAAATTCATAATTATTTTTTTTGCAAAAGTAATTATTGTGCTTCCATACTTTTATATAAATTTGTTAAAAAATAAAATTTGAAAAATTATTTTACCGAATACAAACCATTCCTGTTTTTTCTGGCTAAGTTTTTTGGAACTTATTTGGTTCTAACATTTGCTTATCAAACTTACTTGAATGAATTCGACACAAGTAAATTTGAAGTTGATGGTTTTACGCAACTTGTTGCAGAGCAGTCTAAACAAGTGTTATCCCTTTTTGATTCACAATCATATACACAACCAAATTTAAAAGAATCAAGTGTCAATCTTTTTTATCACAATAAATGGGTAGCTCGAATTGTTGAAGGTTGTAATGCGTTGAGTGTGATAATTTTATTTATAAGTTTCGTTTTTGCTTTTACCGGAAAATTTAAACAAACCATTCTATTTGTAATCGCAGGAAGCTTGATTATTCATATATTCAATATTATAAGAATTGCTTTGTTGTGCATGGCCATTTTTCATTATAAACACTATCAAGAGATACTACATGGAGTAATTTTTCCGTTATTTATTTATGGAATTGTATTCATTTTGTGGATTATTTGGGTAAATAAATATTCAAAACATGCTAAAAAAACTGTTTAAAAATAAAACTAAAGTTGTTGTTGGGTTAATTTTGGTAGGGCTTTTAGTTGTTATAAGAGCATTCGAAAATAACTTATTTTATGATCCTTTTTTAAATTATTTTAAAGCAGATTATACAAACAACCCAATACCAATTTACAATCCTATAAAGTTGTTTTTTAGTTTAGGTTTTAGATTTTATTTGAATTCAATGATTTCACTTGCTTTACTGTATTTATTATTTAAAGATTCTAAAATTATTAAATTTTCAACTTTACTTTATATTGTTTTAGGAAGTATATTGATGATCAGTTTTCTTTTTACGCTTAAGTTTTTTCCAGCAGAAAAAATGACAATATTTTATTTACGACGTTTTATTATTCAACCTATATTTTTGATATTATTTATTCCTGCTTTTTATTATCAGAAAAAGATAAAATAAGTTTATAACATCAATTTAAGAAATTCTATTTATTTTTCTATTACTTTTGCTACATGCAATTAAAGAAACAAATTTTATTGTTTTTAGCGTTTTTCGTTTTGGTTTCCAATTCGGGATTGGCTTTTAATGTTCATTATTGTGGTCAAAAAATTGCTTCAATTTCTTCTGTTTTTACAAATGAGGAAGTTTGCGACATGATTATTAAAGAAGAAGATTCTTGTTGTGCAAAAAAAGAAGCTTCTCACAAAAAATGTTGTTCTGATAAAGAGGTAAATTTAAAAGATAAAACAGAAAAAGTTACTTATAAAACTCTTTCTTTTGATTTTGATTTATTTCATCAAAACAATTTATGGAAACCTTCTGTTTATAATTTGGTTTCTATCCTTTCTCATTCTCAAAATGTTGAATATTACTGTGATGCAAACGCGCCACCATTGTATCAACTCTATTGTCAATTTACATTATTTGGTTAAAAATTAGTATTTATTTAGTTTAAACTTTTATAAATATTAAATTTTTATGTAATGAAAAAATCAATGTTGTTCTTTACATTGTTGTTTTCGATTGTAGCTTTTTCTCAAAAAGAAATAGAGGAAGTTAAAATTGAAAATAAGAAAAAAGGAATTCAAAAATCACTTAAAAAAACTACTAACACTTCAGTAGTTTCAAGCAAAGAGTTACTTAAAGCAGCTTGTTGCAATTTGGCTGAAAGTTTTGAAACAAATCCATCAATAGATGTCAATTTTTCAGATGCTTTAACAGGAACTAAGCAGATAAAAATGTTAGGTTTAACTTCGCCTTATTTAATGATTACAGAGGAAAATATTCCTTCTGTTCGTGGAGCTTCACAAGCTTATGGATTGTCATTTACGCCAGGAACATGGGTTGAGAGTATCCAAATTACAAAAGGAGCAGGAAGTGTTGTTAATGGTTTTGAAAGCATTTCGGGACAAATAAATACCGAATTGATTAAACCTATGAATGATATTCCATTCTATTTGAATGTTTATGGTTCAACCGATTCTAGATTTGAGGTAAACACACATTTCAATAAGAAAGTTTCAGATAAATGGGCAACAAGTTTATATGTTCATGGGAATGCTAGGGTTTCAAAAAACGATATGAATCATGATCATTTTCTAGATAATCCTCTTGGAAAGCAAATTAATTTGTTAAACCGATGGCAATATTCTAATCCAGAATCGGGTTGGGTGTCATTTATAAATTTTAAATTTATGAATGATGAAAAGCAAACTGGTGAAATTGATTTTGATCCCAATAGAGATAAATTGACAACCAATTTTTGGGGTTCAGAAATTAACACACAACGATTTGACTTTTCGTCTAAAGTAGGTTATGTTTTTGAAGATATGCCTTATCAAAGTATTGGTTTTCAGAATGCTTTTAGTAATCACAATCAAGAATCTTATTTTGGTTTAAATCAATATAATATCAAGCAACAGAGTTATTATTCGAACTTAATTTTTAATTCTATTATCAATAACACAAGAAACAAATTTGCCACAGGATTAAATTTTACATATGATAAATATGCTGAATTTGTGACACTTTCAAATGTTAGTAGAATTGATAATTCTGTAGGTGCTTTTTTTGAATATACTTTTGATGACAATGATAAATTTAGTTATATCCTTGGCGGAAGATTTGATTATCACAATAGGTTAGGAGCTTTTTTTACACCAAGACTTCATGTAAGATACAATCCTTGGGAAAAATCAGTTTTTAGATTTTCTGCCGGAAGAGGTAAACGTGCCGCTAATATCTATGCCGAAAATCAAAATCTTTTTGGTAGTTCGAGAGCTTTTTCTGTTTTAGATACTGATGGCAAAACTTATGGCTTAAATCCAGAAATTGCTTGGAATTATGGAGTTAGTTTTACTCAAAATTTTAAATTATTTGGTAGAAATGCCGATGCAACTTTGGATTTTTATCGAACGGATTTTCAAAATCAAGTAATTGTAGATGTGATGCAAAGTCCACAAAGTGTTTTGTTTTATAATTTGAGAGGAAATTCGTTTGCTAATAGTTTGCAATTGGAATTTAATTATGAAATCATCAAACATTTTAATTTTAGGACAGCATATAAATATTATGATATTTCTACCGATTATTTATCTGGAAATTTTCAACGTCCGTTGCAAGCAAAGCATAGATTTTTTGGCAATTTAGAATATGAAACCCACATAAAAGATAAAGGTCAACAATGGAAATTTGATTTTACCGTTAATTGGTTAGGAAGACAACAATTGCCAAATACAGCTACAAATCCAGTTGAAGATAGATTGCCAAATTTTTCACCATCATTTTCAGTGATGAATACACAAATAACCCGAACATTTTCAAGCACATTTGAAATGTATATTGGAGGCGAAAACATAGGAAACTATAAACAGGAAAATGCTATTTTAGGTGAACATAATCCATTTGGAACACATTTTGATACCTCAATTGTGTATGCTCCAATTTTTGGACAAATGTATTACATGGGATTACGATTTAAAATAAAATAATAATGATTTTAAAAATCAATAACAATATGAAAAATATAATTTTAGGAATGATGTTACTATTTGTAACTCTTACAACACAAGGACAAGAGAAAAAAAATAAAAATGCAAAACACGATGTAGAAGTAAATGGCAATTGTGAAATGTGTAAAAAGCGAATTGAAAAAGCGGCTTACTCTGTAAAAGGTGTAAAAAGTGCTGAGTATCACACGGATGATCATATGTTGCATTTAATAATTAATGAAGAGAAATGTTCAACATTAGATGTAAAAAGAGCTGTTGCAAATGTAGGTCACGATACAGATGAAGTTAAAGCAACTGACGAAGCTTACAGTAAACTTCATGGTTGTTGTAATTATGAAAGAAAATAATTGTGAAACTCCTTAAGAAATTAAGGAGTTTTTTATTTATATCTTTGTTGTATGAGAAAAATGAAATTTATTTTAAGCCTATTTGTTTTAACTTTTACCACAATTTGTTTTGCGCAAAAATTAGAACACAATCAGGCGAATTGGTTTGCTTATGTGGGTCAATACAATGTTTCTAAAAAATGGGGATATCATATTGAGGCACAATTTAGATTAGATGATGAGCTGCAAAGAAGCAATCAAAATTTGTTTCGATTGGGTGCATTTTACAATAAAAATTCTAAAATGACCTTTGCTTTAGGTTATGGATTGATAAATACTTTTAACGCTAGTGTGGATGATTATTTTAATGAAGATAGAATTTGGGAACAAATACAATTGAATTCAAAATGGAATAATGATAAAAATATATTTATTAATCGCTTTCGTTTAGAACAACGATTTGTTGATAAAATTGGTTTAGTTGATGGTTCAGTAAAAAAAATAGAAACCAATTTTCAAAATAGATTTCGTTATCTAAATCGAAACCTTTTTCATGTTATGGATTTCAAATCAGGAAATGAAGAACTATATTTAGTGTTACAAGATGAGGTTTTCTTGAATATTGGTGATAATAAAGTCAATTCTAGTTTTTTTGATCAAAATAGATTTTTATTTGGTTTTGGAATTAATTATAAAAACAGTATCCGATTTGAGGTTGCTTATTTGAATCATTATATAAACCCAAGTGTTGGTAATGATTTAATGAATCACACATTTTCCTTAACATTATTTCAAAATTTAATTCTTTATAAAGAGAAATAAATGTTATAAATAAGTCAAAATTGATGTTTATATTATCATATAAAATAAATATTCGTTACTTTCACGGCCTCAAATAAAACTTAACTTTTTTATGGATCAATTTGATTGGAAACAACTATTAAACCCAGAGTTTTATATTCTTCTTGAACTTGGAGGAATTAAAATTGGATTGTATGTTGTTTTATTTATCGTATTTGCAGAAACAGGATTATTAGCAGGATTCTTTTTGCCTGGAGATAGTTTACTTTTCCTATGCGGAATATACAGTGAGTTACTAATGAAAGAAATTTCTACAGGAAACGACTTTCTTAATGTTGTCCTTCTTGCATCATTAATTTCCTTGATGGGAGTTTTTGGAAATATGATTGGATATTGGTTTGGGAAAAAGAGCGGAAATTATTTGTACAAAAGAGAAGACAGCTTCTTTTTTAAGAAAAAATATTTATATCAATCACAAGATTTCTTTGAAAAATACGGTAGCAAAGCCATAGTTTTTGCACGTTTTTTACCAATTTTTAGAACTTTTGCTCCAGTAATAGCAGGAATAGTTTCTATGGATAGAAAGAAGTTTATGTTTTATAATATCCTTGGTTCTGTTTTATGGTCATTTACAATGATTTTTGCAGGACATTATTTATATGAATTATTCTTGTCACAATTCAATATCGATTTAAAGCATTATATTGAATATATTGTTATCGGAATTGTGTTGTTTACAACGGTTCCTGTTTTATGGAAATTATTAAAGAAGAGAGTACATTTAGAATAAATTAATTTGGTTTTATGAAACTCGTTATCAATAAGAGTTTATTTTTCATTACTTTCATTGGAATACTTTTTCACTTAAGTATTGGTTCTTTAGATATACACAATAACGATATATTTATACCAAAAAAGAGTGTTGAGAATATAAATATTTTCTCAAATAAAAAGTTTAACAAATTAAATTTCTTTGTTGAAACCGAGAAGGATTCAGACTTTTGTGTTGATGAATTTGAATTTGAATTCGAATTCAATTCGTATAAACAAATAATCTTTGAAAATTTTTATTTAGAGGAAGTTGCAGCAAAAAAACAGACAATTTTTAGCTGCCAATTTTCTTCAATTAAAAATAAAATACCACTCTACAAGCTCTTCTGTAAGTGGAAACTCTACACCGATTTAATATTAGTTTAAGTAAAATAAATTAATAATTAAATCATTATTTATGAATTCTAAAACATTATTGTTTGATGAAACAATAGTGCTTCAAAATCTTGCGCATTATTTACCTGCACAAAATCCATTGAAAGACTTTGTTCATCATAATACTTTGCATGCTTTTCAAGAAAAAAACTTTTTTGAAGCCTTGCAAAACTCATCAGAAATTTTTGGATATAAAACGTATTTATCTCTTATTGAATACAAAGAAAAATTTCAAAATAAAAAAATTAATAAAGATATACTTGAAAAAGTAATTAAAGAAAGAAAAGGGATTAATCAATTTAATCTTTGGAATGAAAATGTTTTAAACAAAGCTTACGATGAATCGATTCACTCAAGAATTGGAAAGTTAAGAAGTCTTTGGAAAGAAAAATATGCTATAAATTTAGATAAATCAACTCACGGTATTCTTTTTAGAATTTTGTGTAGTTATTTAGATCAAGGCATTTCTGTTTGGCCTTTTCCAATTCACGAAGATGGTTTTTTAGCTTCAATAAGAGAACTAAATAACAATGGTTTATTTAGTGTTTTTTCAACATCAAGAGCTAAAAAATTACTCAAAGAAAATGCTTCTATTTCTCAACTATTACAAATTTTGGTTGGTGATAGCTTGTATTTTGAAAATTATCTTTTTGATCAACAATTTTCGCATCCTGGTTGGAGTGGTATGATTGCAACTCTAGAAAGCAATCCCAATTCTTTATTAGATGAAAGAAAAATAACACTTAAAGAGCTCATTACCTTTGAGTTGCTTTTAGAAGTTGATGCGTTGGATAAAAAGTTTAATGAAAATTGGGAACCTTTAATTTCTAAAGTTTCATTTGAAACTTATGATTTGTTTTCTAAATCAGAATATTCAGAATATTTTGATGTGCTTTCCATTTGGCAAGAGGCATTTGAATGGTCCTTTTACAATCAAGTCTTAACAGGTTTACAACATAAAAAAGATGAAAATAAAATTGGCATCACTCCTGCATTTCAAGCTTTGTTTTGTATGGACGACCGTGAATGTTCTTTCCGAAGACATATTGAAGCTTTAGAGCCAAACGCAAGAACCTTTGGAACAGCAGCATTTTTTAACTTTGAATTTTTCTATCAACCTATAAATGGGAAATTCTTTACTAAATTATGTCCAGCTCCAGTTACACCAAAATTTTTAATTAAAGAATTGCCTCGAAAGAAAAAAAGAGCGAAAGATTTTCACTACAACAAAAAATCACATTCATTATTTTTTGGTTGGTTAATTTCTCAAACTTTAGGTTATGCTTCTGCGTTTAAATTGTTTTTAAATATTTTTAAGCCAAGTATGTCGCCTGCTACATCTTCTTCTTTTAAACATTTAAATAAAAAATCGCAATTAGTAATTGAAAATACCAATCCTAATGATGTTATTGATGGATTGCAAGTTGGTTTTTCAATTGAAGAAATGGCTAACCGTGTTGAAGGTATTTTAAAAAGTATAGGTTTGGTAGAAAACTTTGCACCAATCGTTTATGTTGTCGGTCATGGTTCTACTAGCGTTAACAATACCCATTTTGCAGGTTACGATTGTGGAGCTTGTAGTGGAAGACCAAGTAGTGTAAATGCTAAAGTTTTGAGTTATGCTGCTAATCATAAAAAAGTTCGTGAAATTTTAGTAGCGAGAGGCATTTTTATTCCAACAGAAACTCAATTTTTACCTGCTTTACACGATACAACAAGGGATGAAATTGTTTTTTACGATGAGCAATTACTTTCTGAACATAATAATTTTTTACATAAGGAAAACAGTAAAATATTTATTAAGGCATTAGCTAACAATGCTATAGAGCGTTCAAGAAGATTTGATACTATTAACTCTAGTGAGAGTATTTCAAAAGTTCACGAAAAAATAAAAAATCGTTCGGTTTCACTTTTTGAACCTCGTCCCGAGTTAAATCATGCTACAAATGCTATATGCATTGTTGGAAGAAGAAATGTTTCGGATCATTTGTTTTTAGACAGACGCTCATTTATGAATTCTTTTGATTACAAAGTAGATCCAAAAGGCGATTATTTAGCTGGTATTTTAAATGCTGTAGCACCTGTTGGAGGAGGAATTAATTTAGAATATTATTTCTCAAGAGTTGATAATCATAAACTAGGCGCAGGTTCTAAATTACCGCATAATGTAATGGGGTTAATTGGAGTTGCAAATGGCATTGATGGCGATTTACGTCCAGGTTTACCTAGTCAAATGATTGAACTTCATGATCCATTGCGGTTGTTAATAATAGTAGAACATTTTCCAGATATTGTAAAATATGCTATAACAAAAGCTCCTAGTACGTATGAGTGGTTTGTTAATAATTGGGTGAATTTGGTTGCTTTACATCCTGAGAGTAAAGAATTATATCGTTTTGTTAATGGTGAATTTGAAATCTATAAACCAATTTCATTTGATATAAAAAGTATTGATAATTCTTTAGAATATGCTTTGACAAGTTCAGATAATTTAAATGTAACTCTAATAAAATAAGTATGATGACAAATGAATTTTTATTAGTATTTATCATTATTCCTGTTTTAGGATTTTTGATTAGTTTTTTTATTCCTGAAAAGAGAGAATCATGGTTGTCATTGACTGCATTTACAACTGTTTTTGTTCAGTTGATTGTTTTATGTGTTTTTATTTGCTATTGGATTATTAACGACTGTAAAGATTTGAATTTATTCGAAGTCTCTTTAGTGAAAACAAATGATTATAACTTTTTTATAGATTTTTACTTTGACAAGGTAACAGCAGTTTATCTATTTATTGGAGCTTTATTAACTTCAATGATAACTACTTATAGTCGCTATTATTTGCATCGTGAAAAAGGATATAAACGATTTTTTATTACAGTTTTGTTTTTCTTTTTCGGATATAATTTAGCAATTTTATCAGGAAATTTTGAAACTTTATTTATTGGTTGGGAAATTATCGGAATTTCATCATTCTTATTAATTGGTTTTTACAGAGAACGTTATTTGCCTGTAAAAAATGCTTTCCGAGTATTTTCAATCTATAGAATTGGCGATGTTGGAATTATTTTAGCGATGTGGGCTAGCCATCATTTGTTTCATGAAAACATCACTTTTATTCGACTTCATAACTATGAATTAGTCAATGAGCATTTACAAAGTCACTCCTTAATTGGTTCTTTTATTGCATTGTGTTTAGCATGTGCAGCTGCGGTAAAATCGGCTCAAGTTCCATTTTCATCTTGGTTGCCAAGAGCTATGGAAGGTCCAACACCTTCAAGTGCTATTTTTTATGGTTCACTATCGGTGCATTTAGGTGCGTTTTTAATGTTAAGAACGATGCCTTTTTGGGAACATCAAACTTCTATGCGAATTGCAATTGGCTTTATGGGATTAACTACAAGTGTCATAACAACATTAATTGCTAGAGTTCAATCTTCTGTAAAAAGTCAAATCGCCTATAGTTCTATATCGCAAATTGGATTGATATTTATAGAAATTGCTCTAGGATTAGAAACATTAGCTTTATTTCATATCGCAGGAAATGCATTTTTAAGAACTTATCAGCTATTAGTTTCTCCATCTGTAGTGAGTTATTTGATACGAGAACAGTTTTACAATTTTGTACCCAAAAAACATAGTAAACGCTTTATTTCAAAAAAAATTGAAAGTGCATTTTATGTTTTAAGTTTGAATGAATTTCATTTAGAAAAAATTATTAGAATGTTTTTATGGAATCCATTAAACATAATTGGGAATAAATTAAATTTCTTGAATCTAAAAAAATTATTCTTATTGTTTTTAAGTACTTATTTAGTTGGAATTATTAGTTTGTATTTTAAAAATTCAATACCAAATTTTATCACGAATTATCTGCCTGAAATTTTTGTAACTATTGGAATTATATTCGTTTTTAAAGCATTTTCAGAAAGAAAAAGTCCATTTGTAGCTTGGTTATTAATAGTTTTTAACCATTTCTGGATTGTATTAGCTATTTTATATAACGAAAAAGTTAGTTACTATGAAATTTCATTGTATATATCTGGGATTATTATTGCTGGTACTATTGGATACATTGCTTTATTAAAATTAAAGTCAATGGAAAAGAGAATTCTTTTAATACAGCATTCAGGTCACGTATATGAGCATCCAAGATTTGCTTTCTTTTTCTTACTAGCTGCACTTGGAGTGACTGGTTTTCCTATAACTTCTACTTTTATTGGCGAAGACTTATTGTTTAGTCATATTGAAAGTCACCAAGTAGTTTTAGCTTTTTTAGTGGCAAGTAGTTTTGTGGTTTCAGGAATAGCTGGTGTTAGAATTTATACTAGACTTTTCTTAGGAACACACATTAAAACGTATCACGAATTACCTTATAAATCATCTTAATAAAATATATTCATTTTTATGAACGCAAAATTAAAAAAAGTAATCCCTGCAGATGGAATTGCAGGTTTAAAAGAAAATTTCTCATCAGATGCTATATCTGGTTTCATTGTATTTTTATTAGCACTTCCATTAAGTTTAGGAATTGCTAAAGCGTCTGATTTTCCTCCTATCATGGGTTTAATTACCGCAATTATTGGTGGTTTAATTGTAAGTTTATTATCGGGTTCTAGATTAACAATAAAAGGTCCAGCAGCAGGATTAATAGTTATTGTTGCTGGTGCGGTTGCTGAATTTGGCAAAGGAGATAACCTACTAGGTTGGAAGTTAGCTTTGGGAGCAATGGTAATTGCTGGTTTAGTACAAATATTATTTGGTATTTTAAAACTAGGAAAGTTAGCCGATTTTTTTCCGCTTTCTGCTATTCACGGAATGTTAGCTGCTATTGGTATTATAATAATTGCTAAGCAAATCCCAGTGTTGTTAAACGATAATCCAACACTAGCTAAAGGCAAAAGTCCACTAGCATTATTAGTCAATATTCCAGATTTTATTATGAATTTAGATTATAAAGCCACTATTATTGGTATTGTTAGTTTAACCATTATGATGGCTTGGCCTTATATTAAAAACAAGTATATTAAAATGTTTCCTGCTCCACTTGTTGTTTTGTTATTTGCCATTCCTGCCGAATTATTTATGAATTTTGCCCAAACTGAGCCACCTTATGCATTGGTTAAAATAGGAAGTTTAATAGATAATTTAGATTTCAATGCAAGTTTTGATGGATTTTCTCAAACCGGTATTTTTATAAAATATGTAATCATGTTTGCATTAGTTGGAACTCTAGAAAGTTTGTTAACGGTAAAAGCAATTGATTTAATTGATCCTTACAAAAGAAAATCAAATGCAAATAAGGATTTGATTGCAGTTGGAATTGGAAATGTTTTTACGGCACTATTAGGAGGTTTACCAATGATTGCTGAGGTAGCTCGAAGTTCTTCAAACGTGAATAATGGTGGAAAAACAAGATGGGCTAATTTTTTTCACGGATTTTTTATTTTAATTTTTTTACTGGTTGCCTCTCCATTATTAGAGATGATTCCAAATGCTGCTTTAGCGGCTATGTTGATTACAGTTGGAATAAAATTATCGCATCCTAAAGAGTTTATTCACACTTTTGAAATCGGAAAAGAACAATTGGCAATATTTTTAGTAACTATATTTTTTACTTTATTTGAAGATTTATTAGTTGGTATTGCCGCAGGAATGGTATTGAATATGATTATTCATTTGTTTCATGGCACACCAATATCTTCTTTTTTTAAAGCACCTACGCAAGTTGCTTTCGAAGGTAACGAGTATTTGGTAACGATCAGTAAAGCAGCAATTTTTACCAATTTTTTAGGAATCAAAAGAAAGTTAGAAGAAATCCCTTATGGATTTAATGTTACTATTGATTTGAAGAAAACCAAAATTGTAGACAATTCTGTTTTAGAAAACTTGGATCATTTCATTCATGATTATGAGTCAAATGGCGGAAAAGTGTCAATTAAAGGTTTAGATAATCATGTTGCATTTTCTTCGCATCCAAAATCTTCAAGAAAAAACTTAAACTTAGTTCAATAACTCATTATGAATACAATTATAACATTTTTGGAAAACAAAAAAGCTATAAGTTTTAAGTCTTTTATAGATTTAACGAAGAATAGATTCACATTAAATAAAAAGTATAACGTTTTAATGATTCTACTTTTTAGTTTTTTGGGATTTATTATGACTAATAATTCTACTGCACAAACAAAGACAAGTAACAATAATCTTTGGTTTCATTATGTTGGAAAAAATAAGATAACTGATAAAATTTCTTTTACATTAGAAGCAACAATGCGATATGCCAATGGGCTTTCAGAAAAACAGCAGTATTTTATTAGACCATCTATTGATTATCAATTTACTAAAAAATTTAATGGCAGTATAGGATATTCACATTATAACACTTATGTTTATGGAAATCCTTCTTTAAATAAAACGGACATACCTGAGAACCATTTTTGGATTCAAGGAACATTTGTGCAAACCAAAGGAGATTTTAAGTTTACGCATCGTTTAAGAGATGAGTTTAGGTATGTTGGAATTGCATTAAAAAAAGGAGATGAATATGTAATTGATCATTATGATTATAGAAACAGGTTGCGATACATGTTTCTTGTGAATTATACTTTAATTGAGAAGGCTGATAAAGTAAAACTATTCGGAATTTTGGGTGATGAAGCTTTTATAAATTTAGGGTCAAATGCTGGAAAAACTCTTTTCAATCAGAATCGAGTTATTGGAGGCTTAGGTTACAATATTGATAAAAATCAACAAATTCAATTGAGTTATATTCATCAAAACATTTGGAATTTTACAAATACTTTTCATGAAAGTAATCCAACGTTAAGAATATCATACATAACTAATTTAGATTTTACTAAAAAATAATTTATAGAGTTTGGTGTTAATAAAAAAAAATCCGTTCTAATAATTCAGAACGGATTTTTTGTTATTTGAAATTTGTTATTTGGAATTTACCCATTACATCATTCCTGGCATTCCTCCGCCCATTGGCATTCCTCCACCAGCGTTTTCCTCTTTGATGTCGATTAAAGCGCATTCTGTAGTTAGAATCATTCCTGCAACAGAAGCAGCATTTTCAAGTGCTACGCGTGTTACTTTTTTAGGATCGATGATTCCTGCTTTTAACATATCAACATATTCGTCTGTTTTAGCATTGTAACCAAAGTTGTCTTTTCCTTCAGATACTTTTGCTACAACTACTGAACCTTCAAGACCTGCATTTTCTACAATAGTTCTCAATGGAGATTCCACTGCACGGAACACAATTTGAATTCCTGTTGCTTCATCAGCATTATCAGCTTTTATTGTTGATAAAGCATTTTTTGCTCTTAATAAAGCAACACCTCCACCAGCAACAATTCCTTCTTCAACGGCAGCACGAGTGGCATGTAAAGCATCATCAACTCTGTCTTTTTTCTCTTTCATTTCAACTTCAGAAGCAGCACCAACATAAAGAACAGCAACACCACCAGCTAATTTAGCCAAACGTTCTTGTAGTTTTTCTTTATCATAATCAGATGTTGTAGTTTCCATCTGACCTTTAATTTGGTTTACTCTATTTTTAATTAAATCTGCATTACCAGAACCGTTTACTATTGTAGTATTATCTTTATCGATTACTATTTTTTCTGCAGTTCCAAGCATTTCAAGTGTTGCGTTTTCTAAAGTGTATCCACTTTCTTCTGCAATTACAGTTCCACCAGTTAAGATGGCAATATCTTCTAACATTGCTTTTCTTCTATCACCAAAACCTGGTGCTTTTACTGCTGCAATTTTTAATGCACCACGAAGTTTATTTACAACTAAAGTTGATAAAGCTTCTCCATCAACATCTTCAGCAATAATTAATAAAGGTTTACCAGATTGTGCTACAGGTTCTAAAACAGGAAGTAACTCTTTTAGTGAAGATACTTTTTTGTCGTATAATAAAATGTATGGACTATCTAATTCCACATTCATTTTTTCTGGATTTGTAACAAAATAAGGTGATAAATATCCTCTATCAAATTGCATTCCTTCAACAACATCAACATAGGTATCAGTTCCTTTAGCTTCTTCAACTGTGATAACACCTTCTTTTCCAACTTTTCCAAAAGCAGTTGCAATTAAATCACCAATAACTTCGTCATTGTTAGCTGAAATTGAGGCAACTTGCTTGATTTTTTCAGATGAAGAACCAACTTCTTGTGCTTGTTTTCCTAAATCTGCTACAATGGCTTCAACGGCTTTGTCTATTCCGCGTTTTAAATCCATTGGATTTGCTCCTGCGGCAACGTTTTTCAATCCTTCTTTTACAATTGCTTGCGCTAAAACGGTTGCAGTTGTAGTTCCATCTCCAGCTAAATCATTAGTTTTTGAAGCTACTTCTTTTACCATTTGAGCACCCATATTTTCTAATGGGTCTTTTAATTCTACCTCTTTTGCAACAGAAACACCATCTTTAGTTACTGTTGGTCCGCCAAATGATTTTGAAATAATTACATTTCTTCCTTTTGGTCCAAGGGTTACTTTTACTGCGTTTGCTAATGCATCAACACCACGTTTTAATCCGTCACGTGCTTCAATATCGAATTTTATATCTTTTGCCATTTTTAATTTTAGTTTAAAGTTTAAAGTTGTTTTAGTTTATAGTTTTATTTACAGGATTCAAACTTGAAACCTGACCCGAACGATAGTGAACAGGCGAAGTAAACTTGAAACAAAATTTAGATTATTGCAAGAATATCATCTTCTCTCATGATAAGATAATCTTTGCCATCAAGTTTTAAATCGGTTCCTGCATATTTTCCATAAAGAACAGTATCACCAATTTTTACTGTCATTGGTTCGTCTTTTTTTCCATTTCCTACAGCAACAACAGTACCTTTTTGAGGTTTTTCTTTAGCTGTATCAGGAATAATAATTCCAGAAGCTGTTTGTGTTTCTGCAGCTGCTGGTTCCACAATTACTCGGTCTGAAAGCGGTTTAATGTTTAATGCCATAATTTTAAATATTTAATTAAAATAATTTTTAAGTTATTATTTATTAGTCAGAAATTGTGCCATTTGAGTAAAACTGACATTTTTACAGAGTTGTTTTGAAAATTGAAATAATAGGCAAGGCGATTTCAGTTTAGCCCTGATCTCGTCATTGTTGGAACTCTTGTTTCGTCTCGTCACAAATCGAGACGAAACAAAGTGACTGACGAGAGCAGGAAAATGGATTGTAAAAACACGCAAGACATTCGCTCCAAAATAATACAAAAAAAGTCCCGATTTTTATCGAGACTTTCATATTGAATTATATAATTCTTATTTTTTTTCTGGTGTTGCAGGAGTTGCAGCTGGTTTTGTAGCATTTGTTGTAGTGCTATTAGCTGGTGTTGCTGCTTTTTCAGTTTTTGCTGGAGCATTTCCTACTTCTTCGATTACTTTTGAACCATTATCGCTTAATGTTCCTGTAAAACTTAAACTTGAAAGTAGTACTAAAACAATTAATGCAGTTGCTAATGTCCAAGTACTTTTGTCTAAGAAGTCAGTAGTTTTTTGAACTCCACCAAGCATTTGTGAACCTCCAATAGATGAAGATAAACCTCCACCTTTAGGGTTTTGAACCATGATTACGATTATTAATAAAAAGCAAACTATTGTTATTAAAACTAAAAATACTGTAAAATTTGTCATCTTCTAATTATTATTTTTTTGTTGTATATTTTTTATATCTGAAATTCGGTCTGCAAAGAAACTACTTTTTTCTGGATATTTCAAAATTAATATTTCATAAGCTTGAATTGCTTTTGAATATTTTTTTTGTTCTAGATAAACTCGTGCTAATGTTTCTGTCATTAGGTAGGATTTATCCTCAATTATGGGTTGTACTGCAAAAGTTGAATTTTCTTTTACAATTGGTGGAATTTTGGGGTTGGTTTCAATAAACTTGTCAATTAATTCAAGTTTTTTCTTACGAGCAATATCTTCTTCTGATGTGGTTTCTTTTCTTTCAATTGGTTTTAATCTTGATAGTTGTAACCATTCTTGAAAGGAATGTTTTTCGTTTTGTGTAAACTCTAATGGTTTACCGATATTTAATTTTTCTTCAACAGCTTCATTTGGATTTGCTTGAGATATTGACGAAAGTATGGATTGTTCTAGTGTGTTTACTTCTTGATGCGGTTTTGAATAGTCAACTATTTCGCTTTCAACGACATTAATATTTAATAATTCGGCAACTTTTTGATCGTAAAGACCATTTTGAACGGTTACAAATGAATCTGAAGTTATAAAGTCAAACAAAATACTTCGATCAGTCGTAAATGCTGCGGCTACTTTTAGAGCATAGTTATATTTAAAACTATCCTGATTGTACAAATGTTTTAATCGTAAAACTCGTGCACTTTGAAAGTATGGAAATTCTTCCATGATTTTTTCCAAAGCAATGCTGTGACGCTCATTGATGGCATCGGGTTTATTAATTAAATAAGTGTAATCAGTTAAGTTCAATGTTTTCAGTTTTCAGTTTTCAGTTTTCAGTTTTCAGTTTGTTGTTGTAAATTTATGAGTTTTACTGCAAACTGTGACGGAATACTGCCCACTATTTAATTACCATTTAGCCAACGATTCATTAAAAATGTCTTGTGTTATTCTCTCAAAAATTACATCTAAAGCTTCCGTTAATTTTCCGCCAACAAGTTGGGAATCGCCTGCATAATCATAGAAAAAAGTAAATGGTTTTTCAAAATCATCGGCTTCTTTGTTTTTATTTGTAAAACGAACCATAACTTTAATTGTCAATCTGTTTTGAGCAGCACGTTGATCTGCGGTTGCTGTCATTGGAGTAATTCTATATTCTGTAATCTCTCCTTCGTACATTAAATCGCCGCCTGAGTTTACAAGATTCAAATTCGTTTGATTTTGAATAATATCTTGCAATTCAAGAGTGAATGTTCTTTCAATTCCAGGTTCAATTAATTCGGCATTATTTTGAAAATAATTTACCTGAAAGGTTTTGGCATCGATTTTACCTGTACCTGTAAAGTTATATGGTCCACAACTATTGAAAGTTGCAGCAATTATTAATAGAAGTATAAATTTTATATTTTTCATAGAGGTATTAAAACGTCAAAGATATTATTTTCTAATTGCAATTTTAAAATTTTAATTTTCAATTAACTTATAAATCGTATTGTTTGATTTTTCGATATAGAGTTCGTTCAGAAATGCCAAGTTCATCAGCAGCAGCTTTTCTTTTTCCTTTGTTTTTTTCTAAAGATTTTTTGATGAGCTCAATTTCTTTTTGTTCTAATTTTAAAATTTCTTCTTCTTCAACAGTTTCTGCAAATAAGTAGTTGTTGTCATCTTCATCATCTTCAAATTCTTCTTGCTCAATTTCTTCCGCTTTTGGAATTATTGCACTTCTTGGTTGATCTTCAAAAAAAGTGTCTTCATCTGATTTTCCGTAAACTTTCTGAATCAAATTTGGATTGATGTCTTGCACTTTTGCGCCGTTTTTCATCAATTCCAAAGTCAATTTTTTCAAATCATTCAAATCACTTTTCATGTCAAAAAGTACTTTGTATAAAATATCTCTTTCTGTAGAAAAATCATTTTCAGCTTTTTTCCCACCAATCACACTCGGCAATTGACTTCCTTCTTGAGGTAAATAAGACATTAATGTTTGAAGTGAAATTTCTCTTTTAGTCTCTAAAACCGATATTTGTTCAGCAGAATTTCGCAACTGACGAATATTGCCACTCCAACGATAGTTTAGCAAATATTTCACCGCATCATCATCTAGTTTTATAGCTGGCATTTTGTATTTGTGTGCAAAATCAGAAGCAAATTTTCTAAACAATAGATGAATATCGTCTTTTCGTTCGCGCAATGGCGGAAGTCCAATTTCAACAGTGCTTAAACGATAATATAAATCTTCACGGAATTTTCCTTTTTCGATTGCGTCAAACATATTGACATTAGTTGCTGCTACAATTCGAACATTAGTTTTTTGAACTTGTGATGAACCTACTTTTATAAATTCACCATTTTCTAAAACACGTAACAAACGAACTTGAGTAGTTAAAGGCAATTCACCAACTTCATCAAGGAAAATAGTTCCGCCATCAGCAACTTCAAAATACCCTTCACGAGCATTATTTGCGCCTGTAAACGAACCTTTTTCGTGTCCAAATAGTTCACTATCAATTGTTCCTTCAGGAATGGCACCACAGTTTACAGCAATATATTTACCATGTTTTCTGTGTGAAAGCGAATGTATTATTTTAGGAATACTTTCTTTTCCAACGCCACTTTCTCCAACTACCAACACCGAAATATCAGTAGGAGCAACCTGAATTGCTTTTTCTACCGCACGATTGAGCTTAGGATCATTTCCTATAATTTCAAATCGTTGTTTTATAGATTGTACTGTTTCCATTGATTTTTAGTTTAAAGTTTTCTTTGTTTAAAGTTTAAAGTTGTTTGGGTTGAACCCTTAAACAATCTTAAATCTTTAAACTATTTAAACTTTTTCTGTATGTCTATTGAACTAAATAGTTCCTTTAATTCGTTATATTGATTGTCGATTAAATCGGCTTTTATTATTGGAAATGCTGAATTTTTCTTTGGATAAATCAAAAACCAACTTTTAGTTTCTTTAATTTGATAGGTTTCATTCCAAAAATTTTCAATTTTAAATGTTTCACCTTCTTGAATATAAGAATCCTTTTTAAACGTAATTTTTTGAAGTTCAAAATTCTTTTTATTTTTAAGTAAGTTTTCCTTTGATGATGATAATAATCTATAGATTATAAATACCCATACCAAAGCTACTATTGAATATGGAAGCATAGCTATAAAAAAGTTTTTATCTTGTGCACTTTCTTTGTATAATCCTGGTAAATTATTAGTCACCAAAAGGAGGATTATTGCTAAAAGAATAAATTTAAACAAGGGTAATCTTAACAAAAGATATTTTGTAACTTTCATCAAATTATCAATGTTAGACTTATAACTAATTACAATCTCTTTTTCCATATTTCGAAAACTTTGAACCTTAAACTTTAAACTTTAAACAAATTTTTAATTCATTTCACTATAACCAACCGCTTCACCAATCAACGTGCCACTGGTGCAATTAGTTATTTTCACATTTACAAAATCGCCTACTTTATAATTTTCTTTTGGAAAAACAACTGTTATGCTTTGTGAATTTCTTCCAGATAAATCATTCTCCGATTTTTTAGATGTTTTTTCAACCAAAACTTCAACTGTTTGTCCTAAAAATTCTTGTGTTCTAAAAGCACTGTGAATTCTTTGTAAATCAACTATTTCTTGTAATCTTCTTGCTTTGGTTTCTTCTGGTACATCATCTTCCATTTTTCTTCCAGCTAAAGTTCCAGGACGTTCAGAATACGAATACATGTACCCAAAACTATATTTTACATAGTCCATTAAAGATAATGTGTCTTGATGATCTTCTTCTGTTTCTGTTGGAAAACCAGCAATCATATCTTGCGTTATACAAACATTTGGAATTATTGATTTGATGTTGTCAATCAATTTCATGTATTCTTCACGTGTGTGAAGTCGATTCATTTCCTTCAATATTCTATTACTTCCCGATTGTACTGGCAAATGAATATGCTTACAAATATTTGGATATTTCGCAATTACATGAAGTACTTCTTCGTGCATATCTTGTGGATTGGAAGTCGAAAAGCGAATACGCATTTTCGGAAAACCAATTGCTACCATTTCTAACAACTGTTCAAATTTAATTGCTGTTGCTTGTTGCATTTCAGTAGCTTTATCAAAATCTTTTTTCAATCCGCCACCATACCAGAGGTAACTGTCCACATTTTGACCTAATAGCGTGATTTCTTTATAACCTGTATCCCAAAGTTGCTGAATTTCTGTCATAATACTTTGAGGTTCACGACTTCTTTCACGACCACGAGTAAACGGAACAACACAAAACGTACACATATTATCGCAACCACGTGTAATGGAAACGAAGGCAGAAACTCCATTAGAATTCAATCGCACAGGTGAAATGTCACCATAAGTCTCTTCTTTAGATAATAGTACGTTTATGGCATCGCGACCATCTTCAATTTCGGCAAGTAAATTTGGTAAATCTTTGTATGCATCCGGACCAACAACCATATCAACAATTTTCTCTTGTTCTAGAAATTGTTCTTTCAATCGTTCTGCCATACAACCTAAAACGCCTACTTTCATTTTCGGATTGATGTCACGTTTTACAGCATTGTATTTTTCTAAACGTTTTCTAACAGTTTGTTCTGCTTTATCTCGAATAGAGCACGTATTTACTAAAACCAAATCGGCTTCTTCTAATATTTGAGTAGTATTATAACCTTCATTTGTAAGTATAGAAGCAACAATTTCACTGTCAGAAAAATTCATAGCGCAACCATAACTTTCAATATAAAGTTTCTTTGTGTTTTCAGGTTTGTTTTCAAGAACTAAACTTTGCCCTTGAACTTTTTCATCAATTTCTTTTTCCATAAAATAATCTTCGATTGAATCGGACTACAAAGATAATACTAAATTATAAAATCTGACAAGATGGCAGATAATGTTTAACATTCTTTTATTAAGGAGCAAATGGTTTGGGATTTATCGGCAATCCATATTCCTGCTTTTCGTTGCAATCTTTTCTTTTGTTGTATGAGGTAAACTCGAAGGCAACAAAAGAAAAGGATTTTCACTGTAATCAGGGCTAAAATTTGTTCCATTTTTATATTTGTAATTTTTAAAAATCACATCAAAAACTAAAAATCTAAAAAAAAAATATACTTTTGCCGAACAAACAAAATACATAATGGCAAAGAATTTAGTTATAGTAGAGTCACCAGCAAAGGCAAAAACCATTGAAAAATTTCTTGGCAGCGATTATCAAGTCGAGTCAAGTTATGGACATATTGCCGATTTGCCTTCCAAAGAAATAGGAGTAGATGTCGAAAACGGATTCAAGCCAAAGTATGAAGTTTCTGCCGATAAAAAAGCATTAGTGACAAAACTTAGAGGTTTAGCTAAAAATGCCGATATGGTTTGGTTAGCTTCCGATGAGGACCGAGAAGGAGAAGCAATTTCTTGGCATTTATCAGAAGAATTAAAATTAGATAAAAACAAAACTAAAAGAATTGTTTTTCATGAGATTACAAAAAACGCCATTCTAAAAGCCATTGATAATCCTAGAGAAATTGATTATAATTTAGTAAACGCACAACAAGCTCGAAGAGTTTTAGACAGATTAGTAGGATACGAATTATCACCAGTTTTATGGCGTAAAATTAAAGGTGGATTGTCTGCTGGTCGTGTTCAATCCGTTTCTGTAAGATTAATTGTAGAACGCGAACGTGAAATACAAAATTTCAAACCTGTTGCAAGTTATTCTGTTGTGGCAGAATTTGTAAACGAAGCAGGAAGAGCTTTTAAAGCCAAACTTCCAAAGAATTTTAATACTAAAAAAGAAGCCGAAGATTTTTTAAATAAAAACATCGATTCTAATTATAAAGTAGGCGATTTAGAAACAAAACCTACTAAAAAATCTCCAACTGGACCATTTACAACATCAACACTTCAACAAGAAGCAGCTCGTAAATTATATCTGCCAGTTGGGATTACCATGCAATTAGCACAACGTTTGTACGAAGCCGGATTGATTACGTATATGAGAACGGATAGTGTGAATCTTTCTAAAGAAGCAATGGATGCGGCTCAAGCGGAAATTATTAAATCTTACGGAAAAGAATTTTCAAAACCAAGAACGTTTACCAATAAAAGTAAAGGTGCACAAGAAGCTCACGAAGCCATTCGTCCAACGGATATGTCGCGTCATACAGTAAATATTGATAGAGATCAAGCGCGTTTGTATGATTTAATTTGGAAAAGAACATTAGCATCTCAAATGAGTGATGCCGAATTGGAACGAACCAATGTAAAAATTGAAGCAAATAATCATTCTGAAGTTTTTACAGCTTCGGGAGAAGTAATCAAATTTGAAGGTTTCTTAAAAGTATATCTTGAAGGAAATGATGAGGATGAAGAAGAACAAGAAGGAATGTTGCCAGCAATGAAGGTCAATGAAAAATTGATCAACAATTACATCACGGCTACAGAACGTTATTCTCGTCCACCAAGTCGTTATACAGAAGCGTCTTTGGTTAAAAAACTGGAAGAGCTTGGAATAGGTCGTCCGTCAACTTACGCGCCAACAATTTCTACAATCATCAACAGAAGTTATGTAGAAAAAGGTACGCTTGAAGGTCAAGAAAGAAAATATACTCAATTGACATTGCAATCAGGAAAAGTATCGGATGTAATTCTGAAAGAAAATACAGGTTCAGATAAAGGAAAATTAGTTCCAACAGATATTGGAAATATTGTTACTGATTTCTTGGTTAAGAACTTTGATGCAATTTTAGATTATAATTTCACTGCTAAAGTCGAACAAGATTTTGACGAGATTGCAGAAGGAAATATCAATTGGACAAAAATGATGCAGGAGTTTTATGATAAATTCCATCCAAATGTTAAAGATGTTGAAGCTAATGCAGACAGAGAAAGTGGAGAGCGAATTTTAGGAAAACATCCAGAATCTGGTAAAACGGTTTTGGTTCGTTTAGGAAAATTTGGTGCTATGGCTCAAATTGGTGATAGCGATGATGAAGATAAGAAATTTGCAAGTTTACGTCCAGAACAAAATATTGGTAATATTACTTTAGAAGAAGCATTAAATTTATTTTTACTTCCAAAAGCTTTAGGAACTTATAAAGGAGAAGAAGTTGAAGTAAGTTTAGGCCGTTTTGGACCGTTTGTGCGTTTCGGTAAAGTATTTGTTTCACTTCCTAAAGGTGAAGAACCACTTGATGTAGATTTAGAAAGAGCAAAGGTTTTAATCGATGAAAAAACTCAAGCGGATGCGCCAATAGCAGTTTACAAAGGCGAAGGTGTTCAAAAAGGCACAGGAAGATTTGGACCATTCATCAAATGGAACGGGATTTTTATTAATGTTTCAAAAAAATATAATTTCGATAATTTATCTCAAAACGATATTGAAGAATTAATTGAAGAAAAACTTCAAAAAAATATCGATAAAGTAATTCACAATTGGGAAGCTGAAGGTATTTTAGTTCAAAAAGCACGTTGGGGAAGAAGCGAAATTACAAAAGGTAAAATCAAAATTGAGTTAAGCAAAGATGTTGATGCTTCAAAATTAACTTTAGAAGAAGTTCAAGAAATGATTGCCAAAAAAACTCCTGCAAAAAAACCTGCGGCTAAGAAAGCACCTGCAAAAAAAGCAACTACAAAAAAGAAATAATAAATGGAATTCGATTTTCTTGCGCCATTAGATAATGATTTGATTATTGATATTAAACAATTGTCATCCCAACATTTGTCTAGCAAAGTTGTGTTTCATACAGAGGCAGAATTTCCTGACATTTCAAAAATTAATATTGCTATAATTGGAGTTCTTGAAAATCGTGGAAAAGACACTTCTGAAGTTAATTTGTCAAATATTAGAAGAGAATTATACAGTTTGTTTCCAGGAAATTGGAGTAAAACTATAGCCGATTTAGGTGATATTTTTCCGGGTAATTCCCTTGATGATACTTATTTTGCGCTTCAAAGGGTTGTTTCGAAGCTTATTAAAACTAAAGTAATACCTATTGTTATTGGTGGATCACAAGATTTAACTTACGCTTTATATCGTGGTTTTGATGATTTAGAACAAATGGTAAATTTAGTTTCGATTGATAATAAATTTGATTTGGGAAAACAAGAAACTTTGATTAGTTCAGAGTCTTATTTGTCTAAAATAATTGTAGAAGAACCAAACAATCTTTTTAATTACAGTAATGTAGGTTATCAAACCTATTATAATTCCCAAGAAGAAATTGATTTAATGGAGAAACTCTTCTTTGATGCCTATCGACTTGGAGAAGTTTGTAATAACATTTCCATTGCTGAACCAGTTTTTCGTGATGCTGATTTAGTAAGTTTAGATATGAATTCTGTAAAGTCATCAGATTCTGGAAATTTTACCAATTTTCAACCAAATGGCTTTAATGGTAAAGAAATTTGTTCTCTTTCAAGATATGCAGGTATAAGTGATAAAGTATCGTGTTTGGGAGTATTTAATCACAATGATAATAAACAAGAATCTGTTTTAATTGCACAAATAATTTGGTACTTTATAGAAGGTATTCATTATCGTTCTAATGAGTATCCTTTTGGAAGTAAAGAAAATTATATAAAATATACTGTACCTTTTGAAGATGAGGATATTGTGTTTTATAAAAGCAATAAAACAGAGCGTTGGTGGATAGAAATTCCGTTTTTTTTAAATCATAACAATAAATTAAAAAAGAATACGTTATTACCTTGTTCACATGAAGATTATCTTGCAGCTTGTAATCAAGAATTTCCTGAAAGATGGTGGAAAGCACAAAGAAAAAGTATTTTATAAATGTTAATGTTTAAAAAAAAAAAAAAAAAAGCATTTTAATAATATTTTGTAAGATATAACACATAAAAATAATAAAAAAAGTAAATTATCGCATTTTTTTGCACTTTATCGATTATTTTATTTTGACAATTGACAAATAATTGTAATTTTGGTCAATCAATTGAAATTTTAAGAAATAAATAATTGTTTTTTTCAAAAATAATGGATAGGTTTACGCCCTCAAAAATAAGAATATATAATTAACCCAAATTTATATGAAGAAGTTCATTGCATTTGCATCTGTTTTAACCCTTATGGTTAGCTGCGGTAAGACCGGAGATAAAGGTGAATTAGTAGGAGTTAAAGGTAGAAAGTGGCATCCAGAAAAACCATACGGAATGACATTAATTCCTGGTGGAGCTTATATCATGGGTAAATCAGATGATGATTTAGCTAATGTTCAAGATGCACCAACTAAAACTGTTACTGTTAGATCATTCTACATGGATGAAACGGAAATCACTAATAGTGAGTATCGTCAATTCGTTGAATGGACTAAAGATTCTATTATTAGAGTTAATTTAGCAAAGCTAGCTGAAGAAGTTGGTCAAAAACCAGGTTCAGGTAAAGGTGGTAAAAATGCAGGTAGCATTGGAGATTTCGCTTTTGCAGACCAAGATCCAGCTAAAATGACTCCTTATGATAAATACATGTACGAAAACTATTATAGTGTTGGTACAGAAGATGATGAGTTTGCAGGAAGAAGACTTAACAAAAAAGTTAAACTTATAACAGATACAAAAAAATATCCAGACGAATATTATGTTGAGGTAATGGATTCAATGTATTTGCCTGCTGCAGAAGCATATAATGGTTTAAGAACTATTGATGTAAACAAATTGAAGTTCCGTTACTCTTGGATGGATATTCAAGCAGCTGCAAAGGCTAAAAAAGGTAAAAGAAGTCAGTTTATTAAAACAGAGCAACAACCGGTTTATCCTGATACAACTGTTTGGATTAAAGATTTTAACTATTCTTATAATGAGCCAATGCATAATGACTACTTTTGGCACCAAGCTTATGGAGATTATCCTGTAGTTGGGGTTAATTGGAAACAAGCAAAAGCATTTTGTGCATGGAGAACTTTAAACAAAAATACGTACATCAAATCTAAGAAAAAAGGAAGAGATTTAGTGAACTCATTCCGTTTACCTACAGAAGCTGAGTGGGAGTATGCTGCTCGTGGTGGTTTAGAATCAGGTAACTATCCTTGGGGTGGACCTTACACTAAAAATGACAGAGGTTGTTTTATGGCTAATTTTAAACCAAATCGTGGAGATTATGCTGCAGATCAAGCTTTATATACAGTAGAAGCAAAATCATTTGAACCTAATAGATACAATCTATACAATATGTCAGGAAACGTTGCTGAGTGGACAGATTCGTCTTATGATGCTGCTGCTTATGAGTATGTTTCAACAATGAATCCAAATGTTTCTGACTTAACAAATCAACGTAAAGTTGTAAGAGGTGGGTCATGGAAAGATGTTTCTTACTTCCTACAAGTTGGAACAAGAGATTTTGAATATCAAGATACTGCTAGAAGTTACATTGGTTTCAGAACTGTTCAAGATTACATGGGAACTCAAACCACTGGAAACGGAAAAAGAGTAAAACTTTAAAATTTAACTAACTAAATTATATTAACTTAACTAACTAAAAATTATTATTATGGGATTATTGTCACCTAAAGTTATGAACTTTGCTTACGGTATGGGAGCAGCAATTGTAATCATTGGAGCGTTATTTAAAATTGCTCACTTCGAAATTGGACCTTTAACAGGAACTGTTATGTTAACAGTTGGATTAGTTACAGAAGCTTTAATTTTCGCAATTTCAGCTTTTGAAGCGCCGCCAGCAGAATTAGATTGGTCATTAGTTTACCCAGAATTAGCTGGAGGTCAAGCAAAAGAAAAAACAGCTAAAAAAGAAGATCCAAAAGAAGCTCAAGGTTTACTATCTCAAAAATTAGACAACATGTTGAAAGAAGCTAAAATTGACGGTGAGTTGATGGCAAGCTTAGGAAATAGCATCAAAAATTTTGAAGGTGCTGCTAAATCTATTTCTCCTACTGTTGATGCTATGGCTGGACAAAAGAAATATGCTGAAGAGATGACTAAAGCTGCGGCTCAAATGGAAACATTAAATAGTTTATACCAAGCACAATTACAAAGCGCTGAAAGAAACGCTCAAATCAATAATGAAGTTGCTGAAAACAATCTAAAATTGAAAGACCAAATGCAGTCTTTAACTTCTAATTTGTCTACATTAAATAATGTATATGGTGGAATGCTTTCTGCAATGAGCAACAAAGGATAATTAGTTTTTTTAACTATATTTTATTAAATTAACAATTAAAACTAATTAGAAAAAATGGCAGGAGGAAAATTAACCCCTAGACAGAAGATGATTAACCTGATGTACTTGGTTTTCATCGCAATGTTGGCAATGAACATGTCAAAAGAAGTCCTTTCGGCTTTCGGTTTGATGAATGAAAAATTTGAAGGAGCAAATGAATCGGCTAAAGCAACTAACGAACAGATGATGTTGGCTTTAGATACAAAAGCTACTGAAGCTAAAGGAGAATTTGCTGTTGCTGCTGGAACTGCTCACAAAGTAGAAGCCGCTACAAAAAAATTCTACGATTTTGTAGGAACTCTAAAAGCTGAAGTTCTTAAAGGTGTTGAATCAGAGGATGGAAAATTGCCTTATGAATCAATGGATAAAGCGGATAATTTAGATCATAGCTGGTTTACAGGTGATGGTTATACTGCAAGAGGAAAAGAAGTTGTTGCTGCAATTGAATCATACAAGTCAGAAATGAAAGCAGCTTTAGGAAGTGAAAAAAAATATTCTGCAATACTAAATGAAGTAAATAAGAAATTTGATGTTTCTCAAGTTGTAAATAAAGAAGGAATTAAAATTGATTATTTGGATTATCATTTTAAAGGATTTCCTGCGATTGCTTCGTTAGCTAAATTGACATCATGGCAAAATGATTCAAAGAAAGCTGAATCTGATGTAATTAGTGCTGCACTTGGAAAAGCAGCTGTTCAAGCAGCTTCTTACAGCAATTATCAAGCAATTGTTGTTTTAGATAAAAATGCTTATTTCCAAGGTGAACAAGTAACAGGTAAAGTTGTTTTAGGTCGTTATGATGAAAATACTAAGCCTACTTCATTCCAAGGTCCAGGAAAATTAGTTAATGGGCAAGCAGTTATATCTTTAACAGCTGGTGGAGTTGGTGAGCAAAATATTGGTGGTCAATTTACATTCGTTGAAGATGGTAAAACAATTCCATTAAAATTCCAAGGTAAATATGTTGTTGTACCTCGTCCAAATTCAGCTAATATTTCTGCTGATAAAATGAACGTAGTTTATAGAGGTTTACCAAATCCAATTACTGTTTCGTTTGCAGGTATTAGTGATAATAATGTTACTGCTTCTGCTCCAGGAATGTCTTCAGCTGGAGGAAAAGGTAAATATAACTTAAATCCTGGTCAAGGTACTGAGGTGACTGTTGTTGCTACAGGAAAAATGGCTGACGGAAAATCAGTTTCTGATAAAAAAGTATTTAGAATCAAAAATATTCCAGCTCCAGAAGGTGCAATTGGTGGAACAACAGGTGTTCAAAAAGGTGCTAAGTCGCGTTTAGAATCTTCAACTATCTCTGCTAAATTAAATGATTTCTTGTATGATTTGAATTTTGAAGTTACTCAATTTGCTCTTAAAGTTCCAGGACAAGCGTCAATTGTAGTAAATGGAAATAGAGTTGATGGAAGATGTAAAGCTGCTTTAGCAAGAGCAAAAGCTGGTGATCAAATTACAATTTCTGACATCAAAACAAGAGTCGTAGGTGCTAATATCGCTACCAAAACTGCAGCTCCTGCAATCTACGAAATACAATAAAAATTTAAGTTTGTCGTTATCTGATTACTTAAATAACAAAGAATAATAATATGAAATTGAAAAACCTTTTATTAGTTGTTTTTAGTGTAGTAGGAAGTTATGCTTCTTTTGCACAATCAAATTTATTGAATGCTAAAACTCCAGATGAAATTGGAAAGAAAACAGCAGCTCAATTATTATCTGATAATGATAAGCCTCTTCCTTATGGATATGTTCATGATAGAGACGTTTTGATGGGTAAGACTACTTGGGAATTAATTGATCTTGATGAAAGAGTTAATTTTCCTTTGTACTACCCTGTTGATACTGCCTTTGTAGGAAAAGAGAGAAGATCACTTTTTCAAGTTCTTTTAAACGGTATTAAATCAGGTAAAATTACTGAAGTTTATGGTGATGATTATTTTAATGCAAAAAAATCTTTAGCTGATATTGAATCAGTATTCAAATTTAAGGATACCACTGATGCTGGTAAGGATGAATTCAATAACTATTATGATGACTATAAGTCTGGTAGAAAAGTTTTATCTGATGAGTATATCAATGTTACTGAATTATCTGCTGCAGATGTTTCAGGTTATAAGATTAAAGGTTTTTGGTACTTTGACAAACGTCAAAGTGAATTAAAATACCGTCTTTTAGCTATTTGCCCAATTGCTACTGAAGCTCGTGATAAAGCAAAAGGAAACACAGATGCAATTGAATTATTTTGGGTTTATTTTCCTTCAGTAAGAGATGTGCTTCATGAAGCAAAAGCTTTCAATGATAAAAACTCTGCTATGCCAATTACGTTTGACCATTTATTAAATTCACGCCGTTTTAATGGTGTAATTTATAAAGAAGAAAATGTTTACGGTGATAGAACTATTGAAGATTATATGAAAGATAACGCTCAAATGCAGTTGTTAGAATCTGAGAGAGTTAAAGAGAAGATTCGTAATTTTGAACAAGACATGTGGAACTACTAATTAGTTTTTCAAAACAATAAAAAAAACTCTTATCGAAAGGTAAGAGTTTTTTTATACACAATATTTATCTTTACATTTTATAAACATTGAAATATGCTTGATTATATAATTGTTGGTTCAGGTCTTGCTGGAATTGCATTTGCTGAAACAGCTCTAAATAATGACAAAAATATATTAGTAATTAGTGATACTTCTCAAAACTCTTCTATTATTGCTGGAGGATTATATAATCCTGTTATATTAAAAAGATTTAGTGAGGTTTGGCAAGCATCTGAACAACTTGGTATCTTAACAGAATTTTATAGTGAACTTGAAAAAAAATTAACTTTAAAATTTGATTATAGAATGCCTTTGTTAAGAAAGTTTTATTCAGTTGAAGAGCAAAATAATTGGTTCACAGCTTCTGATAAACCAAATCTTTCTAAGTTTTTATCAACTAATCTCATTACAAAAAAATGGGAGGCAATTCCTTCTCCTCATAATTTTGGTGAAGTTTTATATTCTGGATATGTGGATACAAGTTTATTAGTTAATTCGTATCAACACTATTTAATTTCAAAGGAATGTTTTCATGAGGAAACATTTAATTATACTGATTTAATTATCAACAACGAATTTGTTACTTACAAAAATTTTAAAGCTAAAAACATTGTCTTTGCTGAAGGATTTGGAATGCTTTTAAATCCATTTTTTAATAAATTACCACTAGATGGAACTAAAGGTGAATTATTACTTATTAAAGCGCCTAAATTGAATTTGGATGTAATTGTGAAATCTTCGATTTTTATTTTACCGGTAGGAAATGATTTATATAAAGTTGGGGCAACTTACAATTGGGAAGACAAAACAAATATTCCAACAGAAGCTGGGAAAAAAGAATTAATCGATAATCTTAAAGAATTAATCACTTGCGATTTTGAAATTATCGAACACCATGCGGGAGTTCGCCCTACGGTTAAAGACAGAAGGCCTATGCTTGGCGCTCATCCAATTTACAAAAACTTATTTGTACTAAATGGATTGGGAACAAGAGGTGTAATGCTTGCGCCTGCAATGGCAAAAATGTTATTCAATCATATAGAAAAACAGGATGAACTAAATCCTTATGTTGATATTAAAAGGTTTAAAGCTTTTGCTTCCAATCCTTATCATAATGAATAAACATATTGATATAAATATTTCGTGCTATTCTCGAAGTTACTGGAGTTAATAAAACTATTCCAACAATTATTGAAATAAATGTTGGTAAAACAGCAACATTAAATATCACATTTAAGGTTACAAAAATAGCTATACCAATTGCAACAGTCAAACCATATCCAACATACATAGCACCATAAAAAAATGACGGTTCTATTTGATATCTAGTTTTGCAGTGGCTACAAGTTTCATGCATTTTATATAAAGTGTTCAATTTGTATGGGTTTTTTTCCACATACATGCTTTCTTCATGACATTTTGGACAAGTTCCTGTTAAAATACTATTTAATGTGCTTCCTTTTTTTAACATTTGCAAAAATTTTCAGCAAAGGTACATTTTTGTACTTTGGCTTATGTAACAAATATTACAATAATTAAATTAATTAGGAGATTTGAGTTTTCTTTTTCAAAACTTGTAAACTCTAAATCTATAAACTCTTAAACTTTAAAATGCTTAATATTCACAATTTATCGGTTTCTTTTGGTGGTTCTTATCTTTTTGAAGAAGTAACTTTTCGTTTAGGTTCTGGAGATAGAGTAGGACTTGTTGGGAAAAATGGTGCTGGAAAATCTACAATGCTTAAAATTTTAGCAGGAGATTTCAAACCCGATTCAGGACAAATTGCTACTGAAAAGGAAATTAAAATGGGTTTCCTACGTCAAGATATCGATTTTGAACACGGAAGAACAGTTCTCGAAGAAGCTTATGAAGCATTTACAGAAATTAAACATGTAGAAAAAAAGCTTGAGGAAATTAATCATCTTTTAGTTACAAGAACTGATTATGAAAGTGAGGAATATGGTCAAATAATTGAAGATTTATCAGATTATACCCATCGTTTTGAATTACTTGGCGGTTATAATTATGTTGGAGATACTGAAAAAATATTATTAGGATTAGGATTCAAAAGAGAAGTTTTTAATGATCAAACTGATACATTTTCTGGAGGTTGGAGAATGCGTATCGAATTAGCGAAGTTGTTATTACAATCTAATGATATTTTACTTCTTGATGAGCCAACAAACCACTTGGATATTGAAAGTATCATCTGGTTAGAAGGTTTCTTGAGGAATTTTCCTGGTGTTGTAGTAATCGTTTCGCACGATAAAATGTTTCTTGATAATGTTACTAATCGTACTATCGAAATATCTTTAGGAAAAGCCTACGATTTCAACAAACCTTATTCTGAATATCTAGAATTGCGTCACGAAATTCGTGAAAAACAATTGGCAACTCAAAAAAATCAGGCTAAGAAAATTGAAGAAACCGAGAAGTTAATCGAGAAATTTCGTGCCAAAGCATCTAAAGCTTCCATGGCGCAATCATTGATTAAAAAATTGGATAAAGTGGAACGTATAGAAGTAGATGAAGACGATAATTCGGTTATGAATATCTCTTTTCCAGTGTCAAAAGTTCCGGGAAGAGTGGTTGTTGAAGCTGAAAATGTTACCAAAGCTTATGGCGATAAAGTCATTCTAAAAGACATTTCTTTGTTGGTTGAAAGAGGAAGTAAAATAGCTTTCGTAGGTCAAAATGGTCAAGGAAAATCTACTTTTATTAAAGCTATTGTTAACGAGTTTGAATACCAAGGCGAAATCAAACTTGGGCATAACGTTCAAGTAGGTTATTTTGCTCAAAATCAAGCTGAATATCTTGATGGAGAAATTACACTATTACAAACTATGGAAGATGCAGCAACCGACACCAATCGCTCTAAAGTTAGAGATATGTTAGGTTCGTTTTTATTTCGTGGTGATGATGTAGAAAAGAAAGTAAAAGTACTTTCTGGAGGAGAACGTAACCGATTGGCATTGTGTAAATTATTGCTTCAGCCAATCAATGTTTTGGTGATGGATGAGCCAACAAATCACTTGGATATTAAATCAAAAAACGTACTAAAAGCTGCACTTCAAAAGTATGAAGGAACGCTTTTGCTTGTTTCTCACGATAGAGATTTCTTGCAAGGAATGTCTAATATTGTTTACGAATTTAAAGACCAAAAAATCAAAGAGTATCTTGGCGATATCAACTTTTTCTTGGAACAACGCAACATGGAAAATATGCGCGAAGTAGAGAAAAAAGACATTATTAAAAAAGAAACTCCTAAAGAAAACACTAAAATCTCATACGAAGATCAAAAGAAAAATAAGTCACTTCAAAATCGTCTTAGTAAAATTGAAAGTCAAATACAACAATTGGAAAAAGACATTCAAAATGATGATAAAGCCTTGGCTTCTAATTATGATAAACATCTTGAAGATGCCAATTTTTTCATAGCTTACAATAAGAAAAAAGCCGAATTAGATAAACTTCTAGAAGATTGGGAAGTAGTTCAAGGCGAACTAGATAGTTTATAATTTATATGAACAAATTTTTAAAACCATCAAATCTGCATCTAACCATATCAATTTTAATTGTTACTACGGTTGCATTTGTGTATGGATTTAAACCAAATTTATGGTTTGATGTAAAATTAATAACTATTGATGAATTCAATATTTATAAAGCAATCATGGGACTTTACATTGCTTTTTCGTCCTTATGGTTTATCGGAATTACAACTGAAAAACTTTGGCAAACAGCAACAATTTCAAACTTTCTCTTTATGTTTGGTTTAGCAATCGGAAGAATCATAAGCTTGCTTTTTGATGGAATTCCGTCAACGCTATTTTTATTGGGAACTATTGGAGAATTAATTTTAGGTTTTTATGCTTTTTATCAATTCAAAAATCAAAAAATCAAATAATTTTATTTGAAGCTAGTCCAGCTTTCCATTACAAGTTTTCATTAATAATTCTTTTTTTGTAAGCACTAAAAAGAGCTTCCGTTGGTCGCTTTTTTAGCACAACAAAAAATAGCATTCTTCAATGAAAAGCTTTCCATTACTATCTGGGCTAAAACCCACAACTGTCAAACTGAGCATGTCGAAGTGCGCAACCCGAAACCCGATGCTACTTAAACGGATGTCTCATTTGCCATTCCACTTCAGGTTCTAATTTCTTAAAAATATAGTCTATGTATTTGTTTATCAATTTATTGTTGTGATAGATGAATCCAGACATGTTTACAGGAGTTGCACCAATAGAACTCTTTATTTCTAAAGCCGTTCTACCAAAAATAATTTTTTCAAAACCATTTTCAATGCCATATTCCGTCATGTTGTAAAGCATGTTCAAATACAACATATTTTCTTTTTGAACTTGCGAATCATAACCTAAAAAGTAGGTTTCTAAAACGTTACCATTGAGCAAGATAGTGTGAAATCCAACCAATTTATCATTTAAAAAATAGCCAAAAAGCAAAAAATTACTTTGGCATTGTTTCTTCAAAGTAGAAAAATGATTTTTTGCTAAAAAGAAGGTGTTGAAAGGAGCATTTTTTGCAACATAATGATACAAATCATAAAGAGTATCTTCATGCAAAACAACTTCTTCTAATGTCAATTCTTTAACTTGTATTCCGTCAAACTTTTTGTGAGCTCGTTTGTATTGATCACGATATTTTTTAGAAAATGAGTTCACATAATCTTCTGTAGTTTTCCATTTCTTGTCTAAATAGAAAATCATATTAGGTTGTGTGTTAAACTCGTAGGTATTAAATAAACTATATTTTTTTAATTCAACTGCACAATTATTGTAGAAATCCTTGAACGAAACCAAATGAATTTTAATCTTTTTATTCTTAAAATAAGTAGTAATTTCTTTTGCAGATTCCATTAAAATCTCACTGATGTGTTCAAAATCAATTTCTTTAGAAAAGGCATATCCGTTTTGACCAGTAATCATGTTATTACCAATAAACAAGGTGTGAGAAGCAAAGTTTTTAAATATAAAATTCCTAATCAAAGTCTTAAAACATTTATCTCTTTCACCAAATGATTCTAATTTATTCAAATCTAAATATTGGGCTAAAGAAACACCTATAAGTTCTTGATTTTCAAATATTCCAATATAAAAACATTGCATATTCGTTGGAGCTGATTTTTCGAGAACCTCTAAGTATTGAGTTTGAAGAAAAATATTAGAAATAGCCACATTATCCCAATTATTTGGAAGTTCTTTAATGTGGTTGTATATTTTAAATATGTGTCCTTTCATAATAAAAAATCGCTCCACAAAAGTAGAGCGATGCATTTGTAAATAAATGTTAAATTATTTCCAACCACAAATAATGGCACCCATAATGGTCATTACAACCATCCAATAACCAGCCGTTATTGCAGCGTATTTAAATGTTTTTTGCTCAAACAAACAATTAGTTGCTATTACAGGAAGTGCTATAAATAAACTTGTTAACAAGCCATGAAAAGCACCATGTTTAAAACTTCTAAAAGTATCACCATGTGTTTCCATTATGGATACAAATAATGGATCTGTTTCATTTCCACCAACTAATCCGAAAACTCCCATTTGGTGAATAACTAAAACAGGCATCATGAATGCTAACATAAATGAAAAAACAAAAGTCAATCCAAAGATTTTCGCCATGTTTCCTTTTTGGGCTTTTTCTTCAGTCATTCCGGTTTCATTCATCCAGATTGTTCCAAAAACTTTAGGGTTGTACCAAATAAAACCCACAATAAAACTTGAAAAGGCAGCAACTAATACTGCATAAAAATTAAAAGGCATAATTAAAATATTTATTGGTTAGATTACAAATATAATAATTTTTTTTATTATACTTTGTAGGTAAAAAAATACAAAAAACCGCATTTTTTATTTTTATTTTGCATTTCGTCGAATATTTTTGTTTTTAAACGATGTTTTAACATATTTTTGAAATAAGAAATTTAATGAATATGAAATCAATTTTTACTTTTTTAGTTATTACTTTTTTATCAACAACAGCTTTTGCTGAAGTTTCTGTTTCAGAGAAGAATGCATTAATTGAATTGAATAAATCAACTAATGGAAGTCAATGGAATATCAAATGGGATTTAAATTCATCGGTTTCAACTTGGTATGGAGTTAAAGTTGTAAATGATAAAGTTGTAGCAATTGATTTGTCAAGTAACAATTTATCAGGTACTTTACCAGTTGTTATTTCTGATTTAGTGAATTTAAAAAGTTTGATTTTATTTCAAAATTCTATTATTGGTGAGTTGCCAAAATCCATTGGAAACATGAAATCACTTGAGGTTTTAAATGTTTCTTTTAACAAATTGTCAGGTTCCTTGTTTGCTGAAGTTTGCAATGCAACTTCTTTAAAAACAGTTGAGTTGTTTATGAATAATTTATCAGGATCAATTCCATCAGAAATTAAAAATCTTAAAAAGTTAGAGGTTTTATCGTTATACAATAATCAAATAACAGGTGAAATACCTTCAGAATTATTTGAAGTAAAATCATTAAAAGTTTTACAGTTGAATAGTAATAAAATTACTGGAAGTTTAAGTAATGATATTGCCAACTTAATTGCTTTAGAAAATTTAAGTTTGTTTGATAACAATATGAATGGTCAAGTTCCTTTTGATTTAGAAAAGTTAAATAATTTAAAAGAAATGAATATTTCTTATAATAATTTTAATGGTTTTGTTTCAAGAAAATTATCTCAAAAAGATGTGTTAAACATGACTATGGTTAATGAATATGGAGTAGCTTCAGCTTTGAAAATAGAAATGGATAAAGACAAAGCAATTGTTTCTGAAGAATAATTTATAACAAAATAAATTTAGCCTTAATCTTTTGAAGATTAAGGTTTTTTTGTGTTTGTTCGGTATTTTTTTATATTTGAATCGTCAAAGTGCAAATAAATGCACCTGAATAACACAATTAGTCTATGAAATTGGGTAAAAACATTCTTTTGGTTGATGACCATTTAGTAGTTAGAAAAGGGGTTGAAATGATTTTGAATGCAAATATTCAAAATGCAACGATATACAATGCTGAGGATTATGATCAAGCTAAAGAAATTTTAAAAACAATCAATATTGACTTGATATTATTAGACATTAATATTAATGGTACTGAAAATATCAAAATTATGAAAGAGATTAAAGCGATTCAAAGTCAAGTTAAAATCTTGATTTTCTCTTCTCACGATGAAAGTCAGTATGGTTTGAGGTATATTCAAAATGGAGCTGATGGTTATTTGAATAAATTTTGTTCTGAAGACATTATTTTAAATGCTGTTAATGAAATTCTTTCGAAGGGTGTTTTTCATAGTAATGAAATAAAGGAAAAATTAAATGAAAAAGGCAAGAAAAGAAGTTCAAATGTATCGATTGATATTTTATCGAATAGAGAATTTGAAATTGCGCAGTTGTTGATTAATGGTTATGGTAATTTAGAGATCTCAAATAAGTTGAATATCCAAATGTCAACCGTTAGTACCTATAAAAATCGATTGTTTGAAAAGTTAGATGTTAATAATGTGGTTGCTTTATCTGAATTGTTTAAATCTGATAATCAATAGTTATGGAGTCTTACTTGAATATATTAGTAGTTGATGACTATCTTGTAGTTAGAAAAGGAATTGAGTTAATTATTAATGAGAGTTATCCAAATGCAAACGTTTATTTTGCTGAAAATTATACAGAAGCCATTGAAATTATTAAAATAGTTGCTATTGATTTAGTTGTTTTAGATGTGATAATTAATGGTTTTGAGGATATAAAAATTATGGAAAATATCCGAAAACATAAAAAAGATATTAAGATTTTGGTCTTCTCCTGTCATGAAGAAGAGTTATATGGAGCAAGATATATTAAAAATGGAGCAGATGGTTTTTTAAATAAAGATTGTTCAGAAGCTACCCTTGTTGAGGCAATACACAGTACATTGAAAACAGGAAGTTATTACAGTTCAAACGTAAAAGAAAAACTAAAAAAAATAAAGGTTAATAAAACAAAATCTAATCCAATAGATAGATTATCAAATAGAGAATTTGAAGTGGCGAAGATGTTAATTGAAGGTTCAGGCAATTTAGAAATTGCAAATAGACTTAATATTCAAATGTCAACTGTGAGTACCTATAAAATAAGAATTTTTGAAAAATTAGATGTTAATAATATTGTTGCTTTATCAAAGTTATTTAAAGTAGATGTTAATTAAGAATGAATATAAATTAATGTATATAATATAACGATTTATGAGTTAATGTATTGAGTTTATTGATGTGTTAACTTTGTAGTATTAGTTCTATTAAATTTTTAACTTTAACATAATATTGTTAAGTTAATTTTAACTATTTTTGCGGAAAATTATAGCTATGTGTGAATAGCTTTATATATAATTGAATTTTTTTAACCAAATCATACCTAAGTATGCGAAATTTTACTTTATCGAAGATAAATAGCTTCAAAACGCTATTTGTTTTATTTTTTGCTTTACTATCCTTAAATGTTTTTGCAGAAGGAACGCCTACTCTTTCTCCTAATGCGGCAAACATAACAGGATTGTTATCTGCGCCAGATATTACATCTGGACCTTATGTAGGTGCGCCAGATGATAACCGTGTTAAATTTTACATTAACAACAATGCTACCGAAAATTTTTATTTTGGTTTTGATGCTCGTGGATATATCAACACGGCACCAAGTCCAAGATTAGGAGCTAATGTTGTTTTTTATAGAATTTACAGTTCAGCTGCTCCAACAGTTGTTGTTCAACAAGGTGTTTGGAATCCTGCTGTTGGTTCAGTTGGAACAATAGATGGTCACGCTGCGGCGTTAGTAGGGCCAAATATTGGAGGTGTAACAACAGGTTATAATCCTTTTGTTTTTAATCCAACAGCTGATGGCGAATATTTTATCTCTGTGTATAGAAGTAGTACTACTGATGGTAATACACCAATAACTACAGCTGCTGGTCGTGTCTTTTTAGGACTTTTTGATTTTACAGTAGCTAATAATTCAGGAGCTTTTACTAAACACAATGGTAGAGTATATTCAGATAAATGGAGTTTTGCTGCGGCAGATGGTGCTTTAGTTGTAGATGTTAATGCTACAGCTAATCCAACCTTTCATGCATATACTGATGACCAAACAATTGTAAAAATAGAATTCAATGCAGGATTTAAGCCTATTGCTTTTAATGTTGCAGTAAATAAATATGGTGTAACGCCAGGTGTGTGGACAACAACAAGACGTTCAGTATACTCTGCTTCAACACCAGCTTTATCTAATGGATATAAGGTTTTTATCAATGTTCCTGACCCAGTCGTCTTCCCAGTTAGTGCAGTGCCTGTTAATCCTACATTTTTAACACCATCTGTTACGGGATGTGGTCCATATACAATTCATTATAACGTTTCCGAGCCCGGAGATGTAAAATTATTATTAAACTTAGATGGAGTTGCAGGATATCAATCACCAGGTGCAGATAGATTATTAGAAGATTTAGATGTCTTGGCTGGTAATAATGATATTTCATGGGATGGATTAAATGGTTTAGGTGTTGCAGTAGCACCTGGGACAAATATAAATTTAGCATTAACTTTTCAAAAAGGACGTTTTAATCTTCCTTTATATGATGCTGAAATTAATAAAAATGGTTTTGATGTTTCCTTAGTTTCACCCGTATCTGTACCGAACGCTGTAATGTTTTGGGATGATAGCACATTAACAACGCTTCCAGCAGCGGCAGTTGCAACGGATTGTGATAATACTGCTGAAAACGCGAATAATATTACTACTGGAGGTATTAATAATTCATTAGTTGGGACAGTTTCTCCTGCTCGTGCATGGAGTGGTGATGGTAATCCAACACAAGCTGTTGTTGCGCCTTCAGTACCAGCAACTGCACCAAACAACGAAACTACAGGCTTTCAATGTGATGACTTTGGAAATGTTAGAATTCTAAACACATGGGGTTGGGGTTATGCTTCAAATGCTACAAATCTTAATATTGTATTAGGTTGTGCTGATTTGAGTGTTACTAAAGTTGCTAGTTCTGCAACACCAGTTGTTGGAACTAATATAACTTTCACATTAACAGCATCAAATGCAGGACCAGCACCAAGTAATCCAACAGTAGTTAACGATTTATTACCTTCAGGATATACTTATCAAAGTGATAACTCTGGAGGTAACTATAACTCAGTTACAGGAAATTGGAATGTTGGAGCTTTAGCAAGTGGTGCAAATGCATCAATACAAATTGTTGCTACTGTTAATACAACTGGTTCTTATGCAAATACTGCTACAATTTCAGGAAGTCAGGAAGATCCAACTTTAACTAATAATACTTCAACAGTAACGCCGATTCCTCAACCAGATTTTGATGGTGATGGTATTGGAGATACTGCAGACTTAGATGATGATAATGATGGAATTCTAGATACTGCAGAACTTTGTAATTCAGCTAAAACGTTAACATGGACAAATCCGTCAACAGGAGTATACAGATATGTTGATACTACAAATGATTTGAGCATTCGTGTCACTTTATCTGACTATGCAAATTTTTGGGATTTAGGAGCAGGATTATTTAACGCAAATATTGATGCTACTTGTTCTAATTTTTCTACAAGAACAGGTACAGCTATTACAGGTACTAATGCTCTAACATTTTTAACTGGTGCTGGTTCTGGAGCTTCAACTTCAGCAAATATGACAGTTGAATATTTTAATGCTGCAGGTACAACACCTAGAAGTTTATATAATCCCATATTACATGTTTCAGGAATTGGAGGTACACAACCTATTGGTTTACAGCAAAGGGTAACAAGTTCTTCTTGGGCTTTACAAGGTGGAGATACTTTTACAACAGTAAGTTCAGATCCTAATTTTTCTACAACTGGAACAACTTTTGTTCATGGTAATTTAGGAAACGTTAATCCAACTGCTATGACTAATTGTGCAACAGGAGAAAATTCTGGTACAATTAAAATAAATGGATACGTATCTGATTATCAGTTTACAGCGACTCAATTAAATTATTTGGGTGTACCAACAAATTCTGCACAAACATTAGATAGACTTTATTTTGTTTTTGAATATGAACCTTTATGTGCAGATGCTGACCTTGATGGATATAGTAATGCAGTCGATTTAGATTCTGATGGTGATGGTTGTTCGGATTCTAACGAATATTATAACAATAATACAAGTGCAGCTTCAGGACAACAATTTGGACAAACAGGTGGAGCAGTTGCTCCAACTAACCCAAATGGTACAGTAAATTTACCTGCTGCAACTTATACAGGTTCTTACGCAAATGCTACAAATAGCGCTGTATCTTCAGCTTGTGTAGTTAACGTGCCGCCAGTTGCAGATAATGACACAGCAAATACACCATACGATACTAACGTAAACATTTTAGCATCAACAGGTGATACAGATACAGATGGAACTATCAATTTAGCAAGTATTGATTTAGATCCAACAACTCCATTAACAAACGATACTACATTTACCGTTCCAGGAGAAGGAACATATACTGCAAATGCAGATGGAACGGTGACATTTGATCCGTTACCGACATTCAGTGGAACAACTACACCAGTAAATTATACTATTGAGGATAACAATGGAGCAAATTCAAATATTGCTACATTAACAGTAACAGTTGCAAACAATCCACCTGTTGCAGATAATGATTCAGCAAGTACACCATATGATACTAACGTAAACATTTTAGCATCAACAGGTGATACGGATATTGATGGAACAATTAATACTGCAAGTATTGATTTAGATCCAACAACTCCATTAACAAACGATACAACGTTTACAGTTCCAGGAGAAGGAACATATACTGCAAATGCAGATGGAACAGTAACATTTGATCCATTACCAACATTCAGTGGAACAACTACACCAGTAAATTATACTATCGAAGATAACAATGGAGCAAATTCAAATATTGCTACATTAACTGTAACAGTTGCAAACAATCCACCAGTTGCAGATAATGATACAGCAAGTACACCGTACGATACTAACGTAAATATATTAGCATCAACAGGTGATACGGATATTGATGGAACAATTAATACTGCAAGTATTGACTTAGATCCAACAACTCCTTTA
>NZ_JAIXUB010000002.1 GCF_027484205.1 Flavobacterium sp.
CATGGCTGGATCAGGCTTGCGCCCATTGTCCAATATTCCTCACTGCTGCCTCCCGTAGGAGTCTGGTCCGTGTCTCAGTACCAGTGTGGGGGATCTCCCTCTCAGGACCCCTACCCATCATCGTCTTGGTAAGCCGTTACCTTACCAACTAACTAATGGGACGCATGCTCATCTTTTACCGTTGGAACTTTAATATGTCTAACATGCGAAAAACATATATTATGGGGCATTAATCCAAATTTCTCTGGGCTATTCCCCTGTAAAAGGTAGATTGCATACGCGTTACGCACCCGTGCGCCGGTCTCATTACCCGAAAGTAACTACCCCTCGACTTGCATGTGTTAGGCCTGCCGCTAGCGTTCATCCTGAGCCAGGATCAAACTCTTCATCGTATATTTTAATATTGTCGATAATTCAATAATATCTAATATCAATTAGCCTTACTTTCTTTTTTATTTGTTTCTAACATCTCTGTTAAAAACGGCTGTCAATTCAATATGTCTATGAACGTGTCATTCTTTTTATTTTCGCCTTTCTTTTGTTTACCTCTCAATACTTTTATTAGTAAGCGGTGATTAGCAACTCTCAGTTAGCGGGTGCAAAAGTACATTTTTTTTCTTAACTCACAAGTAAATCGAAAAAAAAATATTTTTTTATTTTTTTTACTCATTCTTTCAAAAAACTTCCTCGTTTTGCGGAGGGCAAAGATAAAACCTTTATCTATTCCTTGCAAATCTTTTTTAAAGTTTTTTTTTCAGTATTTATTATAGAACGTCTGCCGTATTGCGGGTGCAAAAGTACTACTTATTTCCACTCTCGCAAATCTTTTTAAACCCTTTTTTAAAAGTATTTTTTAATTACCTGAAAACAAGATTGTTGTTCAAGAATTTTTTTTTGATTTTTTTTCTTAAAAGTGAAATTACCTCTGAAAATCGAACCTCCTCTCAAATCAATCTACCAAATAGCCCCGATTGTAGTGGAAATAAAAATAGTTTTTTCTTTAAAAACTACTTTTATTGCAACAAAAGCGGGAAAACAGAATACCGAAATGCACAAAACAATCGCTCATAAATCAATCGAAACGAATTGTTTTTGAAGGAGATATTTTAGAAATAATATATGATGGTATAATTAAAACTAACAAACACATAACTATTACAATAAAATTCAGTACTAATATAAAAAATAAGTTAATATCAACTGGGGCAGTATTCACATAATAACTTTCTGGATTAAGTTTAACTATTTTAAAATATTTTTGAATTAACAATAACCCTAAACCAATTATATTACCATAAAATAATCCCTTTAATATTAAGTAAGAAGCTTGATAAAGAAATATTTTTCTTATTGAAACATTATTTGCTCCTATTGACTTTAATATTCCTATCATTTGTGTTTTCTCTAAAATAAGAACTAACAATGCTACAACCATATTTATTATCGAAACTAAAATCATTATCCCGATAACTAATAAAATATTAAAATCAAACAACTTTAGCCATTCAAATATGTAATAAAATTTTTCTACTATTGTTTGAGAATTTAATGTAGAAGGCACTTCTTCATATACTTCTTTACCCTTTTCTTCTATTTTATCAAAATCATCTACAAATATTTCAAATGACCCAACTTGATTGCTGTTCCATCTATTTATTTTTTGAAGATGACGAATATCTCCTATTATATATGCTGCATCAAACTCTGGGAAACCTGAATTATATATACCCACTATTTTAAAACGACGACTTTTAGGCAATCCATTTCCTCCTTCTTTAATAAAAAAGGTGTTAAAACTATCATTTAATTTAATATTAAGTCTTTTTGCAAGATATTCTGAAATTAGTATTTCATTAGTAAGCTCTTTGTTTAAATTTGGAATTCTTCCCGAAATCAAATACTCACTAATATTATCCCATTTATAATCTTTCCCAACACCTTTATAAAGAATTGGTTCAAAAGCAGACTCAGTTCTAATTATTCCTGCTTTGCTGGCAACTGCTTGAACATGTTGAATACCTTCAATATTTTTAAAATTTGGATAAAATTTTTGATTTAAAGAAATAGGATTTGTACTAACGTCCGATTGATTATCTGTAAAAGACGATATAATTATATGACCATTGAAAGCAGAAACTTTTTGGCGTATTTTTTGCTGCAATCCAATTCCAGTTGCAACTGAAATAATCATCATTATGATACCCATTGCAATTGCAACAACTGCTATTTTTATTATTGGTGCAGAAATACTACTTTTATACTCTTTAGTTGAGATAAGTCGTTTTGCAATGAAATATTCTAAATTCAAAATAAAAGTGTTTGTTGCAAATATAATTAAAGTAGCAAAGTTTAAAAGATAAAGTTTATGAAATATATTATCAATACAACATTATTAGGGTTATTTTTTTTATTCATTTCTTCATCTTGTGGCATTAAGAATAAAACTTTTACACCAACTCCTTCAAAAACTAATGACATTATCTCTAGTAATGAAGCAATCATTGATCCTATAAAAACTGGTGCTGATAATTTTGAAACATATTTACATCTATTAAAAGATAAAAAAGTTGGAATTATAACGAATCAATCCGGAATAGTTAATTATCAGGTTCCAGAGATTATTTATGTACAAGACCCCAGTCAAAAACCAATTGCCCAAATTAAAAATAAATCGATATCTATTGTAGATTATTTAATTGGGCGAGAAGTCAATCTCCAAAAAATATTCGCTCCAGAACACGGATTTCGTGGCACAGCAGATGCAGGAGAACATGTAGTTGATGGCAAAGACACTAAAACTGATTTGCCAATAATTTCATTATACGGAAATAACAAAAAACCAAAACCTGAACAATTAGTTGGAATTGATATTATGGTTTTCGATTTGCAAGATGTAGGTGCACGTTTCTACACCTATATATCTTCCTTACACTATATAATGGAAGCTTGTGCTGAAAACAATATTGATTTAATTGTTTTAGATCGACCAAATCCAAATGGAAACATTGTTGACGGACCAATTCTAGAAAAAGAATTTACCAGTTTTGTTGGAATGCATCCAATTCCTTTGCTTCATGGAATGACTATTGGTGAATATGCAAAAATGATTAATGGTGAGAAATGGCTGAAAAACGGAATCCAATGCAACTTAACTGTTATTCCGTGTTTAAATTACAAACGAGAAATGACTTATAGTTTACCCGTAAAACCTTCACCAAATTTACCAAATGACCAATCCATAAACTTGTATGCTAGTTTGTGCTTGTTTGAAGGAACCAATGTTAGTGTTGGCCGTGGAACAGAAATGCAATTTCAAATTTATGGTTCGCCTTTTTTACCAAAAAATGATTTCAGCTTCACTCCTATTCCTAATTTTGGCGCAAAAGAACCCGTTTATAAAAACCAATTGTGCTTTGGAGAAAATTTAACTTCTATTCCAAAAGTAAATCAATTGGAACTAAAATGGCTGATTAAAGCGTACAATTCAACATCAGATAAATCTTCATTCTTTAATGATTTCTTCACCAAATTAGCCGGAACCAAAAAACTACAACAGCAAATAACAGATGGCGTTTCTGAAACAGAAATCAGAAAATCTTGGGAGAAAGGGTTGCTTAATTTTAAAGAAACTAGAAAGAAGTATTTGATTTATAATTAGAAAAAGAATATAGAAAACAGATTTCTAAAGTACTATTTTCTCCTTCATTCTTTCCACAATATTATATGCAGCAGGACAAATTTCAACATTCTTTAAAGTCAAATTAGATATCTGTTGAAACTTTTTTCTATCTGTATGTGGAAATTCTCGACAAGCTTTTGGTCGCACATCGTAGATAAAACATTTATTATCTGCCTCTAAAAAAGTACACGGAACGCTTTGCAAAACGTAATCATTGTCTTCATCAATTCGCAAATATTGTTCAATAAATTGCTGTGGTTTTTGTTTAAAATGCTTTGAAATTCGCTCAATATCAGCAGAAGTAAAAAGTGGTCCAGTCGTTTTACAGCAATTGGCACAGTCTAAACAATCAGTACGTTTAAATTCCGCATCATGTAAATCTTGCATTACATAATCCAAATTTTTGGGTGCTTTCTTTTTCAGCTTATCGAAATACTTTTTGTTTTCGTTATGCTTATCTTTGGCAAGTTTTCCGAGTTCGTTTAATTGTGGCTTTAGCATTTAATATGATTTCTGATGCAAATTTAAACAACTTGAAACGTTAAACCTGAAACTTTACAAAAATGTTAGATTTATTCGGAAAAGCCATTCTCGATTTTCAAACCAACAATTCTCCTGAAGATATTATCACAGAAACCAATATTTCGGAAGCCGATGAAATGGATGTTGCTTATCTTTTTCGTTCCTATAATGAAATGCCCAAATTAGAAAAAAAAGCACTTCAACTTTCTAAAGGCAAAATCCTTGACGTTGGTTGTGGCGCTGGAAGTCATAGTTTGTATCTCCAAAATGATAAAAATTTGAATGTAACTTCCATTGATATTTCAGAAAATGCAATTCAAGCCTGTCAACTTCGTGGTTTGAAAAATGCTAAAGTTCAAAATATTTTAGATTTGGAAAACGAGAAATTCGATACCATTCTATTATTAATGAACGGAACAGGAATTTTCGGAACATTGGCAGAAACTTCCAACTATTTGCAAAAATTAAAAAGCTTACTGACACCAAACGGTCAAATTCTAATCGATTCTTCCGATATTATTTATATGTTTGATGAAGACGACGATGGTTCTAAATGGATTCCTGCTGATGGTTATTACGGCGAACTCACTTTTACTATTTCTTATAAAAACCAAACCGAAAAACCATTTCCATGGTTATACTTGGATTATAACACACTTCAAAATGCCGCTTTTGCCAATGGCTTGCAATGCGAATTAATCGAAGAAGGAAAACATTTTGATTATTTGGCAAAGTTGTCGCACTAAGCCTGTTGAAGTTGTTACACTGACCGCAGTCGAAGTTGTCGCACTAAAACTGTCGAAGTTGTCACACTGAGCGAAGTTGAAGTTGTCACACTGAGCTTGTCGAAGTTGTCACACTGAGCTTGTCGAAGTGAGAAGCTATTTCCAGCTATACGTTGCAATCTTTAATTTTTTAAAGAAAAAAATTAAAGGATTTCCACTGCTATCTGGGCTAAGCCATCACTAAACTTCAATCAAATCGGTAGTTTTTATAATATCGGTAATCGCTTGGTATAAAACCTCTAAATCTTCCTGAGAATTATATACATTTATGGAATATCTCATGTAAATATTTCCATTCAAAGGCATAATCGGAATTTGAATTTTATATTTCGAATACAACAACTCTTTCAATTCCATTGGCTTTTCAGTTCTAACAGGAATACTAGCCATTTGACCAAGAAATTCTTCTGAAATTGGACAAATAGGTTGTGTTCCTAACAAATCACAAAAACGTTGATAATTCTCTAAAACTATTTTTCGACAGGCTTTAGATTTTTCTCTCCAGTTATTTTCTTCCAAAAACTCAATCACTTTTGGTGTACACAAATAAGCCGAATGATCGTTTGTACCTTGATATTCGTGATAATCTAGAAATTGACTTTCGCTTGGAGCCAAACTTTCATAACCCCAACTTACCACTAAAGGGTCAATATCGGCTTGGAATTCTTTTTTTACATATAAAAACGAACTTCCTTTGGGTGCCAACATCCATTTATGCAAAGTTCCTGTATAAAAATCGGGATTTAATTCTGAAATGTTTAAATCAATATGACCAGGAACATGAGCGCCATCAACAATAGTTATCAATCCGAGTTGTTGTGCTTTATCGCAAATTTCTTTCACAGGAAAAATCAAAGCTGTCGAACTCGAAATCTGATTCAAGAAAATCACTTTCGTATTTTCATTATATCCTTTCCAAAATTCATCTATGATTTGCTCTTTTGAAACAATAGGTAATGAAATTTCTTGACGGATATATTTTACTCCTGACTTTTTACAATAGAAATTCCAAGTTCTGTCCATTGCTCCATATTCATGATTAGTTGTTAGAATTTCATCTCCTTTTTGAAGATTCAAACTTCTCATGATGGTATTTACTGCAAAAGTTGGATTCGGTGTAAAAAAGAAATCTTCAACATTACATCCTATAAATTTTGCTAAAGGTTTCTTGGCTTCTTTCAAATATACTGGCAATTTCTTTTGAATAAATTGAACTGGTTCTTGTTCTAATTCCAATTGTAATCGTTGAAATTCATCAAAAACTGGCTTCGGACAAGCACCAAACGAACCATGATTTAAAAAAGTAATAGTATTATCTAAAAGAAATTCCGATTTCATAAATTATATTTTTTGTAAAAATAAAAAATCCCAACCTTATTTTGATTGGGATTTGAATTCTATTTTGGTGGTTGAATTGTAATTGGTAACATATAACTACATCTTACCTTCTTACCATTCTGTTCTGCGGGTTGCCATGTTTTAGCATTCTTCAAAACTCTAATTGTTTCCTCTGCTGTTCCAAAACCTGCATCTCTTAAAACTTTTATATCTGTCAAAGTTCCGTCTTTTTCAACAACAAAACTAACAAGTATCTTTCCTCCTTTAAAGTTTTTATGTTCAGGAGTAACAAAATGATTTGCAACATGCTTATAAAAAGCTTCAATTCCACCAGGATATTCTGGCTTAACTTCAATTCCAGAGGAATTATATACTAAATTATCATCACTTGTTGCTTCTACAACTTGCTCTTGAGCATATGAAAATTGGAAGAAAATTATTGAAAATAAGAAAAATAGTTTTCTCATATTTATTCTTGCATGTATTTTGCCATTAATGCCTGAACATCAGCAGTTACATCTTGCATTGCAGCCTGTGACTTTTCAGTTACAGCAGCTGATTTTTCATTGATTTTTTTTCCAATTGGGCTTTCATAAAATGCAATCATCGCTTTTACGTCCTCTTTTGTATATTCTTCCATATATACTTTTGCCGTTGCATCATTGATTTTAGCAATAATTCCGTCAAATTCAACTAAGAAAGAAGCTTGCTTGTCTTCAGGAATCATACCTAAAACTTGTTTCTTTGCAGCATCAATTTGTCCAGCTGAACCATTTAAAGTCAATACTTTCAATACATCTTTTTTGAAAGCTGCATCTTCTTGTGCGAATCCGAATTGAGCAACTGCTACAAATACGAAAGTTAAAATAAGTTTTTTCATTTTCTGTTTCTGGTTTTAAAATTTTTATAAATATATAATTTTCAATTATTATGCCAAAATTAATTTGAACTATTTTGGGAAAACAATAGTTATTGGTAAAGTGAATGCGCATCGAACTGGCTTACCTTTTTGCATTGCTGGCTTCCATTTAGGTGATAGTTTCAATACTCTAATAGCTTCAGCTCCAGTTCCAAAACCAATATCTTTTACAACTTTAATATCTTCTAAATCACCTTCTTTATTTACAATAAAAGAAACCATAATTTTACCATCAACACCTTCAACATCAGGTGTATTAAAGTTTTTTCCAACAAATTTATAGAACTCATTAATTCCTCCAGGATATTCTGGTCGTTGTTCTAATTCAAAAGCTTTAACTACCTCATCGTCATTTTGTGCTTCTTCAACTAGATTTCCATCTTTAGTTGGTTCTTCTGTAGATTTTTGCACTTCTGTAATTTTAACTTTGCTTTCAAAAACAAGTGGAAATTTCACCTCAACACTAATTGGTTTTCCACCACGTTTCGATGGTTCCCATTTTGGCGCTTTCTTTAAAACTCTAATTATTTCTGTAGCCGATTCAACATCCACAAATTCAATGACTCTTATGTTTTTAATTTCACCTAACTCATTTATTGAAAAAGAAGTTACCATTTTTCCTGCTTTAGTAACTTTAGAAAAATTAAATTCTTTATTAATAAATTCATAGAATTTATCCATTCCTCCACCTTGAAATTTTGCTTCTACAGCATCACCTCCAAGATAAACCTCATCCTCACCACCAACTTGTGAAAACCCAATTACAAAATAAAATAAGGATATTATTGTTAGAATTTTTTTCATAATCTAAGGAATATTCAAATATTTATGGGTTTGCAACGAAACTCTCCATTTTGGGTTGTTCATAACATAATCTACAATCATAGGTGTCATTTCTTCTTTTTTACTCCATTCAGGTTGAAGAAATAGAATGGCATTTTTATTTACTTTTTCAGCTTGTTCTTCTGCAAAAATGAAATCATGTTTATTGTAAATAATCACTTTTAATTCATTAGCAATTTCATAAGCAGCATCAACAGGAAGTTTATTTTTTTTTGGCGAAAGGCAAAACCAATCCCAAGTTCCAGTTACTGGATAACATCCTGATGTTTCAATATGTACTTTAATATCTTGATTTTTTAGCTTTTGAGTAAGCAAAGTCATGTCCCAAGTTAAAGGTTCACCACCTGTAATTACAACGGTATCAGCATATTTTTTAGCATTTGAAACGATATGGTCTGTTGCTGTTGGTGGATGCAATTCGGCATTCCAACTTTCTTTCACATCACACCAATGACATCCAACGTCACAACCACCAATTCTTATGAAATAAGCAGCAGTTCCTGTATGAAATCCTTCGCCTTGAATTGTGTAAAATTCCTCCATAAGCGGAAGCATTTCTCCTTTATCAACAGCTATTTGTATATCTTTTTGCAACATTTTATTTAAAACATCTAACAAATTATATCAATTTGTATAGTATAAAATTTATTTTTCTCTAATGTAAATATCAATTGGAACTCCTGAAAAATCCCAGTTTTCACGAATTTTGTTTTCAAGAAAACGTTTGTACGGATCTTTAACATACTGCGGCAAATTAGCAAAAAACACAAATTGAGGTGTTGGCGTAGGCAATTGCATACAGTATTTAATTTTAACATATTTCCCTTTCAAAGCTGGTGGAGGATAAGCTTCTATTAGCTTAAGCATAAAATCATTAAACTTTGAAGTTGAAATTCTTTGACTTCTGTTTTCATAAACTTTCACCGTTTCTTCTAACGCTTTTAATAAACGTTGCTTAGTTAATGCAGAAACGAAAAGAATAGGAACATCAGTAAATGGTTGCAATTCTTCACGAATCTTAGCTTCATAATCTCTGGCAGACATGGTGTCTTTTTCAACTAAATCCCATTTATTTACTAGAATAACTACACCTTTTCTATTTTTTTCTGCCAACCAAAATATACTTTGATCTTGACCTTCAAATCCACGTGTTGCATCAATAATTAAAATACACACATCAGAATGCTCAATGGCTCTAACAGAACGCATTACAGAATAAAATTCTAAATCTTCTTTTACTTTAGCTTTTCTTCTAATTCCTGCTGTATCAACAAGATTAAACTGAAATCCAAAACGGTCAAATTTTGTATCAATTGCATCACGAGTAGTTCCTGCAATATCAGTTACAATATATCTATCTTCGCCAATAAGTGCGTTTATGAAACTAGATTTTCCAGCATTTGGACGACCTACAACACAAAAACGTGGCAATTCTAACTCTTCTTTTGTAGGTTCAGGTTTTTCAGGAAATGCTTCAATCAAAGCGTCTAATAAATCACCTGTTCCACTTCCAGAAATACTTGCAAAAGTAAAATATTCACCTAATCCTAAGTTGTAGAATTCCACTGCATCTTTTTCACGCATGGCATTATCCACTTTATTAACTGCTAATAAAACTGGCTTGGTAACTTTACGAAGTAATTTAGCAACTGCATCATCCATTGGAGTGATTCCTTCTTCAACATCTACAACAAAGATAATTACGTCAGCTTCATCAATTGCTAACTCTACTTGTTTACGAATTTCGCCTTCAAAAACATCATCACTTCCGCGAACATATCCACCAGTATCAATTACTGAAAATTCCTTTCCATTCCATTCGCTTTTTCCATAGTTTCTATCACGAGTCACACCCGAAACAGAATCTACAATAGCTTCTCTTCTTTTTATCAACCTATTGAAAAGCGTTGATTTTCCTACATTTGGTCTTCCGACGATGGCTACAATGTTATTCATAATGATTTTAAAATAATGTGCAAAGGTACTACTAATTTTATTTTTTCTTACCTTAGTAATGTGGTAATACTAAAAAAACTACATTTAACTGAATTTGAATATTATAATTTAAGTAATGGAACTGGATAATACTATCGTGCTTCGTCCACGGTTTCATATGGATGTGGCTTTACCAATGAATGAAATTCTTGAACATGCAACTAAAATAAAAGAAGAAGTTAAAGAAGATTTTCGTGTAAAAATATCAGACCATCATATTTTTTTATTCATCACATTAGCTAAACGAAAGTATTACTCGCCACACTTACATCTTGAATTAGAAGAAAAAGAAGATGAAACCACTCATGTAAAAGGGCTTTTTGGACCTGATCAAACGGTTTGGACATTCTTTATGTTTCTTCATTTCATCATTGCAGGAGTTTTTCTTGTCTTCTTGATGATGGCTTATTCGCATTGGAGTTTAAAACAATCTGCAACCATAGATTTTGTTATTATGGGATTGATGATTGTATTTTGGTTTGCCCTATATTTTCAAGCTAGAATTAATAGAAAAAAATGCCAACCACAAATGCATAAACTTAAAGAATTAACTCATAAAATATTGAGACATAAAATCTAAAAACTATCCTTCAAAATCGCCACAATCGTGCTCCTTTAATTTATTTAATGTTTTACTTTGAGTAAAATACATAGCAATTCTTTTGTTCTCTAAAGTAAGTCTTTTTCCATTGATGGTTAGTTCGTAAATTGGTGCTTCATCAATCTTAGTTAAAAGAAATTCTTGCTCTTTTGTTTTAATTTTTAAGATTTTATTGTCATTAGAATAAGACAAAACTTCAAATCTTTGAACATCTTCTTCATTACAAACATTTACTAAATCAAAATGCTTTTTGTTGATTTCAATTTTAGCCAAATCGCAAGCGTAACAATTTCCTGAAAATTCAATACCATATTTTTCATAAACGTCTTGACTGGTTGAATCAATAATAGCTAAAGGAACTAACTCTGAAAAATCAGCTAAATCATTTTGACTACTACTATTATCTTCTAGAGCAACATTGTTATTTTCAATGCTATCTATTTTTGTTGATGCAGTTTTAGATTCCGACTGATTTTTATTACAACTTACAAAGGTGATTGACAGCAAGAATACGTAAATAAAAAGATACTTCTTCATTTCTATGAATTGATATTATTTTTGATTGTATCCAAATCTTCTTAGTTGGAACTGATTACTTCTCCAATCTTTATTAACTTTAACGAACATTTCAATGTGAATTTGCTTGCCAAAGAATTTTTCTAAATCTTGACGTGCTTGCATTCCAACACGTTTTAACGCTTCACCTTTATGACCAATGATAATTCCTTTTTGAGTGTCACGTTCTACCATAATTACAGAACGAATTCTGATAATTTTTTCATCTTCAAGAAACTCCTCTGTTTCAATTTCTACAGCATATGGAATTTCTTTATCATAATTTAAAAGAATTTTTTCACGAATAGTTTCGTTTACAAAAAAGCGCTCTGGCTTATCCGTCAAAGCATCTTTTGGATAATATGCAGGTGATTCTGGAAGCAATTCTAAAATTCGAGCAAAAACCTCTTTCACATTGAAATTTTCAAGTGCCGAAATTGGGTAAATCTCAGCATTTGGAACTTTCTCTTTCCATAAATCGATTTGTTCATCTAATTGTTCTTGATTTGATTTATCAATTTTATTAAGAAGCAATAAAACTGGAATCTTGGCATGAATGATTTTCTTGAAAAAATCTTCATCTTTTAATTCTTTTTCACCAATTTCAACCATGTAAATCAATACATCAGCATCTTCAAAGGCAGATTTTACAAAATCCATCATTGATTTTTGCATTTCATAAGCTGGTTTAATAATTCCTGGCGTATCAGAAAGTATCACTTGAAAGTCATCACCATTCACAATTCCAAGAATCCTATGGCGTGTTGTTTGTGCTTTTGATGTAATAATAGATAATCTTTCTCCAACAAAAGCATTCATTAGTGTTGATTTTCCTACGTTTGGATTTCCGATAATGTTTACAAAACCTGCTTTATGCGACATTTTTAATGATTTAATTTGGCGCAAAGGTAGTCATATCAAGTGAATAGTAGAAATAAAAGATTTTTTTAATTTTTTTGTTGCGAGTGTCGATATTCGTTGTATATTTGCACTCGAAACATCGCGGGATAGAGCAGTAGGCAGCTCGTCGGGCTCATAACCCGAAGGTCACAGGTTCGAGTCCTGTTCCCGCTACTAAGAGAAGCCATTCTGAAAAGAGTGGCTTTTATTTTTTTAGCAAAAATTTATTTATGAAAAGAGTTGTTGAGTACAGAAAGTTACTTGAAGTTGACAAAAATGTAACTTTAAAAGAATTAAAAACCATTTACAGAAACAGTATGAAGGATTCTCATCCTGATAAATTTGTAAATGACGAAGAAGGAAGAATTGCCGCAGAAGAAAGAAGCAAAAACATCATTAATGCATATCATTTTTTGGTAAGTATTTCAAATGAAACGGTTGAAAAAAATCTTCCTGAATATCAAGAAACTATTAATAATCATAATATTCTTGATTATTATTTAGAGAAGCAAACACTTTTTGTAACTCATGTAAATGGTGTTTCCTATGAATATATTGGTGTTCCAAAAAATATTTACATCAAAATGGTCAATGCAGAATCACCTAATCGTTTTGCAAAAAGACACATTTATGGAAATTTCATTTATAGAAAAGCTGGCGAAGGAACTGAAGATTAATTTTTGAAATTATTATATAAAAAAAACCATTCGTGATGAATGGTTTTTTTTATGCTTATAAATTTTATTATTTCACAGCAGGCTTATAATTCTGCTTATCGATTATCATTTTTGATAAAATCTCTCTCAAAATTTCAGAAGTTCCGCCACCAATTGGTCCTAATCGGCTATCTCTTAATAAACGTGCTAATGGATATTCTTCCATATATCCATAACCTCCAAGCATTTGTAAACAACTATAAATTGCTTCATCTGCTACTTTTGTAGATTTTAATTTAGCCATAGTAGCTTCTTTCACTACATACTCACCTTTATTTAAACGAGCAACAGCAGCATAATTAAATATCTTGCAATGTTCCACTTCTGTAGCGTGATCAACTAATGTGTGACGTAATGCTTGAAATTTATCGATTGTAGTCCCAAAAGCTTCACGTTTTGACATATAATCAATGGTGTAATCTATTGCGTATTCTGCTCTTGCATGTGCATTAATTGCCATAATTAATCGCTCTAAAGCAAAATGTTGCATGATGTAAGGAAAACCTTTTCCTTCTTCGCCCATTAAATTTTCTTCGGGAATTTCAACATCATCAAAAGCAATTTCAGCTGTATCTGAAGCTCTCCAACCTAATTTATCTAATTTAGTAGCTGAGATTCCTTTTAAATTTGTATCCAAAAGAAAAATACTAATTCCTTTGTTTCCAAGTTCAGGACTTGTTTTTGCAGCTACAACATAATAATCAGCATAAACACCATTGGTAATAAATGTTTTTGAACCGTTGATTATATATTTATTTCCTTTTTTAACAGCAGTAGTTCGCATTCCTGCAACATCACTTCCACCAAAAGGTTCTGTAATACACAAAGCTCCTATTTTATCGCCAGAAATACTTGTCGCTAAATATTCTTGTTTAATTTTTTCACTTCCTTCGGCATTCAAATGTGTCATTGCTAAGTATGCGTGTGCCCACATTGCGGCAGCAAATCCGGATGATTTTATTTTTTGCAGTTCTTCTAAAAAGACAACCGTATAAAACAAATCTAAATTTAACCCACCATAAACTTCTGGATAAGCAATTCCGAAGAAACCCATTTCACCAAATTTCTTCCAAATAAAACGTTCAATTGTACCTGTTTTTTCCCATTTTTCGATGTGAGGCACTACTTCTTTTTGTAAAAAATCTTGTAAACTTTTTCTAAATAATTCGTGTTCTTCTGTAAAATATATTGAACTCATATATGACTATTTTTGGATTCTTTTTTTAGAATTCCAAATATAATGCTATTATTTTGATTTTATCAACAGGAAAATCCTTTATTTTTGTTAAATCCTCAATTTTTAAATCACCATTCATACTTCTGTACGTTACAATGTTTTTAGAAATAGGAAATCTAAAATAAGGAAACTGACCTAATTCTTTGATTGAAGCATCGTTAATTTTTATTTTCTTTGGGTTTAGTGCATTTATTACTTTAAAACTTTCATTTAATTTTTCAATAACTTCAGGCGATAATCCCCAAACATCATTCATTTGTTCCATAGAAACAAAACAGCCATAAATTTCTTTTTGTTTTAAAATTCTATCTGAAATAGCATCACCAATTCCATAAACTTTCATTAAATCTTCTTTTGTGGCTGCATTTATATCAAGAACAATAATTTTCTTTTCCTTCTTTTCATAATTTGATTTAGAATAATCAACCCAACCATTCTGTGATTTAGAATTTTTATTTTTCACCCAATCAGGAAATTTAAAATAGGGAGAAATTGCTTTTAATAAAGAATCTGAAATTCCTGTCACTTGCTGAAACTCTTCAGGTGAATTTGCAAATTTACCTAGTTTTCTATAAGCTAATAATCGATTAATTTCCTCTGTTTTCATTCCAAGTTTGTACCCTTTGAAATCAGTTATGAAATTTGGATTAAAAGGATACATCTTATATGATTCCTTAGGTCTATTTTCTTTTAAAGAATCAATCTTAGATTGCATCGCTATCCAATTTTGTTTTTCAGGCGAATCTTTAAAATCTGATTTTAAGTTGATGAAACTATATGCAATTTGGGTGCAAATAATAATTACGAACAAAACCAATATCCCTTTTCGTTGGTCTTTGGTAAATAAAAAAAATGATTTCAATTGTTTAGAATCCATATGTGATTATTAATCTTGAATTTCAAATATAGAGAAGATTTTTATAAATATCATAAAAATATTACAAAATTACAATTGTCTAAGAGTTTAAATCAATTCTGTAAAATAAATTTCTTTTTCTATCTTTAGCCAAATAAAATTTATCAAATGGATTCAAATACAAAAGAGTTAAAAAAAGAATTGAATTTAGTAAACGCGACAAGTATTGTTGCAGGCTCAATGATAGGTTCGGGAATATTTATTGTAACCGCAGCCATGTCAAAAGATTTAGGATCATCTGGATGGTTACTTTTTACTTGGTTTTTAACAGGTTTACTAACTATTGCAGCTGCATTAAGTTATGGTGAGTTAGCTGGAATGATGCCAAATGCAGGTGGACAATATGTTTATATTCAAAGAGCGTATGGTAAATTAGTTTCATTTTTATATGGCTGGACCGTTTTTACAGTAATTCAAACCGGTGTAATTGCTGCTGTTGCAGTTGCTTTTGCAAATTATACTTCGGTTTTTATTCCAAAACTTGAAACAGAACTCTTTTCAATTGGAAACTTTACAACGATAACATTAAAACAAGTAATGGCTATTGTTAGTGTGGTTTTGCTAACTTATATCAATACCAAAGGAATTCAAAATGGTAAAAAACTGCAACTTCTTTTTACTGTAGCAAAACTTTTTGCACTTTTTGCACTAATTATTTTTGGTTTGTATGTTGGTCTTCAAACTGATATATTAAGTCAAAATTTTGAAAATCCATGGAATGCTTTTAAAACTATTTCAAATAATGATGGTACTTCTACGACTATTGGAATTACAGGTTTAGCATTAGCTGGAGCAGTTGGTACAACTATAATAAATTCTTTATTTTCTAGTGACGCATGGAATAATGTTACCTTCATTGCTGCTGAAATTAAAGACCCAAAAAAGAATATTCCAAGAAGCTTATTTTTAGGAACATTAATCGTAACAATAATTTATTTATTGGCAAATCTTGCCTATTTATCATTATTACCGATGAGTGGAAATCCTAATGGAACAACTGTTTTAGAAAGAGGAATTATGTTTGCTAGCGAAGATCGAGTTGGTGCTGCTGCTGCTAATATGATTTTTGGAAATGTTGGCGTTTTCATCATGGCAGGATTGATTATGATTTCAACTTTTGGTTGCAATAGTGGATTGATACTTTCTGGTGGAAGACTTTTTTATGCTATGTCAAAAGATGGTTTATTCTTTAAACAAGCTGGAGAATTAAACAATAATAATGTACCTGAAAAAGCATTATGGTTTCAATGTGTTTGGGCTTCAATTCTATGTTTATCAGGAAAATATGGAGATTTACTTACCTATGCAACTTTTGCTTCTTTACTTTTTTATATGTTAACCATTTATGGCATTTTCATATTAAGAAAAAAAGAACCTAATGCAGAAAGACCTTATAAGGCATTTGGTTATCCATTTGTGCCAATTTTGTACATCTTAATTACGGGAGCAATTTGTGTAACATTATTAATTAATTACACTGTAAATACAGGTTTAGGTTTATTAATTGTTTTATTAGGAATTCCTGTATATTATCTAACTCAAAAAAACAAAAAATAATATTTTCACGCGTTTATACACTTGATTTTATTAAAAAAATATATATTTGATTTTTATTACTAACCAAAAATTTAAACTATGTCTATTTGGAAAAGAAAACCATTGGCTTTATTATTAGCAGAAGCTTCTGATTCTGAAAAAGGATTAAAAAGAACATTAACCGCTTGGTCATTAATTGCCTTAGGAATTGGAGCAATTATTGGTGCTGGATTATTTGTTAGAACTGCAATGGCAGCGTCTCAAAATGCTGGTCCATCGGTAACTATAGCATTTGTTCTTGCTGCTGTAGGTTGTGCATTAGCAGGATTATGTTATGCAGAACTTTCATCTTCTATTCCAATCTCAGGTAGCGCTTATACCTATACCTATGCAACAATGGGTGAATTTTTAGCATGGATTATTGGATGGGATTTAATACTTGAATATGCTGTTGGAGCAGCAACAGTTGGAATTGCTTGGAGTGAATATCTCAACAATTTATTGGTCAACGTTCTACATATGAGCCCAATACCTTATGAATTATCGCATTCGCCGTTTCAAACATCACCTGATGGAGTTAGTGGAATTATAAATTTACCCGCTTTATTTATTGTAGGAATTATTAGTTTACTTTTAATAAAAGGTATTCAAGAATCTGCTTTTGTTAATGGTATTATTGTAATTGTAAAAGTTGCAATTGTTGTATTGATTATTATAATTGGTTGGCATTTTATCAATCCAGATAATCACACACCATATATTCCAGAAAGTTCAGTATACACTGATCCACACGGAATTTCTCACAATTTTGGAGGATTTTGGGGAATAGTTGGAGCTGCTGGAACAGTTTTCTTTGCATTTATTGGTTTTGATGCAGTTAGTACTGCTGCTCAAGAAACAAAAAATCCAAAAAGAAATATGCCTATTGGTATTTTAGGATCATTAGCAATTTGTACACTATTATACATTCTTTTTGCTCACGTTTTAACAGGTGTTGCAACAGTTGATGATTTTAGAGGTGAAGGTGGCGAAGCTTCTGTAGCTTTTGCTATTCAAAAATATATGATTGGATATAAATGGTTAGCTGACTTTGTTACTGTTGCAATTCTTGCAGGATTTTCTTCAGTAATATTAGTGATGTTACTTGGTCAATCAAGAGTTTTTTATGCTATGGGAAAAGATGGTTTATTACCAAAAGCATTCAGTGATTTACATTCAAAATATCAAACACCTTACAAAGCAAATTTAATCATTTTAGTAATTGTTGGTCTATTTGCTGCCTTCGTTCCTGGAGATATTGTTGGTGATATGACAAGTATTGGAACTTTATTTGCTTTCGTTTTAGTTTGTATTTCTGTAATTGTATTGAGAAAGAAAGAACCAGATATGAAAAGAGAATTTAAAACTCCATTGGTTCCATTAGTTCCTATTTTAGGAGTACTTGCTTGTGGATTAATGATGGTTGGTTTAGGATGGACAAACTGGTTAAGACTGTTTGCTTGGATGGCACTTGGTGTTATTCTTTATTTCGCTTATGGTAAGAAAAATAGTAAACTAAACAATCCTGAGAAATAAAATTTTGCTTTATACAAAAAAGGATTTAACTAGAAGTTAAATCCTTTTTTTATGTCTATAAATCAAAAACTGAACTTCGTTTTGCTCTTACTAAATCTTTCAGTTTTATCCAAAAAGCTAAGGTTAGATAAAATCCAAAACCTAATCCTACTGTAACAAAGGAAATGTAAATAAAAAACAAGCGCACATTTGTAGCACGCATACCAAGCTTATCAGCTAAGCGAGAAGAGACATGAAATCCGTGTTTCTCAAAAAAATAGCGAATGTTGTTTATCATTTTTAGTACCTATAATATTTTGAGTCTGAATATTTATAAAAATATCTTGGACAAGCTCATACAGCCAATCCTTTTCAAATTAACCTCTTGCAATAAACTACAAATTTATACTTTTATTTCTTTAAAAGTTGAATTCCAATAGCACATTCTAAACACTTTTTATTATTGCAATATTCGTTTTTGAGTTGCAATAAGGCTTGCGATTGAAATGCGCTTTTAGATTTTATTCCAAAAGAATTGAATTTATCAATAATAGTGTTCTTTTCAGATGAAATTTCAGAGAGTAATTCAATTAATTGCTCTGAAATATCTTTACCTTGACTTCGTGCATAAGCAAACTTTATTGGAATTATAGTGTTGATTATTAATAAATCTATAAATGATTTAGACAAAACTTTTTCTTTTTTTGGACTTAATTTATCAAAATTATAATGTGTTTTCCAATAATCGCTTACAGAAATTGCAAACAAAGAATACAATTCTTTCAATGATTTTGCTTCTATAATTTTCGAAAATAAATTTCTATTCAAATGATAAATCATTGCTAATTGTGATAATCTAATAGTTGGGAAATTATCTGGTCGATGTTTAAAAAACTGAATTGGAGCTAAAATTGGTGGTTGCAATTTATATTTTAAAGCAATATAATCATACCACGATTTTAATTCTTTTGCATAATTATCTTCAATAACTATCGGAATTAAATTGGCTTGACCAAAAAGTAATGCCTCAAGATATAAAACTTCGAGAGCTTCTTTTCTAATAATTGAAAACGTAATTGACTTTGCTACTTTCAAAAACGATTCACCATTGGTATTCAACCCGAAATTTTTAGCAAGCATACAAAACAAAACTGATTCCCAATCGTTTTCAGTTTCCAAGAGTAATTGATTTATGGGTTGTGACTTTCGCTCTAAACGTTCAAAAAACAAACGCTCTTGCCAATTAGAAATCGTAAAATCGTCAACATCTTTAATTTGATTTTCGCAAAAAATCCAAGATTTCGGTGAAATTAAAGATTGATATTTATATAATTCTTCTCTAGAAACATAATTTTTAATTTCAAGAACAGGAATTTCAGAATTATCTTTTCTAAAAATTGGTGCATCATGTTCCCAAACAACATGAAGAATTACGTTGTTGTAATTATCATCTTTTTCATGATGATGCACATACCAATCAGATGACTTGATATGAATTTCAATGTTTCCTGCCCATTTTTGTTCGTTTAAAACAATTTGAGCATTAAAAAAATCTGGACCGGATTGTTGAATGTATTGCCCGAAGTTAAGAATGTGTAAAACTTCGCCTTGTGTGGTTTTTAAATTAGAAATATCTAATTTTTTATACAACCAAATGTAGTGTAGAAAATCTTCTTTCATAAAAATGTTATCTATATGGCTTTGAAACGACCAAAGTAATTTTTTGATCTGAATTACACAAATATTCTAAAATTAAATTTTCAAAACTTATATTTGTATTACAAACAACTAATAGAAGTATTTTTTTAATTACGTAGTGCTACTATGCAATGAAAAAATATAAAATCTAAAACAAAAACCCTAATTTTTCGCTTCAATCAAAAAAAGCTAAAATGACTTCATTATGAAAAATTTCTTCATCCTACTCTTTTCGGTATTTTCCATTACAAGTTTTGGTCAGAAAAATTATAAAATTACTTATTTAAAAAGTTCTAATGGAACACTAATTGAAAATCAAGATGCAATTTTAGTGTATTCAAATGAGAAAAAATCGTTAATTACTTCAGAAAAAATTATAGCAAACAAATCGGAATTTCCTTTTGAACAAACAATTATTGATGGTCTAAGTTATTATCAATTGGCTAATTTGAGTAATTCAAAAGCAATTTCAACAAAAGATTCGGTTTCAATTGGGAAACAAAATTTCGAATTTTTATCGGATACTAAAAAAATATTAGGATATAATTGTAAAAAAGCAAAGACCATTATTAATTCAAATACCATTGAGCTTTGGTACACTAATGATTTAAAAATTAAAGGCGCGCCAACAGTTTTAGGTCAAGATTTAGGATTGGTTTTAGAAATGAATAGAAATGGAAATTTTATTATTGCAGCAACAAAAATTGAAAAAGTTAAAACCATTCCATCAATATCATTGGATTCAAACAAAACGTTAGATTTACTTTCCTACAGAGATTTGCTATGGAAAAGTAGATTTACAACTGTTTCTGTTTTTAAAGATGAGATTATTAATTTTTCAAATGAATCAAAATCGAACGATAGCATTTTGAGATTTGCTAATGGCACAATTATTTTGAAGAAAGTAAAAATTCCATCAATAGCAAAAGGAAGTCAAGTATTTATTGATGTTTGTGAGCAATCTAATGGTGATGCTTATGATAGAACGGGTTCCGTTTTTATGATTCCAATGGATAAAAAGCAATCCTTTATTGATGGATTAAAAAATGGGGCAAAAACACTTCCAGTTTATAACAACGGAAATGGCAAGGACTATCAAGGAATTATTTCAACAGAAAACTATTTGCCTTTGCTAGAGTTGATGCGCTTTTTTACACCATTTGGAATAAAACAATACAATCATATTCAATTAAAAGACAAAACTTGGGAAGAAAAAGTAAATTATCGTCAGGACATTTCCGAATTGACCGCTGCACTGAATGACAAAGAAATTTATATTGGAACTTTTATAGGTAATTATGACAAAGGTGGACATAAAGTGAGTGTAAATATCACGATTCATCCTGAAGAAAATGGAAAAGAGAAATCAACTTTTGTGCTTCCTATTTTTAATACTACCAATGTTATGGAAATGGCAGGTCAAGAGTATGGCACTTTATTTAATTCTGAAAAAGGATTGTTTGTCAATTTCACACTAGAAAAAGAATTGAAAAATGCAAAATTGAGGTATATTTCAACAGGTCATGGCGGTTGGGAAAACGGAGATGAATTTGTACCAAAGAAAAATACAATTTTATTAGACGAAAAAGAAGTATTTCATTTTACACCTTGGCGAGAAGATTGTGGTTCGTACAGATTATACAATCCTGCATCGGGAAATTTCTCTAATGGATTATCTTCATCAGATTATAGTCGCTCTAATTGGTGTCCCGGAATGGTTACAAACCCAGTATATATTGAATTAGGTGATTTAAAGGAAGGACAACATTCGATTCAAGTGATTATTCCACAAGGTAATCCTGAAGGAACAAGTTTTAGTTCTTGGAATGTTTCTGGAGTTTTGATTGGTGAATAGCTTTTAGATAAAAATTTTCACTAATTTAAATTCATTATTTATGAATTAGATTTTATCCAATTCAGATGCTTTTACAGTAATTACTTTACCATCACGCATTATAACTACAGATTGGTCTTTTTCAATTTTTGATTTTATCATTCTTTGAAAAGATAATTTTAACCCTTTTGCGACTTTTTCGTGAAAATCATCAATTTTAGATACTACTTTCTTACTCATATTATCTTCGTTTATTCAGTAACTATTGAATCCCATTTTTTTATATCAAAAATTTCTATTTCTTGATTTATAGAACCTTTAGCGATAATTTTTGGTTGTTCTTCATTGTCTAACAACATCCAACTGTCACACAAAGGTAAATAAATTTTGATTAGATTTTCAATTCCTCTTTTATATCTTCTTGAAATTATGTTATTTGGAATATTATGTCCACCTTCTGAAACTCTAATTGCAACTCTATTTATTGCCATTTCAATACTTGGTAACCAAAAGAAAAGCAGTTTAATAGTAAACCCTAATTGTTTGGCTTTTATTAATCTGTGTTTGTATGTTTTTGTTGATAAAGTGGTTTCAAAAGCAAAACTTTCATCAGAATTCATTAAAACATCAATTCTTTCAAGCATAATTCTACCTGATTCAAAAGCAACTTTTTCAGGCTGGAATGGCGATAATCCTTTCGCTATTTCATCAGCATTTACAAACTCTTTACAGTTTAAAATTTCAGGAAGAATGGTGTAAGAAGCAGTAGTTTTTCCTGCACCATTACATCCTGCAATTATATAAATATTTTTATCTTTCAATTTTATTTTATTGAACCAATGATATCATATTTTGTTATGATATGATGTTTTCCGTTTCCTAAATCGACTAAAACTGCTTGATTGTCTTTAGTGAAAAGTTTTGAAACTTCTTCAATTGGCGTTCCAAGTTTTACAATTGGGTAAGGTTTGCCCATTACTTCACGAATTGGCTTTTCAGCAATATCTTTATCTACAACATAGCTTTGAAACAAATCAGATTCGTCAACAGAACCAACAAAACCTGTTACATCAACAACTGGAATCTGTGATATTTTATATTTTCGCATTCTTTCAATTGCATGAGAAACTAATTCTTCAGTGCGAACAATAACTAAAGATTTATCGATATGATCTTTAATTACATCTTCCGCTTTTGTAATTTCCTCGTCTAGAAAACCTCTTTCACGCATCCAGTCATCGTTGAACATTTTTCCTACATAACGACTTCCTGAGTCATGAAACAATACTACAACAACATCTTCTGGTTTAAAATGTTCTTTTAACTGATGTAATCCTTTGATACATGAACCAGCAGAATTTCCAACAAAGATTCCTTCTTCAAGTGCAATTTTTCTTGTGTAAACAGCAGCATCTTTATCGGTTACTTTTGTAAAACCATCAATTAATGAAAAGTCAACATTTTTAGGAAGAATATCTTCACCTATTCCTTCAGTGATATAAGAATAGATTTCGTTTTCATCAAAAATTCCTGTTTCATGGTATTTTTTGAAAACTGAACCATAGGTATCAATTCCCCAGATTTTGATGTTAGGATTTTTTTCTTTTAAGTATTTTGCAACACCCGAAATTGTTCCTCCTGTTCCTACTCCAACAACAAAATGTGTTACTTTTCCATTAGTTTGTTCCCAAATTTCTGGACCTGTTTGTTCGTAATGAGCAATAGCATTTGATGGATTATCGTATTGATTTACGTACCAAGAGTTTGGAGTTTCTTCGCCTAATTTTTTAGACACTGAATAGTATGAGCGAGGATCAGTTGGTTCAACATCTGTTGGACAAACTACAACTTTAGCGCCAACTGCACGAAGAATATCCATTTTTTCTTTAGATTGCTTGTCAGTAATTACAAAAATACATTTGTAACCTTTTACAATAGCAGCTAAAGCCAACCCCATTCCTGTGTTGCCAGAAGTTCCTTCAATAATTGTTCCGCCTGGTTTTAATCGGCCATCAGCCTCTGCATCTTCAACCATTTTTAAAGCCATTCTATCTTTAGTAGAATTTCCTGGATTGAAAGTTTCTACTTTTGCTAAAACTAAAGCGTCAATTCCTTGAACCACTTTGTTTAGTTTAACTAAAGGTGTGTTTCCAATAGTTCCTAATATATTTTCTGAATAATTCATATTATTTGTTTGTGAATGCAAAGATATTGATAATTATATGGTTTTACAAGACCTTGATATTAGAGAAAACGGAATGCTAATTAACCCTGATTGAAATGAAAATCCTTTTCTTATTTTGCCTGAGGTTCTCGAAGGCAACATAAGAAAAGATTGAAATGAAAAGCAGGAAAATGGTTTTGTAAAATTCGCAAACCATTCGTTCCTAAAAAACTTATTGAAAGAATGTCCAAACAAGTCCAAAACGAATCATGAAATCGCGATATGGTGTATTTGGCGCTGAATAGAATTTATTTCCTGTCATTCCTGAATTAAAATGCTCTGCTTTTAGGAAAATTCGAGCTTGACGAATTCGGGCATTTACAAAGAAATCTAACATTGGGAAGTTACCAATTTCTGTTTGATTTTGGACAAAAAACTCTCCAAGAACTGGATTATAATCGTTAGCATAATATTTTGTAAAATAGTTAGCTGTTATTCCGGTTTGAAGATATAATGCTTTTTTAAAGAAATAATTTGTGTAATATAAAGTGTTTCGAGCTGTTAGTTGAGGCACGTTTAGAATATCATCTTCTTGAGAAACGTTTTGATAAAGAATGGTATTATCTAAACCAAATTTTTTATAGGCAATTTCCTTTGATGCTTTGAATGAAACGTAACTAATTGACTTGTTGTACTGTTTAGGAGTAATTAATTGAAATTTATCATCTGTTGCATCGTTACTAAAATATAAATGGTCGTTAAGGACAGAAAATTGAGCAGAAAGATTTACCCATTGAGTATTTGCATCAATTTGGATTTTATTGATTTTTTGATTTTCAAAATTATTTTTCCAATTATAATCTATATAGCTACTTTGATGAAGTATATAATTATTATTAGGAACGCTACTTATATTTTGATATTGAAAAGTGAAATCGTTTTTATCGTTTAATTTATATTTTAAATTGGCTTCAATTGTTGAAAAGGTTTGCTTTGAGATTGCTTTACTATAGATGAATTTTCCTTTCCAATTATTCTTTTGATACGAATACTGAGCACCAAAAGCATTTAACCTTTCTGATAACTGATTTGGAATTGTTTGATCTTCAAGAATTAATATTTTATTGTATTTGTAAACGTATTTAAAATCTTCAACAAAAAATTGAAATTCTCCAAGAGTTGTGTTTTGATATATTGCTCCTAATTTGTTATACATTCTTTGATAACGGGTTTGATCATTTATGTTACTTGAAACATAAGAAGTTCCAAAGCGTTGAAAGGTATCATTATCTAATGTTGTTGAAAGTGTTTTTTGATTAAACTCGTAAAACTTATTTTCAAGGTTGAACTGATGATTAATTATCAAATTGTTACTTGACTGTTTAGGATTAATACGAAAATTATGATCAATAAAGAGCCTTTTCCCTTTTAAAAAGGATTTAGCATCTGTAAGGTATACTTGAAGACGTGCTCTATTTTTAAAATCTTTATCATCGCTCTCAAAATCATCAATTGAAGTAATTCCACCATTTTCACCATTTAGCATATCTTGACCAGTAAAATGTGAATTTATTGAATATCTATTATTCTTAGATGTGTAACTTGTTGTAAATCTAAAATTTCCAATACTTGACAATTGATTGATGTATTTTCCTAAAGAGCGTAAACCTCTATAAGCAACAGAAAAATTAAATTGCTCTGACGTGTTTACGGTTATAAGTGCATCAACACTTTGTCCTTGTTCCATGACCGTTTTGAAATATAATTCGGAAATTGGAGTAGCTACAGAATAATAATTAATATCTTTTACTTGAAGATAAGGAAATTGTTTTCCGGTAAAACCAAATTCTGGTAACGCCGAAAATTCATTTAAGCCAAAAAAAAGCGTATTGTATGTTTGGCCTTCATTAGTAAATTGTTGCAAACCAAAAATATCTTTGCGCAAATAATTGTATTTATATTCACTTTTGATGGTTAGTGAAGTATCAATATAAATTGTATCTCTTTCGAGCGTATAGATTTTGTATTGGTTGTGAGCTGCTTTTGGAGCTTCTTTACTTAACGATTCGCTATCTGTGTCTTTAGACTTAATTGGTTTATCTTGAGCGAAAGAATTGTTTATAAGAAGAACAACAAAAATAAAACTATAAAATATCTTTTTCATTTATAAGTAATAAAGAGCAAAAATATATAAATGAAATATAAAATACTATTGATTTAGTAAAAGTTAACTAAAACAAAAAAACGTCTCACAATGTGAGACGTTTTTAAATTTATTCAATAAAAGAATTATTTAACTCTTTTAGAAATATGTTTTGACTTAGAAGCCATTCTTCCAGAAGCAGAAACATTACCTGCTGTATCTTGAATAGTAAAGATACGTTTTCCACCTACTGTACTAATCACAATATCAACAACTTGATTTTCAGAATCAACAGCAGTATTAGATGTAAAATAATTTACTGGCTCTTGATTGTATCTTCCTTTGTTTATAGAACCAGCTCTTAAATAATCAACAGTAATTGGAATGTTGAATTCAGGAATTGCTACTAAAGGAAATCCAATCTCGGCTAAATCTAATTCAGCATTAGTATATAAATATGCTGTAATATGATAAGTACCATCAACATAATCTGCTAAGTCCATAGAAAGTTCTTCAGGACATGCACCAGTTTGGGCATCAGTAACTCCTAAATCATTGAATGAATCATCATAAACTATGAAATCAATATCATATGGATCACCTGATAAATCACTAGTAATTTCACATAAACTGTATGTATTAGAACCAGCTGTAAAGTCTCTATCAAAGTTGAAAGTCAAATCTAAAACATCAGACACAACGTTAGTAATAGTGATGTTTGTAGTTGCTGGAGTAAACTTAACAGCAGATGTTCTTGATTCTCCAATTTGAAGAATTAAGTTTTCATTACCTTCAGCTAACTCATCCTCATTAATTTCAATTTCACCAGAATATGAAGTTGTAAAAGCAGGAAAAGTAATCTTCTTTTGGTAAGAAGTGTTAGCATAATCACCGTTAATATCACTATCATTTTGGTCAGCAGTACTAGTAACCTGACGCATAATAAAAACGTCAAAGTCATGTCCTGTTGGTTCATCTAAAGTTAAAGTAAAAGGAACTGTTGTTCCTTCCGCTGTAGTAACTGCAGACGCTACACTAATGGTCATTGTTGGCTTATCAATTTGAACAATAGAAGCTACATCTTGATCATCATTACAAGAAGTAAAAAAAGATGCAACAGCCAAAAGACTAAAAATTTTAACTATATTTTTTTTCATATTAAAAATATTAAATTGATTAAAGTGGAGTATAAATACTTCTAAATGATCTATTTCCAGCAGCGAAAGTAACAGTGTACTCAATTGTAATTACTCCAGTTGATAAATTAACTGAACTTGCAGCATATTGAGCAGGTGTTTGCTGAACTAAATTTGAATAATAGTCAAATAAATTTTGTTCTTCTACAGCAATTCTACCACAAACTTCTTTAAAAATAAAACCTCCTCTAGGTGCAGGTACAGATAAATTATTCCATGGACCACCTAAAACTAAACCATAAGCTGCTAAAGTAAAATTACCTGTAGCTTGATTTGAATAGTTTCCATCACCTAAATCAGTAATAACTTCAGATGCAACACTGTATGGTCCACCAGCAGGTGTCAATCTAGTAATTGCAGTTGAATAAGTACCACCTAAATCAGATGGACATTGTGCTTGTAATACAACGTTGATTTTAGATTTGTTTCCTGAATTAACAACATTAACACCATCAGCAGAAGACTGTGTTAAGTTCAATACCAAAACTGGCTGATTTAAATCGTCTAGATTTGCAGAATAAACCTTAATTGGAATAGTTGCAAACTTACTTCCTGCAGGAATTGTTAATACATTCGAAGTATTTACAAAATCGAAATCTTCACCTTCTACTGCAGTAACATAAGTATCATCAAATGTAACTGAAGCATCATCAACATAGTCTAATTTCTCAAAAGTTACTGTGATATCACTTCCAACAGCAAGACCATTACCTCCTACTAATTCAACAGGAACTGTATAGTCGTAAATAACTTCATTTTCATCTTTCAAGAAAAAAGCTGTCTTTGAAGCATAAGGAAATTGAGTAACATACGCACCATTTCCATAATTTAACTCTTCATCGTCGCCAACATCACAAGATGTTATCAAACTAGCAACAAACAAAAGAGCAAATGAATTTCTAATAAATTTTTTCATAATTTCAATTTTTTAATTTTAATTATCCCAGAATATTCTAGTATTGAATATATCAGATGTTGTTTGAGCTGGAACATTATTTGGATTAGCAGAATATTCTGAATCTGGATAAGGAACTCTTACTGGGCGAGTTGGTTGTGTAGCATTTGGTGCCACAGGAACAATTGCTCCCCAAGCATTAATTCTTCTCAATTCACAATAATTTTCAAATCCATTAATGTGCATCAAATCAATATATTTTTGCTTTGCAATTTCAAGAATTGGATTAAGAGTAGGATATGAAGTATCAAATGCTCCAACGCTCACTCCTAATCTAGTACAACTAGCTTCAATACCCGCTTTGTATAATGCAGCTTTATCACCTGAGATAAAACCTCTTTCAATTGCTTCTGCTTGTAAAAAAGCACTTTCAGAACCTGTCATGATAATAGCATCTTGAGAAGAACTTGAAACAATGATTGAACCATAAGTAGATAAGTTAGCAGAAGTTGGACCTCCATTATTATTTTGATCAATTCCAACGTAATTTGTAGTAGTACCAACTGGTCTCAATAACGCAGGTTTTCTAGGATCACCTGTTAACAAAGATGAAATAGTTGGAGAACCAGCAGGAGAACTAGCGCCAGCCACAAAAGGAGTAACTCTAGTTGCATTTGTATTTGCAGCAGGATCACCAGCTACAGTTTTACCAAAAGCAGCATAGAATGGATTTTGTTTGTTAGTGTCATTAACGTAACCTGGGTTACATGTAACATTCTCATTAGCAGCTAAAAACCCAATACCATTATTAACGCTTGAATAATCAGTAACACCTACTTCAGATTGACGTAATAAAATTCTCAATTTTAAAGTATTAGCAAAACGAGCCCATTTAGCCATATCACCACCACACATAACATCTATTGTAGATGAAGGAACTAAATCACTTGAATCAGCATTAGCAATTAATGCTTGAGCAGCTGTTAATTGAACAATTAAATCAGCATACACAGACTGCGCTGTATCATAAGCTGGAGTAGTATTCAAAGCACCTTGAAAAGCTTGAGAATAAGGAATATCACCATAAGCATCAACTAAATATTGAAAGTGAAACGCTTTCATAATTTTAGCAATAGCTTTGTAATTATCGTGATTTTCATCTGATGTTTGTTCTACAACATGGTAGTTTCTCAAAGGTAAAACATAAGTTGTTTCAAAAAGACCAGTTCTAAAACTACTAGAAACTAAATATTTAGTCTCATCAGTAAAATAAATATAATCTCCTCCAGCTGCCCATGTGTATGACCATAAGTTTCCTAGAGTGTTGTAAGAATTATAACCACCTTGAAAACTATCTACAGAATATTTCTGTGCTACAGGCAATGACAACTCTGGAGTAGAAGATGTTGGATTGTTTTGACTATCATTAACGTCAAAGAAATCATCACTACATGATGTTGCAGCTGAGGCAACAAAAAGAGTTAATAAAAGTTTTTTTACTATTTTCATAAAGCAATAAAATTAAAATTTAATATCCATCTTGAATCCGTAAGAACCCGTTGGAGGTAATTGTGATTGTGTACCAAAACCTGTTACTTGTTGACCGTCATTAGTAAATTCTGGGTCAGTATATTTGTTTTGAGCAGAACGTAACATTAATATATTTCTAGCAACTAAACCAAAAGAAACATTTTTAATAAATGTATTTTTTAAATATTGGCTTGGCAAATCATAAGATAAAGCAACCTCTCTTAATTTAAAAGTTGTAGCATCAACAACATAATTTTCTTTAATTGCATTATAAGTATTATTCCAGAAATCAAATCCACCACCTGAAGTTGTAATATTTGTATTTGGAACAAAAACACCTGGAGATGTCTCATAAGAAGAGTTAGGGAAAATAAACGGTTGTCTTCCTGAAGAAACACTGTGTAATGTAGAACCTGTAAATTCTAATGCATCTACCATGTTATTATAGTAAACATGTCCTGTTTTATAATCAGCTGTAGCAGATAATGTAAATTGACCGTATTTAACAGAAGTATTAAAACCAACAATTAAATCTGGAGTAGTAGAACCTAAATTTTTAAGTTCAGAACTAACAACAGGATCACCAGTAGTAGCATCAATTACAACATTCCCATTATCATCTCTTGTATATGCAGTAGCAAAAAGAGAAGGGAAAGGCGAACCAACTTGAGCATAAATACCAACAGCACCATCACCAGCAGCTAAACCAGTTTGTAATCTTTCAGCTCCATCAGATAAAGATTTAACTTCACTTTCTATTTTAGAAACATTCACACCCACCTTCCAAGTAAACTTGTCTGATTGCAAAACAGTACCATTAACATCTAATTCAATACCTTTAGTTTCTAATTCACCACTGTTCAATCTTAAACTAGCAATTCCAGAAGCATAAGATGTAGAAGCATTCAAGAAATCATCAGTAGAGTTATTTATAAAATAAGTAGCACCAATGTTAAGTCTATTTTTAAACAAAGCTAATTCAGTACCAAACTCTAATGTTTTTGTGTATGCAGGAGTAATTCCAGCATCAACAGCACTAGTTGGAGCAGCTAAACCAACAACTGAACCAAATGGAAATCCAGTAGGAGTAGCATACAATTCATTTGTATAACCAATTGTTGGATCGCTACCCACGCTTGCATAACTTCCAAATAATTTCCAGTATTTGATATAATCACTTTTTAATCCAGGAATTGCTTCTGTTAACAATAATGAAGCTCCCAAAGAGTAAAAATCAAAACCATTATTATCCAATAATAAAGTTGATGATTGATCATATCTGTAAGCACCACTTAGAGTTAAAAATTTGTTGTACTCTAAAGATAAATCTGCAAAGTATCCAGCTCTAGTACTTTGAAATTCAGAAAAACCTACCACAGGCTCTCCTGTTCTAACACCTGGATTGTACAAATCTGGTACAAATAAATTGTTTCCACTGATAGAATATGCATTAGAACGGAAAGTAGTAACAGCATTTCCTAAAGTTAAATTAGCATCAAGTTTTTTAAATAAATTCTTTTTTATGTTAATTAATAAATCCGAATTTAATCTTGTATTGCTACTATTACCAACAGCTACAGAAGCAGTCGTATTTTGATCAGTTCTTGTTGGCGCTAATACAGGATTAACAGTAACTGCCGCTCTAGTATTTTTAGAATCACTAGTAAAATAAGTTCCTGTTAAACTGTAACTTGCAGAAATCCAATCAGCAAATTCATAATCAAATTTCAAATTAGCGAACAATCTATTACTTTTTCCTCTGTTTCTTGCAATATCAATTAACATGTAAGGGTTTTGATAATACTCATTAAAATATCCTTCAGGAGTTGCAAAAGGATTATTTCTCCAATCTTTATAGCTTGTTAAAGGCACATTCGCTGGTGTATTCAAAATACTCCAGTATAATGGTCTTGCTTGATATCCTCCATCGCCAACTACATCTGTTTTATCAGAGAAAAACGACGTATTCAATCCAATTTTAAATTTACCTGATTTTCTTGTAGCATTAAATCTAAAGTTGTCTTTAGTATACTCATCATTAGGTGTTATACCTGTAATGTCAGAGCGTTGAGCAGAGAAGAAAAATGTTGATTTATCATCACCACCACTAAAAGACAATCCATTAATAGCTGTTACACCATCAACAAAGAAGTCTCTTCTATTATTTTTGATAGCAGCATAATCAACTGTTTGAAAAGATCCATCAGCTAAGATAGGACCTAGACGTCTTGGTACACCATCAAATCTTGGTCCCCAACTTGTATTTTCGTAAGGATCGTAGATATCATCGAAACCAGGACCAAAAGTTGTTTGCAACTCAGGAAAATATTTAACTCTCTCCAAAGCGTAGCTTGTGTTATAAGTAACCTCTAAACCTTTGTTGTTATCTCCTTGTTTAGTAGTTACAACTAAAGCTCCGTTTTTACCTTGCGAACCATAAAGCACAGTAGCCGCAGAACCTTTCAATGTATTTACCGAAGTAATATCATTAGGATTCAAATTATCCAATGCTGAATTAGCCTGAACAACACCATCAATAATAATCAAAGCAGAGTTATCACCTGTTAAAGATTTGTAACCTCTCAAGATAATTGCTGTTGAAGGATTAACACCATTATTTCTTGTAATAATGTTCAAACCTGAAACTTTACCTTGAAGAGCAGTTACAGCATTTACTGGAGCTGCTTGAATAAGCTCTTTTGCCTCTACTTTTTGAGAAGAATAAGCAAGTTTTTTTGTCTGTAATTTACGTCCAAAAGAACCCACAACAACTTCATCAATTTTTTGAATGTTTTCAGCTAATTTTACATTAACTGTGTTTGAAGCTCCAACAGTAACGTTTTTAGTCTCATAACCTGAAAAGGAAATTACTAATACATCACCTGCTTTAGCTTTGACAGCATATTTACCGTCAACATCTGTTTGTACTCCTTTGCCTGTACTTTTAACAAGCACGTTAGCACCTGGTAGTGGACCTGTCGCATCTGACACCACACCTGTAACAGTTTTCTCTTGTGCAAACGAAAACTGCATTGATAACGCTACTAATAGCGTAAAAATCCATTTGAACTTCGATCTCATATTAAATTTATTTGAGTTAGTTATTCCGCAAACTTCTTAATAATTTCTTAAATAAACAAATAATACTTCGGAATATTTTTATTTATTTATGTTAATTTTATTTACAGAATTCTAACGATGTGGTTACGATTCATTCAATAGATGCATAATAATGCAAAAGGTTGCGTTAAATTTTATATTTTTATCAAAATTAATTTTATGTTAAATTTAAAGTATTCTGAATTTGAAATTGAATGCGGTACTGACGAAGCTGGACGTGGATGTTTGGCAGGACCAGTGACTGCCGCAGCCATTATTCTTCCCAAAGATTTTAAATTGGATTTATTAAACGATTCCAAACAATTATCCGAAAAGGTTAGAGAAAATTTAAAACCACTAATAGAAGAAAAAGCTATTTCATATGCAGTTACACATCTTGAACCTATAATTATTGACAAAATAAATATTTTAAACGCTTCGATAAAAGCAATGCAAGAAAGCATTATCAAACTTAATCCTACACCATTATATATTATAGTAGATGGAAACAGATTTAAACCTATTAATAATATTCCTTATTCGACTATAGTAAAAGGTGATTCTAAATACATGAGCATTGCTGCAGCATCAGTGTTAGCAAAAACGTATCGCGATGAATATATGGATAAAATTCATGAAGAATTTCCTATGTATAATTGGAAACAAAACAAAGGTTATCCAACAAAAGAACATAGAGAAGCTATTAGAAAATATGGTACAACAAAATACCACAGAATGAGCTTTAGATTATTGCCCGAACAACTTTCTTTGGATTTATGAATTTTAGGTTGCGGTTTTTTTAGTCTATAAATTCTGCTTCGAAAAGTTTTGTGAAATGCTTTAAGATTTTTTCTTTCACTTCATCTTCATCAACTTTTTCTACACCCAATTCATTATTTAAAGTAGTAACTGCTTTTCCTTTTATACCACATGGAATGATATTATCGAAGTAACCTAAATCAGCATTTACATTCAAGGCAAAACCATGCATGGTAACCCAGCGACTTGCTCTAACTCCCATAGCACAAATTTTTCGTGCAAATGGAGTGCCTACTCCTAACCAAACACCCGTTTCACCTTCACTTCTTGTAGCAATTATATTGTATTCTGCTAAAGTTAGAATTATTACTTCTTCTAGAAATCTTAAATATTTATGAATATCAGTGAAAAAATTTTCTAAATCAAGAATTGGATAACCTACAATTTGTCCTGGTCCATGATACGTAATATCGCCACCTCTATTTATTTTGTAGAAAGTTGCCCCTTTTGCTTCAAGTTGTTTTTGAGATAAAAGTAAATTAGAAATATCTCCACTTTTTCCTAATGTATACACATGCGGATGTTCTACAAAAAGAAAGTAATTTGGTGTCGAAAGATTCGTTTCATCTTTACGATTTTGGATTTTTACATCAACAATGTTCTTAAAAAGTTCTTCTTGACAATCCCAAGTTTGCTTATAATCTTTTTTACCTAAATCTTGAAGTTGGATTTTTTTATTCATGCATCAAAGTTACAAAGATTATTGCTTTTAATAAAAACAAAAAAAGCAACACTAAAATTTAGCATTGCTTTTTAATTTATTTATAAAAAAAATTATTTTTCAAATTCTACTTCAAAATTTAATTTCTCAGGTTCTTTCATATAATCACTAAAAGGAAACTCAATAGTAATTGTTTTTCTGTCTTCACTATACATCGCTGATTCAACAGAAACTTTTTTAACTTTTTTAGGAAAATGATATTTAACTGTATAAGTTGATGACTCATAAAACATATTCATTGCTTGTTTCATAGAATCTTCTTCTACTTCTAAAATATCTTTCTTTAAAACAGTAGCTTTTCTTGTAAACTTTTTACCATCATAAAAATATTTTAACTCTGAATTATTATCGCCAAAACCTCCACCAGGCATCATATCTTTACCTGCTTTACTAGCTCCTTGAACAGTACTCATTGTTGACATTGCATCTTGCAAATCAGAAACAGTTTTGAAATCTGTATTCATTGAAAACATAAACTCCTTTTTTTCAGGATTCATTACCGTACGAATATTAAAGTTTTCTAGTTTTTTCAATCGTTCTTGCTGTTCTTTAGGAAGTTTTGAAATACTATCTTTTTTCTCTTCTAATATTTGTTTAAAACTATAGGTAGAATCCATTGCTTTTTGAGTTTTCAATGAATCTTCAGGCATCATAGACATCAACTGTGAACCATCCATTTCGATAGAAAACTTACCTGAACCATCTTCATTAATGTAAATGTTTTCAGTAAAATTACAACTTGTTAAAGTTATTGCAGTTAGTAAAACTAATAGGTGTTTTATATATCTCATTTTGTTTATTTTTTACAAATATATAAAAATAATTCACTTTTTTAATATGATTAAATTTGGCTACAAAAAACTTTTATCCTGAAGTTTCGATACTTAAACTTTTAAACTTTTAAACTAATATATATCTTTGCACGCTTAAATACATTTTATATGCAACTTTCGGAACAAGAAATCATTAGAAGAGACAAATTGAACGCTTTGCGCGAACTTGGAATTAACCCATATCCTGCGGATTTATATCCTGTGAATACGACTTCAAAACAGGTAAAGGAAAATTTTGAAGAAGGTAAGAAGGTCAATATTGCTGGTCGATTGATGAGTGTTCGCGATCAAGGGAAAGCTTGTTTTGCTGAATTGCAAGATAGCGATGGTAGAATTCAACTTTATTTGAATAGAGATATGCTTTGTCTCGGCGAAGACAAAACGTTATACAATACTGTTTTCAAAAAATTAACTGATTTAGGTGATTTTATTGGAATTGAAGGCGAGTTATTTTTAACTAAAGTTGGAGCTCAATGTGTAAGAGTTGATAATCTTACATTCTTGAGTAAAACTTTGCGTCCGTTGCCTTTGCCAAAAGTTGACGAAGACGGAAAAGTTCATGATGCCTTTAATGATGCTGAATTAAGATACAGAATGCGTTATGTTGATTTGGTCGTAAACCCAAATGTTAAAGAAGTTTTTGTAAAAAGAACGAAACTTTTTACTGCTATGCGAAATTTCTTCAATGACGCTGGCTATATGGAAGTAGAAACACCAATTTTACAAGCTATTCCTGGCGGTGCCGCCGCACGACCTTTTATATCACATCATAATGCTTTGGACATTCCATTGTATTTGAGAATTGCCAACGAATTATACCTAAAAAGATTGATTGTTGGTGGTTTTGACGGTGTTTATGAATTCTCAAAAAACTTCAGAAATGAAGGTATGGACAGAACGCATAATCCTGAATTTACTGCTATGGAAATTTATGTAGCTTACAAAGACTACAACTGGATGATGGAGTTTACTGAAAACTTGTTGGAACATTGTGCCAACGCTGTTAACGGAACAACTGACGCAACTTTTGGCGAACATAAAGTAAGTTTCAAAGCACCATATGCAAGAGTTACGATGACCGATGCAATTAAAAACTTCACAGGTTTTGATATTTCTGGAAAAACAGAAGCAGAACTTTTTGAAGCTGCAAAATCAATGGGAATCGAAGTTGATGCAACAATGGGTAAAGGAAAATTGATAGACGAAATTTTTGGAGCTAAATGTGAAGGAAATTTTATCCAACCTACTTTTATTACTGATTATCCAAAAGAAATGTCACCGTTGTGTAAGTCGCATAGAGATAATCCAGAATTGACAGAACGTTTTGAGTTGATGGTTTGCGGTAAAGAAATTGCAAATGCTTATTCTGAATTGAATGATCCAATTGATCAACGTGAACGTTTTGAAGCTCAAATGGCTTTAAGTGAAAAAGGTGATGATGAAGCTAATGGAATTATAGACGAAGACTTTTTGAGAGCTTTAGAATATGGAATGCCTCCAACTTCTGGATTAGGAATTGGAATGGACAGATTGATCATGTTTTTAACCAATAATCCTTCCATTCAAGAAGTACTTTTCTTCCCGCAAATGCGACCTGAGAAAAAACAAGTTGAATTGACAGAAGATGAAAAATGGATTATTGAAATTTTAAAAGCTAACGAAGGAATTTTAATTGGCGATTTAAAAGAAAAATCGGCATTAAGTGGCAAAAAATGGGATGCAGCAAGTAAAGGAATTGCAAAACATGGTTTGATGAAAGTAGTGGTTGATGGTGATGCAAAAATCGCCGTTTATACTGGAAAATAAATGTTACACCAAAAAGACTTCAATTATGAAGTCTTTTTTTATATTTACAAAAATTCAACTCTCTACATTATGAAAAAAATTAGTTTTATAATCTTATTTTTTCAAAGTATTTTCCTTGTTGCCCAAACACCAACATTTAAATGGAGTGAAAGTCAATCATCAATTGAAAACGAATTGAATTACACTATCGAAAATCATTTTGATGGCAAGCGTTTTTTTAAAATAAAATCTGCTTACAACGACAAAATTTTTAATAAAGATGTTTTTGTAGACATATTTTCCCCAAACGATGATTTTGAAAAAGATGAAAATAATTTTTCTGTAGGTTTAGAACAACCAGTAATGGGTAAAAACATGAAAACCTTGACAAATCTCTTTTATTTAACTGGAAAAGATTATGTTTATTTTTTAACCGAATTCAATAGTGAAACAAAAGAATTTGAACTTTTTACTCAAAAAGCAAACATTGATACGGGAACAAAAACAATAGCGACTTTTTTAGCCAAAATGCCTGCAAAAAACATGTTCAACATTGGTGATTACTTTATTGCACAATCTGAAAACAAACAGTTTTATGGCGTTGTTTCAAGACCTTCTGGCGATAAAAAACTTAATGAAAAAGTAACACTTTACATTTTAGACGTAAATTTTAAAATTGTAAAAAGTGTAGAACACGAATTTAGTTTTACAACCAAACAATCATTCAATATAAATTGTTATGTTTCAAACAATGGAAATTTAGCCATTGTTAGAGAACTTGATTTACCAAAAATTAAACCCTACAAGTCTTTATTTTATTGGGATTCTAAAACACAAAACGTTGTTGAACATAATTTAAAACAAGATTTAGATTTTCAAGTTTCTCAGTTTAAATGGAAAGAAGCTGAAAACGGAAGCTATTTCATTGGAGGAATCAGCGACGGCAAACGAAAAGTAGGCATTGATTTAGGCGGCGCTTTACCTGAAGCAAACCCAACAAACTCTCTACTTTTAATGCATTTTGATAGCGATGGAAAAGTGATTTTAAACGAAAAAATTACTTTGGAAAAACAAAACAATATAAACTTTGAACAAGTTTTTTTACAAGACAATAAATTATGGTTGCTTTTTAATGAACTATACACAGGATCAAAAAGATTACCACCGCCAGATCCTACAAAACCATTAGAATACAATTGGGAATATTCATTCGTTTCAACAGGTTATTCTGTAATGAAAGTGGATGCAACAACTGGAAAATTAGATTGGTTTACCCGAATTAAAAACGAAGAACCAAGAACAACTAATGATAATGGTGATCATTTAAAATACCTGCCTTTTTTAAGAAAAAATCAATTAGTTTTAATTTACAATGATTCAAGAGACACTAATCCAAATACAAAGTATTTTGTAAGAAATAGTAGATTTGCTGTTATGAGTGTTATCAATAGTGATGGCTCAATAATTACTACAAAAGATATTCCTAATTCAGGCGTTGGAAAAACCTATAACTTTTGCTACGAACTTGATTTATCATTTGCAACACCTGTAGATGACAACACTTATATTGTGCGTTCTAGATGTGGAAATTCTGCACGTTATGGATATTTGAAATTTTAAATAAAAACGGAACTCTATTGAATTCCGTTTTATTTTTTATAGAGCATAATTAAAATTTAAGCTCCATCTATAGTTGGCTTCTACATTTCCGCCAGTTAGATTTTGATTTATTGGCAACATTACATTAGCGCCAAAAGACAATTTATCTTTACCTATTTCAAATCCAATTTTGCTCATAAAAATATCACCAGAAGTACCTCTAACCCTTTGACTGTGTTGGTAATTATTCTCAAAAACTTCACCTGCAAAACCTATTTGTGGCACAATAGAATACTTTGAAGTTTCATACAACCAAAACAAAGTTGACGCATAATTAAATTGATTTCCGAAGCGATAATTCTTTTGATTTTCCGTTTTAATAACATAGTTCAACATCGTGTTTAGCCCGAATCTTTTTCTTTTGATAATATATTCACTTGCAAGAAGATAATCCCAACTTCCAGTACCAACTTGATAACTTGGATTCACACTTCCATTATTAGCTTCATCAAACTTTCCTAATGGAATTTTCAAACCGCCACCAACTTGAAGTGTATGAACAAAAACTGTGCTGTCTTTATGAGTTTGATACAATTGATACATTGCTAAAACGGTTGCATCGCCAACTCCAGTGATGCTTTGATTTCCAGTTTCAGTTTGTCTACTATGAAAATGATAAGGAATTAAAGCAGAAATTTGTAGTTTTTTTACAATAGGAATTCTTGCCCAAACTTGAATTGTATTAAAGTTTTCATCATACCAAGGCGAATTACTATATAATCCATCAGAACTTTTATAGCTTTGATTAAAATAACGAATTCCAACAAAATTAGAGTTCAACATCGAAGCAAAACCCATGCTTCCACCACTTGCTGAACATCCGCAAGCGTCACAATCATCATCTTCATCAAAAACATATAAAAACTTGCTGAATTTACTTGTATTTGGAATGGTATCTTTTGTAGTAGCAGCAAATCCTAATTGGAAAACCACTAAAAAAATTAAACTATATCTTATCATTTTAATATTCTGCAAATTTTGGATTAGATAAATAATCATAATCCGTTAATGTTTTTAAAAAAGCAATTAGTTTTGTTTTTTCCGATGATGTTAAAGGAATTCCTAAAACGCCTGAATTATTCAAACTTGAATCTAATGTAGCTGAATTTACTACGCCCGATGCATAGTGATTTAAAACAGCATCAAGTGTAAAAAATCTTCCATCGTGCATATAAGGTGCAGTTTTTTCTATATTTCTTAAACTTGGAACTTTAAATTTATATATATCTTCTGCTAATTCTGTTACTCTATATCTTCCAATGTCGTTCACCGCAGGATTTACAGGTAATCCATTATTTCGATAAGAGTTATCCGTAAAAATATCAGTTGCATGACAAGAAGCACATTTTTCATTGAAAATTTCATAACCATCTAACTCTTCAGAAGTTAATGATCCTCCTACTTCGTTTCTTCTAAACTTGTCAAATTTTGAATTACTCGAAGTTACCATAACCATAAATTGACCAAGTGCTTTGAGCATATTTTCCGAATTAATTTCACCATCGGCAAAAGCTTGCTTGAATAATTTTCTATAGGTTGCATCGCCTTTCATCATAGTGATTGCATTAGAAAAATTTCCATTCATTTCTATTGGGCTTGTAAAAGGAATTATGGGTTGTAAATCTAAATGAGTTGTAGCTCCATCCCACATAAATGCCGTTTGGAATGCTAAATTTTGAATTGGCGGCGTATTTCTATTCCCTACATTATTATCAACTCCATGACTAACCGTGTGGCCATGATGAGTAAAAGCATCTTCTTGAATATGACAAAAACCACAGGACACAAGTCCATCTGAAGCTAATCGACCATCATAAAAAAGTTTCTTACCGAGTTCAAATCCTTTTTCAGTCAAAGGATTATTTGCCAAATCATAAGCTAATGGTGGAAAATTGCTAGGAACTTGAAAATCAATTGGGATGTTTTGATACTCTTCAGCATCATCATTTGAACAACCAAGAAAAACAGAAAAAATGACTAACAATAAATATTTTGCTTTCATTTTATGAATTTTAAAAAAAGCTGTCAGCAATTACAACTGACAGCTTTTTTGATTATTTAGTCGTTGTGAACATGCTCAACTTCAAACATATTTGAAAGATTTGCAGTTATTAAAGGTAAATTTGCTCCACCCATAATCATTGCTCCCATTCCACCCATATTATTGTCAGATAGTTTTACTTTGTTAGTACCATCAATAATATGTTTTACATCAGCCATGATATGAATTTGTGGCGTAATATTAGTTCTAATTAGTGCATTTTCAGGCAAATCTAAAGTTACATCAGTATAATTATAAGAAGTTCCTGCTTGCCCAGTGTGAACCATAAAAGAAGTATCTGTAGCAACTGTTCCTGAAGTAAACGTTCCTTCAAAAGCTACAAATTTATATCCAGCACTCCATGACCACATCATTCCAGCATCTTGAGCAGAAGCAAGAAAATCTCCTTGACCAGTAGCACCTAAATTAAATTGCTCTTGGTCAACCCCAATTCCAAATTTTATTTTAGTATAATTTCCTGCTGGAATATTTGACAAATTCAACACATGACTTGCAGCAGTTGCCTCATCAACAATAAAATAGCTTTCACTTTTTGGATAAGTAAAAGTAGTTCCATCAGATTTTGTTAAAACAATATTACTAATGATGTATTTTACCTCTGAAATCTTTAAATTTTCAGATTGTGACGTAGTATTTGTTTGTGTGCCTAAAATTAAATCGGCACTACCAAAAACATTATCAAACTCAACATTAAGACTACCTTCTCCTGTAATTTTATTATCATCATCATTTGAACATGAAGTGAATGCAAGTGCAGCAACCATAGCGATTGCAATATTTTTTAATTGAAATTTCATTTTATTTTTTTATTAATTAAAGTTTATAGATATTGTGTTTGAAAAGAATGCTCTTCAAACAAAATTGGATATAAAAATCCTGTCAATTCGATGATTTTGAACTGACGTACGATAAAATTTAAGAAATAATTGTGGGCGGATGAAATACAAAAACGCTATTCAAAAAGTTATAATTATTTGAATAGTTCGAATTAATACTTGATCTATTAGAATCAAATTTATATAAAAATGAAATGTTTTTTTGGTCTGAAAAAAATAACACTTCAACTTCTTGTTTTGAGTTGTCTTTTTTATCTGATTTAATTGGCTTTTCATCTTCCGATGCTTTAGCTAATTCTTTCATTAAATGACATTTACCATTACATTTAAGTATTGGTTTAGCTTTATTTTCACAAAGAACTTTTGATATATATTCATAGTTAACAATGTAATCTACAACCGGAAGAATCGGTTTAAGAATCATTGCAAATATTACTATGAGTACTACTTTTTTCACAATGCAAATATACAATCCAATTTACAAATTAATTAAAAAACTTACAATTTTTTGTTAATGATTAAACCATTTCAAGTCTAAAATGTCTTAACAGTATAACACTTAATAAATTTGAATTATGAAAAAATTAATTTTAGCATTTGCATTAGTTATTGGATTAACAACATTTGCTCAAGAAAAAAGACAAGGCAAAGGAGAAAGAGAAAAATTAACTCCTGAACAACAGGTTGAACTTCAAGTAAAAAAGATGAAGTTAGACTTAGACTTAACCGATAAACAAACGGCTGAAATTCAAAAAATTGTTTCGAAACAGGTTGAAAAAAGAGAGGCAAAAAGAGCTGAAATGGAAGCAAAAAGAGCATCAGGTGAAAAACCATCGAAAGATGAATTCTTCAAAAAAAGAAATGCAATGTTAGATGAACAAATTGCACATAAAGCAGAAATGAAAAAAATTCTAACATCTGAGCAATATACAAAATGGGAATCTAAGCATTCTGAGCAAAAAAAGGAATTCAGAAAAAAAGCAAAAGGCGCAAGAAAAGAGAGAAAAATGGAAGATAATGCAAAATAAATTTTTTTTTTAGACAAAAATAAATTAGTTTTGATTTCTATTTCACTTAAAACCATAGAACACATGAAAAAAATATTTTTTGTTTTAACATTGATTTTAGCTTTTTCTATCAATGCTAGCGCTCAAGAAAAAAGAACTGCAATTCAAGAACTTTCTAAAAAAGATAGTGCAGAAGTAACTTCATTATTAGGATTAAACGAAACTCAATCTGCTGATTTATACAGATTATTTGAGATGAAAAATGAAGCAGTTTCAAATGAAAGTTTATCTGATGAAAGAAGAGCTGAATTAAACAGAATTATTGATTTAAAACTTAAAGCATCTTTAACTCCTGAGCAAATTGCAACTTTAGAATCAAAAACTGAGTTATACGCAAGATTAATTGGAAAGAAATCAAGTAAGTAATTTATACTTTTATTACATAAAAAAAAGCCTCGAAAATTTCGAGGCTTTTTTATTTATAAATGCTTTGTAACTTTATCGATAGCGGTTATGGTAAAATCTAAATCTTCATAAGAAAGTGCATCAGTTATAAACCATGTTTCGTATGCTGAAGGTGCAATATAAACTCCTTCATTTAATAATCCGTGAAAGAATTTTTTAAACTTATCATTATCACCTTTTTTAGCAGAGTTGAAATCAACTACAGGATTTGCATCAAAATGAATTGAAATCATTGAACCAACTCTATTGATAGTGAATTCAACATTATTATTCGCTACTACCTTTCTAATTCCGTTTTCTAAATAAGCTGTTTTTTCTTCTAGTCTTTGATATATTTCTGAATCGTGATTTAATGATTGTAACATTGACAATCCTGCTGCCATTGCTAATGGATTTCCTGATAAAGTTCCTGCTTGATAAACTGGTCCAACTGGAGCAAGATAATTCATAATTTCATTATTTGCAGCAAAAGCTCCAACAGGCAAACCGCCACCAATTACTTTACCGAAACAAACAATATCAGCTTGAATGTTATAAAGTTCTTGAGCTCCTCCTTTTGCAAGGCGAAATCCCGTCATTACTTCATCAAAAATAAGTAATGTGTTGTTTTTATTACAAAGACCTCTTAAATCCTCTAAAAAACCATTTTTAGGAGGAACACAACCCATATTTCCTGCAACAGGTTCAATTATAATGGCTGCAATTTCATTTGGATTAGAATCAAAAAGCTCCTTAACACTTTCAATATCATTATAATTAGCTAATAATGTGTCTTTTGCTGTACCTTGAGTTACGCCAGGAGAATTTGGTGTTCCAAAAGTACTTGCTCCACTACCCGCTTGAATCAAAAAAGAATCGGAATGGCCGTGATAACATCCAGCAAATTTTATGATTTTATCTCTATTGGTATATCCACGTGCTAAACGAATAGCACTCATACAAGCTTCTGTACCTGAATTAACAAATCTAATTTTATCAATATTTGGAACCATCGAAATTGCTAATTTGGCAATTTGAGTCTCAAGCTCTGTTGGCATTCCAAAAGAAGTACCTAGTTTTGCTCTTTCAGTAATTGCTTCAATAACAGGTTGGAACGCATGACCTAAAATCATTGGACCCCAAGAATTAATATAATCAATTAGTTTATTTCCATCTTCATCAAAAAGATAAGCTCCTTTTGCACTTTTAACAAAAATTGGATTTCCTCCAACGCCTTTAAAAGCACGAACAGGAGAATTTACACCACCAGGAATTACTTTTTCTGCATCAGCAAATAACTGACTACTTCTTTCGTATAACATTGTAAATATTTAATTATTTGATTTCCAAAATTTGACCTATTGAAATGGCATTTTCAGAAATATTATTTTTCTTTTTTAAATCATCTATTGAGATATTATATCTTTTTGATATAGAATATAATGTATCTCCTTTAACTACTTCATGTGCTTTTTCTGGACTTACTTTTTTGGGTTCAGAAGTTGTAGAAATTACTTGTTTTGTTTCAACATAATCAATTCCTAAAACTTCTGCATCGTATTTTTGAAGTTGGTATCTTTCAATTAATCCTATTAATTTTGATGGATATTTTGGATCCGTTGCATAACCTGCTTTTTTAAGTCCATTTGCCCAACCTTTATAATCATTTTTTTCTAATTTAAATAAAGGTTCATACCATTTTCTTCCTTTCAGAAAGGCAGCATAATCTTGATAAGAATCGTACACATTTTCATATTTTCTGAAACATTCTTGAAGTTCATCATCATCATAATTTACTCCTGGACCTTGCCAATCTTTATGGCATTTAATTCCAAAATGATTGTTTGCCATTTGACTCAAACTACCTGTTCCTGCTCCAGACTCTAAAATGGCTTGGGCCAATGCAATACTAGCTGGAACACCATGATATTTCATATTGTCCATTGCTACTTTTTTATACTTATCGATATACTGAAGAACTAATTCGGTTGTTACTTTAACTTTAGAAGTCGCCTCTAAAGTCTCCGTTTTTGATTCCGTTGGCAGATTATTATTTGGTTTTTCAGAAACTTTTACAGGCAAATTAGGTTTAGTAGTTTCAACTTTTTTTGTTGTAACAACAGGTTTGGTTTTTGTAGTAGAAGGTTTTGAAGTTCTTACAACTCCTTTATTTGTTCCACACGCAACAAAGAATAAAATACTTATAACTAATACTATTTTCTTTATCATATTTTAATTATTGGTAAATTTTTAGCTCTCAACTTTAAATTCATTCCTTCAATTCCTTGCAAACCTCCGGTATGAATCGTAAGAATCTTTGAATTTTCAGGAAAATAATTTTTATTTATTAATTCTATAACGCCAAAAACCATCTTTCCAGTATAAATAGGATCTAATGGAATATTGTATTTTTCATTGAAATCATTAATAAAATTAATTAACTCATTTGAAACTTTTCCATATCCTCCAAAATGATAATCAGAAATAATATTCCAGTTATCTTTTTTTGCAAATTTACAAATATCTTTTTTTAAAAAATCTCCTTTTAACGACGGAAATCCTAAAACCTTTTGATTAAACGAAGAACTGTTTATAATTCCTGAAATTGTTCCTCCAGTTCCAATTGCACAACAAATAAAATCATAAGCAGCATCTTCATTAGTTATTATTTCTTCACAACCTTTTATTGCTAAATCATTTGTTCCACCTTCAGGAATTAAATAAAATTGCTGATATTTAACTTTAAGATTTTCTATAAATTCAACAGTTGTCTTTTGACGATACTCTTCTCTTGAAACAAACTCAAATTTCATTCCACAATCCTGTGCAAATTTCAAAGTCGGGTTACTATTGATTTCAGATGCTAACTCATTTCCTCTTATAATTCCAATTGTTTCAAATCCATTTACTTTTCCTGCAAATGCAACTGCGGCTATATGATTTGAAAACGCACCACCAAAAGTCACTAACTTTTTATAATTGTTGTTTTTAGCAAATTCTAAATTGTATTTAAGTTTTCTAAATTTATTTCCCGAAACAAATGGATGAATTAAATCTTCACGTCGAATAAATAATTTTACTGACGAATTTGGCAACACTATTTCTTGCGTTATTACTTCCAAAAGAATTTTTATGCAAAGGTAACTTTAGAAAATTAATCTCATAAAAAAAGGCACGAAAATCGTGCCTTTAAATTATAAATAATATGTTATTACAATTTCGTAATAATAAATTCTGATCTTCTGTTAGCTTGGTGTTGTTCTTCGCTACAGTTAGATTGGTTAGTTGGTTCGCAACCACAATCGTTAACTAGTTGTGATTCGCCATATCCTTTTCCTGTTAATCTGTTTTTAGCGATGCCTTTTGAGATTAACCATGCCATGGTTGATTTAGCTCTTCTGTCTGACAATGCTGCGTTGTATGCTGCTGTTTGACGACAATCTGTGTGGGAACGTACATCGATTTCCATAGTTGGATTTTGTTCCATTACGTCTAAGATTTTTGCTAATTCTAAAGCGGCATCTGGACGAATGAATGATTTATCTAAATCAAAATAGATGATTTTGATTCCAAAGGCTTTTGCTAAATCATCACCTGGTTTAACAGGTTTTTTACCTAACTCTAATTCAATAGGTACAAATGTTTTTCCTGTTTCGTTAGC